>NZ_FRDK01000016.1 GCF_900143245.1 Flavobacterium fryxellicola
ATTCAGAAATCAATTTAGAGGAGTGAGAAAAGTAGATTTCTTCCTGTTTAGGTTAACTAAGTTATTTGCCTAATCCCCAAGTTTTGTTCTTGATCCCTTTATATCGACTTTTTAAATATTTCTGAAAAACAAAGGCATAAAAAAACTCCATTATTTCTAATGGAGTTAGTCTTGTGGGCGATGAGGGGTTCGAACCCCCGACCCCCTCGGTGTAAACGAGGTGCTCTGAACCAGCTGAGCTAATCGCCCTTATACAATTTAGTAACTTTCGTTTCCGTCATTGCGTGTGCAAATATACACTTAGAATCCATATCTGCAAACACTTTTTTAAAATAAATTATTAAAATTTTCGATAAATCTTCTTTGTTACTCTTTAACAGCATTTTAAATAAAAGATGAAACTGAATGATTTTTTTGTATTGACTTCGTATAGTCTTACATTTGTCCCATAAATAATAAATAATGGCAAGATTCAAAGAAAACGATTTACCAAAATCAAAAATTACCGCAACTTCTCTCAGTAAAGCAATCATTATATTTAAGTATGCTGGAAATCATAAATGGAAATTTTATGTAGGTTTGGTTTTCCTTTTATTTACTGGCGCAACTGCTTTGGCTTTTCCTAAATTAATGGGAATGCTTATCGATTGCGTAAAAAACAAAGATAATTCTCAGGCTAATTATATTGCTTTGGGTTTGCTTGTTATTTTATTTATGCAATCTATTTTTTCTTTTTTTAGATTGTATTTATTCGTCAATTTTACGGAACATACATTAGCGAATCTTAGATTAGCTTTGTATAGCAATTTGGTAAAACTACCAATGTCCTTCTTTTCACAAAAACGGGTTGGAGAATTAAATAGCCGAATCAGTTCTGATATCACCCAAATACAAGATACCTTAACCTCTACAATTGCCGAATTTTTAAGACAATTTATTCTAATTATTGGTGGTGTATTGTTATTGGCAAATGAAAGTATCAAATTAACATTGCTGATGCTATCTGTGGTTCCACTTGTTGCTGTGGCAGCTGTTATTTTTGGTAGATTTATCCGTAAGTATTCCAAAAGTGTTCAGGATAAAGTAGCCGAAAGTCAAGTAATTGTTGAAGAAACCATGCAAGGAATTTCGATAGTTAAGGCTTTTGCCAATGAATGGTATGAAATTGCACGATACAATGGCAAAATTAAAGAAGTGGTTAAAATAGCGATCAAAGGCGGAAAATACAGAGGATACTTTGCTTCATTTATTATCTTCTGTCTTTTTGGAGCTATTGTTGCCGTAGTTTGGTTTGGTGTTCGATTGAGCATTAGTGGCGAAATGAGTGTCGGACAATTAATCTCTTTTGTCCTGTATTCTACGTTTGTAGGAGCTTCTTTTGGAGGAATTGCAGAACTTTATGCGCAAATTCAAAAAGCAATTGGAGCAACTGAACGCGTTTTTGAATTATTAGACGAAACTCCTGAAAAAATTAATTCAACTCAAAATGAAACAGCACAAAAAATAAAAGGAAACGTTACTTTCAAAAATGTAGCCTTTAGCTATCACTCCAGAAAAGAAATTAAAGTATTAAAAGACGTTAGTTTCACGGCTAATTTTGGACAAAAAATAGCGATTGTGGGACCAAGCGGAACGGGAAAATCAACTATCGCTTCGCTCCTATTGCGTTTTTATAACGTTGATAACGGAGAAATATTAATTGACGGAAAAAATATTTATGATTATGATTTAGAAAATCTTCGGGGAAATATGAGTATCGTACCCCAAGATGTTATATTATTTGGTGGAACCATTAAAGAAAATATTGCCTACGGAAAACCCAATGCTACTGAAGAAGAAATTATTTTGGCAGCACGACAAGCTAATGCTTTAACTTTCATCGAAAGTTTTCCTGAAAAATTTGAAACCATTGTGGGTGAAAGAGGAATTAAATTGTCTGGTGGACAAAGACAACGCATTGCAATTGCTAGAGCGTTATTAAAAAATCCAAGTATTTTAATTTTAGATGAAGCCACATCATCATTAGACAGTGAAAGCGAAAAACAGGTTCAGCAAGCTTTAGAAATTTTGATGCAAGGAAGAACCAGTATCATTATAGCGCATCGTTTGTCAACCATTCGAAGTGCTGATCAAATTTTAGTTTTAGATAATGGTAAAATTACAGAGCAAGGCACGCATCAGGAATTAATTGCCTTAGAAAATGGAATCTATAAAAATTTAAGTAATCTGCAGTTTAGTAATTCTTAATTTTCCCCCCAACCCTCTCCATACGAGAGAATGGTAATAGATATTTATACAAAAAGCTCCAATTGTTAAATTGGAGCTTTTTGTATAAAAGAGATTTAAGAACTACTTCCCTTTTCTTCTTTTTCTTTCTTCTTTTATCATCTCTAATTCACGGCTCGTTTGACCCGCTACTGAAGTATTTTCTTCAGCGCGACGAATCAAGTAGGGCATCACATCTTTTACAGGACCAAACGGCAAATATTTGGCTACATTGTAACCATTGGTAGCTAAATTGTAACTAATATTATCACTCATACCATATAATTGGCCAAACCATATTCGGTCATCATTGGTTTTAATGCCTTTTTCCTGCATCAATTCCATCAGTTTGTAGGTGCTCAATTCATTGTGCGTTCCTGCAAAAATGGACATGATATCCAGATGATCTGCCATATAACGTACGGTAATGTCATAATTTTCATCTGTAGCTGCTTTTGTCTTACAAATTGGCGATGGATACCCATTTTCCACTGCCCGTGCAATTTCCTTTTCCATGTAAGCGCCACGAACTAATTTCATACCAATAAAAAAGCCTTCATCTTTAGCTTGTTCGTGCAATTTTTTCAAATAATCCAACCGATCCCAGCGGTACATTTGCAACGTATTGAAAACAATTGATTTTTCTTTATTGTATTTACGCATCATATCAGTAACCAAATCATCAGCGGCATCTTGCATCCAACTTTCTTCTCCATCGATGAGCAAGGCCACATTTTTAGAATGAGCATCTTTGCAAACTAAATCAAAACGCTCCACCACTCTATTCCATTCGGCTTGTTCTTCAGAAGTCAGCGTTTGTTTGTCTCCTATTTTTTCATATAATTCAAAACGTCCAAAACCAGTTGGCTTAAAAACGGCAAAAGGAATTGCTTTGCGCTCTTTGGCAAAATCAATCGTTTTTAAAGTCATTTCAAGAGCCGCATCAAATTGATCTTCTTCTTCTTTTCCTTCTACTGAATAATCTAAAACAGAGGAAACCCCTTTTGTAAACATTTTATCCACTACAGAAAGGCAATCGACTTCATTAATTCCACCACAAAAATGATCAAAAACAGTAGCGCGAATTAAACCCTCAACCGGAAGGTTCGCTTTTAATGCAAAATTTGTAACTGCGGTTCCAATGCGGACTAGCGGCTGATTCGCAATCATTTTGAAAAGAAAATAAGCTCTATCAAGTTCTGTATCACTTTTTAATGAAAAGGCAACTTGTGTATTATTGAATATTTTTTCCATTATTTGTTAAATTTTTCTACAAATATAGACAGAGTTTTGAATATTATTTAGCAAAAATTGCCTTATTTTGCGGTTCCAATAAACACATAAAAATGCAGTCAATTCAAGCCAACAGTTATCCAATTCATTTCAACGAAAAAGGATATGAAGCGTTAAACCTTCATTTAAAAGAAAACAAATATTCCAATCTATTTATTATTGTAGACAGCAATACTAATGAATTTTGTTTACCAAAATTGCTTCCTTTTTTAGCAACTGACCTTACTATTGAAATTATCGAATTTGAATCAGGGGAAGAAAATAAGAATATCGAAACCTGTGTCCAAATTTGGAATGTATTAACGGAACTTGGTGCTGATAGAAAAAGTCTTGTGCTCAATCTAGGCGGTGGTGTTGTCACTGATTTAGGTGGTTTTGTAGCATCAACTTTTAAACGTGGGGTTGATTTTATCCACATTCCCACCACTTTATTATCCATGGTGGATGCTTCTGTAGGTGGTAAAAATGGAGTTGATTTAGGCAATTTAAAAAACCAAATTGGCGTAATCAATGTTCCTAAAATGGTACTCATAGATACGCAATATCTTGAAACGGTGCCACAACATGAAATGCGTTCCGGTCTCGCTGAAATGCTGAAACACGGTTTAATTTATGACAAGCACTATTGGGAACAGTTTTTAGATTTAAAAGCCATCGATTTTGCAGATTTTGATACCTTAATTTACCGTTCCGTTGAAATAAAAAATGAAATTGTATTACAAGATCCAACAGAAAAAAATATTCGTAAGTCATTGAATTTTGGTCATACTTTAGGTCATGCCATTGAGAGTTATTTTTTGGAAAATGAAAATAAAACTACGTTGTTACACGGCGAAGCCATTGCTGTGGGGATGATATTAGAAAGTTTCATCTCATTGCATAAAAAACTGATCAATAAAAACGAATATGCTGAGATAAAATCCTGTATCAAGTCCATCTTTGACGACATCATTTTTGAAGAAAAAGATATAGAGCCTATTTTAGAATTGCTGATACACGACAAAAAAAATGAGTATGGAAACATACAGTTTGCATTGATTGAAGGTATCGGAAAAATAAAAATCAATCAATCGGTTGAAAATGAATTAATTCTTAAGGCGTTTCTAGATTATAAATCTTAATTATTTTTTATAAAAAGGATTGCATTACGTATATAATATTTTTTACATTTGCACCAATGAAAAAAAGTCAAAACAAACAAAATTATAGTTCGAATAAAACCCAAAAAAAGATGTCTTTTCTAAAGATATTAAAACGGTTTTATTCTATTAAAGGCAACTTTAGTTTTGATGTTTTCCAATATTTAAAAGCAGACCACGAAAAGCTTCAGATCATTTATGCAAATATTCGGGTTTGAATTATCGGTTACTTTATTTTTACAATATTTTAATCTATAATTACGACATCCAATGAACACAAAATATTCTGATTTAATAAATCAAACGTATTATTTCCCTCAAGAAGAGTTTACTTTAAACAAAGATAACCTGCAGTTTCACAATATCGATTTGATGAAATTGGTGGAACAATATGGCACTCCTTTAAAATTTACCTATTTACCTCAAATTTCAAATAACATCAACAAAGCCAAAAGCTGGTTTCGTAAGTCGATGGAAAAAAATAAATATGAGGCAAAATACTATTACTGCTACTGTACAAAGAGTTCTCATTTTGAGTATATCATGAACGAGGCGTTCAAAAATAATATTCACATTGAAACTTCCTCTGCCTTTGATATTAATATTGTTGAAAATTTATTGGCAAACGGAAAAATCAATAAAAGTACCTATGTGATTTGTAATGGTTTCAAAAGGGACCAATACATTGATAATATTGCACGTCTTATCAATAATGGTCATAAAAATACGATTCCGATTATTGACAATTTCGAAGAGTTAGATTTACTACAAGGACAGATAAAAAATAAATTCAAAATTGGAATTCGTATTGCTGCCGAAGAAGAGCCAAAATTTGAATTTTATACCTCACGATTAGGAATTGGATACAAAAATATTGTTCCCTTCTACAAAAGAGAGATCAAAGAAAATAAAAAATTGGAACTGAAAATGTTACACTTTTTTATCAATACCGGTATCAATGACAATGCCTATTATTGGAATGAATTAGTAAAATGTATCAAAGTATACGTGGCATTAAAGAAAGAATGTCCCACTCTTGATGGATTAAATATTGGTGGTGGTTTTCCAATAAAAAACTCGCTTGCATTTGAGTATGATTATCAATATATGATTGATGAAATTATCAATCAGATAAAAATTGCTTGTGATGAAGCTGAAGTAGATGTACCAAATATTTTTACTGAATTCGGTTCTTTTACAGTGGGAGAAAGCGGCGGTGCTATTTATCAAGTTTTATATCAAAAACAACAAAATGATAGAGAGAAATGGAACATGATTGACTCCTCTTTTATCACCACTTTACCAGATACTTGGGCTATTAACAAACGTTTCATTATGTTAGCAGTCAATCGCTGGAATGAAACCTATGAAAGAGTACTGCTGGGCGGAATGACCTGTGATAGCGATGATTATTACAACTCCGAGCAAAACATGAATGCTATTTACTTGCCAAAATACAATAAGGAAAAACCACTGTATATTGGTTTTTTTAACACCGGTGCTTATCAGGAAACTATAGGTGGATACGGAGGATTACACCATTGTTTGATTCCACAACCCAAACATATATTAATAGACAGAGACGAAAACGGAATTTTAGCCACTGAAGTTTTCTCAGAACAACAAACCTCAGAGGACGTTTTAAAAATATTGGGCTACGACCGAAAATAAATTAACAAGCATTCAATTATTCAGTTTAAAAAATCGTTAAATTTGAAATACTATTTTTAACGTAATGATTATTAGGTATTTAAATTAAAAAAAATGAGCAAAGGACCAATCAGTCAGTTTATTGAGAAGCACTATCTGCATTTCAACGCTGCATCTTTAGTTGACGCAGCTAAGGCATACGAAGAACAATTAGCCAATGGTGCAAAAATGATGGTGAGTATGGCCGGTGCTATGAGTACGGCCGAGATTGGAAAAATATTTTCTGAAATTATTCGTCAGGACAAAGTGCATATTATTTCTTGTACAGGTGCAAATCTAGAAGAAGATATCATGAATTTAGTAGCTCATTCTCATTATGAAAGAGTACCGAATTACCGTGATTTGACTCCTCAGGACGAATGGGACTTACTAGAAAGAGGTTTAAACCGTGTTACTGATACTTGTATTCCTGAGCACGAAGCCTTTCGTCGTTTGCAAAAGCATATTTACAAAATCTGGAAAGATGCTGATGACAAAGGAGAACGCTATTTTCCACATGAATTCATGTATAAAATGCTACTTTCAGGAGTACTTGAGGAATATTACGAAATAGACTTAAAAGACAGCTGGATGTATGCAGCTGCCGAGAAAAATTTACCTATCATTGTACCAGGATGGGAAGATAGTACCATGGGAAATATATTCGCATCGTACGTAATAAAAGGAGATTTAAAAGCATCTACCATGAAATCCGGTATTGAATACATGGTTTTCTTATCTGATTGGTATCCAAAAAACAGCACTAAAGGTGTAGGTTTTTTCCAAATTGGTGGTGGAATTGCAGGCGATTTTCCAATATGCGTGGTGCCAATGTTGTATCAAGATATGGAAATGCATGACATTCCTTTCTGGAGTTATTTCTGTCAGATTTCAGACTCGACAACCAGTTATGGTTCATATTCTGGAGCAGTACCAAATGAAAAAATTACTTGGGGTAAGTTGGATATTAAAACGCCTAAGTTTATTATTGAGTCAGATGCTACCATTGTAGCACCTTTAATTTTCGCTTATTTATTAGATCTATAGAATTATTTATGAAAAGAGTAATAGTTGATTACGCAAAACTTACCAATGAAATTTTGAATCTTTTGGTTGATAAATTTCCAGATGGTTATGATGATTCAAACATTATTAGTTTTAGAAACGCTAAAAATGAATTGATTGAAGCAGTTGAAGTACGAACTGAAGACACTATTTATTTAGTTAAAGTAAGTACTAAACTTGCCGATAGAATTGAGAATTATGATGAAGATGACGAAATTATGATTGATGAAGTTGTTGAGCCAATTAAAGGATTGGATTTAGACGATGACATCGAAGATGATGACGATGACGATGATGCCATTGACAAACCAGATGCTGATTCAGGCGATGATGACGATGACGATGATGTTGATGAAAAAGATTTTGCAGAGGAAGAGGATGACGATGATGAAGATTAAATAATTCCATTTCAAATATAGTACTAAAAAGGAACTCACTACGAGTTCCTTTTTTTTATAACTTTAGACTTCTAAATATACGCCTTAATGACCCAAACCATTTTACACGCCAAGCTCAAAGACCACTTTGGCTTTGAAAAATTCAGACCCAACCAAGAGGAAATAATAAATTGTGTTCTTTCTGGACAAGACACCTTGGCAATTATGCCTACAGGTGGTGGAAAATCAATTTGTTTTCAACTGCCTGCATTAGTATTTCCCGGAATTACACTTGTAATCTCGCCACTTATTGCGCTTATGAAAGACCAAGTGGATAGTTTGAAAGCAAACGGAATTCAAGCCTGCTTTATCAATAGTAGTCAATCTGAAGAGGAACGTCAATTTTATATTGAAAGCCTACAATCAAACATCATAAAACTAGTTTATATAGCGCCGGAGAGCTTGTCATTTTTAGACAATCTTTTCAATAGTTTAACAATAAGTCTCATTGCAATAGATGAAGCGCATTGCATATCAGCTTGGGGACATGATTTCCGACCTGCCTATACCAATTTAGGATATTTAAAAAAACGCTTTCCTTCTACTCCTATCTTAGCTTTAACTGCGACTGCTGATAAGGCTACACGTAAAGACATTAGCGAACAATTAAACTTAATAAATCCTAAAATATTCATCGCTTCTTTCGATCGAAAAAATCTGAGTTTAGAGGTTCGTCCCGCTTTGGACAGAGTAAAACAAATTATAGATTTCATACAAGAAAAGCCAAACGAATCAGGTATCGTTTACTGTTTAAGCAGAAAAACTACGGAAGAACTTGCTGAAAAATTGCAAAAAATTGGAATCAATGCAAAGGCCTATCATGCTGGTTTAGACAATAAAATTCGCTCTACTACACAAGATGAATTTATTAGTGATGATTGCCAAGTCGTTTGCGCCACTATCGCTTTTGGTATGGGTATCGATAAATCAAATGTGCGTTGGGTAATTCATTATAATTTACCTAAAAATATTGAAGGGTATTATCAGGAAATTGGACGTGCCGGTCGCGATGGTTTGCCATCAGAAACGGTGTTATTTGAAAGTTACGGAGATGTAATTCAACTACAAAAATTTGCCTCTCAAGGTTTAAATGCCGAAGTTCAATTGGCTAAACTAGAAAGAATGAAACAATATGCTGACGCTCTAAGTTGTCGCAGAAAAATATTGCTTTCTTATTTTGGAGAACTTGTAACAGAGAACTGTGGGAATTGTGATATATGTAAAAATCCTCCCTTATTTTTTGATGGAACCGTGATTGCTCAAAAAGCACTATCTGCAATTACGCGATTGCAAGAAACCGAACCATTACCAGTAATCATCGACTTTCTGCGGGGTTCTAAAAATGCATATATTTATGAAAAAGGATACCAAAACTTAAAAACGTATGGTATCGGTACTGACCTTTCTTGGTTTGACTGGAACCAATATTTAATTCAACTAATTAATCTGGGGTATTGCGAAATTGCGTTTCATCAACAAAATAAAATCCGAGTAACGGCTTTCGCCAAAAAAGTTTTATTCGAAGGCGAAAAAGTACAGTTGACAACAGTTCAAAAAATTACTATTGATAAGCAAGAGATAAAGGAAGGAAAAACTAAAACGGTTACAAATTCACTTTTTGAAATCTTACGAAAATTACGTTATGAAATTTCAAAAGAAGAATCTGTCCCGGCTTATGTGATTTTTAGTGATGCGGCTTTACGCCAAATGGAAACGGAAAGACCCATGAGTGATCAGGATTTACTAGCTATTGATGGTGTTGGAAAAGCAAAATTAGAGAAATATGGCGATGCTTTTATTAAAACTATTATAGACTTTCATAAATCAAAAGTAGTTAAACGAAAAAAAGAAGCTACTACTTACAAAGAAACATTAGAATTGTATCAAAATGGATTTTCAGTTGAAGATATTGCGCAAAAAAGAAAATTAGGATTAAGTACCATTATGTCGCATTTAGCCAAATTGTATGTTGATGGAGCAGCTATTGACCTAAGTCAGTTTATAACTAACCAAGAAGTATCTAAAATTGCTGAGGCGCAAATAAAATTGGAATCCCCAAACACGCTGAAACCCTATTTTGACTATTTTGAAGAAAAGATAGATTACGGGAAAATCCGATTGGCATTAGCCATACTAGAGAAAGAAAACGCAGTAATTTAAAAATTAACATGATACATTCCTTTCCTCCTTTTGTAAACGCTCAAACAGAAATTCTGATTTTAGGTACAATGCCTGGAATTACGTCCTTAGAAAAACAGCAATATTATGCGCACCAACGAAATCTTTTTTGGAAAATTATGTACACCATTTTGAAAAAAGTACCTATATCCGAAATTTTTGAAGAAAAGATAGCCTTACTCCAACAACATAAAATTGGATTGTGGGATGTTTTGGAAAATTGTGAAAGACAAGGAAGTTTAGATGTTAACATCAAAAATCACAAAGAGAATGATTTTGAAATGCTTTTCAAGGAATTTCCTTCCATCTCCAAAATTATTTTTAACGGGAAAGAAAGTCATAAATACTTTTTTAAAAAATTTGGACAAATAGAAGACATCACCTATTATGTAATGCCTTCCACCAGTCCTGCTCATACAATGACTTTTGAAAACAAGCTACAACTATGGTCAGCCTGTTTCCACTAAACTATAAATACCTCTCTTGAAAAATCTTTTGGTGGTGTTTTTGATGTCCAATCATAATAAAACCAATCGCACGAACAGAAACATCCGCATTTGAAGCAATTCCCATTCTTTCTAACTGAAATGCTGAAAAACTTTTAAAAAGAAATATATTCGAATGTCTAACTGCTGAAAATTCAGTTAATAAATCCTGAATACTTCTGCTGTTAGCACTTGTATTGTCTATATAATTATTTTCATCAAACCCGGGTAAGGGCGTTTGATCATCTCTCGAAATTCGCAATGCCCGATAAGCAAAAATCCGTTCCGTATCAATTACATGCTGAATAATTTCTTTAATGGTCCATTTTCCTTCTGCATACCGATAATCAAATTTATCCATTGGGATGTTTTGTACAAAATGAATAAAATCGTGTAATGAAATTTCTAATTCATCCATCAATGTGATTTCTCCCAAAGCGTTTAAGTAGGGAGTATAAAAAGGGGCATATTCGTTTACAGGTAATTGTGTTGATTTCATTTTATGTTATTTAAGCTGAATTTCTGCTAGCATTTGTATTTCCAAAAAGAGAACGAGTCACTATTTTCTCATACACTTTTATAAGCGATTCATCAGGAGTATTTTCTTTATTCAATTCGTTAATTCGTAATAAAGCATATTGTTGTATCGTTAACAATGGCAGTACAATACGTTCTCTTATTTGTATGGATGCTTTACCATCTGGGTAATTTTCCATAAGCTCTTTATGGCCTGCTATTTTTAAAAGCAATCGTTTTGTTTCTAAAAATTCATCATAAATTATTTGCCAAAAATCCCCAAACTGCGGATCTTTTTTCATGTAAGCTGTCAAAGGAAAAAATGACTTAGCCAACGACATCATACTATTTTCTAACAAGGTTTTAAAGAACAAAGAATTATCATATAAATCTTGAACTTTATTCCACTGATTTGTATCTTCAAAATGTTTTAAAGCGGTACCTACCCCAAAAAAACCAGGAACATTTTGCTTCAGTTGACTCCAAGAACCCACAAAAGGAATTGCTCTTAAATCAGCAAAATCTAAATGTTCTGATTTACTCCTTTTCGAGGGCCTACTTCCAATATTCGTTTTAGCATAGTACTTTAGTGTACTCATTTGTTCTAAATAGGGAATGAATTTGGGATGATTTTTGAAACTTAAATACTTTTCATATCCTAAACCTGCCAATTGATCTAATATACTTTTTTCCTCTAAAGTCAATTCATTATCTCCTTTACCAAAAACTTGATTCGTCACACCAGCACTCAGTAAGTTTTCCAAGTTATATCGACAAGAATCTAATGTTCCAAAATTAGAGCTAATAGTCTGCCCCTGCACCGTAACCTGAATTTCATTATTCTCAATATTCGGCCCTAAAGAAGCATAAAACTTATGCGTTTTTCCACCACCACGAGCTGGCGGACCACCACGACCATCAAAGAAAATAACCTTAATACCATACTTTCTAGATATTGTCGTAAGTTCTTCTTTGGCTTTGTAGATACTCCAGTTTGCCATAAGATAGCCTCCATCCTTTGTACCATCAGAGAAACCAAGCATGATGGTTTGCTTATTATTTCTATTAATTAAATGTCTTGCATAAGCAGGATTAGTATATAACTTTTCCATAATAGCATGCGCATTTTGCAAATCATCCACAGATTCAAATAGAGGTATAATATCAACTGTAGGATCCTCCCAATTACTCAAACGAAATAACGCAAAGGTTTCCATTACATTAAGCGCACTTTCATTATTACTAATGATATAGCGATTAGCGCCAAATTCTCCGTTATTTTGTTGAATTGTTTTAATAGCTTGAATGGATTCAATAGTTAAGCGTGTCAATTCATTTTCAAAAACAGCGGGATCAAGATTTCCACTTGTAGTTGACAAGACCTTAAATTTTTCTTCTTCTGTTAATTCAAAATAATTTTTTGGAAAAACAGATTCATCGGTTTTTAAATAATATGCGACGATATCATTAAACACTGCGTCATGTATTTTACTGTTTTGACGAATATCCAAAGAGGCAAAATGAAATCCAAACAAATTAACTTTTATCAAAAGTGCATCTAATTCATCCAAATATAAGGATTGATGTTGATCAATAATAATCTGTTTTATTTTACTAAGTTCTGCTTTAAATTCATCTAAAGTGATAAAAATTTCTCCTTTAGAATAAAAAACAGATCTATAAAGCTTTTGTTCAAGCTGATTAACTAAAGCGCCTACGCCTGAGAAAGTTAATTTTCTTTTTAAGCCTCTCATTTCAATATAATAACATTTCAAAATGGAAGTTCGCAAACGCTCTGCTACATTCAAAGTAATCTCTGTTGTTACAAATGGATTCCCATCACGGTCTCCGCCAGGCCAAAACCCAAGCTTAATTAACGGGTTTTTTATGGAGTTCCCATCAAAAATATTTTTTTGAAGATAATGAACCATTTCTCCGGAAGTTTCGTAGAATACATTTTCAAGATACCAAATCAAGCTTACCGCTTCATCAAAAGGATTTGGTTTTTCATTTTGAATGAAAGGAGTTTTACCTAATTGCGCTAATAATTGCTTGATATCTAATAAATTATTCTTGCGGATTGCCTCTGTTAAATCATTGATAATCCCAAGAACTGCTCCAGGATAAAACTGTGTAGGATGAGCTGTTAAAACCGTCCTCACATTGAAATCTTCCAAGAAATCAATTAATTCCTCTTGTTTGTTTTTTGCATCAGACTTCTCTTTTATATCTCGGAGAGATCCTCTGCCTTCCATATTGTTGATAATCGGAAAAGCAGCATCTTCAATAGCATCAAATAATACGATTTGGCGCTCTATATACTGAATGAAGCGAAACATGATGTCAATTTTATCAGCCTCCGATGCATCATGTAAATAACGTTTAACAAAAAAATCAACTATTTCTTTAGGTGTTTCTTGTTTTTTGAAGCCTGTATCACAAATATCTGTAAATAAAGGAAGTAAAGCTCCGGTATTATCTATAGAATGAAACGGTAGCGTAATAAAAACACTATTGTAAATATTATATTTCGATAGAACGTCTTGATTGAAACGTTCAATTTTAGGTAGTGTGTACATAGTTGTTCGGTTGTAGTTGGTTTAGTTAGTTCATTTGTCATAAAAAAACCCCAAGAATTACCTTGAGGTTATATTTATTATATAGCGCATTCAAGAGTAATTACATATTTTTGAAAATAGTATGCATCAAGCGCTTCTTATCATTAATACTTTCTTCTAGCGAAATCATAGTTTCAGTTCTATAAACACCATCTATATCGTCAATCATAAAGATAACATCCTTTGCATGCTTAGTATCTTTAGCTCTAATTTTGCAGAAGATATTAAATTTTCCTGTGGTAACAGAAGCAACTGTAACGTACGGAATTTCATTAATTCGCTCCAACACAAATTTTGTTTGAGAAGTATTGTTTAAAAAAACACCAACATACGCGATAAATGAATATCCCAATTTATCATAATCAAGAACTAATGAAGATCCCATTATAATACCTGCATCTTCCATTTTCTTAACTCTAACATGCACAGTACCTGCAGAAATTAATAATTTTTTTGCAATATCCGTAAATGGAACTCTTGTATTGTCTATCAACATATCCAAAATCTGGTGATCTACTTCATCTAAACGAAATTTACTCATAATTCTTAAATTAATATTATTAATTGCTATAACAAAGTATAAAAATATACATAAAAACAACAAAAAGACATAAATATTATATTTTTATCATTCCGTTAACAACTTTTATGTTATTATTTAAATAAAAATCAGCTTTTTGATTTAATTTAGGAATATCTTCAAGATCATCTCTATATAATGCTCCTTCGGCATCGTATTCAAAATGACCAAAATAGTTTTCTAAATCTCCTATGTGCACGACATAGGCGTTAAAACAAATCTGATTTTCAATTAATTCTTCTTTGTATTGTGCTGCAAAATTGGTGATTATTTCGATACCATCATAATTTATTTTGATGTTTTTATACATAAAATCATAAAAAACGACTTTATTTTGAGGAATATTCAAATATTTGTTAATTCCGTTGCTAACTATAACGTTTTCGCTCAGTGTATTAAAACTTAGAATTAGTGCCATAAAAACATATTTACGAGTTACCTCTCTTTCATAATCATCTTGAAAATGTCCCGCTTCAAACAAGACAGTAGGTACTCCCAAATTTTGAAAAGTATCTCCAATACAGTTGATATTGAACGAATCATCAAAACGAGCAATTTGATTGGGCAAATACTGCTGTAACAATTCATTTACGCTAGCAATCAAATGAATAGCCTTCAATCGAGATTCATTAACTTCTCGCTCTTTATTATAAGAAGGGGCTAAAAAGGACAAAGTAGCTGGTTTTCCCGTGTCGCTAACACCAAAAATAGTACGCTGATCATGAAGGTTGAAGCAATAATCCGGTTTAAAAAGCTCAAAAGTTTCTCTTAAGAGCTTACTTTCTGGCTGCGTCAACTCTAGCGAATCGCGATTTAAATCCACTTTATTGGCATTTTCTCTTGTATATAATGTGGCACCATCTGGATTTAACATTGGAATACTACAAAAAGTAAATGTATTTAGTAATTGGTGCGCCAATTCTGAACCGCTGTGCAACACATTTAAAAAATCAAACAAGGCTTTGGTAGTTGTACCTTCATTTCCATGCATTTGCGACCAAAGAAAAATTTTAGTTTTACCTTCTCCAATTTGATACGAATAAATCGACTTTCCTAAAACTGATTTTCCAATAATCTGTAGTTGATTATCGGTATTTAATTTTTGCAATAACGGTTCAATCGAATCCAAAGTGATGTACCGACCGTGAATAGATTTTTCTTCATATTGTCTAAATAATAATTCTAAATTCATGCTGTTTTATTTGATTTACAAAAGTAAACATCTTTATATTTACAATTGTAAACAGTCAAAAGTCAAAAAATATTATTAATGTAAACAGTATTCTAGTGTTAATAGGGACAAACAATCGGTTCTTAATACATAAATTTTATTAATTATTTTAATAATACCTAAATAATACATTATCAATATTTTAAGCTATTATACATAATTAAAAACTTTAATAAAAAATGGGGAAATGACACGACTTATACTTGTAATCTTGCTATTTCAAGCTGTTTTAATTACATTTGTAACTAGTTAATATTTAATAGTGATTTACAATGGTAAACATCGAGGATTTTATAAAAAGATTAGAATTTATACTAGATTATTATAGCTTGAATGCCTCTTCTTTTGCTGATAAAATTGGGGTGCAGCGTTCCAGTTTGTCCCACCTCCTTTCAGGCAGAAACAAACCCAGCTTGGATTTTATTCTTAAAATATTAGCCGTGTTTCCTGATGTTGATTTGTATTGGATTTTGAATGGAAAAGGAACCTTTCCCAAAATTTCGGAGCAGTTTGATAAAAAAGAAAATACGGTTGAGCCAGTGGTGAACTTTAATAATCTGGCTCCTATAACAACGGAAACAATTCCAGAGAATTTATTTTCGGAAATCAATATCCCAAATCCGAGGCCATCCTTAGAATCACAAAAAATAGAAAATCCAAACGGAAATAAAGAACCTGATTCTGGTGCAATTGATAAAATCGTGATTTTTTATAAAAATGGGACCTTTAAAAGTTACATTCCTTAGTAGGTAAAATCCCAATGCAACTTTTATTTTATTCGAACAGGTAAAGGCTGCTCCCGCAATTGCGCTCACACTTGACTCAGCATTTTCAGTCGATAATATGAGGATTTGTTAATAGCAGCAGTACGCTATAAGAGAGCCTTCCTTTTCGCCATTATAATAAACAATGATCTGCTCTGTAAAAATATTACAAATTATGTAACCGTTTCTGTTGTCATGAACACAGTTCTGTAATTACTTTATTCACAAGTATCCCATAAGGTTACAAAATTAAATTGTATCGTTGTCTGTTGCAAATCAGTGTTTTTAAAATAAGTAAAAATTTAATTAATTGGTTTTAACTTTAACTTATTTATTTTGACTTGTCTTTACACTGAGTAGCCCTTTTGTGGATTTTTACCTTTAACTCCTATGAAATGTTTTTTTAAAATGGCTATATCATTTTCAATTGCACCTGACGGCGACAAAGGATTCCCTAATTTAACTTCTTTTTTTCCAAAATCGAAAGCTATAGGTACAATGGGAACATTTGCTTTCAATGCGATGTAATAAAATCCCGTTTTTAGTTCGGTTACTTTTTTACGTGTTCCCTCTGGTGCAACGGCTAGTCTAAAAATTTCTTTTCGTTGGAAAATAGCCGCAATGGAATCGACTTTATTTAAACCTCCGGAGCGATCCAAAGGCTCTCCTCCCATGTACCTAAAATAAAATCCAAATGGGAAACGAAATAATTCCTTTTTACCAACCCAATTCATTTCTAATCCGGTAATTCCTCTGATGAAAATACCCAAATAAAAATCATGTGCACTAGTGTGAGGCATTACCATCATAACACATTTTTTGATATCGGTATTAATGCTGCCCAATATTTTCCACCCCATGAGTCTGAAAAATATCCATTTATATAATCGTTTCTTCATTCTTTACTATTTAGCGTAAATTAAATAATTTAAATCTTATTTTTGGGTAAAACAGCGTACAATGATAAAAAAAATATTCAGTTATCTTATTCCCATAAAAATTTACGAGACTAAATCGGTATTGAGTAAATCTATTGAAGTCACTTGGGCCAATGGAGAATTAGTTTTAGACTCGCAAAACGCTAATTATTCTTATGGCAGTTTACAACGCATCTTGAGATTAGGATTAAAAAATATTGGATATGAAAAAATAGTTGCAATGAATCATATTCTTATTTTGGGAGTTGCTGGAGGAAGCGTAATAAAAACATTGGTGGAGGAAATTAAATATAAAGGAAAAATTACCGGAGTTGAAATGGATGCCGAGATCATAAAAATAGCCAATGCCTACTTTAAACTGGACCAAGTAAAAAACCTTGAAATTGTGATTGATGATGCTTTCGAATTTGTTTTAAAAACCCAAAATAAATATGATTTGATACTCATTGATGTTTTTCAAGATACAACAATGCCTAATTTTCTGTTTGAAGATTTTTTTATCAAGCGTACCTGCTTTCTGTTACAACGCAAAGGTTTCATTCTTTTCAATACGATGATTTTGAATGAAACGCAAAACATAAGAAACAAAAAATATGTCTCTGAATTTTACAACCCTCAATTTCAAATTAAAACAATTCCGCGAGTTGAAATTCATAACGAGCTAATTTTAATTGAAAAATTGGAACCCTAAAAAACTAGAAATAAATTATAATCCGATCTAGTAGCATTGCAGCACAATTATTTTGTACTCTTACATCGCCTATTTTAAATGCAAATTGAATGAAAAAAATTATAAAAAAATTGTTTTTAGGGAAACCATCTCAAGGTGCTCAGCCCCAATTCAATCCCCTTCAAAAACGGATACAAAACATACAATCCATTTGGAACAACGACCATCAGGAAGACAATGGAATTGAAAAAATCGTCCGATTACTATTGGCTTCTTCGCAATTGTTTTTTCCTGGAATTTATATAAAGTATTGGGCTGGTAAAAAAGGTGTTGAATACCAAGATTTAGCCTTGGATTTTTATGTGTTGCTTAAAGTAATTTTTCCGATTTTAATTTTAATAAACCACTGGCAAAGCCAACTATGGGTCATTTGGATTCTTGTCTATGTTTTTTTAGAAACCGTTTTTTACATACCAACATTAATTTTTGCCTCTGATTTATTCTCGAAACCACGATCGTACAAAAGGTCAATGCTGCTACTTTTTTTTAATTATTTAGAGATCGCCTTTGCTTATGCTGTATTTTATTCCGTCGACAATTACTTGAATAAGCCATTCTATCATTGGTTTGATGCAGTTTATTTCAGCATTGTAACTTCGTCTTCCATCGGTTATGGCGATTATTATCCAATTACGACAATCGGAAAATTTCTAGTAACTACACAAGCATTATTATTTCTGTTTTTTATTGTGCTTTTCTTGAATTTCTTTTCTACCAAAGTAAAAACCAAAGGCTATTTTGATCATGAAAACCAGAACTAAATTACACCATTTTTCTGGCTCTTTCTAAGTCTTCTGGGGTGTCAATTCCGATTCCTACATGAGAAGTTTCAACCATTTTGATGCGTTTGCCAAATTCCAAATAGCGCAATTGCTCTAGTTTTTCGGATGCTTCCAAGGATTGCATAGGTAAACTGTAAAAATCCAGTAACGCTTGTTTTCTAAACGCATAAATCCCAATGTGTTGCATGTAGCGAACGCCTACATTTTTCTCCCTTGGATACGGAATCACCGAACGTGAAAAGTACAGTGCAAATCCATTTTGATCCACGACCACTTTTACGTTATTCGGATTATTGATATCGGCTTCATTTGTGATTTCTCGCATCAAGGAAGCTAAATCCACTTTTTGATCCAAATCATTTCTAAAAACTTCTATGACTTTTGCCAAAGGTTCTATATCGATAAAAGGTTCGTCACCTTGCACATTCATCACGATGTCAACGTCTAGATTTTCGACTGCTTCCGCAATTCGGTCGCTTCCTGATTCGTGCTCTTTGATACTCTTGATGGCTTTTCCACCATGAGAAACGATTTCGTCATAAATCAAATCAGAATCCGTTACCACAAAAACATCGTCAAACAATTGCGTGCTTGTGGCGGCTTCGTACGTTCTTAAAATCACTGTTTTACCTCCCAAATCCTGCATTAGTTTTGCCGGAAATCGTGTGGAAGCGTACCGTGCGGGAATGACTGCTATTATTTTCATTTTTATATTTTTTATTACCATAAAGGCAAAGAAAGCACTAAGTTTCGTTTTACAAAGGCTTACTGTATTATTTCAGATATGTTAACGAATTCCAAGTTTCTGTTTTTTCGTTTGCTATTGCAAGCATAATAATTTTTATTTTACTTTGTTCATACTCACGTAAACAATTGAAAAAAAATCCGTCTCAAGTGAATCTTTTTGGATGTAATTTATTCTTACTATTTGCTTACATCAATCCACAAAATTATCATCTTTAAAACCTATTAAATACAATTTATTTTTGGCTCGCGTCATGGCCGTATACAACCATCTAATGTAATCTCGATTGATACCATCTGGCAAATAAGGCTGTTCTATAAAAACGGTATTCCATTGACCACCTTGTGACTTATGGCACGTTATCGCATACGAAAATTTAACTTGCAATCCATTGAAATATTCGTTGGCTTTAACTTTTTGGAACTGCTTGAATTTGGTTTCTCCTTCATAATCTTTCAATACTTCCTGATACAAGCGGTTCGATTCTTCATAAGTTAATGAAGGAGACTCACTTTTTATGGTGTCTAATAATAAAACCGTTTCAAACGGAATCTGATTTGGATAATCAATCATTCGAATCTTTACTTTGGCAAAGGTAAAGCCATATAATTCTTTTATATTGAAAATTTCCAATACTTCAATAATATCACCATTGGCAATAAAACCTGCTTCATCCGAATCTTTTAACCAAAAATAATTGTTTTTCACCACCATCAAGAAATCCCCTGTGGAAAGTTCGCTTTCCTTATCGAGTATTTTGGTTCTGATTTGCTCATTATATTGATTTGCTCTTTTATTCGAACGAACAATAAACGCAGTATCTTCGATGCTGTAATTACTGTACGCCGAATTAATCGCATCTTGAATATCGTATCCATCCGTTAGTCGAACGATATCTTTGAATCTCTTGACATCAAATTTGAATTCGTCGATAAAAGAATCTTTTAATAATTCCCGTAGTTCTGTAGCATTATGCAAAATCCCCGAATTTTCCTCCTGACGCATGACTTCATCTAGTTCGATATGTTCCACTTCTTTATTATAATTCATTCCCAAAGTACGAATGTCCAATGCAGGACTAATGTCCAAGTTTACCGGTGGCAATTGCGCTGTATCTCCCAGCAAAATCATCTTACAATTGGTTCCTGAATACACATACGAAATCAAATCATCCAGCAAAGAGCCATTTTCATATAACTTCGAATCGGAATTCGTGTCTGAAATCATCGAAGCTTCATCCACTATAAAAATCGTGTTTGTGTGTTTATTTTGTTGCAGCGTAAATGAAACGCCACCACCTGAAGATTTTTTAGGAAAATAAATTTTTTTATGAATTGTGAAAGCTGGTTTGTTCGAATAATTGGCAATAACTTTTGCCGCACGACCTGTTGGTGCGAGCAAAACATACTTTTTATTAATGTCCAATAAACTATTAACTATGGTGGAAATCACCGTAGTTTTTCCTGTTCCTGCATATCCTTTTAAGACAAAAATGGTATTGTTATCTGCTTCGGTTAAAAATATTGCTATTTTTTGAAAAAAAATATCCTGTTTGTAGGTGGGTTGGAACGGGAATTTTTTTTGTAAAAGACTATAAAACGAGGAGGAATTCATCTGGACATGGTTTAAATGCAAAGTAAGCATTTTCAAAATCAAAAATCAATTTTGATTTGAAATAGTAATTTAAATGTAACTATTAATTGATTCTACTTTTACTATTTTTATTGGGAGATTAATGTTTGCAACTACTTTTTGCAATTGATATTGTTTTTTAAATTTGTAAGTTTGCCAACTCATTTAATTCTTTCTAATTTCTGAAGCAGAGCTGAATTCTAAATCACATTATGTTAACACCAAATCCAAATATAACTGAAAAGGTCTATAAAAAACTTTCCATTCAAGTTTCCTTGACTGGTCTTTCTTTTTGTTGTTTCGATACGTTAAATGATACGGTTAGTTCGTTTAACGATGTACATTTTGATCCTTTTCAAAAAGGGATAAAAATAGAAGATTTGTTTGCTACTGCTTTTCGGGACTATCCAGAATTAAAAGAGTCGTATGATGAAATTTTGGTAATTCACAGCAACAACCTTTCTACTTTTGTTCCTGAATCTTTATTTGACGAGAATTTTTTAGGGAGTTATTTACAATACAATACTAAAGTTTTTGAAACCGATTTTTTTGCTTTTGATGAAATTCCAAACTACCAGATGAATGCGGTGTACATTCCTTACGTAAATATCAACAATTTTTTTATAGACCAATTTGGTACTTTCGATTACAAACACGCCAATAGTATTCTAGTTTCCAAGCTTTTATTGGCCTCCAAAAACAAGGAGGACAAAAAAATGTTCGTACATATTAATAAAGGTCATTTTGAAATCATTGTGATTCAAAACCAAAAATTATTACTTTTCAATTCTTTCGATTATACTACGCCAGAAGATTTTATATATTACATTTTATTTACCGCTGAACAATTAAACTTAAACCCAGAAAATTTTCTACTAGAACTTATTGGGAATATAACCCTCGAAAGTGACTATTTTCAAATCGCTTACAAGTACATTCGCAACGTTTCCCTTATTGATGTGGAAGATTTGCGATGGAACAATTATTTTTCTGAGGCCGAAAACAGAAATCATTTTATACTTTTCAACTCATGAGAATCATTTCAGGAAAATACAAAGGAAGACGCATTTTTCCACCAAAAGGCTTGCCCGTTCGTCCCACAACCGACATGTCTAAAGAAGCATTATTCAATGTTTTGAACAACCATTTCAGTTTTGAAGGCCTTAAAATATTAGATTTATTCGCAGGAACAGGAAACATAAGTTATGAATTTGCGTCCCGCGGAAGTACACCAATCACCTCTGTAGATGGCGATTTTGGTTGTGTGAAATTTATCAAACAAGTTGCAACTGAATATGATTTTAATATTGCTGCTACAAAAAGTGATGTTTTTACCTACTTGGAAAGATGCAAGACATCTTACGATATCATTTTTGCTGATCCACCTTATGCTTTGGACCAAAAAACATTTGAGAAAATCATCCTTTTAGTTTTCGAAAAGGAATTGCTCAATGAAGAGGGAATGATGGTAATTGAACATTCAAAATACACTAAACTAGAGCACATGATTCACTTTTCATTCCAGAAAAGTTACGGTGGTTCTATTTTTAGTTTCTTCGAAATAGGAAAAGACGACGAAGAAGCTGAGGAATCACTAGAAAACGATAGCGAAGAGGAATAATCCCATTTTATCTAATTAGGAAGTTGAAACACTTGACAATTTATCCAAAACCATTTGATACGTTGGTGTTTCAATTTCATACTTAGCGCCTTCATTCACCACAAACTCAGTCAAAGAAGCTAATTCCATTTTTCGTCCTGCCATTAAATCCCGATGCATGGAGGAAGTAGCATCATGAGGTGTTTTTTCTAATTTTAGAATAGTTTGCATAATAATGTCATGTGGTAAATTCAACCCTTTTACGGCAGCAATCATCGTAATTTCGTTTAATAAGGCCACATACACGGAGCGACTCGACTGACTTTCTAAAATTTCGCCAATATTTTGATTCAAGTAAGAAGTAGCTGAAGCCAATGCCGAAATAAAAATGAATTTCTCCCAAACGGTTTCTTCGATGTTTTCCACCAAATAACTTTCCATTTTCGCATTTTCAAAAATAGATTGTAATTTATTTAATGCAGCAATGGGAGCAGTTGCAGATCCAAAAAATAGTTTTTCGAAAGGACCCACTTTTCTAATCACTCCAGGCGAGACAATCATCGAGACAATATAAACGCAGCCTTGTACAACTTCATTGTCAGGAAATAGAGCACTAATGCGTTCTTGTGCATCAACACCATTGTACAACGGCAGAAGTACCGTGTTTTTAGTAATACATTTTTTGATAGAAAGAAGACTCTCTTCAATATCATAGGTTTTGGTCGCGCAAATAAGAAAATCAAGTTTTCCTATTACTGCAGGATCACTAGAAACGACTGTAGGAAAAACGATTGTCTCCTCCTCATCAGTAGTAATTTTGAGTCCGTTTTTTGCAATTATTTTTTGAGTTTCACCCCTAGCAATAAACATTATTTCGATAGAATCAGAATTAGCATAAGCTTTTGCTAACAACCCGCCAAAATAGCCTCCTACTCCACCCATTCCTAAAATTCCAATTCTTGTTTGCATACCCATTTTACTGTATCAGATTTGATCAAAAGTACAAAATCTTTAACATAAACTTCTAAACTGTTGTATCGAAAGAATAAATCAAAATGGTAACTTTGCCTTTTTGCAAAAATTATGTTAGACAAAGACAATACTATTGAAGTTCAGGGCGCTCGCGTTCACAATCTCAAAAACATAGATGTTTCCATTCCTCGTGAAAAACTAGTCGTAATTACTGGACTTTCAGGTTCTGGAAAATCCTCCTTAGCTTTCGATACGATTTATGCCGAAGGGCAACGTCGTTATGTAGAAACATTTTCAGCGTATGCACGCCAATTTTTAGGTGGCTTAGAACGGCCCGATGTGGATAAAATTGACGGACTATCGCCTGTGATTGCTATCGAGCAAAAAACGACCAGTAAAAGTCCGCGTTCTACGGTAGGAACAATTACTGAAATATACGATTTTCTGCGTTTACTTTATGCCCGTGGCGCTGACGCCTACAGTTACAATACGGGCGAAAAAATGGTTTCTTATTCTGATGAGCAAATCAAAAAATTGATCGTAAGTGATTTTACTGGAAAACGCATTAACATTCTAGCTCCTGTAATTCGCGCCCGAAAAGGGCATTATGCGGAACTTTTTCAACAAATTGCCAAACAAGGTTTTTTGAAAGTTCGGGTGAATGGCGAAATACTGGATATTACTTTAGGGATGAAATTAGACCGTTATAAAACCCATGATATCGAAATTGTGGTGGATAGAATGGTAATAGATACAACTGCTGAAAATGAAAAGCGGTTGTCAGAAAGCATCAATACCGCGATGCATCACGGTGAAAATGTATTGATGGTTTTAGATCAAGATACTACCGAAGTGCGTTATTTTAGTAGGAATTTAATGTGTCCTTCAACTGGAATCTCCTATCAGAACCCGGAACCAAATTTATTCTCCTTTAATTCTCCAAAAGGCGCTTGTGATCACTGCAACGGTTTAGGAACAGTAAATGAGATTAATCCAAAAAAGATTATTCCGAATCCAAAATTATCTATAAAAGCTGGGGGATTTGCACCTTTAGGCGAATACAAATCCTCTTGGATTTTTAAACAATTGGAAATTATAGGCGAAAAATACGGCTTTAAATTAACGGATGCCGTCGAAAAAATTCCAGCAGAAGCGATGGAAATGATTCTGAATGGCGGTAAAGAAAAATTTACCGTTAATTCAAAAGACTTGGGTGTTGCTCGAGACTACAAAATTGATTTTGAAGGAATTTCGCATTTTATCAAAAATCAATATGATGAAAGCGGTTCAACAAGCATTAAACGTTGGGCAAAAGAATTCATGGACGAAATAAAATGTCCCGTTTGTGAAGGTTCCCGTTTGAAAAAAGAAGCGCTATTTTTTAAAATAAATGATAAGAATATAGCCGAATTATGCGATATGGATATTTCGGATTTAACGGCGTGGTTTAATGATTTAGACAGCCATTTGTCTGACAAGCAGAAACGTATCGCCACTGAAGTAATCAAAGAGATTAAGGACAGACTGAACTTCTTGATGAATGTAGGTTTGGATTATTTGGCTTTAAGCCGAAGTTCCAAATCACTTTCGGGTGGTGAAGCGCAACGCATCCGTCTCGCAACACAAATTGGTTCTCAGCTAGTTGGTGTTTTGTATATTTTGGATGAGCCGAGTATTGGTTTACACCAAAGAGACAATGATAAATTAATACATTCGTTGGAACAATTACGAGATATTGGCAACTCGGTAATTGTCGTTGAACACGACAAGGACATGATCGAACGTGCTGATTATGTTATTGATATTGGTCCAAAAGCAGGAAAATATGGTGGAGAAATCATCAGTAAAGGGACGCCAGCCGAAATACTAAAACACCATACCATTACAGCAATGTATATGAATGGGGAAATGAAAATTGAAGTTCCGGAAAAACGCCGTGAAGGCAACGGGAAATTCTTGAAACTTACAGGAGCAACAGGAAATAACCTGAAAAATGTGACGATTGAATTGCCATTAGGAAAAATGATTTGTGTTACTGGAGTTTCGGGAAGTGGAAAATCGACTTTGATTAATGAAACTTTGTATCCAATATTGAATGCTTATTATTTTAATGGAGTAAAAAAGCCAAAACCCTATAAAAAAATTGAAGGATTGGAACATATCGATAAAGTAATTGATATCGACCAAAGCCCAATTGGGAGAACACCACGTTCCAATCCGGCCACGTACACTGAAGTTTTTACCGAAATTAGAAATCTGTTTACCATGACATCCGAAAGTATGATTCGGGGATATAAAGCAGGACGTTTTAGTTTCAATGTAAAAGGCGGACGCTGCGAAACCTGTGAAGGTTCTGGTGTGCGAACTATTGAAATGAACTTTCTGCCGGATGTTTATGTAGAATGTGAAACTTGTCAGGGGAAACGATTTAACAGAGAAACATTAGAAATCCGATACAAAGGGAAGTCCATCTCGGATGTATTAAACATGACCGTGGATGAAGCGGTTCCGTTTTTTGAAATGATCCCAAAGATTTACCGAAAAGTAAAAACGATTCAAGATGTAGGTTTGGGCTACATTACGCTTGGACAGCAAAGTACCACACTTTCTGGCGGTGAAGCACAACGCATCAAACTGGCAGGAGAGTTGTCTAAAAAAGATACTGGAAATACTTTTTATATACTAGACGAACCCACCACAGGACTGCATTTTGAAGATATTCGGGTTTTGATGGAAGTGATTAACAAACTGGTAAACAAAGGCAATACAATCTTGATTATCGAACACAATATGGATGTGATTAAACTGGCTGATTATATTATAGACATTGGCCCTGAAGGAGGAAAAGGAGGCGGTCAACTCGTTGCCAAAGGAACTCCCGAAGAAATAATAAAAAATAAAAAAAGTTATACCGCTCAGTTTTTGAAAAAGGAGTTACAATAGCTTTTTATAAATTAGTGCACTTAATTGGATTTATACCACCATCCAATTAAGTGCTAATTTTTACAATAGACACAACTATTTAGCTTTTCCTCTTTTCACAAATGCAACTATTATAACATCTCTTTTTGCAACCTATCCCATTCTTAAAAGCATCTTAAGCAATCAATTATTCCTTAGCTTTTTAGTTGATTTACTCTTTTTTGTTCTTTTGAGTGTCAATTACGGACTGTTCCTCTATCCTGAAAGCTGATTTAAATATCTATTTTTATTTTGTACTTCTTAAGCCCGAGTATGCTAACGAGTGCGTGAGTGATGGAAGCGGCATCCTTTCCTTTTTTCTTTAAAAAGGAAAGATACAGCGTACAGCACGACCCAGACGGAGTTTATGGAGGATGGGTCACGCCCAAAAGCAAACGCTAAACGACCTAAAACTACAGTGTAATTTATGATTTGAAATTGTAGAATCTTTAAAAATTATCATAATATTAGTAGATAGGAGTTGCAAAAAAATGTAATTTGGCACTTTGAATTACTACTTTACAACACTTGTTTATAGAACTTATGGATAAAATAAAAATACTTTGGGTGGATGATGAAATCGACCTTTTGAAACCACATATATTGTTTTTGGAAAAAAAAAATTACGAGGTAACCACGTGTAATAACGGGCTTGATGCTATTACTATTTTTGAGGAAAACAATTTTGATATTGTGTTCTTGGACGAAAATATGCCTGGAATGAGCGGTTTAGAAACGTTATCAGAGATGAAGGAGAAAAAATCTTCGGTTCCTATGATAATGATTACTAAAAGTGAGGAAGAATATATTATGGAGGAAGCCATAGGTTCTAAAATTGCTGATTATTTGATCAAACCCGTGAACCCGAACCAAATTTTGTTGAGTTTGAAGAAAAATCTGGATCATTCCCGACTCATTTCGCAAAAAACAACTTTGGATTATCAAAAGGAATTTAGAAAAATCACCATGGAAATGGCGATGGTGAATTCGTATGAAGACTGGATCGAATTGTATAAGAAATTAATTTTTTGGGAACTGGAATTAGAGAATATCAATGATCAGAGTATGGTTCACATTTTGGAATCTCAAAAAACCGAAGCTAATTCCCAATTTGGTAAATTCATTGAGCGTAATTACGAGGATTGGTTTGCACCAAAAGCAGAAAAGCCCATTCAATCGCATACTTTATTCAAAGAATTAGTCGTTCCTGAACTCAAGAAAAAAGACAAACCAATTTTATTTGTAGTAATTGATAACTTGCGCTATGACCAATGGAAGACATTTGAAAGTGTGGTGGGCAATTACTACAAGCTGGAAAAAGAAGTGCCTTACTACTCTATTCTTCCTACGGCGACACAATATGCGAGAAACGCTATTTTCTCTGGTTTGACCCCGTTGGAAATGGAAAAACAGTTTCCGCAATATTGGAAAAATGATCCAGAAGAAGGCGGAAAGAATCTTTTTGAAGCAGAATTTTTAACAGCTCAATTGAAACGATTGGGCCTCAATATTAAAGAGGATTATTTTAAAATAACAAATCTTGCCGCCGGTAAAAAGCTAGTCGAAGGATTTAAAGCGCTAAAAAACAATGATTTAGTGACTGTTGTCTATAATTTTGTAGATATGCTTTCTCACGCAAAAACAGAGATGGATGTCGTAAAAGAACTAGCCTCAGACGATAAAGCCTATCGATCACTTACCCTAAGCTGGTTTAAAAATTCCCCTTTGCTAGAAATTATCCAACAAGCGCAAAAAATGGGATTCAAATTGATTTTAACTACCGATCATGGGACTATCAATGTAAAAAACCCATCCAAAGTCGTGGGTGATAAAAACACCAGCTTGAATTTACGTTATAAAACAGGCCGCAGTTTAACCTACGAACACAAAGATGTGTATGCGGTTAAAGAACCAAAAAATATTGGATTACCTACTATAAATATGAGTAGTTCTTATATTTTTGCAAAAAATGATTTGTTTTTAGCCTACGTCAACAACTATAATCATTACGTGAGTTATTATAAAAACACCTATCAGCATGGGGGAATTTCATTAGAGGAAATGATCATCCCGTTTTTAGTTTTTAACCCGAAATAGAAAAAAGCAGTCCGTATCCGTTTTCAGTTTTTGGTGCCTCCCAGAACTTTAAACTCTAAATAATTTTAAAAGCATGAATATCATTTTTTCTATCGACCAACTCGAGGAAGTTGCTCAGCAAATTATAGCCAGTAATCCTAAAAAAGTAATCCTTTTTCATGGAGAAATGGGCGTTGGAAAAACGACTTTAATCAAGCAGTTGTGCAAAACGCTTGGGGTAACCGGAGCAACAAGCAGTCCAACTTTTTCTTTAGTTAATGAGTACGAAACGATTGTAAATCAACTTATTTATCATTTTGATTTTTACCGACTGAATGAGGAAGTAGAAGCATTAGATATGGGGATTGATGATTACTTGTATTCCGGGAATTGGTGTTTTATTGAATGGGCAGAAAAGATTCCAAATTTGATTCCTGAGGCACATTCAGTACTTACCATTTCATCGCTTGCTGATGGAAAACGTTATTTACAATTAAGTTAAAAATGGCCTCATGAATGTAGAAAACAAAGTTGTAATTATTCCATTTTCAGTAGATTTAAAAGAGCCAATAAAAACATTAAATCTGGAATGGCTGAAAAAATATTTTAGGGTCGAACCCAAAGATGAAATTGTACTTTCAGATCCCCAAGGCCAAATTATAGACAAAGGTGGAATGATTTTTTATGCGCAATATAATGAAGTTATTGTAGGCACCGTTTCTTTGCTAAGAATTGAAAATACGACTTTTGAATTGAGCAAAATGGCGGTTCAAGATGGTGTACAAGGTTTGGGCATCGGAAAAAAATTAATACTTCACTGCCTTGCTATTGCTAAAGAAAAAGGAATTGAAAAACTGATTTTATATTCGAATAGGAAATTACTACCAGCCATTCATTTATACGAGAAATACGGTTTTTTAGAAGTGCCATTGGAAGGTGGTGTTTATGAAAGAGCCGACATAAAAATGGAACGAACCATCCACTACTAATTTTATCAGGTACTAATGCGTTTTTCAAAAATGCGATAAGTGCCTTTTATAAAACTTTTTGCGTAAATTGTACCCTTAATTTAACAACATCAATGTCAATAACTATAACACCATTCACAAAACAACAACTATTACCGCAGGAGGAAAAATTGGAGATTGCAAGACAAAAAAGCGAACTCTTTATTGGTATTCCAAAGGAAACGAGTCACCAAGAACGCCGTATTTGCCTTACTCCTGATGCGGTAAACTCGCTTACTTATCATGGACATCGGGTGATGATAGAAGCAGGAGCGGGATTGAGTTCTAGTTATACTGATAAGGAATACAGTGATGCGGGTGCTGAAATGACTAATGACGCTAAAAAGGTATTTGGTTGTCCAATGATTTTGAAAGTAGAACCTGCAACTCTTGCAGAAATCGCCATGATGAATCCACAGACGATTCTTTTGTCAGCCATTCAGTTAAAAACCCGAAAAAAAACCTATTTTGAGGCTTTAAGCAAAAAGAAAATTACTGCATTAGCTTTTGAATATATTAAGGATGAAGACGGAACCTATCCTGCGGTTAAATCGTTAAGCGAAATTGCCGGAACTGCCTCCATACTAATTGCAGCCGAGCTAATGATTACCAATGAATTTGGAAAAGGGTTATTATTTGGTAATATTACTGGTGTCCCTCCTACAGATGTGGTAATTCTAGGAGCAGGAACTGTAGGTGAATTTGCTGCCAAAACGGCTATTGGATTAGGAGCTTCTGTAAAAGTTTTTGACAATTCCATCACTAAATTGCGAAGACTACAAAACAATTTAAACCAAAGAATTTTTACTTCAACCATTCAACCAAAAGCATTACTAAAAGCACTCAGAAGGTGTGACGTCGCTATAGGTGCCATGCGTGGCAAGGATCGTTGTCCTGTAATAGTAACAGAAACGATGGTCGAACACATGAAAAACGGAGCCGTAATTGTAGATGTGAGTATTGATACCGGCGGTTGCTTTGAAACTTCAGAAGTGACCTCGCACGAAAAACCAACCTTCATCAAAAACAATGTTTTGCATTACTGCGTGCCCAATATTCCTTCCCGATATTCTAAAACTGCTTCGTTGTCCATAAGCAATATTATTTCCCCTTACTTAATGAAAATTGCAGAAGATGGTGGTATAGAAAGTGCCATCCGCTGTGATAAAGGATTAAAAAACGGAGTCTATATGTATCACGGAATCTTGACAAATAGTGCCATCGGTGATTGGTTCGATTTACCTTATAACGATATCAATTTAATTGTTTTTTAAGGAAACTTTCAGCTACCTTTGCCAAAAATATAATCCATGAAGTTTATACACCGTTTTGCCTATTATTTGGTAGGTTTAGTAATAGGACTTTTCTTTGTTGCTTTGGTTTTTAGTGGCAAAGATACCCGATGTAATTATTTTCCAAACGCCAGAGTGCTAAATGATTTAAGGAACAAACCGTTTTACTATTCTGATCAGGCTTCTTTGATTTTAGCTGAAAAATGGATTGACACTGCCGATATAAAGAATACATTACAATTTGGAGATATCGATTTTGACAAAAGTAATGTAGTACTAAAAAATGGAAAACTATACGTCATTGAAGGCAAGACGATTAAGAATCAAGAGGTGACTTTAAAAGTGATTAATTATGCTGACAAAGCCGTTTTAGAGGAAATTATTAAAAAGTAAATCCAGAAATCAGTCCTAATTATAAGCTGATCTTTCTAGTACTCCCCTGAGAATTTGGGCGTGCCCCTGCGTAAAAACTTCGGGTCCTGCTGTCCGCTCCCGCTTTTTTTTCGAGGCAAAAAAGCCTCTCAAAAAAGAGGTCCACTGCCATCACTCCCGCAGGACGGTGCACAACAAGAACGTCATTCTAAACTAAATCTATGAAGGCTTAAAGTTATCAGATTTAGTTTAATAACCAAAATTCTGCCCTACTCAATACGTACCATCAATTAAGTGGTGTAAATTGACTCATTTTGCTGTAAAATATCTTTTTTGGTAGCTAAAGCAAAAGGAACGAACAGCAGAAAGGTTTAGGCTAGGATGATGAACCATTAAAGAATCACTCTGCTGAAATCCAGTCGATTAATACTTTATTATGCTGTTTTAAATAAGCATTTGTTTTACTAAAATGCTTGTTTCCAAACCATTTTCCCTGATTCGCACTCAATGGCGATGGATGTCCGGACTCCAGCACTAAATGTTTATTTCGGTCTATTTTAAGTCCCTTTTTGTGGGCAAAATTCCCCCATAACAAGAAAACTACTTGCTCGGTTTCCTCAGAAATTTTCTGGATAACGGCGTCGGTAAAAAGATTCCATTTTAAATGTTTATGACTGTTTGCACTGTCTTCCCTAACCGTTAGCGACGCATTTAGTAATAAGACACCTTGTTTTGCCCAAGATTCCAAATTTCCAGTACTAGGCAGGAAAATCGTTCCATAATCATCGTTTAACTCTCTAAAAACATTGCGTAAAGAAGGCGGAATTCGGACATCATTGTTTACTGAAAAGCACAAACCATTGGCTTCGCCCTTTCCATGATAAGGATCCTGACCAATGATAACTACTTTTAGATCATTAAAATTACAATAATTAAAAGCGGCAAAAATCAAGTCTTGAGGCGGATAACAGGTATAACTTTTATATTCTTCTGCCACAGATTCCGTTAAATCACGAAAATAAGGCTGCTGGATTTCGTCTGACAAAACACTTTGCCATTCGGTATTGAGATTGATTTGCATAGATACTTATTATTTTACAAAGATACACAGACTAATAAAAGACACACGTTGGGATTGTGTTTTTTAATTCGTAAAAAAGGATACTAAACATTCATTAATTCTTTGTGAATGACGGTTAAATAGTCTCAACTATTAACTATTTTTGTCTGGAAAAGAATTTACAGATAAATGATATCCATCACCGAGAAAACATTACAAGATTTACAATTTCCAACTGTTCTAGAAACGATTTCGGCAATTTGCAATACTGATATTGGCAAACAGAAAGCGCTTGAAATAACACCGTTTAAAGATAAAGAAACCTTGATGCAAGCATTAATGCAAACATCAGAATATGTTTCCTCATTTCAAAACAACAATGCGATTCCCAATCATGGTTTCGATGCTATTACGCACGAAATTAGATTTCTCGCCATTGAGGATAGTTTCCTTGAGGTGGGAAGCTTTAGAAAAATAGCGACTTTATCCTCAACAGTTAATTTTTTATTGACCTATTTCAAAAAATTTGAGGATTATTATCCAAATCTAAACACCAGAGCTTTACAAGTTGAATTTACCAAAGATATTATCGTAATGGTGGATGAAATTGTTGATAAATATGGCGAAATAAAAGACAACGCTTCTCCGGATTTATTGAACACTCGCAGAAGTATGAATGCGGTGCGAGGCAAAGTAAATCAAAGTTTTGGAACGGCATTAACGCAATACAATGCCTTAGGATATCTAGACGACATCAAAGAGAGCTTTGTTCAAAACCGCAGAGTATTAGCGGTATTAGCGATGTATCGACGCAAAGTAAAAGGATCGATTTTAGGCAGCTCTAAAACAGGAAGTATTGCTTACATCGAACCGGAAGCCACACTGAATTATTCCAGAGAACTAAGCAATTTAGAATATGAGGAAAAGGAAGAAATTACAAGGATTTTAAAGCAATTAACCAACCAAATTCGGCCATTTTTACCATTGCTTATTCAGTATCAGGATTTTTTGAGTGATATAGATGTAATTGCTGCCAAAGCCAAATATGCAAATCGAATCAATGGAATTTTGCCTGCAATTACAGAGAACAGAAGGTTGTATTTTAGAGATGCTTTCCATCCTATTTTATATTTGAACAACAAGCAGAAAAACGAAATTACACATTCACAAACGATTGAATTAAGTCAAGAAAACAGAATCATTGTGATTTCGGGACCTAATGCTGGTGGAAAAACCATATCGTTAAAAACCGTAGGACTACTACAATTAATGTTGCAATCTGGTATGTTAATTCCAGTTCACGAACGCAGTGAAACATTCTTATTTGATCGAATACTTACAGACATTGGAGACAATCAATCTATTGAAAATCATCTAAGCACATACAGTTACCGACTAAAGAACATGAACTACTTTTTAAAGAAGTGTAATAAAAAAACAATGTTCTTAATTGATGAGTTTGGTACCGGCTCTGATCCTGAATTAGGTGGCGCATTAGCAGAAATTTTCTTGGAAGAATTCTACCATCGGGAAGCTTTTGGAATTATTACAACTCATTATTCCAATTTAAAAATATTGGCAAACGAACTGCCTTTTGCTACCAACGCAAACATGCTTTTTGATGAAAAGTCATTAGAGCCTATGTACAAACTAGCTTTGGGACAAGCAGGAAGTTCATTTACATTTGAAGTAGCCTTAAAAAATGGAATTCCATTCGGATTAATTAATCGAGCCAAAAAGAAGATTGAAGTTGGAAAAGTTCGTTTCGATAAAACAATTGCGACGCTACAAAAAGAACGATCAAAAATGGAGAAAACTTCTCAGACGCTTAAAGAAGAAGAAACAAAAGCGCGGGAAGAAGGCAAGAAAATGGAAACCATAAATGTAAAAATCAAACAAAAACTAGAAAGCTATCAGGAATTATATGATAGCAATCAGAAAACGATTTATATAGGTACTAAAATAGAGGATATTGCAGAGAAATATTTCAACAACAAGAACAAGAAGGAACTGCTTGGCGAATTTTTAAAAATAATTGAAATAGAAAATTCAAAACGCAAAAAAGCCTCAACTAAAGAGAGCAAAGCATTAATAGAAAAGAAGAAAGAAGTCATTCAAGAAGTGACTATTCAAGTTGAAGAAATTAGAAAAGAGAAGAAAGAAAAGAAACTGAAAGTAGTGGTTGAAAAACCCAAACACATTCTCAAAGTAGGTGATCGTGTCCGGATGTTTGATGGAAAAGCAGTAGGTACTCTTGATGCGATAGAAAAAAATAAAGCAACGGTAAACTATGGCGTATTCACTTCAAAAGTAAGTCTTGAAGCACTGGAATTTGTTGAGGCCGGTAAAAGTAAATAAGGCCAACGCAGGAACGAAGCGATCGCACTAACAAGAGTTATGATAGGAATAATTAAATTAAAAATACCATTCCTTGGGCACTCCAACTTAAAAAGAAATGGATAAAATACCAAAAGACAAAAAAATAATCCTGTTTGATGGACTATGCAATCTGTGCGATTCGGCGGTGCAATTTATAATTAGGCATGACCAAAAAGATATTTTTAGATTTGTATCCTTGCAATCTGATTTAGGAGAGGAAATTATTAAACATTTAGGAATTGACAGACATAAAACAGACAGTATTATTTTGTATCAGCCTGGTTTTGCGTATTATTATAAATCGGAAGCTGCACTGGAAATTGCTAAAAATTTAGGTGGAATGTTTTATTTTGCCAACCTCTTTTCAATAGTACCGGTGTCATTTAATAACTATATTTATGATTACATTGCAAAAAACCGCTACAAATGGTATGGTAAAAAAGCCAGTTGTATGATACCCACAAAAGAGCTGCAAGCCAAGTTTTTATACTAAATTACCACTTATGATATTTATCATGACTTTTAATTAGTAAGAATATTATATTTGGTCCAACTTAAAACAAATAAATTATGAAAGACACTACACTTTTTTCATGGGATAACGGGACTTTTATAATGATTGTCGTATTCGGTTTAGTAATCGTTGGAATCGTTTCTGCCGTTTTTATTATGATGAATTCTGATAAAAAAATAAAAAAATAGCAAAAAAAGAGGATGACCAATTTTGGACATCCTCTTGCTATTGCTGTTCTAAATGAATAACTTAACTTCTAATTAGTTTTCTGTATTTCAATCGTTTTGGCGTTAAATCACCACCTAAACGCTTCTTCTTATTCTCTTCATATTCAGAGAAACCACCTTCAAAATAATACACTTCAGAGTTGCCTTCAAAAGCTAGAATGTGCGTACAAATTCGGTCTAAAAACCACCTGTCGTGCGAAATTACTACTGCGCAACCTGCAAAATTTTCTAAACCTTCTTCCAGAGCACGAAGCGTATTGATATCCAAATCATTCGTTGGTTCATCTAGTAACAAAACGTTTCCTTCTTCTTTTAAAGTCATCGCAAGATGCAAACGGTTCCTTTCTCCTCCAGAAAGCATCGAAACTTTCTTGTTTTGCTCCCCACCACCAAAATTAAAGCGTGATAAGTATGCTCTTGAATTCACTTGCTTTCCTCCCATCATAATCAATTCTTGACCATCAGCGAAGTTTTCCCAAATTGATTTTTCAGGATTAATATTTGAGTGTGCTTGATCAACATAAGCAATCTTTACGGTGTCACCTATCAAAAACTCACCTGAATCTGGTTTTTCTTCTCCCATTATCATTTTGAAAATAGTTGATTTACCCGCACCATTTGGCCCAATAATCCCAACAATTCCTGCTTGTGGTAATGTAAAGTTTAAATTGTCATACAGTAATTTATCTCCAAATGCTTTAGACACATTCTTAGCCTCAATTACGTTAGTTCCTAAACGTGGACCATTTGGAATGTAAATTTCCAAATTTTCGTCTAATTGTTTTTGATCTTCGTTTAATAATTTATCATAGTTCTGTAAACGTGCTTTTTGTTTGGTTTGACGACCTTTAGCACCTTGGCGAACCCAATCCAACTCGCGCTCTAAATTTTTTCTACGTTTGGAGGCTGTTTTTTCTTCTAATGCCATTCTACTCGATTTTTGGTCTAGCCAAGACGAATAATTCCCTTTCCAAGGAATTCCCTCTCCTCTATCCAACTCCAAAATCCAGCCTGCTACATTATCCAAGAAATACCTATCGTGTGTTACAGCAATTACTGTTCCTGCATATTGTGCTAAATGTTGCTCTAACCAAAGTACACTTTCAGCATCCAAGTGATTCGTAGGCTCATCTAAAAGCAACACATCCGGTTGTTGCAACAACAAACGACATAATGCTACGCGTCGACGTTCCCCGCCTGATAAATTCTTGATTGGAGTATCACCTTCAGGCGTGCGCAAGGCATCCATGGCAATTTCTAATTTAGTGTCAATTTCCCAAGCACCTAATGCATCAATTTTATCTTGTAAAAGCGCTTGACGATCCATCAATTGCTCCATTTTATCAGCATTTTCATAGACTTCAGGCAAACCAAAACTGTCATTGATTTTATTGAATTCGTCTAAAACAGCCATTGTCTCAGCTACTCCTTCTCTTACAATTTCAATTACTGTTTTACTATCATCTAAAATAGGCTCTTGTTCTAAATAACCTACTGTGTACCCTGGTGCAAAAACTACGTCACCTTGATAATTTTTATCAACACCAGCAATTATCTTTAACAAAGAGGATTTTCCAGATCCATTTAAACCCAAAATACCAATTTTAGCTCCATAGAAGAAACTCAAATAAATATTTTTAAGGACTGGTTTATCCGCTCCTTGATAAGTTTTACTCAATTTGGACATTGAGAAGATTACTTTTTTATCGTCTGCCATTTTTTTTAATTTAAAATTTAAAGTTCAACATTTAAAATAACTACTAAAGTCTGCCCTTGAGCGAACTGAAAACCCATGCGTTAGCCAAAAAACCAACTCCTACGGCGGCAAAGCCCCAACCTGCAACGTCATCATACCTAAAAGCGCCTAGAGCAATAAGTAATAAACCCATGATAATCATTATTAGAGTGGCCCAACCTAGGATCGTATTTTTATTCATTGCCATATTTATGGTATTTCGTTTTTAATCCCAATTCTGAAACCTCATAAAGGGTTTGCAAATATCGGGATTTTTTACCCTTTAATTAAATATTTTATAAAGCATTTCTCTTAATAAGTCGGATTGTGACAATGCATTAGCACCAACACCTTTGCTTTTGACGTCAATATCGCGTAGAGCTGCTACAATTTGACTGACTTTTTTCATGGGATAATTCTTTAAAGCCACATCATATTCTTTTAAAAAGAAAGGATTTACCCCTAGTACTGCCGCAACATTTTTGGGATTCCTATCTTTCAACCCATGGTATTTTAGCAATTGGATAAAAAATCCAAAAACCAAACTTGTAGTGACTACAAGGGGGTTGTCTTTGGGGTTTTGCGCAAAATTCTCCGCAATAGTATAGGCTTTGAGTTGATTTCTTTCACCAAGCGCTTTACGCAATTCAAACACATTAAAATCTTTACTAAAACCTATATTCTCTTCAATATGCTTAGGAGTGATGGTACTTCCAGCAGGCAGAATAATTTGTAATTTTTCCAGTTCATTATTTATTTTGCTCAAGTCTGTTCCCAAAAATTCCACAAGCATGGCTGTAGCTTTGGGCTCAATAGCATATTTTTTGCCTCCTAAAACACGTTTAATCCAGTCTGCAACTTGATTTTCGTATAATTTTTTGCTTTCATAAACCACGCCTGACTTAGCCAATAGTTTGGTCAATTTTTTTCGCTTGTCCAAAGTTTTGTATTTATAACAAAAAACTAAAACTGTAGTCGCCATTGGGTTTTCGGCATAGCTTTCCAGTTTGTCAATGGTTCGAATCAAATCTTGTGCTTCCTTAACAATTACAACTTGACGCTCTGCCATCATAGGATAGCGTTTAGCGGTAGAAATAATATCTTCTATTGTAACATCTCTGCCGTACAAAACCGTTTGATTGAATCCTTTTTCCTCTTCCGTGAGGACTTTCCCTTCAATATAGTCCGATAATTTATCGATGTAATACGGCTCTTCACCCATCAAAAAATAAAGCGGTTTAATGTTGCCCCCTTTTATATCATTTACAATTTTTAATACTTCGTCCATTTTATAATTTGTTTAAAGTTTGCCGTTTAAAGTGTTTTGAATCGCATGAAACTTTAAACTTAAAACTTTCAACTAAATAACTATTTTTGCTTCATGCAGCAATTAAATTTTTCTACCTATCATTTCCGATTCAAAAATAGCGAAAATAAAGTGTCCATTTTTGATGAAATCAGGAAAAAATTTATCATTCTTACACCTGAAGAATGGGTTCGCCAGCACGTAGTTCAGTTTTTATTGGAAGAAAAGAAATATCCAAAATCATTAATTAATGTAGAAAAGGTTTTAAAAGTGAATGGCTTACGCAAAAGATACGACGTCGTCGTTTATAATTCTGATGGGTCTATTTTCATTTTAATCGAATGTAAAGCGCCCGAAATTAAAATTGCGCAAGCGACTTTCGACCAAATTGCGCGCTATAATATGACAATGAAAGCCCAATATTTGATGGTGACTAACGGATTGAATCATTACTTTTGCCAAATGGATTTCGAAAATGAGAAATATCAATTTCTAACTGAATTGCCCCTTTATCAAATCCGATAATCAAAATTTAAAGATGAAAATAGCTGTTGTAATACTGAATTGGAATGGAATTTTATTGTTAGAAAAATTTTTGCCTTCCCTATTGAAATATTCTGCTGAAGCCACAATTTATGTCGCTGATAATGCATCTACAGATGATTCTATTTCCTTCGTCAAAGCTTTTTGCCCTTCGGTACAAATAGTAAAAAATGAAAGCAATTTAGGATTTGCAGATGGCTATAATCAAGCTTTAAAACACATTGATGCAGAAATATATGCCCTAGTAAACTCTGATATTGAAGTAACCGAAAATTGGTTGCAACCCATTATCAAAACGTTTGAAAGTGAACCAGACACGGCTATAATTCAGCCTAAAATATTGGATTTTAAACGCAAAGAATATTTTGAATATGCAGGAGCAGCTGGAGGATTCATTGACCAATACGGCTACCCCTATTGTCGGGGTCGAATTTTTGATACCTTAGAGAAAGATCATGGACAGTATAACGATCATTGCGAGATCTTTTGGGCTTCAGGAGCTTGTTTTTTTATTAGAAGTCAAGTTTATAAAGATCTCAATGGTTTTGATGGAGAATTTTTTGCGCATCAGGAAGAAATTGATTTGTGCTGGCGTGCTTTCAATAAAGGGTACAAAATAAAATACATTTCGGAATCCGTTGTGTATCATGTTGGAGGAGCAACTTTGCAACAGGGCAACCCAAAAAAAACCTTCTTGAACTTCAGAAATTCATTATTAATGTTGACTAAAAATCTTCCGAAAGATAAATTGTATAAAATTCTTTTGGGTCGAATGGTTCTGGATGGAATTGCTGGATTACAATTTTTAACGCAAAGAAAACCCAAGCATTTTTGGGCAGTATTGAAGGCTCATTGGTCCTTTTATGGCCTTTTTATAGCTTATTATAAAAGAAGAAATAAATTTCAATATCAGGAATACTATAATGTAAAAAGCATCGTTTACCAATATTACGTAATTTGCGGCAAGGTCTTTGATAAATAATTTTTAACATTTAATTATATTTTTCAATGCCTTTTATTAACACTTTAAAACTATTTTTGTAACTAACTAAACACCCAATTTATGAAAAAAATCGTAATTGCCTTATCAGTAATGGCCCTTTTAACTTCTTGTGTTTCTAAAAAGAAATACACTGACTTAGAAGCTAGAAACAAAGAAACTCAAGATTTATTAAATACTGCGACTGTCAAATTAAATTCTTGCTTAGAAGAAAAAGCAGGTCTTGCAGCAACTGCCGCTACTTTAAAAGAACAAAATCAAGGTTTAATTAGTGTTTCCAAAGACATGACTGTATTGTCAACTAAGGGTGCTCAAAATATTGAAAAAGCTTTAGAATCTATTAAAGAGAAAGATTTAAAAATAAGCAGAATGCAAGATGCGTTAACTAAAAAAGATAGCGTAACATTAGCATTAGTGACGAGTCTAAAAAGTTCAGTAGGAATATCTGATCCAGATATTGAAATAAATGTTGAAAAAGGAGTTGTTTTTATCTCTATTGCTGACAAATTATTGTTTAAAAGCGGAAGTTACGAAGTAACAGATAGAGCTAAAATGGTTTTAGCTAAAGTAGCCAAAGTTGTTAACGACAAACCTGATTTTGAATGTATGGTTGAAGGTCATACAGACAATATTCCTTATAACGGTACGGGTGTGTTATTAGACAATTGGGATTTAAGCGTGAAACGTTCTACTTCTATTATCCGTGTATTAACAAATCAATTAGGTGTTAAACCAGAGCAATTAATTGCTGCCGGAAGAAGCTCTTACATTCCTTTAGTTGCCAATGATTCTGCTGAAAACAGATCTCGCAACAGAAGAACTCGTATTGTAGTTTTACCAAAAATTGATCAATTTTACGAAATGATCGAAAAAGAAATGAAAAAACAAAGACCGTAATTTCATTCCAATATCAAAAAACAAGCGCCTCAAATTTGGAGGGCACTGAAAAAGTCATTTTATAATTATTATCATAAAAACGAGGCAGAAAAACTTTATTTTCTGCCTCGTTTTTTGTATTTTTAAATGTAAT
>NZ_FRDK01000002.1 GCF_900143245.1 Flavobacterium fryxellicola
AAGGGCATTTGGGGAGAAAAGGCTTCTTCTCTACTTTTTCTAATACTTTTACTTGTAGCTTTTCTTGTAAAACCTTTAATTTTCCCCTTTTCCAAAGCCTGTCCCGTTTTTGCGGGATGCTACTCAAAAAGCCATAATGGCGTATTTTTACAAAACGTTTGGGCAAAATATGCAACGCAAACCTTCGGATAAATTCCTCGTGCGTGAGCGTCATTTGTTTCTTGAACCCGTTTTGACGGTAATCTTTGTAGGTAAAAGTTACGTTTTGATTGTCGATGCTTTGAATGCGGTTGTTGCTAATGGCTATTTTATGGGTATATCTACCCAAATATTCAAGTACTGATTTCGGACTCCCAAAAGGCTTTTTAGCAAACACTACCCACTGTTTCTCCCACAATTGTTTCTTGACTTTAGTGTAATTGTCAGAACTTCTCTCTTTTAGTTTCTCGCACTATTTTGCCCTGAAAACTTTAGACAACGCCTTGACTGGAAACAAAAATTTGCCATCGCCTCGTATGTTTTGCCAATTGTTATTTTTGTCCACGCCGCCGCCAGGCACAATACAATGCAAGTGTGGATGCCTCTTTTAAAAAAGAAACAAAGAGTTTGAATAGTTTTCTTAGCCCTGCGGGGTTTTGCTTTCTAAAATCAGAAATGCTATGATAATTGGGGCAAATAGCCTCTAAGAGCCATCGTAATTCAATATTGCGAATGCACTCTTTTTCTAACTTTCTTGAGCTTCTAAGGCCATTTAGGTACCCATATAAATAGATTTTAAGAAACAGCTTAGTATCAAAACTGGGACGCCCTTCGGATTTTATAGTTTGTACCGTAAAACCAAGTGCTTCGAGGGAGATGTGCTCTACAAAGGCTTCAATAAAACGCACGGGATTATCTGAGGCGATTTTATCTTCTAAACTGCTTATTTGTAACTGTTGACGCGATATTCCAGATATATGTTGCATCTTTAAATGTACAAATTTTCTCGCTTATATCCAAAATAAAATATTATATTTGATACCAATAAAACGGTAGTTTTTTCACAGACTGGCGTTGTGCGACATGCAAAAAAAAATCATACTAAATAACTTTATATTAAAAAAAGATATACCTTTGTGATATCAAATTAAAACATATGAAAACAGTATCACTTAAAATAGATGATTCAATATTCGGAGAAACTGAAAAAATTCTTTCAAGAATCAGTATTCCTAGAAATAGATATATCAACGAAGCAATTGAATATTATAATAAAGTACAGAAAAGACAAATTTTAGAAAAAAGACTTAAAGCCGAATCCGAATTAGTCAAAAAAGATTCAATGAACATTTTAAAAGAATTTGAAAAAATTGACTATGCAGATTAATCAATACGAAATTTGGATTGCTGACTTGAATCCACAAATAGGAACTGAGGCAGGTAAATCTAGGCCTGTTCTAATTGTTCAAACAAATTTGCTGAATAAAATATCGCATCCCTCAACAATCGTTTGTCCAATAACTACAAACGTTGAAGATGATTCTGATATTTTAAGAGTTCATATTAAAAAGGGAATGGCAAATTTACACGAAGATTGCGACATAATGATTGATCAAATTCGAGCAATCGACAACAAAAGATTATTTAAAAAAGTTGGAAAATTGCCAACCGATTTAATTGAAAAAATAAAAGAAAATATTGCGATTATCATGGACCTAGATTAAGCACGATCGCACAACAGCGGTTTGCAAAAATGGCGAAGTATGTGGTAAATTCACGTTTACGTTTCGCAAGAAATTTTATTTTTTACGGAAAATAATCGGTTACGAAGTTCGCAACCTCGCCAAGCGACAAGACGTCAGGCTGTGAATTTACCCCACTTTCTCTCAAATTAACTCAATAACTTCTTTCCTATTCGCACAAAACTCGCTTGTAAGCGAGTCGGTTTTTAGAGATAGAAATAAATGTCTGATATTTTTGAACTCGCATAAGAGCTTAAAAAAGATCGCTTTGATTACGGCACACCCTCTTGGTGGGTAGTTGTAATTCCATTTCTGGATTTTATCAATTATATCGGGAATTCCCAGAATATTCATTGTGCGTTTGATGTTGTACACTAACATGATCAAACTGTGTTCGCCATTTACTTTTTCGAGTCCCGTTAAATTCGTGTGATTGTAGCCCCGTTGGCGTTTAATAGTTCCAAAGATGTGTTCGTTAATTTATTCAGTCTTTTTTATTGTTTTTTTTGTCTTCATGATTTCCGCTTCGCTCCAATTCTTGTCGTTTTCGGTATAACTGCGGGGTTTTGCTTTCTAAAATCGGAAATGCTATGATAATTTGGGCAAATAGCCTCTAAGAGCCATTGTAATTCAATATTGCGAATGCACTCTTTTTCTAACTTTCTTGAGCTTCTAAGGCCATTTAGGTACCCATATAAATAGATTTTAAGAAACAGCTTAGTGTCAAAACTGGAATGCCCTTCGGATTTTATAGTTTGTACCGTAAAACCAAGTGCTTCGAGGGAGATGTGCTCTACAAAGGCTTCAATAAAACGCACGGGATTATCTGAGGCGATTTTATCTTCTAAACTACTTATTTGTAACTGTTTACGCGATATTCCAGATATATGTTGCATCTTTAAATGTACAAATTTTCTCGCTTATATCCAAAATAAAATATTATATTTGACGCCAATAAAACGGACGTTTTTTCACAGACTGACGTTATAATCCATTTTTGAAAATCGTATAAATAAAAAACAATGATTAAAAATCTAATAAAGAATACAATTTTATTTTCGGCAATTATGTTACTTAATTGTTCATCTAAACAAGATTGTCCCGAAGGTATTAATTTGCTTCCGATGTATGGCGAGGTAGAAAAATGTGCTGAACAAATCAAAAGTGATAATGAATTTATTTCTGATTGCGATAAACAATTTAAAAGCAGAACAGAAGCCGCAGAAAAATACGTTGAAAAGGCTTGGGGATATTTTTATAATAATGAACCTGAAACGTCAATGAAAAGATTTAATCAAGCTTGGTTATTAGATAAAGACAATGCTGAAATTTATTGGGGATTTGGAAATCTTGTGGGAATGAAACACGAATTAAAGCAGTCAATTTCTCTATTTGAAAAATCAATAAAGATAAATCCTAATAATCCAAAAGTTTATGAAAGTGTAGCTACAAGTTATGGACAATTATTTTTCGAAACCAAAAAAATTGAATACCTAGATCTAACAATCAAAAATTTAAAAAAATCACTAAAATTAGATCCGAAGAACGCTAAAAATTATGGTTCATTAACAAGCGCATATGCGTATTTGACTCAAAAAGATAGTCTGAAAAAATATCTCGAAATTACTGACAAATTAGACCCGAATATGATAAGTCCAGAAGTAAGAAAAATTGCAGCACAAAAGTAAAACGGCTTATAACCGTCGTTTGGCAATATGGCGGGATTAGGCTTAATTTGAAGATTGTTTTGTATTTGGAAAATTAGTTATTAACCGAAATATTTCGCTTCCTCAATCCGCCACATCTCCAAGCGACCAAACGTTATAGGGCATTTTAAAGACGAGACAACAAACAAACGAGACAACTGAAATGATAAAATATTCACTTGACGACATAAAGAAAATAGTTGTGGAATTGGCTTTAAAAATTGATGCACCGCCAAATTTACTACCGAGTTACGGACAGCAAACTTGGGACGCACATCCTTACATTGAAGTCGACAACTTGGGATTTATGTTTTATATAATCTCAGAGCGTGGACAAGAATATCAAAGGAAAATAACGGAAAAAATTGACGACTTACTTTATTGGATTTTTGCGAATGTGACTTTTTCAATGGCTTCCGACTTTGAATTAAAAAACAGAATTGAAGACAGGGATTGTAGGAGAATAATGTTTGACAAGCAAGAAGAATTACTTGGACTACTTAGCGACAATTGGAGACAAAAAGAAAATGCCGAACATAAGAGTATTTTAAAGAATCATCCGTTTGACGACTTCGCAGGCATTAGAGCAACCTACTTCGGACAACTTAGACAGCAAGGACTTTCAGAAACTGAAATTAGTAAATTGGCTTATGAAAAATATCCTGAATACTGAAAGAAAAACGCCCTATAACAGCACCTACAAAAAATTGGCAGTTCAGTGGTTAAATGAAGTTTTGTGCTTCGTATCAAGCTTTGTGCTGGTAGACAGTTCAGTGCTTCGAAACCTTCAACTTCTTGTAGCAGCAAAACGTCAGGCTGTGAATTTACCCCACTTTTGCTCAAATTAACTCAATAACTCCTTTCCTATTCGCACAAAACTCGCTTGTAAGCGACTCGGTTTTTTGAAGATAGAAATAATTGTTTGATATTTTTGAACTCGCATGAGAGCTTAAAAAAGGTCGCTTTGATTACGGCACACCCTTTTGGTAGGTAGTTGTAATTCCATTTCTGGATTTTATCAATTACATCGGGAATTCCCAGAATATTCATTGTGCGTTTGATGTTGTACACTAACATGATCAAACTGTGTTCGCCATTTACTTTTTCGAGTCCTGTTAAATTGGTATGATTATAACCCCATTGCCTCTTGATGGTACCAAAAATGTGTTCGTTAATTTATTCAGTCTTTTTTATTGTTTTTTTTGTCTTCATGATTTCCGCTTCGCTCCAGTTCTTGCCGTGCGCGGTATAACTGCAGGGTTTTGCTTTCTAAAATCAGAAATGCTATGATAATTTGGGCAAATAGCCTCTAAGAGCCATTGTAATTCAATATTGTGAATGCACTCTTTTTCTAACTTTCTTGAGCTTCTAAGGCCGTTTAAGTATCCGTATAAATAGATTTTAAGAAACAGCTTAGTGTCAAAACTGGGACGCCCTTCGGATTTTATAGTTTGTACCGTAAAACCATGTGTTTCGAGGGAGATGTGCTCTACAAAGGCTTCAATAAAACGCACAAGATTATCTGAGGCGATTTTATCTTCTAAACTGCTTATTTGTAACTGTTGACGCAATGTTCCGGAGCTATGATGCACATTTAAATGTACAAATTTTCTCGCTTATATCCAAAATAAATATTATATTTGATACCAATAAAACGGTAGTTTTTTCACAGACTGACGTTAGCGATAATGCCCAGGCTGACACAACAGCAGCAGATAAAAAAACAAAATGAGTAAACAGACCAAACTAATAATTCTTTTTTTTTGCATTGTGAAATTGACACTTCACTTAATTGCAGACAGTCATTCGGGTTTTCAGGGAGATGAATTATTACATATAGAAACAGGTAAACATTTGGCATTCGGATATATGGAATTCCCACCGTTAATTGCGCTTTTTGCCTTTATTCAAAACCTTTTTGGGAGTAATTCAGTTTATATTCATCATCTCTTTCCACATATTGCAAGTATTATAATCATAATTTATGTAGCAAAAACAATAATAGAATTAGGCGGAAAAAATAAAGCAATCTTTTTAGCTCTTTTTTGTATCATTATCGCACCAAGTTTTGGTCGTTCTCAACAACTTTTCCAACCCGTAGTATTTAGTCAGTTGTTTTGGGTATTGAGTTTTTATCAACTAACAAAGTTTGTAAAATATCTTGACAAAAGAAGCTTATGGTACTTAACCGCATTTGTTGTTTTAGGCTGTACTGCAAAATATGACGCATTGTTTTTTATATCCGGCTTATTTGCATTACTGCTTTATAAACGAACACGTCAAGCACTACTGCAACAACAGTTTTGGAAAAATATAATCGTTGTTATTCTGCTATTACTTCCGAATTTGATATGGCAATACGCAAACAACTTTCCTGTGTTGCAAATGTTTAACCGTCTTTACGAAACACAATTAGACAAGATTTCACGTATAGAATCTTTAGGTCAATTGTTGATGGGGATAAATCCTCTGGTATCATTACTAATTATTCTACCAGCATTCATCTATCTTTTAAAAAACAATAAATCAATCAACAGACCATTAGCAGTTTCTATACTTTTGTCTGTTCTTTTTCTTTCTTTTAAAAATGGAAAATCGTATTATTTCTACCCAATAGTTTTGACAATTATACCTTTTGGAGCACTATTTTGGGAACAAATTGTCTTAGAAAAAAAAAAGTGGGTAATTTATCCAATTACTACATTATTATTATTGGGTGCGGTTTTAATCCCTTTTGGAATGCCTGTTTATTCTTTCAATCGCTATCTCACAAAAATTTATCCATTTGAAAAGAAAGAAATTGAAGGTGGAAAATATGCCATAAAGTACGATGAATATTATACAAAACAAAAATGGCAAACAACGATGCAGGAATTGAAATTAGTTTACGACAGTTTACCATTAGAGGAGAGAAACATTTGTATGATTTGGGGTAAACATTATGGACAAGCAGGAGCAGTAAATTTGTTAGGTGTTAAATATAATTTACCAAAAGCATTTTCTTATCACGGCAGTTTCTACAGTTGGACACCAAAAGGACAAATGCCGAATACAATTATTGCCTTGAGCTATCGTGTTGGCGACTTTTTTAGTGCTTATTTTGACGAAGTGAAATTAGTAAGAATAATTTACAACCCTTATGCTAACAATGAAGAGGAACTCTACCAAAGAATTTATATTTGCAAAAAGCCAAAACAAGACTTTGATAAAATGAAAGAACTATTTAAGATAAGAATATTTGAGTAAACAATGGCACTACCGCTAACAGATAATGGTTCGTTGGGCTTGAAAAGCCAACAATGAACCCGCGGTTGAACTGCCTGTCCCGCTTTTACGGGAGAACCGGTTGAGACTTCGCTAACACTATGGAGTTTTCGAAAAATTATCAGAAGGATTGTCAAAAGGCAAGAACGCCTCTTTTTTTTGTAATGCAATGAAAGTGGTTTGGGTCGTAATTTCCTTCACTATTACGTATTCGATAAAGCGACTCTATTTACCAAATCCTTACTGCGTTTTGAAAACTTTGGCAGTTTTTAGTCTCATCGCTATTAAATTAACTTTAGTGATCCATAAATTTTGCGCAGGGCGACACATTTAACAACTTAAAGCAACAAATGAAATCCATAATTATCAAGCCTGAAAATGATTTACTAAAAAAATATGTGCAATATTTTCTGTTTTTTAAAAAGATGGATAGTACCCCTTTGAATTACACTACTTTTCCTAACAATAATTTGTGCCTTACCATTTACAAGCAAAACACTATTGATTACGTAAACCATTCAAAAGCAAATAATTGCAGTATCAATCAAGGAGATAAAAACTTTGTCAGTCGACTTTATGCATTCCATAAAATGCCTTTTCAGGTTGATATTAATTCTTGTCTTGACCAGGTTTGCATTGTATTTTATCCCGCTGCTTTACGAACATTCACTAATGAATCGTATAGTGATTTAATGAATTCTGATTCTGTTTTTGAAGCCATTTTTTCCACCAAAAAAGCTTTTCTGTTAGAACAAATTTTTGAGGAAGATAATTTTGTAAAAAGAAGTAAAAAGCTAGAATTATTGCTTTTAAACAATTTAAAAAATCAAATACCCGATAAACTGAAAGAAGGATTGCATTTTATTACAAACCATAACAAAGAAAATTTAAGCGTTGAAACACTTGCTGAAAAGCTTAAAATAAGTGATAGTTCATTATTCCGTTTGTTTAAAAATAATTTAGGGCAAAACCCAAAATCATACCTAAAAACAATCCGATTTAGAACGATTCTGGATGAAATTATGAATGGACAGTATTCTAATACTGAAGTAGATTACCTCAATCAATATTATGACCAAGCACACTTCATTCATGATTTCAAAACACATACAGGCTATTCTCCAAAAAGTTTAATCGACAAAGTTTCTGTGCAACAAAATGATTTGACTTGGATTTATAATAAAATGACTTGTGAATGATTTTTACAATTTTGGTCGCTAACTATTGATTTCATTTGTACTCTAAAAATTAAAGTAAAATGAAACAGTTTTTTGCCATTAGTCTAATTTGTCTATTAATTGCTTGCTCTAGTTCTAAGCAATCTATTTCTCCTTCAGAAAGCTTACCACAACTATCCTACCAACAGATGTTAGAAGATCACGATACGTTAGTCTCTAACATTAAGCAAACAAGCCCCATCATCTATTTCAATAAAGAAGTTAGAGGAATAGACTTTAATGAACATGCAACAAGCCTCAGAAAGCGAATCAACTCCAAGACCACCACACAACAATTCCTTCAAATAGTAAACAAAACACTGTTTGCGGGACAAGATGGACATACCAATATGTTAGATCCTTCTGGACTTGATGCCTTGAAAAAATATGCAATTCCATTAGGAGTTACAAGAGGCATAGATAGTACAGATGTAGAAAACAGTTATAAATATTACGATTATTTAAAAAAAGAAGTGTACACAAAATTAGATTTGAATCTGATTTATACCAATGGGGAGTATTACAACTTATTGCCATTCTCTTATAAAGGAAAAAACTATCCTACCGCTATGAAACTGATCCGTTGTAACGGAGTTGAAATCCATCAATTTGTAAAGAGTCTTACCGAATCAGCTTCTCCGCTGCGTTGGGATCGATTAAACAACAAAACGTATAAAGAAGATTTTTACCGTTATACTGAAATCTATAAAAACAATACACTAAAACTTGTATTTCAAGATAAGGGTTTCGAAAATTACAAATTGAATATCGTAAAGAATGATACCGTACATTTTTTACAAAAAAAGAATTGGAAATACGGTTACAATGGACCAAAGGATACAGTGACAACACACTATTTTGAAAAACTAGGAATTTTTTATGCTAAACTGCCAAGGATGGAAGTACAATTAGGCGATACTATAAATCAACGTTTAGGAGCTGTCATAAACAAACACAAAGTAAATGCAGTTGTACTGGATATTCGAGGAAATGGCGGAGGATATGACCAAACGTATAATAACGCTTTAAAGTCGATCGTTAAGGATACATTGCGACAAAAATTGGTGTTGGGAATAAATTGGAGTCCGTACACGCGGATGTACTATGAATACAATCGTGATTCAATACAGAAAGAACCGCTATTTACCTTCAAAGTGGATGTTCCTATTTTAAGAGAACCTGAAATGTTTTTTATAAAAATAACGCAAGCTGCTATAATTCCTGACAGCACTAAATATCCTTTTGAAGGTAAAGTGTATATTTTACAAGATAAGTATATTTATTCGACCTCTAGTAATCTGTCCAATCTAGCAAAAAATAGTGAACAGCTAATTAGTATAGGAGAAACACCTGACTTAATAAGTGGTATGCAAAGAAGCCCATTTTTTATGATGTTACCCAATAGTAAAGCTATTTTTAGAGTTGAGCCGCAAATTGATTTTACAAACAACAAAACAGTAGAAGACACCTTTAAAAACAATGTAGAATACCCAATTCAATATTCTATTGATAATTTACATTTACGTACTACTACAAAAGAAAATGTATTTGGAAAAGAGTTTCTTTTAAAAAATGACCCCATGTTTAAAAAAGTATTAGAGTTAGAAAATTCAAAGTAAAGAAGTAGGAAATTAACAAATCCTAAAAAAGATTTAGCGAACGTGGATTGATCAATAAATTTCAGAACTAATGAATTACATTTAAAACTGGTACTTTTACTTGGATTTTTCCATTTTTAAAAAGTCATTTTTCCATTAAAATCATTTTATTAAACTCACTCAAAATGAAACAGTTAGTAATACTATTTGCTTGTATACTCTTCTCTATCTCTATTTTTGCTCAAAAATTAGAATTGAGTGACACTATTTCATTGACTATTAACGAGCATAATACCATTTTTATAAAAGCTATTTTCAACGAAAAAGATACTTTAAACTTAAATTTTGACACCGGAACAACCGAATTGATTTTAATAAATGATATTTTAAAGAATAAACTTAAATCTACAACGGAACTTTACAGCACATCCTACAATCTAAAAATTGGAAAAACAAATTACAAAACTAAAGTTTATGACGCCGAATTAGCAGGACACGGAACAGATGGGCGATTTGGCTGGGACTTTTTCAAAGGAAAAGTAGTCGAACTCAATTATGACAAGCATGCTATGATTATTCATTCTGAGTTGCCTAAATATGTACTATTAGATAACAAATTCACTAACCTAAAAATAGAGTTTTTTAAAGACTTGTTTTTAGTTTCTACTGAAATTAAGGAAAATGGAATTGCGAACAAGGCTCTTTTCCTCTTTGATACGGGTTTTGAAAGAACTGCAATGTTAGATACTAATTTATTAAAAGAAGGTAACTTTCCAACGAACAAGATGAAGGTTATAAAAAAGGTAATGATGAGAGGTGCACAAGGAAACGAAATTCCTGTTATTACTTCTAATTTAGAAATCTTAAAAATTGGAAAGTATAAACTTAAAAATATTCCAGTTCAAATAACAACTACCCAAAAGCCATTAAAAGATAAAAACGTCCATATTTTAGGTAACGAAATTTTGAAAAGATTTAATATATTCCTCGATTTTCAAAATAATGTCGTGTACATGAAACCAAATAAATTTTATAAAGACTACTACATCGACCAAAATAAAAAAGGAATTAAAAAATACCTTATTAGTTTTTTTGAATTAAAACAGTAAAGACAGCGCGTAATGTCCGGTTTATATCTCTGTCCAAATCGGTTATTATTCTACAGCAAATTATATCCATCAAGCCAGTTAGCCTCCAATCGCGTGAGCATATTAGAAAAGCGTAGTCAGCAAATCATTATTTTTATAATTCGTTTAAAATATTGTTAAAAATATTAAACAAATCATATTATTGTTTATCTTTGATTATCTTAATTTAATTTAAACTTAAAATATTGACTATGAAATTAGTAAAAACAATTAGTGCATTTGTGTTATTAGGAGTAATCACTACTTCTTGTGGAGAGAAAAAACAAACAGAATCAACAGACATGACTGATTCAACAGCAGTAGCAATGGATAGTACAGTTGTAGTTGAAACTTCAAATATTGTTGAAGTAGCCTCTGGAAATGCAGATTTCTCAACACTTGTAGCAGCAGTAAAGGCAGCAGGATTAGTTGAAACGTTAAGTGGAGAAGGTCCTTTCACTGTTTTTGCACCAAACAACGCTGCATTTGATAAACTTCCTGCGGGAACTGTAGATGGTTTATTGAAACCAGAAAGTGTTGATAAACTGAAAGCAGTTTTGACGTACCACGTAGTTTCAGGTAAATTTGATGCTGCAACAGTAATTGATGCAATAAACAAAAACAACGGAAAATACACTGTTACCACTGTTCAAGGAGGTACCATCGTTTTAAGTTTGAAAGACGGTAATGTAATGTTAACGGATGCAAACGGCGGAACAGCAACAGTTGTTCTAGCTGATGTAGCTGCTTCTAATGGAGTAATTCATGCCATCGATACTGTAGTAATGCCTAAATAAGGTTTTAAACATTTAATTTAGAAACCGTTGTAGCAATACAACGGTTTTTTTTTGCAAAATCACTACCAGCCCCCTTCGCTGTTTCTACAAGAGACGGCTTCTTATACTATCTTTGGCATTCCATCTCCTGACATTTAAAAAAATATATTCAAATGCGAGGGTAATAATCGGCAAAAAGATCATTCTCTATTTGGCGCTAGTACCTGCGCTATTTTTGAAAACATTTCGTTTTTAATTAAAGAAAACTGGGACCTTCTATTTCTAATTAATAAATTGAAAAAAAATAACGTAGATACTCTTCAGTAAAAATATTATTTTGATGACTTAATACATTTGATTTAAAAACACCTGTTATGAAATTCCCTCCTTTTCTACTTCTTATTTCGGTATTGCTTTTGAATTGTGAAAACAAAGACAACCAAGCGCCAAAAAGACCAGTTGCAAAAAAGACGGACACTTTGCACAATATAGAAGAAAGCAATCAAAAGAAAACCGATAGTGTGAACACCATACAAACACAACAGCCGCACCAACTCATTCTTACGTCCAATGCTTTACAAGCAATAAATAAAACGACGGGTTCCACTTCGGAAATACCATTTGGAAAACCCTTTGATGAAATGAATAAAATTGTAACTACTATATTACAATCAAAACCAATGGTTGTTGGCATTAATGCAGAGTGTGGCGCTGGACCGCTAAAAATGGCATCATGGAATAATGGATTGACGCTGGTGTTTCAGAAAAAAGAAGTACAATCAGTGGAAACAGAAAGCCGCTGGGAATTTGCGGGTTGGTACGTAAGCCTCAACTCAGGAAATACAACAAAGATTACTACAATGGCTGGAATCGGTATTGGATCAACAAGAGGCGAAATGGAAAGCGCTTATGTGATCATCGTAAAGAAATCCAGCTTGGGGTATGAATTCTCAACGACATCTGGCTTATTCGGAATTTTTGACGGAATGGGGAAACAGGCAAAAATCACAAATATTTGGAGCGGTGTTAGTTGTAATTTTAGATAAGTTAAAAAAAGTCGTTAAACGTTTTTGCTACAGAAATAAAATTCAGAAAAAATAGCGCAACCAATAGGCTTAAATTGAAAGCTATTCTTTTTTTGTCGATTTATTTTAACGCTTTTAAGAGCGATCACATTGATTGATACAGCAGCTAAAATCGTTTTTTTTTACTAAACTATGAGCAGGCAAAGCCAGAGTTTTGGCATAATTTGGAAAAAAAATGTAGGCAATACATTAAAATCAACTCTTTATTTCGATTGTTAAAATTGAGAATGATGTTTAGAAATGATTAGCAAAATAAATCAATACAAACCGAAAGTCCATTGTTTTGGTTCAGTACATTAAAAATGTAAGTATCTGGAGAGAAAGTTTTTAGCACAGATTAATCAAATTTAATACTTAGGAGCTCCAACCTAAGGGCAAAACTCGAACAAACGATTTAATCTGAGGTAAGACGCAGACCTATGGAACCTACTGCGAAAGATACTGCAGGGCAAAATTCGAAAGCTATTTGAAACCAATGTAGATTTTTTATTGTATCTAGGTCAAATAATTACATTTCAAACCACAGATCGTAGAGAAATACAGCTTTCCTTTTGTTTTTGTTCCGCTTGTTTTTTTTTCTCTTTCCAAAGTAAAAAAAATAAAAAAAATAATTTTAATTTCCCCATATCCTATTTTTGAAAATATCAACTGTTTGTTTAATGTGCTGGTTTGTAACCAATAGGATAACGATAACAAACATGGCATACCCTACGATGGTAAAGATTTCCATATTAGACAATAAAACCGATTGTTTGGCCACGGAACTTGCGATTTTTTTTAGCGCTAATTGAGCAGCATTATCCTCCGTATACCCTTTGGCAATAAAACTTTCAGTTGCTTGTGCAATACGCACTTGAGTTTCCGCACTTTCAGGTGTTACGGATTGTATTAACTTTGAATAATGAGTGTGTTGCAGATAAACACCTGCATTTTGAATAAACGCAAAACCCATCATACTTCCCCAAAAACGTCCCGCTACGCCTACAATTCCAGCAAACGGAGCAAAATGAGTGGGCACCGCCGAGACAGTAAATAAGACTAACGGCACAAAAATAACTCCAACAGCCACTCCTTGTAAAACATAAGGAATTGCGATATCAGACAAGGTAGCATCGGGGACAAAAAGGAACGTAAACCACAAATGGAAAACAGCAAAAAGTAAAAATCCTATTATAAATATAAAACGTATGCTCAGTGCCTTTGCCAAAAACAGTCCCGCTAAAACCATTCCTATTACATTCCCTAATACATTTAAATAGTGCACATGCGCCACTCTCGAAGGTTCCCAATTCCAAATTACAAACATTGTACTGTGACAAATATTCAAAGTCGATCGGGCGATATAAAAAAATACCGAAAGGACTAATCCGGTCCGTAAATTAGCATAGCGAAATACATTCAGATCAAAAGTAGGTCGCTTGAGCATCATTTGTCGAAAAATAAACAAACCTCCCGTGACTAATGAAAAAAGTAATGCTGAAATAATTTGGTGGGAATCAAACCAATATTTCTTTTCTCCATAAACAAAGAAAAATGCTCCTGATAAAATGGCCGTGAGTAAAAGAATAGAACTTGCCCAATCTACTTGATATAAAGGGATTTTTCTATGAAAACGATGTCCTTCAAAAGTTATCATAATTAAAGCCACACACAGCACTTGAAATAAAGCCGAACCATACGCCATATATTTCCAATCATAATTTTCCAGCAACCACACCGCAATATTCATGATGAAAGGTGAGGCAAGCATCAACGCACCATAATTAACGGTAAAGCCAATAATCACTGCATTTTTAGATTTAAACCTTGAAATTAAGAAATGTCGCAGCGGCACAACAGGCAATCCCATCAAAATACCTTCGGCTACTCTTAAGATGATAAACAGTGCGTAATTTTCAATATAAGCTGTCAAAATAAAGGTTAATGCTGCCAAACTGTAAATGGCTATAAAATACTTTTTAGTTGGGAAAAATTGAAATAGTCGGGTTTCAATTAGAATCGTAGTCAAAAAAGTTCCATAAGTCACACACATCGAAAATTGTAAATCTTCAATTTCCACATCTAGAAAACTAGCTGAATACGTCAAATTAGAAGTGTAAACGCCTAGTAAAACCATCGAGTGTGTCAAACAGATAAACAAAATCGCGATACTGGCCCAGTTGGGTACCCAGGATTTAAAAATGCTTTTATTTGACATTGGTTATTGGTGTTCTGCTACAACTATAACATTCATTCCTGCTCGAAGGAAAGCCGTTTGATCGGCTGGTCCTTGTAGTCTGATTCTAACAGGAATCCGTTGTTCAATTTTAATAAAATTTCCAGTGGCATTGTCCGGTGGTAACAGCGAGAAACGAGCGCCACTAGCGGGTGATATTGATTCAATAGTACCGATAAATTTTCGTCCGCTAATCGCGTCAGCTTTTAGCGTTACCTCTTGACCCATAGACAAGTATTGTATTTGGGTTTCCTTAAAATTAGCTGTAATCCATTTTTCCTTACTCACAATGGAGACTAAAACTTGTCCTTCTTTTAATAGTTGTCCGGGCTGAATCATTTTCTTTCCCACCCAGCCATCATAAGGAGCCGTAATCACCGTATAAGAAAGAAACAATGCAGCGTTATCCGCAGTGGCTTGTTTGGCTGTAATTACAGTTTGGGCCGTTGGGATTTTAGCAGATGCTTCGGTAGTATTTAACGTTGCCGATTGAATGGTATTGCTAATTTCTTGGTACTGGGCTTGAGCCGATTGATAGTCGGCTTTAACTTTTTCGACTTGTTGATTCGTAGTTGCTTCCTGTTTTAATAAAGATTGATAGCGGTTGTATTCTAGTTTTGTTTGCCACACTTTACTTTTTGCAGCCTCGAGCTGCGATCGTCTTACTAGAATAGCATTAGAAGTGGTCGCTACATTTTTTTCTATCACATTGACATTGGCTTTAGCATTTTCGACCTCAGCCAAAGCACTATTTAAATGCGATTTATATTCCCTATTATCTAGTACAATTAGCGTGTCTCCCTGGTATACAAACTGATTTTCATTGTACCGAACTTCCTGAACATAACCCGTTATTCGAGTCAAAATAGGTGTCACATATTGATCTACCTGAGCATCATTCGTTTCTTCGTGATTTCGATTAAAAAAATAAAACCAAATCCCTAAAACAATTCCCATGACCACTAAAACAGTTGCAATCACTGTTATCAATTTACTAAATGATTTATGGGCTCTTGATGAATTTTCTATTTTTATCATATTCGCTTAGAACTAAAAATTATATTAATCTTAAATTAATTTTTGGAAAGAATTCCCGCAGTATGAAGCAATTCGTATTGTTTCATGAGCGCATCGATTCTGGTAGCTATTCTATTAAACTTGGCATGAAGTAAAGCGTTATCAGCATCCACCATTTCAGTAATTAAAACAAGTTGGTTGAGGTATTTTACTTTTACAATGCGATAATTCTCTTGGGCTAAATCCAATGCTTTCTTGGTCACCAGCAATTGCTCGCTTATTTCCTGATATTGGGTGTGCTGCTTAAATACTTTATCAGTCATCTCATTTTTAACCATTTCCGATTCATTTTGCTGCAATTCTAATTTTAGGTTAGCCACTTGAACGTGCACCTTATTTTTGTACAAACCTGACAAATCATACGTAGCTTCCACCCCTATTTGGCCTATGGTATATAAAAAAGGCATATCCAATCGAAACGCCATGTAATTAGGGTACCGTAAATTGTAATTTCCAAAAAATCCAATTTTAGGCAGATACTTTGCCTTGACCATTTTTAGCTCCGTCTTTTTGACCGCTACTTCCCCGCTCGCCATTTTCATTTCCTCATTTTGCATGGTCTTCTTAAAATAGAAATCATAATCCTTCATCGCATCTCTATCAAATAGGCCTGTTGTATCTATTGTAATATTGGATTCCTCCGGCAATTGCAATACGGTTTTCAGCTCTTGAAGTGCAATCGTGCTATTTTTTTTGTTCGTCAAAGCACTCAGTTCCCGATCTGAAAGTTGTAATTCCGCACGCAAGACTTCATTTTTAGTCACTGTTCCAAACGCCTTAAATGCTTTTACCTCTTTTAATCGCTCTACTTCTTCTTTAATGCTTTCTTCAATAATTTTTTGAAGTTCCATCATTTTGTAAATACCCAAAAAAGTAGCCGCAACCTCTAGACGCACATCATTCTCCGCCTTCTCTACGTTGATTTCTGCAATTTCACTTTGTTGTCTTGATTTTTTTATCGCATTGTTGATGCCATTTGCCTCGTAAATAGGCATGCGGAAGTTTGAAACGGCATCGTAGATCAAATTACCTGGCAGTGGCGCAATCGTTTCTTTTTGGCTAAAAAAACCACCACGATACTGTGTTAAATCTGATAATTGCGAATACATGGCATTAAAATGAACTTCGGGTAAACGAAGATTTTTAGCAGTTCTAATTTCTGTCTCCGTAATCTTTCTTTGGATTTGGGCTTTTCGAATGGTCCTGTTATTTTCGTTGGCAATTCGCATCGCTTCAGGTAAAGTGAGTGAAACGGACTGTTGGGCTTGTACTGCCATTGCGTATGGAAACAAGAGTAAGGTTAACCATACACTTTTTAAAAAATTAATCTTAGGTTGTTCTGGTAAAACCTGTTTTTTAAGAAACATAATAAAGATAAAATAATAGTACACAAAGGTCTTTAATTTTATTCATGTTGTAAAAACATCAAAAGTCAAATATGTATTCATATCGGACAAAATTAAAAATGAATGTGATTCGGATTATGGGCTTATCCTTTTTTCAGTATTTCGACACCATTTAGATAATCAGAAGGGCGCTGTCCTAATATTTTGAAAAAGGTATTACTGAACGTGGGAACACTGTTGTATCCAACAGTCCGCGCCACCTCGCTGATGGAAAGTTTTTTTTCAAGTAACAATTCTATTGCTTTCAAAATTCTTCGAATCGTAAAATATTGAATAAAAGACATGCCTAAATCTTTTTGAAATAAACGGTACAGCGATCGCTCACTAAAACCAAAGCGACTGGCCAGGTCCGAAAACAAAATCGTATCTCCCCAGTTTTTTTCTAAATAGTCAATAATCTTAAGCAACCGCCTGTCTTTAGGAGATGGTACGGACAAAGGCAATTTAGTCAGGCAAATTTCTGGTAAAATGGCTTTTATAGCATTGGCAATAATAAAATTTCGACTCCCTTTTTTCAGGTTTCCGTTCCATCGATTCGTGAAAAGCATCATTTGCAACAAAAGATCGTTAATAGGATAAATCCCTTCTGTTTCATAAAAAGATTCTTCATCCTTTTCAATAGGAAAATACAAATTTCGCATCATCACTTTTTCAGAACTAGGATGAATGCTGTGTGCTACACCGCCAGGAATCCATATAAAATGCCGAGCTGGGAGGAAATATGTCCTTGTTTCGGTGGTGACATAAACAATACCACCTTCGGAATAAAGCATTTGAGCTTTATCATGCTTGTGAGTTGGAATCAATAATTCCCCCATTAAATCATGATGACAATAAATACTTTTTTTATCGGCATCTACTTCTTTAATGTAATATTTCTCTCTGGAAACTGCTACTAAATCCATTGTGGCTTATCTGAATATATTTATGGCGTATTAGGATACAAAACCAATGCGTAATTGTATTAAAATTGTATAGCAAATAAATCAAATTAAAAATAATTGATTTAATCTTTATTAAAACATCAAATTTCCGTTAATTTTATTAGTAAAAAACCAATTATGCAATCGGATAGAATCAAATTTCAAAGTTACAAAGACAAAGTTATTACAGCGCAGGAAGCAGCTTTTTTTTTCAAGGACAAAATGACCGTTGGGACCAGTGGTTTTACAAAAGCTGGCGATAGTAAAGCAGTTTTACCTGCTTTTGCAGAAAGAGCAAAATTTGAAAATATTGCAATTACTTTGATTACCGGTGCCTCTTTAGGACAAACCACCGACACTGATTTAGCTAATAATAATGCTTTGTATAAAAGAATGCCTTTCCAGTCCGATGCTGCACTGAGAAAAAAAATAAACGATGGCGAAATACTTTATATTGACCAACATTTAAGTGAAACGGCTGAAATGTTAGAAAATAAGCACCTGCCAAAAATTGATATTGCGGTAATTGAAGCCACCTATATTGATGAAAATGGAAATATTATTCCCACGACTTCTGTAGGGAACTCGCCTACATTTGCTCATTTAGCGGATAAAATTATAATTGAAATAAACACTTCTATTCCACTGGAATTCAAAGGCATTCATGATGTTTATATTTCTGAAAATTATCCAAACCGACAAATTCTCAATGTGACGGCTTCAAACGATAGAATTGGTCAGGATTATATTACCATTGATTCTAAAAAAGTGGTGGGAATTGTTTTTACAGAAATTCTAGACAGTCCAGCTCAGCCTACAGAAATAGATGTAAAAACTGCCGCTATTGCCGAGCATCTTTTAGGCTTTTTAGAAAATGAAATTACAGCAGGGCGCTTAACAAATTCGTTGATGCCACTTCAAGCTGGAATTGGAAAAGTTGCCAATGCAGTTATGTCTGGATTTGTGAAAAGTAGTTTTGAGAATTTAGTGATGTATTCCGAAGTTTTGCAAGACAGCACATTTGAACTTGTAGATAGCGGAAAAATGAATTTCGCTTCGGCTTCTTCCATTACAGTATCAGAAAATTGTTATAAAAAAATACTAGCTAATTTCGATTTTTATAAAGATAAGATGCTGCTTCGTCCGCAAACCATAAGTAATTCGGCTGAGGTCATCAGAAGATTAGGCGTTATTGCAATCAATACGGCGATAGAATTTGACATTTACGGCAATGTAAATTCAACGCATATTGCCGGAACCAAGATGATGAACGGAATTGGCGGGTCAGGTGATTTTGCTCGAAATGCCTATCTGAGTATTTTTGTAACGCAATCCTCCTCTAAAGAAGGAAATGCTGTCTCTCATGTTTTGCCTATGGTTTCCCATGTAGATCATACGGAACACGATGTCGATGTTTTGATCACGGAGCAAGGAGTCGCTGATTTAAGAGGACTGGCGCCAAGAGAACGCGCCAAAGTAATTATCGAAAATTGTGTTCATCCCGAGTACAAAGAAGAACTATCCGATTATTTTAATCGCTCCAAACTTCGCGGTGGTCACACACCACATCTTCTGGAAGAAGCTTTTAAATTTCATTTGCGTTTCTTGCAAACCAGTTCCATGAAAAAAATGCTTTAAACGATTTATCCTTAATCCAATCGAACCTTTCAGGATAATACTGGATGCAGTTCAGAAAAGTACCCATCGTTTTCCCTTATCGAAATTTCTTAAAAAAGACAAAGTTCACTATTCGCTATCTAACCTTGCTGATTGCAATCCAAAAGACAGTCCATAATTATAATTAATTTAGAAAAAAGAACAGTTTTCTAGACTCCGTTTGGTTTTAACTTACTACTAAAGGGTAAAGAATTGATTTAGTTGGTTTTCGTTTCACTAATATTGCGTAGTTTTGACCGTAGCACTTTGTCTTTCTGCTGCTCTATTTCAATGGAAAACAGACATTATAAAAAAATTTAAAAAAAACAATAATGACATCTTTTAGCAAAGAATTATCCTTTCGTTGGTCTGACTTAGACCCTAATTTTCATGTACGCCACAGTGCTTATTATGACTTTGGTGCGCAGCATCGTATTGAAATTTTAGAAGGTTTAGGCCTAACAATGAAAGTTTTACAGGCGCAGCATTTTGGTCCAATTCTTTTTAGAGAAGAATGTATTTTTAGAAAAGAAATAAAACTTTCTGATAAAATCATAATGCGTACAAAAATTTCTAAAATGAAACCCGATGCTTCACGATGGTCTATTGTGCATGAGTTTTTGAATGAAGAAGATAAACTTTGCGCCATAATAACTGTTGATGGGGCATGGATGGATACAAAATTGCGCAAAATTGCTCACCCTACACCTGAAATCGCTGTTGAAGCCATCAGTCTTTTTCCTAAAAGTGAAGATTTTGTAAGTCTTTAATAAATTAAAGAATCCAATCCTATTTGCTGTATCATTTCTACTTAATTAAGGTTTAAAAAAGAGTAATCAACTAATTCTAAAAAATCATGAGAACAAGAAGCTACTCCGTCACTTATAGAATTATGCATTGGTCCATTGCAATTTGTTTCATGGCAATGCTTTTTACTATATTTTTAAGACTTACGTGGATGAACAAAAACAATGTCGCTCAAATCATTCAAGATTATTTAGCGACTACAAATCAAACGTTATCACAAGACCAGCTCCTTACACTTGCCAAAAAAATAAGAAAACCCATGTGGGATTGGCATATTTATATTGGATATGCTTTGGTAGGTTTGTACAGCATCCGCATTTTGCTTCCGTTTTTTGGACAGATGAAGTTCTCTAGTCCTTTTAGTCGTGGCCTCACGGTCCAGGAAAAATTCCAATATTACATTTATGCTATTTTTTACGTCTGTGTAGCCATTTCTCTAACGACAGGTTTAATTATCGTTTTAGGTCCAAAAAATTTAAAAGAAGCCATGGAGCAAATACACGTACTTTCTATTTACTATTTGTTGGCCTTTATCGTTCTTCACTTAGGAGGTGTTTTTTTATCAGAATTTACGAATCAGAATGGTTTGATTTCGAGAATTATCAGTGGGTCAAAAAAGGAAAAGTAAATCAGGATGGAGTAAAAATATTTGCTTCCCGCATGTAACCCTGTCTATTTATACTTTTATAATTATGTTTTAATTTAGCTACTAATCCATAAAAACATCAATAATGAAATTATCAAAACTAGTCCTGGTATTGCTATTAATTTTGACATTTAGCAGTTTTAAATCATTCTATAAGGATTATAAAAGAGTACCGTCTAAAGCGTCAACTGAGGAATATTACCAAATTAAAACGTATATTCTTAAAACCGTACAACAAGAACAAACTACTGATCTGTATTTAAAAGAGGCTTATTTACCCGGTTTAAAAAAACTGGGAATCAAAAATATAGGTGTTTTTAAACCTTTAACTAACAATAAGGATACGCTCAAAAAAATCATCGTGATCATCCCTTTTTCTTCTTTAGAAGAATTTCTTAAACTAGACAAAAAACTAGCAAAAGACAAAAGTTACATGATTGCAGGTGCTCCCTACTTAAATGCAACGCAAAAGCAGCCACCTTACCTGAGAATAGAATCCGTTTTACTAAAAGCTTTTTCAGATCATCCGTTACTAAAAAAACCAGTATTGAATAGCATAAGAAAGAATCGTGTTTATGAGTTAAGAAGCTATGAATCAGCAACTGAAACAATTTATGCCAACAAAGTAGATATGTTTAATGATGGAGGAGAAATAAAACTGTTTGATAAACTCGGATTTAACGCCGTCTTTTATGGTGAAGTCATCTCCGGTGGAAAAATGCCAAACCTAATGTACCTGACCACTTTTGCTGATAAGGCCAGTCGAGAAGCACATTGGAACTCTTTTTCAGAAGCTCCAGAATGGAAAGAAATGTCATCCCTGCCAAAATATCAAAATAATGTATCACACATGGATATCACTTTTATGTTTCCTACTGACTATTCTGATTATTAATTTTAAAATATAAGTACAACCTTTACTACCGATTGTAAGTTCATTGTAATCTGACGAACACCTCTAGGAGACTCTACTTCTAGTACAGCAGCATAGTATCAGATCACAGGAAACGAACCCATAAATTCGTTTGGTAAATTGAACAACCATTGAACAACACCGTTGTACTTTTTTATATCAACACCATCATAAAAGTCATCTTAAGTGCCAATTTACAGAGAATAGTAGTTGTTGCATAACACTATTTGAATACCTATTTACCCTAACCGTTGTCTGTTGCCAAGTATTCCTTTATAGCACTCATTAGTGAAAATTAATACTATCATTTACATTCCGTTTTTTACAAATTCAAAGTTAAAACGTTTTCATTACCCTTCTTAATTGTTAAAAATAAGGATTAGGTTGGTTCGTGTACCATCTTATAAATTTCAGTATCTTTAGTACCAAATTAAGCTATGGAAACTTTCAATACAATACTAAAACTAGGTGCTGGCGTGGGTTTATTCCTTTTCGCTATTTACCTAGTTGAGGAATCCCTAAAAAATCTCTCTGGAAGAAGTTTCAAACTATTTCTGCAACGGATTACAAAAAACAACATTGGCGCTGTAGTGGGTGGTACCATTGTTACTGGTATTCTCCAGAGCAGTTCTATGGTGTCTTTAATGGTTTTAGCATTTGTTGGCGCTGGTGTTTTTACAATGAAAAATGCAATGGCCATTATCCTTGGTGCAAATTTGGGAACAACAATTGCCAGTTGGTTAGTGGCTACACTCGGATTTAAAACGAATATTGAAGCAATTGCTTATCCAGCCGTTTGCTTAGGCGGTTTTCTGCTGATCCTATTTGGAAACCGAAAAAACATAAAATACGTTTCTTATTTTCTTTTGGGATTTGGTTTGATGTTCATCGGGCTTTCCTTTATGAAATCAGCGATGGAATCACAAGTTCAGCACTTTGACTTTGCGCATTATGCTTCAATGCCATTACTTGTTTTTCTGATTATTGGTTTTTTAATCACGCTAATTGTACAGTCCAGCTCCGTAACCATGGCATTAACACTAAGCGCATTAAACGCTGGAGCAATTGGATTTCCTATGGCAGCTGCTATAGTTCTAGGCGGAGAAACCGGGACTATTATTAAAATTTTAGTAAGTGCCATAGGTGGTAATGCCTCAAAAAAAAGAGTAGCCCTGGGCAATTTATTTTTCAATGTTTTCATTACTGCCATTGCCTTTGTATTGTTAAAGCCCATTCTATTCCTAATTACTGATGTCATCAAAATTAAAGATCCATTGATTGGTTTGGTTACTTTTTCTAGTCTAATCAATTTATTAGCCATCGTGCTATTTCTTCCAGTATTAGATTCATTTACTAAATTTTTAGAGCGTTTTTTCAAAAATACGGATAGCAATACTGCGGCTTTTATAGGCCATGCTTCCATCGAAGAACCGGAATCGGCATTGGATTTATTTCGTATAGAGGCCAACTACTTTATACACAACTCGATACTTTTCAATCTGGAATTGTTTAAAATCAACAACTTCGATTTTCACAAACAAAGTGATTTTACAGCAATTAATGAAAAACGGAACTATAATTCGAAAACAAGTGAAGAAAAATATGAGTTTCTGAAACAGCTCCAAGGCGAGTTACAGGCGTTCCATCTAAAATTACGAGCAAAGTTGAACAGTAAACAAAGTTCAGAACTCAACCAATTAATATCTGCCGTCCGAAGTTCTATGCATGCTGTAAAAAGTGTAAAAGACATTGGTAGTAATATTACAAATCTGAGCCACTCTTCAAAAGATATCAAATACCAATTTTTTATGCACCATAAAAAAGAAACTGAAAGCCTCTATTTAAAATTAAATGAACTGTTAATCAGCGAAAAACAGTCTAGTTTTGAAGAACTTGTGTCTCTATTTGACAGCATTCAAAAAAACTATACCTCGGCGCTTAATACCTTTTACACAGAAGTGCAACTTACTACAATTGAAAGTATCGATATAACGACGGTCATCAATTTTAATAGGGAACTTTTTACCGCCAACAAAGCGATTTTAATGGCTGTGAAAGACCTATTATTAGAGGAGAAAGTAGCGGGACATTTTAATGAAATTCCCATTTATAAGACCTAAAGGACACTTGTTTCAATCGTAATAGACTCGAAAATTTTACAACTTTATTCTTAAATTATATAAGCTTTTTAACAATCAATTTTTAACCTTTACAGGCTATTGTGTTTGGGATTGAAATTGCAATTCTGATTTAAATTTGCTATTTTTAGCCAAAAATTTACCTCGTTTGAAAAAATATTTAAAGAAAAGTTTAAAAATTTTCCTTTGGATCATAGGATCTGTAATTCTATTATTCTTAGCAGTGGTTATTGCCATTCAAATTCCCTCTGTTCAAAATTATGCTAAAAACAAAGCGGTAGCCTATCTGGAAGGAAAAATCAAAACCAAAGTAACCATTAACCGCCTAGAAATAGGACTTCCTAAAAAAGTGATTTTGGAAGGCGTTTATTTTCAAGATCAAAAAAAAGACACTCTTTTTGCTGGAGAAAAACTGGCTGTTGACATTAGTTTATTTCAATTAATGAACAATAAAGTCGAAATTAATTCTGTCCACCTAGTAGGTATTTCCGCTAATTTAAACAGAGATTCGAAGGCCATTTTTAATTTTGCATATATCATAAAAGCATTTGCTTCACCAGAGAAACAAAAAAGCGATTCGCCACCAATGCAATTTTCTGTCGAAGAAATCAAGCTGGATCGTGTTCAGTTTAAGTACAAAGATGTGGTCACAAACAATACGATTTATGCTAATCTAAATCATTTTGAAACAAGGATCAAAACCTTCGATCTTAACAAAATGAGCTTTGAAATTCCAAAAGCAAAAATCAATGGTTTGAAATTTAAACTAAAACAAGGCATAGCGCAACCATCTATTTCCACCCTAGAAGCTGCGATAAAAAATGAGCCAGAATCCATTTTAAATTTAAAACTTGGAGAAATTGATTTAGCCAAAATAGATTTTGATTATGAAAATGAAGTCACAAAAGTAGCAACTACTTTTTATTTGAAAAAACTGCTTGCTAAAATTGACAAAATGGATCTCAATAATAAATTCGCCATTATTGAAAGTCTCAATCTAACCGGTGTGGAAGGTGCACTAACTCTTGGAAAATCAGATAAAGTAAATACTACTCAAGAATCTAATGACACACAATCTACGAATTGGCAAGTCAAAGTAAATACAACGGAGTTCAAACGTGTTAATTTTCGCTACGATAATAATAATGTCGCAGCAGCACAAAAAGGGATCGATTACAACCATTTAAATCTTACCAATTTAAACTTGCAAGTAGATGCGTTGAATTACAATCCAGAAAACATTTCTGGAACGGCTAATTCCCTTTCCATTAAGGACAAAAGTGGCTTAAACATTCAATCTTTTAATGCTGATTTTTTCTACGGAAAAAAGAATGCTTTTCTTAAAAAGTTATATCTGAAAACCCCGCAAACAGAATTGAAAGATGAAATCCGAATTGGGTATCCCTCTCTTGCATCTTTAGCCAAAAATCCAGGGGAATTAGGATTAATTGCTAATTTTAAGAAAAGTAAAGTTAGTGTAAAAGACATTTTACTTTTTGCCCCTACTTTAAACAATACGAATCCATTTAGGAGTAATCCCAATGCTATTTTGCTAATCAATGGAACCGTAAAAGGGAAACTCAAAAACATGCAATTTCCATCCATTGTTATTAGTGGCATTGGAACTACAAAAGTAGCAGCAAGCGGAAGCATTATAGGTTTGCCAGATGTGAATAAGGCGTATTTTGATCTGAACATAAAAGATTTACAATCAGGTGCAAAAGATGTTGTTGGCTTTCTGCCTGTAGGAACGATTCCAAATTCGATTCAGCTCCCATCACAATTCAGCGCCAAAGGAACTTTTAAAGGAACGATTGCCGATTTTAATACCAACATGAATTTGATGAGTAGCTTCGGGAATGCAAAAATCAACGGAACATTCGATCAAACTAGGAAAAATTATGAGAAATATAATGTCCAAGCTGAACTGACTAATTTTGATTTAGGTAAATTTATCAAAAATGATTCCATTGGAAAAGTAACTTTAAAGACCAACATTAAGGGAACCGGTTTTGATCCCAAAACAGCAGTAGCTTCCTTGAACGGAAGTATTCAAAAAGCATACTACAATAAATATACCTATAAAAATTTAAATATAAAAGGCGCTATTGCCAAAGGAAACTTTAATGCAATTGCTTCCGCTAAAGATCCTAATCTGACTTTTGATTTAGTGGGTAGCGGTAGTTTTAGAGACAAATATCCTTCGGGAAAATTAAAATTAAATGTGGATATTGCGGATTTAGAAAAACTGAATTTACACGCAGGACCATTAAAAATACGAGGTGTTGTTGATGCTGACATTCAATCGGCAAACTTAGACTACTTAAATGGAACCGTGAATGCACACAGCATAATGGTTACCAATGCCAAAGATCAATTTGTAATAGATTCTGTTACCGTAGTAGCCACATCAACAACTCAAAAAAATACGTTATCCATCAAAGCTCCTTTTTTAGATGCAGAAGTTAATGGAAAATATAAGGGTTCTAAAATTGTTGATGCCGTATCCAATTCTGTCGCTAAATATTATGACAGCAATCCTAATTCAAAAAAAATAGCAGTTGAAAACCAACAATTTGCTTTTGTAATTAATATAAAAGACAGCCCGATTATACTAAAAATGATTCCTGATTTAAAAAGTCTAGAACCTATTACTGTAACCGGAAAATACAATTCTGTAAATGATTCTATTGTTTTGAATGGTAGTATACCAAAACTAATTTATGCAGAAAATACCATTACAAATGCCGTTTTCAAAATCGACACACAAGACAAAGCACTGGTTTACAATTTTGTAATAGACGACATTCAAAACAAACAAATTCAGTTGCCACACACCAGTATTACCGGTAAAGTGGAAAACAATCGCGTGGATTACACCTTGCAATTAAAAGATGCTAAAGACGTGGAACGGTATTTAATTTCGGGAACATTAAAGAGCATAAATGGTAATAACGAGATAAATCTGGATCCAACTAATTTGTTGCTGAACTATGAATCATGGAATATAGCGCAAGACAATCTGGTGCGTTTTGGCAAAAAAGGAATTTATGTGGGTGAATTTGAGTTGAGTAAAGAGGAAAGTAAGCTTCGGATTCAATCCGAATCGACTACTCAAAATGCTCCAATAGCAATTGCTTTTGAGGATTTTGACATTAAAACCATCACGAGTTTTGTTGAGAAAAAAGATTTACAACTTAGCGGTAAGATCAATGGAAACGCATTGGTGAAAAATATAAATACTACACCACTTTTTACCTCAGACTTAAATATTGATAATTTTACTATCAAAAAAGATACTGTTGGTAATATTAGCATCAAAGTCAATAATAGCATTGCAAACCAATATGATGCCCTAATCGCGATTACAGGCCAAGGAAATCAAGTTACGTTAAAAGGATTTTACAAAACGAATCAGAGCAGTTTTGATATGAATCTGGATATTGATAAATTAAATTTGAAAAGTATTCAAGGCTTCACCTTGGATAACATAACCGAAAGCACGGGATTTTTGAACGGAAATTTCAAAATAACGGGGAATACCTCCCAACCAAAAGTTATTGGGGAGTTACAATTTAATGCTATTGGTTTCAAAGCGACGCAACTTAATGCGAAATTCAAATCTATAAATGATAAAATTAACTTTACCAACGATGCTGTTATTTTTGATAATTTTATTATTAAAGATGAGCTAGAGAATGACTTAGCCATCAACGGTAAAATTAATAGCAGCAATTTTAGAAATTTTGGTTTTGATTTAACCGTTGATGCAAATAATTTCAAAGCCGTTAATTCGCAAGCTAAGGACAATGATTTGTACTATGGTGAATTGTATTTGGACAATCACTTAGAAATAACAGGAAATTTTGACAATCCAATTGTAGAAGGAAATATCAAAATCAATAAAGACACTAAATTTACTGTTGTTCTGCCGCAATCAGATCCATCAATAGCCGATAGAGAAGGTATTGTAGAATTTATAGACCAGGATAAACCTCAACTAGTTGAAACCATTGCTTTAGATGAACTGAACAGTGAAATGGATATAAAGGGAATCAACGCCTCAGTGAACATTGAAATAGATAAAGATGCTGAATTATCGCTGGTTATCGACAAAGCCAATGGGGATTTCCTTAAATTAAAAGGAGAAGCACAGTTGAACGGTGGAATTGATCCCTCTGGAAAAACAACATTAACCGGCAGATACGAATTATCTGAGGGAAGTTACGAAATGAATTTTAACGCGATCAAAAGAAAATTCGACATAAAAAAAGGAAGCTATATCCTTTGGACTGGAGAACCAACGATGGCCGATATAAATATCACGGCCATTTATAAAACAGAAGCGGCTCCAATTGATTTAGTAAATGACCAACTAGGAACGGTTACTGCCGAGATAAGAAATACGTATAAGCAAAAAATTCCTTTTGAAACTAATCTAAAAATGACAGGGGAATTAATGAAACCAACTATTTCCTTTGACATTATTCTGCCGGAAGGGAATAACAGCGTTTCAACAGAAATTATTAATACGACACAGGCTAAATTGACGCAATTACGTCAGCAACCTGATGAAATGAACAAACAGGTCTTTGCCTTGCTCCTGCTGAATCGCTTTATAGGTGAAAATCCATTTGCAAGTGAAACTGGAGGAACCAATGTTTCAACCATAGCCAGAGAAAGTGCCAGTAAAATTTTGTCACAGCAACTCAATAACTTGGCGAGTAATCTAATTGAAGGCGTCGAACTTAATTTTGATTTAAATACTTCGAATGATTATACCACTGGGCAGCAGCAAAACAAGACTGATTTGAATGTTGGAATATCTAAGAAATTATTAAATGACCGTTTAAAAGTAACTGTTGGAAGCAGTTTTGGCATTGAAGGACCGCAACAAGTCAACCAGAATGCAAATAATATTGCAGGAGATGTTTCGCTAGATTATCAACTCTCAAAAGATGGAAGGTATAAAATAAGAGTGTACCGTGTGAACAAGTATCAAGTAGCACTTCAAGGTGAAGTAGTTGAAACTGGCATCGCCTTTGTTATCACTTTGGACTATAATAAATTTAAAGAGTTATTTGCAAAAAGTGAAGCAAAAAAAGCGACTATAAAAGCAAAACAAGAATCAAAAAATAAGTCAGATGAATAAGAGCTCTTTAGTATATTTTCTATTATTAGCTGTACTCACTTCATCGTGCAGCAACACTCGGTTTTTACCTAAAGGAGAATTGTTGTACACCGGCGCAAAAGTAAAAGTGGAAGGAAAGCAAACTACTAAAAAGGAAAACAAAGCATTAAAAAGCCAGTTAAAAGCTATTGTTAGGCCCAAACCCAACAGTGTTTTTTTAGGATTGCGACCTAAATTGTACCTGTACAATTTGGCTGGAAAGCCAAAGAAAGAAAAAGGATGGCGCTATTGGTTGAGGAACAAAGTGGGTGAAGCTCCTGTTTTATACAGCCAAGTAGATTTAGAATACAACAAAAGTGTTTTGCAAAATTTCTCGGAAAACAGTGGGTATTTCAATGCTAAAACAGTTGCAGATTCCACACGAAAAGGCAAAAAAGTAAGTGCAGAATATCTTGTAAACCCTGCAAAACAATACAAAATCAAAGAAGTAAAATTTCCGCTAGATTCTTCAGTAATCGCAAAAGAAATAAGAAATACCAAACGCAGAAGCCTATTAAAAAAAGAGGAAGGATACAGCCTTGAGCGTATAAAAGAAGAAAGAGTTCGCATTGACGCCCGACTAAAAGAAAAAGGTTATTTTTACTTCAATCCCGATTATCTCAAAGTTCAAGTTGATAGCACTGTTGCAGACCATCAGGTTGATCTTATTGTAAAAATCAAGGACGAAGCACCTAAACTGGCAGAAACTCCATACAGAATTAATAGAATCATAGTTTATCCAAACTACACGATTGGTGCTGATAGTATAAAAACAACTATAGATTCCATCAAAAAATACAATGATCTAACCATAATAGATGCTGAAAATTTATTCAAACCCCGAATTTTTGATCGGGCTTTGTATTTCAAAAAAAATGATTTGTACAACCGAACCGATCATAATTTATCGTTGAATCGCTTAGTAAATTTGGGTACATTCAAATTTGTAAAGAACCAGTTCAGAGTTTCAGACACAGTAGGTAATTACTTAGATGCATACTATTATCTCACTCCATTACCCAAGAAATCCTTACGATTAGAGTTATTGGCCAAAACCAATTCAGCAAATTACACGGGAACGGAACTAAATTTAAACTGGAGCAACAGAAACACCTTTAGAGGTGCTGAATTGTTGACTATTTCTGCTTTTGGCGGGGTTGAAGTACAAGTTTCCGGACAAAATAATGGGTTTAATGTTTACCGTTTTGGAACGGAGGCGAATTTGGTTTGGCCAAGATTAGTGGCTCCTTTTAAGCTAAATTCTCCCAGTGGTTTTGTCCCAAAAACGAAAGCAACATTAGGGTATGAATTCCAAAATCGAACCAAACTGTATTCTTTACAAACCTTCAAAGGATCTTTCGGCTATTTATGGAAAGAAAATGAACGAAAAGAACATTTATTTAATGTTACGGAGATTACGTACGCCAGTCCGCAAAACGTTACTCCGTTGTACCAAGAGCAAATTTTGGCAAATGAATCGTTAGGAAAAGTGATTGAAAAACAATTAATCTTTGGACCAACCTACTCGTATACGTACACCAACACCTTGCAAAAAAGGAAGAAAAGCACCTTCTACTACAAGGGCACAATCGATTTAGCTGGAAATGTAGCTGGATTAGTTACAGGAGCAAATAGTAAAAAAGGCGATACAATTAAAATTTTTGATGTTCCATTTAGCCAGTTTGTAAAAATAGAAAATGATTTTAGACATTATTATAAACTAGGACCTGATTCCCAATTGGCCAGCCGAATCATTGCAGGTGCCGGATTTGCCTATGGAAATTCAGGCGAAATGCCCTTTATAAAACAATTTTTTATAGGAGGAACTAATAGTTTGCGCGCTTTTAGAGCCCGTTCCATAGGACCTGGAAGTTTTGATGGTGCCTCGGCAAACACCAGTACTTTTTTACCCGATCAATCCGGTGATTTAAAATTGGAATTTAATACAGAATACCGAGCCAAAATATACGGATTAGTAAAAGGAGCTTTATTTTTAGATGCGGGAAACATTTGGTTATTGAATGAAAATTCAGAGAAACCAGGAGCGAAATTTTCAAAAAAATTCATGAATGAAATAGCCGTTGGAGCTGGAGCTGGTTTGCGTTTTGATTTTTCATTTCTAATTCTAAGAACAGATCTTGCCTTCCCATTACGAAAACCATATTTAGCTGACGGTGACCGTTGGGTTTTGGATAAAATTGATTTTGGAAGTGGTCCATGGCGCAGAGAAAATTTAGTTTTTAATTTGGCTATTGGATATCCATTTTAGTATTAATACAAAGGAATTAGTTGGTACTATTTATTAGAATTAATAGTTTTTTTTCCCCTTTTAAACGGTAGCAACTGCAAAATTTAGCACACATCACTAAGAGTATATAGCTTTAGTATTAAAAAAAAATCTCCCATAATTGTGGGAGATTTTGATTTTTCATAAATTTAACTGCTTTTAAACTGTATACATCTTAACTCTTAATTCCTGTACTTTTTCATCATCTAAGTAATCATCAAAAGTCATATAACGATCAATTGCTCCATTAGGCGTTAATTCAATCACTCTATTCGCGACCGTTTGAGAAAATTCATGATCATGAGTGGTGAAGATAACGGATCCTTTAAAGTTTTTTAATGAATTATTAAAAGCCGTAATCGATTCTAGATCCAGGTGATTCGTAGGCTCATCCAGCATCAATACGTTAGCACGTTCCATCATCATTCGAGACAACATACAACGTACTTTTTCTCCTCCAGATAAAACACGACACGTTTTCAAAGCTTCTTCTCCTGAGAAAATCATTTTCCCAAGGAAACTGCGAATGTTTACTTCATCGCGTTCTTCTTCTGTTTTTACCCATTGACGCAACCAATCTACAAGAGAATAATCACTTTCAAAAAAGGAATGGTTTTCCACTGGTAAATACGCCTGGTTTGTCGTAACTCCCCAATCATACGTTCCCGAATCTGCTTTTTGGTTTCCATTTAAAATTTCATAGAAAGCGGTTGTAGCGCGAGAATCTTTAGAGAAAAGAACGATTTTATCGCCTTTTGCCATATTCAAATCTACTCCTTTGAACAAAATATCTCCTTCGATAGAAGCGCTCAAATTTTGTACATTTAAGATTTGATCTCCTGCCTCACGCTCCTGATCAAAAATAATTGCGGGATAACGGCGACTTGATGGCTTTATCTCAGAAATATTTAACTTACTGATCATTTTTTTACGAGAGGTAGCTTGTTTGGATTTGGCTACATTCGCACTAAAACGACGAATAAATTCTTCTAACTCTTGTTTCTTTTCTTCGGCTTTCTTGTTTTGCTGAGCGCGTTGTTTAGCGGCTAATTGACTGGATTCATACCAAAACGTATAATTTCCTGAATAATGATTTATTTTACTGAAATCAATATCCGAAATATGCGTACAAACAGAATCTAAAAAGTGCCTGTCGTGCGAAACGACGATAACTGTATTCTCATAGTTTGCTAAGAAATTCTCTAACCAAGCAATGGTTTCAAAATCCAAATCATTGGTAGGCTCATCCATAATAAGCAAATCTGGATTTCCAAATAAGGCTTGCGCCAAAAGGACACGAACTTTTATTTTACCTTCTAGATCTCCCATTAAAGTATAATGATGCTCCTCAGTGATTCCAAGATTCGACAACATGGACGCAGCGTCAGAATCAGCATTCCAACCATTCATTTCTTCAAATTGTACTTGCAACTCGCCTATTCTGTCTGCATTTGAATCGTTGTAATCTAAATACAAAGCATCCATTTCTTTTTTAATCGCATATAGGGTTTTATTCCCCATCATAACGGTCTCCAGAACGGTGCTCTCGTCAAACATATTGTGGTTTTGATTTAAAACCGACATTCGTTTTCCGGGTTCCAAATGAATATGGCCCGAAGTTGGATCCATTTCACCTGCAATTATTTTAAGAAAAGTAGATTTTCCAGCGCCATTGGCTCCGATAACTCCATAAATATTGCCGTGTGTGAAGGTCGTATTTACTTCGTCAAACAAAATTCGTTTGCCAAACTGAACTGATAAATTATTTACTGTTAACATGAATATTTATTTTATAAAATTTTTGCAAAAATACGAAAAAAATACCGATATACTGAATTCCAAAAATACATTTTGAGCAGTGAAATTTACTCTTTATCACAGTGATTGAAAAAAGATTTCTGTTCGCCGCGACGAAAAGGAATTCAAAGGTCTTACTTAGGAAAGCCTGCGTTGTCTTTAATTTATTTCTACTAATTTTTTAAGACTGGTATAAACAGCCAATTCTACATCCGCAGGACTTCTGGTATTGCATTTTTCTAATAAATCCTCCATTAAAGTGGAATTTACTGTCTGTTTTTTATTCATTACAAGTAAAAGCTGCTCTGATAAATCACTCAAACTTTGAGACAAAGGCAAAAGTGGTTGTATCAGAGGAGCATTGGCACTTAAAGCAATTAAATCATTATTCATTACAACCCATTTCTTAAAAAAATTAGTCACAGCTCTTTTATTATCAACGGTTTTGTTGTCTAAATAGGTACTGACTGCTTCACTAAAATCCAAAGCCTGAGCCGCATCAGCATTGCAAGCATCAGCAAATAGCGTTAATGGGGAATGCATGCGGTATTTTTTTCCGCCACCGTTGCGTTTGTAGTTTTTCAATGGTTCACAAAGGTTTGAGAAATTATTCAAGGACTGTGTATCTTGATTGTTGCTGATGTTTCTCAAAATTACTTCTTTGTTTCTAAGGTGAGTAATTCCAAGTTCCTCTAATCGAAACGAAATTGTTTTCAACCTTTTGCGTAAGCTTTTCATATCCGTTACCTCTTGACTGGACCATAATCGCTCCGCAATAGCCGCCGTTCTTGGCCAAATTCTGGAATCTATATTTAATGGCGTTACCAGCTCACTCCACATGGCAGCTTCCCCTCCTAAAACTCTGGCTTTTTCTTCGGGACTAAGTATAATTTTTTTGGGAATAGGATCATTTAGGTAATGAGTTTCTAATCCTAACAGTAAGTCAATATAATAGCCATTAGATAAAACGGTATTGTATCCACTTTTTGCGGCTTTGACTAATGCGCCTCCGGCTTCTTGCCCTTCATTTGTCCCTCTCCAAGCATGTATTATCGCATCTTTAGACATGTTTTCAGTCATTATTTCTTCCCAGCCCATTAATTTCTTGTTGTGTTTCTTCAACATTGGAATCAGCTTCATGTTGAAATACGTTTGCAAATCGTGGTTGTTCATTAAATTATTATCCTGCTTGAATTTTTGAATAGTGGGGTTGGCGTTCCATTCTTTTCCATTGTTTTCATCGCCTCCAATATGAAAATAACTACCCGAAAACAGGAGGCTTACTTCATCAAAAATCGAGCTTAAAATTTCATACGTTTTTGGATTGGTAGGATCTAAAGTAGCATTAAATATACCCGAATTCCTTTGTACTTCATAAGTGACTTTCCCATTGGCTATTGCACTCCCAATTTCTGGATATGCCGTCAACAAGGCCGAGGCATGTCCTGGAACATCAATTTCAGGAATAACCAAAATTCCTCTATCATCAGCATATTTTACTATATTTTTAATCTCTTCTTGACTATAAAAATATCCGTCAGAAGCTAATTCAGTGAGTTTTGGATGATTTTTTAGTTCAATTCTCCACCCTTGATCATCTGCTAAATGCCAGTGAAAAACATTCATTTTCATGGAAGCCATCGCATCTAAATTTCTTTTAATAACAGCTACTGGCTGAAAATGCCGTGCTGCATCAATCATCAATCCTCTCCAAGTAAATCTTGGAAAATCAGAAACAGTACTTACAGGAAAATAGTAGGAAGTACTGCTATTTTGCAACAATTGTAATAGCGTTTCTAAACCATGCAGCGCTCCTAAATCAGTTGTCGCATTAATGGTTATTTTATTGGAGGTAACGACCAACTGATAACTTTCATCTTCGTTAATTTCAATTTTTCCATTTCGAACACAATTGATTTGCAATTCGGCTTCCGGTTTTTCGTTGATTTTAGTTAAAAAGGCTTGCTCTAAAAACAATCCCGTTCTGCCATCCAATCTTCGCAGGAAATTAGTTGCGCCAATGAAAATCCGTGGATTAGGATTTCCCGTAATATTTACCTTAAAATTTTTGCTTAAAGCAAAAGTACCAGCGCCCAAATTTATTTTTTGAGGCCAAGGCATCAGATCCAATTGTCCTTCTTTTATCTGAGCATTCGAGATAAAATGTGCCAATAACACGATTAAAAAGTACTTCATAATTAATAGGTATTCAAAATATTTTTAATAGTCAAAACGTTTAAAAGCTTCGATAGCTTCATATTCAGCCAAGCCTAAATCATCGTAAAGCTTTGCTGTCTGCTTGTTGCGTTCTTCGGCACGCACCCAAAATTCTCTGGAATCATTGCCTTGAAACATCACCCGGTCTTTTTGTGATTGATGGTACAAAATGGCATGTCTTTTTAGCATTACCTCCTTTGGACTTAAAGGCACGGCCATGTCTATTTCATGAATTTCCCATTCATGCCAAGCGCCCCGATACAACCAAAGCCAGCAATCATTCAGGAACGGTTGTGGTTTTAAAGCGGCCATTGCTGCAAAAATAGCATTCAAACAAACCTCATGTGTTCCATGCGGATCGGCAAGATCACCAGCAGCAAAAAACTGATGAGGCTTAATTTTTTCAATAATTGCTTTCACAATTGTGATATCTTCAATGCTTATTGGACTCTTTTTAATTAATCCTGTCTCATAAAAAGGCATATCTAGAAAATGAATATTTGACTCTTTTAATCCAATGTATCGAACTGCCGCATGCGATTCTCGGCGTCTAATTAATCCTTTTAATTTGCGAACTTCAAGAGAATCCATTTGGTTTTCAGACTTGTTATTTAAAAATTCAATTACTGATTCAAAATTAATTTTAGAATTATTAGTACCCGCAAAATCATTACCTACTTCCGCATACTTTAATGCTTCTTCATCTGTAACTGCAATATTCCCTGAAGTTTGATAGACTACATGAATATCATGTCCTTGCTTTATGAGTTTTGAAAAAGTACCTCCCATGGAAATCACATCATCGTCAGGATGTGGACTGAATAGGATGATTCGTTTCTTGGTTGGATTGGCTCTTTCGGGTCTGTTTGCATCATCCGTATTGGGCTTTCCTCCAGGCCATCCGGTTATGGTATGCTGCAATACATTGAACATGTTTATATTTAGATCATAGGCGGACCCTTCTAAAGCAAGCAAATCAGACATGCCGTTATTGTTGTAATCTCTATCAGTCAATTTTAATATGGATCGATTGGTTTTTATACACAACCAAACAATCGCTTTACATTTAAGTTCTAAGGTCCAATTGCAATCTTGAACGAGCCACGGCGTTTTAAAACGGGTTAGCTCTGAAGCCGCAAATTGATCCAAAACAAAAGTAGTATTGGTATGGTTTTGCAAAAAAGTCGCTGGAATTTCTGAACTTATCTCCCCTTGCGTTGTTCTTTTTATAATATCGGCTTTATTTTGGCCCCAAGCCATCAACACAATTCTTTTAGATTTAAGAATAGTTGAAACACCCATGGTAATGGCTCTTTTTGGGACGTTTTCGATTCCATTAAAATCAGATGAAGCATCCACTTTTGTAATATGATCCAAAGTTATTATTCGGGTTCCCGAATTTATATGAGAACCAGGTTCGTTAAAGCCCACATGTCCTGTGCGACCAATTCCTAACAATTGAAAATCAAGTCCACCAGTATTTTTTATTTTATTTTCGTAGGCGATACAATAGTCTTTGAGTTGATCAATAGGCACTGTACCATCTGGAATATTTATATTTTCAGGTTTAATGTCGATGTGATTGAACAAATGCTCGTGCATAAAATAATGATAACTATGATGATTCTCCTTCTTCATTGCATAGTATTCATCCAAATTAAAAGTAACTACATTGCTAAAACTAAGGTTCTCTTCGCGATGCATACGAACCAATTCTTCGTACACCTTAACTGGAGAAGAACCTGTAGCCAAGCCAAGAACACAAATTTTATTCTGAGACCGTTTAGATACAATCAATTGAGCGATTTCCTGAGCGACTAGTAGCGATGCTTCTGAAGCAGTATTGAAAATTTCATTATGAATTTTTTCAAATCGTGTTTCCTCAAATTTTCCGGCACTTTCATAACTAATATCTCTTTTTTTTACTGGAGCACTTTTCATATCCTGTTATTTTAAAAACTGATTTATAAAGATAGCTTTTTTTAAAATAGCCAGTAAAAATCAATTCAATACAAATGAATAACGAACTTGTAGGCCCTACAATTTATCAAATAACAAAAATCATACTCTTTTTTTACCGATTAAAAATAGATCGAACTTCTTATCCAAATCCTCCTTGTTTCAGAATTAGCAAAATGTTTGAAAAAAAAGCAAGTATACCCAATATAAATTGGTTATTCAATAATTATAATAATATTTAGCCTAAATTATTTTTTTTTAATTTACTTAACAAATATATTTACGGTGTTACAGCCATAAAAGCATTTTTAAAATAATAATTAACCACTTTATACTTATGAATTCAGAACAAACAAAGTCTAATAATTCTGCGCTTTATACGCTCATAACCGTATTTTTCTTTTGGGGTTTTATTGGAGCATCAAATGGGATTTTCATTCCCTTTTGCAAAGCTAAATTTGGGTTAGACCAATTTCAAAGTCAACTCATCGATTTTGCTTTCTATGGTGCTTACTATATTGGTGCTTTATTCCTTTTCATTTTTAGTAGTATTGCTAAAAAGGACATTCTAAACGGGTGGGGATTCAAAAAAGGAATTATTTATGGATTGTTGGTCAGTACCTTTGGGGCTGTTTTAATGATAGCAGCGGTAACACAAGGAAGTTATTTATTTATTCTTGGGGCTTTATTTATTGTTGCACTTGGTTTTTCACTACAACAAACATCGGCACAGCCATTTGCAGCGTCACTGGGTGAACCACATTCTGCTTCTAGCCGACTAAATCTTGCTGGAGGTATCAACTCGTTAGGAACCACAATAGGCCCGATAGTAGTTTCCATCGCTTTATTTGGTGTTATTGCGGGTGTAAATATTGAAGAATATGCTCGAAAACCAGATTCATTGGATTCTATGAGAATTCTTTATGTTTTTGTAGGAGGACTATTTTTATTGGCGGCTGCCTTATTTCAATTTTCTAAAAAATTACCGTCAGGGAAAAGCGATCCTACTTTTGAAACGGCAAATAAAGCAATGAAAACTTTGATTGCAATTACTGTAATTTTAGTAGCCATTTTTGCGTACATCTTTTCTCGCTACGAAGAACCAGAATTCATCACTCGTTTTATAGAAAATAAAGAAAAAGATTACTTAGGATTAGCATTAACGGTTTCTACACTTTTAGTCGTAGTGATTGGTTTGTTGTTTGCCAATACAACTGCTCAAAAAAATCCTGAAGGTTGGGGAGCTATGAAATACCCACAATTAGTTTTGGGAATGCTAGCCCTTTTTGCTTATGTTGGTGTCGAAGTTACGATAGGAAGTAATCTAGGGGAATTGCTAGTTACTGCTGATTTTGGTTCGATTTCAGGCCCAGCGTTAGCACCGTATATGTCTATGTATTGGGGAAGTTTAATGATTGGGCGTTGGGCAGGAGCAATTACTGTTTTCAACCCATCATCACAAGTAAAGAAAATTTTACTTATTGTAGTCCCTTATGTCGCTTTTGGAGTTGTTTTAGCGGCTAATGCAATTTCAGGACAAGATGTAACCCCTTTATATGCTTACGCATTTGTGATTTTGTTCCAAATCACCGGTTTCTTTTTAGGGAAAGACCAGCCGTCAAGAACCTTAATGATTTTTGGTATAATGGGAATGACAGCCATGCTTATTGGTTTATTTACTACTGGAACGATCGCAATTTTTGCTTTTATGAGCGGTGGATTATTCTTAAGTATCATGTGGCCGTCTATTTTCTCCTTAGCCATTGCAGGTTTAGGAAAATACACTTCTCAAGGTTCTGCCTTCTTGGTGATGATGATTTTAGGTGGTGGAATTATCCCGCCATTACAAGGAAAATTAGCGGATATCATCGGGATTCATACGTCTTATTTCATTCCTGTTTTATGTTTCGCTTTCATCGCATTCTACGGATGGAAAGTAATTGGAATTTTAGAAAAACAAGGAATCGGAAAAGAAATAGAAGTTGGTGGAGGACACTAATTTCAACACAAATTAACCAAAACCAAACCAACAAAAAAACTCCCATTTTACTAAGTAAAATGGGAGTTTTTGTTTATAACGAAATCTCAAAATCAAAAATCGTTGCCCGAGCCTGAAAGGCGAACTGGCGAAGCAATCTGCAATCTTAAATCTATTTATTTCCTTTTTCGAAATCAGCGACAAACTGCGCCAATCCAATATCAGTCAAAGGGTGTTTCAACAAGCCGTAAATAGCTGAAAGTGGTCCAGTCATCACATCAGCACCAATTTTTGCACAGTTTACAATATGCATCGTGTGGCGCACTGAAGCCGCAAGAATTTGAGTTTCGTATCCGTAATTATCATATATCAATCTGATTTCTTCAATCAAAGCCAAACCATCTGTAGATACATCATCCAAACGACCGATGAACGGAGAAACATAAGTAGCTCCAGCTTTTGCAGCCAATAAAGCCTGCCCAGCAGAGAACACTAGTGTCACATTGGTCTTGATTCCTTTGTCCGAAAAGTATTTAGCCGCCATAACCCCTTCTTTAGTCATAGGCAATTTAACCACAATTTGCTCATGTAAATCGGCTAATTCTTCGCCTTCTTTAACCATTCCGTCGTAATCCAAAGCATTAACTTCGGCACTTACATCACCATCAACCAGGTTACAAATGTCAACATAATGCTTCAAAATGCTGTTTTTACCCGTAATTCCCTCTTTTGCCATCAACGAAGGATTGGTTGTAACACCATCCAAAACGCCTAATGCCTGCGCTTCCTTAATCTGAGCTAAATTAGCCGTGTCAATAAAAAATTTCATATTATATAATTTAATTGTGTGTTTCTAATTCTTTGGGCGTGACCCAAGGGTCGGGCTTTCCGCTTCAATCTTTTATTTTTAAAGAAAAAATAAAAGGATTTTCACTGCAATCCCTCACGCTCACAAATTTTGTGCAAAATTACAACTTATAATGGTTCATCAGCATTTTTTCATATACTTTATCCGGCAAAATTCTCTTCAAAACAATGGAGATTTTTTGCATAAAAGCACCCACTTTATAATGAATTTTAGGTTCCTCAGTTTGGATAATTTGGTAGACCGCTTCGGCCATTTCATTGGGATTACTGCCGCTATCCACATGTTCGTCCATTGCTTTTAAGGTATTTCCGTACGGAGTTTCGTAAGCTGAACCTTGTAGCACCGGAGCATGAAAACGTCCTGCAGCAATATTTGTTGCAAAATCACCTGGCGCTACGTTTGTAATGTGAATACCAAACGATTTCACTTCCATTCGCAAGGCTTCGGTTATGAGTTCAAGTGCGCCTTTTGAAGCGGAATAAACACTTCGATAGGGCAAACCCATATACCCCGCAATGGAAGTCACATTAATAATTAATCCTGATTTTTGAGCACGCATTTGTGGCAACACGGATTTCATTACTTCGATTGGACCAAAAAGATTGGTCTCAAAATTGTTTTTAATTTCTTGCATTGGAATTTCTTCCAAAGGCCCTGTTATCCCTACACCCGCATTATTGATCACTACATCCAATCTTCCGGCAGTCGCAATCACTTTGGCAACAGCCGCATAAATCGAGTCGGCATCCCGAACATCCAAAGCCACTAAAGGAAAAACCGAATGCAAAATTCGCTCCGGATTCCTGCTGGTTCCATAGACAATGAAACCTTTATGATGTAAAAACTCTCCAATAGATTTCCCTATTCCTGAGGAACCACCCGTTATTAAGACTACTTTATCCATAATTGTTACTGTTAATGATACGAAAGGTCCAAAAATAAAAAAATCCTCCCGAAGGAAGACTACTATTTTGTGGATTTAGAAAAAAAACCTGAAATAAATACAGACTAAAAAAAAATGGCAAGCGACCTACATCGCATCGCTCAACCGCTTACCCTTGCTATGTTCCCATCCTGGGGGAGTCTGCAGGAGCTGATCGTGTAGGACTTGCCGGTGCAAATATACAATCTTTTTATATTTTTGCAAGAGCTTTATACATTAAAAATAACGTTGTATATTCGGGTATTCAAAATCCAAACTATGAGAAATTATAACTTCCTATCTATCATTTTATTAGGAATCACTTTAGCCAATTGCAACCAGACAAAAAAAGGCGAAAACACTTCATTCAGCTTTGATAATTCAAAATTTAAGGAACAATACAAGCCACAAGAAGCACTTTCTATGGAAATTTTGAACTTAAAAGAACAAACAGTAGACAGTGTTATCTATTTTGTAAATGATAAAAAAATAGCTTCTAAAAAGGGTTTGGAGAAACTAACTTTTGAATTAAAAAACCAAAAACTAGGCTACCAAAACCTTAAAGCATTGGTATATTTTGGAGAAGAAAATTCAGAAGCTACCGCTAGAGTAGAATTAGTTTCTGACATCCAACCCAAATTATTAAACTATACAATTGTAAATACCTATCCCCACGACATTGAAGCTTACACGCAAGGATTAGAATTTTATCGAGATACCCTTTACGAAGGAACAGGAAACGGCTCCGGTCCATCTGGAAAAAGAGGAGTCTCTAGCTTGCGAAAAACCAATTACAAAACGGGCGAAGTTTATAAAAAAGTACTATTGGCGGATCAATATTTTGGCGAGGGAATTACAATTCTGAATAATAAAATATACCAATTGACATGGCAAAACAATGAAGGGTATGTGTATAACGCAGATACTTTCAAAAAAGAAAAGACTTTTACCTATTTTAAGCCAATGGAAGGTTGGGGATTAACAAACGATGGAGAAAACTTGTATCAATCTGATGGTTCTGAAAAAATTTGGATTATCGATCCAACTACTTTTAAAGAAAGAGACTTTATCAATATTTACTCCTTTGAATCAAAAATAAAATCTATTAACGAACTCGAATGGATTGACGGTAAAATTTATGGGAATGTGTATCAAAAAGATGCGATTGCGATTATAAATCCAAAAAATGGTGCCGTAGAAGCAATTATCAATCTTGCGGATTTGAAGAAAAAAATTACCCAGTTAACAGACACGGATGTACTGAACGGCATCGCATACAATCCAAAAACAAAAACCATTTTTGTAACCGGGAAAAACTGGGATAAAATGTTTGAAATCAAAGTTTCTGAATAATTTTATATAAAATGACAACATTAATCATCAATATCAAAGAATTACTGCAGGTTCGGGATGCTGCAATTTTGAAGGTTTCAGGTGCCGAAATGGCGGTTCTTCCAACAATCAACAACGCCTATTTAGTAATTCAAAATGAGCTTATTTCTGATTTTGGTTCAATGGAAGACTTGCCTAACATAAATCCAGAAAAGTGTATTGATGCAGACGGAAAAATAGTTTTACCGGCTTGGTGTGACAGCCATACGCACATTGTGTATGCAGGTAATCGCGAACAGGAATTCGTGGATCGCATTAATGGATTGACTTACGAGGAAATTGCCAGTCTTGGCGGTGGAATCTTAAATTCTGCTAAAAAATTGAACGAAACCTCCGAAAAAGAACTGTACGACCAGTCTAAAATTCGTCTGGAAGAAGTGATGCGTCTAGGAACCGGAGCCGTAGAAATCAAATCGGGATACGGATTGACGGTTGAAGGGGAGTTAAAAATGCTACGCGTAATTCATCGCTTGGCACAAAACTATCCAATCACTATTAAAGCGACATTTTTAGGTGCCCATGCATTTCCCTCAGAATTTAAAGAAAACCATCAAGGCTATATCGATCTTATCATCAACGAAATGCTGCCTGCAATTGCTAAAGAAAAGCTAGCAGAATTCATCGATGTTTTTTGTGAAATCGGTTATTTTACTGTTGCCGAAACACAACAAATCTTGAAAGCTGGAATTGCATTTGGCTTAAAGCCAAAAATTCATGTCAATCAGTTCAACTCCATTGGCGGAATTCAAGTTGGAGTACAACAGGAAGCACTTTCTGTCGATCACCTAGAAGTGATGACTACCAACGATATCGAATCTTTGAAAAATACCGCTACAATGCCTGTTGCATTACCTTCGTGTTCTTATTTTTTGAGTATTCCGTATGCTCCAGCACGAGAAATGATTGAAGCTGGACTTCCTATAGCGATAGCAACGGATTATAATCCGGGTTCTACTCCATCGGGAAATATGAATTTTGTGGTGGCAACCGCCTGTATCAAAATGAAAATGACGCCCGAAGAAGCAATTAATGCGGCTACAATTAACGGAGCGTATGCGATGGGAATTTCAGACACGCACGGAAGTATCACTATTGGTAAAAAAGCAAATCTTATTCTGACCCAACCTATTCCCTCCTATTATCAATTGCCTTATGCTTTTGGCAGTAATTTAATTGACACTGTATTTATAGAGGGAGAAATAGTTGCATAAAAAAAAGAGGAACAGTACGTTCCTCTTTTAAATAGTCTTCTTCGCGTGATTATCTTAAGACAAAACTTGTTTTAGAAACTAATACATCTCTATCAAAAATATTGATAAAATACGTTCCTTTAGCAAAATCTTTCCCTCTTAAATCCTCAGAAACTTGAATTGTTTTATTTTCATATTTAACATTAGTTAAAAAACTATAGGTTAACGTGTTTTCTCCAAAATTCTCTGTTTTCTTATCCCCTAAAACATTGTTTTTACTGTCAATTACTTGAACATAATATGTTTTTTCACCAGATTTAGCAATAGCATTTTCAGCAATTGTAAAATTAACTCTCAAAACATCAGCTCTACTTGCTTTGTCCGTTTCAATTTGTTTACCAGAGCTACGCAGTTTAAAAGCCGATCCTCTTGTATTCAAAACAGTTAATTTAGAACCAATTTCTACCGCTTTAGTCAATTCTTCGTTTTGCCCCACCAATGCTTCATTGTATTTTTTAGACTCTCCTAATACAACCCTAGTACTATCACGTTGCACTGTAAGTGTCGTGTTAGCCTTTTTTAGATTGTCGTTCTCCGCCATTAGAACTTTCATATTCCCTTGCAAAGCATTGAATTGACTTCTATATCTTGACAATGAAGCTACATCCCCTTTCGATTTACTTAAGTCAGACATTAAGTTAACCACTTTATCTCTTTCCAAAATTAACTCATCAGACATTGAAGTGTTTTCTGAAATAGCAGCATCATAAGTCGATTTTAGTTCCTGTAGATCTTTCATTACCGTTTCTTTTTCGGTCAATGTAGTTTTCAATTCTGTTTTAACTGTATCTGCATCAGAGGTCATTTTAAATATATAGATTAAACTTCCTACTAATAAAATAGCCAATACTGCTACTACCGCTTTAAGACTTGAACTGCTTTTTTGATTTTCCATCCCAATTTAATTTTTTAATTTATTTACAAATTTAACATTATATAACCACCTGATAACGTAAGTTAACACAATTATATTATTTTTGAATAAAAATTATTTTTTTAATGGACAAAATTATCCCGTTTACCATAAAAGATCTTGCAAAAATAACCAACCACAGAAGTGGCGAAATAAAATTTGGAGAGAAAATGTTAACCATTCCAAAGGACGCAGACCCCACTGATTTTCTAAAAAAATGTGAAGCTAAATATGTGCTCTTTGGAATTCCAGAAGATATAGGCATAAGAGCCAATTATGGCAGACCAGGAGCAGCATCCGCATGGGATAGTGCGATAAAAAGCATTGCAAACATACAGCACAATCGTTTTTGTAAAGGCAGTCAACTTGTTGTTCTAGGACAGCTCGATGTAAGTGAACTAATGAAAAATGTAGAATCACTAGACTTTAATGATATTGATGACCGCTCTAAATTGAGTCAGCTCGTCGATAAAATTGACAAAGATGTTTCACACATTATATTTAATTTAGTAAAATTAGGCAAAACACCAATTGTTATTGGCGGCGGACACAATAATTCTTATGGAAACATAAAAGGAACGGCACTCGCCAAAGGCAAACCTATAAATGCAATTAATTTTGATGCCCATTCTGATTTTAGAATTTTAGAAGGACGTCACAGCGGCAATGGATTTTCGTATGCGTATGAAGAAGGTTTTTTAAAAAAATATTTTATTTTTGGGTTGCATGAAAACTATACGTCTAAAAGTGTTTTGGACATTATCAAAAAAATCGAAGATCGGGTACGCTATACCACGTACGATAGTATCAGCATTAGAAGAGAAAAAGAATTTGATCAAGAAATGGCACACGCGCTAGAGTTTGTAAATGATGATTTCTTTGGAATTGAAATTGATCTCGATGCCATTCCAAATATTGCCTGTAGTGCAATGACAATGAGTGGTTTTTCGGTGGAACAACTTCGACAGTTTATTTCCTTTTTTGGAAAAAATAAAAATGCATCCTACTTGCATATTTGCGAAGGAGCTCCGGATTTAGGAGAAGAAAATAACAATCACCTGATAGGCAAACTGATAGGATATCTAATCACTGATTTTATCAAATCCAACACGATCCCTCCGATTCAAATTCCGAATTCAGTAATTAAAATGCTCTAAAGTAGTGCCTGACGGACCTACGAGTACCCATCAAAAATATTAATACTATCTTTGCAAGACTGTCTTTGTACCTAATACAAGATAATTAATATCAAAAATATGTTATTCGAAGATTTATCACTCTCAAAAAGTATACAAAAAGCCGTATTTGAACAAGGCTATTTAGAAGCAACTCCAATACAAGAACAAGCAATTCCAATCGTTTTATCTGGAAGAGATATGATTGGTTGTGCCCAAACAGGAACTGGGAAAACTGCTGCTTTTGCTATTCCTATTATTCATCAACTCCATAGAATAGTAGGTTCGTCTAAAAAAGCAAGCCCAATCCGTGCCTTAGTTATTACCCCAACTAGAGAATTAGCTGTTCAGATTGGACAAAATTTTGACCAATATGGCAAATACACAAACTTAGTCCAACTGACCATTTTTGGAGGAGTTTCCCAAGTACCTCAAGTAGAAATGCTTAAAAAAGGAATAGATATCCTGATTGCGACGCCGGGACGTTTACTAGATTTGGTAAAGCAAGGGTTTATAGATTTAGACCATTTGCACACACTAGTTCTCGATGAAGCGGATCAAATGCTGGATATGGGATTTGTAAATGATGTCAAAAAAATTGTAAAGTTAACTCCTAACAACAGACAAACACTTTTATTCTCTGCAACAATGCCAATTGCAATTAGAGAGTTGGCGGAGATGTTTTTAAAAGACCCAGCAACAGTTACCGTTTCGCCCGTTTCATCAACTGCGGAAAATGTAGAACAACGTGTCTATTTTGTTGAAAAAGGAGAAAAAAGAAATTTATTATATCATTTAATAAAAAACGAAAATTTATCTAATGTTTTAGTTTTTTCAAGAACAAAACATGGAGCTGATAATGTTGTAAAAGCCTTGCGAAAACATGACATTGCAGCTGAAGCTATTCATGGAGATAAGTCTCAAAATGCAAGACAACGCGTTCTTGATGGTTTCAAAAATAAAGAAATTAAAGTTTTAGTCGCTACTGACATTGCCGCTAGAGGAATTGATATTGACCAATTGCCATTTGTCATCAATTTTGATTTACCAAATATTCCTGAAACGTATGTGCATAGAATTGGTAGAACTGGCCGCGCTGGGAATGAAGGTGTTGCCATTTCTTTTTGTGGTAAGGATGAACATCAATATTGGAAAGACATTCAAAAATTAATCAAAGTAGATGTTAAAACGGTAAGTGACCATCCTTTTGGCTGGCATTCTGGAAGTCCAGAAACTGCCCCAGCATCAAAACAAAACAATTCTAATCGAAGCGGTGGAGCCCATAAATCGAGAAAATCAGACGCTAGCAAGCAAAACAAAAAAAGATGGTATTAACAAGGATACCTATTATGTAAAGTCATTTTAAAAGCACTTTTTAGCACAAACTAAAAGGTGCTTTTTTATGATAACTTAATTATGCCAACCACTTATAAATAAAATATTTATAGCGATCAAATACTAAATTAAAGACTTACTAATTACTCGATTCCACTTTTTAAAAACTATTATGTTTGGTTTGACAACCAATATCAAGCAAGATTAATCATTCGATAGCTGATGTTTTATATTAAATTATTGAGCTTGACTAAAAAGAGTTTTTAAGCTCTCAGAAAAAAATGTTTCTGTTTCAATAAAGCCAGATAAAACTGCTCAATTATTCGAATAATTTAAAAAATTGTCAATTAGGAACTCATTTTATGCTTGAGAAAGATCAGTTTCATTTTGATTTTCACCTTCCCATTGTCCTACGACTGACGTTGCTAAAGCGTTTCCTAAAACATTGGTTGCACTACGAAACATATCGCAAAAATGATCAATTGGTAAAATCAAAGCGATTCCTTCAATTGGAATATCAAACATGCCACATGTTGCGGCAACGACTACTAAGCTAGCTCTTGGAACTCCCGCAATACCTTTGCTGGTCAGCATCAAAACTAAAAGCATTGTCATTTGTGTTCCTAAATCTAAATCAATACCGTACGCTTGAGCAATAAAAATACTAGCAAAAGTCATGTACATCATACTTCCATCTAAATTAAAGGAATAACCCAGTGGCAACATGAAAGAGACAATTCTGTCTTTGACGCCAAAGCGTTCTAATTCTTCCGTTAACTTTGGAAAAACAGCTTCGCTGCTAGTAGTTCCAAAAGCAATGATTAGTGGACTAACTATTCTTTTCAGTAAAACGGTCATTCTACTTTTTAGAAAAATATAACCTACTAGTATTAATACGACCCAAAGAGAGGAAATTCCAATTAAAAAGGAACCGAAAAACTTGAAATAAGTAATTGCTAATTCCTGAAAATCACGTACCGCAAAAACTCCTGCTATAGCTCCAAATACTCCAATTGGTGCAAACTTCATCACATAATTAACCATTTTCAGGACAATATGAGATGTTTTCTCTAAAGCATTTGTAACTGGTTTTACATAATCTCCTAATGAAGCGGCCGCTAGACCAAAGAAAATGGAGAAAATTACAATTTGTAAAATTTCATTAGTAGCCAATGCCTCAAAGATACTTTTGGGTACAATATGCTCAATAAAATTTTCAAAAGATATATTTTGCGTTTTAGCAGTTACTTCTGAAGCAGAGGCTAAATCGATACTTGGTAAATTAAGTCCAACTCCTGGTTTAAGCATGTTGACAAAAAACATACCTAACAACAAGGAAACAAACGAGGCGGTAAAAAACCAACCCATCGCTTTGCCACCAATCCTTCCTACTGCTTTAATGTCTCCGAGCTTAGCAATTCCCACCACTAAAGTAGTAAAAACTAAAGGAGAAATAATCATTTGAACTAAACGAATAAAGATGGTTGCTAAGATGTTTATTTTTTTACTAAAGGCTTTTGCATCTTCTGGTGAAATCCAATTGTGTATGACAATACCCAAAATAGCACCTAAGACCATAGCTATTAATATTTGTCCTGTTAATCCTGAAAAAAATGAGGGCTTCTTCGTTGTAATTGTATTCATTAAAAGTAGGTATTAGTTTTAAATTAGCCTTTGTCACAGTACTCTTCCTTACTTAAATCTTAGTAATAAAGATTATTTCAAAATAGGGAAAAAGCTAAAAATTAGTATTAATATGTTTTGTTTATCAAATAAAAATCAGCCAGCACAATGGCAGCCATTGCCTCAACAATTGGAACAGCTCTAGGAACAACACAAGGGTCATGACGTCCCTTTCCTGTCATCTCAGTAATGTTCCCTTTATTGTCTAGCGATTCCTGTTTTTGCATGATTGTTGCCACAGGCTTAAAAGCTACACGAAAGTAAATATCCATCCCATTGCTTATACCGCCTTGAATCCCTCCCGAAAGATTAGTCTTAGTGGATCCATCAGGATTGTATAAATCGTTGTGCTCACTGCCCTTCATTTTAGCACCACAGAAGCCACTTCCAAATTCGAATCCCTTTACAGCATTTATAGAGAGCATGGCTTTACCGAGTTCAGCATGGAGTTTGTCAAATACCGGTTCTCCGAGTCCGATGGGTACATTTTGAATAACACACGTTACGGTTCCACCCACTGTATCTCCTTGTTTCCTAATATCACGTATATACTCTTCCATCACTACTGCCATTTCTGGATCAGGACACCGAACAGGATTATTCTCTGTCATTGAAAAGTCTAAATCTTGGTAAGGTTTTTCTAAAAAAATAGGACCTACAGAAGAAACGTAAGCATTAATTTTAAGTTGCGGTAGCATTTGCTTTGCAACAGCACCAGCAACTACTCTACTAGCAGTTTCACGCGCTGAACTGCGTCCTCCACCCCGATAATCACGTACTCCATACTTTTGATCGTACACATAGTCAGCATGACTGGGCCTGTAATTATCTTTAATATGGGAATAATCATCGGATTTCTGATTGGTGTTGGGAATGATAAAACCTATTGGAGTTCCAGTAGTTTTACCTTCAAAAATTCCAGAAAGGAATTGAACATCGTCTGGTTCTTTACGTTGGGTAACTATTGCCGATTGACCTGGCTTTCTTCTAGACATTTCGAATTGAATGGCTTCCAAATCTAGTGCTATTCCCGGAGGACAACCGTCAATTATTCCGCCTAAAGCTTCACCATGAGATTCTCCAAAAGTTGTTATTCTAAATAGTGTTCCGTAGCTATTTCCTGCCATTATAATTAATTTTGAACAAAAGTACCATTTTACTTTAAGGTTCAAAAGTTTAAAGTTTAAAGTTTTAAGAAACAATTCACATTTATTATTATAAATTTAATATTGTATTAGATTTCTTAACCTTTAATTCTATTTCATTTGCTAATAATTCGATTATTTTGGGAAACATAAAATCCACATACCTTGAAAAAAAGAAAAGTAGAACTAGTGGTCCTTTCCGATGTGCATTTGGGAACTTTTTGCAGCCATGCTGTTGCACTTTACAATTATTTAGCAAGCATTAAACCTAAAGTTTTAGTATTAAATGGCGATATTATTGATATTTGGCAATTTAGAAAATCTTATTTTCCTAAGGCACATTTAAAAGTCATTCAAAAAATAATCAGTTTTGCTTCTAAAGGAACTAAAGTCTACTACATAACTGGTAATCATGACGAAATGCTTCGGAAATTTAGTGACATAAGTATGGGCAATTTTGAATTACGTGACAAATTGGTACTGGATCTCGATGGCAAAAAAGCTTGGATCTTTCACGGTGATGTTTTTGATGCTTCGGTTCAACATTCCAAATGGATTGCTAAATTGGGAGGCTTGGGCTACGACTATCTCATTCTTATCAATCGATTTGTGAATTGGTGTTTGTTAAAAATAGGCAAAGAACCCTACTCTTTTTCCAAGAAAATAAAGGCTAGCGTAAAAAAAGCGGTCAAACACATCTCTGATTTTGAGGAAACAGCCACCGATTTAGCAATCGAAAATAAATATGACTATGTAGTTTGCGGCCATATTCACGAACCTAAAATGATCAAGAAAGAAAATAAGAATGGCGCTACACTTTACTTAAATTCAGGAGATTGGGTTGAAAACTTAACAGCATTAGAGTATAATAAAAAACGCTGGAAATTATTTCATTATTCAGAAATGAATTATGTAGCGGAAGAAAATCTTTTTGAAACGGAAGATCGTTTAAGCAATCAAACATTTGCGAAAGTCCTATTTTCAAAGCAGAATAACGCAATGTATCGTTCTTTTTTAATCACTTTTATTTTTTTTAATGTGGTAATTATATAACTTTTTTCTATAATTTTATAATCAATATCCAAAACTTAAGAGCTACATTTGTACCTATAAAAATTTACTTATGAAAAAAATTATTTTATCAGCAATAATGTTAATGGGATTAGCATTTACCGCACAAGCGCAGGATATTTCAAAAAATGCTATAGGTTTACGTTTTGGAAGCAACGGTGGATTTGGAACTGAAATTTCATACCAAAGAGGTTTATCTGATAACAACAGACTTGAATTAGATTTAGGTTGGAGAAGCAGAAAAGATTACAACAATGATAACTATGATGACAATGCTATCAAATTAACAGGTTTATACCAATGGGTATGGAATATTGAAGGTGGTTTCAACTGGTACGCAGGTATTGGTGGAGGTGTAGGAAGCTACAACAGAGACTATTATGATAACAGAGACTATAACAATGACGTTTTCGCATTTGCTGCTGGAGATATCGGTCTTGAATACAACTTTGATTTCCCATTATTAGTGTCTATCGATTTCAGACCTGAATTTGGTGGAAATGGAGGATACTACAAAAATAATTATGGTTCTGATGTAGCTTTAGCGCTTAGATATCAGTTCTAATATTAGTAGTTTTTTAATAAAAAAGGGGCTGTTCAAATTGAACAGCCCCTTTTTTTATTTAAACACAATCTCTTTTTTAGAATTTATTTTAACTACACAAAAAGGAGTAGTCACTGATTGTGTTACTATACTTCCTGTTTTGGGATTCGTTTCTTTAACAGTTACCACTACATTTTTATCGGTTTCAATTACAGTCTCAATTCCTATAGCGTATCCGCCCGTGGCCTTCTCCCCCATATTCAAAATAATAAAATTAGAGTTCTGAGCATCATTAGCACTAATCTTGTTTTTTAAACTTTCATCATTTTGTAGCATTTTAATTTCATTTGGTTCCGTAAGTACCTCAAAGAAACGAATACTTGCTCCACCATTAGTTTGTTGACTCAACACTTCGTACAATTTAGTTGCATCAGTGCTTTTAACAGCTGTTGTACCGCAAGCAGCGAGTGTTAAGACAAAAAGTGACAAAATTGTTTTTTTCATTATTATTTTTTTTGGTGGAATTCAATCTGTTTGTAAGAGCCTATGACCTACTACAATCCCTAAATCAGTTTATTTTATAAATATTTATTGATTGCTTTTTGATATAGTGCTTCATAAAGTGGTAAAATATTTTTAATGTCAAATTGTTTTGCAACAGACAAAGCATTTTCTTTAAATTTTTGAAGAGTACTGTCCTCTTTTAAAATTTTTAAGGCATTTTGAGCCATCTCTTCTATATTTCCTACGTCACTTAAATAACCAGAAACACCCTCAAAATTAACCTCCGGCAAACCACCTGAATTACTGGAGATAACCGGAACCCTGCATGCCATGGCTTCAAGAGCGGCTAAACCAAAACTTTCTGTTTCTGAGGGAAGTAAGAATAGATCCGTCAAGCATAAAATTTTATCAATTTCATTACTGTTTCCAAAGAAAATAACCTTGTCTACTATCCCCAATTCCTGACATAAATATTCTGCTTTTTCCTTTTCAGGACCATCCCCTACCATCATTAATTTAGCTGGAATCTCTTTTTGAATATTATAAAAAATCTTAATCACATCAGGAATTCGTTTTACTTTTCTAAAATTACTAATATGGGTTATAATACGCTCGTTTTCCTTAGCCATAACGGAACGTTGACAAGGAATACTAAGATCGTTTGAATTTTTGTCCAATTCTATAAAATTTGGAATGACCTCAATTTCATTTTTAATATTGAATAACTTGAGCGTATCATCTTTTAAACTTTGGGACACCGAAGTAACAAAATCTGATTTATTGATACTGAAAGTAACCGCTGGTTTATAAAACGGATGATTTCCTACTAAAGTAATATCAGTTCCATGCAAAGTCGTTACCATTGGTATATTTATTCCCTCATCTTTCAACATCTGCTTGGCCATATAACCGGCATAAGCATGCGGAATGGCGTAATGCACATGAAGCAATTCGATTTTATAAAGTTTAACCATGTCAACTAATTTGCTTGAAAGAGCCAATTCATACGGTTGATAATGGAATAATGGATATTCAGGAACATTTACTTCATGGTAATAAACATTTGGGCTCAACAGTGCTAAGCGTACCGGTTGACTGTACGTTATAAAATGAATTTCGTGGCCGCGACGAGCCAATTCTAGTCCTAATTCTGTAGCGACGACACCACTACCTCCAAAGGTAGGATAACAAACTATTGCAATTTTCATGTATTTAATTTAATGAAACGAATTTAATAAAAATAGCAATGTGTTTGATGGAAATTTAAGTTAAAAACTATGGGCATTTAAAACTTCATGCGTTGAATACGTGTGGCATTCAAAATTGCCAACATGGCCACACCTACAGCTGCAAAAACAGCCTCCCACATGGAGGCTAATCCACCTGCTCCCAGAGTTAACACGATCAATTTAACACAAAAAGCCAACGTAATATTTTGCCAAACGATTTGTTTGGTTTTCCTTCCAATGTTGATTGCTGTGGCAATTTTCATAGGTTGGTCATTTTAAATCACTATATCGGCCGTTTCAATAGTTGCATCACTTCCCAGACCACCCAAAGCAATTCCTACATCTGCAATGGCAATAACTGGAGCATCATTTACGCCATCACCAACAAAAGCGACTTTAACCTGCTGCTTCAACAGTGCTTCTACTTTCTTTACTTTGTCTTCTGGCAATAAACCTCCAAAAGCATCTTTAATATTCAATTCTTTGGCCACAGCAGTAACTACTGCTTGATTATCGCCAGAGAGTAGCATGGTTTTAATCTTTATTTTGTGTAAACCTGCAATAGCTGTTTTTGCATCTTCTTTAATCTCATCGGCTATGAGAAAATAACCGGCATATTTTTGGTTGATGGCTACAGCAATTGTCGTAAAAGGAATTCTATCCAGTTCCTTATCATAATCAATTTTTAATTTTTTCATCAATTTAGAACTGCCAACAGCTATTTCATTTCCATCAACGATTCCTTTTAATCCGAGACCTGGAATTTCAATTACTTCAATAACATTAGTAGTACTGCTATTTTTATTATTGTTGGCAAATTCAATTAGTGCGGAACCAACGGGGTGTGTGCTTTTGGCCTCAATAGCTGCAGTAATCATTCCAGCGAGAATGACATCCCCTTTCGACTTAAAATCGGGTTTGATTTCTCCAAATAATGCGGCAGTATTAAAAGTAGCATGAGGGGAAAGTAATTTTCCATCTAGGGCCAATTTCTCTCCTGCTTTTAGTTCTATTATTTTACCAAGTGCAACTTCAGATGCTTTTTTTAAAATCACTTTCTGTCCTTCTATAACACTAGCAAAATCGGGCCTTTGATCCAATAATGATTTGATATTAGATTTAGCTTTTTTTACCGCCAGCATTTGAAACAGTTCCCCTCTTGGATAGAACAACATTACGGTAACTCCTTCTGCATATTGGCCAATTCTAAAAGCACCAACTGTAGCAATGCTCATTAGAAAAAATTCTGAAAAAACAGCTCCTTTTCTACTACTATGAAAAGCCTTTTTCAAAACAGGAAAACCGACAGGGAGGTATGCAACGACATACCAAATAATCCGAATCCATCCCAAAAACCAGGATTGAGAAAAAAAGTGATCCAGCAATAAAGCTAACACTAATAGTACAAAACTGATCATTGCAGGCAAAAAAAGCGCAAATAAACTTCCAGTTGAGCTACCATGATCGTGATCCTGCTCGGAATTAATACCCAAATCACTATCTAACGTGCAACATTCCACATCTTCGGTTGCGTTTTTAGTAGTCAATTTTTGCTTGGAGATAGCGCAGACCTCTTTGTCGTGCACTGTCTCTTTATTTGATTATTTCATTTTTAATAATTTTGTCTTTCAGAAAAAAAGAAAAGTAAATAACAACTAAAACGGTAGCAATCCCTGTAGTTAAAAATGTAGCTTGGGCTCCAAACCGATACCAAATTAATCCGGCAAGCGAACTTGCTATCAAAGCACCTATACTTTGAAATCCAGAGTATGTTCCAATGGCCGTAGCAGTATCTTTAGGATCACAAATTGTACTAATCCATGCTTTTGATATTCCTTCGGTTGCAGCAGCATAAATACCATAGATAAAAAAGAACAGCGCAATCAAATAAATGTTAGTACTAAAGGCCATTCCAAAATAAACGATGGCAAATAAAGAAAGTCCAACTATGAACATCTTCTTTAAACCTACTTTGTCTGCTAAAATCCCAATAGGTAAAGCTACAATTGCATATACTAAATTATAAAAAATATAAATTCCAATTACGTAAGAATCATTTAATCCTGCTTGTTTTGCTTTCAATAACAGAAAAATATCGGAACTATTAAAAACAGCAAAAGCCAATAAGCCCAGCACTACTTTTCTATATTCGTGTGGACTTAAATGCCAATAACTCAGAAAGGAGAAAAACGAGGTTGTTGTTTTTTCAGTGGAGATTTTTTTTGATTTATCTTTTAATAATAAAGAAACTAAAACCGCAATTACACCAGGAAGAAATGCAATATAAAACAGTGTTTGATACTGTTCCGGATAATAATAAAGATACGTTAAGGCAATCAATGGTCCTAAAACAGCACCAAAAGTATCCATTGCCCTATGAAAACCAAAAACTTTTCCTTTGGTATACGGTGTTGCCTGCTCCGATAAAATAGCATCTCTTGCCCCGGTACGAACTCCTTTTCCAAAGCGATCAATCGATCTTGCAAAAAATATCCAAAGTGGAAAAACAAACACTGCCATCATTGGTTTTGAAATTGCACTCAAGGCATAACCAACCTGCACAAAGGGAACTCTTTTACCTGAGCTATCTGACAACTTACCAAAATAACCTTTGCTTAATCCTGCCAAAGCCTCCGCAAATCCCTCCAAAACACCAATTAATACAATGGAGAAACCTATTGTTTTAAGATAAATGGGCATTATAGGATAGAGCATTTCACTAGCAGCGTCTGTAAACAAACTGACTAAAGAAAGTATCCAAACGGATTTTGAAATGTTTTTTACTATTTTCACTTTGAAAAATTTTGCTTTTGATAGTGCAGTCAACGATACAAATAAAAAGTGTCTTTGGGATTACTATCAAATATACAATAAATCAGTGCTCCACCCTAAACTAGAAATTTCAGTGCAACCGGCAACATCGATTTTTATCAAGGTAGCGCGATTAATCCTATTTTAAAGAATACGATTTGGGCAAAGGAATGGTATCACAAAATCGAATTAGTTCTTGACAGCTTCATAAATTATTTTCTGGATGTCTTCTCTTATGTTTGCTTTAGATAACCTATTCTCATTGGCAATTGGATAGGTTCTATTCGATAAAAACACATAAACAATTTGTGTTTCAGGATCTGCCCAAGCCATCGTTCCAGTGTAACCAGTATGTCCAAAACTTGTCATCGAAGCGCACCCACAAGTTGGACCTTCAATTCCCAGCTGAGGCTTATCAAAACCTACTCCTCTTCTATTCCCCACAGCACAAAAATAACAAGTATTGAAATCTTCAAATGTCTTTTCGGAAAAATAGCGTTGATTGCCATAACTTCCTTTTTGCAGATACAGTTCCATTATTTTAGCTACATCCATGGCATTCGAAAAAATTCCAGCATGCCCTGAAACACCACCTTCTAGTGCAGCGGACAAATCATTTACATAGCCTTGTAACAGTTGACGACGAAAATAAGTATCTGTCTCTGTTGGCGGAATTCTATTTTTATCAAATTTTGTTAAAGGATTAAAACTTGAATTGTTCATGCCTAGGGAGCGATAAAAATTCTCTTGAATCAAAGCATCTAATGTTTTTCCTGTTGTTTTCTCCAAATAATCTTTTAGAATCATAAAAGTCAGATCACTGTATTTGTATTCTTTTTTTAATGAAATTTTACTTTTAACAATCATTTTCATTATTGTATCGCTAAAATCATTTCGTATAAAAAGACTGTCCCCCAATTGCTTCGAAAACTGATCTTGGGGCATTCTTCTAAAATAGATCTCCGAAGGCAATTTTGATTTATCCATTGTAGCCTTGTAAAATGGAATTCCAGCGGGTAAACCTGCATAATGAGATAATAAATCCTTGAAATTAATATTTTGTTTGTTGGAGTCTTTAAAAATAGAAGACATATCTCCTAGTGTTGTTTCTAAATTTATTTTTTGCTGATCGTATTGTTGCATCACATTAGGCAATGTAGCTAAAATTTTTGTCAAAGAAGCGACGTCATAAATATCAGAATTTTGAACTTTAATTGTTTTATCATACGTATGATACCCAAATGATTTTTGGTAAATTACTTTTCCATTTCTAGCCACTAGCACCTGAATTCCAGGAGTCATCTTAGCATTGATTGCTTTAAGAGCAATACCATCAATTTTTGATAAAATTTTAGAGTCCATCCCGACATTTTCAGCCGAAGTAAATCCCAATCGATTTAATTTTTCAGTAGATAGGCCATCATTTACTTTAAAACTGGCGTTTATAGAAACAGGCAACTTCCCTTTTGCTTCAATCGCACCAAAAATTAGTTCTGCCGAAACTACCTGAGCAATGGCACTATTTTGATAAGATACCACCAAACCTTCCAAAGTTTGATAATTGGTAATCGGCAAGAGTGCGTAGGGTTTAGCAAAAACATCTAGGATTACATTATTATTCTGGGCTAAAAATGCAATCTTTGCAATCTCATCTGCTCTCATATCATCATTTCTAAAAGCTATATCTGATTTATGATAACCAACGATAACGGTGGTAAACGGAGCTAATTTCGCTTGCAAACTATCCAAATTAGCATCGGCTATAACAGTAACTTCTGCATATTTTTTAAGGGTAGTTACAAACGCATCGTTGTTGTCGTCTCCCATTTTTACGTAAGCAATTTTTTGCAGGTCCAAATTCTTGATAGGTAAAACAGCTGCGGTATTTTTTAGTACAGTGATAGCATTCTCATATAATTGATAATGCAAGGCCTCATTTTCAACTGAATTTAATTCCTTGTACAAATTATCCGTTTCAATTGCTTTGTACGAGTTCAGTCCTGCTTTGTATTTGAATTTTAGTATTTTCTTTACAGAAAAAGCCAATCGCTCCGCTGTAAATAAATTGAGTGAATAAGCAAGTGTAAATTTTTCGATTGCAGCAGGAACATTTTCTGGAAATAGCAACACGTCATTCCCGGCCATAAAAGCTTCGAAATTGATTTCACTTGGCAATTTAAAATCACTTACACTTTTCATATTTAAAGCATCGGTAAAAATAAGTCCTTTGAAACCCAATTCATTTTGTAGAATATTAGTAACTACATTGTAAGAAATAGAAGAAGGAAAATTAGTTCTACTCTCTAAACTGGGAACGTTTAAATGTGCCACCATAACCGAAGAAAGTCCTTCATGGAACATTTTTTTATAGGGATAAAATTCTACTTCTTGTAGCCTTTCTTTTGAGGAACTTATGGTGGGCAATCCTTTGTGAGAATCCATTGCAGTATCGCCATGTCCTGGAAAATGTTTTCCCGTAGAAAAAACGCCCTGACTTTGGACGCCTTTCATTAAAGCAATGGCATGTTCCGTCACTTTGAACTTATCTTCACCAAAAGAACGAAAACCAATAATAGGATTTTTGGGATTTGAATTAATATCTAAAACAGGAGCAAAATTGAAATGCAGTCCCATTCGCTTGCTTTGCTGTCCTAATTGGACCCCAAGCTTTTCTATCAATTTCATGTCTTGAATGGCTCCAAGTGTCATGTTCCAAGGATAAGTATAGGTTGAATCCAGTCGCATTCCCAAACCCCATTCGGCATCGCTACCTATAAATAAAGGAAGCTTTGATTTTGATTGAAACCGATTGGACAATTTTGCTTGGCGAACTGGCCCACCTTGAAAGAACAGTAAACCTCCTATTTTATAATCTATAATTAGTTTATCAATACTTTTAATGTGGGCTGAATCTTTATTAGAATAAGCAGCAACCATAAATAGTTGACCAAATTTTTCCTCTAAAGTCATGGAATTGTAGACACTATCTACCCATTTATTCCCTTCTGGCTGTAACTCGAATAATAATGGAGTATTTGTTATAGCCAAACTATCAAGATTTTGAACTTTGACAGGAACGTTGGTTAAAATTACTTTATTCTTATTAATTTTTGTACCAACACAACTTGCAGCAACAAAAATAAATAAGACATAAGTAAAAACAATTTTGATGCCTATTTTTTTCATTGGACTGTTTTGTTTAAAAAAAGCGACTATGCCAGCTATCAATGGCAGGAACTTCCCACGATTCATTAAATTCTTCTATATTGTTAACCAAATTATTGAAAACAATAGTATTCTCAGTAACGGCTTTATCTTTGACCATTTTCTTGAAGTCAATTAGAGGCTTATGGGCAATATGTTCTCCTAATTTAAAAGTGACATTCATTTTATCTAATAAATCAACTGAATATTTTTGTTCTAAACTTTGGATAAATTCTACAGAGGAATCGATAGAACAACCTGTTGCAGCCTGAACGTCCTGATTTACAGCAATAATAATGAATCGATTGTATTTTAATTGGTAAGAAGATTCTAAACTGGTGCCATGTGCAGCCCAACCTTCAAGAAAGGATTGTAAGGCTGTTTCTATTTCAGAAAATTCCGCATCTGAAAATTTTCTATTCGACTGGTAGATCCAGATTTTAGATTCTTCGGGTAAATTTTCAAATGGAATGTACATAATGCTATTTATTTGCTAGATTTTTAAAAAATCAAAACGTTATATTTTTTCTAGATTAGTTATAATTTTAAAATATCTAAATTCTTTATTTTGTGGATCAAAGAGTTCAATTTCAGTATAACTCACCTTTATTTTGTCTTTTTTATTGATCTCCTTATTAGTTAATAAAGAGGCTGTTTCAAAGTAATCTAATAAAAGAAAATTAAAATTTCTTCCATTTTTATCTTTTAACTGAATAGACAGGAACTGTTCCGATTTTATTTCTATCACTTCTCCTTCAACAAAAGAGCTTTCTTTTTCTACAGCATTGGAATCATCATCTTCAATGGATCTTCTGCCCATTTCCATTATAATTTCAGGACAACTCACCATCATTTTCATTGCTACTTTCTCTCCTAAGCCTCGCATTCCCTCTTCATCATCAAAACTGATTTTATCTTTCGGTTCGAATTCTGAAGCATGAGTAGAATAACTTTGTATCATGCATAATCCAACTTGGGTTTGCATCTCTTTTTTATTCATCGCTGAATAATTTATTTTTTTAGCTTCTAAACAACCGCACGTTTCTTTTCCAATCACATCATAGACGTCCTGAGCGTACGAAAAAGAAGAACAAAGAGCCACCGTTATAAAAAATACTTTTCTCATTATTACAAATCCTGCGCATTAGCAATCAGTTCTGCAATATCCATCACTTTTACTTCGCCTTCCTTTTCTTTATTTTTAATTCCATCAGTCATCATGGTATTACAAAAAGGACAGCCAGCAGCAATAATTTCAGGTTTTGTTTCTAAAGCATCTTCTGTTCTTTCAATGTTAACTTCTTTATTTCCGGGTTCAGCGTCTTTGAACATTTGAGCACCACCGGCGCCACAACACAGTCCGTTAGCTTTAGAACGCTTCATTTCCACTAATTCAGCATCCAATTTAAGGATCAACTCCCTTGGTGCTTCATAAACATTATTGGCTCTGCCTAAATAGCACGGATCATGAAATGTAATGCGTTTCCCTTTGAATTGTCCTCCCTCAATTGTTAGTCTTCCATCATCTAATAATGATTTTAAAAATTCAGTGTGGTGCACTACTTCATATTTCCCACCTAATTCAGGGTATTCGTTTTTAAGAGTATTAAAACAATGAGGACAAGCGGTAACAATTTTTTTTGCTTCATAAGCGTTTAAAACCTCGATATTCATCATGGCTTGCATTTGAAATAAAAATTCATTTCCAGCTCTTTTAGCAGGATCTCCAGTACAGCTTTCTTCGGTACCCAAGACTGCAAAAGGAACATTAGCCCGATTCAAAATACGAACAAATGCCTTTGTTATTTTTTTTGCTCTATCATCAAAACTTCCTGCACATCCTACCCAAAATAAAACTTCTGGTTGTTTTCCTTGAGCTAACATTTCGGCCATTGTTGGCACTATTAAATTCTCTGACATAACTTTTATTTTTTTTCAAATGGTCAAAAAAAACCTATTTGTAAGTATTGTAAAATCCTCCTTAATACAAAATTAATTTTCGTTTTTCCAATTCAATCTATCTTGCTGATTGTATTGCCATGGTGCGCCATTATTCTCAATATTGGTCATCATTGCATTTACAGGCATTGGAGCTGCGCTTTGTTCCATTACTAAATAGCGCCTCATATCCATAATAATAGAAAGTGGACTAATATTTACGGGACATTCTTCAACGCAGGCATTACATGATGTGCATGCCCATAGCTCTTCTGCTGTGATATAGTCGTTTAATAAGGTTTTGTTATCAGGAATAAAAATACCCTTATTGGCATCTATATTTCTTCCTACTTCTTCCATTCTATCTCTTGTGTCCATCATGATTTTGCGAGGAGACAATTTTTTCCCTGTTATATTGGCGGGACAGGAAGAGGTGCATCGACCACATTCTGTACACGTATAAGCATTCAACAATTGAACCCAATTTAAATCCTGAATATCACTAGCGCCAAATTTACTTGGTATTGCATTTTCATCAACTGGCGCTGCTGCAAATGGATCTGCGGTAGGGTCCATCATTAGTTTTACTTCTTTGGTAACGGATTCTAAATTATCAAATTGTCCTTGTGGATTTAAATCAGCAAAATAGGTGTTAGGAAACGCCAATAGGATATGTAAATGCTTAGAAAAATACAAGTAATTCATAAAAATTAAAATACCCGTAATATGCAACCACCAAAATATTTCTGAAAGAATCATGACTAATTCATTAGACATTCCATTAAAAATTGGTTCAATAAATTGACTTATAGGAAACGAACCCGCTTTTATAAAATGAGAAAAACCTCCAGGTACATTCTGTAAATGCAAATCAGAAGCATTCATTAATAAGAACAATGTCATTAATACTACCTCAAAATACAAGATGTAATTTCCATCATTTTTAGGCCAACCTTTTAAGTCTGAACTTACAAATCGTTTTAGTTTGATTGCGTTTCTACGACTCCAAAAAGCAAAAACAGCCACTAAAACTAAAAATGCCAAAATTTCAAAAGAAGCAATTAGTACATCATACGTAGTTCCTATAAAGGCAAAAACGCGGTGCGTACCAAAAAGTCCATCGATTATGATTTCTAGCAACTCTATATTAATAACCACAAATCCCACATAAACAATAATATGCAGAATTCCTGCAACAGGGCGTTTGACCATTTTTGATTGACCAAGGGCAATCATAGCCATGTTAGTCCACCGTGCTTTTGGATTATCAGAACGATTTACATTCGTTCCTAGATTAATATTTCTTCTGATTTTTTTGACGCTTGTAAAAAAATATCCGAAACCAATTACCAATAGTATGGCAAATAAAATGTTGTCTAAGTAGCTCATATTTACTATTTTTTTTCTACAGAAATAGAATCATTTTCAGGACCGACGTATGGTTTATTTTTTTTACCAAAGACAGAGATGTTGACATATCGTGTTGGATAAAGTCTTATATCTTGTAATAATAATTCTAATTCTTTGGTGGACGTTTTAACATTTTGATAGAACGCATCATCATTTAATAATTTGCCCATCGAACCTTTACCTGACTCTAATCCAGTCACAATTCCATCTACTCTTGCTAAAGTTGCATTCAAATTTTTAACTGTTTTCCCCAAATCAGCTTTATCAAGTGAGTCTGAAATTTTAGAGAAATTTCCAGATATTTTATTGAAATTGGTTACCACACCATTTATTTGAGTTTTATTAGTGTTTAATAGGTCATTAACACTCCTGGAAACTTTATGGAATTGTTCTACCGTTTTACTCAATTCAGCTAACGTCAGTTTTAAATCCTGCTGCCCTTTTGGATCTAACACGTTATTTAAACCTGAAATTAATACTTCCGTACTTCCCAATAACTTTTCTAATTTTTCCTGAAGCGGCGCTAATTGATCTCCTACTTTATCGGTAAGTCCCATTTTGACTCCCGCTTGCAGTTTTTGACCATCGACAGCTAAGGTTTTATCTTTAAAATTTGGAATAATTGCAATTTGTTTTCCTCCTATAAATCCAGGCTCATATATGGAAGCGATACTTGTTTTTGAAATTGGAAAATCCGTTTTCAATTGCAATTCTACTAATAATTGACCGGTACCTTCAATTATTGATATTTTACTCACTTTACCTATAACTAAACCGTTTAGCGTCACTGGTGCTGATGTAGCCAGACCTTCAACGCTTTTATACTCTACGTAAAATGTCTTGTAATTAATAAAAAGGTCTCTGCCTTTCAAAAAACTGTAGCCCCAGATAAATAATAATATAGAAGCAATTACTAAAATAGCAGTTTTAATTTCTCGTGTTATTTTCAAAATTTAAGTATTTTTTACAAATTTAATATAAAATATTTGACTTGTTGTTATTATTTAAGCGCTTCTTCTACACTTATACTTTTTCCGTCTCTAAACGCAATAATATACGCAGTAGTATACCCTTTGGATTTAACCGTCTTCAAATCTTTTTTTGCAACCTCATAATCAGTTGTATCACCATAAGTATATTTGTAAAGAGAGCTATTTTTACTTCTTACAGATACATTTTTTAGTCCTTTAAAATTAGAAGGATTTAATTTAATATTTTTATTTCCAGCTGCGAATTGAACTTTAAAAATAACATTGGAACTTGTTGCCTTTGATACTTTACTATCTGCAATTCGTTTTAAATTTTTGCTCTCCACCACGTTATTGGAGGGCATTTTATCATAATTGACGTCTGCTAGTGATCCAAAATATTCTTTTTTATAAGAAATGATAGCGGATGCAATTGCCTCGGCCATATTATTTTGCCCTACATCAGAGTTTAAATAAAGCCCTTCTTTACTATTCGATAAAAAACCAAGTTCAATTAACACACTAGGCATGTACGATGCATCTAAAACCCATAAAGGAGTTTGCTTTATCCCTCTTGATTTTCGATGCAGTTTATTTCTAAAATTACTTTCAATTTTTGAGGCTAAACGTATGCTGCGATCCAAATAATCTTCTTGTAATATTTTTAATCCAATCAAAGTTTCTGGATTTTTAGGATCAAATCCTTTATAGCTGCGCTTATAATCCTTCTCTAATAAAATAACTGAATTTTCTTGTTTTGCAATTTCTAAATTCCCTTTACTTCTAGTTAAACCCATTACAAAAGTTTCGGTACCAAAGGGAATTGGATTTTTAACAGAATTACAATGTATCGAGACGAATAAATTGGCGTCTATACTGTTTGCTTTTTTAGGCCTGTCCTTTAATTCAATAAAAACATCTGATTTTCTGGTATGAACGACTTCAATATCCCTTTCTTTTTCAAGGTATTTTTCTAATTTCAAAGCAGTTTTTAAGGCGATTTCTTTTTCCACAAAACCATGATAGGAATTACCTGGATCTTTCCCTCCATGACCTGCGTCTAAAATAACGACAAACTTAGTAGTAGACTGAGAAATAAGATTGGGAGAGAAAAATAAAATTAAAATTACAATTAGAGCTTTAATTTCTTTAGGTAAATTCAAAGTAGTATTATTTTTTTTGTACAAATTTAATAGAAAAGAATAACAGCAGTTTCTATTTAAGAGCGTCTTGAACAGTAATTTTTTCACCGTTTTTGAATGCAATTAAAAATGCCGAATCATATCCTTTTTCTTTGGCTTCCTGTAACTGTTTTTTAGCTTCATCAAAATCAGAAGTTTCTCCGAACATATATTTGTAGACTCTATTTTCATAGGTTACCGATATATTTTTTAATCCTTTAAAATTTCTAGGAACTAATTCCAATCTTCTGCTACTTGCTGAAAGTTGTACTTTGAAAACTGCTTTGGAATTGTCAACGGATTTATTGGATGAAACTGATCCAGAAGGTTGTGCTGTCATTTTTGCTTTTGCAGAAGTAACAGTATCTCGTATTGGTTTCTCTTTAATTTTTTGAGAAGGACGCTCTTCAAAGATTTCCACTTCTCCATTCCCAAAATATTCTTTTTTATAGCTTACGACTGCGTCAGCGATAGCTTTGGCAATTTCATTTTGACCTTCCTCAGAATTTAATATATTTCCTTCGATAGAATTTGAAATAAAACCCATTTCAATCAACACTCTGGGCATGTAGGCTTTATGAAGCACCATAAAAGGCGCTTGTTTCACTCCACCACCTCTTATTTTTTTTCCTAAATCACCAAAAGCGTCTTCAACCTTGCTAGCTAAGGAAATACTGTTGTCTAAATACTCTTCCTGCATTAGCGTCATTCCAATCATGGTTTCAGGAGAATTTGGATCAAATCCTTCATATTTTTGTTTGTAATCTTTTTCTAATGTAATAACGGAGTTCTCTTTTTTAGCCGCTTCTAAATTAGAAGCTACCTTACTCAAACCCATTACATACGTTTCTGTTCCATCTGCTGCAGTATTTCTATTGGCGTTGCAATGAATAGAAACAAATATGTTTGCATTAAATCTATTGGCAATATTGGCTCTTTCAATTAAATCTATAAAAACATCCGTTTTTCTGGTGTAATTGACTTGCATTTGAGGCGTTGCCTCCAATATTTTACCCACTTTTAAAACGACTGCCAAAGCAATGTTTTTTTCTATACGACCTTCATAAACAGCCCCAAAATCATGTGCGCCGTGACCCGCATCTAAAGTTACTTTAAAAGTAGTAGATTGACTGTAACCTCCTAACGAAATTAGTGTCAAAATAAAAGTTACAATTATTCTAATTTTACTTGTATTGTGCATAAAGCTATAAGTTAATTTAATTAAAAGACTACCACTATAAATTTATTTATTTGACTATTTTTGACAAAAAATAATATGTAAGTTTGACATGTCAAAAAACAGGCCATACTTTTACAAAAATAGCATTTAAACCTTTGCATACAAACTTATTTAATATCGTTTTAATATCAATTTTCCTGTCAATAGGTTCTGGTACGTCATATTCTCAAGATATAACAAAAAAAAAGACTGTTATACCTGCTAACAAACAGGCAGATAGCGAAAAACCAACTGTTAATACTATTAAAACTCCCGTTTTAGCCGTTCAAAAGCAAAGTGATACAATAAAAATTGACAGTATAAAACCTAAAAAAGCTTTTTTGGATGGCAAGGTAAAATACAAAGCAGATAAGTATGCTAAAATTGATCAGAAGAAAAAAACCATTACGCTGTACGATCAAGCAGAATTATACTATCAGGATATCGAGTTAAAGTCCGGTATTATTGTCATGGATTATGAGAAAAATGAAGTATATGCTGGCCGAATAAAGGATTCTACCGGTACTTATACCCAATTTCCAAATTTTAAGCAAGGCGCTAACGTTATTGAACCAGATTCTATTCGTTTTAATTTTAAAACAAAAAAAGCATTAATTTGGAATTCAAGATCCGAACAAGGAGAATTCAAAATAAAAGCTGCCGTCACCAAAAAAGAAAATGATTCTGTTTATTTTTTAAAAGGAGCCCGATTCACCACTTCAAAAGATGTGGACAATCCTGAATATTATTTTCAAACGAATAAAGTAAAGTTTATTCCTGGCAAAAAGGTTGTTACCGGATTAACTAACATGGTTATTGCAAACGTTCCTACACCTATAGCGCTACCATTTGCTTTTTTTCCAATGAGTAAAGAAACCAGTATTTCAGGACTCATTTTACCCAGTTATAATGATTCTAACAACAGGGGATTTTCACTCCAAAACTTAGGGTATTATTTTGCTTTAAGCGATAATTATGACTTAACCGTTTTAGGTGATTATTACACCAATGGAAGTTATGGCTTGCGGTTTGAATCTTCCTACGCCAAAAGATATAATTTTGTGGGCAATTTAAATATTCGATTCGAAAATTTAATCACTAGTGAAAGAGGCTACCCCGATTATTTGAAACAAAATATCTACAATATCCAGTGGTCCCATTCCAAGGATTCCAAGTCGAATCCTAATTCAAGTTTTTCAGCGTCTGTGAATTTGGGAAGTAGTAAATACTTCAAGCAATCCATTAATCAGGTTAATATTGGTTCAAACCTAAATAATACGTTAAGTTCCTCCGTATCCTATTCTAAAACTTTTACTACGGTACCGCAAGTACGAATGTCTTTGACTGCAACTCACTCCCAAAATACGCAAACCGAAGAAATCAATATGACTTTGCCAACACTGCAATTGAGTGTGGATCGAATTTATCCATTTGTAGGAAAAGATGGAGTGAGAAAAGGTTTTATCAAAAACATCAATTTACAATACAATTTGAACGGAAGAAACAGCATTGTTACCACCGATTCTTTATTCTTTAAACCACAAATGTTCCGAGATGCAAAAATTGGTTTTCAACATAGTATTCCGTTAAGCACCAATTTCAAGTTGTTTAAATATTTCAGCGCATCAACGGCTGTGAATTATGAGGAAATCTGGTATACTAAAACAATTGAAAGAAGCTATGATACGGACCAAAGCAAAGTAGTTGATAAAACAATCAATGGATTTGACGCTTTTAGAACTTATTCCTTCTCCTCTAGTGTGGGAACTACTATTTATGGAACATTTAATTTTGGCAAAGACAAAAAAATAAAATCAATACGACATGTCATGAGACCTTCCGCTTCGTACGGATATACTCCTAGTTTTGAAAAATATTATGACACGTACGCTTCAGATGCTAGTGGCACCATGATACAGCAGTATTCCCGATTTGAAAATGGAATTTATGGGGCTCCCGGTTTGAGTAACGCCAATACTTTAGGATTTGATTTGAGCAACACGTTTGAAGCCAAAGTTACTGATCGAGACAGCACTAAAGTTGAACCAAAAAAAATCATGTTGCTAAACAATTTAAATCTCTCCACAAGTTATAATCTGGATGCTGATGGTGTAACCTCCCTCGCTTTTTCACCAGTAAGAGTTAGTGGCGGTACCACCTTATTGGACAATAAAATGAATGTCAATTTTGGAGCAACACTAGACCCTTACGCGATTGACAATTCTGGCAGACGAATTAATGTATTCAATATAAACAACGGAGGAAGTCTTTTTAGAATGACGAGTTCTAATATGACGCTTAATTATTCGATCGCTAGTACGGGGAAAGATAAAATAAAAAAAGACAAAAATTCGCTGAGTCAGCGAAATGGTGGTCGTGAAGATGATTTATTTGGAACAAATACAGATTTAGGAGACAGTCGCAGAAGCCAGTTTGATGATCAGGAAGAAGATGAAGGTGAAGATAAAATTTCACAATTTTTTAACTCTAAATTACCTTGGGACATGACCTTTGCCTATTCCTTGACCTACGGAAACAACAACAGGGAAAACAAAATTATTGGTAATTCTATTATGATATCTGCTAATGCAGACATAACTCCAAAATGGAAAGCAGGTGTCTCTACGGGCTATGATTTTGTACAAAATGGAGTTACTTTTACACAACTGCGCTTTGAAAGAGATTTGTTAAGCTGGAGAATGGATTTTAACTGGTCTCCTTTTGGCACCAATGCCAACTGGGGATTCTTCATTGGAATAAAATCTGGTGTACTTAGCGACATCAAATGGGACAAACGAAGCGTCATCAACAGATAAAGTTTTTAAAACATGCACTACCAATAAATTTAGAAATTATAACGATATTCCTTTTATGAAAAAGATAATTTTTACAGAAAAAGCACCGGCACCCATCGGTCCTTACAACCAAGCAGTTCTTAAGGGAGACACCCTTTATACCTCTGGACAAATTGCGATCAACCCTACAACAGGAGAATTAGTTACTGCTACTATTGAAATCGAGACAGAACAAGTAATGCAAAATATGAAAGCCGTTTTAGAAGCTGCCGGAATGACATTTGAGAACGTGGTCAAAACGACCATCTTTATAATGGATATGAATGATTTTACAAAAATAAATACAGTCTATGGTTCTTATTTTGATGAAAAAACAGCTCCTGCACGCGAAACAGTTCAAGTGGCCTGTTTGCCAAAAAATGTAAATGTAGAAATTTCAATGATTGCGATTCTTTAATCAATTAAATTGCCTAGTAGTATTAGCAGCTTTAAGATAACTATGCTAAATTTAAATAAAAAAATCACTACTATTTTACTTGAATCGAGTAAACTAGTAGTGATTTTGAGTTTAAAGCAACTTTTAAAAAATCAATTATTCTTAATATGATAAGCAATCAATCCATCGATTGGTCTTCTTAGGACATTGCCTAATTGCAATTCGTATTTATCAAATGTTTCTTGTAGTTCTTCTTTCAAGTAAAAGGCAATTGAACCAACAAAATGCACCGGAACCTCTTTGCAATTATCATATTGTTTAATATAATTTTTCACAAAAGATTTCATGCCTTTAAAGATAATTTTTCTACAAAACTCTGTTTCTTTATGTTGAATTAAAAACTTGGCAAAAGTCGCTAAGTACGCATTTGGATTCGGCTCTTTGTACAATTTGCTTTTTATAGCATCTGGATCTAAATCGTATTCTTTTTCAAATTCGACTGCCAGTTCTTTTGGCATTTTATTGAAATAATATTTTCTAATTAATTCTTTACCAAAAACGTTTCCACTGCAATCATCCATGGCAATATAACCTAATGATTGTACTTTTTGATGCAATTCTTTTCCATCAAAATAGCTGCAGTTAGATCCTGTTCCTAAGATAGATACAATCGCTTTTTCTCCTTTTGGAGTAGTTGCATAAACAGCGGCATACGTATCTTCCTTAACATCAATAATGGCATTAGGAAAATAAGTTTGAAAAACCTGAGAAAGAGTAATTTTCATTCTTTCAGTACCACAACCGGCTCCATAAAAGAACAGATGGCTTGCATTTTTCTTATTCTGTAAAATATCAAAACGATCATTGAGACGGTCTATAATCTCATTTGCTTCAAGAACTTCAGGATTCAAGCCTAAAGTTTGCGTAGTAAACACTATTTTTCCCTCATCATCTATTGCAATCCAATCGGCTTTTGTAGAACCACTATCAACTATTAATCTCATTTTTTTTTTGGTTTTTTGGTTTTGGAGCTATCTAATTTAAAAAATGAGTTTAACTGAAAACGCTTCTTCAAAAAAGTAACAAAAAATAAAATCCCGTCAAACTTAATTTAACGGGATTTGTAAATATAAAGAATTATTTTAAACCTGCAATGTGCACAGATAAATCAATCAATTTGCTAGAATAACCATATTCGTTATCATACCAAGATATGATTTTGAAGAAAGTAGAGTTCAACCCAATTCCGGCATGTACATCTACAATTGATGTTCTAGGATCCGATACAAAATCTTGAGAAACTACTAAATCTTCAGTATAGCCTAGAATCCCTTTCATTGTAGTTTCAGAAGCAGTTTTTAATACCGCCATGATTTCTTCGTAAGATGTCTCTTTAGCCACTTTTACAGTTAAATCTACTGCAGAAACATCTGTTGTAGGAACGCGGAAAGCCATACCCGTTAGTTTTCCATTTAATTCAGGAATCACTTTTCCTACTGCTTTTGCAGCACCAGTTGAAGAAGGAATAATGTTTACTGAAGCAGCACGTCCACCTCTCCAGTCTTTTTTTGAAGGACCGTCCGTTGTCATTTGAGTAGAGGTAGTAGCGTGAACGGTAGTCATCAACGCTTCCACAATTCCAAAATTATCATTAATAACTTTAGCTAACGGAGCTAAACAGTTCGTAGTACAAGAAGCATTAGAAACGATTACATCAGAAGCTTTAGCATTTTCATGGTTTACGCCCATTACAAACATTGGAGCATCAGCTGAAGGTGCAGAAATAATTACTTTTTTAGCACCACCTTTGATATGCTCATTTGCTGTTTCAATTGTGGTAAAAAAACCAGTACATTCAGCAACTACATCAACATCAACTTCGTTCCATTTCAAATCAGCAGGATTTCTTTCAGCAGTAATGCGGATATTTTTTCCGTTTACGTATAATTTTCCTTCTTTAACTTCAACGGTTCCATTAAAACGACCGTGTACTGAATCATATTTTAATAAGTAAGCTAAATGATCAACATCTAACAAGTCATTTATTGCTACTATCTCCACATTATCTCTATTGTAAGACTCTCTGAATACAATTCTTCCAATTCTTCCAAATCCGTTTATTCCTAATTTTACTTTTGACATTTTACTTTAATTTTTTTGTTTATTTCTATTAACTCAACCTAAAGTCTAATTTCCTCACAATAAACTTTAACCACTTATGTAGACATAATGTCTGAAACTCTTAATAATTCTCTATCAATCATTGTTTTTCCTTTAATTGCTTGTTCTAAAGGTGTCAATGAAACTGTATCATTTTGCAAGCCAACCATATAATTAGATTTCCCCTCTAACAAGGATTCTACCGCTTTCACTCCTAATCGACTCGCTAGAACTCTATCGAAACAAGAAGGTGATCCGCCACGTTGCATGTGTCCTAATACCGAAACTCTAACATCATATTCGGGCAAATTGGCTTCTACGTAATCTTTTAATTCAAATACATTTTTACCAATTTTATCTCCCTCAGCAATAACGACTATACTTGACGATTTTCCTGATGCTTTACTTTTTTGTAAAGATTCTAATAATCGGTCTAAACCTAAGTCTTCTTCAGGTATAAGAATTTCTTCAGCACCAGCACCAATTCCCGCATTCAAAGCAATATGACCGGCATCCCTACCCATAACCTCAACAAAAAATAGGCGATTATGAGAACTTGCAGTATCTCTAATTTTATCAATAACATCCACTACGGTATTCAAAGCGGTATCATATCCTAAGGTATGACTAGTTCCAAAAATATCATTATCAATTGTACCTGGAATCCCCATTACTGGAAAATTAAACTCCGTATTGAAAAGCAAACCTCCGGTAAAAGTTCCGTCACCACCAATCACTACCAAAGCGTCAATTCCTGATTTAACCAGATTTTCGTGAGCTTTTTTTCTGCCTTCTGGAGTTTTAAATTCTAAAGATCGAGCTGATTTTAAAATCGTCCCGCCTTTATTTACAATGTTATTTACACTTCGAGGTCCCATTTCTTTGAAGTCACCTTCAATCATTCCTTGATACCCTCTATAAATTCCGATACATTCTATATTATGATAAGCACAAGTTCGAACAACTGACCGAATAGCTGCATTCATACCCGGTGAGTCTCCTCCCGAAGTTAGAACGCCAACTTTTTTTATTGTTTTTGGCATTATTTAAAGTATTAAAGTGTAAAATTAGCAAACATTACCCACTTTCAAGGCCGCTTTTTTAATAAATTAGGAAAGTATTCTAAATTCAAACGTTTTCGTTGATAAGTTTTTGTAATTCCTAATTAAATTGAATTTTATTTAACAAAAACGAAAAATAGTGAACTTTTATTTAACAATTAACAATTAGCCTGTTTTTTAATTAAAAAAAAGTCAGTCCTCTACATTATTTATGAATCAGAATTTACAAAAAATTTCATTTTTTAAGTTCAAAAAAGAATTAAAAATTATAAGAAGTACTTTTCAATAATAGTATAATGCAGACTTTTTTAAGAATTGTAAATTTGAATATAATCGATCATAAAGCACTTGAAGATAAAACATTTTTTCGTGAAAAGCTGGTGAAATTTAGAGTACGGAATAGACTGACGAAAAAAAATCAAGAGCAAAAAAAAACGCTACTCTATAGGTAGCGTTTGGATAAAAATAGATCGGCAGTATTTTTATAATAAGGTAGTTGGACAAACATAATCTGTCTTGGAGAGATTGGTGTTTTTAATTGTTTCAAATCCACCAATTACATCAACAAAATTATCCCAACCCCGCTGTTTTAAAATGGATGCTGCGATCATGCTGCGATACCCTCCAGCACAATGCAAAATAAATTTTTTGTCTTTTGGAAATTCAGCAAGATGACTGTTTATTTCGTTTAGCGGAACATTGGTTGCCCCTACTAAATGTTCTGATAAAAATTCGCTTTTTTTCCTTACATCAAATATGGGAGTTTCCTCAAAATTACTGCTTTTTTCGAGTTCTTCGGCAGTAATTCGATCTATAGTATCGGTTTCAAAACCTTTGTTCATCCATGAAGCAAATCCCCCGTCTAAGTAACCAATGGTATGATCGTATCCTATACGAGATAAGCGTACCATACTTTCCTCTTCGCTTCCCAAAGTGGTAACTAATAAAATTTCTTGTTTTATGTCAGAAATCATTTCGCCAACCCACATTGCAAAATTTCCATCTAAACCAATGTTAATACTGTTTGGAATAAAACCTTTTGCAAATTCCTCAGCAGTTCTTGTATCCAGAATTAATGCTCTTGTTTCATTTGCAGCAGCCTCAAATTCAATTGGGTTTAGCGGCGTTTTTGCTTTCTTCATCACAGCGTCTAAACTTTCATATCCTTTAATATTCATTAAAACATTGGCAGGAAAATAGGCAGGAGGAGCAGTTAAACCCGTCAAAACAGCCGTAACAAATTCATTTTCGCTCATTTTTGGATTCAGAGCATAATTGGTTTTCTTTTGGTTTCCTAAAGTATCGGTGGTTTCCTTGCTCATCATTTTACCACAAGCTGAACCCGCACCATGATTTGGATATACAATTAAGTCATCTGATAAAGGCATTATTTTTTCTCTCAACGAATGGAATAGATGACGCGCTAGTTTATCTTGCGTTAACTCTGCAATAACGTGTTGGGCTAAATCCGGTCGTCCAACATCACCAATAAATAAAGTATCACCAGTGATAATGCCATGTTCTTTTCCCTTTTCGTCAATCAACAAATAGGTTGTGCTTTCCATGGTATGTCCTGGGGTATGAATAACTTTAACTTTATAATTTCCTACATCAAAGACTTGTCCATCAGTAGCTGAAATAATCTCATAAGCGGGTTTCGCTGTTGGACCATAAATAATTTTAGCATTCGTTTTACTAGCTAAATCCAAATGTCCAGAGACGAAATCAGCATGGAAATGAGTTAGAAAAACGTATTTTATTTTAGCATTATCCTTAACTGCTCTGTCAATGTAAGGTTGAACCTCGCGTAAGGGATCAAAAATTGCTGCCTCACCATTATTCTCAATATAATACGCTGCATGAGCAATACATCCTGTGTAAATTTGTTCTATTTTCATAATCAAGAGTTTTTAAATAAATACTATTTTTTTTTAATTTTATTATAGCAAAAGTATGTGCAACCTATTTTAACTAGTCTGATAATTATCATGAAAAAATAATTATTTTATGAGTAAATATAGTATGTGACAAATGTCACAGAGAAAAATTAAAGAGGATGAAATACAAAAAACCATCCTGTCAAAGAATGGTTTTTATCATTGTTAATTTGGTTTAATTAAATAGGTTTTTTCGCTAGTAGTCTGTAATCGATTATATAGCACTAGACAATGTTTTATTTAATATTAAGCTGTTCCCTTGAGAATTTTATTCCAATACAACCACGGCAGAATTTTGGTTTTCAGAATCCACATCGTCCATCTTGGTTTGGCCTGATCAAAAGGAAATGTCATTTGGGGTTTGTTAGTATAATCAAATTCTGCTAACATTAACTTTCCGTATTGGGTAGGAATAGGACAGGCACTATAGCCATCATAATAAGCCGTTGGAATCTTTTTATCCATTACTTCTAATAAATTAGTAACGACAACGGGTGCTTGTTTTCGAATTGCCGCTCCAGTTTTACTGCAGGGTGCATTGGTACAATCACCTAGAGCAAAAACATTTGAAAACCGAATATGTTGCATCGTGTTTTTGTCAATTTCAACATAGCCTAGAGGATTTGTAGCATCACGCAAGGGACTATTTTTGATAAAATCCGGTGCTGATTGTGGTGGTACAGCGTGGCACAAATCAAAGTTTAACGTAACAGTATTACTCTTATTTACGTTAGCGTCTGTTGTTTCATTGATGCTATAACAAGCAGCATTTGATTTTGATAGCGATTCTTTAATAGCACTCGGAGTGGCTGTAGTTTCAAATTCAATTGTTTTGTTCTGCCCATTAATCGCAACTGTATTGGCGTTATAATGTACTTTGATATTACCCTTTTCTATAACCTTTTCTAATGTAGCTTTGTATTCAGGAACTCCAAAAATAGCATTTGATCCCGAAACATAATGGACATCGCATTGCTCTAAAACACCTTTTTTACGCCAATAATCTACAGCCAAATACATGATTTTATGTGGAGCGCCTCCACATTTTATAGGTGTGGATGGATTCGTAAAAACGGCCATACCACCTTTAAAATTTTTTATCATTTCCCAAGTATATGGAGCCGAATTGAAATCGTAATTACTGCTTACATTATTCTTTCCTAAAGTTTCTTTCAACCCTTTTATTTTATTCCAATCCAATTGAATTCCAGGACATACAATCAGATACTCATAGGTAATTTCTTTTCCAGAGTTACAAATAACTTTATTTCCTGTGGGATGAAAGGTAGCAACCGCCTCTTTTATCCAAGTCGTATTTTTAGGAATAACCTCTTTTTCATTGCGAACTGTTTTTTTAATATCAAAAATACCAGCTCCCACTAAGGTCCACGCCGGCTGATAATAATGTTTGTCAGAAGGATCAACAATTCCAATATTTAAATTACTTCTTTTATGAAGTAGTTGAGATGCTACGGATATTCCAGCATTTCCACCACCAATTATGAGTATTTGATAATGATTAGACATAGGTTCTTAGTTTTTAGAATTTTATAATTACCAATATTAATTTTTTTAAAACTAACATCTTGTGACTTTTATCACAAATCAAATTTATTTCAAAACGCATTTTACACATTAAAAACTACCGTTGAACACGCCCACCATAAGATCAAGTAAATCCAAAGTTGGTAATGATATTGTTCCCTCTGACTTTTTTTTGATACTGCTTTCTTTATAGATTCTGATCATTATAAAGTCACAAAATGGTATGTAGAAGTTATCACTTGATAAAAGCACGAATCTATTTTCCAAAAAAGTACAGTCCTATTTTCACCGTAATGACAACTAAAAATATACCTCACGCCTAACGCCTTGCACGTACACCCAAATAGTTCAAATAGTGAAAAACACCATCCACCAATCACTTTCAAACCTCAGGACAAGTTAACAATAGTGCACCAAAGACCAGATCTAGGAAATTAATTTTTTGTATACACACTCTTCCATTCTGCCTGGTATCACAATTAATGGCTTTATAGGATAGTAAAAGTAGTCAAGAATGAAAGCACATTGTTTTAAATCGAGCAAGAAGCGGCTTTTGAAGGTTAATTTTCCTCAGGAATTAAGCCTTCTTGATTTTTTTTAATTTTTGTAGTAGTGGTTCTCTTAGATTTAGCAAAATTAATGTAGTCTGGCGATAAGTTGGAATCTTGATCTTCGGACGCAGGAGTTGTTACTTTATCAAATTTAAGGTTCTTAAAAATCTTATTTACAAATTCTTTGAACGTATCAAAATCTACCTCATAAGAAACCCCTAAGCCTTGCGTATATCCAATTCCTTGACCAACATAATTAATATCGTTCTCTTTATTAAAAAGTCTTAGATTGAGCGTTCCATCCTGGTTAACTCGAAATAGAACTTCCACATCTCCTACAATAGCAGACTCATTTATTCCTCCAAAAGGAACTCCCAGTTTACCATTAATAGTCACTCTTTCATTGATTTTAGATGAAATTGTGGCAACAAATCTTCCATCAGTTTCTTTTCCAATTCTTCGATCTGCACCAATAAAATTAAGCCCAACCTTAAACTTTTCATCATCTGATTGTATGATTCCGCCTAAAATACTTGAAGCAGTCTCAAATAAACTACCGGAAAAATCAGATTGGTTAACTCCTTCAGGACTTAAGAAACCACCAGAGGATAGCAAATACAAAGCTTGTGTTTGTCTGACATCTTTATCGTTTAGTTTGTATTGAATTTCTGATTTCAATACAGTACTAACTGTTGGAAATTCGATGTTAAAATCGGGCTCCGGACTGGTTAAATCTCCACGGACTCCTATGACAACTTCCACTGGAACTTTTGTATTGAAGGAGGCATTATCTAATAAAACTGCTGGATTTGCTGATGTTTTATAAATGGCCTCTAGGTTTAACTGTGCTTTCATGGGATTACCTTCCCAAGTAATAGACCCTCCCTTTTTTACTTCGAATTTCTTATCAATAAGTCCACCGTATTTAAAATTATAGGTCCCCTCATAAGCCTGAAAATCTCCCCACATATTAAATTTTCCAAGCGTATTAATTTTAAACAGTAACGACCCAAATCCCTTCCCTTTCATTCCGTGACCAGTATTACGATCCAGAATCACTTCTACTTCGGCATCTGGGGTAATATCAAAGTCAAATTCAAGTTCGAGTCCGTTATAATTCCTGGTATTATCAACAATACCATTCTTTAAATTGTATTTTTCTTTAGCGGTAACAAAATGGATAAAGATATTATCACTTACACTCTCCGCATTATTAATGGGGATTTTGACAGCAGTTCCTTTCTCTGATTTAGCCTCTACTTTTATAAACAGAGAATTCGTAGGGCCTTTAATCGTAGCAGTACCATCTATAAAGGCGGTTCCATAATACGCTGCGTCTTCACTATCCTTAGTGTCTAAGGCTAATAATCGCTTGGAATTAATTGTTAAATCTAATTTCCAATCTGAAAAATTATTATGCTCAATATTTCCATTTAAGCTTCCGTTAGTTCCGTATTTAGTATCCGTTAAGGTATTATTTCTAAACAAAAATCGCTCATCTGTTAAATCTATAATTGTATTATCACTTAATCCGTAATCTACATTCAAATAGGGAATGGTTATACCTGCCTTATCTAAGTAAAGGCGACCATTGATATTCGGTTTTTTGAGATTGCCTTCGATGGTAGAATTACCGGAAATTGAACCTCTAATATTAGACAATACTTCTCCGCCAAGCGAGTTTAAAGTGGCAATATTAAATTTTTCGAATTTTAGGTTTAAATCAAGGATTGTCTCTTTATTTACGATTTCAAAACTCCCATTTGCATTAAATGCTTCAAGATTTTCATTTTCTAAATTCGAATTTATAGTAAACTTTTTCAGATTTTCATCTCCTTCTATATCAAAATTTAAAGTTCCCAGAGGGGTTTTATTTACATCTAAATTATCTATAACTATCGAAGCAGTAGGTTGATAAACATCCTTATTCTGCTTAAAATCAACCTCTCCATTTATATTCCCCTGTAAAACAAACTTATTATTCGTAGGAGTAATCTGATTTAGATTGACATCTTTAAAACTCAACTTCAAGTCCTTTATGGTCGTATCCTTAAAAACACCCGCTAATGAAATTGACTGATCTTCATGGGACAGAATTATATTATCGATATTGAAATTTTTAAATGACTTATCAAAAACAATTTGATTATTTGGCGTTTCATTTTCATTTAAAAACCAAAGATAATCCTTGAATTTTACTTCTGATTTGCTAATCCCCACAACATTATTATTATCCTTATTTATCGTATGGTATAAATTCAGATTGTAGTAGTCTTCCGCATTTGGACCGCCTTTAAATTCGGAACGAAAGAATAATGTATCTTTCATCGTAACATTTATCAAACTAAAATCACGTATTTTATAATATTTTGTTTTGATGCTATCCAGCTCAATAAAGGCATTATAAAGAGGGTTTTTGTTGTCAACTGAAACTCTAATATTGTCAAATGTTGTATTTGATGCTTTAATTTGAGGCGAATCAAAGTTGAGTTTGAATTCCTGATTATCTGAATTGATATTTCCTTTGACAATAGTATTAGCCCCGATAGAAATTTCAGGATAAAATATTTCTATTATTTTATTATAGATCGAAAAATTAAACTTGAGAAACTGTCCTTTTTTAACCTTGTTTGGCTTAAAATTAGTGTATAGACTTCCCAAAGAATTTTTTACTAAATTTTCAAGTTGATTGAATTCATATTTACCCACAATTTCTCCTTGTACAATATCTGGAGAATTTACAGTTATTGTTCGTATCCTATTTTGATCAAAAACAGAATTTATGGTAAAATCATCAAAATTATAGGTGTCTTTCGCATTTTGATAAGAGGTTTTGTTGATATACACATTTCCTTGAAAATTCTCTATGTTATTTCCTGAAGCCTGAACCACAACATCACCCCTAAATACAGAAACCGAGTCTTGTATTAACTTCAGCTTGTTCAAATCTGCATTTTCAACAATGATATGAAAATCATAGCGACTGTCTTTTTTGCTTAAATCCAATAAACCATCAAATGTCATAGTCAAATTGGGGTCATTAATTTCTATTTGACCTTTATAATTCGGACTTTCTAACGTTCCATTAACCACGATATTAGTATAATTATACGTATTGTACTCAATTTGACTAATATCCCCTTTTATGGCAGTTTTTAAATATTTTTGTTTAAAACCCTTTCCGTCTACATCAATATTTAAACTTACCCGACCAACTTCTTTTTGATCCAATAAGGTTCCAATGTCAAAATTTTCTAAAATTACATTTCCTAAATAGGAAGCTTTATCAATTACGTCGATATTTTGAATGGCTAATTTTGAAGTTACTTTTCCTAATGCAGTGCTCATAGAAAAATCTGCTTCTACTGCGGTAGTGGAGACATTGGAAGTACCTGAAGCTGAAAATCTTCCTAGTTTTTTTAGGGACGTTGGCAATTTATTGCCCAAAATATTAGGCAGAATTACAATCAAATCCTCGTAGCTGGAGGTTAATTTATCAAATTTGGCATACATGGAAAATTTTTGCCCCTTTTTAGCAAAAAGATTTTTAAAATTAATATCTCCAATTATTTGGGTCTTTCGATCATCTACTAATTCCAGATCTTTAAATTTCAAGTCGTTAAGTGTACCTTTAATACTTGCCTTAACGTAAAAATGTTGGTTTTTACCAACTTCTTTATAAAAATAACGAATATCGTTTGAAGCTATAGAGGCCGAATTCAATTTGATATCAAAAAGAACTTTATCAGTAAAATTAGAGAAATCTTCTATTTTATAATTCAATAAAACCGTTCCTACTAAGGTGGATTCTTTTGTTAATAAGTCTAAATTTTCGAGCTTTATATTTTTTTTTGAGTAGGTAAATTCTGATTTTAAATTTTTAACATACAAACCTCTAAAATCAAGAAAAGACATCTTATTGATATTGGTTGTAACATCGGGACCAAATATTTTAAAATCGGTTACAGAAGCATTTAGTTTTGTAAAATCCAATTCTTTTGGAATCTCTCGATTTTCATCGGTTAACATGAAATGTCCAGAAAAAATTTGAAGTTTATTTGCTTTAAGCAAAAATTTTCTACTCGACGGCTTTCCAGTTTCAAATGCTTTAATGAATTTATCAAGATTTGACTCTTTTTCGTTTTTATAGGTTTTTAAATTAAAAAGTAACCCATTCAAATCCAATCCATCAAAAATTAAATCACCATCCAATAATTTTTTTCCTTCTAGAATAGTTGTTGCTATTCTTTTTGAATAAATTAAAGTGTCTTTACGATGATCGCGAATCAATACATTTTTAAATTTTATTCCTCCAAAAACCGAAATTGCAACCCCATCAATAGCAATATTTGTCCCAAAGTCTTTATTAATACTATTTGTAAAATAACGAGCAATTCTAGTTTGAACGGTGGGCAAAGTGAGTGCGATAGCAAGAACTAACAAAAGTAGGATTAGCCCAAGCAGGGAACGAAGTACTATTTTTACAACTTTTTTGATACCTATTTACTATTTAAATTTTTCACTATTGTATTTTGCCTTTAGAATCGGGGCCCTTTGATAAAAATTCTTTAATTTTGTCCTTTGACAAAATATTTTTTCTATTATTGACCCGTCAAATGTAATTCAAAATTTGTGCCTTTTTATGCAAAATTCCGAGGTTTTTATTCTTGCCATCGAAAGTTCCTGTGACGATACTGCCGCTGCCGTTTTACACAACGATAAAGTACTGTCAAATGTTGTGGCCAATCAGCTCATCCATACTCAATATGGCGGAGTAGTTCCTGAATTAGCCTCCCGTGCACATCAGCAAAATATCGTTCCTGTAGTTGCTGCCGCGCTCCGCAAAGCAAATATACAAAAAGAACAGTTATCAGCAATTGCGTTTACGCAAGGTCCAGGGCTAATGGGATCACTTTTAGTAGGCAGCTCTTTTGCCAAATCAATGGCCTTAGCACTGCAAGTTCCGTTGATTGCCGTTAACCACATGCAAGCTCATGTTTTAGCTCATTTCATAGAGGAAGAAGGCTATCAAAAACCTAGCTTCCCCTTTCTAGCCTTGACGATTAGCGGCGGACATACTCAAATTATTAAAGTGGATCACTTTTTTGATATGACTGTTATAGGCGAGACAACGGATGACGCCGTTGGTGAAGCGTTTGATAAAAGTGCCAAAATTTTAGGTCTGCCCTATCCAGGTGGTCCTTTAATTGATAAATACGCACAAGTAGGAAATCCAAAAGCTTTCGTGTTTACAAAACCTAAAGTTCCAGGTTTAGACTTTAGTTTTTCAGGATTAAAAACCGCTATTTTATATTTTATACAGAAGAAAAAAGTAGAAAATCCAAATTTCATTGCAGAAAACCGAGATGATATTTGCGCCTCTATTCAACATACAATCATTGAAATTTTGATGGATAAATTAAAAATGGCTGTGAGAGAAACAGGAATAACTCAAATCGCAATTGGCGGAGGAGTTTCTGCCAACTCAGGAATCCGAAAAACTTTAAAAGAGGCTGAGACCAAATACGGATGGAAAACCTTCATTCCTAAATTTGAATATACCACCGATAATGCTGCAATGATTGGAATTGTAGGTTATCAAAAATTTTTAACTCACACATTTGAAACTTCAGCTGTTGTTTCTAAAGCAAGAATACAACTATAATTATGCAATTATTTTACAGTCCAACTATTACTGAATCTACTGAAATTTTTTCTTTTGACAAAGAAGAGAGCAAACACATCATTAAAGTACTGCGTAAAAAAGATACTGACATACTTCATGTTACCAATGGTTTAGGTTTTTTATTTAAAACTGAAATCACCTTAGCCTCAGACAGTAAATGCACGGTAAAAATTATTTCATTTGAAAAAACACCTCCATCAAAATTTAGATTACACTTGGCGGTTGCTCCTACTAAAATGAACGATCGTTTCGAATGGTTTTTAGAAAAAGCCACCGAAATTGGTATACATGAAATTACCCCAATCATTTGTGATCATTCCGAACGAAAAGTTATCAATATCGAACGATTTGATAAAATCCTATTGGCAGCAATGAAGCAATCCAATGAAGTATATCTTCCAAAATTGAACAATGCCGTCACTTTCAAGGAATTTATTAGCCTTAAACAAGAAGGTTTAAAAATGATTGCACATTGCGAAGAGACAGACAAAAGAACTTTAAAATCAGTTTTGAAACCCAATCAAGAGCTAACCATGCTTATAGGTCCTGAAGGCGATTTTTCAGAAAAAGAAATCGCATTGGCACTTGATAATGACTTTACTCCTGTTTCATTAGGCAATACAAGATTACGAACGGAAACGGCGGCCATCGTTGCCTGTCACAGCGTAGTCTTTATCAACGAAGAATAACGGATTAAACCTCTATGAAAAAAATATTTTATTTTCTGATACTAGTGTCTATACCCTCTTTTTCACAAGAAATTGCTTTAGTAAAATACAGTGGCGGTGGTGATTGGTATGCCAACCCAACATCACTCCCCAACTTGATAAAATATTGTAATACCAATATTAACACCCGCATAAAATTAAAGCCCGCCACTGTAGAACCCAGTAGTCCTGATTTATTTTCGTATCCTTATGTTCACATGACGGGTCATGGAAATGTTGTTTTTAGCGATGCAGATATAAGTAACCTTAAAAATTATTTGCTAGCGGGTGGATTTCTACATATTGATGATAATTACGGAATGGATCAATTTATTAAAAAAGAAATAAGAAAGATATTCCCAAACAACAACCTAGTAGAAATTCCTGCTAACCATATAATTTTTCAAAAACCATATTCGTTTCCAAATGGATTGCCAAAAATACATGAGCACGATGGTAAACGACCACAGGCTTTTGGTATTTTTATCAAGGAAAAACTCGTTTTACTTTACACCTATGAATGTGACTTAGGAGATGGCTGGGAAGATCCTGAAGTAAATAATGACCCAAAAGATATTCGTGAAAAAGCTTTAAAAATGGGTGCCAATATTATTAGTTATCTCTTTACTAATTAGGCGTTATTTTATTCGCTCCCCAATTCTTCACTTCCTTTACAGTACTGATTTTTCTGGTTGTTACCGCCAAAACATTCAATGCTTTAGGATCACTTTTAATACCTCTATTTTAACATTTATTTTAGAGAAAGATCCTTTTTGATCTAGTTATAATCAAAGAGTTATCAGACAAATCAAGTATCAAGATCCCCTGAAATGCAAGCCCCATGGCTAATTCTGTCTAGCAAAATGTGGAATTAAGTATACAATCTTATTGTTATTTTTTTTGAAAATTAGTATTTTTTAAACTAGTTTAACAAAAAAAGGTATAATTACTTCCATAAAAAACTAAAAAATAGAAGTTTGTTTACATTAAAATCAAAATGAACTATCAGAAAATACTTTGAAACAAAAATATTTAATATTACGGAAACCCGTAAAATGAAAGGATTAGAAATTATTTTTAAAATAAAACAACCATTAATTTTTTTTGTGAAATAATTGTTATAGAATTGTGAAATAATTAACCAAATCTATTAATTTATAACAAATTTAGTATGAAAAAAATTCTTTTATCTGCAGCAGCATTAGTAATGCTTTTCTCTTGTCAAAACGACACGACAGAAACAGCTCCAGAAACCAGCGCTGTAGCAAAACGTGGTTGTGCGTCACAAGAAGTTCTTGCAGCACAAATGAAAGCAGATCCAACCTTAGCTTTAAGAATGAGCAAAATCGAAGCTTTTACTGAAAAAGCAATGCTATCTGGACGTTTAGTAAACGGCAATGTAGAAATTCCAGTTGTAGTAAACGTGTTGTACAGAACAGCCGCAGAAAATATATCTTTAGCTCAAATTCAATCTCAAATAGACGTTTTAAACGAAGATTTTAATGCTACTAATTCCGATTTTAGCGCTACTCCAGCCTTATTCTCTGGTGTTGCTGCCAATGTTGGAATTACATTTGTACTACAAAACGTCGTAAGAAAATCAACAAGAACAACTTCTTTCTCAACAAATGATGCGATGAAAAGCGCTAGTAAAGGAATCGCACCAACGACACCTGCCACAGTATTAAACATGTGGTCTTGTAATTTGGGAGGTGGTATTCTTGGTTATGCTCAATTTCCTGGAGGATCATCTGCAACGGATGGAGTAGTTATGGATAATAATGCATTTGGCCGTACTGGTACAGTTTCTGGGGTTTATAACTTAGGAAGAACAGCTACGCACGAGGTGGGTCACTGGATGAATTTACGTCACATTTGGGGTGATGCAAACTGCGGAAGCGATTTAGTTTCTGATACTCCAACGCACGATACTGCTAACTATGGTGTTCCAGCTTACCCTCATTACAGCACTTGTACAGGTACTCCGGTAGAAATGACAATGAACTATATGGATTACACTGATGATCGAGGAATGTATATGTTTACTAATGGTCAAAAATCAAGGATGGCTGCAATTTTTGTTTCAGGTGGCGCAAGAGCAGGTTTCGGAATATAATTTTCTTTCAAACATTATAAAAAGAGGTGACACTAATAGTCACCTCTTTTTATTGATAAATAAGGTCCTTTCTTATTTACCCAATTATAAAGCATCTCAAATAGTGTAAATCTTAATTCAGTAGCCGTTCCGCATTTATTAATTCCTGAGCTGTCGTATTTACAATTAGCATCCCAAAGCTACAATTTTAACATATTTTCTAAATTCCTTTTTAAATAATTAACCAAATCTATTAATTTATATCAAATTTATTATGAAAAAAATTCTTTTATCTGCTGTAGCATTATTGATGCTTTTTTCTTGTCAAAATGACACAACAGAAAGTACTCCATCAGCAGACGCCATTGCAAAACGTGGATGTGCTTCTCAAGAGGTTCTAGCAGCCCAATTGAAAGCAAATCCTTCTTTAGCGTTAAGAATGAACGAAATTGAAGCATTCACACAAAAATCAATATTGACAGGCCGTTTAGTAAACGGAAAAGTTCAAATTCCGGTTGTAGTGAATGTTCTTTACAGAACAACTGCTGAAAATATTTCCTTGGCACAAATTCAATCCCAAATTGATGTTTTAAATCAAGATTTTAACGCAGCAAATTCGGATTTTAATCAAGTTCCTTCATTATTTGCAGGTGTAAAAGCGAACGTAGGAATCTCTTTTGTACTAGAAGCTGTTTATAGAAAAGCTACTACAAAAACCTCTTGGGGTACTAACGACGCTATGAAAATTGCTTCTCAAGGCGGAATTGCTCCAACTTCTCCAACTACAAAGATGAACCTTTGGGCTTGTACTATTGGTGGTGGAATCTTAGGTTATGCCCAATTTCCAGGTGGATCTTCTTCTACTGATGGTGTTGTAATTGATTCTAAATATTTAGGAAATACTGGTACAGCTGCATATCCTTTCAACTTAGGAAGAACTGCAACTCATGAGGTAGGACACTGGATGAACTTACGCCATATTTGGGGTGATGCGACTTGTGGTAGTGATTTAGTTTCTGATACACCTACTCACAATGCAGCAAATTCTGGAGTTCCAGCTTATCCAAGTTACAGTACTTGTTCTGGCAATCCAGTAGAAATGACAATGAATTACATGGATTATACTGATGATAGAGGAATGTATATGTTCTCTAACGGACAAAAATCAAGAATGGCTGCAGTTTTTGTTTCTGGTGGATCAAGAGCAAGTTTCAGATTATAATTTTTTAGTTTTTTTAAGAATTCAAAACTCGCTATTTGTTAGCGAGTTTTTTTTTATATTTACCAACTAAAAATAAAAAATGATTACATCAAAAACGATTTCCAACGGTATTTTGAGAGCACTATTAACTTTAGCTTTCTGCGGTTTAATTTTATTGTTTTTTTATCAAATTCAATCCGTATTAATTTATTTAGTGGTATCGTTTATAATGACCTTGATTGGAAATCCCATTTTAGACTTTTTTAAAAGACGGCTAAAATTCAATCATATCTTTGCTACAATAGTAGTTTTATTTATTTTTATATTAATAATCTTCGGCTTTATTATGATGTTTGTCCCGCTGGTTTTATCGCAGGGACAAAATCTTTCCTTACTAAACACAGTAGAAATTGAAAAAGACATTGTCCAATTAATTGAGCAAATAAGTGTTTTCCTTGACAGCCATCAGATTGATTCTGCACAACTTTTAAAGGAGGCTAACGTAACCTCTAAAGTTAACTTTAATTTCATACCTAATTTTTTAAACACGATCTTAAATACCATTAGTAGCTTGGGCGTAGCGTTAGGATCCATCTTATTTATCACTTTTTTCTTTTTAAAAGACCGATTGATGTTTATTGTCGGTGCCAAAAAATTAATTCCAAATAGCCATGAAGATCAAATCTTACATTCTTTAGATAAAATAAACCACTTGTTGTCGCGCTATTTTATTGGCTTATTGCTTCAATTATTCATTGTATTCCTTCTATATATGATTGTACTGTTTATTTTTGGAGTACCCAATGCGGTTGTTATTGCCTTTCTATGTGCTGTATTAAACATTATTCCCTATATCGGACCCTTAATCGCTTCGGTGCTAGCAGCAATTTTGACGATGCTAAGTAATTTGGGAAGTGATTTTCAATCTGAAATTTTACCAACAACAATATACGTTTTAATCGGTTTTTGGGTTGTACAAATAATTGACAATAATTTTTCTCAGCCTATCATTTTTTCTAAAAGTGTAAGTTCGCACCCTCTGGAAATTTTCCTCATAATTCTTATTGCCGGTTTCCTTTTCGGAATTCTTGGAATGGTAGTAGCAGTTCCTATTTACACAATAATCAAAGTCATTGGTAAAGAATTCTTCCCAGAAAATAAAATAATCATGTTATTGACCAAAGATATTTAACTGTGGACGCAGCGCTATTAAATCCAGAAATACAAGCATTTATAAAAGATAATATTGGTGCAAACATAGCAAAGTTAGCATTACAAAAAAATCCATTTCCAGAGTCCAATTGGATTGCTGTTTTGAGCCAAATTGAAGCAAAGACAAAAGCAAAAAACAAATTGCCCACTTGGTTTGAAACCAAAAATATAATTTATCCAAGTAAAATTTCGATAGAACAAACTTCATCTGAAACAACCGCTTCCTATAAAGCCTCCATTGTTTCAGGAAAATGTCTAATTGATTTAACTGGAGGTTTTGGAGTAGACGATTTGTATTTTGCAAAAAAGATCGAAAAAGTGTCCCATTGCGAAATTAATCCAGCATTATCTGCCATAGTACAACATAATTTTAAACAATTAAATATTTCCAACATTACTTGCTATTCCGCAGATAGTATGGATATTTTAAAAACTTTAAAAACCACGTGGGATTGGATTTATATTGATCCGTCTAGGAGAAATGATTCAAAAGGAAAAGTATTCATGCTCAAAGATTGTTTGCCAAATGTTCCAGAAAATCTAGCTTTTTATTTTAAAAATTCGAATGCGATTTTAATAAAGACAGCACCACTTCTTGATATTTCAGCTGGATTATCTGAATTGCAACATGTAAAAACGGTCCATATTATTGCTGTTGACAATGAGGTAAAAGAATTATTATGGGAATTACACAACTCATTTTCTGGGAATTTAAGCATCAAAACCCGCAACATTTCAAAGGATAAAACGGAGCTATTTGATTTTGTTCTAAATGAAAGTTACGAAATCACACCCTATAGCCTACCCCAAACGTATTTGTACGAACCCAATAGTGCGATCATGAAATCAGGTGGATTTGATGCACTAGGCACCTTTTACAACTTAAATAAATTACACAAACATTCGCATTTATATACGGCTACCAAATTAATATCCTTTCCAGGGCGTGTTTTCGTAATTGAGAAAATAGTGCCATACAACAAAATGGAAATGAAAAACTATTTAGAAAAGAGTCAAGCGAATATCACAACCCGTAATTTCCCGGATAGCGTAGAAAGCATTCGGAAAAAATGGAAAATCAAAGATGGAGGAAAGAACTACTGTTTTTTTACAACTGATTTAAATAATCATAAAATAGTTTTAATTTGTACCAAAATAATATAAAATGAAACACTTGCTCCTTGTAGCCTTATTTCTTTTCAGCTACAGTCTATTTGCTCAAAAACCTTGTGATTACAGCGCTAACGTCACTGACTCCATTGGAACTTACAAATCAACCAAGGAATACCTGATTAGTGAAAAAAATTTTGCTGGAAAGTCTAGTTATATTTTTTATTCCCTTGCGTTAACAGATGGCCTGCCAACATTAAGCATACAACTCATCCAAAAAAGCAAAGATTTTATGAAAGTGAATTGTTTTGATAAAAATTCTAAATTATTTTTACAATTAAATAATGGAAAAATAATTACATTGCTACATGTTGATCAAGAAAATTGCGGAACGCTATTGCGCGATGATAAAGGTTTTGATAACAGAATTAATTCTGGCGTTTTCATGTTTATGAAAGGCAGTTTCGAAGAATTAAAAAACGCTCCCGTTTCCATGATGCGTATTAAATACTTGACCGACACAGAAGACTACATTTTAAAAAAAGAGTTTAAATCGGAATTGACAAATGAAGTATACAATCCGGAAACCTATTTCATTAATTACCTACACTGTATAGAATAAGATTCTATTTGCAATCCCATTTAGCATTAGATACTTTATCATTCAAACCTGACTTCAAATTGTAATGCCACCATTCGGAATCAAAAGAATCGAAGCCACTAGTGGCCATAAGGGTTTTTAATAGTATTCTATTTTGTTTTACTGCTTTTGAAACATTCGGATAGGGATGACTTGCTTCGATTCCAAAAAAATCGAATGTAGTCCCCATATCGAGCTCTGTACCGCTACTATCTACCAAAGTAATATCTACTGCTCCTCCTCTATTATGAATAGAACCCTTGGCAGGATTTGCTACATATTTTGGATTCGAAACTATAGTCCACATTTTCTTTTGAATATCCAAAGGGCGGTAACAATCAAAAATTTTGATCTTATACCCTTTTTCTATAAATTTTTTATTGGCTTCAATGAGTGCCTTTACCGTTTTTAATCTTAAAAAACATTCCGCACAGTCGTACACTTTTGTCTTTAGAAAATTATCCGCTGTTGCGTACTTCATATCATAAACAAAATCACTGCTGTACTCTTTTAAATTTACAAATGTGGTATCATTACTTCTTGAACTATTTGTTTCCAGTTTATCAGAGAAAATGGCTTGCGACTTACAAGAAGCGAAACAAAAAAAGATACAAAAAGGGACGAAAAGTTTGAAGTACGAAAGCATACGGTCTATTTTTTATAAAAATACCATAAAATAAGGAATTTCAGGAACTATAAAAACAAAAAAACCGATACTAGTAAACGTATCGGTTTAAAATGAAGGCAGAAGGGTTCGAACCTTCGACCGTCCCGATTAAAAATCGGGATGGTATAGGCAACTGGCTAATGGTTTGATTCTTGAATCATTTTTTCAAGCCTTTTTCTGCTTTTCCATTTTTTAACGGCCAATTCTCTTTTATATGCTAATAATTTTGTTTCAAATTCTTCATGATAAACTATTACCCAATCTATTGCTTTAGAAGTAAATCCAGCATGATTAGATACATGTTTACGCAAGCGCTCTTGCAAACTTTCGGAAGAGTGACCAATGTAATACTGATTTAGTGCTGCTGAATATAAAATGTAGAAATAATTCATAGCTTTTTCGATAGGTATTAAACCAAAAAACCTACTCTTTTAAGTGGGTTATTGTGAAGGCAGAAGGAATAAATGCGGACTGTTGATTTGCGTATTTTTTGCACTTTAGAAATAACGATGCTGTTTTGGGACTGTAAATGTGCGCATTAAAAAGTAGTAAAAACAAAAAACCCACTGATATCAGTGGGTTTTTGTGAAGGCAGAAGGATTCGAACCTTCGACCGTCCCGATTAAAAATCGGGATGCTATATGCAACTGGCTAATGGTCTGATTCTTGAATCATTTTTTCAAGCTTTTTTCTGCTTTTCCATTTTTTAACCTCCAATTCTCTTTTATATGCTAAGGATTTTGTTTCAAATTCTTCATGATAAACTATTATACAATCTTTTGACTTTGAAGTAAATCCAGCATGATTAGATAAATGTTTACGCAAGCGCTCTTGTAAACTTTCGGAAGTATGACCAATGTAATATTGATTTAGTGCTGCTGAATATAAAATGTAGAAATAATTCATAGCTTTTTCGATATGTATTAAACCAAAAAACCCACTGATATCAGTGGGTTTTTAAGTGAAGGCAGAAGGATTCGAACCTTCGACCGTCCCGATTAAAAATCGGGATGCTATATGCAACTGGCTATTTGTTTGATTCTTGAATCATTTTTTCAAGCCTTTTTCTGCTTTTCCATTTTTTAACCTCCAATTCTCTTTTATATGCTAATGAATTTGTTTCAAATTCTTCATGATAAACTATTATCCAATCTTTTGACTTTGAAGTAAATCCAGCATGATTAGATAAATGTTTACGCAAGCGCTCTTGCAAACTTTCGGAAGTATGACCAATGTAAAATTGATTTAGTGCTGCTGAATATAAAATGTAGAAATAATTCATAGCTTTTTCGATAGGTATTAAACCAAAAAACCCACTGTGATCAGTGGGTTATTGTGAAGGCAGAAGGATTCGAACCTTCGACCGCCTGCTTAGAAGGCAGGTGCTCTATCCAGCTGAGCTATGCCTCCATTGCTCGTGTAAAAAAAGTCGGGGTGGCAGGATTCGAACCTGCGGCCTCCTGCTCCCAAAGCAGGCGCGATAACCGAGCTACGCTACACCCCGAAAAAAAATTATAAAGCGGAGGGACAGGGACTCGAACCCTGGCACCGATTGCTCGGTGACAGTTTAGCAAACTGCTCCATTACCACTCTGGCACCCCTCCAAGCTCAAGGAAACGTGTCCTGTTTTGCGGTTGCAAATTTAAGACATCTTTAGACTTCTCACAACTATTTGAAGCCTTTTTTTTAATCTTTTTTGCCGTTTTTTCAAAAACACTTCACAATCAAACAAATAGAAGAGAAATAAATATAAAAAAGATAATGTCCTTATCAAAATATGAAATTGTTTAAAAAAGATTAAATTTGCTTCATAAACCAACATTATGAAAGTCATGAACAAAAGAGTTGTTATCGTTTCTGCCGTTAGAACACCTATCGGAAGTTTTATGGGGGGATTATCTACTGTCACTGCTCCTAGATTAGGCGCAATCGCTATTAAAGGCGCTTTGGACAAAATAAATTTAGATCCAAATTTAGTTGATGAAGTATTTATGGGCAACGTAGTTCAAGCGGGCGTAGGTCAAGCTCCTGCTCGTCAAGCCGCTATATTTGCAGGATTACCAAATACTGTGGCCTGCACCACAATAAATAAAGTATGTGCTTCTGGAATGAAAGCAGTCATGTTAGGCGCGCAAGCCATTCAATGTGGTGATGCCGAAATTGTAGTAGCAGGTGGAATGGAAAACATGAGTTTAATTCCACATTACATGCATTTGAGAAATGGGACAAAGTTTGGACCAGCAAGCATGATTGACGGAATGCAGCGAGACGGATTGTCTGATGCCTATGACAACAATGCAATGGGCGTGTGTGCCGACTTATGTGCATCGGAATATAATTATACCAGAGAAGACCAGGATAAGGCCGCAATTCAATCGTATGAGCGTAGCGCTAAAGCATGGAAAGAGGGAAAATTTGATAATGAAGTTGTTCCCGTTGCTGTTCCTCAAAGAAAAGGAGATCCAATTATCGTTTCTGTGGATGAAGAATTTACAAACGTAAAAATTGATAAAATACCCTCTTTAAATCCGGCATTTACAAAAGAAGGAACGGTGACTGCGGCTAATTCATCGACGATTAACGACGGGGCTGCTGCAGTAATTTTGATGAGCGAAGAAAAAGCACTTGCCTTAGGTTTGAAGCCTTTAGCATACATCAAAGGATATGCAGACGCCGCTCAAGAACCGAAGTGGTTCACTACAAGCCCTTCAAAAGCAATTCCAAAAGCTTTAGAAAAAGCAGGAATAACGATTGGAGATGTTGATTATTTCGAATTTAACGAAGCTTTTGCGGTTGTAGGTTTAGCTAACTCTAAAATTTTAGGCTTAAATAGTAGCAAAGTAAATGTAAATGGAGGTGCTGTATCCTTAGGTCATCCTCTAGGTTGTTCCGGAGTGCGAATCATTGTCACATTGCTTAACGTTTTAGAACAAAATAATGGAAGTATCGGCGCTGCTGCAATTTGCAATGGTGGTGGTGGTGCTTCAGCAATTGTTATTGAAAGAATTTAATTAATTATGAGTTATGAGTTATACGTTTTGATACGTATAACTCTTAACTCTTACCTCATACCTCAACATACATGTTTGGAATTTGTAATCTAGCAATGATACCGCTTCGGGTTGAACCAAGTGATAAAAGCGAAATTGTTTCTCAAGTTTTGTTTGGCGAACATTTCGAAATTTTAGAACAACTCAAGCAGTGGTCTTTTATCAAAATGCAATATGATGGTTATGAAGGCTGGGTTGACTCTAAACAATATCAATTAATTTCTGTATCAAGTTTTACTCAATTATCCACAGAAGCTATTATTCTAAATGCTGATTTAATAGAATACATAACGGCGCCATCCAATTTATTGATTCCAATTCCTCTCGGTTCTTCGGTATCGTTTATTAATAATCACGAAATTAATACGTCCAATTTTGATTTTGAGGGAACTAAAACAAGTGGAGAAAAGGCAAAAGAGAACCTTATTAAATCTGCCTTTATGTATTTGAATGCTCCTTACCTATGGGGAGGAAAAACTCCTTTTGGTATTGATTGTTCAGGATTTACTCAAATGGTATATAAATTGAATGGATACAAATTACTTCGTGATGCATCCCAACAATCAACTCAGGGAGAAGCTTTAAGTTTTATTGAAGAAAGTGAAGCAGGAGACTTAGCTTTTTTTGATAACGAGGAAGGCAAAATTATTCACGTAGGCATTATAATGGACGATAATTACATCATTCATGCCAGCGGTAAAGTTCGCGTGGATCGATTGGATCATTTGGGAATTTTTAATGCAGAGACAAATAAACACACTCATAAATTACGAGTTATTAAAAAGATTATATAAAAAAACCTATCTAGACTCTAGATAGGTTTTTTCATTAACACTATAATTTAATTTACTGAATCTTAGCTTTCAGCGCTTTGTATTCTGCTGTCATTTCCAACGCACTATAAACGCCTAAAAGTGTTTTAGAAACATCTGAGTTTTTAGGATCTAATTCTACTGCTTTTTGAAGATAAGGAATAGCACTTTTAAACAAATCTTCTCTCTTCTTTTTCAAATCATCATAACGCTTCATATCCTTAGTAGAAGTTCCAAGTTTATTCATTTCATCAATAATGACTTTTTCATTTTCTAATTTCAAAGCAGATAAATTAATATAGGCGTTGATGTATTGTGGATTGATTTCAATAACTCTCTTGTAATATTTCTCGGCATCAGGAACGTTTTTAGCATTCGCACTTATCACTCCTAAGTTAAAAACTAAATCAGCGTCATTAGGATTTTTTTCTAAAACTGCAGCGATAAGCTTTTTGTACATTTCAAAATCTTTAGTTTCCAAGTAAAGGTTAGCCTCTGTCAAAATCAAAGAAGTATCTTCTGGATTTGCTTTTCTAGCTTCGGAAATAGCTTTTTTAGCTTCTTCTGTTTTGCCTTTTTCTACTAAAATCAAAGCCATATTTTTATAAATCTCTCCTCTTTTGGAAGAAATAGCTTCAGTTCTTGGTTTTTCATGCGTTCCTAACTTCACCATTCTGTCTCTTTCTGCAGCAGTAGCAAAAAAATCTTCTTGGCTTGTTAATTTATTCACCGCAAAGTAACTAGTCCCTTGTCCAGAATAGTTCAAGTTTTTTAAATTATCATATAACTCAAGTGCTTTGTCATATTCATTTGCATTTACATAAGTAGAAGCTGCATAATATAAATTGATCGTGTCTTTTTTATCTAACAGGTAAGCGTCATATAATTTTTTTGCACTGTCTGAATGCTTATCAATTTTTGAATCTGCAATTGCGCCATTGATCAATTTGAATTTAATATCCGTAATTGAAGCTGCTGCTTGCGTTGAGTATTTCACTTTTCCAGAAATTTTCTCCACCCCAATTAAATCTTGATATGCTTTTGCAGCTAGTGAAAGATTGGTATTGGCATCAACATTCTTGTTGGCTAAATCCAATAAAGCATTTCCTTTTACAAAGAAAAACTGAGCCTTTTCAGCATCTGTTGCGGCAGCTATTAAGGACTCTGCTTCCATTAAAATAGTTGCTGCCTCTTGAGATTTACCGCCTTTCATCGCTTTTTCAGCTGCCTTAATTTGGTCTTTCTGAGCAAAAGTAGCTACTGATATCAATAACGCTGATGCTAGTAATACATATTTACTTTTCATAATATTCTGTGTTAATTTAATACTTATTTTACTTTTCTATTTTAATTTATGCTTCATCATCTGAATCGTCCTCGTCACTATCGTCATCAAGTTCTTCTTCATTTTCAGAGTCCTCTTCTTCTTCATCCTCTTCAGAACCTTCCTCTTCAAGAACTTCTAATACAGGCTTAACTCTTTCAATAGCTTCCGTTTCAATAACATTACCTTCCTCGTCTACAACCACTTCGGCCACATCGTCCTTCATGACTTTTGTAACTGCTGCAATTGAATCATTTCCTTTGATGTTAATCAATTTCACTCCTTGCGTAGCACGACCCATCACTCTCAAATCTTCAACAGCCATTCTAATAGTCAATCCAGATTTGTTGATAATCATTAAATCATCTGCATCTGTAACTGAATTTATAGAAATTAGCTTACCTGTTTTCTCGGTAATATTTAAGGTTTTAACCCCTTTACCACCACGATTTGTAATTCTGTATTCATCAAGGCTAGAACGTTTACCGAAACCATTTTCAGCTACAACTAATATTTCACTGCTCATATCGTTTACAGTAACCATGCCAATAACTTCATCAGTATCGTCCTTCAGAGTAATTCCACGAACTCCTGAAGCTGTTCTTCCCATTGGACGGGTTTTAGTTTCTTCAAAGCGAACTAATTTACCTGATTTTACAGCCAGTATAATTTGGCTTTCACCATTTGTTAATTTGGCTTCCAATAATTCATCGCCCTCCTTAATCGTAATTGCAGCAACACCATTTACTCTAGGTTTAGAATATTTCTCTAAAGATGTTTTCTTAACCTGACCTTTCTTGGTCACCATAATTAAATTATGACTATTGATATAATCTTTATCTTTTAAATCTTGGGTACAAATAAAAGCTTTCACTTTATCATCACTTTCGATGTTTACCAAGTTTTGAATTGCTCTACCTTTAGCGGTTTTACTTCCTTCTGGTATTTCATAAACACGCATCCAGAAACATTTTCCTTTTTGAGTAAAAAACATCATATATTGGTGATTTGTAGCTACAAACATGTGCTCTAAGAAATCTTGATCTCTTGTTCCTGCACTTTTTTGCCCTACTCCTCCTCTATTTTGAGTTTTATATTCTGTTAGGTTTGTACGTTTGATATAGCCTGCATGAGAAATAGTAATGACTACGTTCTCATCAGCGATTAAATCTTCGATACTAACATCTCCGCCAGAATATTCAATTTGAGAACGACGAGCGTCTCCATATTTATCTCTAATTTCAGTAAGTTCTTCTTTAATCAAAGCAATTCTCAAATTTACATCTGCTAATAAAGCTTTCAAATGCTCAATTAACTTCATAATTTCATCGTATTCCGTTCTTAACTTATCTTGTTCCAGACCTGTTAATTGACGCAAACGCATTTCAACTATAGCACGAGATTGAATATCCGACAAATTGAATCTTTCGATTAATTTCTCTCTTGCTTCTTCGGTACTTTTCGACGCTTTGATTAACGCAATTACTTCGTCAATATTATCTGACGCGATAATCAAACCTTCTAATATATGCGCTCTTGCTTCCGCCTTTTTCAATTCAAATTGCGTTCTACGAGTCACTACATCATGACGGTGCTCGATAAAATAGTGAATCAAATCTTTCAGATTCAACATTTGTGGACGCCCTTTTACAATTGCAATATTGTTTACACTAAAAGAAGATTGCAATTGAGTAAACTTATAAAGTGTGTTTAAAACCACATTTGGCGTTGCATCACGTTTCAAAATATAAACGATACGCATCCCGTTTCTATCTGATTCATCTCGGATATTTGCAATTCCTTCGATCTTTTTATCATTGACCAAATCAGCGGTACGCTTAATCATATCCGCTTTATTGACTTGATAAGGGATTTCGGTAACAATAATACATTCCCGACCTTCCACTTCTTCAAAACCAACCTTGGCGCGCATTACAATTCTACCTCTACCTGTTTTGAAAGCCTCACGCACACCTTCATATCCGTATATAATTCCACCAGTAGGAAAATCTGGGGCTTTAATATGGGTCATCAACTCGTCAATCTCGATATCATTATTATCCATGAAGGCTAACGTACCGTTAATTACCTCAGTTAAGTTGTGAGGAGGCATATTCGTAGCCATACCTACTGCAATTCCCGTTGCTCCATTTATTAATAAAGTAGGAACACGTGTCGGCATCACTGTTGGCTCTTCAAGCGTATCATCAAAATTTAATTTAAAATCAACCGTTTCTTTGTCAATGTCAGCTAAAATCTCCTCAGAAATCTTTCGCATTCGAGCTTCAGTATAACGCATAGCTGCAGGACTATCTCCATCTACAGATCCAAAATTACCCTGACCATCGATCAACAAATAACGCATACTCCATTCTTGAGCCATACGAACCATGGCATCATAAACAGAGGTATCACCGTGTGGGTGATATTTACCCAAAACTTCTCCAACAATTCTTGCGGACTTTTTATGGGCTGATCTTGAGTTAACACCCAAATCATGCATTCCAAATAGTACTCTTCGATGTACTGGTTTCAAGCCATCTCTAACATCTGGAAGTGCTCTTGATACAATAACCGACATCGAATAATCGATATAGGCTGTTTTCATTTCATCTTCTATGTTAATAGGAATTAACTTTTCTCCTTCAGACATAAGTTGTTATATTAAATAATTATATTAGTTTCAAAACGTGCCAATATACGCTTTTTTGAAATTTTTAAACCACTTTCAAAACACTTATTTTAATGATTTATCAACAAAATAAACTTGCCCTTTAGTTAATAATTTAAGGGAAATTTAACTCTTATATTAGTATAAATTTTGTCTCTTAGCTGACTCGACTACTTATAGGAATGGTTTTTGTTTTTCTATCACTAATTCACTAAATTTACGATATCAAATATATATTATGGATGATAATTTTTCACCAAGAGTAAAAGACGTTATAACCTACAGTAAAGAGGAAGCTTTGCGTCTGGGTCATGATTTCATAGGCACAGAACACTTAATGCTTGGAATTCTAAGAGACGGCAACGGAAAAGCTATTCAAATATTGAATAATCTAGACGTTGATTTAGATCATTTACGTAGAAAAGTAGAGATTCTAAGCCCAGCAAGTCCCGGGGTAGAAGTAAACGTTGAAAAGAAAAACCTGCACTTGACACGTCAAGCTGAACGAGCATTAAAAACTACTTTTCTGGAAGCTAAAGTATTTCAAAGCACCTCTATCAGCACCGCGCATTTATTATTGTGCATATTAAGAAACGAAAACGATCCAACAACCAAGCTATTGAATAAACTCAAAATTGATTATGACATAGCTAAAGAACAATATTTAAACATGACTCCAAGCGAAGAAGAATTTATAGAAAAATTGCCACGAAATGAATCTTACAATGACGATTCAGGACAAGATGACAGTCTAAAAGAAGGTGCTTTTAACAACCCAGCCAACAAATCCAACAAAAAATCTAAAACTCCGGTTTTGGATAATTTTGGCCGAGATTTAACGGAAATGGCCGAAGAGGGGAAATTAGATCCTGTTGTAGGACGGGAGAAAGAAATTGAGCGCGTTTCTCAAATTTTGAGCCGTCGCAAAAAAAATAATCCCTTACTTATAGGAGAACCCGGAGTTGGGAAATCAGCCATTGCCGAAGGTTTAGCCCTGCGAATCATTCAGAAAAAAGTTTCGCGCACCTTGTTTAATAAACGTGTCGTTACTTTAGATCTCGCCAGTCTTGTAGCTGGAACTAAATACCGTGGACAATTTGAAGAACGAATGAAAGCAGTAATGAATGAACTGGAAAAGAATGACGATATCATTCTCTTTATTGATGAAATTCACACTATTGTGGGCGCTGGTGGTGCAACAGGATCTTTGGATGCATCCAATATGTTTAAACCGGCATTAGCTCGTGGAGAAATTCAATGTATCGGTGCAACAACATTAGATGAATACCGTCAATATATAGAAAAAGACGGTGCCTTAGAAAGACGTTTTCAAAAGATAATTGTAGAACCAACATCGGTTGCCGAAACGATTACTATTTTGCATAATATTAAAAACAAATACGAAGATCACCACAATGTTACCTACTCCGAAGAGGCAATAGAAGCGTGTGTAAAATTAACGGACAGGTACATGTCAGATCGTTTCTTGCCAGACAAAGCTATTGATGCCTTAGATGAAGCGGGCTCTAGAGTGCACATTACCAATATTGAAGTTCCTAAACAAATTTTAGATCTGGAACGTCAACTTGAAGAGGTACGAGAATTAAAAAATGTTGTAGTCAAAAAACAAAAATACGAAGAGGCTGCCAAACTTCGTGATGATGAGAAACGCATTGAAAAAGACTTGGCAATTGCTCAGGAACAATGGGAAGAAGATGCCAAAAACAACCGAATTGAAGTTACTGAAGACAATGTTGCCGATGTAGTTTCGATGATGAGTGGTATTCCTGTAAATCGTATTGCTCAAACAGAAAGTAACAAACTTGCCAAATTACCAGAACTTATTGAAGGAAAAGTAATTGGACAAAGAGAAGCTGTAATGAAAATTGCTCGTTCCATCCAAAGAAATCGTGCGGGATTAAAAGATCCGAATCGACCAATTGGTTCTTTTATTTTCTTGGGACAAACCGGTGTTGGTAAAACTCAATTAGCCAAAGTACTCGCCAAAGAATTATTCGATTCTGAAGATGCTTTGATTCGAATTGACATGAGTGAATACATGGAAAAATTTGCAATCTCTCGCTTAGTTGGAGCGCCTCCGGGATACGTAGGATATGAAGAAGGTGGTCAATTAACAGAGAAAGTTCGCAGAAAACCTTATTGTGTAGTATTATTGGATGAGATAGAAAAAGCCCATCCTGATGTGTTTAACATGTTACTACAAGTACTGGATGATGGTTATTTAACAGATAGTTTAGGCCGAAAAATTGATTTCAAAAACACTATAATTATTATGACTTCTAATGTTGGAGCCCGACAATTAAAAGATTTTGGTCAAGGTGTTGGTTTTGGAACTGCTGCTAAAGTAGCTCAGGCTGATGACAACTCAAAAAGCATCATTGAGAACGCATTGAAAAAAACTTTTGCACCGGAATTCTTAAATAGAATTGATGATGTGATTGTATTTAATGCTTTAGAAAAACATGATATTGATTTAATTATTGAAATTGAATTAAAAAAATTATATGCTCGTGTAGCGGAACTAGGATATCAATTAAACCTTTCAGATAAAGCCAAAGCATTCATCGCCGATAAAGGTTTCGATAGACAATTTGGCGCCAGACCATTAAAAAGAGCCATTCAAAAATATGTTGAAGACGCACTTGCTGAAGAAATTATTACTTCTAAAATTGGCTCTGGAGATGAAATTTTTATGGATATTGAAGAAGGAGCTCAAGAACTAACAGTACAAGTTCACAAAGCTGGCGAACCAACTAATCTATAACTTTAGTTAAAAACAATTCCTTTAAACCCGTTACGTTTATATAACCTAACGGGTTTATTCTTTATGGTAAATACCCGTTTTTTGAAAACAAATATTTACATTTGGATTATATAAAATAGGTCAAATAAAATTAATTTATGTCAGATAATAAAGTTATTCTAGGGAGTGAAGAGTGGTGCTCTTTTCCAGAATTAGGAATTCCCACTATAAAAGCTCGGGTAGATTCTGGTGCAAAAACATCAGCATTACATGCTATAAACATCGCTCCGTTTATTAAAAATGAAAGCAATTGGGTGAAATTTGACATCAATCCAATACAAAATAATTTAAAAACAGTCATTCATTGCGAAGCACCATTAATTGACAAACGAATTGTAAAAAGTTCTAGTGGTTTTCGCGAGCAGCGTTATGTGATACAGACTAATCTACAAATTGGAAGCTCACAATGGCCTATCGAAATGACACTAACCAATCGAGATTCCATGGGTTTTAGAATGCTATTAGGTCGGGAGGCCATGAGCGGAAGAGTTCTGGTTGATCCGGAACAAAAATACCTATTGGGGCAACCTACATCTGACATCCTAAAAGAACTTTATAAAAATTCTGAAAAAGCAAGTTCTGGTTTGCGCATCGGACTTTTAGCCAGTAATCCTGAATTGTACAGCAACAAGCGTATTATGGAAGCTGGTGAAATGCGGGGACACGAAATGCACTTTCTGAATATTAAGGAGTGCTATATGAAACTGGATGCAAAAACACCAGAAATTCATTACCGTGGCGGTAAAATATTAAATCAATTTGATGCCATTATACCAAGAATCAGACCTAGTATAACCTTTTATGGTTGCGCACTAACCCGACAATTTGAGGCATTAAAGGTATATTGCTTGAATTCATCGAACGCAATTACACAGTCGCGCGATAAGTTGTATTCGTTACAATTATTGCTAAATCACGGAGTAGAAATCCCAACGACTGGTTTTGCTAATTCTCCTTTGGATACCGATGATTTGATAAAAATGGTAGGAGGTTCTCCTTTAATTGTAAAATTACTAGAAGGAACACAAGGTAAAGGAGTAGTTCTTGCCGAAACAAAAAAAGCTGCAGAAAGTGTTATTAACGCATTCAAAAGCCTTAATGCTAATATATTAGTTCAGGAATTCATCAAAGAAGCGAACGGAAAAGACATTCGTTGTTTTGTAATAGATGGAAAAGTAGTTGCCGCTATTCAACGGGAAGCGATGCCCGGCGAATTCAGAGCGAACATTCATTTAGGAGGAACTGCATCTGTGATAAAAGTAACCGCAGAGGAAAAACGTATTGCTATCAAAGCAACAAAAGCGATGGACTTAAAAGTAGCAGGTGTAGATATTATTCGTTCCGCAAAAGGACCATTATTATTAGAAGTAAATTCATCACCAGGACTAGAAGGAATCGAAGGAGCGACAAACAAGGATATAGCTGGGGAAATGATCAAGGCAATTGAAAAAAATTTCAAACAAAAGATAGATCTTAAATAACAAATAATCCCGCATCAGACTCTTTAAAAACTCTTTCAGTATACTAAAGCAGTCGAATTAAATGTATAAAACCTAAAAAAATGAACGACTATCTTGCTATAATTTTAAGAAGTAGTGCCGTTTATTTTTTTATGGTTATTGCATTGCGACTTTTTGGCAAGAAAAAATTATCACAACTCAATACTGCCGACGTTATATTAATCTTGCTGATCAGCAACTCCGTCCAAAATGCAATGGTTGGAAATGATACTAGTTTATTAGGAGGTTTAGCCGCAGCTTCCATTCTATTTAGCATTAATTTTACTTTAAAAAAATTAATGTATAAATTCCCAAAATTCAGTGACTTTATGCAAGAAAAGCCAGCGATTCTAATTCATGATGGCAATTTGGATTTTAAGTCTGTAAGTAAATTAAACAGTACTTCTGATGAATTAAAAGAAGCAATGCGCGAACATGGAGTCGAATTTTTTAAGGATGTAAAGCTAGCTATGCTTGAAATTGATGGCACTATAAGTATCATTTCTAGCAATCAAAATTTGAATCAAACTTATCACAAGCGGAAACGCATTCACAAAAGTTTAAGCTGAATATAAAACCTACCAATACTATAAAAACCTTCCTGTTGAATTTAATGCTGTACTGGTAAAGTTAAAAATAAGGCCCATGACCAAGCGAAAGTACTTTTCTAAAGCAATATAATAAAAACTATTCTTAATCTTAGAAACTGACCTCCTAAGGATTTAGTTGTTCTATAATGATTTTGTTTCTGTATTCAAACGCTCTTCGAATGGTATTAAAAGAATACTAATTTTTACTAAGTTACAGTCAAAGTTTCCATCGTTCCGCTAATCAATCTAATAAACAATCTAATAAACAATAAAAATCATGGATAAAATAACGGCACACATTGGTGCAGAACTTTACAAAACAGAAATAAATTCGGCTACGCATACGATGATCTCCGATGAACCTGAAAGTGCTGGAGGAATGGATTTAGGCTTTGCGCCAAATGAATTGCTCGCCTCCTCTTTAGCAGCATGCACTTGCATCACTTTACGCATGTATGCTAATCGGAAGGGATGGAACTTAACTGATGTCAAAGTTGAAGTTACTCTTGATAATGACCCAAGAGAAAACAAAACAAAAATAATACGCGATATTCAACTGTTTGGCGATTTAGATAATGACCAAATAGCACGATTGTTAAACATTGCTAATAAATGTCCGATACATAAAATTTTGAGCAATCCCATAGAAATAAGCACCATCTTAAAGTAGAAAGGACGAAAATTAAATCTTTGAACGAAATTAAAAAAAATAATTTTAGCATAAAAAAAACCATTCGGGATCTCCGAATGGTTTTTTTATGTTGATTTGACGCTATATTAGATGAAAATACTGAAAATATAGTAAATGATAGCTGCTAAAACAGCTGAAATAGGAATCGTTAAAACCCAAGCCCACAGTAAACTTACCGTCATACCCCAACGCACCGCAGAGACTCTTTTAGTAAGTCCTACTCCAATGATTGATCCTGTGATTGTGTGCGTTGTACTTACAGGAACTTTAAAATGCTCTGTAAAATACAATGTCAATGCTCCAGCAGTTTCTGCTGCAACACCTTCAAAAGAAGTCACTTTAGTAATTTTAGATCCCATCGTTTTTACAATTTTCCAACCACCGCTTAAAGTTCCTGCTGCAATTGCAGAATAACAAGCTAATGGAATCCATGCGGGCATTCTAAACGCACCTTCATCATTGGGCAAAACCACATCTAGCCAAGCAGGTAAAGATTCTTGCGCAACGCCACTAGTATGAATATAAACAGCAACCGCTGCAGCAATAATACCCATCACTTTTTGTGAATCATTTCCACCATGTCCTAAACTAAACGCTGCAGAGGACAGCAATTGCATTTTTTTCAACCAAGACGTAGCTTGATTTAAATTTAAGCTACTAAATATCAAACAAAAAGAGCTTATTGCAAGTACAATAAATGCCACTAAAAACCATTTTATGTTGTGCGCTTCAAAAGCGACACTCCAAAAATGGGAATCAAAACGAGGCTTTGTAATTTGGTCATAATAAAGCATTTGGCTTTCTACAAACCAAACCGTCAAAATCATTAAAGAAGCGGTAAAAATCTTAGGATAAATACTTTTTTTAGAAGCATTCAGCAACCAGATTGATATTAAATAAGATATTAAAGCCCCTAACAATGGAGCCAATATGATAAAAGCAACGATGATTAAAACACCAGACGGCATTCCTCCATCCTTTCCTACTTTATACCACGAAACAACTCCAAATCCAGCATGAGCAATTGCAGCTCCTGCAAAACCCCCAATTAAAGTATGAGAAGAGCTCGATGGTATTCCTTGCCACCACGTAAACAAATTCCAAATAATTGCCGCAATAACACCGGCTAGGATAACCACTAAATTGATATCCATGGTGTTGGCCGTTTTCGCAACGGTATCAGCTACACCAAAGCCAAAAACCCAATAGGCTAAAAAGTTAAAAAAAGCTGCCCAAACCACCGCTTGAAAAGGGGTTAATACTTTTGTGGCAACAACCGTTGCTATAGCATTGGCTGCATCATGAAAACCATTGATGTAATCAAAGATTAAAGCCAGCACAATAATAACTATAAGTAGAGTAAATTCCATAATTATAATGTCAGAATAAAACCGATTGGATTAAGAATGTTTTACAGAAATTGATTCCAAAACACTCGCTACACTTTTACATTTATCAGCAGCAGTTTCTAAAACTGACAGTACTTCTTTATACTTGATAATGTTTTTGGCATCCGTTTCATTTTCGAACAAATCAAGAACTGCTTTATCATAAACATTATCTGATTTATTTTCTAATTTGTTGATTCTAACGCAAGCGTCCGTGATATTTTTGATTTTTTTCAAATCTCTTAGTTCTCTAACCGCAACATCAATATTTTGACACGCTTCAAGGTTGATTTCTGTTAGTTTTCTAATTGATTTTGTAATTTTATCTACTTGATACAACCTCATTCTACTTGCGGCACCATGAAGATTATCCGCTACGTTGTCAATTGAAGTAATCAACGAATGAATATCTTCTCTGTCAAAAGGAGTAATAAAATTTCTACTTAATTCTAAACTGGTTTGACGCGTTATATCTTCTCCTTTTTGCTCTAAGGCATCAATTTTTTGAAAAAGAACTTCTCTTTCTTTTAAAGGAAGATTAACAGCTTCGTGTAAATTTGTAGCAATTTCTATTAGATTACTAGATGCTTCTTCAAAAAGTGGAAAAAACTTTTTGTCCTTAGGAACCAAAAATTGGAAAAAATTATTTATGTTCATTACGTTAAAATTTAGTTCGGCAAAATTACTTCATTATTGATGGCTAATGTTAAGCTAACATTAACAAATCGTTTTCCATTTGAAAAGTATTTAAAAATGAAACCGTCTTTTCGATATCATAGTGCAAAATTCGGTCTTCTTTTATCAATGGAACTTCTTCACGATACGCTTTTAAAAACATTTCTACAAAATCACTAGATTTTAATGGTCTCCTATATTCAATAGCTTGAGAAGCATTCATTAATTCAATTGCTAAAATCCGCTCCAAATTATCCAAAACGCGTAATGCTTTTGTTGCTGCATTGGCACCCATGCTGACATGATCCTCTTGTCCGTTACTCGAAACAATACTATCGATGCTCGCTGGAGTCGCCAATTGCTTATTTTGACTTGCAATACTGGCTGCTGTATATTGAGGAATCATTAAACCCGAATTTAATCCTGGGTTGTCAACCAAAAATGCAGGAAGATTTCTAGAGCCTGATATCAATTGATACGTTCTACGTTCCGATATACTGCCTAATTCTGCCAAAGCGATTGCCATAAAATCTAAGGCTAAAGCCAAAGGTTGTCCATGAAAATTGCCGCCAGATATGATTTGATCACTTTCAATAAAGATATTAGGATTGTCCGTCACCGAATTGATTTCTGTTTTGAAAACTTTTTTTACGTATTCAAAAGCGTCTTTTGAAGCACCGTGAACTTGTGGCATGCATCTAAAAGAATACGGATCTTGAACGTGCATTTTTTCCTGTTCAATAATTTCACTTCCATCTAGAAAACCTTTTATGCGGTTTGCGGTTACGATTTGTCCTTTATGCGGTCTGATAAAATGGATCAACTCATGAAAAGGTTCTATTCTACCATCAAAAGCTTCAAGGGAAATGGCTCCTATCAAATCGGCCAAATATGAAAATTTACTTACTTTTATCAAAATATGTGCTCCATACGCACTCATAAATTGAGTTCCGTTCAGTAAAGCCAACCCTTCTTTCGATTGTAGCACGATTGGCTCCCAATTAAAATATTTCATAACAACACTGGAATGCAGCCTTTTACCTTTATAATAGACATCACCTTCGCCCAATAAAGGCAATGATAAATGCGCTAAAGGAGCTAAATCTCCAGAGGCCCCAAGCGAACCTTGCGTGTAAATTACTGGTACTATATCATTATTATAAAATTCAATTAAGCGCTCGACGGTTTGCAATTGAATTCCAGAATGACCATAACTCAATGATTGGATTTTAAGTAATAACATTAGCTTTACAATCTGGGGCGGTACTTCCTCGCCCGTTCCGCAAGCATGTGATTTGACTAAGTTTTCCTGTAGTTTTGATAGATTTTCGTTGGATATTTTAACATTACAAAGTGATCCAAAACCCGTATTTATTCCGTAAATAGGTTCCGAATGGGAAGCCATTTTTTTGTCTAAATAGTCCCTGCATTTTTGAATATTAATTTTTGCTTCATCAGACAAGGCCAAAGCTTTATCATGCAAAACAATTTCATTTACTATTTCAAGGCTAAGTAATTCAGTACTAATATAATGTGTATTTTCCATTTTGATCCTGTTTAAATGGTAAAATTGACTAAATCTTTATAAATACACAACATATATTGATGATAATTTAAAAAATATGGATAAACAAAACCAAATACTAAATTTCAACGCTATATCTATAACTAATCTGATAATTACAATTGCTGTTTTCTCGTATCCTATAAAATCTACTCCATATTTTCAAAAAAAATAATCGAGGTTTATGCGTTTACAATCCTAATAAGACAGAATTGAATACTTTATTGGCACGGTAGCAATTTTTCAAACGAAGTATAGGAAGCAGAGAATCAAGCGATTTATACGAATAGCTCTACTAGGTCCTACATAACATAAACAAAAATATAGTATCGGCAAATAGGACTTGAAATTTTCAATTATTCGTAAAAACACAATAAATCGCACCCCTTTTTTATAAAAAATTGTATTTTTGGAATATCAAAATGGCGAACAACAGAACTACATATCACTCTTCGTTAACAACTCAAATTTGGGTTGCAACTGCTGTTACGTTTACAACAACAACTACCCCATTGGGGTAAACAAACTACATATAATCCTATTGTTGTATCTTTTTTTCGGAAGAGGGGAAGGTATTGGTTGTATACTAAACAGTTGGATTTTTCAAAACACAACACAATACACACATTGTATCGTTGGAACTCAATAGTCAGTTAATTGTACAAACGACGGTACCTTTTTACAGTAAAAAACAAATATAAAATTCGTATGAAAGTATTAAAATTTGGCGGAACTTCGGTTGCCAATGCACAAAACATAAAACTAGTTTTAGATATTATTAGCAATAAAGCAAAAGACGAAAAATTAATCGTGGTTGTTTCTGCCTTTAACAAGATAACAGATTTACTGCAGCTTGCTTCACAACAGGCAGCCGTAGGTGACGAAAATTTCAAAGCAATTCTTGCCGATATTGAGAAAAAACATTTAGATGCGTTAAAAGAACTTATTCCAGTGCCCGAACAAAGCAGTCTGTTGAGTCACATCAAAAGGATTGTTAATCATCTTGAAACCTTATTAGATGGATGCTTTCTTTTAGGTGAACTATCGCCACGAACTTCGGATACGATTTTAAGTTTTGGAGAATTGCTTTCCTCCTATATTATCGCAGAAGCTTTAAAACAAGACCTAAAAAATAGCAGTTACAAGGACAGCCGAGAACTAATCAAAACGAACAATCATTTTGGAAAAGCGACCGTAAATTTTGAAGTATCAAATCAATTGATTGCTGAGTTTTTTGCTTCCAATGAAAATCAGGTAGTGGTGATGCCGGGATTTATTGCAGCCTCATTAGACGGAATCAATACTACATTAGGCCGCGGCGGTTCTGATTATACAGCGGCAATAGTAGCCGGAGCAGTACATGCTGCTGAATTAGAAATCTGGACTGATGTAAACGGCATGTTTACAGCAAATCCAAAGATTGTAAAACAAGCACAACCTATAGCTTTTATCTCCTATCAGGAAGCGATGGAATTGTCCCATTTTGGTGCCAAAGTCCTATATCCACCAACGATACAGCCCGTTTTGACAAAGAATATTCCAATTCTCATTAAAAACACCTTTGAACCTCAAGCGGACGGAACTTATATTTCAAATCAAGAAATGGCGCACACAAATCCGGTGAAAGGAATCAGCCATATTGATAATATTACTTTAATTACACTTGAAGGATCCGGAATGATTGGAGTTTCAGGCTCATCTAAAAGACTTTTTGAAGTTTTATCGTATAAAAACATCAGTGTTATTTTTATTACTCAAGCTTCATCAGAGCATTCAATTTGTATAGGAATTCTAAATTCGGATGCAGATATTGCCGAAGAAGCTATCAACAAAGCCTTTGAAGTGGAAATTTTACAAAACAAAATAGAATCGTGTATTGTTGAAAAAAACCTTTGCATCATTGCTCTGGTAGGAGAAAACATGAAAAATCATCAGGGTCTAAGCGGTCGAATGTTTAGCACTTTAGGTAAAAACAATGTTAATATTCGAGCGATTGCGCAAGGGGCATCCGAAAGAAATATTTCGGCTGTAATCAACGAAAAAGATGTAAAAAAAGCACTAAATACGCTTCACGAAAACTTTTTTGAAGAAAACACTAAACAATTAAACTTATTTGTAATGGGTGTTGGAAATGTGGGAGAAAAATTTATCCAGCAAATTCACCAACAAAAGAAATTCCTAAAAGACAATCTAAAAATAAACCTACGTGTTATTGCCGTATCAAATTCCCGAAAAATGTATTTCGATGAGGACGGAATCTCTTTGAAAGAATGGCAATTCTTACTGGAAACTGGTGACACAGCTGACAAAGAAAAGTTTATTTCCAATGTCAAGGAACTCAATTTACGCAATAGTATTTTTGTTGACATTACTGCCAATGAAAGCATCTCCAAAACCTACGAGTACTTTTTAAAACGCAATATTGCAGTAGTCACTTGTAATAAAATTGCTTGTGCTTCAGCGTATGATAATTACAAGAAACTAAAGAAATTATCCCGACAATTCAACGCTCCTTTTCTATTTGAAACCAATGTTGGAGCTGGTTTACCCATCATTGATACTGTAAAAAATCTGGTCGCTTCCGGCGATAAAATCAATAAAATTCAAGCCGTTTTATCGGGAAGTTTAAACTTTATCTTTAATAATTTTGATGAAAACAACGCTTTTCATGATGTCGTTAAAGAAGCTGGTGTACAAGGATTTACGGAACCTGACCCAAAGATTGATTTGAGCGGAATTGATGTTGCCAGAAAGATATTAATTCTGATTCGAGAAAGTGGTTACAAAATGGAAATTGAAGAAATTACAAATGAGCCATTTTTGCCAGCAGCGTGTTTGGACACCAACTCAAATGAGGCATTTTTCGAATCTTTAGAAGCTCACGCCTCTCATTTTGACGCTATTTACAAAGAAGCCACAAGCAAAGATTCAAGACTAAAATACGTAGCGCAATTTGAAAATGGAAAAGCAAATGTGGGTTTGAGATTCATTCCTAAAGACCATCCATTTTATAATTTAGAAGGAAAAGATAATATTGTTTTATTTTTTACAGATCGCTATGTAGACCAACCTTTGTTGATAAAAGGTGCTGGTGCCGGAGCGGCAGTAACCGCTTCTGGAATATTTGCTGATGTGATCAGAATTGGAAACATATAAATAAGTCGTAAAGTCGAAGATCATAAAATCTGAAAGTTATCAACTTGATTTTATATGCATTACTAAAACTTTACCACTTTAAGACTTTAGACTTTAAGACTAGTACTATGAATGAAATAAAAATATTTTGTCCCGCCACTATCGCTAATCTTTCTTGCGGATTTGATGTCCTCGGATTGTGTTTACAAACTGCTGGCGATGAAATGATTATTCGGAAATCACAGATAAAAGGAGTTCGAATCACTAAAATAGTTGGTGCCGACTTGCCTTTTGAAACCGAAAGAAATGTGGCAGGAGTGGCTGCATTGGCAATGCTAGAAACTATTGAAACAGAATTTGGATTTGAAATCGAAATCTATAAACATATTAAAGCCGGCAGTGGCATAGGAAGTAGCGCCGCCAGTGCATCAGGTGCCGTTTTTGGCATTAATGAATTACTAGGAAGACCTTTTACCCGAAAAGAATTAGTTTTATTTGCGATGCAAGGGGAAAAACTAGCCAGCGGAAATGCCCATGCTGATAATGTTGCTCCTGCTCTATTAGGGGGATTTACTTTGGTTCGAAGTTCAAACCCCTTGGATATTATTCGAATCGAAAGCCCATCAGAATTATATGCGACTGTTGTTCATCCGCAAATTGAGTTGAAAACTTCAGACGCACGTTCCGTATTGAAGCAAACGGTTTCTCTTAAAAGCGCTATTACACAATGGGGAAATGTAGGAGCATTAGTTGCCGGATTGTATACGCAAGATTATGATTTGATTGGTCGTTCACTTCATGACGAAATTGTGGAACCATTGCGAAGTGTATTGATTCCTGGGTTTGATTTAATCAAAAAAACGGCATTGGAAAACGGCGCTTTGGGTTCTGGAATATCAGGTTCTGGCCCTTCTATTTTTGCGTTAAGCAAAGGAAAAGAAACTGCAGATAAAATCGCAAAAGCAATGAGTGCTGTTTACGATCAAATGAAATTGCCGTATGAAATTCATGTGTCAAGTATAAATCCGGAGGGAATGAAAATCCTCCCCAACCCAGCCAAAATAGAGGCTTGCTAGGAAAAAAAAACAATAAAACTAATATTCCGATTCTATCTCCCTCCGATTCGGTGAGGGCTGGTATAGGAAAATCATCCATCAAAATGAAATATTACAGCTTAAATCATAATGCAGCAAAAGTTTCTTTTAAAGAAGCCGTGATAAAAGGACTAGCCTCTGATAAGGGATTGTATTTTCCAGAAACAATCACCCCGTTACCTCCAGCTTTTTTTGACAACATCGAGAATGTAAGCAACGAAGAGATTGCTTTTCATGCGATTCAACAATTTGTGGGCGATGAAATCCCGGCAGCAATACTCAAAGAAATTATTGACGAAACCTTGTGTTTTGATTTCCCTCTTGTAGAAGTTGAAAAAGGAATCTATGCTCTCGAACTATTTCACGGACCGACAATGGCTTTTAAAGATGTAGGTGCACGTTTTATGTCTCGTTGTTTAGCCTACTTTAACAAAGATAAAAAAGACAGTAAAAACACGGTTCTGGTAGCGACATCGGGAGATACTGGTGGCGCTGTTGCTAGTGGTTTTTTGGGCGTTGCAGGCGTCGAGGTGGTGATTTTATATCCTTCAGGAAAAGTGAGTGAGATTCAGGAAAAACAATTAACAACTTTAGGACAAAATATAAAAGCGTTAGAAGTCGATGGCGTTTTTGATGATTGTCAGGATATGGTCAAAAAAGCATTTCTAGATCCCGATTTAAAACAACAAAATCTAACATCGGCGAATTCAATTAATGTTGCGCGCTGGTTACCACAGATGTTTTATTTCTTTTTTGCTTATAAAACATTGAAAAAACAAAATAAGGAATTGGTTTTTTCTTGTCCAAGTGGAAATTTTGGGAATATTTGTGCTGGTATCATTGCCAAAAAAATGGGTTTGCCTATTGAACATTTTGTGGCCTCTACCAATGTAAATGATACGGTTCCAAGATTTTTGGAGAATGGCATTTACGATCCAAAACCCTCCAAGGCAACGATCTCAAACGCGATGGACGTTGGAAATCCAAGTAACTTCATTCGGATTCAAGAAATGTATCAAAATGATTTAGAGCAATTTAAAAAAGATTTTTCATCTTACACGTTTACCGATGAAGAAACCAAAATAGCCATGAAAACTATTTTCGAAACCGACGGGTATATAGCTGAACCGCACGGAGCCGTGGGCTATTTAGGACTAAAAAAAGAAATGAAAAACTACTCCAATGCGATTGGGATTTTCTTAGAAACCGCCCATCCAATCAAATTCTTGGATGTAGTAGAACCTATTTTAAATGTAAAACTACCCATTCCTACACAAATCGAAAGTGTCATAAATAAAGAAAAAGTAAGCACAAAAATTAGCACGTATGAGGATTTGAAAGCGTTTTTAAAATCATAATACAGTCGTGATTCCCTAACGTGAAACCAGCTATACATTTCACTATGCCGATTTTTTTTTTGCATAATAGATTGATTTAAGAATTGAGTTTATGGCTCGTAATCAAACAGTAGATTTCTTTTTTAATTTCTCATAACTTGAAATCTGTTTTGAAAACTAAATTTGGCAAATTAAATTTTTAGGCCAGGAATCTGCTGTCCTACAAGAAATGTTATTTAGACCCGACAGTAGCGGCATCCTTTTGTGCCGACTTTTCGGCACAAAAGATATAGCGAATGGCGGGACAACTGGTCTTGAAAAACCGAAAAAATTGTGCTCCTGATGCAACTGCTGAATGGTTGCATATTTCTTTACTGTTCTTCTTTCAAAATAATGATGGTACACCTGCAGAAAATTAATTGAGATAAAACGATTTATGCAAATAACTTCCGCTCCCATTTTGCCTAAAAATGAACGTGCTAAACCGCTACAAATTAAAAAATTAGGACAGATCCGAAATACTAAATTTACACTAAAAATAAATTAAATAGACCTATTGATAAAGCCATTAATTTTATCTACTTTTGCAATCAAATTGAGCATCCAATTTTAGGTTTCAACCTGGTAAGAAAAAGCTTAGTTTTCATAAAGCAAAATTGGCAGCTATTCCATACTGGTTTGCTCTTGTTAGAAACAAAAATCTTCGGATTTATGCATTACCTCAAGCATCACTACCGCACAAATTAGTTACCCTATATTAACAAATTTTTAAAAAACACGAAGAAGTTTATGACAGATCAAAACATGAATGAAGTTAGTTTTGAAATTGAGGTATTAGATAAGCATAAAGAATATAGCAACCGGTATCAATCCAATGATTTTTACTGGGGAGTGGGCATCGAAAATGAATGTTATTTAGAATTTGACAATCAGCGTACGGTAGATAAAAATTTCTTTTTAACAAATGGGATACGTGAAAAATATAGCGTCAACCATTTTAGTAATTACAAAGAAAACGTATTCGAAAATTCGTTGCAAAAAATATTAACGGATAAAGAGTATACTATTCCTGTTTTAATGAACTCCCATTCGTTTACAAAAACAGATGTAAACAATCAACATAAAGTTTTAGATCCCATAGACAATGAACCGAACCCAGAATACAGCGGGGAAAGTATTTTTGAAAAATTGCAAAAACACAATAGCTATTTCATTGACGAACATCAAAAAAAATTCATTTTTGATGGTGACACCATTGAATTTGTGACGCAGGATTTTTATAAAAAAGATGTCGATACTGTCATTGCGGAACTAGCAAACATAAAGCAAGAATTTACAGTAAACTTGCAACAACTATTGCTAAAAGAAAATATATTTTCGCAATTTGGCAACATAAAAATCTGCTCGGAAAATCATCCTTTTGCCATATTTGTTTCCAATAATGAAAATTATTCTGTTTTCAACAACATGACCTATCATTTTAATTTAACGATTCCAACAGAATTAAATAAGGAAGGTGAAATTAAAGATAAAGTAGATTTTATCAAAAAACATCAGCGTACGATTCGGTTATTTCAATGGTTGAGTCCGTTGTTTATGATCAAGTTTGGATCCTCTGACTTTTTATCCCATAATGATAGTAGCGTTAACTTAACCAAGGCATCACAACGTTGCGCTATGTCAAGGTACATAGGGATTGGAACGTATGACACTAATGTTATGAAAACTGGAAAAATAGTCCAAATGGATTTCAATGCACATCCAATGCATGATAATCCGTTATGGTGGGTGAATCGCTATTCTGAGATATCAGATTATGAGAAAATTGATAAAATTGGATTGGATGTAAATTTTCACAAACACAAAAATCACGGTATTGAGTTTCGAATATTTGATTATTTTAATGAAAAACACCTAAAGGAAGTTTTAAATTTTCTGATTTTCATTATGGATCATGCCATATTAAACGAAATCGAAAATCCTATTTGCGATTTAGAATGGAATAATTTCGTGTATGAAGCTATTGTTCATGGAAAAGAAACGACAGTCCCAGCAAACCTTATTTCTCTTTTAGAAAACATATTGTCTATCACAATAGAATCTAATGACCCTATCGCAATCTATAGTCAAATATATGCTAGTTTACATGATAGATATTATGAAAATGGCTTTTGTAGCTCCTTACTAATTACTAAAATTGCCGTAGCAGTATAAACGCAGTTAGGAATTAAATTCTATTAAAAAAAAGACTTCTGTAGCAGCTCACTAGCTTACAGAAGTCTTTTTTATTTATAATGCCTTTACTGTTTAATCATGATAGTAAAAGATCGCAGAGGAGTATCCTTTTTCAGGATCTTTGCTGTCCCACCAATCCTTTCTAACTTCGGAAAAATAATTGTAATTATCCATTCCCGCTTGCGATTGCAACGGATAAATTATTTTGCCATCTAACCTAAATGCTTTTTCAGTTTCAGTTTCTGGAACGACCACCACAACGTGCCCTGACTTATTTAATATAAATCGTTTAGCACAAATGACACCTACACCTCCATTAGCATTTACTTTCTTTTGCAGTGCATCAACATCACAAACTCTTTCCCAACCAAAGGCATTAGACGATTGTACAAACCAGTCATAAATATAATTAGAATAAAAAGGTCTTACTGTCTCTCCAAAAACTAAGGGTACTTCATTTCCGTTTTCAAGTGCATCTATTGCTTTATCCGTCCATCTTAATCTAGGTATATACACTTTGGCAAAAAAGCAATAATCAAAGGCGTAGATATTACAGTAGGTATCGGAATCATCTTTTTCATATCTGTAACTTTTTGAGACATTGAGCGTGTCTATTATTTTTCGAATGGAAGATAGCTTAGACGCAACACTAGTTAAGTCTCTGAAAGGAATGGCTGGATCACCAAGCGGCTTGTAGGTCTCTAATTTATTGTCTAGACTTCCTTCAGAACCTGGTTCAAAATTAGGCACTTCGATATCTGCAATTTCATCCGTTGTCACATCTACATGTTCAATATCTTTTGAAAAGACAAAACCTTCTTTGTCCGTATTCAAAAGCTTTACTTTCCACCAATCTGAAGTCGTTTTCTCAATTAATTTAACAGTATGTCTAAAAGGGATTTTTGTTAAAATTTTAGAATTATCATTCGCCGACGGAAAATCCCTAAGATTTAATGACGAAGTTGCTACTCTATATTTCATATTAATCTAGTTTATTATCTAAAAATAATTAAATCGCAAAATACTAAAAACAACCAAGAAAGCATCATTTGAAACTACTATTTTATCGTATTTTTAATAAAAAATCCAATTTCAAAAATTGCTGGCATATTTACCACACCGCTATCCAACCTGCTATTTTTTTCTTCCAAGCCAAAATCAGTACTTCATTACACTTCCTTTTTTTCATTTTATTTTCTAAAACCTCCCTGTTTTCATTACTAGTACTACGAAATTATTTACTTAAGATCTCGCCTACCTAGTCAAAATTAAAGTTGATATTAATCTTAGCAGTTTTTAGTTTATGCTGGAACTCTCTCTACTGCTGTATTACCAATTTGTGGACTACTTTCAGCTTATTTCTTTTACATCAAAAAAACCAAAAATAGCTTTGATTGCAGTATCAAATTAAGATAGAATTCAATTCTTTGCTAAACAGCCTATTTTTTAAAATGAATAACGAACTTATTACTTTTCTTGCTAAATTACTTTATTCAAACTTTCTACGGTAGCATTAGAAATAACGGATTTATCCTGCAGCAAAACCTCTTCCTCCGTTGCATATTCATCTTTTGCTTTTATAAGAAGCCACGAATTATCTTTTTTGGCTTTCAATTTCACTAATATGAATTCCCCTTTCAGTTTTTTGCCCTTTATGATAAATCGGACCTGGCCTTTTTGCAAATAGGGATTTAGATACCCTGACTTTTCATCGTCAACTAGAATGTAGGTTCCTTTATCCCAAACAATAACAGTTCCTGCTCCATAATTACCTGTTGGAATGGTTCCTTCAAAATCACGATAATTATAAGGATGATCTTCGACCTGTAGCGCTAGTCTTTTATGGGCAGGATTCATTGATGGACCTTTAGGTATCACCCAACTTTTTAGGACTCCTTCACTTTCTAACCTAAAATCATAATACAAGTGAGATGCAGCATGTTTTTGAACAACAAAAATCATTTCCGTCGTTGATTTTCTCATTTTACCTTCTGGCTCAGCGGTGGATGAAAAATTACGCTTTTGATTGTATTCCTGTAAAGCCATTGCAATACGATTCTAGTTCGTTTGAAAATCCAAAATTAACTCCGATCTCCTGTATTCTCTTCTAAATCATTATGATTGTCACCACCAATACTATAATGGTTATTTTCTTCATCCTCACTTCCTATTTTCTCCTGAGCATCATCTAATTCTGAACCAGGTATATCCAAGTCGGCTCCAGACTTATCATCTTCAAAATCTTTTTCATTAAAATCCGTGACATTATTAGTTTCAACAGGTATTTTCTTTTTAGAAATATCCTCCGGATTAATATCGCTTTCCTTGTGCAACTTATTGTAAATATCTTCACTTGGCGGATACAAAAGAGAATCTGGCACTTTGTTTTTATCTAAATTTTCTGACTTAGCTGCATTTGACTTCGATTTATCATTTTGATTTTCCATTAGACTTTGTATTTAATTATTGATTACTAAGTTACTCATTTTTGTTCAAAAATGTATTTTATTTAACTCTAAAAGTGGCAATTCCTCCCAAAAACAAGAGACCAAACCCTCCCTAGATTTATTAAATTAACATTAATTCAAAAAAAACAATGAGGACCGAATCAGTTGTTTATTTGTATGTCATTTCGAAAAAAGAAGAATGAACATCATTTTGAAACATTTACTTTAATATTCATTTAATGACTTATATCATATAATAAATGGTATTAATAAGCGACCTTTGAATATACCAACTATTGATTTACAGATAATTACCCTTAATATCGAGCGACCAGTAAATGAATTTTAATAGTGAACAAATTCAAAATTTAAAACCTTACGATTAATTTAGAAATGATTTGGGACTATAACCTTTAACAAAAAATGAAAATGAAACAAACTAAAACAATGAAAGCACTTGTATATGACGGACCAGGTAAGATTATATTAAAAGATGTACCGTTTCCTAAAATTGAAAAAACCACCGATGTGGTGGTGAAAATACTGAAGACCACTATTTGCGGTACAGACTTAGGTATTTTGCACGGAAAAACCCCAACGGTGAAACCTGGAACTACATTAGGTCATGAGGGAGTTGGCGTAATTGAAGAAATTGGCGCTTCAGTTAGGAATTTTAAAAAAGGAGACCATGTCATAATATCCTGCATCACTTCAGATGGCAGTTGCGAATATTGTAAAAAACAAATGTACGCTCATTGTGAGGACGGCGGTTGGATTTTAGGACATCTTATACATGGTACACAAGCAGAATACGTGCGGATTCCACATGCCGATAACAGTCTCTATCTTATACCAGATGGATCTGATGAAGAAGCGCTGGTAATGTTAAGTGACATTTTACCCACAGGACATGAAATTGGTGTGATTAATGGCGGTGTAAAACCCGGAGACACCATTGCGATTGTAGGAGCCGGTCCTATAGGAATGTCAGCCTTACTCACGGCTCAGTTCTACTCTCCTGCAAAAATCTACATGATCGACATCGACGAAAATCGTTTGAAAATGGCGAAAAAATTTGGAGCTACACATACCATTAATTCTACTAAAGAAGATGTTTTAAAAAGAATTCAATCAGAAACAAAAGATGGTGTAGATGTGGCTATTGAAGCTGCTGGAGTTCCAGCTTCCTTTGATATATGCCAGAAAATTGTTCGTCCCGGTGGACACATTGCCAATATAGGAGTACATGGAAAGCCAGTAGAACTGCAAATTCAGGATCTATGGATTCAAAACATCACGATAACCATGGGATTGGTAAATACAAATACTACTCCAATGCTTTTAAAAACAGTTTCCTCCGGTAAGTTAGAACCTTCTAAACTGATAACGCATCATTTTAAATTGAAAGAAGTTCTACAAGCGTATGAAGTGTTTGGTAATGCAGGGAAAGAGAAAGCAATGAAAGTAATTATTGAACCGTAAAAACGAGTCCGACTTTAAATTGTTTTTTTCTCATTATCATCTTCTGATGGTTAAAAACTAAAAGTTTAATTCACCACCACATTAATAGGTGAAAAGTAATGCAATCGAGAGGAATTCTCCTTACTCCTTCTCCTTTGCGTTACTTTTCATTTTATAATTCCAAAATAATAAAAGCATTACGACTTCAAAATTTAATGCTAATTTAACAACAAAAAAACGTGTTTCGGTACTATTAATCGTAATATTGCAATATAAATATATAGCGATGGGAATAACTAAAACACAACATTTTACGGAGGAGCAAAACGAACTGGCTGTACTTGCCAAAGCATTAGGTCATCCGGCTCGTATTGCCATAATTGAACATCTTATAAAAGTGGACAGTTGTATCTGCGGAGACCTTGTAAACGAATTGCCATTGGCACAACCTACTGTTTCGCAACATTTGAAGGAATTAAAAAATGCCGGGTTAATCAAAGGAAATTTCGAAGGGGCTTCAATCTGTTATTGCTTGAACGAAGAAGGGTTTGAGAAAATAAAAAGCTTTTTTACCCTTATCAATACCTATTTAGAAAACAGAAAAGACCAATGTTGCTAATTTTTAAATTAAAAAAAAATGAAACTATCAGAAATTAAAAAAGAGCTGAACTCGTTAGAAAAAGTAGCTTTTATATTACCAAACGAAACTTATGTTCCAGAACATTTTCACGTAACGGAAGTAGGCTTAATAACCAGAAACTTCATTGATTGCGGTGGAAAAGTTCGTAAAGAGAACGTTGTGAATTTCCAGTTGTGGGATGCCAATGATTTTGATCACCGACTTAAACCAAAAAAATTATTGGATATCATTGAATTATCTGAAAAAATTTTAGGCATTGAAGATCATGAAGTAGAAGTGGAATTTCAAGGTGAAACAATTGGCAAATATGACTTAGGTTTCAACGGAACGGACTTTACCTTAATCAATAAACAAACTGCTTGTTTGGCTGAAGACCAATGCGGTATTCCTGCGGATAAACAAAAAGTAAAATTATCAGCAATCCCAACTCAAGGCAATAGTTGCACGCCAGGTGGAGGCTGTTGCTAATTTTTAAAACTATAATATGAGTCCAATTAAAACCATTCTCTTCTCGGAAATTGAAGAGGTAATCCGTGCTTTTGATTACGAAAATATAGTTTCAGAACGTAAGATTACTTTACAGCCACTTATTGATTTCCTACAAAATAAAGTCTCCAAAGATCAAGAAATAAGGCTGAACTTTATTTGTACGCACAATTCCAGAAGAAGTCATTTGTCCCAAATTTGGGCGCAAACAGCTGCGGGCTATTTCAATATTAAAAATGTTTTTTGTTATTCTGGTGGTACAGAATCCACTGCATTATTCCCTATGGTTGCCAAAACATTAAAGCAATCCGGATTTCAAATCAATACTATTTCTGAGGGAAATAACCCAATTTACACCATAAAATATGGAAAGAACGAACATCCAATTATTGGTTTTTCTAAAACCTATGACGATGATTTTAATCCAAAAAGTGAATTTGCAGCATTATTAACTTGCTCTCAAGCGGATGGCGGATGCCCTTTTATTGCTGGTGCAGAAAAAAGGATTCCTATCACATTTGAAGACCCAAAAGTTTTTGATAACACGCCACAACAACAGCAAAAATACAAAGAGCGCAGTTTACAAATTGCAACACAAATGTGCTATGTATTCTCCCAAATAAAATTATAAAATGGCATTACATAAAAAAAGATTAAACTTTCTCGATAACTACCTTACACTTTGGATTTTCCTAGCCATGATAATTGGCGTTTCCATTGGCTATTTTATTTCCTCAAGCGATGACTATATCAATTCCTTCTCTAGTGGGACCACTAATATTCCTTTGGCAATTGGATTAATAGTAATGATGTATCCCCCATTAACTAAAATTGATTTTTCAAAAATTCCACTACTACTTGAAAAACCAAAATTATTGTCAGTCTCTTTTTTAATTACGTGGATTGTAGGTCCTTTTTTAATGTTTTTATTAGCAACCGTCTTCTTAAAAGAGTATCCTGAATACATGACAGGATTAATTATTATCGGAATTGCGCCGTGCATAGCTATGGTAATTGTCTGGAACGAATTAGCCGAAGGAAACAGAGAATTAACAGCCGGTTTAATTGGAATAAATAGTTTATTGCAAGTATTCTTTTTTAGTTTATATGCCTATTTCTATTTGGAAATCATGTTGCCATTATTTGGAATAAAAGGTTTAGCGTTGAATATTTCTGTTGCTGAAATTGCGATAACGGTTGGAATTTATTTAGGAATTCCATTTGCATTAGCGGTAATTAGTCGTTATACCATAAAGAAATTCATTGGAGACAAATGGTTCAATCAAAAATTCATTCCTTTTGTATCGCCAATTACATTGATAGCTTTACTTTTTACAATTGTTATCATGTTTAGTTTAAAAGGGGAAATGATAGTTGATTTGCCTATGGATGTGTTTCGAATTGCGATTCCACTTGTAATTTTCTTTACCATTATGTTTTTCCTGATGTTCTTTGTTTCAAAAAAAATTGGGGCGAATTATAGAGATGCTGTAGCGCTCTCCTTTACCGCATCTGGAAATAATTTTGAATTAGCAATTGCTGTTTCCATAGGAGTTTTCGGAATCAATAGTGGTCAGGCATTTGCGGGTGTTATTGGACCTTTAGTAGAAGTTCCTGCATTGATAATTTTAGTGAATGTCGCTTTTTGGTTGAAACAAAAATATTATTCAAAACCACCATTAGTCACAAAAACTGAAAATTCATAATTGTTTGGAAAAGTCATAACGTTGACAGTGTGTACGAGATTCCCCCCATTGTAGGATGATGTTAACAGTGAAGCAGCTGTGATAAGAAAAAACCAAAACAAAATACAGTTTAAACGAGATTCAAAACAAAATGAACGAAATTCTAGATGTTATAGTCGTAGGCGGCGGACAAAGCGGATTAGCTTGCGGGTACTATTTACGACGCAATAAAGTCAACTTCCTTCTCTTGGACAAAGAGGAAAAATGTGGTGGCGCTTGGCTTCATGCTTGGGATAGCCTAACACTTTTTTCTTCTGCCGAACACAGTTCCTTACCAGGGTGGCTCATGCCAAAATCTAAAAATCTGTTTCCTCTAAGACAAGAAGTAATTGATTATTTATGCCAATATGAAAAGCGTTATGACTTGCCAATCGAGAGATCCGTAACTGTAGAAAGCGTACTGTTAGAGAATAAAATTTTCAAAATACAAACCAACAAAGGAGTCTACTTTTCCAAAGTCATTATTGCCGCAACAGGTACTTGGAACAATCCTTTTATACCAAAAATAGAAGGAATAGACACCTTCAAAGGAATTCAAATCCATTCGGCACAGTACAAAAATTCAGAATCTTTTAAAAATTTAAAAGTACTTGTTGTGGGTGAAGGTAATTCAGGCGCACAAATTGTAGCCGAAGTTTCTAAAGTTACCAATGTTAAATGGTCTACTAGTAAACCACCTCAATATTTACCAGACGAAGTAGATGGTTTTTATCTTTTTAACGTAGCAACTGCCAAATACAATGCGGAAAAAGAAGGAAAACCATTTAATGCAGCTAATTATGATTTAGGAACTATTGTAATGGTGCCGCCGGTAAAAGAAGCTCGATCCAGAGGTATTCTGCTCTCCAGTGGAAGTATCAATAGTATTTATAAAGAGGGCGTGATTTGGAATGACGGAACAAAAGAAGATTTTGATGCTATAATCTGGTGTACGGGTTTTGGGTATGCCACTTCTTTTCTAAAAAATAGTGTTGCAGCAGATAATCGAGGTATCCTAAAAACGGAACAAAGCAAAGCAACAGAAGTTGATGGATTATGGTTAGCGGGTTATGGAAGCTGGACTGGTTATGCATCGGCAACACTTATAGGCACAAACAGAAATGCAAAACAAACTTGTAGCGAAATTTTAGCCTATTTACACAAGCAATAATTTAGCTGTAAAAATAAACGCTCTATTAGAGCAGCTCTACATCAAATTATTGCCTTTTGAAAATTTCTACCGCATCAGTTTTAAATTTATTTTTTAACCACGCAGTCAATTTTTTCTTTTCGATTGTGTCTAAATCATTTTTACTTTCGTAAAGCACGACAGTAATCACTTTTCTATTCTCTTTATTCTCATTAAAGACATGATTTGCTATAGCAATATTGGCAATTTCAGGAAACAAAATTCTAGTTTCACCTAAAATTGCATTGTTATCAAATTTTAAAGAAACGATTTGGCTCTGCAACTTAGCAATAATCAAATCTTTCTCGCTCATGGTTTTATTATTAAAAGTAATTTCATTTAAAATATCCTGTTTCAAATCAGTTGTGTCTTGAATAATATTTAATACGGTATTATTTAATTCGTACGTTTTTAGTTTTACGTTAAGCTCTTTTATTTCATCCTTATCGAGCCTCCTTCTTAAAAAAGCAATATCTATTTTTTTTGGATTTGACGTAAATTGCGTTTTTTTATACAGCACCGTATATCCTTTATCCAGGAATTCCAATTTTAAAAATAATTCTACTTTTTGCTTGTATTTTTTTTCTTTAAAAAGTTGATACGCAAAAAAGACGCTCGGCACAATCAAAACTAAAGTCAGAAATGAAATCATATATTTTACTCTCTTCTCCGTCTTTACATCCGTTTGCTTAACAATTGGATATTTTAAATATTTGACAATTATAAAGGTTGCAATACAAATAAAAACACAATTAATGGTGTACAAATACATTGCACCAAAAAAGAATTTAAAATTCCCTAGGGCTAATCCATAACCTGCCGTGCATAAAGGTGGCATTAATGCAGTTGCTATGGCCACTCCAGGAATAGGATTGCCCTTCTCTACTCTTGTGATCGCTATCACTCCTACTAGCCCTCCAAAGAAAGCGATGAAAATATCGTAAATATTAGGTGAAGTCCTGGCTAAAAGTTCGGATTGGGTATCTTTGAAGGGGCTTAGGAAAAAGTAAATAGTAGATACTAATAAACTTACAACCGTAGCGATGAGTAAATTTTTAAGTGATCTTTTGAGCAAATTAAAATCATAAATTCCTAGGCCAAAACCGGCTCCGATAATTGGTCCCATCAACGGAGAAATAAGCATTGCACCAATAATAACTGCAGTTGAATTGACATTCAAACCTACTGAAGCAACCACAATGGCACAAGCTAAAATCCATAGGTTCGAACCTCTAAAAGAGATGTTTGATTTTACATTATCCAACACTTTCTTCTTGTTCTCTTCGCCGCTATGTAAGTCAATAAAATTTACTACTTTATTCATTTTACCTCGTTTATTTCTATATTGAATTACATGTCTTTCTCACCATTTTGCCTTTGCAGTTATCCGTCAAGGCAGCAAGATAACCATTTTTGAACTAATTGAAAACTTTCACTTTGAATCTTCTAATTGGTTACACAATACAGCTGCTTCATTCGTAGATTTAAAATAAGTGAAACCAATTCAACCTTAAAATTAGAAAAATACATTCAAGTAAACCAATCTCAATTTAAATATGACAAAAAATAGCAACAAGGAAAAGCCATTCGTAAGGCATTCACAAATTTAATTTGCTAAACGTCTTTTATTACGAAATCTGTTTTTTTCTGTTAAAAAAAATAAATTATTACTAATTAAACGATAAACAAACATTTTTAACACCAATAACATACTTTATTTAACATTTTATTTAGATATTTGAACTAACTAATCTTAAATAATCCGAAAATGAGAATTAAATTAAAACATTTTTTGAGCGTCTTGTTTGTTCTTTTTGTACAATTGATATTTGCTCAAGAAAGTACCCTAACTGGTAAAGTTACCGATATGGGCGGTCTTCCAATTCCTGGAGCTAACATTATTGTTAAAGGAACAACCATTAGCGCGCAAACAAATTTTGATGGTGAGTTTACCATAAATGCGCAAAGAGGGCAAATTTTAGTAGTGAGCTTTGTAGGGATGAAAACTGTAGAAGTTACTGCAACTACCTCAATGCTGATAAAGCTCGGTGATGCTTCAAATCAACTAGAAACAGTTGTTGTAGTTGGGTATGGAACCCAAAGCAAAAAGAAATTGACAGATAATATTGCTCGTGTAACAGCAAAAGACATCCAACAAATTCCAGTATCTAATGTTCAAAATGCCTTAGTTGGTAAATTAGCAGGGGTACAAATTACGCAAACTAATGGTAAAGTAGATGGAGGAATAAACATTCGAGTACGAGGTGCAGCAAGTATTAGTGCAGGTACACAACCCCTTTATGTTTTGGACGGCATTCCTTTGGTGACTACGAATGAATCTAGTAATGGAGCACCAACCAATCCATTGCTCACATTAAGCCCAAACGAAATCGAATCTATTGATGTCCTTAAAGATGCATCATCAGCAGCCATTTATGGCGCTAGAGGAGCAAATGGTGTGGTTTTAATTACTACAAAAAGAGGTAAGGAAGGTAAAGGAACGTTCTCCATCAACCTTTCTCAAGGAGTTAGCCAAGCTACTAATAAAAGAAAATGGCTGAATGCAGATCAGTACATTGAATTGTTTACTGAGGCATCTATCAATGGACTTGGCGATGCTGCTGAGGCTGAAGATACTTTTGAGTTTTTAGCTCAAGGAACAGACTGGAGAAACCGAGAAGTGGATACAGACTGGCAGGATACTGCCTTTCAAGATGGATATAATACCGATGCTGATTTTTCAGTATCTGGAGGAGATGCGAAGACAAGATATTTCTTTTCTGGTGCTTACAACAATACCACTGGTATTATCAATAGTAACGCATTAGAAAGAATAACAGCGAGAAGCAATGTGTCTCACAAAATTTCAGACCGTTTTACAGCTGGTATGAATTTAAGTTTTTCGAGATCCCAAATTGATCGTGTGCAAGATGACAACTCTTTTACAACTCCTTTACAAGCTGTAGCGCAATCTCCGTTATCTCCTGCTCGTTTAGCAGACGGAACTGCTAATCCAAATACCTTATATGCGAATTACTTATTAGCTATTGATAATGCGTTTTGGAAAACACTCATGAGAAGAGTTACTGGTAAAGTATATGGAGAATTTAAAATTCTTCCCTCTTTAAAAGCCAATTCAGATTTCTCTTATGACTTGTTGTCACAAACAGAAGATGCTTGGTCTGGTAGAAATACCCCTTTCATGGCCACTGATGGAGAAGTTTTTGCAACTTCTGTAAATAATGAGACGTATATCTACAGTAACTATTTGACCTTCGATAAAACCTTTGGTGAAAAACACGATATTAATGCGGTAGCTGGTATAGAATTTAATAAATTCAATCGAAGATTTCAAAGTGTTACTAGTATTTACTTTCCAAACGACTCTTTTCAAACCGTTGATGGTGGTGCAGAAGTAAATGCAGGATCTGGAAATGAAACGGATTACACCTTCGTCTCTCAATTCGGCAGACTTACTTACTCATTTGCTGACAAATACATTTTCAAAGCCAGTATCCGTCGTGATGGTTCTTCCCGTTTTGGTAAAAACGAGAGATTTGGTACTTTTCCCGCGTTTTCGGCAGGTTGGATTATTTCGGAAGAGAGCTTCTTAAAAGAAAATGCTACGCTGACTTTCTTAAAACTAAAAGGAAGCTGGGGAAAATTAGGAAATGCTGAATTGGGTAATTTTGCTTCACGCCAATTGTTTGGATCAAATCCTTACAACCTGAAATCAGGACTTTCATTCGCTCAAGCTGGAAATGATAATCTTACTTGGGAAAAATCAACTCAAATTGATTTTGGTGTTGAATTTGGTTTGTTAAACAGAATCAGTGTTGAAGCGGATTATTACAGAAAAAATACAAATGGATTACTTTTTAGTGTTCCCTTATCCATTAGTTCTGGAGCAACTTCAATCAACCAAAACATCGGTGAAGTACAAAGTAGTGGAGTGGAATTTACTTTGAATACAAAGAACATTGACTCTGACAATCTTAAATGGAATACAAGTTTCAATATTACAACTAATGAATCCGAAGTATTGTCTATGCCTAATAACAATAAGGATATCGTAGGAACCTTCACTATTAACCGCGTAGGAGAAAATATTTCATCCTTTTATCTTGTAGAATATGCTGGAGTAGATCCTGCTAATGGAGATGCTTTGTTTGTTAAAAACACACTTAATACAGATGGCTCCCTAGACAAATCAACAACCAACAATTACGCTACAGCTAAAAGAGTGATATCAGGAAATCCTTTTCCTACCTTAATGGCTGGTTTAACCAATACAATCAACTATAAAGGAATTGATTTTTCTTTTACATTCCAGGGAGAATGGGGTGCTAGTATCTATAATTCTGCTGGTATTTATCAATCCGTTGCTGCAGATTATTTTGACAACCAAACAATTGATCAATTGGATCGCTGGCAAAATCCTGGAGATATCACTAATGTTCCCCAAGCCCGATTATATGGTAGTAATGGAACTGGAGCATCTACACGATTTTTAGATAAATCTGATTTTGTTCGTTTAAGAAACTTAACATTAGGCTACTCTTTATCAGGTAATGCTATAAAAGAACTTGGGATGACAAGCGTACGTCTCTATGCAACCGGCGTTAACTTGCTTACTTTTACAAACTATTCTGGTTATGATCCTGAAGCAAGAAGAGATGATACAGGTATTGGAGAGGAATTTTATTCTACACCACCTGCGAGAACAATTGCATTGGGAGTGAACATTAATTTTTAAAAATAAAAAAATGAAATCAAATAAATTAATCTTAATTATTCTTTTCGCTACTTTTTTTGCAAGTTGTGATAGTGAATTAGAAATTGATCCAAGACAAAATGAGGATGCAACAGTAACATTAAGTACTGAATCTGGTATTATGAATATCTTAACAGGTGCCTATGCTATAGCTGCAGATGGTGATGTTTATGGCGGTCGAATTTTGACTTCAGCAGATTTATTAGCGCAGACTGGAATCACCGCAACAACCGACTTTAGATGGAGAGGAACTTTTGCAGAATGCAGACAAATGTATTCCAAAACGATGTTAGTTAACAATGGTTTTGTTCAACAAATTTACACTAGAAATTACCAAATTATTAATGCTGCCAATACCGTTATCGAGAACGTAGATAAAGTACAGGATCCTGCTAAACGAGCCACCATGGTCGCTGAAGCAACTTTTTTGAAATCATTAGCTTATTTTGATCTGGTTCGTTTTTACGCAAAACCTTATGAAGCAGGCCAAGCCAATAGTCAACTAGGTGTTGTCATCAGACCAAATGCCATCTATGATTTTACTATTGATTTAGCAAAAGAAAGAAGCACTGTAAGTGAAGTTTACGCGTTGATCATTACTGGCTTAAACCTTGCTTATAATGATCTTCCAGAAGAAAATAGTTTTTACGCTGACAAGTATGCTGCCAAAGCTTTATTGGCCAGAGTGTATTTACAACAAGGAAATTATCCTGCTGCTAGAGATGCTGCTCATGAGGTAATTGAAAATAGTGGTCGCACGCTATCCACTAAATATGCCAACGCTTTCAATCATGATGTCAATCAAAGTGAGGATATTTTTGCAATCCAAATCACAAAACAAACGGGAGAAAATGAAGTAACTAATTTATATGCTTCTGAAAATAATGGTGGTCGTGGTGGTGATATCGAAATTAGATCTAATTATTTGAATAAATTTACTGATCCTGCTGATGAAAGACGTAATTTCAATTACATCAATCCAGACAACGGAAGACGATTGACTTCAAAGTATACAAACCAGTTTGGCGACGTGCAATTAATGCGTCTCGCAGAGATGTATTTGATTAGAGCTGAGGCAAATTTTAGAGAAGGCACGTTCCTTGGCAACACGCCATTGACGGATATCAATTTACTTAGAACACGTGCAAACGCTGCAAATTTCTTAACCGTGAACTTAGCTTCTATCTTAAGAGAACGCGAGTTGGAATTAGCAATGGAAGGATTTGCAATTCATGATTTAAAAAGAACAAAACGTTCCATTGATGTATTTGCTGATGGTTCAAAATTAATTCCTTACAATGACAATACTTTAGTATTTCCAATTCCTTTAAGAGAAATGGATACTAATAGTAAAATTACTCAAAATCCTGGTTACGGAAGTTAATACAGTTTAGGCCTATTAGGATTAAAACACAATTCTTCTGGCTTAACTTCCAGAAATCATGAAAATTAAAAAGCCCGAAATCATTTTTAGATTTCGGGCTTTTATGTTAAACAGCTCTTAAAATTATTCGATTGGCACACTAAGTTCGGACGTAATAGCCTCTAATACTTCAAAAGCAGTTTCAGCCATTTTATTTCCTTTAGTATCTAACAGCGGATTTATTTCCACAAATTCGATACAAACGACCTTTTTAGTTTGAATAATTTGATTAATCATTGCAATAATTTCGTACTGATCGAATCCTTTAGGAACTGGCGTTCCTGTCCCGTATGAAATCATATCGCAATCCATGGAATCCACATCAAAAGAGATATATAAAACTTCACAATGCGCGACTTTAGTCAATGCCTCCGAAACACATTTTTGTAATCCTCTAAACCGTACTTCGTCGACTTTATAATTTTTGATGCGCAATTTTTCAATTTGCTTATCCTCTTCTTCCTCAGTATCACGAACACCAAAATAGATTAGATTTTCAGCCAAAACTTTAGGTCCTTTGTACCCTATATTTTTCATGTCCTCCCAATGTTGCTGCGTTTCTGGAGCCACATCATTATTCTGACAACTCAAATTATCATCAGCAAGAGCCGCAGACAAAGGCATTCCATGAATATTTCCAGAAGGCGAAGTATAAGGCGAATGCAAATCAGCATGAGCATCAATCCAAAACACACCGATATTTTGCTCTGGATATGCTGCTTTTATTCCGCTTAAAGTTCCTAATGCCGAGGAATGATCTCCTGATAAAACTATTGGAAAGTAATTCCCTTCTAAGTTTTTCTTTACTGCATTGCAAACTCTGGTGCATTGCTCTACAACATGCTCAATTCTTTTAGCGGAGGAGCTCCTATTTTTATCGTAAATCGATTCGTTGTGTGTCCTTACATCTTCAAACTCAAATTGATTAAAATAATCGCTGTCTTGATTGATTGCTGCAATTTCGATAGCATCAATCCCTAAATCGGATCCTCGTGTACCAGCACCTATATCAGATCTATTCTTTATTAATTTTATCGTTTTTCCCATGATCTATAAATTATCTGAAATCGTTTAACGCTTTTTCTATGATAGCCAAACATTCCTGTATTTGAGATTCAGTAATGACTAAGGGTGGCGCGAATCGAATTTTATTGCCATGTGTTGGCTTGGCCAATAGACCATAATCTCTAAATTTCATACAAATATCCCAAGCTAAATCGGATTCCTCACCACTATTGATCACAATAGCATTTAATAATCCTTTACCACGAACCAATGTGATTATAGGATTTCTTGAAGCAATCTCGTTAAGTCCAATTCTTAAAACTTCCCCTAAGTGGGCGGCATTTTGTGCTAAATTTTCTTCTTTTACCACTTCAAGTGCAGCAATGGCAACTGCGGCTGCGACGGGATTTCCTCCAAAGGTGGAACCGTGTTGTCCTGGTTTAATTACATTCATAATGTGATCATTAGCTAAAACTGCTGAAACCGGATACACACCACCTGAAATGGCTTTTCCTAAAATAAGAATATCTGGTTTTACTTCTGGTCTTGCTTCACAACCTTTTTTACAATCACAATTCCCACAAGTTGCTAATAACCTTCCAGTACGAGCAATTCCGGTTTGTACTTCATCGGCAATAAACAAAACATTATGTTGCTCACAAAGCGCTTTAGCTTTAGCTAAGTATCCTTCGGCAGGAACATAAACTCCCGCTTCTCCTTGAATTGGTTCTACTAAAAATCCTGCGATATTTTTGGAAGATTGCAGTACGTTCTCCAAAGCATCAACATCATCATAAGGTATTTTGATAAATCCAGCTGTAAAAGGTCCAAAGTTTTTACGGGCACTTTCATCATTTGAAAAAGAAATAATGGTTGTTGTTCTCCCGTGAAAATTATTTTCACAAACAATGATTTGCGCTTGATTTTCAGGAATTCCTTTTACCTCATACGCCCATTTTCTACATAATTTCAACGCCGTTTCCACTGCTTCTGCACCCGTGTTCATTGGCAATACTTTATCAAAATTAAAATACTTAGTAACATATTCTTCAAAGGGTCCTAATTGATCGTTATGAAAAGCACGGGAAGTCAACGTTAATGTTTGCGCTTGTTTTACCATAGCACCTACAATTTTTGGATGACAATGTCCTTGATTCACAGCGGAATACGCTGATAAAAAATCATAATATTTTTTACCGTCCACATCCCAAACATGAACCCCTTCGCCTCGTTCTAAAACTACAGGTAAGGGATGGTAATTATGAGCTCCATATTGATTCTCTTTTGCTATCAACGCTTCCGATTTTGAAGAAAGGTTTTGTTCTGTATGTGTCATGATGTTTATATTTTAAAATAGTAAAGCACAAAACTACTACTATTTTTTAATTTGGCAATAAAAATAAATGTTTTGACTTTTAAAAAGATATTATTTAAAAATATTTCTTTAATTTACATTAAAATAAGTCATTATTTCAAATATGCATTTCGATAAACAACTATTTTCGAAATAAATAAAATTAAGTACATTTATACCTCTACAAAAACTTCATCATTAATAGTAACAATAACATGGACATATTAGACGAATTCGATATCAAAATAATCAAAGAATTAGAGAAAGATGGAAGAATGGCCTATTCCGCTATTGCGACTCATTTAAAAATATCAAACACAATGGTGCACCAACGCATCAATAGATTAACAGAGCAAGGAATTATTACTGGTATAAAACCAGTAATCAATGAAAAAAAAGTAGGCTATGATTGGGGTTCTTTCACCGGAATCACCTTAAATAAGGATCAAGATTCAAATCGAATTATTGAGGAATTGAAAAAAATTCCAGAAATAACAGAATGTTATTATATCACGGGCTCATTTACTCTTTATGTAAAAATCATTGCCAAAGACCACGAACACATGCGCAGTGTCCTTTATGAAAAAATAGACACTATTCCTGGCATTGCCAAAACCGATTCCATAATAGAATTGGGTTGTGCATTTAAAAGGAATATATCGCTGTAGTAGAGAATCTATTTAACTTTATCAAACCACAAAAACCAATAAAACATTGATGAAAAAATATTTACACTCCGTTCTCGCGCTTAAAGTTCATATTGGTTTATTTGCTTTTTTGTGCTGCGCCACAATTCAGGCGCAAAGTACAAAAGGAAAACTATTCATCATTGGGGGCGGACATCGATCAGATGCGCTTATGACGCAATTAATCAGCATTTCTGAGTTGAAGAAAAAAGATTATGTTGTTGTTTTGCCCATGTCTAGCGAAGAACCGGATAGCGCCTATATTTATTTTAAGGAACAATTTCAAAAACTGACAGCAAATCCCATTATTATGCTGAATTTTGATGCAACATCAACCAATAATAAAGTATTGAATGATTCTTTACAAAACGCAAAATTAATTTTCATTAGTGGAGGAGATCAAACTCGTTTTATGGATGTAGTCAAAAATACCCCCACATACACTGCCATTCACCGAGCTTATGAAAATGGGAGCACCATAGCGGGAACTAGTGCTGGAGCTGCGGTTATGTGCGAGCACATGATTACAGGCAACCAAAAATTAGAAACTAAATATTCTGCTACTTTTGATAACATCAGGCACGGAAATCTAGAAACTTCCTTAGGTTTAGGTCTGATTAAAAACGTAATTATCGACCAGCATTTTCTAAAAAGGAGCCGATACAATCGCTTACTTACTGCTTTAGTTGAATTTCCAGAACACATAGGAATTGGTATTGATGAAAGCACTGCTCTGATTGTTCGTAATAAAGAAATCGAAATTGCTGGCGACAGCGAAGTAATTGTGTTCAAAAAACCGAAAAGAATAACCAAGTCCAAAAAGGCCAATTTGGTCAGCATCAAACGCCTAGAAATGGCTGTTTATATTCAAGGTCAAAAATTTAAAATCCGATAAAATGAAATATTTCAAGAATCATTTACCATTACTTGTTTTAGTTTTTTGTTTTAGTATTCCAATGTTTTCACAAAACGCAAGTACTAAAGAAGTAGCGAGACTTAAAAAACTGTCTCAACAAGTGACCATTATTAGAGATAATTGGGGAATTGCTCATGTGTACGGTAAAACTGATGCCGATGCTGTTTTTGGAATGTTATACGCGCAATGTGAAGATGATTTCAAACGCGTAGAAATGAATTACATCGAAAAACTAGGACGCCTTTCCGAAATTAAAGGACAAGCTGTTCTGTATAATGACTTAGAAATTAAACTTTTAATTGATACCGAAGAAGCCAAAGCAGATTATATAAAAGCCTCTCCTTGGTTGAAAAAATTATTAAATAGTTATGCTGATGGCATTAACTTTTACCTAAACAATCATCCCGAAGTAAAACCCGCTTTATTGACTCATTTTGAACCATGGTTTCCGCTTCTTTGGACGGATGGTAGTATTGGTGCCATTAGTACCGCTAATCTTACAACTGGAGAATTAAAAGCATTTTATTCTGGAAATACGGATAAAGTCGCTTACATCGAACGTGAAAAAGACATACAAACTGGCTCGAACGGATTTGCAATTGCGCCTTCAAAAACAGCTTCGGGAAATGCCATTTTATACATTAATCCACATACTACTTTTTATTTCAGACCGGAAATACAGGTAAGTAGCGAAGAAGGATTAAACGCTTATGGAGCTGTAACGTGGGGACAATTTTTTATTTACCAAGGATTTAATGAAAGTTGTGGCTGGATGCACACCTCATCAAATGTAGATGTAGCCGATATATATGCTGAAAAAATTATAACCAAAAACAACAAGCTGTTTTACGAATACGATAAAAAATTGTTTCCAGTAATCGAAAAATGGATCACTATCAAGTATCTAGAAAACGGAAAACTAATTCCTAAATCATTCAAAACCTATTCTACCAATAACGGTCCAATTATGGCCAAAAGAGATGGAAAATGGATTAGCTTAAAATCAAATAACCGTTCCATGAAAAGTTTAGAGCAAAGCTGGGTGCGGACCAAAGCGAAAAGTTTTGAAGACTACAAAAAGGCAATGGATTTAAAAGCCAATACATCTAACAATACCGTATATGCTGACAAAGAGGGAAACATTGCCTACTGGCATGGTAATTTTATTCCTATTCGAGATAAAAATTTAAATTGGTCAAAAGTAATGGACGGTACGACATCAGCAACACAGTGGAAAGGCTTGCACGACGTTTCAGAAACCGTTCATTCCTATAATCCTACAAACGGTTGGCTGCAAAACTGTAACTCTACCCCTTACACTGTGGCTGGAGACAATAGTCCAAAAGAAGAAAATTATCTCCCTTATATGGCGCCTGATGGGGAAAGTTTTAGAGGAATCAATGCCGTTCGCTTATTAAGCAAAGGCGAAAAATACACTTTAGACAAAGTAATTGCTGACGGATATGATACAAAACTAACGGCTTTTGAAGTTTTAATCCCGTCGTTAATATCCAGTTTTGAAAAAAATATTAATACAGAAGATGCATTATATAACGAATTAATTGAACCGATAACCCAATTAAAAAAATGGGATTATTATGCCAAAGAAAATTCTGTTGCAACCACATTGGCCATCGAATGGGGTTATAAATTGGATAAAATTATTCAAAAAGTATATATTGACGAAGGTGAAATGGACCAAGTAGAAAATACCCGTGCTTTTGCAAAAAATGCACTTCCTGAACAATTGATTCCTCAGCTAAAAATGGTTGTCGACGAACTGAAAATTAAATTTGGAAGCTGGCAGATCCCTTGGGGAGAAATGAATCGTTTCCAGAGATGTTCGGGAGAAATGAATCTGATTTATAATGACGGTTTAGAAAGCTTACCCATTGGTTATGGTCCAGCAATTTGGGGAAGTTTACCGGCTTATAAAAGCTCCTACCAGAACGATACTAAAAAACGCTATGGATCTAACGGGAATAGTTTTGTGTGTGCGGTAGAATTTGGACCAAAAATAAAAGCCAAATCTTTACTAGCAGGCGGAAATAGCGGTGATCCAAAATCAAAACATTTTTACGATCAGGCAGAGATGTATCGAAAAGGACAATTTAAAGAGGTATTATTTTATAAGGAAGAGGTACAAAAAAATGCCGAGCGAAGCTATCATCCTGGCGAATAAATACTTTGTTATCCACTATAAGAATTCAAAATACAGTGATAAGATAAAAAAATTAAAGTTTTATTTTCATGACTGCTTAATTGAGAAATTTGTAAAAATAAAAATAACTAGTATGAAAAACACTCTTTTTATCCTTTTAGGAATATTGTTGTGCTCCAATGGCGTATTTGCCCAGCTGAAAGCAGTAAAATATTCTGATGGAAATCAAAAATTAAATGGGTTGTCAGTTGGCCCAGAGAAAGGAAACAAAACGAACCCTGGTATTCTAATTCTTCCCGCCTGGAAAGGGATCGATACGCATGCAAAAGAATCCGCAGCAAAGCTTTCTAAAATGGGATATTATGCCTTCGTCGCTGATATTTATGGTGAAGGAAATTATCCGACAACTACACAGGAAGCAGGAAAACAAGCTGGTTTTTATAAAAACAATGTAGCTGATTATCACAGACGCATCCAACTTGCTTTAGACCAATTAGTAAAAGCAGGAGCTAATCCTGATACTATTGTTGTAATAGGATATTGCTTTGGAGGAACAGGCGCGCTTGAAGCAGCGAGAGCAGGAATGAAAATCCAAGGAGTAGTGTCTTTTCATGGTGGTTTAGGACGCGATCCTTCTCGCATTAACAATCCAATAACGGCAAAGGTTTTAGTTTTACATGGTGCCGATGATACCTACGTTCCAGCGACAGAAGTAGCTGCTTTTCAGCAAGAAATGCGTGATACAAATGCAGATTGGGAAATGATTTATTATGCTAATTCTGTTCATGCCTTTACAGATCCAGAAGCAGGAAACGATAATTCTAAAGGCGCTGCTTACAATGAAAAAGCCGCTAAAAAATCTTGGGAACGCATGAATTCTTTCTTAAAAGAAGTTTTGAAATAGTTTACTGCATATTTTTTTTTCAAAAACAGTATAAGTTGTAGATTTTTATTAGTTTTATATCTTGAAATTTAACAAAATTATAGAAATTATACTGTTTTTTTTATGTCAAAAAGTAAAATCAGGAACGACAAAACCTGCCTTAATTGTAGGTTTGTAGTTGAAAATAGATTCTGTCCTAATTGCGGACAAGAAAATACCGATACGCGAAAAACGTTTCACCACCTCTTTATCCATTTTTTTGAAGATTTGACACACTACGAGAATGCTTTTTGGAGAACTATTAAAAATCTCCTATTTAAACCTGGCACACTGACTAAAGAATACCTTTCTGGAAAACGACTTTCTTATTTAGCTCCAGTTCGACTTTACATTTTTATCAGCTTTATTACCTTTTTAATAATAGCCCTTTTTCCAAACAATAGTAATACAGCAGAGAAAAATATACAAAAGGAGCCTAGTATTACCACTAGAAATAAATCTTTTCAAAATATTATTTCCAAAAATGATTCAATTAAAAACACCCAAACTGCATCAAAAGATGAAGATCAATTATTTAATGTGGGATATGACTCCGTAGCACAATTAGACTCAATCCAACAAAATGCCAATGAAGAAGAAAAACTTTCTGATTTCAACTATTGGATTATTAAAAAAATTCAAACGGTCAAAGAAGAAAACACTCAAGCAGAAATTATTGAAAAATTCATTAGTTCTTTCACGCACAACTTACCCAAAGTTCTCTTCATTTACATGCCGCTTTTTGCTCTTTTTCTTTTGTTATTCCAAAATAAAAAACAATGGTTTTATTTTGATCACGGCATTTTTACCTTACATTATTTCTCTTTCTTATTATTGATCCTATTACTATTGTTCCTGATTAACGAAGGACTATCCTTTTTTCAGAAATCCAGTTTTGCTTCATTTCTCCAAATAATTATTAATTTTATCGGAATTGGATGGATGGTTTACTATTTTTACCCTGCACATCACCGCTTTTATGGTGAAACAAGATTTATTTCGTTTCTAAAAAGCAGTGTATTATTCTTTATTAATATTGTTCTTATAATTATAATTTTAACACTTTTTGCCCTTTACACCTTTATCAATTTACATTAAAAAAATGAAAAAAATCTCTTTATTAAGTCTGTTCACCATTTTAACCTTAAGTTGTGCCTCTCAAAAAAGCAGTTTTGCTCAGGTGGACCCAACAAAATACATGAATACAATTACTGCTGACGAATTAAAAACACATCTTTATATCGTGGCTTCCGATGAAATGGAAGGCCGTGAAACTGGATCTGCTGGACAGAAAAAAGCAGGTGTTTACCTCATCGATCAATACAAGAAGAACACCATCTCCTTCCCTACTGGCGCCTCAGATTATTATCAAAAAATCCCTGCTGCTTTCCTAAACGCAAAACGAAACGAAAACTTAGCGGACTCCGAAAACGTTTGGGCCTACATTGAAGGATCTGAAAAACCAAATGAAGTGCTTGTAATTTCAGCTCACTACGATCACGTGGGAACAAAAAATGGAGAAATTTACAATGGAGCTGACGATGATGGATCAGGAACCGTTGCTTTACTCGAAATTGCCCAAGCATTCCAGCTTGCTAAAAAAGAAGGACATGGCCCAAAACGCTCGATTCTATTTCTTCATGTGACGGGCGAGGAGCACGGCTTACATGGTTCACGATATTATTCTGAAAATCCATTATTCCCCTTGGCAAATACAATTACCGACATCAATATAGATATGATAGGCCGCCGTGATGAAGCACACGCAGCCAGCAACAATTACGTATATGTTATTGGAGCAAACCGATTGTCATCTGATTTAGATAACATTTGTACCATTGCAAACGCAAAATATACTCAATTGAATTTAGATTACAAATACAACGACCCAAAAGATCCAAACCATTTCTATGAGCGATCTGACCACTACAATTTTGCTAAAAACGGAGTTCCTTCTGTTTTTCTTTTCAATGGCGTACATGCGGACTATCATAAACCAACGGACAGTCCAGACAAAATTGAATATGATGCATTAGCCAAAAGAGCGCAGTTTGCCTTTGTTACCGCTTGGGAACTGGCAAACAGAGAAAACAGACCAGTTGTAGATAAAAAATAGAATGAATATTTGGGCATATCCTCGCTTTCACTAGCGTTACAGCGTGGTCGGGCTATCCATTACAATCTTTATTGTCTCGTTAAAAAACGAGACAATAAAGGATTTCCTTTACTATCCCTTATGCAAACAAAAAACCCATAAAAAAAAGCTTTGAATCACTTCAAAGCTTTTTTTTATCACGTATGGATTAGACTCTTTCGTCAAATTCAATTTTGTCTGCACTGTCTATCTTAAATAAGGATTCCTCCAACGGCAGCGAAAAACAAAAAGAAGAACCAATTCCCTCCACACTTTCAACCCATATTTCACCATCATTTTTTTCTAAAAATCCTTTCACCAATAACAAGCCTATTCCGGCACCTTTGTTATCTTTCCTTGCTTTTGAAAGTGTACTCATTTGTGGCGTAAAAAGTTTGTCTACTACCTCTTTAGACATTCCAACTCCAGAATCTTTTATTTGAATTACTAATTTTTCTGCTACAATTTTTGCCGAAACAGTAATTTCTCCCCCTGACAAACAATGCTTAAAGGCATTATTAATTATGTTTTGAACCACAGAAAACAACATTTTCCCGTCTGCAAAAACACTAATGTCTTTTTCGATTTTATTGTAAAGATTGATAGCATTCAAAGAGGCTTTTTCTCGTAAAGAATCAAAAACTTTTTGTACATAAGTAAAAGGCTTAATTTTTGTTGGAGAAAAAACCTCTGATGCATACTTTATTCTAGCCCATTCAACTAAATTGTCTAGCATATTTAACTCATCGACTGCAGTTTTATGAACTAAATCGAGCATTTCTTTTGCTTTCTTGGATTCTAATCGGTCAAAATTTGTTTTCAAATATTCTGCTGTTCCTATAATTCCGGATAATGGACTTCTTAAGTCGTGAGATACAATTGCGAGGACATTTTCTTTGTGTGCATTAAGCTCTTCCAGTTCTTTAACATATTTCTTGATGGCATCTTCTGATTTCTTTCGTTCCGTCAGATCGCGCAAAATTTTAACGTATCCCAATCTTTCGCCATCCATACCGATAAGCGGAAAAACCAAACCATAAGCATAAAACACTTCCTTGTCCTTACAAATATGCCATCTATTGTCTGTAGCTCTCCCTTCTGATAGCGCAGTTTGAATTTCCGTTTGGGGAACGCCATTTTTTATGTCTTCTTCGGTGAAAATTATATCAAAACTTTCTCCTATAATTTCATCCGATTCATAACCAAAAATTTTTTCAGCTCCAGAACTCCAGCTATTTATTATAAATTCATTATCAAGAGTGAAAATCGAATAATCTTGTAGACTATCAATTATTTGGCTATAAAACTCAGCTGTTGGAATGTATTTACTTTTAAGAATTTTAGCATTTGTTTTCTTGTTTTCCATTAAATTATATAAATAATATTTTAAATTTTGAAAGCTTATGATCAATTGATTTGATTGTCTAGAGCGCTCAAAGATAAACAAAAGAAAATACGATTGCTTTAATACAAAGAATATAAACCCTATCTGGCCAATACACACTAGAAAAGCTATTTTATTTACTCATTAAATAAGAAAATTCTAAATAACTTTACTAACCTCAATTTGATAGTCTCCCATTTTATACTATTTAAGCTACTAAAATACCCAATACAATTTCACTAACCTTTATGGATTGAAAATGCTCGATTTCTTGATTTTCTCAGCTTTCTACTCCTTTTACTATTAAAATTGTACTTATTCTAAAGTGGTCGCCTTCGAATAAATTACAAACTGATGCAAATGCTGAATAGGATCTTCATTGAAACTACAAATATTTTATGAGTTACTTCCTCTCCAGTTACAAATCTGATTTTAACCAATTAGATAATTATTTTTTGATACTAATTCAATTTTATTTCAAACTAAACCTACAAGAAGAAGTTAATTTGCTACTGGATAACACATTACATTAATTTTATAAGTTTTAGATTAAATTGTGTAAGTTTTCAATAAAGCTTTATACCTAAATTTGATTGCATCAAAACACCAGTCATTACAATCTTACTTTGAGTACTTTACTAAGAGCATTGATTGAAAAGTAAGAAAAGAATATTTTTTACATACTCAAAATTATATACCACATTAAGTAACATAGAAAAAAAAACTATGATATAAATCAGAAAAGAGAATCACATAAAAAACAAAAAGCAATAATTAAAAAAATTCCTTGCACCTGAATCAATTACAAGTTCTATAATACGCATTGGTTACCAAGTTTGATTACTAACTTTTAAATGTTTAATTATGAAAAATGAAGTAAAAATTCATGAAGTAAGTTCCTCTACCCTCAAAGGCCGACGGGAATTTCTTAAAATCAGTGGTCTGGTCGTTGCCAGCACAGGACTGATTATGATGGGATGTAACGATGATGATAATCCCACTGCTGATGACAAATTTCCAGGAATTAGAAATGGAAAGTTTGATTTAGGTGGCAACGATTTAGGTGTACTGAGTTATGCCTATGCTTTGGAGCAATTGGAAGCAGACTTTTATACAAAAGTAGTTAATGCAAGCAACTTCACAGCGACTTTTAATGCGACTGAACGACAAGTTCTCACTGATTTGTATTATCATGAGGTAATTCACAGAGAATTTTTCAAAACTGCTTTAACCGGGGCGCTTCCTAATCCAAGCGTTCAGTTACTTCCTAATCTGGCATTCAATTACGGTAGTTTAAATTTCAATAGCCGTAATGAAGTTTTAGCCACAGCAAAAGCTTTAGAGGATACTGGCGTAGCGGCTTACAATGGTGCTGGAAGATTGTTGACAAATCCTGATTACTTAGTATTAGCGGGAAAAATTGTTTCAGTCGAAGCACGGCATGCCTCTGCGATTAGAAGTTTAATTAATCCCAACTCTGCTGATTTTGCTGGTGATGATGTAGTAAACACGACTACCGGACTTGATGTCGTAAAAACTCCTTCTCAAGTTCTACCTATTGCTGGTGGATTTATCACAACTCCTTTTACTGCGCAATTTTTACCCTAATCAAATTTAAAACTTATCATTATGAACATATTAAAATTTTTAGAACCGTTTACCAATGAGAATTTAATGAATGGTAAAGGTTCCAGAAGAGACAGTTTCAATCTGTTTGGACATTTAGGTAAAAATGCTGCATTAGCAGCTGTGCCGTTTGGTCTTGCTGGGTTAACTTCCTCTAACGCATTTGCTGCTGATATTAGCCCTACACCTGCAACTCCAATTGGAGCCTTGCAACTGGCCCTAACGCTGGAATATTTAGAAAAAGAATTCTATATTATGGGGTTAGCATCAGGTGTGATTCCAACAGCCGGTCGAGAAGAAAAAGTATTTATGCAAATTTCTGCACATGAAACGGATCACGTAACCTTCTTGATTGCAGGTTTAGGAGGATCTGGAAGTGCTAATTTTGTTGCCAAACCCACTTTTGACTTTACTGTTGGTGGTACTTTTGATCCTTTTAACGCAACTGGAATTGGAAAAACTGCGGCATACGCTCAATTTCTGGCTTTGGCGCAAGCTTTTGAAGATACGGGAGTTCGTGCTTATAAAGGACAAGCTACTAATTTAATATCCACTCCAGATTTATTAACCGCAGCATTGCAAATTCATTCAGTGGAAGCGCGCCATGCCTCCGAAGTGAGAAGATTGCGAGGGTTAAAAGGGTGGATCACTGGAAATGAAAGAGGAGCTGGAATGCCAGCGGCAACACAACCAGTATATGATGGTGAACAAGTTACCACTCAGGCGGGTTTCAATACCGCAGCACTCTTTGGAGCATCTGCAGGATCTGAATCTTTTGATGAGCCTTTGACAACAGCTGAAACTGTTACTATTGCAAATCTGTTTATCGTGTAATTAGTAATTAAAATTTCAAACAAACTCAGTAAGTTGTAAAATTGAAATTAAGCACGTTATTCCACAAAAAAAGCCTCTCATTTCTGAGAGGCTTTTGCCTTTTTGGGTGGGAGACGGGGCTCGAACCCGCGACCCTCGGTACCACAAACCGATGCTCTAACCAACTGAGCTACAACCACCATACTGCTTAGCGGTGGCAAATATACAACATAAGTTTACTTTTGCAAATAATTTTTTTAAAAATTTACATCTATTTTAGATCAAATCTCCTAAGCTATTGACTGCCAAATATCTTTCTACCGTAAAACCTTCTGCATGTTCTACTCCAGAAAGCCGTCCCAAATCTCTGGAACGGTAATTCAGGCTTTCCAAGAAGTTTTTACTCGTTATTGGGGACTCCGGCTCATTCGAATTAGCATCATAGAACTGAGAACCGTAGGCCAGAATAGCTTCGATCTTTTTATCAGTAAAACCGGTAATGTCAACCACAAAATCAGGGGCTATATTTTTCCATTGAATGTAATGATATACCATTTTAGGTCGCCAAGCAGTTTGCTTCTCTCCCTCCACTGTGGTTTCTATTTTCATCAATCCAGCTAAAAAACAAGCATCTGAAACCAACTTGCTTCCCTTTGCATGATCTATATGACGGTCATCAATCGCATTGCATAAAACTATTTCTGGCTGGTATTTGCGAATCATTTTTATGATTTCCATTTGATGCTTTTCATCATTGACAAAAAAGCCATCTCGCATTTCTAAATTTTCACGTATGGAAACGCCCAAAATAGCAGCAGCAGTACTCGCTTCCTGATCTCTTATTACAGCAGATCCGCGGGTGCCTAATTCGCCACGAGTTAAATCAATTATTCCTACTGATTTACCTAAAGAGATTTCTTTTAGCAAGGTTCCAGCACAACCCAATTCTACATCATCTGGATGCGCACCAAAAGCTAATATATCTAATTTCATTGTTTCTTAATTTATTAATATTTTTTATTGTTCGTGGTTTTATAGCATAAAGTCAAGCAAAAATTCATTTACAAAACTTTTTTCATGGTCATGGATTTATTGACACTTTCCTCCCACTCTTTAGCTGGAATACTATCCTTAGTAATCCCACAACCCATATATAAGTAAGCTTGCAAACCCTTAATTTGCATGCAGCGCAAGTTTACATATAAATCAGAACTATTGGTACTCGTTGTAAAATTGCAATTTAATTCCCCCAGAAAACCAGTATAAAAACTCCGGTCATACTGCTCATTTTTTACAATAAAAGCTTTGGAATTTTCTTTTGGTAAACCACAAACGGCGGGCGTTGGATGCAACAAACCAATCACTTTTTTCAAACTGGAATCGGAATTCAGTTGTCCCGAAACATCCGTTCTTATATGCCAAATACTTCCTGCTTTAATGCTATATGCTTTTGTATATCGAACAGCTGTGGCTACATTTTCCACCTTTGAAACGATATAATCAGTAACAAACTGTTGTTCCTCTTTTTCTTTTTCTCCCCAAATAATCTCAGAAGAACCTGTATCTATTTGCGTTCCTGCTAGAGAAATCGTCTCAAAATACGTGTCTTTAACTTTTAACAATTGCTCTGGTGTGGCGCCTAACCAAGTTCCAATCTTTGGATGGTAAAAGCAATAGACAAAAGTAGAAGGATAGCGCTGTATTAATTTTTTAAACGTTGCTATCAAATCAAATTCGGCTAAGTCCACTTTTTCGCTGCGGGACAAGACTACTTTTTTGAACTCATCATTGTTTATGGCTTCAATTCCCTTGGCAACTAAGGCTTCAAAATTAATTTTAGAGTTAGTATTAACCTCAATCACTTCCTGCTGAGAATTCGTCATTACCTTTTTATCCAAAGAAAAATGCACCACTGCCGATGCGCTTTCAGGAATTAAATAAGTTTTAGCGCCATCAAAAGTGGCTATTACAAACCCCTTTTCGGTATAATCATTAACTTCAAATACAGTATCGTTCTGCTGAAAAAAGCCGATTCCCGCCTCTGAATTTGGCTTACAATACAATACAAAAGGAAGTTTTGCTTGAAGATGATTTTGGGCTAGAGTTACAATTTCTTCCATTATTTGTCCTCACTTTTTCTTTTTGGCAAAATCATATTGGTTAATTTGCAAAGTGAAATTAAAGCGTTCTTTTCATCTGTAATTCGTATTTCCCAAAGGTGAATACTTCTTCCTTTGTGAACGATTCTTGCTGTTGCTGTAACAATTCCGTCACGTTTTGCTTTCAAATGATTTGCGGCTATCTCGATTCCGCGGACTTCACTTACATCAGAGTTTACATAAAGCATAGAAGCGGCACTACCTACACTCTCCGCTAAAGCCACTGATGCGCCACCATGCAATAATCCCATTGGCTGATGTACAGAAGGATTCACGGGCATTGTGGCTACTAAAAAATCTTCTCCTGCATCAGTATATTCAATACCCAGTGTTTGCATTAAAGTATTTTTAGAAACGTGGTTGCAATACTGCAGTATTTTTTCTTTGTCGAATGTCATGTTATTTGCTTTTAAAATGTAAAATTAAATAAAAGATAAGTCACAAAACAGGAAATACAATTGTTATTCTAATTTCGAAAATAGATTTTTCCTATTTTTACAAAAAATATAACGAGATGCGTCCTAAAATAATATTGTTTTTTATTGGAATTGTACTTTCGGTGTGTTCCTGTCGTTCTGATTTTGAGACCGTAGCCAGCACAGGTGATTTAGAGTTTTCCAAAGACACTATTTACCTCGACACTGTGTTCTCAAACATTGGTTCTAGCACGTACCGACTCAAAGTCTACAATAAAAGTAAGAATGACATCACTATCCCTAGTATTAGTTTAGGAAAAGGATTGAATTCTAAATACCGCATGTCCGTAGATGGAATGCAGGGAACAAATGGGAAAATTTTTAACAATGTCGATTTATTGGCGAAAGACAGTTTGTATATTTTTATAGAAACCACCGCTAGTAGTGCTGACGCTAACGCAACCGATTTTTTATATACGGATCAAATTCAATTTGACAGTGGCGAGAAGCTACAAAAAGTAGAATTGGTAACCCTTATTCAAGACGCCGTTTTCCTATACCCCAAACGTTTTGCCGATGGAACGACGGAAACACTTCCTATTGGTAACGAAAAAATAGATGGCTTTTATCTGGACGAAAATGATCCTGTGAATGGAAATGAATTGCAATTTACAAATGAAAAACCGTACGTGATTTATGGTTATGCAGCGATTCCTTCGAATAAAACAGCCACTTTTGAAGCCGGAACCAGAGTGCATTTTCATGCTAATTCTGGACTTATTGTAGCCAATAAAGCTTCGATACAAGTCAATGGAGCGCTTTCTACAACGGACAAGCTCGAAAACGAAGTCATCTTTGAAGGCGACCGTTTAGAACCTAATTTTTCAAACGTACCAGGACAATGGGGAACGATTTGGCTTACTGACGGCAGCACAAATAACACAATAAAAAACCTCACAATAAAAAATGCTACCATAGGGTTGTTGATTCAAAATAATGATGGCACCACGGTATCAATCAAAAATACACAAATTTACAACTCAGCAAACTACGGAATTTTGGCGCAGACCGCTAAAATCAATGCCGAAAACGTAGTCAGCAACAATGCTGGACAAGCGAGTTTAGCGTGTACATATGGAGGAAATTATAAATTCTCTCATTGTACTTTTAATAACAACTGGAATAGTTCGCAACAAGTAGCCGTTTTAATTAGCAACAATAGTACGGGAGCAATTCCCGAAGCGCGAGACCTCACTGCAGCTACTTTCAATAATTGCATCATTTATGGTTCGTATTCAAATGAAATGATTCTAAATAAAAAAAGTGAAGCTACTTTTGAATACCAGTTCAACCATTGCCTCATCAAATTTGACAACGTGTCCAACCCATTTACCACCAATCCCAATTATCAATTCACTACCGACACAGCACATTATAATGGTATAATTTTGAATAAAGACCCTAAATTTTTGAGTGTATCACAGCATAAATTGAACATCGATGCATCTTCATCCGCTTTCGCAAAAGGGAATTCGGTTTATTTGATTCCCTTAGATATTTTAGGGAATACAAGAACGCTACCGCCTGATATGGGAGCGTATCAAAGCAAAGCCTTTCCCAAATAGAAAACATTTATCTACAACAGAATAGAATATTAAAAATCTTCATTTATTTAAACATCTAGTAACATGAATCTGTGATATAAATAGTAGTTTTGATCAAATTCCAATTTAATATAAAAATTCATTTTTAAACCAAAAATTAAACTATGAAACAAATCTACTCGCTACTCTTATTGTTTCTTTTTACAGCCGGCTTTGCACAAGCGCCAACTGGCTATTACACAACTGCCACAGGAAGCGGATACACTTTAAAAACACAGTTGTACAGCATTATTAAAGATCATACAGTTCTTAGCTACGGAGATCTTTATGTGACCTATGAAACGTCAGATATTGATAATTTCTTTGAAAAAGATGGTTCGGTTTTAGACATGTATTCCGAGAATCCAGCGGGAACAGATCCATACACGTACAGCATTGCATCAGCGCAACGATGCGGACCTAGTGGTTACGTAAAAGAAGGAGATTGTTACAATAGAGAACACATCATACCACAATCTATATTTAGCCAAGCATCACCGATGGTTTCTGATGCGCATTTTATTACTCCTACTGACGGAGAAGTAAATGGAATCCGATCCAATTATCCACATTCTACAGTAGCAACTGCAACTCAAACTACTCTTAACGGAAGTAAACTTGGAGCCAGTACAACTGCTGGTTATACCGGTCCTGTTTTTGAACCAATTGATGAATTCAAAGGAGATATTGCCAGAATGTATTTCTATTTTGCAACTCGTTATGAAAATACAGTTGCCGGATACAATTACCCAATGTTCAATAATTCAACTAATAAAGTATTTACCACAGCATTTCTAAATCAATTGTTGGCTTGGCACAATCAAGATCCAGTAAGTGCGAGAGAGATTGCGCGTAACAACGCTATTTATGCGCGTCAAAACAATAGAAATCCCTATATTGACAATCCTGATTATGTAACAGCTATTTGGAAAATTGAAGTAGTTGATACAGAAGCACCGACTGCTGTGGCAAACGTAACAGTAACTGAGACTACCGCTAACACTGCAACCTTGACTTGGACAGCTGCAACGGATAATGTTGCAGTTACGGCTTATGATATATATGTAAACGGCACCTTAAAAACAACTGAAACTGGATTAACAGCCACTGTAAATGGTTTAGCTGCATCTACAACATATACATTCTATGTTATAAGCAGAGATGCTGAAAGAAATTCTTCAATTGCTAGCACTTCGGTAGAGGGTGTCACTAAAGCTCCAGATGCAGGCACTACTTTTTGTGCATCGGAAGATTTTCAAACCATTCCTACAAATTCAGGTTCCTATGTTACACACACCTGGACTAACGCGGGAATTTCATGGACATCTACAGATTCTCGTACCGACCAAACATTGAATTCTAGAGCAATAACAATACGAAATGGTTCTCTTTCCTCTTCGTCTGTTGCTAATGGCATCAAGGATTTGACCGTTACTACCCAACTTGTTTTTTCTGGAACCGCAGGATCATTCAAACTTAATGTCAATGGAGTTGAAGTTGGGACCATACCTTACAGTACAACCGCGACTACAACAACTATTTCAGGAATAAATGTAACCGGAAATGTAATCATAAGCATTTCAGGAAACAGTAGCACATCAAATCGTGTAAAATTTGACGATCTTTCTTGGACATGCTCCGCCTCACTTAGCGTTGATGAATTAGAAACAAAGAGTTTTAATATTTATCCAAATCCATCCAGTGGAAATGTCAAAATAAATTTCGAAAATCCAAATGAGAACTACAATGTTCAAGTATTTTCTGTTTTAGGTCAAAAAGTTTTTGAAAAAGATTTTACAAACAGTTCTTCTGCTGTTATCAACAATCTTCAGAAAGGAGTTTACTTAGTTAAAATAACTACCGATACAAAATCAGTTACTAAAAAACTTATTGTAAACTAGTTTAAAAATTAAACAATTCATTTAAAGCGGCACCTATTGCCGCTTTTTTTGTTTTTAATTTTTCGGAAAAAACTTTTCGATTCTAGTACAAAATAGCTTCCTCGATTTTGTTTCTATTTTTTTTACAAACGAAAGCTACTTTCTTCCTTATGAAAATAATTATGTTAAGAAAATCATAATAAAATTAACAATCCCTTAACATAAAATACAATAAAAGTTATAAATTTGCGCAATTTCAGCAAAATAAAAATTAAAAATAAAGCATTATTGACTGAAAGTAACCCCAAACTAACCAAATAAAAGTACCCTATGAAAAAAATCTACTCTATTTTATTACTTCCTGTTGTAACAGCAGCGATAGCTCAAATACCAAGCGGCTATTACGCCACTTCGACTGGAACCGGCTACACCCTAAAAACGCAATTATACAACATTATCAAAGGACATACTGACCCCGGATATGCAGGATTGTATACGACGTATCAAACATCTGATAGGGATTATTACTATGAAAATGACGGCACCATTTTAGACATGTATTCTGAAAAGCCAGCAGGAACAGATCCTTACTCGTATACTGCAGGGACAACGCAAAGATGCGGTACTTATAGCGTAGAAGGCGATTGTTACAATAGAGAACATATCATTCCGCAATCTACTTTCAATTCCGCTGCCCCAATGGTTTCCGATGCGCATTTCATAACACCAACCGATGGAAAAGTAAACGGACAGCGTTCCAATTACCCTCATGGTCCAGTGACTTCTCCTACTTGGACCTCCTTAAATGGAAGCAAGCTTGGAGCCAGCACGCTATCTGGATATACAGGACCTATTTTTGAACCCATTAACGAATTCAAAGGGGATATTGCACGCATGTACTTTTATTTTGCAACCCGTTATGAAAATACTGTTGCAGGATATTCTTATGCTATGTTTAATAACTCAAGTAACCAAGTATTTACTACAGCATTTTTAAATTTACTGATTACTTGGCACAATCAAGATCCAGTTAGCGCCAGAGAAATAGCGCGCAACAATGCTATATTTGCAATCCAAAAAAATAGAAATCCTTACATTGACCATCCGGAATATGTACAAGCAATATGGAATCCAACGGCTGATTCCCAAGCTCCCACTGCTCCAGCTAACCTAGTATCTACTGCAAAAACAACGAACTCCATTTCATTAAGTTGGTCGGGGTCAATTGACAATACTGCTGTCACTGGATACAACCTATACCAAAATAGTGTTTTAAAAACTACAACAACTGGACTTACAACAACCATTACTGGATTAACAGCTTCTACTGCCTACTCCTTCTCTGTAAAAGCAAAAGATGCAGCTGGCAATCTTTCGCTCGCCAGCAACACATTGAATGTGACTACAAGTTCAAGCTCCACTGCAACCGATTTATTATTCTCTGAATACATAGAAGGTTCTTCCAATAATAAAGCGTTGGAGATTTCAAATGCAACGGGTGCTTCCATCAACTTATCAGTTTACAGCATCAAAAAACAAACCAATGGCGCAGGATCTTGGAGTACAGGATTAGCTCTAACGGGAACTTTAAATAACTTAAGTAAGTTCACCATTGTAAATAGTTTAATGGCATCCAGTTGTTACCCAATAAGCTCCGCTAATCTTTCAACTTCAGCAGGTGAAATGGCTTTTAACGGAAATGATGCTGTCGGCTTATTTAAAAATGGAATTCTTATTGATATTATAGGAACCTTTAACGGCGGAACTGCCAACTTTGCCGCTGATGCAACCATTCGAAGAAAAATTACCATCACCGCTCCATCAACAACTTTCAATAAAGCGGTACAATGGGACTCCTTTGCATCGGATACTTGTACTAATTTAGGAAGCCGTATCGTTGTCAAAGAACCTAAAGCAGCAACTGATGTAGCTATAAACGCAATTGCAATTTATCCCAATCCATCTAATGGAACTTTCTTTGTCAACAACGCAAATAGGATGTACTCCATTGCAGTTTATTCGCTTATTGGTCAAAAGATTTATGCAGAAGAAAATTGCACCAATTCAGAAATAAGGGTACCAAACATTGCAAAAGGCACCTACTTGGTTCGAGTTAGTATGGATTCGGATTCAGTTATAAAGAAATTAATAATCAACTAATTAAGAAAGCGGCAAATTTGCCGCTTTTTTTTTCTTTAAAATTTAATCTTAATTGACTAAATTTGCACCGCAATACAACAAACTACACAACAATGATCCATTTCTTTGAAAACCAAAGCAAAACTGTTTTTGCAGTATACACGAGCGAAAGCGAACTGACGAAGCAAACACAAAACGTCCCGACTGCGATCGGGATTTCGGCTCAAGACATTTCAAAACTAAACTGGCTTTTTGCCGACTCAAATAAAATTGAAAAATCCGTATTGACGGATTTTTTTGTTGGACCTCGTGCCACAATGGTAACCCCTTGGAGTACCAATGCTGTTGAAATAACGCAAAACATGGGTATTACTGGAATCATCCGGATTGAGGAATTTCATAGAGTAGCCGAAGATTTTACGGATTTTGACCCGATGCTTTCCCAAAAATATACGGAATTAAATCAGGAAATTTTCACGATCCGCGTGCAACCGCAACCTATTCTGAATATTGAAGACATTGATGGCTACAACAAGAAAGAAGGCTTGGCATTAAGTTCTGAGGAAGTGGAATACCTAGATAATTTAGCTGTAAAATTAAAAAGAAAATTAACCGATTCTGAGATATTTGGCTTTTCCCAAGCCAATTCAGAACACTGTCGTCATAAAATTTTTAACGGAACATTTGTTATTGATGGCGAAGAAAAAGAAACATCTCTTTTCAAATTAATCAAAAAAACATCTCAAGAAAACCCGAACGACATTGTTTCAGCATACAAAGATAATGTGGCTTTTGTAAAAGGGCCACGAGTGCAACAATTTGCTCCAAAAAGCGCTGATAAAGCTGATTTTTACGAAATCAAGGAATTTGATTCGGTTATTTCGTTAAAAGCAGAAACACATAATTTTCCAACCACCGTTGAGCCGTTCAATGGCGCTGCAACAGGTTCTGGCGGAGAAATTCGCGACCGTTTAGCAGGTGGACAAGGTTCGTTACCATTAGCTGGAACTGCAGTTTATATGACTTCATATTCTCGATTGGAAGATCAAGAATCTGTTCAGAGTAAACCTTGGGAACAAGGAATGGAAGAAAGAAAATGGTTGTATCAAACACCAATGGACATTTTGATCAAAGCCTCAAATGGAGCTTCTGATTTTGGAAACAAATTTGGACAACCGCTTATTACAGGTTCTGTTTTAACTTTCGAACATCAAGAAAACAATCGCAAAATTGGTTACGACAAAGTCATCATGCAAGCGGGAGGAATTGGATACGGAAAATTAGATCAAGCAATTAAGAAAAAACCACAAGAAGGCGATAAAATTGTTATCCTAGGCGGAGAAAATTATAGAATCGGAATGGGTGGTGCTGCGGTTTCCTCTGCAGATACTGGCGCTTTTGGTTCGGGAATTGAGTTGAATGCGATTCAGCGTTCGAACCCAGAAATGCAAAAACGGGCTGCTAATGCCATTCGTGGTTTGGTGGAAAGCGACCATAACCCCATTGTTTCCATTCACGATCACGGCGCTGGTGGACATTTAAACTGTCTTTCAGAATTAGTGGAAGAAACCGGTGGATTAATTGATTTAGATAAATTGCCTGTGGGCGATCCTACCCTTTCGGCAAAAGAAATCATTGGTAACGAATCTCAAGAAAGAATGGGATTAGTTATTGGTCAAAAAGATATTGCTTTGTTACAAAGAGTGGCCGATAGAGAGCGTTCTCCTATGTACCAAGTAGGCGATGTAACAGGCGACCACCGTTTTACTTTCGCTTCAAAATCTACTGCTGCTAAACCGATGGATTATGCTTTGGAAGATTTCTTTGGAAGTTCTCCAAAAACGGTAATGAATGATAAAACAATTACTTACAATTATCCTGCTTTAAAATATGATGTAAAAAATATTTCTACCTATTTAAAGCAAGTTTTACAACTAGAAGCCGTAGCCTGTAAAGACTGGTTGACCAATAAAGTGGATCGTTGTGTGGGCGGAAAAGTAGCCAAACAACAAACAGCTGGACCGTTACAATTGCCTTTGAATAATTGTGGTGTAATGGCTTTGGATTATCAAGGAATTGAAGGCATTGCGACTTCTATAGGTCACGCCCCTATTTCAGCTTTAATTGACCCTGTTGCAGGAAGTAGAAATGCGATTGCCGAATCATTATCGAATATTGTTTGGGCACCAATTAAAGGAGGTTTGGACGGTATTTCCCTTTCGGCTAACTGGATGTGGGCTTGTAAAAATGAAGGTGAAGACGCCCGTCTGTATGCAGCAGTAGAGGGTTGTTCGGATTTTGCAATAGAATTGGGAATCAATATTCCAACAGGAAAAGATTCGCTTTCGATGAAACAAAAATATCCAAATGACGAAGTGATTGCGCCGGGAACGGTAATTATTTCGGCAGGTGGGAACTGCATCGATATTAGAAAAGTAGTAGAGCCAGTTCTTCAAAAAGACGGTGGTTCTATATATTACATCAATTTATCGCAAGACGAATTCAAATTAGGAGGCTCTTCCTTTGCACAAACCTTGAACGCCATTGGAAATGAAACACCAACAATCAAAGATGCGGCTTTCTTTAAAAATGCGTTCAACACCATCCAAGAGTTAATTTTAGACAATCAAATTCTTGCAGGACACGATATAGGAAGCGGTGGTTTGATTACTACGTTATTGGAAATGTGCTTTGCCGATGTGAATTTAGGTGCAAAAATAGATTGCTCTGTTTTTGAAGAAAAAGATAGCGTTAAATATTTATTCTCTGAAAATATCGGAATCGTTTTCCAAGCGAAAGATAATTCTACTATCGAAGCTAAATTAAACGCTACTGGAGTTGCTTTCTATAAATTAGGAAATGCTACGACCGAAGCCACTCTGGATCTTGGATCTTACAAATTAGATATTATAAAATATAGAGATATTTGGTTTAAAACTTCCTTTTTGTTGGACCAAAAACAATCTAAAAATGGAATGGCTCAAGTGCGTTTCGATAACTATAAAAACCAACCATTACAGTTTACATTCCCTAAACACTTCACTGGTAAATTACCTGTCACTTCGGGTGCAGCCGAGAGACCAAAAGCAGCTATCATTCGTGAAAAAGGAAGTAATTCTGAGCGTGAAATGGCAAATGCAATGTACTTAGCTGGTTTTGATGTCAAAGACATTCACATGACTGATTTGATTTCAGGACGTGAAAACTTAGAAGACATTCAGTTCATTGGAGCTGTTGGAGGTTTCTCTAACTCTGATGTTTTAGGTTCAGCTAAAGGTTGGGCTGGAGCTTTCAAATACAATGAAAAAGCGAATACTGCCTTGAAAAACTTTTTCAAAAGAGAAGATACGTTATCTGTGGGGATTTGTAACGGCTGTCAATTGTTTGTTGAATTGGAATTAATACATTCAGAGCACGAGCAAATGCCAAAGATGTTACACAACGATAGTAACAAACACGAAAGTATTTTTACATCCGTAACAGTACAGGAAAATAAATCAGTACTATTGTCTAGTTTAGCTGGAAGCACATTAGGCGTTTGGGTTTCTCACGGTGAAGGTAAATTTGAATTGCCATTAGGTGAAGAGCATTACAATATTGTAGCTAAATATGCTTATGAAGGCTATCCAGCAAATCCGAATGGATCTCACTATGATGTCGCGATGCTTTGTGATGTGACAGGCCGCCATTTAGTAATGATGCCGCACATTGAGCGTTCTACTTTTCAATGGAATTGGGCTCATTATCCAAAGGATAGAAACGACGAAGTTTCACCTTGGCATGAAGCCTTTGTCAATGCTAAGAAATGGATTGATAAGAAATAATTTTTTTTCAAAATACCAAAAGCGTTCTCGAAAGAGAGCGTTTTTTTATAGAAATATATTTGCACATTTAACACTAAACAATCCCAACTTGAAAAAAGGAAACGCAAAAGAGCACAAGGATTTTATTATATAAAGGATTTTTTACATTTTGTAACAATAAGCCTTCAGGATAAATATTGTGTTTCAATATACTTGGGAAAAGGTTGCGAGCAGTCTATCCAGTTTAAAATGGACACCCATCAAATGGTATAAAATCAAACCGTCAGTGTTTCAACAATTGCGGCAACGGGTCGTATTGCAACCGTGTTTTCGATGGTAGGACCAGCCACCCAAACTGTTTTGTAGGTCACTTCGGTAGCTGCTTTGGTAACGGCATTAGATCCTAAGAGATAGCGAATCATTTTTACCCACTTTTTCAGACTTTTATTCTTGCTCAAAGTTCTTTCGATCCAAGATTGCTTCGTTCCCACTTTTTGAACGTAAGGTGTATTGATCACCGTGCAAGGTGTGCCAGATATTTTCTCAGTTAGAACAATATCTTTAGCACCATAATCAACGCAAGCTTGTTTGTACTCTTCAGAAACACCTGATTCGATTGAGGCTATAAATGGACTACCTACAGATACGCCTACTGCACCATACCGTAACATTTGATCTAAATCCGTTTTATTACTCACGCCACCTGCGGAAATAACTGGCAATGTCGTGTTCACATTCAACTCCTTTATTAAATTTTCTGGCGAATGATTTCCTCTATGTCCTCCAGCCAAATTATTAACTGCAATTAAAGCATCGGCACCCAAACTTTCAACTTTTTTGGCGAAAGCCAAATCGGTAACATCACAAAAAACTTTGATTCCTACTTTATGTGCGGCACTAATAGTTTCTGCGGGTGAACCTAAAGAAGTGATTATAAAATCTACTTTCTCGGCGCATAAAACAGCTAATTGGTCTTTGTATTTTATATTGGATTTATTGACAATCAAATTATATCCAAAACTACCACCGGGAACTTTAGCAGCTCTAAGCTCCACAATTGAAGCGCGTAATTCCTCTAATGTTCTGTAATTTAAAGCGGGTATACAACCTGCCACACCTGCTTTCATTCCTTCAATTACCATTTTAGTATTCGAAACCAGAAACATGGGAGCCATTATCAGCGGTCTGTCAATGTTTAAAAGAGAGCTTAGCGTGGGCTTTATCATTACTTTAAATTTTAGTTGAAACAAATATAAGTAAACATACTATGCGTGCCTACTATTTACCGTTATATCATTCCAATGAAGGACTTACTAGTTCACAAAAATAAAACTGGTATCGTTTTAAAAAAGTATTTAAAACTAATTTGTACTTGTAAAACACTTTAACACTAGTACTATGAAACCTGTAAATCATTTATTATATAATTTGAAAAATGGCTTAAACACTAATAATGCTCGTACCAATTGAATTTTTCTTTAACAATATTGTCCTTTTCTTTATTCATATATTCTAAGAGTGCAGCAGCTACTGGACCATGTTTTTTTCCTTTTAGCCATATCAAACTCCAGGTTGTTTTAATGGGTAACCCTTTAAAAGGAATAATTTGCAGTTCCTGATTGGATAACTCATTTTTGATTCCAATCAAAGGCATAATAGAACATCCTAATCCTGCTATCACCGCTTGCTTGACTGCTTCATTAGAAGTAAGTTCCATTTTTTTTTGAATAACAACAGCATTTCGCTCGATAAAACGTTCCATGGTTTGGCGCGTGCCAGACCCTTTTTCCCTATAAATTAGCGGAATATCTTTGAATATCTCATTTAAATTTGTAGCCCGTTTAAATTCTGTTTTAGAATCACCGACCAAATATAATTTATTTTGAAGCAAATCTAATTTTTCAATATTTAAAGTCGTAGGTAAAACAGACACCAAGGCAAAATCTACTTCATTTTTTTCCAAACTAGTAATCACTCCACTTTTATTGGTTACATCCATTTGCAATTCGATGCCGGAATGTTCTTTGATAAAATCTGCTAAGAAGAATGGCATGATATATTTGCCTGTCGAAACAATAGAAATTTTTAACCGGCCAGTTAATTGCCCCTTGTACGCCATCGTTTTAAAATTAATGGCCTCGACTTGATTTATTATTTTTTCTGCAACCTCAGCAATTTCATTTCCAAAATCGGTCACATACAACCTTCTACCTACCACTTCGGTTAAGGGAATGTCAAATTGATCTTGAAAATTTTTGAGCTGAATAGATACCGCAGGTTGTGTTAGGTGCAACTCTTCGGACGCTTTTGTGACGCTCTGCGTTTTTACAACCTTTAAAAATATCTGAAGTTGATGTAAAGTATAATTCATAAATTTATTTAATGATTAGTATTGCAAATATAAATAAAAATTTATGAACAAAAATACTCAAATTTGCTGTTATAAAAGAGGCGACTCTTTTACATAGACAACAAAGTATTTTAGTACGATTATTTTTGAAATGAAAAACAAAAAATTATAAAAAAGGAATTGCCGCACGCAGGCGTGCGCTGGAATTTGCTCTATACCATTTACTTTTCTAATATTTTGAATTAGTAACCAAATAATAGGATTTTAATGATGCATGTAGGTGCTTATGACATTCGCTTAACTTTTTGAAAAATTATAAGTTAAGCGAAGTAATTCCACTTCATAAAGCAAAATAACCTTAAAAATCACAAATCATAAAAAAATTAGTATTGCAAACCATAGCGTTTACGCCACTTGACAATTCTCTTGCGTACTGCTACTTTTCCATAAAAAATGAGACTAACAAAATCAACTTTTAAAATAATGCTCTGGACTGCCGTTTTAATTTCAGCTCTAGTAATCACCATATTAATTGACGAGTTACTAGCTACGCAGCTTTCACAATCAAAAATTATTATTGCCCTGTAACTTTATTATCAATTCTATCAATTAACAACAAATAAATCCCACGATAAAACATGAAACTAACACGATCTTTTTTGATGCTAATGCTCTGGACTACGGTTTTAATTATAGCTATAATGAGCACAATTCAGCTTGATGATTTAATATTGAGCGAACTATCTTATGGCATAATTTTCATAGCGCTATTAAACCTTATTCGTTTACCATCCTGTAACACTATTAAACCAATTTTCACAAATGGAAAAAATCCAAAAAATTCAATTGACTAAAGGGTCATTCACAAATGAAGAAGCCAAAGAAGTTTTATTTAATCTGATCAACACAAAAATTAATTTTCATAACCTCAAAAACTTTAGCTCTGATATACGATCAGGAACAGCTGACGAAGCGGGTTTAAAAAGAGTAATAGAACTCACGGAAGCGAAAGCAACTATAGATCAAATTATAAGTTACGCTACTAAAGAAAATCTAAAAATAAAAATAGATACTGATATTTTGATTACAATTGAATAACACATGTTCGCAGAAAGAAAGTTACTCATTGCCACTAAGCACGAGAAAGAAAAAGTAATAGCTCCCCTATTTGAAAAAGAACTAGGTGTTCACTGTTTTGTTATTTCAGACTTTGATTCGGATTTACTTGGAACATTCACTGGCGAAATAGAACGCAAGGACGATCCTATTACAACAGTTAGAAATAAATGCTTGACGGCCTTGGCGCTCACAGATTGCGACATGGTAATCGCTAGCGAAGGTTCCTTTGGACCTCATCCCTCCCTTTTTTTTGCTCACGCCAATGATGAAATAGTTCTATTCCTTGACAAAAAAAATAAGATAGAAATTATTGCCCGAGAATTGAGTCTCGAAACGAACTTTAATGGAGCTGAGATTAATACTGAATTACAATTAAGGGAATTTGCTGAAAAAGTGAATTTTCCTTCCCATGGTTTAATTGTAAAAAAAACAAAGGATGATTGTACAGAAGTTGAAAAAGGAATCACAGATTGGGAAACCCTAAACATCATTTTTCAAAAATTCATACAGCGATTTGGCATGGCTTACATTGAAACGGATATGCGGGCAATGTACAACCCAACCCGAATGAAAGTAATTGAGAAGGCTACCAAAAAACTCATCGAAAAAATACAATCTTGTTGCCCAGCATGCTTTACACCAGGATTTGGAATTACCGATGCTACACCAGGTTTACCCTGCGATTTGTGCCATTGTGCCACTCGATCAACTTTAAGCTATATTTACACCTGTCAGAAATGCTCTTTTACAAAAGAAGACAAATTTCCAAATAAAAAATTAACTGAAGATCCAATGTATTGTGATTTTTGCAACCCCTAATAAATTATGATTAGTAGTGATATTGAACTCGCTGTCGAACTTTTAAAAAAGGAAGACATCATTGGTTTTCCCACAGAAACGGTTTACGGTTTAGCAGGAAATATCTATAGTGAGAAAGCAATTGATACCATTTACCGCATAAAGCAAAGACCGTCATTTAACCCTTTAATTGTACACATTAAACAAATAGAGGATTTAAATAAAGTAGCCATAGAAATACCTGAATCTGCGAGAATTTTGGCAAAAATATTTTGGCCTGGACCACTAACCCTTTTACTAAAAAAGCATGAATCGGTCCCAAATCGCATAACTGCTGGAAAACCAACAGTTGCCGTTAGAATCCCAAATCATCCTGTTGCATTATCCCTTTTGCACAAGCTAGATTTTCCGGTAGCAGCGCCTAGTGCAAACCCATTTAGTTCTATTAGTCCAACTTCAGCGGAGCATGTTGAGAACTATTTTGGAGACGAACTCCCGATGGTTTTAGATGGCGGTGTATGCAAAGCAGGAATAGAATCAACAATTGTTGGCTTTCATAAGGATGAAATAATTATTTATCGCTTGGGAGCCATATCAAAAGAAGAAATTGAAAAAATTGTAGGACCTGTATCTCTTTTAAACAAAAACGAAAATGCGCCTGAAGCGCCTGGCATGTTGTCAAGACATTATGCGCCTAAATCAACTTTATTTCTAACAACCAACGTTTTAGATCAGATTAAGCTGTTTCCAAATAAAAAAATTGGATTATTACTATTTAAACAACCCGAAAAAGAGCAAGACGTTGCATGCCAAATTATTCTTTCTCCTTCTGGCAATTTTCAAGAAGCAACTTCAAAATTATATGCTTCACTGCATGAATTAGATAGCATGCAAATCGATATTATCCTTGCAGAACGTTTCCCAGATAATGGCCTAGGAAGAACAATTAATGATCGTTTGGAAAGAGCTGCCAAAAACATATAACTAATGAGGATTTTAATTAAAAATGCGACTATAGTCAATGAAGGTAAAATGAAAATTACTGATGTTTTGATTGTTGGAGAACGTATCGAAACCATTTCAAATGATATTACAGATAATGAAGCCCATATCATAGAGGCAGAGGGGTTATACCTTTTGCCAGGTATCATTGATGACCAAGTACATTTTAGAGAACCCGGGCTTACCCATAAAGCAACGATTTATTCAGAATCTAAAGCAGCAGCAGCGGGCGGTATTACCTCATATATGGAAATGCCAAATACGATACCAAATACCTTAACCCAACAATTGCTGGAAGACAAATACACCATTGCTTCTCAGACTTCCTTAGTCAATTATTCCTTTTTTATGGGAATCAACAAAGACAATTTAGAAGAAGCCTTGAAAACGGACACTGAAAATGTCTGCGGTATTACTGATGATGGACTTTATTTTAATAATGACGAAGGCATTCTGGCAAATTACCCCGATTTTTTAGAAAAACTCTTTTCAAGATCAGAAACACTTATTGCCCTGCACAGTGAAGATGACGCTATCATCAAAAGAAATACCGAATTGTACCGTAAACAATATGGTGCCGACATTCCTTTTGATTGTCATCCCAAAATAAGAAACGAGCAAGCTTGTGTGACCGCTACAGAACGAGTATTGAAAATCGCTCGAAAACACAACAACAGGCTGCATTTATTTCATATTTCGACTTTGGCAGAAGCCAATTTATTAGACAATACAACGCTAATTACTGAAAAGCGAATCACAGCAGAGGCCTGTATTCATCATCTTTGGTTTTCAGACCAAGATTATCAAAAATTAGGTTCTAAAATAAAATGGAATCCCGCTATAAAAACAGAACACGATAAAGATGGTCTCTTACAATCCCTTTTAGAAAATAGATTAGACATCATTGCAACCGATCATGCACCACATACCATCAAAGAAAAATCAGGCAACTATTTTGAGGCTATGTCTGGAGGACCATTAGTGCAACACGCTTTGCCTGTAATGCTAGAATTATTCCATCAAGGAAAGATTAGTTTAGAGAAAATCGTAGAAAAAATGTGCCACAATGTTTCCCTGATATATAGAATTAAAGAAAGAGGATACATACGCGAGGGCTATTATGCTGATTTAGTTCTAGTAGACATTAACAACTCTTGGACCGTAACTCCAAATAATATTCTTTACAAATGCAAGTGGTCGCCTTTTGAAAATCAAGTGTTTAAAAGTAAAATTTTAAAAACAATAGTCAATGGAACAATCGTATTTAATAATGGAGATTTTAACGAGTCAAAAACGGGAATGAGATTGAAGTTTTCTAAAATCAGATAGCATTTTAAATATCTTAAATAGAAGTAAACCAATACAACGTAAAAGTAGCAACGAAATCCCACTAATCAAAAAACATGAACCTTAATTTATTAATTGAAAATCTAACAAATCCGGCATTACTATTTTTTGTACTGGGAATCATAGCAGTATATTTAAAAAGCGATTTAGAAATACCACCCAATTCCTCTAAATTTATTTCGCTTTACCTACTTTTCTCCATCGGGTTTAAAGGGGGTCAGGAATTATCACATGAAGTATTCACGAGCGAAATTATTTGGTCCATGCTGTTTGGAATTTTTATCTCCTCCACGATTCCAATCTATACTTTTTTCATTCTTAAACGAAAATTGAGTGTTTTTGATTCTGGTGCTATTGCTGCGGCTTATGGATCCGTTAGTGCAGTTACTTTTGTCACAGCAGTTTCTTTTTTGGAGTCCCAGCAATTAGCACTTCATGGCCACATGGTTGCCATAATGGCCTTAATGGAATCGCCTGCAATTATTATAGGTCTGGTTTTAATATCTTTTTTTAATAAAGACAAAACAACTACTATTGAAAAAAGTACCGTCCTTAAACATTCCTTAACAAACGGAAGTGTGTTGCTTATCCTTGGCAGTTTAGTGATTGGATTCTTAGCCAGTGAAAAACAAGCCCAAGGAATTGAGCCATTTACTAATGATCTATTTAAAGGATTTCTGGCTATATTTTTATTAGATATGGGAATAACGAGTGGTCGAAAACTCAAATCATTCTTTTCATTTGGATGGTTTCCATTTCTTTTCGCAATTTTGATTCCTTTATTTAATGGATGCCTATTTGCAGTTCTAAGCTCGCTGGTAACAACGGACATAACCAATCGTTTTATTTTTGCAGTACTAGCCGCAAGTGCCTCTTATATTGCGGTTCCCGCCGCAATGAAAATCACCGTTCCAAAAGCAAACCCTGGACTGTTTTTACCTATGGCTCTGGCGGTAACTTTTCCAATAAATATTACGATAGGATTGCCACTGTATTTTCTTATTGTCCAAAATTTTTAACCAATTTATAGCACTATTCCTGTTCAAGTTAACATTGCTTTACTAATCATATATATCGGAACGTTTTTACATTTAAAATCAATCTGTTAGGCCGTTACAGACGAAAACGATTTCGCTGCTTTTCAATAATCCATGAAAGTTTTGCGATATAAATTCTGATTTATTAAATTTATCCTTATTTTTTTTTTAATTTGCAAACAAATCCAATATTTTTATAATGACAAATATCACTCGCCTCTTTGATTTCCCTTATTATCAGCAAGAAAAGTACAATTCTATTCCAGATGCTTTAGTAAGCAGGCAGAATGGTGAATGGATAAAAACATCTACGCAAGAATATATTGCCAAAGCCAATGCGATATCGCGAGCACTATTAAGAATGGGAGTGCAAAAGAATGATAAAATTGCAATCATCTCCACTAATAATAGAACGGAATGGAACATTATGGATATTGGTATTTTACAAACGGGAGCCCAAAACGTCCCTATCTATCCAACAATTTCTGAAGAAGATTATGAGTATATCCTAAATCATTCTGAGGCTGTTTATTGCTTTGTATCGGATGCGGAAGTGCTTCGAAAAGTAAATTTGATTAAGGATAAAGTGCCTTCTCTTAAAGATGTATACTCATTTAATGAAATTGAAGGGTGTAAAAACTGGAATGATTTATTGATTCTAGGCGTAGATACGGGAAATCAAGATACCGTTGAAGAACGAAAAAACGATGTAAAAACCGAAGATTTAGCAACAATTATTTATACTTCCGGAACAACAGGTAGACCTAAAGGGGTCATGCTTTCTCATAAGAATATTGTGTCTAATGTTTTGGATAGTGCAACTAGAATTCCATTTGAAGCTGGGAGAAGTCGTGCTTTGAGTTTCCTACCTATTTGTCACATTTTTGAAAGAATGATCTTGTACTTATACCAATATTATGGCGTTTCAGTGTACTTTGGAGAATCAATTGAAAAAATTAGCGATAATTTAAAAGAAGTTAAACCAACAGTTATCACGGCTGTTCCAAGGCTTTTGGAAAAAGTGTACGATAAAATTTATGCAAAAGGAACGGAATTAACTGGCATCAAGAAGAAACTCTTCTTTTGGGCGATTGACTTAGGACTAATCTATGAGCCGTATGGTAAAAATGGATTTTGGTATGAGTTCCAACTTAAAATTGCACGAAAACTAATTTTTAGTAAATGGAAAGAAGGCTTGGGCGGAAACCTTGATTTAATGGTTTCTGGAAGCGCGGCATTGCAACCTAGATTAGCACGGATTTTTGCTGCAGCCGAAATCCCAGTTATGGAAGGATATGGTTTGACCGAAACTTCTCCGGTGATCTCCGTTAATGATCTTAGAAATCATGGTTTTAGAGTGGGAACAGTAGGGAAAGTTATTGATAATGTAGAAGTCTTAATAGCCGAAGATGGTGAAATTCTTTGTAAAGGTCCAAACGTTATGATGGGCTATTTTAAAGACGAAAAATTAACTAATGAAGTCATTACAGACGGTTATTTTCACACAGGAGATATTGGAATATTTGACCAAGACGGTTTTCTAAAAATCACGGACCGCAAAAAAGAAATGTTCAAAACTTCTGGAGGAAAATATATTGCACCACAGCTAATTGAAAATACAATGAAGCAATCTCGCTTTATTGAACAAATCATGGTGATTGGGGATGGACAAAAAATGCCCGCTGCATTTATTCAACCTAGTTTTGAATTTATCAAGGAATGGGGTGTTATTCACGGAATCGATATTGGAAAAAGCAATGAAGAAATAATTGGAAACGAAAAAGTAATCGAGCGCATCCAACTCGAAGTGGATAAGTTGAATGAAAAGTTTGGGAATTGGGAAAAAATAAAACGATTTGAATTGACTCCAGATTTATGGTCGATAGAAGGCGGACAATTGACTCCAACGCTAAAACTGAAACGAAAAATTGTAATGGAGAAATACATCGATTTGTTCCACAAAATCTACAACTAGACCATATAAAATCGTCTGTTATGAAACTAAAAGTCCTGATTTTCGCCGTAATAAGTATGCTGTTCCTTTCTAATTGTCAGCAAAAGCCAAAGGACGATTCTATAAAAGCAAATTATTTAGATTTCTCCAAACGGGACGACCAACTCACAGGCGGAATTAAAATGATCCCGATAAAAACACCGAAAGGGACTTTTGAGGTTTGGACGAAGACTGTGGGCAATAATCCAAAAATAAAAGTACTGCTTTTACACGGCGGTCCTGGATTGACTCATGAATTGTACGAAGCTTTTGACGGCTATTTTCCTAATGAAAGCATCGAATATATTTATTACGACCAACTGGGTTCGTACTACAGCGACCAACCTAATGACAACAGTTTATGGACAAACGCTCGTTTTGTTGAGGAAGTGGAACAAGTACGCATCGCATTAGGTTTAGATAATTCTAATTTTTATCTAATGGGACAATCTTGGGGTGGCATTCTGGCTATGGAATACGCGTTGAAATACCAAAAAAACTTGAAAGGCTTGATTATTTCCAACATGATGGCAAGTGCTCCTGAATATAATGCGTACGCCCAAAATGTTCTAGCTCCACAAATGGATCCTAAAATCCTAAAAGAATTACAGGATATGGAGAAAAATAATGATTTTGATAATCCAAAATACAGCGAATTACTCTTTGAATACTATTACACAGAACATGTTTTGAGAATGCCACAAGCGCAATGGCCTGAATCCATAACCCGATGTTTCAAGCACATTAATCCTAACGTATATGTGTACATGCAAGGCCATAGTGAATTTGGCATTACTGGGAATGCGACTCTTAAAAATTGGGATATAAAAGACAGACTAAAAACGCTGACCGTTCCAACTTTAAGTATTGGTTCCAAATACGATACTATGGATCCAGAGCACATGAAATGGATTGCCAATGAAGTCCAAAACGGACGTTTCTTGTTTTGCCCTAACGGAAGTCATCTTTCGCAATACGATGATCCTAAAACCTATTTTCCAGGAGTTATTAAATTCTTGAAAGAGGTGGATAATGGGGAATTTAGGAAGGGTAATTAATCTTTAAAGATAATCTAAATTTTTTCAATTTCGAATCCCTCAAAAAAGTGTAATAATTGTTTCTCCTCTTCTTCATCAAAAACTAATCGAACACAAATCAAATTTTTAATGGTTCTTGAACAAGCAACATAAAAGAGTTTTTGATTTTTTAATTTTTTATTTAAATCTTCCTCATGAGTATCATAAATTGATCTGAAGTTATACTTATTCCAAAAATATTCATCCATAACAACCATTACATTTTCAATTCCAGAGCCTTTAGTTTTATGCATAGTTATATAATCTGAAACAACATTTTCATCAATATAATTGTAATAACTTAGAACTTCAGAGAATTTTAGTTTTGCAGAAAACAGTTTAATATAAAAAGTTTTCCTTTTACGATTTTTATCAAATTCTTCAAACTCTTCATCTGACACTAATGGATCTTTAACAATCATTTTAGCAGTTGTATTTCCACCATCATTATAAAAAATTTCTAATTGTTCAAACCTTTTGTTTGCTTTTAAGCTTTCAAGGAATGTATCTTTATTAGAAATATATTGTTTGTATGAATCAGATTTTCTTATCAGGTTGTTGTCAAATGCAAACTTTAAAACTCTATTAGCAGATTGAGTAGTATTTAACAATGTATCAAAAAATCTTTTTATTCTTATTTTATCTTTAACTGATTTTAATTCGAAACCACATTTCTTTAATTTTGCAAGTACAAAATTATAGTCTTTGTTTTTGTATGCAGAACAAAGTTCATATAAATCTATTAATTGAATCCTCTCTAATGTTTTTTCAATTTCTTCTTTAACTTCTGTATATCTGCCATTAAATATTTGATAAAGTATACTAAAACGTAACTCGCTTGAAATTGATTTATTGGTTAGCATCAATTTTTTAACTTCAGGATTATTAGTTGAAACTGTAGTTATCAATCCATTAAGAGTATCAAAATATTTATCTTTGTCTTCACTACTACTGAAAGCGTTTGGCTTCTTTCCATAAATAGAATAATACAATTTTACCTCTCCATTTCTATCATTAACAGTTTCTAAATCTTTTAAGGCTAATTCTTGTTTTAAACCATCATTCCTAATTCTGTTTATAAACTCAATAACTTTATCAGAACATCTAAAGTTATCTTCCTTTTCAATTTTAATTATTTTTTTTTCAGCTATTTCATGTTCTACATCTCCAATTCCATCATCATAAATTCCTTGCATAGAATCACCGAAAAAACCAATTGTTGTTTTATTATTCTTAGGTATTGAATTTAAAAAAATATCAACTATTTTTTCATTTGTATCTTGATATTCATCAATTAATATGAAGTCATATTTATCACTAACAATTTTTCCTAATAATTCATGTTTTTTAAAAAGTAAAGAAGTAATATGTAATAATTCATCATGTCCAAAAGATAATTCTTTAAAATTATTATAACGGGTTTCATTATATCTGACTTTGTTACAATCTAATGAATTAATTTCTGCTAAGATTATTTGATTTAATTTATCTACTTCCGTATTCAAATCATTATTGGATTTTATTGGCTCTTTGTCATATTCTCTCTTACCTATAACTTTAGAGGTCTTCTCTCCAGTTGTCGTAAATAGCATACCCGAATACTTTCCATATAATTTCTTAAACTTTTCATGCTCATTTTTATTATACTCTTTTTCATCATCACCAGTAATCAACGCTTCTCTTCTAATCTTTTCGACTTTAAAAATCTCAAAAATCACTTCATGTATATTTTTTTTGTATTCTTTTATTAAATCGTTTAAAAACGAGTGTATAGTCATTACAATGAAATTATTATTTTCTCCAATTCTTGTCTTTATTTCTTCAACTGCAACATTTGTAAGTGTTATACAAACCCCTTTTTTATCGGGATAAGTTTCAGTGATATATTCAAGAATTTGTTTTAAGGATTCAGTTTTTCCACTTCCTGCTCCACCTTGCAAAACAAAATTTTTAAATTCTTTTTCAGTATTTTGATTGTCATCAATAATCTGTTTTATCTGTCCTATTGGTCTTATTTTGCTATCCATTGTAATCCTTCTTTTATATATGATGGTGTTTTCCACTCAACTTTACCAATCAAAGCCAAAAATAGAAGTGATGAAGCAAATTCTGATTTACCATCTGATTTTAAAACCTTTTGGGTTAAATTATAAAAATCTGTAACTGAATCAACAAGTTCAGCTTTATGCTGAATTCCATTAATACCATCATCTTTATATTGTATAATTTCTTTTAAATTCAAACTAATAAATGAATCTTCAAAGCTTCTACCATGATATCCTAATTCTTCAATTTGATAAGCAATTTTTATATAATTAGAATCATCGTGTAGTGAATTCGACTTAAGTTTTTTAAACCATTCGGCAATTTCAGTAGTTTTTGTTTTTTCAGGTATATTTAAAAATTCTTTAATAGAATAATTACTCGTATTATCACCATCAACTACTGGGCAAGCGGGGTTACATAAACTTTCTTTTTTATCAGCCGTGGCAGGAGTTATTACTAATTTGGTAGTATCAATATCCGTAATAATTAAAGTCTTAATTTCTAAAAACTCCAAAAAGTGTTTAAATACTTTTGAATTAGCACCTACTTCAATTATTGAAATGTTTTGTGATGATATTTTGTTTTCTAGATCATTAACTGATTTGTCATATTGACTAATAAAATAAGGTAATAACATTTTTTCTGTAGTTCCTTCAATAAAAATAATTTTTTCAGCAAAGAAAAGTTCCGAAGAATATAAAGTTAAATATTGCTTCAAAAATTTAAAGTATTCTTCTTTTCCTTTATATTTAAGTTCTAAATCGATATAAAAATTTTTAATAGTAATATTTCCATCTTTGAGTTTAAAATAACGTAAATCAGAAAAATTACATTGAGAAACTATATGTGAAGAATGTGTGGAAATAAAAGTTTGTAAATTAACTTTTTCATTAATTTCTCTTATTATCTCTTGAATTTTTTGACTAAACACATATTGCATTTGAGGATGAGTATGTGCTTCAGGCTCCTCAATAAATAATAGATTGATATCCTTTTTATCATCTAAAAAGTATTTTCTCTTGACTTCAATTTGAAGCAATAAATAAAGAATATTTAAATAACCTAAACCGTTTAAATGTTCAGGGAGATTATTAGAACCGTCACCATAAACAATTTTAGAGTGATTTGTAAATAATTGTTTTGACTCTAAATCTGAAACAACTCTTAAATCCTTTATATCAAGAAATTTTTTAGCATTTGCTAAAAATGGTTCAAAGTGAATTTGATACTTATCATCTAAAGTAGAATCCATTGTAGTTATTGCCTCATTAATATCAAAAAAGTCAGCAGATGATTCTTTATGTTCTTTGTTAAAATACTGGGTTGTCATTTCTGATAAAGCTCTTTTCCCATTCCCTGTAGTCTCAGAGCTTGAAACATTTCTTTTCGCATGAATAACTTGAAAATTAATTAAGTTTCTAATTGAAGAAATATCTTTCTTAACCAAATTTTTTCTATTACCTACTTCTAAATCTGTGTCATTTTCAAAAACATATATATTCTTGTTGATTAAATAATCAGGTAAATTCTTTTCAATATATTTCTCTTGATTTTTTGTTACTTGTAACAAATCTTTAATTAGTTTATCTTTATCTATTGAACATTCAAATAGAATTTTTACAATATTTGTAGTAGGATCTAAATCTAAAATAAAATCAGATATATTCTCTAAAGAATCATTTGCGTCATACTTTATTTCAAGAATCATTTGAATAGATAAATCTTCACTAACAGTATTATCATCAATTTTATAAATTTTATTTCTCAAGGATGTGGAAAAATCATAAAAATTGAATTTAAAACTTTCATGTCTATAAAACTTATCAAAAAGCATTATAAATGAAGTTTTTCCACTATTATTTCTTCCAATTAAAAGAGACAATTCTTGTTTTCCATCTTCATTAAGCAAAAGAGTAGTATCCTTTAACAATCTGAAATTTTTTATTTTTATTTTACTAATAAACATAGTCTATACTTTAATTCCCTCAAATATAACTATAATAAACTACTTACAATTACGTAAACCCATAATCCCACCAATTTAACGACAATTCCCATTCAATCTCCTTAGTAGGATTTGCGTAAGGGATGGAAGTGGCATCCTTTTCTAAAATCCCGATTTTTTTTGGGATTTTAGAAAAAATACAACGGACAGCCCGACCCGCAGGGATACGCCCAAATAAAATAAATCTTCTTAAAAAAGAGTATAAACTTCTCTGTTTCAGCAGAGTTTTTTTATATTTAATACTTTTTAACAAAAAAATAGTTGAATATATTATGCATGCATAGTATTTTTTATTATATTTGAAAACGATATAGTTACTTATGAAAGATAAAACAATAGATTATATTTTGCGTGCCACGTGGCAAGCGGTTTCCAGAATGTACAACGAGGAAGCTTCTAAATATGGTGCAACCATGGCTACAGGGTTTGCTTTATTGAGCATGGATAAGGAAAAAGGAACGCCTTCCACGTCATTGGGTCCAAAAATGGGAATGGAGGCCACTAGCCTAACCAGAACCTTGAAATCCATGGAGGAAAAAGGCCTAATCATCAGGAAAAAAAATCCAGAAGATGGTCGTGGTGTATTGATTTACTTAACCGAATTTGGTAAAGAAAAAAGAGAATTATCAAAGAATACAGTGTTGAAATTCAATGATGCGGTCAAACAATCTATTCCAGAAGAGAAACTAATGCATTTTATAGAAGTGGCTGACATCATAAATGAATTAATTCTCGACAAAAATATATTTAACCGCACGAGCGCAAGCGAACTGGTGCACCAATCTGAAAAAATAGAAAATGAAACCCCTAAGATTGTCAGTAATTCTTAAAAATCAGGCTATTTTTTTCTAACAAAAAAACAAATATAAACTAAGTATGAAACGCACAATTAAAAAAGTTGCAGTGATTGGATCCGGAATTATGGGTTCAGGAATTGCGTGCCATTTTGCCAACATTGGAGTTGAAGTTTTACTATTGGACATTGTGCCAAGAGAACTTACCGAAGTGGAAGCCAAGAAAGGACTGACTCTAGAAAGTAAAATTGTAAGAAACCGATTAGTGAACGAGCATTTAGCCAATTCCCTTAAATCGAAGCCCTCTCCTATTTACAGTCAGCAATTTGCAAGCAGAATCACAACAGGAAATACCAGCGATGATATGGCTAAAATTGCCACTGCCGATTGGATTATTGAAGTTGTAGTAGAACGTTTGGACATTAAGAAAATGGTTTTTGAACAGATTGAAAAATTCAGAAAACCGGGAACCTTAGTAACTTCAAATACGTCTGGAATTCCAATTCACTTTATGAGTGAAGGACGAAGCGAAGATTTTCAAAAACACTTCTGTGGGACCCACTTTTTTAATCCTGCGCGTTATTTAAAATTGTTTGAAATCATTCCTGGCCCACAAACAGCAACGGAAGTTTTGGATTTTCTTACTGATTATGGTTCTCGCTTTTTGGGAAAAACTTCGGTCGTTGCCAAAGATACGCCTGCCTTTATTGGAAATAGAATTGGGATTTACGGAATTCAAAGTTTGTTCCATTTAGTAAAAGAAATGGGATTAACGATTGAAGAAGTGGATAAATTAACGGGTCCAGTTATTGGTCGTCCAAAATCGGCTACTTTCAGAACGGTTGACGTAGTTGGATTAGATACATTGGTACATGTTGCCAACGGAATTTACGAAAACTGTCCTACTGACGAGCAACACGATTTGTTTAAATTACCAGATTTTGTTAACAAAATGATGGAGAACAAATGGTTAGGAAGTAAAACAGGTCAAGGTTTTTACAAAAAAGTTGACAAAGACATTCTCTCTTTGGATTTAGATACGTTAGAATACCGTCCGGCGAAAAAAGCGTCTTTTGCAACTTTAGAACTAACAAAAACGATTGACAAACCTATTGATCGTTTCAAGGTTTTGGTAAAAGGAAAAGACAAAGCAGGTGAATTTTACAGAAAAAGTTTTGCTGGAATGTTTGCTTATGTTTCGAATAGAATTCCTGAAATATCAGATGAAGTATACAAAATAGATGATGCAATGAAAGCCGGTTTTGGATGGGAAAATGGTCCTTTCGAAATTTGGGACGCTATCGGTGTTGAAAAAGGAATCGAAATCATGAAAGCAGAAGGTCTCGAACCAGCAGCTTGGGTAACTGAGATGCTAGCTTCTGGAAGTTCTAGTTTTTATTCTGTAAAAGAAGGAGCTACATTTTTCTATAATATCCCTACGAAATCACAAAACAAAGTGCCAGGTCAGGATGCTTTTATTATCCTGAATAACATTCGCGAAAGCAAAAAAATATGGAGTAATAGCGGCGCAATCATACAGGATTTAGGAGATGGAATTTTGAATTTAGAGTTCCAGTCCAAAATGAATACTATAGGTGGTGATGTTCTACAAGCCATTAATAAAGCAATCGATTTATCAGAAAAAGAATATCAGGGATTGGTTATTGGAAATCAAGCAGCGAATTTCTCTGTTGGTGCCAATATCGGGATGATATTCATGATGGCAGTTGAGCAAGAATATGATGAATTGAATATGGCGATCAAAATGTTTCAAGACACGATGATGCGCGTGCGCTACTCTGGAATTCCAGTGGTAGTTGCACCACACGGAATGACTTTTGGTGGTGGTTGCGAAATGAGTTTGCATGCGGACAAAGTAGTTGCTGCCGCAGAAACATATATGGGATTAGTAGAATTTGGTGTAGGTGTAATCCCAGGCGGCGGTGGTTCGAAAGAATTGGCTATGCGTGCTTCCGATTTATTCCATAAAAATGATGTAGAGCTGAATGTATTACAAGAATATTTCTTGACCATTGCCATGGCCAAAGTATCCACCTCAGGTTATGAAGCGTTTGACACCGGACTTTTACAAAAAGGTAAAGATATTATTGTGGTAAACAAAGACCGTCAAATTGCCGAAGCAAAGAAACATGCTTTACTAATGGCCGAAGCTGGTTACACTCAACCTATTCGCAGAACAGATGTAAAAGTACTAGGAAAACAAGCTTTAGGAATGTTCTTAGTAGGGACGGACCAAATGGAAGCTGGTAAATACATCTCTGAACACGATAAGAAAATTGCAAATAAATTAGCTTATGTGATGGCTGGTGGTGATTTATCGGAACCTACATTAGTATCAGAACAATACTTATTAGACCTTGAAAGAGAAGCATTTTTATCACTTTGTACGGAAAGAAAAACATTGGAAAGAATCCAATTTATGTTAACCAAAGGGAAACCACTTCGTAATTAGAATTTAAGTAGTGAGATTTGAGTATTAAGTATCAAGAGTTAAATAATTTAAGTAGCGAAAATTATGCATCAATTTGAAAAACTAAAAATCTGGCAAAAAGCAATGGACATTACTGAAAGCGTATATAGAGTTTGCACTGATCTACCTCAAGAAGAAAAATTCAATCTTACCAGTCAAATGAAAAGATGCTCTGTTTCAATACCATCAAATAGTGCTGAAGGCTCTGGAAGAAATTCTAAAAATGAATTTGCACATTTTTTAGCAATTGCTAATGGTTCGACTTTTGAATTGATAACTCAATTAATGATTTCTAAACGTCTTAAATTAATAGATGACTTAAAAATTACACCAATAATAAATGAATTAGTCGAGGTGAGTAATATGAATTTTGCACTTCAAAAAACATTAAAAAACCAATAAATTTAACGATTGGAAAGTCTTAATACTTAATACTCCAATCTTAATACTTTTTATAAATGAAAACAGCATATATAGTTAAAGCTTATCGTACTGCAGTAGGTAAAGCACCAAAGGGAGTTTTTAGATTTAAAAGACCCGATGAGTTAGCAGCAGAAACGATTCAATTTATGATGAATGAATTGCCAGACTTTGATAAAACGCGTATTGATGATGTAATGGTAGGAAATGCCATGCCAGAAGCAGAACAAGGTCTTAATGTGGGACGTTTGATCTCTTTGATGGGATTAAAAATTGAAGATGTTCCAGGTGTAACGGTTAACCGGTATTGTGCATCAGGATTAGAAACTATTGGAATGGCAACTGCAAAAATCCAATCAGGAATGGCACATTGTATTATTGCTGGTGGTGCTGAAAGCATGAGTTTTATTCCGATGGGAGGGTACAAGCCCACGCCGGATTATGCTGTTGCAAAAGCAGGAAACGAAGACTACTACTGGGGAATGGGTTTAACAGCCGAAGCCGTTGCACAACAGTTTAAGGTATCTAGAGAAGACCAAGATGAATTTGCTTATCATTCTCACATGAAAGCTTTGAAAGCACAAGCCGAAGGTAAATTTGACAAACAAATTGTTCCTATTACCGTTGAACAAACGTTTATCAACGAAAACGGAAAAAAAGAAACTAAATCCTATATTGTCAATAAAGATGAAGGACCTAGAGCAGGAACTTCAAAGGAAGCGCTGGCTGGTTTACGACCGGTTTTTGAAGCTGGCGGAAGTGTAACAGCTGGTAACTCCTCACAAATGAGTGATGGTGCAGCTTTTGTACTTGTTATGAGTGAAGAGATGGTTAAGGAACTTAATCTTGAACCTATTGCACGATTAGTAAACTTTGCCTCAGCTGGTGTTGAACCTAGAATAATGGGAATAGGACCTGTGAAAGCAATACCAAAAGTATTGAAACAAGCAGGACTAACTATAAATGATATTGACTTAATTGAATTAAACGAGGCTTTTGCCTCACAATCGTTAGCAGTCATAAGAGAACTTAATCTAAACCCTGACATTATTAACGTTAATGGTGGTGCAATTGCAATGGGACACCCACTGGGATGTACTGGAGCTAAATTATCAGTTCAATTATTCGACGAAATGAAACGTCGTGGAAACAAATATGGTATTGTTACGATGTGTGTGGGAACAGGACAAGGTAGTGCTGGTGTTTACGAGCTTTTATAGTCCAACATTATCATTCGTTTTTTGAGGATGAAGATCATAAAGAAAAAACATATTAAAAAATAAAAAAATGGCAGATACAATTGAAAAAAACGTAACCCGTGGCGGTCAGTTTTTGGTTAAAGAAACAAAGTGCGAAGACATCTTCACTCCTGAAGATTTTACAGAAGAACAATTAATGATGCGTGACTCCGTAAAAGAGTTCGTAGACAAAGAGTTATGGCCACACAAAGACCGTTTTGAGAAAAAGGACTATGCGTACACAGAAGAATGCATGAAAAAAGCGGGAGACTTAGGTCTTTTGGGAGTTGCTGTTCCTGAAGCTTATGGTGGATTAGGAATGGGATTTGTATCAACGATGTTAGTTTGTGATTATATTTCTGGGGCGACGGGATCATTCTCCACTGCTTTTGGAGCACATACAGGAATTGGAACGATGCCAATTACTTTATACGGAACAGAAGAGCAAAAACAAAAATACGTTCCTAAATTAGCTTCAGGCGAATGGTTTGGTGCCTATTGTTTGACGGAACCTGGCGCTGGTTCAGATGCCAATTCTGGAAAAACGAAAGCGGTTTTATCTGAAGATGGGACACATTACAAAATCACTGGACAAAAAATGTGGATTTCAAACGCTGGTTTTTGCTCGTTATTTATCGTTTTTGCCCGTATTGGTGATGATAAAAACATTACCGGTTTTATCTTAGAAAACTCAAGTGATAACGGAATTTCTATGGGTGAAGAAGAGCATAAATTAGGAATTCGTGCTTCCTCTACACGGCAAGTTTTTTTCAACGAAACGAAAGTTCCCGTTGAAAACATGTTATCTGAAAGAGGAAATGGTTTTAAAATAGCGATGAATGCATTGAACGTAGGGCGTATTAAATTAGCCGCTGCTTGTTTAGATGCTCAGCGAAGAGTGATTTCAGGTTCTGTGCAATATGCTAATGAAAGAATCCAATTCAACACTGCTATTTCTCAATTTGGGGCTATTCGTTCTAAATTAGCCGAAATGGCAACCAGTTGTTATGCCGGTGAAAGTGCTTCTTACCGCGCAGCGAAAGATGTAGAAGATCGAATTACAGCTCGTGAAGCTGAAGGAATTTCACATCAAGAGGCGGAATTAAAAGGAGTTGAAGAATATGCTATTGAATGTTCTATATTAAAAGTAGCGGTTTCAGAAGATGTTCAAAATTGTGCGGATGAAGGAATTCAAATCTTTGGTGGAATGGGATTCTCTGAAGACACTCCAATGGAAAGTGCTTGGAGAGATGCTCGTATCGCTCGTATCTATGAAGGTACTAACGAAATCAACAGAATGTTATCTGTAGGAATGTTGATCAAAAAAGCAATGAAAGGTCACGTCGATTTATTAGGTCCTGCAATGAAAGTAACGGAAGAATTAATGGGAATTCCTTCTTTCGAGACACCTGATTACTCTGAATTGTTTGCAGAAGAAAAAGAAATGATTGCCAAATTGAAAAAAGCATTCTTGATGGTTGCTGGTGGAGCAGTTCAAAAATATGGACCAGATTTAGATGCTCATCAACAACTATTGATGGCAGCTTCTGACATCTTGATCGAAATCTACATGGCAGAAAGTACTATTCTTAGAACTGAAAAATTAGCAAAAAAAGAAGGTGAAGCTAAAGTGCAAGAGCAAATTGCAATGGCCAAATTATACCTATACAAAGCAGTAGACATTGTAACACAAAAAGGAAAAGAAAGCGTAATTTCTTTTGCTGAAGGTGATGAACAACGCATGATGCTAATGGGCTTGAGACGATTTACTAAATACGCCAACATGCCAAATATTGTAGGTTTAAGAGAAGTAATCACAACAAAATTAGTATCTGAAAACGCATATTGTTTCTAAATTGAAGATTGTTTTTAGTGTTTTTTTTTGTCTAAAAAACCGCAACTGTTATACACAGTGCGGTTTTTTTTATTACTCTACTTCTAAATTCCAAAATTAGCAGCAGGGATACTTTATAGGATATTAAAAATATTTCTACCTATTAAAAAAATTGTCGGATACGTACTTTTTAACAGCTCACTTTTAAATCACCTGAAAATGACAAGGCAGTAATGTTATTATGCTATTCTACAACTTGGCTTTCGATTGATTTAAAATATTTAAAAATTAATTGTACTTTAAACACAATTTGAACTGGAAAAAAGTCATTTTATTTTTTTACACTCCATTTTTATCTCTACTTTAGTATTAATTAGTATACTTGTTTTTTTATCCTTTAAACTGGTAGTTTCTTTCCTTTCAGTTTAGTAAAAAAGCTAGTAATTTTAGTTACAATTTATTTAACCAAACGCTATTCGTCTTTTCTGCGTCAAAAACCGGCGCTGTAAAGCAGCAAAAAAAATGTCAAGTTAAAAATGAAAAAAAATTTAAACAAGAAATTAAACGAATTACAAGCAACCGCGATTTGCGGAAATGATATTAGCTCCTCCTGTTTGTATGTTTCTGCATTAACTATTATGTATGCGGGACAATTTGCATGGATTTCACTGTTAATAGTTGCCGTCGTACTTTTTTTATTCAGAAAAATATACGGGGAAGTAGTAGGTGCAATTCCGCTGAACGGCGGTGCTTATAATGTTTTATTAAATACTTCGACAAAGAGAATAGCTTCTGTCGCAGCAACATTAACTGTCTTGTCTTATATGGCTACTGCCGTGATTTCGGCTTCAGAAGGCATGCATTACCTGCATGGTATTTTTTCGGGGTTTGATGTAACGATAGCTACAATTGTTGTCTTAGTGGCTTTCACTGGTTTGGCTATTTTGGGTATTGGCGAATCCGCTTTTGTGGCTGTAATTATTTTTATAATACATTTAATTACATTAAGCACGCTGGTTTTAGCTTCACTATGGTTCATTTCGAATAACGGTTTCCAAACTTTTTATATCAATTGGGAAGTACCAGTGTCCTCTGGCGGTGTCGTTACGGCCTTATTTTTAGGGTTTTCAGCAGCTATGCTGGGTATTTCAGGCTTCGAAAGTTCAGCTAATTTTGTAGAGGAACAAGAACCAGGTGTTTTTCCAAAAACATTGCGAAACATGTGGGCCATTGTTAGTTTTTTTAATCCAGTATTGGCACTATTGCTTATTTGCATTATTCCTCTTGCAGAAGTTGGAGATCACCGGGAGTCACTTCTTGCCTTTTTAGGGCAAACTACAGGAGGTTCCTGGTTAGCTTATCTAATTTCCGTTGATGCGGTTTTAGTTCTATGCGGTGCTGTTTTAACCTCATTCGTTGGAGTTTCAGGATTGTTAAACCGAATGACTTTAGACCGGATTTTGCCTAATTATTTTTTAAAACAAAACAAACGCGGCTCTAACTACAGAATAATTATTAGTTTTTTAGTCTTGTGCGTTTCTGTATTATTTGTTACCAAAGGCGATCTGATATCGCTGGCTGGCGTGTATACTTTTTCTTTTCTGGCGGTAATGGGTCTCTTTGGGATTGGAAATTTACTATTGAAATTCAAACGTAAAAAATTGCCTCGTCCAGAAAGAGCAAGGGGCATTTCAGTTGTTATCGCCATTACTTTTATAGCTATAGCTTTTGCAGGTAATCTATATATGAACATTGAATCTTTCTATACCTTTATAAAATATCTTTTACCCGCTTTACTGTTTATAGCTATCATGCTGAATCGGACTGTTTTAATACAATTATTAATTGATGCATTAGAATATTTCTCTAAACCATTACGAAAAATAGTTTTATTTAGCAATCGTTATTTAGTAAGATTAAATATAAAAATTAATTCGCAGGAATTCGTATTTTTCACAAAAGGAGATGATGTTGCCATTCTTAATAAAGTAATGCAGTACGTTGAAGCCAATGAAACAACAAAAAAATTAAAAATTGTAAATGTCAAAAAAGAGGGCGAGTCGAATGATTCACTTATTAAGGATTTAGAAGTTCTCGATCGAGCTTATCCAGACATCGATATTGAATTCATAGAAATTAAAGGCACGTTTGGTCCTGAAATAATAGACGAATTATCAAACAGATGGGATATTCCAAAAAACTTTATGTTTATCGGTTCTCCAGGAGATCGCTTCTCCTATAGGATTTCAGAACTGGGCGGTGTACGACTAATTATGTAGGGCATAAAAGAAAAAAACAGATAGGAATATGATTTTGTTCGCAAATAAAAAATACACCAATAATGAAAGAAATATTGAACTATACCCTTCTTCAATTTGGAGATTTTAATTTTAAATTAGCTACAATCTTCACTTTTGCTCTTTTTATTTTAGCTGTATTCATTTTGCTCTTCGTAATAAAAAAAACAATTTACAAAGCAACCCATATTGAGCTATCAAAAAAATATTCTATTTACAGCTTAATAAAATACTTTATAATCATTTTCGCTTTTATAATCGGCTTACAAATATTTGGTTTTAATTTATCGGTTTTAATTGCAGGTTCAGCAGCCCTACTTGTAGGTCTTGGTTTGGGATTACAAAATCTATTTAGCGATTTTATATCGGGTATAATAATTCTAATTGACTCAACGGTAAAAGTAAATGACATCATTGAAGTAAACGGCATAGTCTGTCAGGTACAGGAAATTGAAATCAGAACGACCACTGTATTAACTAGAGATGATAAATATATTATTCTGCCAAATTCTGATTTAACAAAAAACCAATTAATAAATTGGACCCATAGTGAAATTACGTCTCGATTCGAGATCAGTGTAGGCGTCGACTATTCGTCTGATATAAAACTGGTGATGACTGTTTTAAAAGAAGCCACTGACAAACAAGAGGGAGTACTTCAAACCCCTAGCCCATTTGTACGTTTTACGGAATTTGGAGATTCTTCGTTGAATTTTTCTGTGATTTTCTGGTCGGATGAAGTTTTTAGGGTAGAAAACATTAAAAGTGAAATAAGAATCAGAATATTTGAAATGTTTACTTCAAATAACATAACCATTCCATTTCCTCAGAGAGTCATTCATCTAAATAAAGAATAAATGGAAGAGCAAATTCAGCGCTATCTTTTTAATCCTACAATAGGAAAAATCACAGTAATTTTAATTGGTGTGCTATTTATTTGGTCCTTAATTAAGGTCTTCCAGCGTAATTTTTTTTCGAAAATAAAAAATGCTGACAATCGATACCGTACTAAAAAATTCAGTAGTTTCATTGGATATTTTTTAACTATTCTGCTTATTACAATTGTTTTCAATGAAAAACTTGGGAATCTTACGGTAGCTTTGGGAGTTGCGGGAGCTGGTATTGCCTTTGCCTTGCAGGAAGTGATTGCATCATTTGCTGGTTGGCTAGCAATTCTATTTGGTAACTTTTATAATACGGGTGATCGCGTTCAATTAGGAGGTATCAAAGGGGATGTTATGGATATTGGAGTTCTAAGAACTACGATAATGGAAATTGGTCAATGGGTTGATGGAGATTTATATAATGGCCGAATTGTGCTAATCGCCAACAGTTTTGTTTTTAAAGAGCCCGTATTCAATTATTCCGGTGATTTCCCCTTTTTGTGGGATGAAATTAAATTGCCCATTCAATATGGTAGTAATTATGAAAAAGCAACAGCAATTTTCCTGAAAGTAGGAACTGAAGTAGCAGGAGATTTGGCTGAAAAATCACATGTAAAATGGAAAGCTCTTCAAAATAAATACCGATTAGAAGATGCACAAACAGAGCCAATGGTTTCCTTAATTACCAATGATAATTGGGTCGAATTTACTTTAAGATATGTTGTGAGTTATAAAAAAAGAAGAGCAACAAAAACCATTTTATTTTCTAAAATTCTGAAAGAAATTGATGCTACAAATGGAGAAATAAAATTTGCTTCAGCAACATTCCAATTAGTTCAAACTCCTGATTTGAATGTAAACATCAAAAAATAGTTTGGCTGATTTACTCTTCAAAAATTAAACTTAAACTATAAAAAACACTGGTATTGGAGAGGCTGCTCAAAGAAATCTACGTTGCTTTTTGAGCATCTAACGCTCTATTTTAGTAGCGATTCTATTTTGAATTATTACATGTTTTATTGTTTAACCTCTATTACTTCCACTTTAATTCCGACAGCATAAGCATTTGGAATTATTTTATTACCATGCGCATTGGCATACACTTTAGTGAATTCAGCTCCAAAATATAAAATTATAGCCGAATAATATACCCAAATTAATATAATTATTACCGATCCCGCAGCACCATAAACAGTAGCTACAGTTGAGCTACCTAGATAAAAGCCTATCGCAAATTTACCTATCATAAAGAAAAAAGAAGTAAAACTGGCACCTATTAAAGCATCCTTCCACACGATATATCCATCTGGTAAAGTTTTGAAAATTATGGAAAACAACATAGTAGTTGTTGCAAATAAGATGACAATATTGAAAACATAAAAGATATACACCGTGGTATCAGGGAAATAAACAAGCAAACGTGTGTTTATAACATCCATCACAGTATTGACCATCAAACTCACGAGCAACAAAAATCCAACTGATGCAATCATTGAAAACGACATTAACCGATTTTTAATGAATTTCATAATGCCTTTATTAGGTTTTGCCTTCAACCCCCAAATAGAATTGATAGAACTTTGTATTTCGGCAAATACGCCAGACGCTCCTATTAATAACATAACTCCTCCAAATATTGTGGCAAAGGTTACATTGTCAGACAACTCTATATTTTTGATCGTTTCCTGAATTTGAATGGCCGCTTCATTGCCAACCATACCATTTATTTGGCCAAAAAACCGCCCCGTAACTGCTTCTCTTCCAAACAAAAAACTAAAAATAGACAATATGATAATCAGTAGTGGAGGCAGTGAAAAAATAGTGTAATAAGACAATGAAGCGCTTAACTTTATCCCATTATCATCATCAAATTCGTTATAAGTTCTTTTCAATAAACTCCAGCTAATAATGGCTATATCTTTGTGCTTCATGTTTTTAACTCTTTTTTACTACTTTCTTAAAATAAAAATTCCAATTTTTAAAGTCTTTATCACTAAATGCAGCCTCAAAACTAGCCCTTTTGTTCGAATGATAAGCATTCCTTGCAAAAGTATAACGATATTATTTAACAATTAGAAGCGTATCTTAAAAAAAATAAGGCTATTCCATTATTAACAAGGGAATCTCCTACTCTGCACTCCAAAATTTCTTATCTTTGAAATAAAACATATTATGAAAAAATTAGTTTTACTATTTGGAATTGGTTTAGCAGTTTTAATTGGTTGTAAAACCAATACTTCCTTAAATAATGATAAGACATTAGTGATTGCTTTCGAACCAAAAAGTAATAGCAATGTAACTGGAACGGCAACATTTGTTGAAAATAAAGGGACAGTAACTATGATTGCTAAATTAACGGGCTTAACTCCAGGCATTCATGCGATACACATTCATGAAAAGTCAGATTGTACAGCTGCTGATGGAAGTTCCGCCGGTGGACATTGGAATCCAACCTTTAAAAAACACGGAAAATTAGGAGAGGGTGAAGCTCATAAAGGAGATATTGGTAATTTTACTGCTGATGAAAAAGGAAATGGAACCATCACTTTTAGGACTAGTGAATGGGGCATTGGATCTGCAGATGAAACTAAAAATATAATAGGTAAAGGGTTAATCGTGCATCAAGGCGCTGATGATTATGTTTCACAACCTGCTGGAAATGCAGGCGCGAGGGTTGCCTGCTCCGCTATTATCAAATAATATTTGAAATAATTCAAGGAAACCGTTTTGTAACTGATATGAGACGGTTTTTTAATTTTAATATAACAAACAGACCATAAAAATACATAGCTTTGTATCTTCAAATTAAAGCAATGATTAACCCTTCGGCATCAGGTTGGATAGATAAATTTTTTATTGAACAAAAATTTTCAAAAGATACTGTTTCAAACACTACTGACACGTTTTATCAAAAAGTTAGAGATACGGGTTTTATCTATGGTCATATCATTTCATTTGAAACCATAACAGCCGTTGATACCAAAGGCTGGTTTAAGGATGAGATTTCCAAAGTAGCCCTTTTGAATACCTTATATGGTGTTTTTTGTTTGACCAATGAGGATATTACTGCTGCTAATTTCATTAAACATGCCGTTATTTTTTACAATCAAATGCATCCTCAAGGATCTAATTTGTTTAAAAAAATACTACCAAAAAACTCCCCTTCTTTAACTTTGGAAAAAATCATTGATGCTCGTGTTCAAACCAATGACAGTATCATCAGTAAGAATTTTTCTCATCTTGTTACTAATGCATTATTGTTCATTGACACACTTGCGTTTCGCCAATATTTAAACCATGGAGAGATCCCCGAAAAATACCTAAAAAAAATTGAAGAGACCATTGTAAATATTGTGACACTGGCTTTAAAAATAAAATCTAAAAAATCACAGTATGATGATTTGTTAATCAAACTCTTCGAAGCTTCGATTCGTTATAGTAAATTCTCAAAAGTGTCAACTCAAAGTTTAGAAACACTTCAATTAGATTACTTTACAAATGATTTGGAAAAATATTATTTAATAGATATTGCCGGAATGGCGTTGTGGAGTGATGGAAAAATAGAAAATGACGAATTGTATTTTTTGCAATCGTTAGCTGAGATCCTGAAAATACCAGATTATTTTGTAAACGAAAGCATCAACAGTACCCAACTATTCATTTCAAAGCACAAAAAAGAAATTCCATATTTTAATTATTCAAATCCAGTTAAGCATTTTTATGATCAAACTACTCAAAGTGTGGTTACTCTTATTAGCCGTAATAAAAACAGATTGATTAAAGAAATTTTACAAAGTAAAGAATTAATGGTACTGCTAGCCTACTCCACTCGTAGGGATTTAGACGAAAAAGAAAAGAAAAAAGTCAAAAAGCAATTATTAGAAATTTGTAAAACCGTTCCATCACTAGCCATTTTTTTACTTCCAGGAGGGAGTTTATTACTACCTATCCTAATCAAATTTATCCCTACTTTATTACCATCTGCCTTTAATGAGAATATGGATAACGAATAGCCCGCATCAAAAAATCTATTGAATTGAATTCATTTTTGTGTACTTCAAATAATCTTGTACTGACGTTTTTTATTTATTAGTTCACATGTGGCTTTTTAGATAAAATAGCCCGTTTTAACACAAAATAGGATTGTATAAGTGGCACTTTATCGTTCGTCTTGAAAGCTAATCATTTATCAACTTGAAAGTCACAACAACGGTAAAAATCGATTATTTTAGCGCTTTATTGGAAGTCAAATGCATTTAGATTTTGGAATTAAATTATTTCTACTTACAAATTGTTCCGCTCAAAAAAGGATCTACCTTCCCAATTTCATATTTATTACGAAAGCTTCAAGACAAATTCACCAAGTCAAATTAGGCTAAAATCACTGCGGTTTTAAAATCTTTTTTAAGCGTATTGACAATCGCATTTAAGTTTCTATTCCAATTTCTCGTAAAAGAAATCTCCTTCAATAATCCCATCAAGTAGAATTTTAAGCTAATTATCTAATAGATTTTAAGGATTGACAAAAAGAGGAGGAATAAAAGGAAGTACTGGTGTTGGTTTTCTGCAGCTTCAATTTAAAAAAACACCTAGCAAACTAGAAATAAAAAATATAAAAATATTTTATGCGTTTCATTACAAATATAAATAAAAATTTATGTATAAATAGTGCGAACTTTGCAGTATCAAAACACTTAAAATAAATCAAATGACTCGAATTACAGTAGCTAAAGGAGATGGAATTGGTCCAGAAATAATGGATGCAACTCTTAAAATCATTATCGCAGCCGGAGCAGAATTAGAAATTGATGAAATAGAAGTAGGAGAAAAAGTTTATTTATCAGGAAATACTTCTGGAATTGCGAGTGAATCTTGGGATATTATTCGTAGAAATAAAGTTTTTTTAAAAGCTCCAATAACCACTCCACAAGGTGGTGGTTACAAAAGTTTAAATGTAACAACTAGAAAGTTTCTTGGACTATATTCAAACGTGAGACCCTGTATGAGTTTACATCCCTTTGTAGAGACCAAACATCCTAAAATGGACATTGTAATTATTCGCGAAAATGAAGAGGATTTATATGCTGGAATTGAGCACCAACAAACCGATGAAGTAGTACAATGTTTAAAACTTATAAGCCGTCCTGGTTGCGAAAAAATAGTTCGTTATGCTTTTGAGTATGCTAAAGTGTACGGTCGAAAAAAGGTAACTTGTTTTACAAAAGACAATATCATGAAACAAACAGACGGACTGTTTCACCAGGTCTTTGATGAAATTGGTTTAGAATATCCCGAAATTGAGAATGAACATTGGATTGTTGATATTGGTGCTGCAAAAATGGCGGATACTCCAGAGATCTTTGATGTCATAGTAACCTTAAATCTTTATGGTGATATTCTGTCTGATATTGCTGCACAAATTGCTGGTTCTGTTGGATTGGCTGGCTCGGCTAATATTGGTGAAGAATGTGCCATGTTTGAAGCAATCCATGGTTCAGCTCCAAGACGTGCTGATCAAAACTTGGCAAATCCATCTGGTCTATTAGAAGGTGCTGTAATGATGCTCAATCACATTGGACAAACAGAAATTGCTGAAAAAGTACAAAATGCATGGTTAAAAACCATAGAAGACGGTATCCACACTTATGATATTTACAAAGAAGGAATTAGCAAAGAAAAAGTAGGAACGAAAGAATTTGCCCAAGCCGTTATTGCCAATTTAGGTAAAAATCCATCACAACTAAAACAAGTTTCGTATGCGAAAGATGCGGTTTTAAACCTACCAAAGTACGCAAAGAAACCTGCTAAAAATAAAGAATTAGTAGGTATTGATCTATTTATACATTGGAATGGAACAGATCCAAATGAATTAGCTGAAAAAATTAAGACTATCGGTACTGAAAATAAACATTTGACTATGATTACCAATCGTGGAATCAAAGTTTGGCCTGACGGATTCAATGAGACATATTGCACGGATCACTGGCGCTGCAGATTTAAACCAACCCATGGAAAATTAATTGAGAAAAGCCAGATCATAACTTTATTATCAAATGCATTAGATGCAAAAATTGATGTTATTAAAACAGAAAATCTATACGACTTTGATGGAAAAGCAGGGTATTCATTAGGTCAAGGACAATAACCTTTAAAGCTGCACGACATGGAAATCCCACTTATTGAAGGTGAATTTAGCACAAATGAAGCCCTAGAGTTAATTGTTAAAATGATTGAAGTAAAAATTAAATTTCATGAAAGTAAAGTTTGTAACTCGCAGTTAGAAGAAGACATCAAAAGTCGAGAGAACAAAATTAAAAATCTTCAAAAATCACTTTATGATAGTAGACTTTTTTTGAATACCAAAAATAGTGGAGTCAAAATTAAATGTTCCATTCATATTGAATAACTACCTCCTTTTAATTCGAGTAATATAAAGGGAAAGTAAGGAAGATGAAATTTTAATACTATCAAAGCCACTTAAAAGTGGCTTTGATAGTATTAGAATTTCAATTGGTACACAGCATCTAAATCTTTATTCGAACTGATATTAACCTGTAAATCAGTTACGAAACCAGAATTAAGTCCATATGCCCAGCCGTGTAATGTCAGTTCTTGACCATTTTTCCATGCCGCTTGAACAATCGATGTCTTGGCTAAATCAAAAACCTGCTCTTTTACATTCAATTCTACAAAAGTGTTAAAACGTTCTGCTTCATCTTGAATAGAATCTAAATACTGGCTGTGTAACCGGTACACGTCTTTAATATGACGAATCCAGTTATCAATAATTCCTATAGAATCATTTCCCATTGCAGCTTTCACACCGCCACATCCATAATGCCCACATACTAATACATGTTTCACCTTCAATACATTTACTGCATAATCTAGAACGCTCAACATATTCATGTCACTATGTACAACCATATTAGCAATATTTCTATGTACAAAAACTTCCCCAGGCTTAGCTCCTATAATTTCATTTGCTGGAACCCTGCTATCAGAGCAACCGATCCATAATAACGGCGGTGTCTGCCCTTTGGCTAAATCCTGGAAATAATTTGGATCGCTCATTAAAGAGGTTTCTACCCATTTTTTATTATTCTCTAGTATTTTTTTATAAAAATCAACCATAACTTTTAGAAATTATTTTATTTATGTAACCGTTTAATCCTTACAAATCTATTGTAAAGAAACTCATTTTTTATTTAATTAGACGTTTTTTCTTCCTTAAGAAAATCATCGTCTGTTACTACTCTTTTGACCATTACTCTTTTCGCAGCGTCATAGTAATGTTCAATAGTCACATGATTTTGACTATCAATCGTGTTTTCCAATTGATATGCTTTTTTAAACCCTTTTAACTTCACTTTTATATTGTTATCCAATGCCCTCGTCGTTTTAAATTCGTGGATTAAATCCAAAATATCATGAGCAATGTAGACCGTATCTGTTGCATCAATGATCACCTTAGAATTTTCTGGAATTTGACTTAATGTTTGTTTGATCGCAGCTTTATTCAAGAAAGAAACTTCTTGCGCCAAATCAATATGAATAACGTCGCCATCAGCATATTCTTCTTTTCTAAACAAGTAAGCTCTCTGCAGATTTCCTTTTAAAACAAAAATAATACTGATTATAATTCCTAGAGTAACTCCTTTCAACAAATCCAAAAATACAACCGCCAATAACGTGGCAATAAATGGTACAAATTGGTATTTTCCTTTTTCCCAAAAGTGTTTAAATGTGGCTGGTTTTGCTAATTTATAGCCAACTAAGATTAAAATAGCTGCCAAGGTCGCCAGCGGAATTTTATTAAGAACCACCGGAATAGCAAGCACACTTACTAATAATAATAAGCCATGAATAATGGTAGACATTTTAGACTTAGCGCCTGAATTACTGTTGGCAGAGGAACGCACAATTACAGAAGTTAAGGGTAATCCGCCTAAAAGTGAACTGACCATGTTTCCAACACCTTGCGCTTTTAATTCTACATTAGTGTCGGTATATCTCTTTTGCACATCCATTCTGTCTGCTGCCTCAATACTTAAAAGCGTTTCAATAGATGCAACAATAGCAATCGTCAAGGCAATCACCCATACCTTAGGATTAGTAATTCCAGAAAAATTAGGAGTTACGATGATCGATTTAAATTCTTCTAAAGAGGATGGAACTGGTAAAGAAACCAAATGTTCTTTTCCAATTGCTAACGTGCTGCCTGTTCCTATAAAAATTTCATTCAGGATAACACCAATAGCTACGGCGATTAAAGCACCTGGCACTAACTTTAATTTTTTCAAAAAAGGTACTTTATCCCATGAAATCAAAATCGTCATAGAAATTAATGTAATAACGATAGAACCAATTTGAATATAATCCACAATACCAGCTAACGAAGAAAATGTATTACTTCCATCCTTTTGCAAAAAGGCCAAATCTCCTTCAAAATCACTGTCATATCCAAAAGCATGAGGCAATTGCTTCAAAACAATGATGATTCCAATACCGGCTAACATTCCTTCAATAACATTTGTTGGAAAATAATTAGAAATACTTCCTGCCTTTAGAAAACCCAATATCAGTTGTATTAAGCCCGCTATAAAAACAGCCGTCAGAAAAATATCAAAAGCACCTAAATCTGTGATTGCAGTAAGCACAATAGCGGTAAGACCCGCTGCAGGTCCAGAAACACTTATGTGTGATTTACTTAAATACCCTACCACTATACCACCAATAACTCCTGCTATAATTCCAGAAAATAAGGGAGCACCAGAAGCCATTGCAATACCTAAACACAATGGTAACGCCACTAAAAAAACCACTAAACCAGACGCAAAATCAGATTTAAGGTTAGCAAAAAGATTATTTTTTTTTGTCATAATACCGAACTAAAAATTGAATACAAAATGAACCACATGCTATATGTGCTAATTGATTTTAAAAAATAAAATCGAGAATTGTATTAAACTTCGTTGGGAGGAGGAATAAATATGGAGGAGGTGATTTTATCGTGTTTTGATAAATTCTCCGAAAGGATAACGCCAGAAGATAGCTTCGATGGAGCGCTAATTTCAGCAGGGTTTTCTAAATAAAAAAAAGTCTTAATTTCTTTATGCACATGCTCTTCTTCAGAAACCGTATAAAAAACAGATATATCCACACTTTTCTCAATCACGATAATAATTGTGGGCGTGATTAAAAAAGCAATAAACAGAATTAAAAATATTTTAGATATTATCTTCATTGGCGCAAAAATAGAATTAGTTTGGTAAAAATGATGCCAGTTGTTCTATTTTTGCTAAAAATTAACAAAAAAAAAGGCAAAATGAAAACGCTAGATTTCATTTTGCCTTTTTTAATCCAATCTTTAACTTACAAGCTTTCTTCTAACCAAGCCTGCATCATCCATATTGTCTTCTCTTGCTCCGAGATAAAATCACTCATCATGGCATTTGTACCTTCATCATTAATTGCTGCAGATTTATTAAGAATCTCTCTTTCAATTTTTAAAAGATGAGCTAACGAGGCTACAATCAAATGAACCGCTTTTTCATCATTAGAAATATTTTTACCAACAACCAATTGATTATTTTTAATATAATCCTCAAAAGTATGCAGTGGAGTTCCTCCAACAGTTAATACTCTTTCTGCGATTAAATCAATTTTCATTTGAGAATCTGTGTATAATTCTTCAAACTTCACATGCAAATCAAAAAAACGCTTCCCTCTTATATTCCAATGAATTCCTCTTAAATTTTGATAGTACACCTGAAAATTGGATAACAAAATATTCAATTCATTAACTATCAATTCTGATTCTTTAACTGGCAATCCTAAAATGTTTGTTTTCATTTCCATAGTTTTTATATTAAATTCTTACAATAGTAAATTTAGCCTAAGATTAATGAAAAACACCATAATAAAAAGTTATAGTTTTACTAAATTTGCATTAGCTATTATTATAATTATGACAATCACTCAACTAAAATATGTTCTTGCCGTAGCTGAACATAAAAATTTTACATTGGCTGCAGAAAAATGTTTTGTAACTCAACCTACATTGAGCATGCAAATTCAAAAAATAGAAGAAGAATTAAGCATTCAGATATTTGACCGAACAAAAAAACCAATTCAACTTACTGATATTGGTCAAAAAATTGTAAACCAAGCCAAAAATATAGTCAACGAAGCAGATCGCATCCAAGATATTGTTGAGCAACAGAAAGGTTTTATCGGTGGAGAATTCCGGTTAGGAATAATTCCCACTATTATGCCCACGCTTCTACCCATGTTTTTGAATAATTTCATCAAAAAATATCCTAAAGTGAAACTCATCATCGAAGAGTTGAATACTGAAGAAATTATAACCAAACTAAATAATGGCCACCTTGACGCGGCTATTGCTGCAACGCCCTTGATGGAAGACAAAATCAAAGAAATTGTACTCTATTTCGAACCTTTTGTTGCTTACATTCCGCAAACCCACCACCATTTTCAAAAAGAAGAAATAGAAGTTAGCGACTTAAACTTGGACGAAATTTTATTATTACAAGATGGACATTGTTTCCGTGATGGAATTCTAAACTTGTGCAAAAATAATCCTAGAAGTGAAACAGGTCATTTTCAAATAGAAAGTGGAAGTTTTGAAACCTTAATAAAACTGGCCGATGAAGGACTAGGAACTACATTACTTCCCTACCTGCATACATTGGACTTAAAAGATAGCGATAAACTCAAGTTGCGCCATTTTAAAGAACCTAAACCGGCACGAGAGGTCAGTTTAATTTTTCCTAAAAGTGAATTAAAAATTCAGATTATTGAAGCGCTTCGCAGCACAATTGCTGGCGTCATAAAAGGAGCAATCGTTTTTCAGAATGTACAAATCATCAGTTCCATTCACAAAAAATAAAAAAAGGAACCGTTTATTAGCGGTTCCTTTTTTTTATGAATTAACTATCAGTAAACATTGTTTTAATTCTGGTTTTCCAATCGTAAAATTTAATAACCATTCACGCAATTGTTCCATTTCATAGGGCAATAACATTTTGATGGCTTTTTCTAACTCTTTGCAAAAAAGCATTGGATCAAAACTTACTCTTTCTAAAACAGATTTTGTATAATCGTACATAATTTTCGACATAAGACAAGGATGAATTTGGTTAGATTAAGATTCTAATATTGTTGTAAAAATACATTTTTTGGTACTACCTAAGAATTATTTAACGTAGTTTTTGGTTTTTTATTTCACGCTATAACATTAACCCGCTCCATTAAAAATTGAATTAGAACTTGCGAGCACGAAACATTTCTCTTTTTCCCGGAGGTCCTTCCAGTTTTTCAACAGTAAAGCCTACTTCGATCATGCTTCTTTTAACAACGCCTCTGGCAGCATAAGTAACCAGTACTCCTTTGCTTTTAAGCGCCTTATACATTTTTCTAAAAATTTCTGTACTCCATAATTCTGGTTGGACTCGATATCCAAAAGCATCAAAGTAGATTAAATCGTATTTACTAACATCATTAATTTCTTCAAAAAATTGATTCCGTTTGGTTAGTGTAAAACCATCATGTATAGCTACTTTTTCTCCCCAGTTACTATCATGAATTGTATCGAAAAGCGTACTTTCCTGATTTGCATTCAACTCAGATACGTAATTCATCTTTAAGACTTCTTCTGATGAAATTGGATAGGCTTCTACACCCACGTAATCTATGATCTGCTGCATTTTTTTGGCTTCTAAGAGCGTGATAAAAGCATTTAAACCAGTACCAAATCCTATTTCAAGAATAGCAACTTTTTGATTTTGAAATAGGGAAAGGCCATTTTTGATAAAAACATGTTGCGCTTCTTGAATTGCGCCATGTTTAGAATGATAACATTCGTCCCATTCGGTTAAGTGAATGGTTGTAGAGCCGTCAAGTGTCTGAATTATTTCTCTTTTCAAAATTATAGGATAGGATTATGCAGCTATATAAAGTATACAACCCGTCAAATTTAATCAAAACTATTGCCTTTACCACTTAAAAACGGCAATTTTTTATATAATCACTGGAATTAAGCTTGTTTTTTTTTGATTTTCAAAAACGTAAACAAATGCTAGTTAAACGCTATAATTAATGTAGTTTTGATAAGTAATTTGCTGATTTTTATTTAATTTTGCAAATATTAAAGTCCAAGAGATGGAAACTCTATCTTTTTAAGCTTTGTCTTATAACTTTATAAAAAAACAAAAAACAATACAATACTATGAGTACAACTCAAACTAACAAAATTGAAATTTTAAAATCTCTTACTTCAAAAATAAAGGAAGTAAATTTTGAAAACTTAAGCTTTGGTTCCGTTTTTACGGATCATTTATTTGAATGTGATTTTACAAATGGGGAATGGCAAAAACCAGTCATTAAGCCATACGCTCCTTTTTTGTTAGACCCATCAACTAGAGTTTTTCATTATGGCCAAGCTATTTTTGAAGGAATGAAAGCGTACAAGGACAGTGAAGATGCCGTTTGGCTTTTTAGACCTGATGAAAACTACAATCGTTTCAATAAATCAGCCGTTAGAATGGCTATGCCAGAGGTTCCTGAAGAAATATTCATGAATGGGCTACATCAATTATTACAGTTGGATGAAGCTTGGATAAAAAAAGGAAAAGGAAATGCGATGTATATCAGACCATTTATGATTGCAACTGGAACTGGCGTAATTGCTAACCCATCTAATGATTATAAATTTATGATCATTTTATCTCCAGTAACATCGTACTATTCTGGTGATGTAAAAGTACTTATTGCAGAACATTTCAGTAGAGCTGCTAATGGCGGAATTGGTGCGGCAAAAGCAGCTGGGAACTATGGAGCTCAATTCTACCCAACTGTATTAGCTAATGCAGCAGGTTTTCAGCAAGTTATTTGGACGGATGATGCCACGCATAACAAACTTGAAGAAGCTGGAACAATGAATGTTTTCTTTAGAATAAACGATACCTTACTTACTGCTCCCGTAAGTGAACGAATATTAGATGGAGTAACTAGAAAAACACTGATTGACCTGGCTAAAAGTGAAGGAATAAATGTAGAGATCCGTCCTGTTTTAGTTTCTGAACTTGTTGAAGCAGCTAAAAATGGAACTTTAAAAGAAATTTTTGGTGCTGGAACAGCTGCCGTAGTAAGTCCAATCTCAGGATTCTCGTATCAGGATGCCTATTTTGAGTTGCCAAAAATTGAAAAATCAGTAGCGATACATCTAAAAGACAAATTGACCAATATTCAAAATAAGTTAGAAAAAGATACTTTTGGATGGACCGTTAAAATATAATTTTAGATTTTATGTTTATAAAAAGGCGATTTTAATTTGTAAAATCGCCTTTTTATTTCCTGCACTACTACCTATCGTACAAGGGGATTAGTAATTCCTATTTAAGAATAATTGAAAAATCCGGCTTAAAGTAATTTGGCCCTTTTAAAACTTTTCCGTCTTCCCGATAAATAGGGTTTCCATTTTCGTCTAATTTACTCATGTTACTGCGCTGAATTTCATCAAATACAGCCTCTATTTTATCTTGTAAGCCATGCTCTATAATAGTTCCACAGAGGATATACATCATATCGCCCAAAGCATCTGCTATTTCTGTTAAATCATTATTTTGTACCGCTTCTAAGTACTCCTCATTTTCTTCTTTCATCAAATTATAACGAAGTTCATGCTTACGCTCTCCTAAATTGGCTGTAGGACTTTTATTAAAATCAATTTTGAACGTACAGTGAAATTCTTTTACCGCGTTAATTTGTTTTTGCATCTTTAGTATTTTTATCAAATGAAAATACAAATTAGCAAACTATTATTAAACAAATAACTAAATTTGTCCAAAAAAATATTTTAATTATGTTTAGTCAGGGACAATTAGTATTTGCAGGCCTTTTTTTCATTGCGTTTGTCATTGCGATGATATACGCCTACCGTAAAGATTTAGCGTTGCATAGAATATTTTATAAAGGAAATTATAAAATATTAATAGGATTTGGAGTTTTTATTGGGATTCTGTTCTTGATAAAAATATTCTTTAAACGTTAGTTTGCGATAAATAAAAAATAATGTCCACTTTAGCGTGGACTTTTTTATTTCTGGATCTTTCGTACATTCAAATTTAATCATGACTGCTATTTCAATATTAAATTATTGACTTTCATTTACTTAAAAATAACGCACTAAACTTTTAACCACCATTATTTTTAAAATAATCGCCGATAAATAAAATAGGATGTAATTTCCCATTCAAATCTAGTTGAAAAAAAAACAATCGACTTATATTGTCCCTTTCGCACAAAAAAAGGTCTATTTATTTATTTAACACTTTCTATGACTTATAAATTATATTTTTAACTTTACAGAAATTAATAAACCTGTGTATTATGAGGATTTTAAAATATTTATTTCTTTTACTACTGCTTAGTTTTGTAGCACTATCCATTTTTGTAGCTACTCAAAAAGGAGATTTTACCGTAGAAAGAAGTAAAATCATAAATTCTCCGAAATCAAACGTCTATAATTTTGTAAATGATTTCAGAAACTGGGAAGATTTTGGTTCTTGGATTACTGAAGATCCCGAAATAAAAATTAGCTATCCTAAAAAAACAATTGGAGCAGGCGCTTCTTATTCTTGGGAAGGAAAAGACGGCTCTGGAAATATGAAAACTATTTTTGTAAAAGAAAACGACAGTATTTCGCAAATAATGGACTACAATGGAACTTCATCATCAGTATTTTGGACTTTCAAGGATACGATAGGCGGCACAAAAGTAACCTGGAAGACCATTGGAAAAATGAGTTTTTCTATGAAAGTGTATACTGCCTTCAATGGTGGTATGGATAAAATTATTGGGGTTATGTATGAAAAAAGTTTGGCCAAGCTAGACAAAACCCTTGATTTTGAAATAAACACGTACAAAGTAAAAGTAGATGGATTAACAAAAATCGCACCTACTTATTACTTAAAACAAACCTTTACAAGCAAACTTTCAAAAGTTACCAAAAATTCAAGGATCGTATTTTTCAAGATAATTGATTTCTGTAATAAAAACGATATCGAGCGCAACGGGAAACCATTTTTACTTTATCACAACTATGATTTAGCCAATGGACTAGCCAGAATCTCTTTTTGTGTACCCATAAAAAGTCAAATTTTGACAAGTTCAGGAAGTGACATTTTAACTGGAAAACTGGAGGGTTTTGAGGCTGTAAAAACAACCTTAACCGGTGATTATTCACACACTAAAAAAGCGATGGATAAAGCAATGGGGTACATTAATTCCAACAAAGTGATAGTTGATCCTACATTTTCACATTTGGAAATCTTTAAAATTAGCAGATCCGAAATTAAGAACCCTTCGAAATGGGTCACTGAAATTTATTACCCGGTAAAACCAAAAATGATTCCTGTCAACACTTATATTCCTGCCCCAATTAAAAAAGTAGAAGCTGCAAAAATACCTGCACCTATTATCAACAAAGAGGAAGAGCAATCTGAATTTTAAAACTAGTAGTAAACGATTAAACCTTTTTAATAAATTCTATTCTAATCTATAAAAAACAATTTTGCAAGAAGAACAGGAATTTATAAATCAACTATTAGACTCTAAAACACAAAACCAAGCGTTTCAGAGATTGATATTGGATTATCAAAGACCTCTTTACAACCACATTCGAAATATTATTTTGAATCACGACGATACAGATGATGTCTTGCAAAATACTTTTATTAAGATATTTCAACATTTAAAAAATTTCAAAGGAGACAGTAAACTCTTTTCGTGGATGTATCGCATTGCAACCAATGAGGCATTAACATTTATAAAACAAAAATCAAAAAGAAGTGGAGTTTCATCAGAAACAATACAAAATAAAGCAATCGATAATCTAGAAGCCGATGTATTTTTTGATGGGAATGAAATGCAAATAAAATTACAAAAAGCGATCGCTCTACTCCCTGAAAAACAACGGCTAATTTTTAAAATGAAATATTTTGAAGAACTTAAGTATGAAGCTATTTCTGAAATACTAGGGACCTCAGTTGGAGGATTAAAAGCATCCTATCACATCGCGGTAAAAAAAATAGAAGCATTTGTAACCACTAATTAAACCTTTTTGTAATAACACTGTCTAAAAAGAATATGAAAACATTTAAATTAGAAAACGAGCCTAAAATTGAACCCGGATTTAAAACACCCGATCACTATTTTGAAAATTTTTCGATCAAAATGATGAAGCAATTGCCAGTAAACGAGCCAAAAATAATTTCTATTTTTCAAAAAAGAAAATTGTTACTTATGTTAACTGCTGCTGCAATTTTAATTCTTGCCTTATTGATCCCAATTTTAAGCCCCACGAAGTCAAGCACAAAAGAATTAGATACCGTTGCATTAGAAAATTACATCACTTATCAGTCTAATGTAAACCAATATGACTTAATAAATGGATTAGAAACAAAAGACATTGAAAAAATTAATACTAGTATCGTTCTAGAAGATGAAGCCATTGAAGATCATTTGTCAACAAACTCAAATTTAGAAAATCTCATTTTAGAGTAAATCAGTTTTTAAAGTTTTCATTAAATGCCCTAAATTAAAAAAATAAAAAATGACAATAAAAAAATTATTACCCCTACTATTATTCTTCGTTTCCTGTAGCTTTTTTGCTCAAGGCGAAAGTATGAAAGATAAAAAAGAGCAAATAAAAGCATTAAAGGCGGCTTTTTTCACAACAGAATTAGACTTGACCACTAATGAAGCAGAAAAATTTTGGCCAATCTACAATACATTTGATGACAAGCAGTTTGAACTGAGACATCAAAAAATGAAAACCTACATGAGAAGAATGAATGATGGCTCATTGGACCAAATAACGGAAAAAGAAGCTAATGCTTTCTTAGCACAAATAGAAGATACGGAGGAAGAGCTTTTCTTATTACGAAAAAAATTCATGCAAAATGTGAAGACAATTTTACCCTCGGTAAAAATAGTTAAACTTAAAAAAGCAGAGGAAGATTTCAATAGAAAATTACTGCAACAATATCGACATAAAGGCTCAAGAAAATAACCTTGTGCCTGTAATTAATTCAATAGAAATACCTTAAACTTCAGGCTAAATTGCTACAGTTTAAGGTTTTTTTTATTTAAAACGGATGCGAATCATTTTATTTTGTCCTGCTGCAATTGCAGTTTTTTCGTCGAGAAAACGTATTGTATTAAGGCTGGAATCCGTTGACAATTGGGTCCAGGAATTCCCGCTATCTGAGGAATAATAAATTCCGGATGTTCCCACAGCGACAAGTGATTTGCCTTTGCTTTTGGGCACATATTGGACGCAGGATGCATATCCAAAACCTTGATTTTCCCCGACAAGCTTCCATGTTTTTCCGCCATTTGTTGTAGTTGCTTTATTAGAAAAATTTTGGTTGCTAACATCATAATCACCTCCAGCAACAATCCCCGTGTTTGAGTCGTAAAAATCAGCCGTAAAAATTCCAGTCATCGTTTTACCTTGTACAATTGGAGTTTCAAACACAGACCAACTTTCGCCTCTGTCAGGAGAATAAAAAACTCGTGCTTTTTTACCGCCTGAAACAATCCATGTATTATTATCTTTAATAACAATATTAGTGTTGCTTGCTGCAAAAGCTGCTTCCCCATCTGCCACTTTTGGTAGTTTTTCGCATGATATTTTATGCCATGAATTCCCTCCATCCCGTGTTGTAATAATATTGAGACAGTTCTCAATTGGATCCCCCATTGCAATTCCTTCTTTATTATTCCAAAATTGCATGCTATCATAAAAAACTTTTTGATGCCTTTCTTGGTAAACTAATTTAGCGCTGAAACCCTCTTTGGAAACCTGATAAAGAAGTGCAGGGTTGGCTACATTTAAAATAAAAATATGTTCTGCTGTTTGAGCGATACTTCTAAATTCAAGAATTAATGAATCCTTGTTGATTCTATTTTCAATCTTTTGGTTAGAATCCAAATTATAAAAACCATATCTTCCTTTATCTGCAGCATACCAAATTTTGTTTTTATCAATTTGAATCGCTCTAATACTTATTTTATCCTGAAATAAAGTGTCAAGTACAACAGACTGAAAATTAGTTTCTTCTAATTTTTCAGACTTATAAATACTTGTTTTACAAGACACAGCAACTAATATAACCAACAAAGCCAGTAAAATATTTTTCATTTTTAATACATTTTACCGCTAATTTACAACTATTAATAGAAATGCAATAAAGTACCTAAATTAATTGGCACAGTAATTGGATATTGAAAAAAAAGGGAAATTTAATCCAATTAATTATGAAAACGAAACTACTATTATTGAGTCTATTGACTACTGTTTTCGCAACGCAAATACAAGCGCAAAATAGAACATCAGTAAATGCCATGAATGCCGAAATCAGTGACAATCTTGACTTGAGAGCTGTTGCTTCTATTTTTGGCGATTCTAGAGACCTACAGGATTTTGAAAGACGACTGAATGATCCTGATTTGCAAATATCTAATTTGGATTTAAACAACGATAACCAAGTTGATTATTTGCGGGTGATTGAAACAGTAGAAAACAGAACACACTTAATCATCGTTCAATCCGTTCTTGATGAAGATGTTTATCAAGATGTTGCTACAATTGATGTAGAAAAAGACAGAAATAATAAAATTCATGTACAAGTAGTGGGTGACGTCTTTATGTATGGAGAAAATTATATTTATGAGCCGGTATATTACAACACTCCTATAATTTACGCTTCTTTTTGGTCCAATAATTACCGCCCTTACTATTCCTCTTGGAATTGGAATTATTATCCCTCTTATTATTACGCATGGAATCCTTTCCCGGTATTCCGATACAGAAACAATATCAATATTAATCTAAATATTAATAATTACTATAATTATGTTAATCATAGAAGAAACGATCGTACTGTAGTTTTATATAATTCAAGACGCTCCAATGGCTATGAAAGACAAAACCCAAACTATTCCTTTTCAAGAAGAAATACAAATGTGGTAAACCGTTACGAATTAGATCAAAGAAGAGGTTCTAGGAACGAAGTTGGCTATGCAAACAGGAGAGGCGGTTCTACAAGAGATTATTCTCAGAACAGCACTAATTCCTCTAGAGAAGCTGGGCCACAACGAGGAGGTTCTACAAGAGATTATTCTCAGAACAGCACTAATTCCTCTAGAGAAGCTGCGCCACAACGAGGAGGTTCCACAAGAGATTATTCTCAAAATAGAACGAGTCAGTCTAGAGAAGCTGCGCCACAACGAGGCGGTTCCACAAGAGATTATTCTCAAAACAGAACGAGTCAGTCCAGACAAGCTGGGCCACAAAGAGCAGAGTCTCCAAGAGATTATTCTCAAAACAGAACGAGTCAGTCCAGACAAGTTGCGCCACAAAGAGCAGAGTCTCCAAGAGATTATTCTCAAAACAGAACGAGTCAATCCAGAGAAGCTGCACCACAAAGAACAGAGTCTCCAAGAGATTATTCTCAAAACAGAACGAGTCAGTCTAGACAAGCTGCACCTCAAAGAGCAGAATCATCAAGAGATTATTCTCAAAATAGAACGAGTCAGTCCAGACAAGCTGCACCACAAAGGGCAGATTCTAAAAACAGAGGAAGCTCATCAAGAGAGTCAGCACCACAAAAAAGTGACGCTCAACGTGGGAATTCCACTTCAAGAAATGATAGCAGAAGATCCTAATAAAATAGAGTAGAAAAGATAAGACACGGCTTTAAAGCCGTGTTTTTTTATTGGATAAAAAGCTCTAATTTATTTTAAAAGTGTATTTTTGACAAGTTTTTTAAAAATAGTACATGAGCGCATCGCACAAAGACCTGCATAGTAGATTAACATTAGGTGGTTTATTAATTTCATTAGGAATAATTTACGGTGATATAGGAACTTCTCCGTTGTATGTAATGAAAGCTATATTAGGTGATCATATTATCAACGCTGACGTTGTTTTGGGTGGCGTATCTGCCGTTTTTTGGACCCTTACTTTACAAACGACCATAAAATATGTCCTAATCACGTTAAGTGCTGACAATCATGGAGAAGGTGGAATTTTTGCTTTGTATGCTTTAGTCAAAAAAACTAAAATTAAATGGCTAATTGTCCCCGCCATAATTGGGGGAAGTGCATTGTTAGCCGATGGAATTATTACACCCCCAATCTCCGTTTCTTCTGCTGTAGAAGGAATTAGAACTTATTATCCCGAGATAAATACGATTCCAATAGTGATTAGTATTTTATTTATGCTATTTGCTATACAGCAATTTGGGACTAAGTTAGTTGGAAAGTTTTTTGCTCCAATAATGCTAGTTTGGTTTGGAATGCTCGCCGTATTGGGATTATCACAGATTGGGCAAAATATCGAGGTTTTAAAAGCAGTTAATCCCTATTATGCGTATCATTTATTGACCATTCATCCCGAAGGATTTTTTGTTTTAGGATTTGTATTCCTTTGTACAACTGGTGCTGAAGCCCTATATTCTGATATGGGTCATTGCGGACGTAAAAATATTAGAATTAGCTGGATCTTTGTAAAAACAGCCCTAGTGCTTAATTATTTTGGACAAGCTGCTTATTTAATCCATCACGAAGGAGAAACACTACAAACTTTGGGTGGAAAAAATGGAAATCCATTTTATCTTATCATGCCGGATTGGTTCCAACCTATAGGAATCATTATAGCAACTCTTGCTGCTGTAATAGCATCACAAGCCTTAATTAGTGGCTCATTTACGCTAATAAATGAAGCTATGAGACTGAATTTTTGGCCTAAAGTAAAAATCAAATACCCAACCGAATTAAAAGGCCAATTGTACATTCCATCGATAAACTGGTTATTGTTTATTGGATGTGTTGGAATTGTACTGCACTTTGAAGAGTCCAGTAATATGGAACATGCTTATGGTCTGGCTATTATCTTGTGTATGATAATGACCACTATTCTGCTTAATTTTTATTTGATAATGAAAAGGGTTAAACTATACTTTATTATACCATTGATTGCGATTTATTTAATAATTGAATTTAGTTTTCTAGCAGCCAATATTACAAAATTTGCTGAAGGGGGTTACGTAACTCTTTTTATAGCTATTACTTTAATCAGCATCATGACCACATGGTATTTAGCCAAGCAAATCAACAAAAGTTATACTAAAATTGTTAAAATTGAAGATTATAAAAAAGTACTTGTTGAATTAAGTGCTGATTTAAGCATCCCAAAATACGCTACACACTTAGTTTACATGACAAATGCTGGTAGAGCAGACGAAATAGAGGAAAAAGTAATGTATTCTATTTTACAAAAAAGACCAAAAAGAGCGGATATATACTGGTTTGTTCACGTAAACATATTGACAGAACCTTACAAAGCAGAATATAAAGTTACCGAAATTGTAAAAGATGACTTGTACCGTGTAGACTTCAATCTTGGTTTTAGAGAGCCCACTAAAATCAACTTGATGTTTAGAGAAGTTATTAAGGATATGGTTAAAAAAGGAGAGGTTGATATAACGAGTAGATACGAATCGCTAAATAAAAATAATATCATTGGAGATTTTAAATTTGTTTTATCCGAAAAATTTCTATCTAACGATAGCGACTTAAGATGGCATGAGAAAATCATCATGAACTCTTACTTCTTAATTAAAAAATTAAGTTTATCCGAAGAAAGAGCTTTCGGTTTAGACAGCAGTTCTGTTAAAATTGAAAAATTCCCACTTGTGCTTCATGCGCCAGAGAACATGGACTTGACAAGAATAAAATAATCATTCTGTTTAAAATCACGAAAAACATTGTATTCATACGATGTTTTTTTTTGATCAAAAAATTTAAAACTAACATTCATTATTTAAAATATAACATTCAATCAATAAATAGTACCTTTGCACCTCAATTATTTAAAATGAGATTACACAGAAATTTAGTTTACACAACAATAGATGCATTAAATGCCATTTTTAACGAAGGTGAATATGCTGACAAAGTAGTGGCAAGATCCTTAAAAAAAGACAAACGTTGGGGAAGTTCTGACAGAAAGTTTGTTGCCGAAACCATCTACGAAATTGTACGTTGGAAAAGATTATACGCAGAAATAGCCGAGGTAAAAGAACCTTTTGATCGAGACAATCTTTGGAGAATGTTTTCTGTTTGGGCCGTTTTAAGAGGCTATCCTATTCCGGATTGGCGTCAGTTAGAAGGAACGCCAGAACGAAAAATTAAAGGCCGTTTTGATGAGCTTTCTAAAGTGAGAGCCTTAAAAGAATCTATTCCAGACTGGATGGATGAATTAGGAGTTAAAGAATTAGGAGAAAAAGTGTGGGCGACAGAAATTACAGCCCAAAACCAACCTGCTAAAGTAATTCTAAGAGTAAATACACTTAAAACTACTAGAGAAGCGCTACGTGCTATTTTGATGGATTTAAATATTGAAACAGAGACCTTAAAAAATCAACCTGACGCTTTAGTTCTTAAAGAAAGAGCTAATGTATTTTTAACTGATGCCTTTAAACAAGGTTTCTTTGAAGTACAGGACGCCAACTCTCAATTAGTAGCTGCTTTCCTTGATGTAAAACCAGGAATGCGCGTAGTGGATACTTGTGCAGGTGCGGGTGGAAAAACACTACATATTGCTGCTTTAATGGAAAACAAAGGACAGCTCATTGCTATGGATTTGTATGAAAGCAAATTGAAGCAACTAAAAATTAGAGCCAAAAGAGATGGTGCTTTCAATATAGAATACCGCATCATTGATTCGACAAAAATCATTAAAAAATTACATGAAAAAGCAGACCGTGTATTAATCGACGCACCCTGCAGCGGTTTAGGGGTTTTGAAAAGAAATCCAGATGCTAAATGGAAATTGAAACCGGAATTCATTGATAATATACGTAAAGTTCAATCGGAAGTTTTAGAAAATTATTCCAAAATTGTAAAACCAGGTGGAAAATTAGTTTATGCCACTTGCTCAATATTACCATCCGAAAATCAAGAACAGGTTGCTCACTTCTTGACCACAGCTATTGGTAAAGAGTTTAACTTTGTTAAAGATCAAAAAATCCTAGCCTCAGAGTCAGGTTTTGACGGATTTTATATGGCTTTATTAGAAAGAAAAGAAAGCTCAGAACAAAAAGAAAAAAGAGTACAAAAAGAAATCGAATAAAATATAGATTTAGACTCCCGAATTCACAAAAAAAGTCCTCGCAATTCGAGGACTTTTTTATATCAGTTTGTCTTGATACTTAATTCTAAATACTTAATACTTGTTAATCATTCATGGAGATTAAAAACTCTTCATTGTTCTTAGTTTTCTTAAAACGATCATTAATGAAATCCATCGCTTCTATTGGATTCATATCCGAAAGGTATTTTCGCATAATCCACATGCGTTGCAATGTTTTTGGATCCAATAGCATATCATCGCGTCTGGTGCTTGAAGATGTTAAATCAACAGCTGGAAAAATACGTTTGTTAGCAATCTTTCTATCCAATTGCAATTCCATATTACCAGTACCTTTAAATTCTTCAAAGATAACCTCGTCCATTTTTGAACCAGTTTCTGTTAATGCAGTGGCAATTATACTTAAAGAACCTCCATTTTCTACATTACGGGCAGCACCAAAGAAACGTTTGGGCTTCTGCAATGCATTTGCATCCACACCACCACTTAACACTTTTCCTGAAGCAGGCTGCACTGTATTATAAGCTCTAGCCAAACGTGTAATAGAATCTAACAGAATTACAACATCATGACCGCATTCAACTAATCGTTTTGCTTTTTCAAGAACGATATTTGCAATTTTAACATGTTCTTGTGGCTCTCTATCAAATGTAGAAGCAATTACTTCGCCACGCACACTGCGTTGCATGTCAGTAACCTCCTCCGGACGTTCATCAATTAGTAAAACGATTAAATATACTTCAGGATGATTTGCCGCAATTGCGTTGGCAATTTCCTTAAGCAACATTGTTTTACCTGTTTTAGGTTGTGCTACAATCATTCCCCGTTGTCCTTTTCCAATTGGAGAAAACAAATCGATAATTCTAGTTGAAATAGTGCTTTGTTTTTCGGCTAATTTGAATTTTTCTGATGGAAAAACGGGTGTCAAATGCTCAAATGAAACACGGTCACGAACTACTTGAGGATCATGTCCATTTATTTTCAAAACGCGCACTAATGGGAAAAATTTCTCCCCTTCTTTTGGTGGACGAACCACACCTTTTACGGTATCGCCAGTTTTAAGACCGAACAATCTAATTTGAGAAGTTGATAAATAAATATCATCTGGCGAAGCCAAATAGTTATAATCTGAAGAACGCAAGAAACCGTATCCATCCGGCATCATTTCTAAAACTCCTTCACTTTCTATAATTCCATCAAATTCAAAATCAGAAGCGGCAAAATTGCTTTTCTTACTTTTAAAATTTGGGTTTTGATTTCCATTACCAGCAGGATTCTGCTTATGCAGTTGGTTGGGATTTATTTTTTTTGCAGGAACCACTACTTCTGCTTTTTCTTCATTAGCTGTTTCTACTGCAGTATCGTCTTCTTTTGTAGTTTCCTTTACTTCTTCTTTATCCTTTTTTAAAGCAATTTTTTTCTCGTAAGCTGATTTATTGAACTTAATCACCTTTCCTACTTTTTTCTCTTCAGCGCCAGACTCAACTAGCACGACTGGTTCTTCTTGTACGGTAAGTACTTCAGTAAGAGAATTATTTTCTACCGCAACAGTATCTTCAACTACAATTTCTTCAGTTTCAAATAAAGGACTTACCTGCGTTTTCTGGATTGTAGCTTTTTTAACAGGAACAATACGAACTCTTTTAGGCTTATCATCTTCCAGATCACTTTCCGCTATTGTATTTACTTTAGTATCAATGTTGGCCATTTGATGCTCTACTATCTGACCAATTAAAGTCTCTTTTTTTACACCGTTAAATTTTATGGTTTTAGCTGATTTAGCTATTTCTTGAAGCTCAGAAAGCTTCATTTCTTTTAATGCAGAAATATCAAACATGAATGTTCTATGAGTTTAATTAATTTTTGGAATAATGTAAAAGATAGGTAGTAAACTTTAAATTGAATCAACCGCAGTATGAAGTGCTTACGGAATTATGATGCAATAATACGAATAAAATTCAATCAGACAATAGTATTTTTAAAAAAGAAAATATATTTTTGTAAAACATATTTAACAAATGATACAAAGAATTCAAACCATTTATTTACTTCTTGCTTTCGTGGTTACTGGCATTTTGCTGTTTTTTATTCCATTGTGGACAATGGCCGAAGGTCAAGAGTACTATTTCATGCAAAGCCAAGTCTATACAATATTATTAGGGTTGAGTACCACGCTAACGGTATTAAGTATCGTTTCCTATAAAAAAAGACAAAATCAATTTGTTATTGGCAGATTGAATATCATATTAAATTTGATTTTATTAGGATTGTTTGTATATCGTTCACTAAACGTATCTGGAGAAACACCTGCTGTTTCGGAGAAAGGTATTGGGATGTTTCTACCTGCAGTTGTTGTCGTATTATTAGTTTTAGCTAATAAAGCCATCAAAAAGGATGAAGATCTTGTAAAATCTGTGGATCGATTGAGGTAAACCTATAAACTTTAGTTTATTAGTGCGAAGGAAACCCGAATGTAACAATTTGGGTTTTTTTGTGAACTGAAAGTTAAACTTTATTATTAAAAACAATAAAAATCTTATAAAAAATTTAAACTGCTATTTATTTTTCATAAATTTGGCAGTAAGAATCCTAATATGTTAAATAAAATACGAATTCATCTTGCTGATGACCATCAAATCCTTATTGATGGAATTAGAACTTTACTGCATACTAATCCTACATTTGAGGTCGTAGGATTTTCTATTAATGGCACTACTTTGTACGATGAAGTGCTAAGCAACAAATCAGACATTCTAATTCTGGATATAAATATGCCAGAAAAAGACGGAATTGAGGTCATCAAAGAGTTTGCCCAAAGAGGATTCCCTTGTAAAATTATTATTCTATCAAGTCACGATGATTTGCGAATAATAAAAGAAGTGATGAAATTAGGCAGTAGTGGTTATTTGACAAAAAAATGTGCTGGTGAAAATATTATCGAAGCAATTTTGGCGGTTACAAACGGTGAGGAATATTTTTGTAAGGCAGTCCGAGAAAAAATATTTAACACTGTTGCAAAGGAAAATCCAAAATTAATTAAACCCGAACTCAAAGGAAACTTAATTTTAACCGAAAGAGAATTAGAAATTATTATCTTAATTTCACTTGAATTGAGTGGCAAAGAAATTAGCGACCAACTATTTATCAGTGTCAACACCGTAGAAACACATCGAAAAAACATAATGAAAAAACTAGATGCCAAAAACTCGATCAGTCTCGTAAAATATGCCATTAAACATAAATTAATCAAATCCTGATTTGGCTTGCTCCGTATGATTATTTATTTTTCACAAATTGAATGTACAGTATTTCTGATATAAAAATTTTTGTAGTAAAATTTTCCAAATTATAAGAACTCAAAAAATTATTTTTAAATGAAGCAAGTAGCCACAATCAAAAACCAATTGGAACCAAAAGATTAATATAAAACTTTATGCCGCTGAAACACATTCTTCTTTTATTGCTATTCATATCGAATATTTCTTCTTTTAATATAGTAGCACAGACGAAACTCCCTTCAAAAAATGATGCGGTCTTAATCGCTAAAGAAGCCAATGAATTACTAAAAAAGGGCAGTTATGAGAAATCATTGATAAAATCAAGAGCTGCTTTAAATATGGCTATCCGTTTGAAAGACAATAACCTTATTGCTGGTTCTTACAATACCATTGCTGCAAATTTTGATCAGTTATCTGAAACAGACAAAGCTTTTTACTATTACAATAAAGGCTTGACTTATGCTAACAAAACCAATAATGACGTTCTAAAAAACTGGCTGAATAACAATTTAGGTAATATTTATTGTTTTGATAAAAAACAGTATGAGAAAGGAATTTATTACTACAAAAAATCAGTACAGTACAGCACTAAAATTAAGGATTCTGCGCAAATAGTTTTAACAAAACTTAATTTGACTTGGGTATATTTTGACATTAATCGCTATGAAGAAGGTCTTCCTTATTTAAAATACATTAACAAACATCACAATAATCACGGTGACAGTTCCACCATTGTAGCATTAAACATGCTTAATGGGATGTATTATAATTACAAAAATGATGTAAAAACAGCCAATTTTTATTTTAAGAATGCAATCAAACTAGGCAATGCAGGAAACGAAAAATCTGATTTATCCTATTCCCATTATGAATATTCCAAGTTTCTATTAAAAAATGGTGATTCCGAAAACGCCTATAAAAACCTCGCCCTTTTCAATAAAATTACAGAACAATTAAACAGCGAAGAAAGGATCAACAAAGCTAATGTCGCTGGCATTAATCTTCAACTTGATGAATACAAACGTGAAATTGATAAAATAGAAAACGAGTTTAAAACAAAAGAATCTGTGTTATTACAAGAACAATCCAAAAACAAAAAGATTGTTATAGTATTAATTGCTATTCTGTTATTGCTATTTTTTCTATTCTATTTCTATTCCCAAAATGCACAATTAAGGCATAAAAATAAACTAAAAGACTTAAGAAGCAAAGTTCAAGAGAATTTGATCAACGCCTCCATAAACGGCCAAGAATTAGAACGAAAAAAAATCGCTTCCTTTTTACACGATAATATTAGTGCCTTACTTTCGTCAGCTGGAATGCATCTTCATGCTTGTATCTCGCAAAATCAATCTTTCTCGAAAGAAATCATTAAAACGAAAGCCATTTTAGAAGAAGCCCATGACCAAGTTCGCGATTTATCTCACGAACTAATGCCTTCCCTTTTAGCCCGATTTGGCTTATTTGATGCCTTGGATGATTTATGCGAAAAAAATTCGAATTCTATTCTTCACTTTGAATATTCCAGTTCCTTAAATCGAAAAACGCGCTATGATGAAGATTTTGAAATAAAAATATATTTCATCATCATGGAGTTACTCAATAACACTATAAAACACAGCGAAGCAACACAGGCTAAATTAAGCATACAGGAAAATAAAGAATCGCTACAAATTGCTATTATAGACAACGGAAAAGGATTTGATTCTAACAAATTCCATATTTTGGAGGGCTTTGGACTCAATCAAATTAAAGCGCGACTTAATTATCTTAGAGGAACGGTTGAAATTAATTCAAAGCCTAATTTAGGCACATCTATTACTATAATTGTTCCTATAACGTATCAGAAAAAAATAATCAAGCCCGTTTTTCAATCTCAATAATCTCCAAATCCTTGATTTTGTCGCCTTCAATTACAAAGCGCAACATGGTTCGTACTTGGTGAAAACCACTTTTTCCGGCTGCTCCCGGATTCATGTGCAAAAGATTGAATTTTTTATCAAACATCACTTTTAAAATGTGGGAATGCCCACAAATAAATAATTTTGGCGGGTTCGATGCCATTTCTGCTTTGATATTCGGATTGTATTTCCCAGGATACCCGCCAATGTGCGTTATCCAAACATCCACCCCTTCGCACTTAAAGCGATTGTGCAAAGGAAACTCTAATCGCGCCGTTGCATCATCAATATTCCCGTAGACACAGCGCAACGGCGTGAGCTTTTTGATGCTATCCGTTACGGCTAGATCACCTATATCACCAGCATGCCAGACTTCATCAGCCTGTGCAACGTATTTCAAAATCGTATCATCAATATGACTGTGCGTATCAGAAAGGAGCAGTATTTTTTTCAAAACTATTTTTTTTGGAGCTTTTTCCAGCTATACGTTTCAATCTTTTAGGACTGCAAAAAAGCAGTCTTAAAAGGATTTCCACTTCTATCTGGGCTAGAATTTAGTGGTAAAAATAATGATTCGAATCCAAATAAAAAATCTAATAGAAACTTAACAAACTTTGACACTTGACCCCTTTCTAGCAAAAAAATTAATAAGTATCTTTGTAGCTTCAAAAAAAATCACTTGAGATATTTCGTCAAATTAGCCTATAACGGAACCCAGTATCATGGATGGCAATACCAACCCAATGCCGCTTCAGTTCAAGAAACGATGAACAAAGCATTTTCGGTGGTATTGAATACCACTTTAAATCTCATGGGAGCTGGACGAACAGATACTGGTGTACATGCTAAAGAAATGTATGCTCACTTTGATTTTGAAAATCCATTTGATATTCCGAGTTTAGTGCATAAACTGAACTCTTTCTTGCCTAAAGACATTGTAGTTTATACCATTATCCCAGTTCATGACGAAGCGCATACTCGTTTTGATGCTTCTAAAAGAATCTATGAATACCATATCAACACATTTAAAGATGTTTTTTCACAAGAACAAAGCTGGTATTTCCATCAAAATTTAGATCTCAATTTGATGAATGAAGCGGCGAAATTGTTATTCAACCATACTGATTTTCAATGTTTTTCAAAAGTAAATACAGATGTGAATACATTTGACTGCACTATTTTTGAAGCGCATTGGAGGCAAGAAAATAATACCTTAATTTTTACAATTTCGGCAAATCGTTTTTTACGAAACATGGTTCGTGCGATTGTGGGAACATTAGTAAACGTAGGATTAAATAAAATTACCTTGGCTGATTTTACGGCCATTATAAAAAGTAAAAACAGAGATAAAGCTGGTTTTTCGGTTCCGGCGCATGGTTTATATTTAACCAAAATAGAATACGAATATATTACGCAATAGCCCTGATAGTAGTGAAAATCCTATTTTGTTTTTGCTGCCAAAAACAAAATAGATTGCAACGAATAGCGGGAATAGCTCCAAAAAAAATGAAAGCAAAAGCATTTGATACTAGATTATTCAAACGAATATTAAAATTTACCAAACCCTATCAATGGCGGTTCAATGGCGTGATTGTATTCGCCATTTCTTTGTCTGTATTTGCGGCATTACGCCCGTATTTATTGAAGCAAACCGTAGATGGTTATATTGCAACCCAAGACCAACAGGGATTATTATTTTATGTAGTATTGATGGGAATCGTACTGTTACTGGAGGTGTTCTCTCAATTTTACTTTGTTTTTTGGGCCAACTGGTTGGGTCAGGACATCGTTAAAGACATTCGGACTAAACTGTTTCAACACATTTTGAGTTTCCGTATGAAATACTTTGATCACGTTCCTGTGGGGCAACTCGTAACACGTTCCGTGTCAGACATTGAATCTATTGCGCGTATTTTCAGTCAGGGATTATTCATGATTATTAGTGACTTAATGAAAATGCTCGTGGTCTTGCTTTTTATGTTCTACATGAATTGGAAACTAACTTGGATTGTAATTGTTGCGATGCCGATTTTAGTTTTTTTCACGAGAATATTTCAAAGAAAAATGCAAGTAGCTTTTGAGGAAGTACGAAATCAAATTGCCAACATGAACTCCTTTGTTCAAGAACGGGTAACAGGAATGAAGATTGTACAGCTCTTTAACCGTGAAAAAATTGAGTATGAAAAATTCAAAGACATCAACTATAAGCATAAAAAAGCATGGATAAAAACCATTCTTTACAACTCTATCTTCTTTCCTATTGCCGATATTATTTCTTCTTTAACACTTGGTTTTATTGTATTGTATGGTGGAATTAAGATATTAAACGGAGATAATTTTACCACCTTTGGAGATTTGTTTTCTTACACGATGTTTATTGGAATGTTGTTTAATCCTTTGCGCCAAATTGCTGATAAATTCAACGAAATGCAGTTAGGGATGATTGCGGCTAATCGTGTTTTTGATATTTTGGATACGGAAGATCAAATTCAAGATACCGGAATTATTGAGGCACCTGTATTTAAAGGAGATATAAAGTTTAAAAAGGTTCGTTTTGGTTATATTCCAGATGAGGAAGTAATAAAAGGAATTGACCTTGAGGTAAACGCAGGTCAAACGGTTGCTATTGTGGGTTCTACAGGAGCTGGAAAGTCTACCATTATTAACTTATTGAATCGTTTTTACGAAATTAACAGCGGCTCTATTTACATTGACAATCACAATATTGAGAATTACACACTGGATTCTTTGAGAAAACAAATTGCCGTTGTTTTACAAGATGTTTTTCTTTTTGCTGACACTATTTTTAATAATATCACCTTGAATAACCCTGAAATAAGTCGGGAACAAGTTTTGGCTGCAGCTAAGAAAATTGGTGTACATGAATTTATTATGAGTTTACCGGATAATTATGACTTTGATGTAAAAGAACGCGGCGTGATGCTTTCTTCTGGCCAACGCCAATTGATTGCTTTCTTGAGAGCGTACGTGAGCAATCCTAGTATTTTGATTTTGGACGAAGCCACATCTTCAATAGATACATACTCCGAAGAGCTGATTCAACGCGCTACAGAAACCATTACTAAAGGCAGAACTTCAATTGTAATTGCACACCGACTTGCTACTATCGTCAATGCGGATAAAATTGTGGTAATGGATAAGGGATTGATTGTCGAACAAGGCACCCACCAAGAATTAATTAATCGTGAAAAAGGATACTATAAAAACTTATATGATTCCCAGTTTTCAGTGGCAATTTAACGCTAGTTCGTACTATGATTAAATCACCTAGAATGGGACATTATATGGTCAAAATTTAAAAAATTTAGAATTTTTAACATGGAATTTTGCATATCGAAATTGCTATGAATCGCTATTTATACTTTTCGTTTTATGAAAAACACCCGCTTTAAACTTTGTCGTTTGAAACTTTCTCAAAACAGAATAAATCCTTAAATTCGCCCAATCAATAAAACAAGAAGAAACATAAAATAAAATGAATTTTTACGAATTCATTTTTATAAAAATTTAAAAAAAAACAAACAAATGAAATACGATATTATAGTTTTAGGAAGTGGCCCAGGTGGTTATGTCACTGCTATTAGAGCATCACAATTAGGATTTAAAGTGGCCGTGATTGAAAAAGAAGACCTAGGCGGCGTTTGCTTGAACTGGGGTTGTATTCCAACCAAAGCGTTATTAAAATCAGCTCAGGTTTTTGATTATCTAAAACATGCTTCTGATTATGGATTGACGGTTTCCTCCTTTGACAAAGACTTCTCAGCGGTGGTACAACGCAGTCGTAATGTTGCTGACGGAATGAGCAAAGGGGTTCAATTCTTGATGAAAAAAAATAAAATTGACGTTCTTGATGGTTTTGGAAAATTAAAACCAGGAAAAAAAGTTGACGTTACTGACAAAGACAATAAAGTCACTGAATATAGTGCTGATCATATCATCATTGCTACTGGAGCACGTTCTCGTGAGTTACCAAATTTACCACAAGACGGTGTAAAAGTGATAGGCTACCGTAAAGCAATGACTCTAGCTACGCAACCAAAATCAATGATTATTGTAGGTTCAGGAGCGATTGGAGTTGAATTTGCGCATTTTTATAACGCTATGGGAACCGAGGTAACGATCGTAGAATTCATGCCAAATGTGGTTCCTGTTGAAGACGAAGACATTTCGAAACAGATGGAACGCTCTTTGAAAAAAGCTGGAATCAAAATCATGACCAGCTCATCAGTAGAAAGAATTGATACGACAGGTGCTGGAGTTAAAGCATTTGTAAAAACAGCGAAGGGAGAAGAAGTTCTGGAAGCAGAAATTTTATTGTCGGCCGTTGGAATCAAAACCAACATTGAAAACATTGGATTAGAGGAAGTAGGAATCGCTACTGATAAAGACAAAATTTTAGTTAACGCCTACAACCAAACTAATATTCCTGGTTATTACGCCATTGGTGATGTAACACCGGGACAAGCGCTAGCGCATGTAGCTTCCGCAGAAGGAATCAATTGTGTGGAAAAAATTGCAGGACTTCACGTAGAGCCTATCGACTACGGAAACGTTCCTGGTTGCACATATGCAACTCCTGAAATTGCTTCAGTAGGTTTGACTGAAAAACAAGCTAAAGAAAAAGGATACGAATTGAAAATTGGTAAATTCCCATTCTCAGCGTCAGGAAAAGCAAAAGCTTCCGGAACTCCAGATGGCTTTGTAAAAGTAATTTTTGATGCTAAATATGGCGAATGGCTAGGTTGTCACATGATTGGAGCCGGAGTTACAGATATGATTGCTGAAGCAGTTGTAGCACGTAAACTGGAAACAACTGGTCACGAAATCCTAAAATCAATTCACCCACACCCAACAATGAGCGAAGCGGTAATGGAAGCCGTAGCTGCTGCCTATGGCGAAGTAATTCATTTGTAAATAAAAAAAATCGTTAAAAGTGCTATAATGCATTTTTACCCAAAAAAAATCCGATTGGTGTAACGCCAATCGGATTTTTTTATAGGTTAAATTCAGGAGCGCATTTAAGCTGCCACTTCTTAACTTTATGAAGTTACGTACACAACAAAATAACATAACCTGCTACTATTCATATTTCTATGTGACGTAAATAACAGTTTAACTTAGAATTATGAAACTTTTCTACAGAATTTCATAACAAAATATTCCGACCTAATTCCGTTCTTTGAATAAATCAAAATTGTCAAACAGACAAAATCAATTTTTTGTAATGGTTTAAATAGAGGTCCTATGAAAAATATTTATTTAAATGCTGGAACCATAAATGAAGTTTTTACTGAAATTAAAACTTCTTTTAATGGCGTTTTAAATAAAAATAACAACGAATTTAAACTAACCTTAAATACCGATTTGGTTAAGGGGGAAATTGATGGGATAACCTTTATAAATGGCATTACTTCTGTTCAGGTTAGCCTTACCTTTTTAGATGATATTACGCTAAGCATAGAATCATTTAGCAATTCTTCTATTGTATTCGCGTACTGCAACGAGGGACATTTTAGACATAGCTATGGTATTTCTGGTCCACAATCAACTTTCTGGGAACAACATGCAGCAATCGCAACCGGTAATCGAAGCGTGAACAGTATTTTATATTTCAAAAAAAATCATCCGGTACAATTTTCAATTATTAAGGTAGAAACCTTAAGTATAGCGCCAAACCTCAATGATTCTTTACTTTCAAATCTGAAAAAAACTTTTATAAATAAACAACCAAATTTCACCTATCACGGCATTCAAAATTTTAGAATTGCAGAAAAATGGAATCAATTGAAAGCGATAACTGAGCAAGGAATGGTGGGGCACATTCTAAAAAAAGACTTAGTGCAATCGATCGTATTACTCGAAATTGACGACAATACAAATACGCTACACAAAATGACATGTGCTATTAAACGTTCGGCTTTACATAAGGTCAAAGAAACGAAAAAGATATATAATTTCATCAAACAGTATTCTTTTGACGTCCTTTACAATAAAGTCATCAATTCAAAAAGCAGACTTTTTATTAAGTAATATTAATAAAAAAATGGAATCCCACTGTCCCCTTTTTTTGAATAATACACCAGATTTAGAATTACGATAATTAGTGGGATATTTCAAGGATACAGATGGGATTTATGGTCACAAACAAGACATGTATACCAAACCATTTGCAACACAATATAGGCATTTTGTGGGAATTTAACATATTAACATTAATTTACAAAGTAGCGTTTTGAACCTATTTAATTCTACTCTATCTTTGTATTTAGAGTGTTTTTGCTCGCTTAATTTAGATTTTATTCCATAATAAATGAATATTGAAAATAATCGCTTTTCGAATATACTGCAGGAGAGCCAAAGTAAAAATTGGGTGAGAGCCATCGATTCTTCTAAAATTATTAATTGGATTGATGATTTGTTCAAAATATTATTTCCTGAGAAAGCATTGGAAACCTTTCAAATCGAATTGCTGTTAGACCAGAGCAAAGCTACCTTTATTTCCATACTTTCGGAGATTGTAAAAGATAAAACAGCAAATCAAATTTTGGATAATGCCGAAGCGTTTTATGCCGCTCTTCCGGATTTGTATGCCTCCATGCAAAAAGATGCACAAGCCATATTAGATACGGATCCCGCTGCTGATTGCATTGAGGAAATCATCAATTCGTATCCAGGCTTTTTTGCCATAGAAGTCTATCGAATTGCAAATGTGATTGCTTCCCTTACCGCTTGCTTACTGCCTCGAATTCTTACCGAATATGCACACAGCAAAACAGGAATTGACATTCACCCTAGCGCCACAATAGGTGTTCCTTTTATGATTGATCATGGTACTGGAATCGTCATTGGCGAGACCACAAACATTGGAAAATATGTAAGTATTTATCAAGGAGTTACTTTGGGAGCGTTGCAGGTCGAGAAGAGCATGCAAGAAAAAAAACGACATCCTACCGTTGAAGATCATGTTATAATATATGCCAATGCTACTATTTTAGGTGGAAGCACTATTATAGGAAATCATAGCATTGTAGGGGGTAATACATTCATTACTAAAAGTATGAATCCATATTCATTTGTTATGCAATCGAATAAAAACACAGTTTTGAACCAACAAGAAATAAAAGACATTAATTTTTTCTCTATTTAAATACCATGAAATACAACAACATACTCGAAACAATAGGCAATACGCCACATGTAAAAATCAATCGCTTGTTTGGCACTGACCATACTGTTTGGATCAAATTAGAACGTGCCAATCCTGGAGCCAGCATCAAGGACAGAATAGCATTGGCTATGATTGAGGACGCCGAAGAAAAGGGATTACTCAAAGAAGGGAGTACCATTATTGAAGCCACATCTGGAAATACAGGAATTGGACTTGCTATGGTAGCAGCGGTTAAAGGCTATAAGTTAGTACTCGTTATGCCAGAATCGATGTCGATAGAAAGACGCCGACTTATGAGCCTCTATGGCGCTGAATTTGTCCTTACGCCTCGCGAAAAAGGAATGAAAGGCGCACTTGAAAAGGCAAACGAATTGGTAACAGAAATACCAAATGCATGGTCACCGCTTCAGTTCGACAATCCAGCTAATATCGCTATTCATAAAACTACAACTGCTCAAGAAATTATAAAAGCGTTTCCTGATGGCTTGGATTATATGATCACTGGCGTAGGTACTGGTGGTCACATCACAGGTTGTGCCGAAATATTGAAACAACATTTCCCTGACCTGAAAGTGTACGCCGTAGAGCCAGAAGCATCACCAGTAATTAGTGGAGGTGCACCCGCTCCTCACCCCATTCAAGGCATTGGAGCTGGCTTTATCCCTACAAACCTACACACAGATTTGTTAGATGGAACCATTCAAGTGAGCAAAGACGAGGCATTTGCATATACCCAAAGGGCAGCAAAAGAAGAAGGAATGTTCGTTGGGATATCCTCAGGAGCATCACTGGCAGCAGTAGCTAAGAAATTAACTGAAATCCCTAAAGGCGCTAAAGTTTTGACTTTTTGTTATGATACCGGTGAACATTATTTAAGCATTGAAGGATTGTTTGTTTAAAGTAAAGTGCTTTTTTAAACGTTTATTTACTGAAGTATTATTGAGTACATAATAATTCATTTGGCAAAAAAACAATAAATAAAAAAACCTTAAAATGAACATGCCCCAAATAGTTAGACACTATTTGGGGCATTTATATTTTACTCTACTTCGTCAGGACCGTGAGATTTAGAATAGCCTCTCCACTTCTCAATACAATCTTGTAAATCCTGTGGTAGTTCGGTATCAAAACGCATCATCTCACCAGTTGTAGGATGCACAAAACCCAGAGTCTTCGCATGTAACGCCTGCCTTGGTAATACTTTGAAACAATTATCAATAAATTGCTTGTATTTTGTAAATGTAGTTCCTTTCAAAATCAAATGACCGCCGTAGCGCTCGTCATTAAAAAGAGGGTGTCCTATGTGTTTTAAATGGGCCCGAATCTGATGTGTTCTCCCCGTTTCTAGTTGGCACGAAATCAAAGTAACGTAACCAAAACGTTCCAGAACTTTGTAATGTGTGACAGCCGGTTTCCCTATTTCTGGGTCGGCAAAAACGGCCATCTGCATGCGATCTTTCAGGTGACGCGCTAAGTTTCCTTCAATAGTCCCGTGCTCTTCTGTTACATTTCCCCAAACCAAAGCTACATATTCCCTTTCAGAAGTTTTTGCTTCAAATTGCTTAGCCAGATGCGTCATGGCAGCTTCGGTTTTGGCAATCACTAACAATCCGGAAGTATCTTTATCGATTCGATGCACTAAGCCGGGGCGCTCGCTACTGTTCATGGGCAAGTTATCAAAATGATAGGCTAATGCATGAACTAACGTTCCAGTATAATTCCCGTGACCAGGGTGTACCACCATTCCTGGCACTTTATTTATCAATAATAAAGTCTCATCTTCATAAACTATATTTAGCGGAATATTCTCTGGAATGATATGATTTTCATACGGAGGATGCGTCAGCATAACCCGAACTACATCATTAGCTTTCACCTTGTAATTTGACTTAACAGTCGCGTCATTTACAAAAATATTTCCTTCTGTTGCGGCAGTTTGTATTTTATTCCGAGTCGCATTTTGGATAAGACCCATTAAATACTTATCAATTCGTAAAGAGGCTTGCCCTTTTGGAACTTCAAATCTAAAATGTTCAAATAACTCCTCTTCTAAATCTATTGTTTCTCTATTATTGTTCATCAACTGGTATTTCTTCTATTGGGGCTGCCAGAGTATCTGCAGCATTTTCTTCTTCTTGGTAACTCATTTTTCCGTCTCCTAAAACCAAATCAATTTTGGATGATTTTAGAACCCTGTCCCCTACTTTTAGGTTTCTTCCTTTAAAACGCATTTCTAACACCATATCTTTTCCAAGATTTGGAACATACGTTACGGTACCTTCTTCAAGTCCTAAGGCTTTCAATGTAGGCACGGCTTCACGATATGTTTTTTCAATTAAATCTGGAATCCGAACAGACGAAAATCCAGACGTATTAATCTTTATATATATTTTTCTACCTACTTTTACTTTTGTTCCAGGAGTAGGATCTTGCTCTACCACACTAAATTGCGGAAAATCACTTCTATAGTCCACACTGTCCAACAGTACGTAATCTAAATCTAATTCATCCAGTTTGGTTTCCACTTGCTCTTCAGTAAGTTTGCGCAAATCTGGCACTGAAATTTCATGACCGTGATCTGTGGTAAAAGTCAACCAATGCATAAACAAATAGCCTAAAGCGGCAATAATGGCAAAAGCAATCAATACTTGTACAAGAAAGACACGGCTAGTAAGATACTTACGTAAATTCATAAATTTATTTTTATTTGTGCCAAAGATAAAGCTATTTCGTTTCAAAAAAAATGATAATTTTGTTTAATGCCTTTAGGAGCTATTTCCCGCTATTCGTTACAAATGAAATTCACTGAACTCCATTTAAAATGAAAGTATAGTGAAGTACTCTTTTTATCCGCCAAAAAGGCTGATAAAAAGGATTTTCACTGCTATCGGGGCTAGAATCTCGTATTAAAAACAGCTTTTATTTATTTGCACAACTAAGAACAAAACGATACTAAATGAAAAACATTGCCATCATCATGGGCGGGTATTCCAGCGAATATAAAATCTCACTCATCAGCGGAAACGTCGTATATCAATTTCTAGATAAAACGAAATACAACCGATTCCGAATTCACATTTTTAAAGAAAAATGGGTTTATGTTGATGCTAACGATGCCGAATTTCCCATCGATAAAAATGATTTTTCAGTAACTGTTGCTGGTAACAAAATTAGTTTCGATTGTGTTTTCAATGCCATTCACGGAACACCTGGCGAAGATGGATTGATGCAGGCCTATTTTGAACTTTTGAATATTCCGCAAACCTCCTGTGATTATTACCAAGCCGCATTAACATTCAACAAACGCGATTTATTATCGGTTTTAAAACCGTACGGAATCAAAACAGCTGTTTCTTATTACCTTAACAAAGGGGACACCATCAACACGGACGAAATTGTCACTAAAGTAGGCTTGCCTTGTTTTGTAAAGCCCAATAAAGCAGGTTCCAGCTTTGGAATATCAAAAGTAAAAACGGCTGCCGAATTGCCACTTGCGATCGAAATGGCCTATAAAGAAGACAATGAAATCATTATAGAAAGTTTCCTTGACGGCACCGAGGTTTCTGTTGGAGTTATCAATTATAAAGGAATTGTAACCGTTTTACCAATAACCGAAATAGTTTCTGACAATGATTTCTTCGATTATGAAGCCAAATATTTAGGTAAATCACAAGAAATAACACCGGCAAGAATCTCCGATGAATTGACCCAAAAAGTGAGCGATATAGCCAAACGTGCTTATGAAATCCTAAAAATGAAAGGTTTCTCCCGTAGCGAATTTATATTGGTAAACGGAGAACCACACATGCTGGAAATGAATACGATTCCTGGATTAACTACTGAAAGTTTGATTCCGCAACAAGCCAAAGCTGCCGGAATTTCACTGGAGGATTTGTTTTCAAACGCCATTGAATTGGCTTTAAATAACTAACTATCCATTATGAAAGAAATCTTTGAATGGAACCGATTATTATACAATGATTTACCAGAATCGTTTCTCATAGAAGTCATTTTCCGTTCCACCATAATGTTTATAGTATTACTATTGACATTAAAAGTGGCTGGAAAACGTGGTGTACGGCAATTATCTGTATTTGAAACAGTCATCATTATAGCTTTAGGATCAGCAGCAGGAGATCCGATGTTTTATGAAGAGGTCGGCATAATTCCTCCCATAACCGTATTTTTAGTCATTATACTTTTGTACCGCTTAGTAACTTGGCTAACCGGAAAAAGCAAGAGATTTGAAGAGTTTATAGAAGGGAAAACTGAATGTATCATCAGCGAAGGAAAATTTTCAATCGCTACATTTAAAAAAGAGAGTTTGGCACAAGATGAATTTTTTTCGGAACTCCGAATGAGATCAATACAGCATTTAGGTCAAGTAGAAAATGCTTTTATGGAAACCAGCGGCGAAATCAGTGTTTTTTATTATGAAGACCATGAAGTGCAACCAGGTTTACCGATTTTGCCTTTTTTATTTAAACACAAAAGTAAAACAATCCTAACAGAAGGAATTTATTCCTGTACCTTTTGCGGCAATACAGAAAATCAAAAACCAGGTAATGCAGAGTGCAGAGTTTGTGAAAAATTCGAATGGGTCGAATCGATAAAAACGCTCCGGAAACCTTAATTGAAATAAAGATTATTTCGATCTAATTATAAATTATAAAATGAGAAAAGCCATATTCCCAGGATCTTTTGACCCAATTACCTTAGGACATGAAGATATTATCAAAAGAAGCCTTCCGCTATTTGATGAAATCGTAATTGCCATTGGAATCAATGCCGAAAAAAAATACATGTTTACCCTTGAGGAAAGAAAACGGTTTATTGAAGAAACCTTCATAAACCAGCCAAAAGTAACGGTGATTACCTATGAAGGGTTGACTATCGATTTATGCAAAAATATAAAAGCCGACTTTATACTGCGTGGATTGCGCAATCCAGCCGATTTTGAGTTTGAAAAAGCGATTGCTCACACCAACAGACGCTTGTCAAAAATTGAAACCGTGTTTCTATTGACCGCTGCCAAAACTTCTTATATCAGTTCCAGTATTGTGAGAGATGTAATTAGAAATCACGGACAATATGAAATGCTAGTTCCTGAAGCAGTACGCGTCAAATAATTTAAATTAATTTATGCATTAAGGCTCTCAAAATTGAAAACCAACGGGTTTTTCAATTTTGAGAGCCTTAAGTATAATAAACAAGTACTCAGACCACTTGTGAAGCCACCAATTTAAGCGTAAATTTGCCAAAAATAAAAGCCTTTAAATATGAGTATAGAGAGAGAATTAAATAAACGCAGTGGATCTAAGTGTGAACTTTGTGGTGCAACCGAAAACCTAAAAGTTTACGACGTCCTTCCAACAAAAAAAGGTGGCATTGACGAAAGTATCTTGGCTTGCAGTACTTGTATTGACCAAATTGAAAATCCAGAGATAGTAGATTTAAATCATTGGAGATGTTTGAATGACAGTATGTGGAATGAGAATGCTGCAGTACAAGTGGTTGCTTGGCGAATGCTCAGCAGATTGCGTGGTGCTGGCTGGCCACAAGAATTATTAGACCAAATGTATTTAGACGAAGATACTTTGACGTGGGCTCAAGCAACCGGAGAAGGAGAAGAAGAGGAAAACAAAGTGATTCATAGAGACAGCAACGGAGTGATTCTTGAAATAGGAGACTCAGTGGTTTTAATCAAAGATCTAAAAGTAAAAGGATCAAGCATGGTTGCTAAACAAGGAACTGCAGTTCGTAACATCCGTTTAGATCACGAAAATGCGGAATACATAGAAGGAAAAGTAGATGGTCAAACTATTGTAATTATTACGCAGTACGTCAAGAAAATATAGTTTTGTATAGTTTCAGTCACAGTCGCAGTTTTCAGAGTTTGAAGTTTATAAAAAGTATTTAGTGGTCAGAAAAAAGAGCAATCAGTGACTTATTTATATTAAAAAAATCGTTTACAGTATATTTGATTTACTGTAAACGATTTTTTTATTGTTAGTCTATTTCATTTTACTGATCACTAAAAGCTAATCACTGAACACTAATTCTCTTCTTCTTTCTTTATCACTTTTCTGGCTACTTCAATTTTAAATTTCTTGCCTTTCATTTTTTCATCCTTAATAGCATGAAGTAAGTCCTTAACTTTATTGAATTTAACAGCTGCAAAAGAGATAAAATCTTTCACTTCGATCAATCCTAAATCTCCTTTTTCAAGTTTTCCTTTTTGAGAAAAGAAACCTACGATATCAATTTTATTCAGTTTATTTTTCTTTCCGCCACTGATGTAAATGGTTTGAAATTCTGGTGGTTTTGGTAAAGAAGTACTGTTTTCTACTTTCAAAACTTCCATTGTATAATCAATATAATCCATTTTTTTTTCACTTTCATGAGCAATGATATAGGCTGTTCCTGAAGCTAACATACGCGCTGTCCGCCCGTTTCTATGGGTAAATTCATCTTCTTTGGATGGCAAATGATAATGAATGACGTGATTCATCTCCGGAATATCAAGTCCACGAGCGGCTAAATCCGTTGTGATCAAATAACTCACACTTCCATTACGAAATTGAATTAGCGCCCGTTCTCTCTCATCCTGATCCATTCCACCATGATAATAGGTCGCATAAATTCCTTTTTCATTTAAAGTGTCGCTAATGCGTTCTGCCGCATCACGATGGTTACAAAAAACAATGGCTGATTGCGATTTCAATGAACAAATCAGGTTGAACAAACTGCCTATTTTATCCTTTTCTTTCGAAACTACCATCTTCATCGAAAGGTTCGTTTCTTCCTCATTTTCTGGAATAAAGTCCAGAATTGTAGGGTTGACTACTCTAGTGTATCTTGGAATCTCAATATCTGAAGTAGCAGAAACCAAAACACGTTTATTCAATTTGGTTAATTTCCCAATGATAAATGACATTTGTTCATGGAAACCCAATTGCAGTGATTTATCAAATTCATCCAGAATCAACGTTTGTATTTTATCCACGCGAAAAGTGCCTCTGTCAATATGATCGGCAATTCTCCCAGGAGTTCCTATTAAAACAGCCGGTGGGTTGCTTAGATTCTTAATTTCAGTATCGATAGAATGTCCACCGTAGCACACATTTACTTTATAATCAGTTCCCATTTTTTTCCAAACCTGCTCAATTTGCAGCCCTAATTCTCGCGACGGAACTAAAATTAAACACTGAACGGATTGGATTTCTGGCTGTAACATTTCTAAAATGGGCAACAAAAAAGCCAAAGTTTTTCCTGAACCTGTTGGCGAAAGCAATAAAATATTACTATCATTCAAAATTGCATCTTGTGCAACTTCTTGCATTTCATTCAGGCTTTCGATACCTAAATTCAAAAGTATATTGTTGGAATGGTGTTTCTTATTCATTTTTATTATTTGTGCAAAGGTAATTTTAAATTTTAAATTATCATTTTTTTAAATCGAGCGCTTCCTTTTCCTTCTATATTTCTGTAGCTTTAGAAAAAAAGCTACATTTGATACTCACTTTAAAAACCGAAAGATGAGATTTTTCACATTCCTTTTTTTATTATTCTCCATTAGTTCATTTTCACAAAAAGCCAATAAATACGATACATTTTTCGAAAAAGGAAATGGAAATCAATCTGCCACTTACCACGAGGCCATCTCGTACTACCAACTCCTAGCCAATGATTTTCCTACAATTAATATGCGAACAATGGGCCTAACAGACAGTGGTGAACCCTTGCACATGGTAATTTTCAATCCTGAAAAGGAATTTAATTTTGGAAAAATCCAAAAAAACAAAGCGGTAATTTTACTTAATAATGGCATTCACGCCGGCGAACCAGACGGAATTGATGCTAGTATGCAATTATTTAGAGATTTGGCTTTAGGTAAAATAAAAGTTCCTAAAAACACGGTTATTGTTTGTATTCCGGTCTATAATATTGGCGGTGCTTTAAACAGAAACTCCACTTCAAGAGCCAATCAAGATGGTCCAGAAATCTATGGCTTTCGCGGCAACGCTAGAAATTATGATTTAAATCGGGATTTCATGAAATCAGACACCCGGAATACAAAAAGTTTTGTTGAAATATTCCATACCATCAACCCTGATGTTTTTATTGACAATCATGTCAGCAATGGCGCAGATTACCAATATAAACTGACGTACATCATGACCCAACACAATAAATTAGGAACTGTTTTAGGTGATTTTTTAAATACTGAAATGATGCCTTTGTTAATCAGCGATTTACAAAAAAAGAATATTGAAACGACACCTTATGTCAATGCGTTTCAGGATACACCAGACAAAGGTTTTGGTCAGTTTTTTGAAAGTCCACGATTTGCAACTGGGTATACTTCCTTGTTTAATTCCATTGGGTTTGTAGTGGAAACACACATGCTAAAAAAATATGGAGATCGCGTAAAAGTGACCTACGAATACATGCGCTCAGCTATTGATTTTACCGATGCTAACTATAAAAAAATCAAACAGCTTCGATTGAAAAATGAAGACCAATACCAACCTAAAAAAGCGTACACTATAAAGTGGGAAATTGATAGCACAAAAACAATTCCTTTTTCCTTTTTAGGGTACGAAGCAAGCTATAAAAAAAGTGATGTCACGTCTGGAAATCGGTTATTTTATGATAAAACAAAGCCATACAAAAAAAACATCACTTATAGCAAAGAATTCAAATCCGTAAAAGATATCATCATTCCAAAAGCATATATAATCCCAAAAGGATTCTGGCCCGTAATTGAATTGTTAAAGAGTAATACTATCACATTCAAACCATTAGAAAAAGACACCCTAATTGAAGTCGAAAGCTATAAAATTGCTGATTTCAAAACAACAAACGCCGCTTACGAAGGACATTATTTACATAGAAATACTTCAGTTACTTCTACAATAGTGAAGGTGGCTTTCGCCAAAGGAGATTATTTTATCCCTACGGAACAAAAGGGAATTAAATATTTACTGGAAAGTTTAGAGCCTGAAGCAACAGATTCTTTTTTCAATTGGAACTTTTTTGACACGATGCTACAACAAAAAGAAGGGTATTCTGATTATGTTTTTGAAGACTCTGCGACTAAGATTCTGAATGAAAATCCAAAATTAAAAGCAGAATTTGATGTAAAAAAACAAAGTGATATTAACTTTATTAATAATCCAGAGGCACAGCTGGACTGGATTTACAAACATTCCGTTTATTACGAAAAAGCTCACTTACAGTATCCTGTGTATCGCGTTTTAAAGTAAGAACCTGCTACAGCAGTGTTTGCTGAAAAAGGAACACGAGAACAATGATTTTGCTGCTTTTTATGAATTTCACACAACAGTATGTAAAAAAGTTACCCCTAAATTTCACTACTTTACAAGAATTATTTCGTGTAAACTAGTCCAATTAAGGGGTAGATAGTGTGATTATGTATCTGTAAAGATGATTGTTATTTCAACAACTTTTCTTCTTCAAATAGTAATTTTATATTTTCATAGGAATTTTTGAGCGCTTCCTTGATTTGTTCTGGATTCATCCAAGCCACTTTATCAATTCCTTCGTCTACTTGTCCTTGAGGCGTCCCTTCAAAATCAGATTGCATTTCGAACCAATGCGTGATTTTTAACTTGTACTTGCCGTTACGTCTAAAAACGTGATAGGTTTTTTGCAGTTTATGAGAGATGGTCAAGCCATTTACCCCTGTCTCCTCCTCTACTTCACGCATCGCAGTATCTTCAATTACTTCTCCTTTTTCAATACCACCTTTGGGCAAATCCCATTTCCCGTTTCGAAAAATGAATAATACCTCGCCTTTTTTGTTGTAAACTAAACCGCCTCCAGCTTTGCAAACAGGAATTTTGGCTTTTAAAGTCTTCATAATCAAGCTTTCATCAGGATGATATAAGTAGGCTTTATTAATTTTATTTTGAAAGATTTTTACTATAAGTTGCTCTATGTCAATACTTTCTAATAAAAATAACTGAAAATCTGTCTCCTTGGAGATGTGATTTGTCAAAAAAAGTGGTTTGTCGTTAACAAAAACTTTATACATTTGTAGTATGATTTTTAATAAAGATACAGCCGAAAAAACAGCCGAATTTCTTTTGCAAATAAATGCAATTAAATTGAATCCAAGAAATCCTTTTACATGGGCTTCTGGATGGAAATCGCCTATTTATTGTGATAACCGATTAATCCTCTCATTTCCAGCCGTAAGGAATTATGTCCGGGATGAATTTTCTAAAAATATTGAGAAACAATTTGGTAAACCAGATGTTATTGCCGGTGTTGCCACTGGAGCAATAGGAATTGGGATGCTGGTAGCGGAAAGTATGGGATTGCCCTTTGTTTACGTTCGTCCCGAGCCAAAAAAACATGGAAGGTTAAATCAAGTAGAAGGTTTTTTACAAAAAGGGCAAAATGTAGTCGTTGTCGAAGATTTGATTAGTACAGGGAACAGCAGTTTACTCGCTGTGGAAGCGCTACGCGCAGCTGGAGCTAATGTAAAGGGCATGGTTGCCATATTCACCTATGGCTTTGCTGTTGCCGAAGAAAATTTTAAAACGGCCCATCTGGATTTGTTTACCTTAAGTAACTATCAAAATTTATTGAATTTGGCTGTTGCCAAAAGATACATTTCGGAGGAAGAAGAATTGACTTTAAGAGAATGGAACGGGAGCCCGTCCACTTGGACTATTGAAGTTTAACAATTAAAATTAATACTATAAAACAATGAACTTAGAAAGTCCAAAAGTTACAGTTCAAAAATCAGCTCAAGAATTATTTGATTTATTGAGTGATGTGAAAAATTTTGAAAAATTAATGCCCGATAATATTGCCAAATTCGAAGTTATCGGTGACGATGCTTTCATTTTTGGACTAAAAGGAATGCCAGAAATAAAACTAAAAATGAAAGAGAAAGTAGCGCCTACAAAAATAGTTTTGGGTGCAGCAAGCGATAAGCTTCCATTTACTTTGATTGCTAACATTACTGATATTTCTGAAAATTCAAGTGCTGTAAAACTCGATTTTGAAGGCGATTTCAACCCTATGATGGCGATGATGATAAAAGGCCCTATTGGTAAATTTATCGAAACATTAGCTACAAACATGACTAAATTATAATTTTAAATTTAATAACATTTAAAAGTCCGATTAGAATTTCTAATCGGACTTTTTTTATTTTATCTCTAAACTAAAACCTTAAACAACAACTCATCGTTGAAAAAATACAGTTCAGTACTAAACTTTATGAAAAAGTAAATTATTATCAGAAGTTTGAGCCATTAAACTAAACATATCAAAATGGAACAAGCGATTAAGGTTTTAATTTACACTCATGCATTCTTTGGCGGAGTTGGCTTAATTACAGGAATTGGAAGTATAATTGTACCAAAAGGACAGCAACTACATAAAAAAATGGGTAAACTATTCTCGATCGGAATGATAACAAGCTCGCTTATTTCATTGCCTATTTGTTCAATACCAAAACATCAAAATGTTTTTTTGTTCTTGATTGGATTGTTTACCATCTATCTTGTTCTATCTGGAAATAGAGCTTTGACATTTAAACGTAAAATGAAATCCGATTTAATAGACCAATTAATTTCAGGAACTATGCTATTCTTTTCCTTAATAATGATTTCTTTGGGAATATATTGCCAGTTTAACAGTACAGAAAATGGTATACTATTTACATTCTTTGGAGGATTTGGGCTTTTTATGACTATTAAAGATTTTGTTTTTTACGCAACCATTTCAGCAACCAATAAAAACTGGCTATCAAAACATATTGGAAAAATGATAGGAGCTTTGATCGCTTCAATAACAGCTTTTATTGTAGCGGGACTAGGATTTGAAAATTTAATCGCTTGGATAACACCTACTATTTTAGGAACTATCTATATCATTTATTGGAATAAAAAAACAGAACGCAAAGTTCCTAAAACAATCAAAATTAGGATAAAAAATCAATCTGACTCTTAAATAGAAAAAAACTTTTGATCCCTTTGCTATTCAATACAGCATTTGAATTTCTTTAATATCAAATGCTGCAACTGAATCATCTTCTAGCATAATTTGCAATTTACCACTATCAGAAACACCTTGAATGATTCCCATAAAATTTGTGCCATTTTGAGCTGAAAAAGCCATTGGAACTCCTATTTTATACAAATTATTTGTGTAGCTATCCCATAGAACAGTGGGAAACTGTTTCCACAATGCGATCTTTTGTTCTATTGCAGTACCAATCAACGTGAGAAGTATTTCTGGGTCTAATGCTGTTCCGGAAATAACCACTAAAGAGGAAGCTTTTGGTAAATTTTCGAAATTAGTTTGATTCACATTGAGTCCCAATCCAACTACAGAAATGATAGTTCCGTCACTTTTGATACTATTTTCTATCAAAATGCCACCTATTTTTTTGTTGTATGACATTATGTCGTTCGGCCATTTAATACTAAGATCAGGAATCTTCATCGTTTCTAAAACTTCAATAACAGCAAGAGAAACGGCTATATTTAGATTGAATATCTGACCAATGTCAGACAAAAAATCCTTGACCAAAATACTCATTATTAAGTTTTTACTCGCCTCAGAAGCCCAAACCGCACCCATTTGACCTTTTCCTTTTGTTTGACTTTCTGCAGTTACAACCGTGAAGTTCTCAAGGTCCTGTTTACTGGATAAGCCTTTGAGGAATGCATTTGTAGAATCTATGGCATCGAGTTTGATAACTTTCATTTTACGTTTTTTTGTGGAACAGAATTTAATATTGTGTTAAGGTTCAAAAATAATCACAAAAAATGGTAACTTTACAAACTTATATAAAAATAATTCATGGCGAAAAAGACTATAAATAATGACGTCCTATTGGCGAATATCATTAAAGGAATAGAAGAAGTAAAAGGTAATGATATTACTATCCTAGATTTAAGAGAAATAGATACGGCAGTTTGCGACTATTTCATTATTTGCAACGGTAATTCAAATACACAAGTTAACGCCATTGTAAACTCTATCCAAAAAACAGTTTCAAAAGAATTGAAAGACAAGCCTTGGCATGTTGAAGGAACGGATAATGCAGAATGGGTATTAATGGACTATGTAAATATTGTTGTCCATGTATTTCAAAAACACATAAGAGAATATTACAACATCGAAAGTTTATGGGGCGATGCTAAAATAACAACCATAGAAAATAAATACTAAAGACACATAATCCGTAGTAATGGCTAAAGAAAATAATCCCAATCCGAATAAGTTTAAAGTAAGCCCTTGGCTAATTTACGCTGCAATATTATTAATTTTCTTATTTATAAGTTTCATAACTGGAGGTTCTAGCTTAAATGAACCTGGGCAGTTGACCTCTTCAAAGTTTAACGACTTTTTAGAAAAAGGACAAATTGAAAAAGTTATTGTTTACAACAAAACAGAAGCGGAAGTATTCTTAAACGCTGCTGCAATGAAAGATGCAGTACACAAGAAAGTTTCTAAAGATGTTTTTGACAGACCCAACAAAGGACCGCACTATACCTTTGACATTGGTAATGATCAAATATTCCAAAACAAACTAGAAAAAGCAGTTGCTGAAGGAAAATTGAAAGATTTTAATTTCTTACCAAAAAACAATTGGTCAGACATTTTAATTAGTCTTTTACCCATAATTATCATCATTGCCGTTTGGATATTTATCATGAGAAAAATGTCTGGTGGCGGCGCTGGTGGTGGCGGACAGATTTTCAATATTGGAAAATCAAAAGCAAAACTCTTTGACGAAAAAACAGATATCAAAACTACTTTTAAGGATGTAGCTGGTTTAGAAGGAGCGAAAGAAGAAATTCAAGAGATTGTTGAATTCCTGAAAAATCCTGAAAAATATACTAATTTGGGTGGCAAAATCCCAAAAGGAGCCTTGTTGGTAGGACCTCCAGGAACTGGTAAAACCTTATTAGCAAAAGCCGTAGCTGGTGAAGCTCAAGTACCATTCTTCTCTTTATCAGGATCTGATTTTGTGGAAATGTTTGTTGGTGTAGGTGCATCTCGTGTTCGTGATTTATTCAAACAAGCCAAGGAAAAATCTCCAGCAATTATCTTCATTGATGAAATTGATGCGGTAGGAAGAGCAAGAGGAAAAAGCAACATGTCAGGCGGAAATGACGAACGTGAGAATACTTTAAACCAGTTATTGACTGAAATGGACGGTTTTGGAACCAATTCTAATGTAATTGTTCTGGCAGCAACTAACAGAGCAGATGTTCTTGACAAAGCGTTAATGCGCGCAGGTCGTTTCGACAGACAAATTTTCGTTGACTTACCAGATATTAGAGAAAGAGCTGAAATATTCAAAGTACATCTTGCGCCTTTGAAAAAAGTAGAAGGACTCGACACTGAATTTTTAGCCAAACAAACTCCAGGTTTTTCTGGTGCTGATATTGCGAACGTATGCAATGAAGCAGCTTTAATAGCGGCTAGACATAACAAAACTGCGGTAGATAAACAAGATTTCCTAGATGCTGTTGATAGAATCGTTGGTGGCCTTGAAAAGAAAAACAAAATTGTTACTCCTGATGAAAAGAAAGCAATTGCTATTCATGAAGCAGGACATGCAACGGTAAGCTGGATGCTAGAACATGCTGCTCCATTAATTAAAGTAACGATTGTTCCTAGAGGACAAAGTTTAGGCGCTGCTTGGTACTTACCAGAAGAGCGTTTAATTGTTCGACCAGATCAAATGCTAGATGAAATGTGTGCTACCATGGGTGGAAGAGCTGCTGAGAAAGTAACTTTCAACAGAATTTCGACTGGTGCATTGAGTGATTTAGAAAAAGTGACGAAACAAGCTCGAGCCATGGTAACTATTTATGGTTTGAATGAAAAAATAGGTAATGTTACCTATTACGATTCAACAGGACAAAGCGAATACAATTTGTCAAAACCATATTCTGAGGAAACAGCAAGAGTAATCGACGAAGAAATTTCATTACTGATTGAAAGTCAGTACCAAAGAGCAATTGCAATTCTAGAAGAGAATAAAGACAAACTAAATCAACTTGCGAATATTCTAATTGAGAAAGAAGTTATTTTCAAAGATGATTTAGAAGCTATTTTCGGAAAAAGAACTTTCGACAAAAATCTCGAAGAAGTCGTGTCCTAAAAACACATCATTATTCATTTATTTTTAAAATCTTAATTCAAAAACTACTTTTGAATTAAGATTTTTTTATCTTTGGACGTTTTCAAATAATAAATTATAGCAGTTTACAGAAATATGAGTCTTTTTAGAAAAATTTTTGGTTCTAGTAATCCTACTTCTGAGGAAGATAAACAAAGTGAATTTAGTAACTCCCTTACTGAAAACACAACCTCAATAGATGAACAATTTATTTTTAATTTTAAAAAAAATGGAGGTAAATTTTTATACTGTGAAAATACTGAAGAAGTTAAAGAGCAATTTGAAAATATATTAGAAGAAAATGATTGGTTCGAAAGTGATGTGTTATGTTATGATCCGGACCTATTCTCAATGCTAGATGACAATAAATTACGATATAATAAACCTGCTAATCCCAAATTTATTCTTGCCAGTTGTGAGAATTTAATAGCGGATGAAGGTTCCATCCTATTTTCATCAAAACAAATCAAACAAAACAAACCAAACGAACTGCCTGTAAACATAATCGTTTTAGCTAAAACAAGTCAAATTCTTGGTACTAAAAGCGACGGATTAAGTGCCATTAAAAAGAAATACGAAAGAGATTACCCTACAAACATTACCACTATAAAATATTTCGAAAAAGCCAAAGAAGAAGACTTCACGCAATACGGAAGTTCTGCCAAAAACCTTTACTTACTGCTTTTAGAAGATCTTTAAGATGAATGAAACTCTAAAACGAGGTATATCAGGAGCTGTTTATATCATATTATTACTCGTCTCTATTCTATATTCAACTGAAACCTTTTTTATTCTATTTGGAATTTTTCTAATAATCGCAATTTATGAATTTTGCAATCTAATTCAAATACCTAAAGTATTTCCCATTCTTTTTGGAATCCTATTGTATACTGCCGTAACGCTAGTAAGTCATTACAACAAGAGCACTACTGAAACTATCAATCAACTATTCAATACCAATGTAGAAATTTCAATCAATATTCAACAATTAGATGTTGTTTTATTGGTTATTGCATTAGTAGTATCCATAAAATGTATCCTTTTCTTATTTTACGATAACATTCAAAAAATAAGCACTTCCTCTAAATATTTGTATTTATTAGGATATATAATGTTACCTTTTGTGTTTATCACTAAAATTTCTTTTGGGATAAATGATTATAATCCTAAAATTATAATTGGTTTATTTATTCTAATATGGACCAATGATACTTTTGCTTATATTGTTGGAAAATCAATAGGACGAACTAAGTTATTCGAAAAAATATCACCTAAAAAAACTATTGAAGGATTTTTAGGCGGAATACTTTTTGCCGTTTTAGCAGGATATTTAATCTCAAAATATTACATAAAAGCCAATCCTGAGTTTAGTGATAGATCCATCCTCATCTGGACATCTATTGCAGTTATTGTGGGAATTGCGGGAACAATAGGAGATTTAATCGAATCCAAATTCAAGCGTATCGCCGGTGTAAAAGATAGCGGAAGTATAATGCCCGGTCACGGAGGCATCCTAGATCGTTTAGATAGTGTTATATTTGTAGCACCAATAATTTTTTTATTTTATCAAATCTTAAACTATGTTTCATAAAGAAGGAACCCAATCTATTTTATTAGGCACAATTTTCACGGCTGTTGTCCTTTTACTGTCTGATAATTTTATAGACATCATTTGGCTTAAAATGGCCATTCAAATAGCAGCATTGCTACTGTTGATTATCATCTTACAATTTTTTAGAAATCCCAAAAGAGCGGCTATTAGCAATGAAAATCAAATCCTTGCTCCTGTAGATGGCAAAGTGGTAGTTATTGAAGAAGTATATGAAGGCGAATATTTCAAAGACAAACGCTTACAAATATCCATTTTCATGTCTCCAATAAACGTACATGTTACGCGTTATGGTTTAAGTGGACTTGTGAAATTTAGCAAATACCATCCTGGTAAATTTTTAGTAGCTTGGCATCCAAAGGCAAGTGAAGAAAACGAAAGAACAACTATTGTAATCGAAAATAAAACTTTCGGAGAGGTCCTGTACCGTCAAATTGCAGGTGCACTTGCAAGAAGAATTGTAAATTATGCCGAAGAAGGCATGCAGGTTATTCAAGGAACTGATGCTGGTTTTATAAAATTTGGCTCAAGAGTAGACATCTTTTTGCCTTTAGGCACCCCCATCAATGTCAGTTTAAATGAAAAAGCAATAGGAGGAAAAACAGTTATTGCGACCAAAGCATAATGATTGAAAAAAATTTAGATACTCGATTTCTGGAAGCAGTTAAAATAGCCGCTGACATGACTCAAGCTTCCTTACCGCAAGATGTACAGTTGCGGCTGTATGCTTATTACAAGCAAGCGACCTTGGGAATCTTAGATCTAAAACAAACCTCTTCCTACCATTTAAGAGATGCCTTCAAAACAAATGCGTGGATGCAAATAAGCCACCTGACAGCAGATGAAGCGAAACAGCAGTACATTGAAATGATTGAATCGCTGTTAAAAAAATAGTTCATTATGAAAAACAAATTATTTTTAATTCCTATTTCCTTTCTATTCGTTATTTCCATTTCTTGTAATAACAAAAAATTAATAGAAGTAGTTGAAGTTCCTTTACCTACCGTAGCTGAACAAACCACTACTATTATTGCTTCGCCTGATGACGTAAAAGCAAACGAAGGGTCATTTCAAATGGAAAAACTACCCTACGCATACGATGCTTTAGTACCCAGTATATCTTCAACCACTTTAGAAATGCATTATTCTAAGCATTATTTAACCTATACTAATAATTTGAACAAAGCAGTGTTAGGAACCCCACTAGAGAACCTAACCATAGAAGAAGTATTAACTAAATTAGATCCTAATGATGCTGCGCTTCGCAACAATGCGGGTGGATTTTACAATCATTCTTTGTATTGGAAATGCATGGCACCAAAAGCGGGTGGTCAACCTACAAATTCATTAGCTAAGGCAATTATTAGAGATTTTGGTTCATTTGAAAACTTTACTACTTTATTCAAAGTCGAAGCTACAAAACAATTTGGTTCTGGTTGGGCCTGGTTACTCATTGATCGCGCAGGAAAACTTCAGGTGACCAGTACATCAAATCAAGACAATCCTTTGATGCGAAATGCGCTTGTTTCTGGCACTCCAATACTAGCTTTAGATGTATGGGAACATGCCTATTATTTAGACTACCAATACCGCCGAAAAAATTATATCGATGGCTTTTTCAATGTGATTAACTGGCAAAAAGTACAAGAAAATTACGATGCTGTCGCAAAAAAATAATTTCTTCTTGTTTACAAAAAAAGCTGATAAATATTTATCAGCTTTTTTTTTGATTGTCAAACGCTTTCTTACAATTGATAAATAAAAGATTCTGATGGAGCAATTGTAATTTGTACTTTCCCTTCCCCATTCACTACCTGCAACAAAGCGGAACTTTTATTGTACAATTGGTCTGTTATAGTGTACTTTCCATCTTTCAAATTCCATTTTTCAATGATATCAGCAGGGATTTTTAATTCGAAATTGCTAGTGGTAAGCCATGAAAAATTAGTAATAACAATTAATTTTTGCGCAGCTGACCAGCGAGTGAAAGCATAAATTCCCGAATCATATCCCGCAGTAGTTTGGCGGTTCACCATTTGAATATCTTGAAATTTTCCCATTAAAGCCGAACTATTTAAAGAGAAATTCAATATTCTTTTATAAAAATCACGCAACTCTTTTTCGTCTTTTGTCAATAGACCGCCATCAAATGCACCTCCATTCATCCAACGCTGATGACTAGGAACTCCAATATAATCAAAGATTGACGTTCTGGAATGAGTCCCAAAACCAGCATTCTCATTTCCTGCTTCTCCTACTTCTTGGCCAAAATAAACCATCGTGGGAGAACTACTTATTGTCGTTGAAACGACCATCAATGGTTTTCCTTTTTGTGGTGTTCCGGCAAATTCTGGACTAGCCAAACGTTGCTCATCATGGTTGTCCAGAAAATGCAACATGTGATGCTCTATATCTGCCATTCCGTTTTGAATAGCTGATAATCCATCAGGCAACGCTCTTCCTTGTATGACATCTTTCAATTTATCGTAGGTTTCTACTTTATCATATAAGTAATCCATTTTACCCAAGTGGATGTAATTGCGATATTCTTTAGGATTATAGACTTCAGCCAACAAAAAGGCGTCTGGATTTTTTACTTTAATAGCGGAATTCATATAGCTCCAAAATTCGAACGGAACCATTTCGGCCATATCAAATCTAAAACCATCTACTCCTTTAGCGGTCCAATACAAAGCAATATCTTTAAATTTATCCCAAGAATCTGGAACGTCTTTTCCATTCCAAAAAGCATCATGTTCCTGATACGATTTCGTGTCAAATCCAGTAGGAAGTTCGGGAAAATCTTTGGATCCATCCGGGCGAATCCCATAATTTATTTTGACGGTTTCGTACCAGTCATTTTTATCTGGTTTAGCCATACGAGAACCATTTCCTGTCCATTTAGCTGGGTTTTCTTCAAACCTCCCATCTATTAATGGATTACTTTCTCCATTTAATGGTTTTGCCGCATCTGGAATTTCGAAAGAAGTATTTGGAATATAATAGAAGTTGTTGTTTCTTTTGTAATCTACCGTTACATCATCCGCTGCACCAAAATCTTTAACGCCCGACGGATTAGTCTTACCCTCGTATTGGCGCGCTATATGATTAGGAACAATATCTATAATCACTTTTAATCCTGCTTTATGAGTCCGGGCAATTAAGGACTCAAATTCCTGCAAACGATTCGCCGGATTTACTGCTAAATCTGGGTTTACGTTGTAATAATCCTTCACGGCATAAGGAGAACCCGCTCTACCTTTGACTACTTCTGGATCATCATTCGAAATTCCTATTGCGGTGTAATCCCGAATTAAAGCATGATGTGGAACTCCAGTATACCAAACATAAGTAACGCCTAAGTCCTTAATTTCATGTAGCGCTTTATCTGTAAAATCGTTAAACTTCCCTACTCCGTTTTCTTCAATAGTTCCCCATGGTTTATTGGTGGTAACTTTATTCCCAAATAATCGGGTAAAGACCTGATAAACCACTTCTTTTTTACCAGAGACGTCCTCTTTCTTTTCTCCATTCATTTTTAAATCTTTTGTTTTACAAGCCGATGCTAAAAGTACCGCACTTATCCCTGCAACAATAGTTATTTTTTTCATTGTATAAAAATATTTATGATGATTTCAATTCCTTTATCGTAAACTAAATATCAATTTTTAAATTTACTATTTTTTAAATAATCTCCGTCGATACGCATTAAAATTTAAGATTTGTATTTAATTGAGACGGAAACTACAACGAAGGAGTTTCATTAATTGTTAATAACTTTCAAAAGATGAAACATTCGCTATTAAGGCCCTTTGGACTGATTATAAATAATTCCTAATATGGATTAGGATTGTTTCCTTTTTCATAAATTTGACAAAAATTAAATCCATTGAAGAAATCGCTGTTTTTCCTTCGTTATTGTCTCCTACTGCTAATTACAAATTTAGTTTTGGCGCAAGCCCCGAAAAAAATTATAGTAGAAAACTCTGATTTTGCTGATGTAAATCAAGTAGAAATTCCTGATGCTTTATTACTTATAGGGAACGTTCGCGTGAATCATGATGGCGTTGTAATGACATGCAACAAAGCGTATTATTTCCAGAAGGAAAATTACATCAAGGCCTTTGGAAATGTACAAATGGTGCAAGGCGATACTTTATTTTTAAACAGCAAATATGCAGAATACAATGGAAATGTAAAAAAAGCTTATGCTTCTGGAGATGCTGTGATGAGTTCACCAGACGCAACTTTGGTAACAGAAATAATCAATTTTGACCGAAATATTCAAGAAGTATTTTACGATACTCCTGGAACAATTACAAACAAAGACAATACCCTCGAAAGTAATTCTGGAAGATATTATGTGAAACAAAAAAAATTCCAATTCCTGACGGCAGTTACCATCACAAATCCAACGTATGTCATAAAATCAAATCACTTAGATTATTTCAGTAATTCTGGGCATTCGTATCTTTTTGGACCTTCCACGATAACCAGTAAAGCCAATTATATTTACACTGAAAAAGGGTTTTATGACACCAAAAAAAATCTGGCCCATTTCCTGAATAAATCCTTCATTAAATACGATGATCGAGTGATTAAAGGCGACAGTTTGTATTATGACCGAAATCGGGAATTTGCATCAGCCACGCGCAATGTTAAAATAACAGATTCTATCAATCGTGGCATCGTAAAAGGACATTATGCCGAAGTATATAAAAAACTGGATTCCATGTATGTAACGAAAAGAGCTGTTGCGGTTAATTTTGTCGAAAATGACTCTGTTTACATCCATGGGAAGAAATTAATGGTAACCGGCAAAGAAGGAAACCGAGTCATTAGAGCATTCAATAACGTCCGATTTTATAAAACGGATTTGAGCGGCAAATGCGATTCAATACATTCGAGCTCAAAAACTGCTTTGACAAAAATGATTGGAAATCCAATACTTTGGAATGGAGAAAGTCAAATAACAGGCGATATCATGCATCTTATAGGCAATAACACCACCCAAAAGCTAGATTCACTAAAAGTCCTTGAGAACACCTTTATAGTCTCTAAAGACACCATAGGAACGGGCTATAATCAAGTCAAAGGACAAAATCTCTACGGTAAATTTGAGGAAGGAAAACTGCGTGACGTGGACATTGTCAAAAATGCCGAAGTTATCTATTATATGCGAAATGAAGCGCAAGAACTCATAGGCATCAATAAAAATGTAAGTAGTAAAATTAATCTCCTTTTAGAAAAAAATGAGATCGAAACCATTACTTTCTTTCAGCAAGTAGATGGCGATATTTACCCCGAAAAAGATTTACCTGAAAATGCAAGAAAACTGAGAGGGTTAGTATGGCGCGGAGACGAACGAATAAAATCGAAAGACGACCTCTTTCCACCCGAAGAAAATGAAGATAATGAAAAAATAGCAAAAGCAACTAAATCAGCCGAAGCTAAAGAGGCTATTCCTATGAAAATTCGGAAGGAAACTCTGAATTACGATAAGAAGAAAGTGAAAAAAAAGTAAAAAGTAAAGGGAACAGTGAAAAGTCTCAGTATTCAATCTAGGACACAGGGACAAAAAAACATCTTTTAAAACTACGTAAACTTTACAAACTTTGCAAAGTTAGCGGTTAAATTTCTAAAAAATTGAATAGTGATTTCTTAAAATACCAAGCACAAACAACTCCTTATCCATTGGGTATGGAAATCTCGCATGCCATAGGTTCATATATCTATGATACCGCTAATAAAAAATATTTAGATTTTGTTGCTGGAGTTTCTGCTTGTGCGCTTGGACATCAGCATCCAAGAGTTAATCAAGCCATAAAAGAGCAATTAGACAAATATTCACACGTGATGGTTTACGGTGAATATTCTCAAAGTCCGGCAGTCGAATATTGCAAATTATTAGCATCATTGCTACCCGCTCCTTTGGACAAAACTTACTTGGTAAATTCCGGCACAGAAGCGATTGAAGGCGCTCTAAAACTCGCCAGACGAACCACAGGAAGAAGTCAATTAATTTCGTGTCACAACGCTTATCATGGGAATACCATGGGCTCGATGAGCGTGATGGGTTTTGAAGAACGCAAACAAGTTTTCCGTCCTTTGGTACCTGATGTCGATTTTATCACTTTTAATAACGAAGATGATTTACAAAAAATCACCACCAGAACTGCAGGAATCATTTTAGAAACCATTCAAGGTGGTGCAGGATTTATTCAACCCCATGATGATTTTCTTAAAAAAGTTCGCCACCGCTGTGATGAAGTAGGCGCGATAATGATTCTGGATGAAATTCAACCTGGTTTTGGAAGAACTGGAACGCTTTTTGGATTCCAAAATTACGATGTTGTACCTGATATTGTAGTAATGGGCAAAGGAATGGGTGGCGGGATGCCCGTAGGTGCTTTTACCGCTTCAGCTACCATGATGGATCTCCTTAGTGATAATCCTAAATTGGGACACATCACCACCTTTGGAGGCCATCCTGTCATTGCGTCAGCGTGTTTGGCTACTTTGCAAGAAATCACTGAGACCAACTTAATGCCTGAAGCCTTAGAGAAAGAAAATCTATTCCGATCACTTTTGGTACATCCTTTGATAGAAGAGATTAGGGGAAAAGGTTTAATGCTTGCCGCAATGACCATAAGTGCCGATATTACGAACGAAGTGATTCTCCAATGTCAAGACAAAGGGCTCATTTTATTCTGGTTACTATTTGAAGGATGCGCCATCCGAATCACGCCACCGCTTACCATTTCTAATGAAGAAATCCGAGAAGGTTGTGCAATCATGCTAGAAGTAATGGATTCGATTTTGAATAAAAAATAGTTTCTTTAGGAGAATCCTGCGGGCAAACGTGCGGACTCTTATCCCATCCTAAAGAAAAAATTGCCGTTTTTTACCTTCGTTTAGAGAAGGACAGTAAAAAAGATTTCCACATGTATCAAGCATGGAAATCAGTACTAAACCAGCCCGGATTTTGTTAATTAAATTGTTTAAAACAATTCCCGTTCCTCCTCACATTAACAGTAAGGATGCCTACTTTTAATAAGGCCAAATTCTAAAAAAACAAAGATGCAATTAAGCAACGAAGAAGAAGACTATAACTTATCCCTGTCTAAATTTGAGTCGATGTTGAAAACCAACAAAGTGCTCTTTTTTGACTCCGAAGAATTTGAAGAAATTATTCTTCATTATCTCGATATGGGTAAGGCCGCATTGGCAAAAAAAGCGCTAAAGCTAGCATTAGACCAACACCCAAAATCAACTGGACTGAAATTAGTTCAGGTGGAGATGTTAGTCTTTGATGACAAACTGGAATTAGCCGAAAAATTATTGAATGAGTTGTATGCTATTGAGCCAACGAATGAAGAAATTTACATTCAAAAAGCCAATATCTATTCAAAAAGAGACCAACACGAAAAAGCCGTTGAGTTATTAAGAATCGCCTTAAAATACACGGATGATAATGCTGATGTCTATAACTTAATAGGGATGGAATATCTTTTTATGGACAACCTTGAAATGGCAAAAGAAAGCTTCATCAAATGTTTAGAGGAAGATCTAGAAGACCAATCTGCATTGTATAACGTAGTGTATTGTTTTGAATTTTTAGATCAAAACCAAGAGGCTATCAGTTATCTAAAAAAATACATCGACAAAAATCCGTACAGCGAAATCGCTTGGCACCAGCTGGGTAGGTTGCATTATGGAGTTAAAGAATATGAAAATGCCATTCGGGCCTTTGATTACGCTACATTAATTGACGATGAATTCCTAGGTGCATTCATGGAAAAAGCAAAAGCTTTTGAACGATTAAAAAAATATGAAGAAGCTATTGAAAGCTACAGCAGAACCATCGAATTAGATGATGCAACTTCGTATGCGCTGCTGCGCATGGGAAAATGCTATGAAAAACTAGGTAATTCTGTTTTAGCCTTAAAATACTTTAATGAAACGGTACATGAAGATCCCCTTTTAGACAAGGGATGGATTGCTATAACTGATTTTTATGTTCGCCAGAAAAACTTTCAAAAAGCGCTGTTTTATGTCAATAAAGCATTGGCAATTGACAATCAAAATAGGTTGTATTGGAAACGTTTTGCTTCCATAAACAAACAAATGAACTTTTTTGAAGAAGCGGAGTTTGGCTATAGAAAAGCAGTAGAGTTTGGTGATCATTCTTTAGAAACTTGGTTGTTCTGGGTAGACATATTACAATTTTTAGGAGAATTCGAAAGTGCTATTCAGACTTTATTGCAAGCATCCGAATATTTTCCAGAAGAGAATGAAGTGGAATACCGTTTAGCAGGGTTGTACTTTATGCTAACGGATACTACAAAAGCAAAATTCCATTTAAGCAATGCCTTGCGACTGAATTTTGAAAATTATATTCTTTTGGAAGATTTATTTCCAGTAGTTTGGGCAAAAAAAATGGTACAAAATTATATTGCAAAACATAAAAAATTATAATGGTTGATATCGTTAGAAAGCGCTTTGGATTAGTAGGTCGCAACATAAGTTATTCTTTTTCGAAAGGGTATTTTACCGATAAATTTGATAGCGAAAACTTTGAAGGTTGCACGTATGAGAATTTTGATATTCCAGAAATAAATGCCTTTCCCGAAGTTGTTAAAAACACACCCGACCTCAAAGGAATGAGTGTCACTATTCCGTATAAGGAAGCTGTAATTCCATTTTTGCATAAACTTTCGAAAAAAGCGCTATTAATTGGCGCTGTTAATACGATTAAAATCACCAAAAAAGGAAAGTTGAAAGGGTACAATACGGATTATTATGGTTTTAAAAAATCATTGCAACCGTTACTGGAACCACATCATAAAAAAGCACTGATTTTAGGTACCGGAGGCGCATCTAAAGGAGTTGCTTTTGCTTTAGACGAACTAGACATTCCCTATACTTTTGTTTCAAGAGAAGCCAGTGAAACGGCAATTGACTACAGCCGAATCAACGCAACAACATTTGATAATTACCAAATAATAATAAATGCTACACCGGTGGGAACGAGTCCAAATGTAGCTGCCTTCCCTTTACTTCCGTATGAATTTTTCACTGCGAAGCACATAGCTTATGATTTGATATACAATCCTGCCGAAACGCAATTTCTACAAAAAGCTGCAGCACAAGGAGCCAAAATTAAAAACGGCTTAGACATGCTGATTTTTCAAGCCGAAAAAGCATGGAAGATTTGGAATAAGTAGTAAAAAGCTACTCAAAGAATATACAAATTGTCTTGTTTTAAAATTGTAATACTCCTATTATGGTACTACATTTTTAAAACAAGACGTTTTTTTTATAACTAAATAAAAGACAGATTGAGGTTTGCCGTAAAGGAGTTGCTTATTTAATGCTTTAATTTGATTGATAATCAAATATTTGCCATTAATTTAACAACTTAAATTATGATCAAAAGAACAATTCTCATCGAAAGCAAATCTTCAATCACTACAAAAAATCAACAATTAGTAATCAAATCAGAAATAAGAGAAAGTACTATACCAATAGAAGACATTGGCTTTCTAGTACTTGATCATGTTGAAATCTACTTGAGTATTCCTGCCATGAATCTAGTTGTTGAACATAATACCGCTATTATTATTTGCGGTAGCAACCATCTTCCCAATGGAATGTTTCTCAACCTCAACAGCCATCATATTCAGCAAGAAATATTCAAAAATCAGATTGAAGCTTCCATTCCACTTAAAAAACAATTATGGCAGCAAACTATTGTTGAAAAAATTAAAAATCAAGGAGAATTACTAGCCAAGATAACGGCTAGCAAAAACACTTTTGAATTTCTAGCCAGTAAGGTTCTGAGCGGAGACACATCAAATATGGCAGGCGTTGCGGCACAACAGTATTGGAAAAATTTCCCGCTACCCAATCATGAAAAAGATGGAATAAAAAGAGAACGTTATGGCGATTATCCAAATAATTTTTTGAATTATGGTTATGCTATCTTGAGAGCTGCGACCGCACGAGCACTTTCTGGAAGCGGTTTATTGAATACTTTAGGAATCCATCATAAAAGTAAATACAATGCTTTTGCTCTTGCGGATGATATTATGGAACCTTTTCGCCCTATTGTGGATGAAAAAGTTTTTGACATTATGAAACGCTATCCAGAGCAAGAGCTGACCACTACTATAAAAGCGGAACTACTGCAATTACTAACACAAACTGTTTATTTCAAAGAGGAAAAAAGTCCGTTAATGGTTGGATTACAAAAAACAGCTAGCTCACTCCAACAGTGTTTTACTGGTGACCGTAAAAAAATTAAATATCCTAAATTATGGAACTTAACGGATACCGAATAATGTGGTTGTTCGTGTTTTTTGATCTACCAACAGAAACCAAAAAAGACAAAAGAAATGCCTCACAATTTCGAGGAAATCTCTTGAAAGATGGTTTTAGCATGATGCAATATTCTGTTTACGTACGCCATTGTGCGAGCAGCGAAAGTGCCGATGTACATGAAAAACGCATTCACCGACTATTACCACCCTTAGGAAAAGTGAGTATTTTACGAATTACGGATAAGCAATTTGGAAATATTTTAAACTTTTGGGGCAAAGCTGAAGTCCCAAAAGCACCGCAACCCACACAATTGGAATTGTTTTGAAACAATAGCGCGTATAGTCATTTTGAATGCTAAATATTTATAAAATAGTAGTGTGAACTCTTTGTATCTTGCTATTTCTGGGATTAATTTTCATTACTATTAATTCCGAATTATCGCAAACTATTTTTTTCTCTTACTATTTGTCACGCTGGAAGCGTCTCAATTATGTTGCTCTCTTGTTTTGTGCCATTTCCAAGTTGACAAATAGAGTCGCATGTGCGAATACACCATTTTTTACTTTTTTACAAAAGTTATAAAACCTTTAGAAAAATTACCACTACAAACAAAAAAATGCATCAATATTGGGTTATCAAACCAATAAAGAGGCATTTTTCTATACGATATTTACATTTAATACTATGAAAATCAGAAGGTAACAAGCCAACTGAATATCGTGTTTTCTAATCTTTAATCAAACCACAACTTGGGGAATGTATGAAAACTTTGTTCCGTTGAATATCGTGTTTTCTAATCTTTAATCAAACCACAACTAGTGACAAGCGTAGGGAATACAGACATTGAATATCGTGTTTTCTAATCTTTAATCAAACCACAACTATGAATTTATTACAAGCTCTAATCAGCAAGAATATCGTGTTTTCTAATCTTTAATCAAACCACAACTGGCCTTCCAATTTTGTGTTGAAACATTCAAATATCGTGTTTTCTAATCTTTAATCAAACCACAACTATCTAGCTTATCGGTGTAAAGCTCCGTGTAATATCGTGTTTTCTAATCTTTAATCAAACCACAACCAGAACTTGCAAGAATAGAAGCAGATAAAGGAATATCGTGTTTTCTAATCTTTAATCAAACCACAACGCTAAAAGCAAAACACGGATTATTGTATTTGAATATCGTGTTTTCTAATCTTTAATCAAACCACAACTGGTTTGTGTCTTGGTCATAAACTGATACGAATATCGTGTTTTCTAATCTTTAATCAAACCACAACTAAGTCATAAGGATAGTTTAAATTTAGAGAAATATCGTGTTTTCTAATCTTTAATCAAACCACAACTGGGCTTCTAATGGATGTTTTTTTTACAGCAATATCGTGTTTTCTAATCTTTAATCAAACCACAACTTGAGCAATCAGTATTAGAATATTTCGAAAAATATCGTGTTTTCTAATCTTTAATCAAACCACAACTAATAATGAAAAAACCGTGAAACATTCGGGAATATCGTGTTTTCTAATCTTTAATCAAACCACAACAATAACTACAAGTGTAATAGCACAGCATGGAATATCGTGTTTTCTAATCTTTAATCAAACCACAACTAGCACCAAAATGCTCCATTATACCGTCATAATATCGTGTTTTCTAATCTTTAATCAAACCACAACTTCCATTTGGTCATGGGCTAATCCTAGAGAATATCGTGTTTTCTAATCTTTAATCAAACCACAACTTTAATCCAAAAATAGGTAATTACTTTTCAAATATCGTGTTTTCTAATCTTTAATCAAACCACAACTGTAGCTCTCGTTATTCCTATCTTTTCCGAATATCGTGTTTTCTAATCTTTAATCAAACCACAACACATTTCTTCTCCGTAATCTTCTCCATATTAATATCGTGTTTTCTAATCTTTAATCAAACCACAACAACTATCTAACGAACTTACTTTTTCTTTTAATATCGTGTTTTCTAATCTTTAATCAAACCACAACAGAAAGCTACTGCATCCCTGCTGGGCGGATGCCATACCTTTCAGTTGTGGTTTGAGATGTTTAAGACGTTGAAAAACTTATGTCAAAGAACTTTTGTGCCTTTTTTATCATTCCAAAGAAGGAAAAATCACATTAGTTGCTCTACTGATGTGATTCCTTTTTCGTCGGAATGACAAAACTAAACATTCAATTTTTTCTTTATGTCAGCTAATAATTCTTCCTTTGTTTTGGTGCTAAAACCACTTTTCTCCGCTTTATCAATTTTTGCTTGAATCTTTTTGATTTGCTCTTCTGTTAATTTTAACTCATCCATAATCTTTATTTTTAAATTTGTACAAACTTACCTGTTGGCGAAATTTTAAAATCAATTCCTTCAATTAAAGCATTGAAATTGCTAACTTTAAACTTAATATATGGAAAATCTTTAAAATTATCTATAACATCCCCACCCTTTGGTGTTGTCAAACCACTTTCTTTAATCTTTACTTTTTTAATTGAACCTATTGAATCACAAACATTATTTTCAAAATAATGTTTGTTAAGTAAATCATTCAATTTTTTAAAAAAATCAGACTTTTTTAAATTATCATTTTTAAAATCAGAAAAAACTTTATCCCACAAACCTAATTTTTCCATTTCACTTTTTAATTCAAATAATTTTTGTTTATTAATAACATCGTTCATATAAGCAATATTTTCTGTCGAACCTTTTGCAGAAATACAATACATTAATTTTATTCCGTCTTTATCTAGCCCTGAAATCTTATACAATCTTTTAATGATACTATTAGGATTATTAAAGTCAATCTCTTCCTTTTCATTTTTGTATAGAATCACATTCAACCCTTTTTTTAAAATAATAGGTATTTTATTTGACCTTAATAAATTAAATCCAGTTTCTATATGCTTTTCGGGTACTAAAGAAATTATATCTTTTTTCCTTTCATTTTTATTTTTCAATTTATAATAATAACCAGCGTCCATATAATTAATTAATTCAAAAGCTCTTTCTGTCTTTCCTTTTTTATCTAACCCTTCATAAATTGCCATTGCAAAATTCTCATCATTTTGTCCATATACTTTTTGTTTGTGTTCGTGACGAGATTTTGATAAAGAACTATGTTCTTTTATTTCTAATGGATTTTTCACTGAATTCGCATACAGACGAACTTTGTTAATTGGAATTCCTTTTTCTTCGTTCATCCAAACTTTACCATCAATTTTATTTTTTTGTTGTGGATTTGAAGAAAGTATTAAAACCTTACTTGCTATGGCTTCTTTTACTTTTTCTTTTACCATTTCATCTACAATGTTATCAACATCAGATGCTTTTATACTTTCTAAATCTTTACGAATTACATAACGGATTTCTTCTGTCTTTAATGGGTTTTTAATTGCTCCATAAATACTGTCTTGATGCAAAGAACCTCGAATAGTATCACCTTGTTGTAATCTTGGAAGTTTTTTCCCATCCTTGTCTAATTTGTATATAACTTTTCCACTAATATCTTTTTTAGCAACAGCTTTTCCATTTACATCTCTTTCAATTTCAGCAACATATTGTTTTCTGCCTCGAACTCTAACAATCTTTTTAGATTGCTTTTTTACATTATCTGGCGTATAATGTGAAACTAAAATTCCTTCTTCAATCTTTTTTAAATCCTCTTTAAAAGTTTTCCAAGGTTTTGATTCCGCTACTATTTTTCTAGCTTCGGTGATTTGTTCTTTATCTTCTAACGTCCAAGCGTGTGCCAACACATCATACTTATCTTTAGTCATACACGCAATAGTAATAGCATCTATAGTGTGATGCGTATGTTTGCTTCTGTCTTTTTCTTTAAAATACTTTTTTCCGTTTTCTTGATAACTTTCCTGAATGCCCCAAATTTTCCTAAACTCGGCAACCATTCCGCCTTTTACACTTTCTACTCTATTGAAATACGATTTCAAATAGGCTTGTGCATATCTTGTAATAATTCCTGTGTCTGGAATTTGACTGTTTTTAAATCCTACTTTTGGCTCAGTCCAAATAAAACGATCGTATTTGCCTTGAAGATAATCGCGTCTTAAAGTCAAATAATGTCTTCTTCTTATTTTTTTGTCTTTAGCTTCTTTGGTTGCTGCTGTTTTTGTAGAGCGAATAATCATTTCTATTTCTCTGCTCAAATTATCAGCTTCTTCTTTCCAATGTGCAATTCTTGGTAAAATTTCTAAATGATTGCCTAATTCAAAAGGCATTTTTTGCTTTTTAACATCTCTGTTAAACTTCTGACTACAAAGCGTTTTATTCATTTGCGAATTATCTTGCGAGATACTTCTTGGAACCGTGTGTTCTATATCGTAGGCAGGATTATCTCCAATAATATCGCATATGCTAATACTGTTTCCATTCTCATAAATCTCTTTCCTGTCTTGCTCAATCCATAGTTGATAACGTAATAAATCATCAACCGTTGGCTCGATTTCTTTATTACATTCTGCTAAATAGAGTTTCTTAATTTCATCTCTATACTTTTCACGCTCTTTTTTATTCTCATTTTGATAATCCTGAATTCCTTTTCGTTTATTGGCATCGTTCAATTCACGAGCCATTTCAATATGAATTCGAGTAGATGAATCTACTTGTTCTTCAACTATCAATGTATTCAAAACTTTACGCAATTGATGCAAAGCACGCATTGCCATTGGATTTTTAATAGATGAAGTTAACGGACTTCCTAAAATAAGTTGCCCTGTTTCTGTTCCATCTTTATCTTTCACTATTTGTTTTTTAAAAACTTCAATGTCTGATGGATGATATAGTTTTTTTAACTGTTTGGCATTATTGCAAAAAACCTCTCCATCTTGATTTTCTCCTTTTAGAAATTCTAAAACTTTTTCATCTAAACGCTTTACTTTTATGAATTCATGAGCCTTTAATTGTTCAATAAAAACAGGAAATAATTCGTTTAAAATAGTTTCTTGCTTTATACCATCATCGATGTGATGAAATTTAAAAAAAGAAACGAGTTTTTTACTTAAATCCTTTCTATAAGTATCTGCTGCTTCTTTAGAGTAGTAGGCTCCATCAACTTTGCATTCTTTAATTAATCCGTTTACAACTTCCAGAAGTCCATTATCAACAATATTATTGGCTATAATTGCAGCAATCTTGTCTTGAATATATTTTCTTTGTCCTAAATCATTCCAAATTACCTCATCCACAATACTTTCAATATTTGCCATAAACACAGCGTGTGAATACAATAATCCTTCTCTCATATAAGGAAGAATCTTGTTTATCGCATTTAGACTCAAATTTCCAAAATCCTTTTTCAATTTAATCTTGCTGAAAGCCTTGGCATTTTTATCCTCCAATCCTAATTTATTTTTTGCATATTCGTACAAATAAATATCTGAAGTGGAAACAGATAACAAATGCCATAAATCCTTATAATTAACGGTTCTGGAAACTTCAATACCTTTTGAATTAGTCGTTTTATAGATAAATGATTTTGTCTTCCAATCTTCACCAACTACACTCTTTAATGAAGCTGAAACTGGACAACCCGAAACTGTATCTGTCGGCTTATAATTAAACCAATAATGAAAACTATCTCTTTTTGAAGATTTATAAAATCCAAAAGTTGCTCCTTTCTCAATCAATTCTTTAGCTAAATCTTCAAAATTGAAGTTGTCTTTTTTTCTTAAAAATTTAGGAATTAAATTTAATTTTTCTTCTTGACTTAAAAATCTCAACACTTTTTCAGACTGAGTACCTATTTTAATGGTATTTAAATATTCCCACATTCTTTTTTCTTCAAAATCAGGATGTGAAATAGCACAACGAGATTTGCTTTTTTCAAAGGAACATTTCCCTATTAATCCTTTTTGAGATTTTAAAGGACGTTGAAAAAAGATTGCTTTGTATAACTCTTTAGCCAAACCCTCAAACTTCTTTTCTGGTAGTTTTTCATTTTGATTAATTGAACCAATTCCTTGAAATTTACAAATTATTTTAAATTCTTCAAGATAGTGATCTTCTCTTGAAGTGTATTGATTTCTAATTCTTTCTTTATTATATAAGCTGAAAAAATATTGTCCTAAAGTTTTAAAATTTCCTTCAAGCATAGCTTGAGATATATCTTTAATTTTACCTTTTACTTTACCTAAAACATCTTTTTTGTTTAATCGTTCAATAATTTCTGCTTTGCCTTTTTCAAAATCAGTATCATTCTTTTTAACAATTGCTTGAATTGATCTATATAAAGAAACTAATTTTTTATCCCCTTCATCTAAATCTTTTGCAAAACCGCCTTTTTCATTAGCATCAAGAATTCCTGTATCAAAAAAATAATCTTTTAAACTTGTAAGAATCTCATCAGTAGAATTTAAATCTTCAACGAGTGCTTCAATTTTTGGACAATGTTCTTCTAAAATTCCTTCAGCAGATTGGTCTAAACGATTACTCAAAAAACCTCTTCTTTGGGCAATATGATAGAATGCACGACCTACTTCAAACAAAGTAACTTTTTGCTTACTTGCTTTATCTCTAAAAAAGTAAGGATTAATGTTTTCGTCATCACTAGTCCTTAACCATTCCAGAAATTCAGGATTAAGTGGATATTCTTTAAAACCAGATTTTTTCCACTCCTCCACTTCTTCAATGGAGAGCGGACACATCCCGTTTAAGGATAAAACTTTTAAAGTTTCATATTTTCTTAATTTTCTACGGTATTTTATTTTTCGAGCGCTTCTGTAACCTGTTCGTTCAGCAGCGCGAGAACTTTCGATTCCTTTCTCTGATTTTACTCCTTCCGAAAATATTCTAACTCCTTTATCAACTAATGAGAAATCATTTCCATCTTTTTCCACTATCGCCCACCCAATACTATTTGTCCCTAAATCCAATCCTAATATTTTTGCCATGTCAACTCTATTTTGTAAGAATTTTTAAAACTACAAAGAAAATATTTAATCGTTTTACGGTTTTCCTCATTGCAACTTAACTATTTTTTGTTTACGTTTGTATCTGATTAAAATTTCTAATCTTTAATCTTATCACAATAAGGCTATATGCCGTAGATGAAAATCTTTAGTCCTGCTTCGGTGGGACTTTTCATTTTATCAAAATTTCACTTATTCAATAGTATTGCAATAATTTGCTACAGCAGAGTAGATTAAACTCTTTATTCCTGCATCGATGGATTTTTTTTGGAAATAATTTACACTTCTAACCTCTAAACCCTAGCCCTGATGGCAGCGGCATCCTTTTTAGTTTGCTTTTTAGCAAACAAAAAGATACAGCGAACAGCAGGAAATGGCTCCAAATGAAAACATTTTTGAACATAAAATGACTATTAATAATGGTTTTATTTTGTACTTTCATACTGCTTTAGTATCTTTCGCAATAGATATAAATACAAACCTTACACATTGAAAAAATGTTAGAAGAAAAGAATGATAACCTGTCTCGTCAGGAAAACGAAGCAGATGGAAATTTAGAAAACAATGCGACGGCATCCGATCAGTCCCAAAAGGAACACCTTGAAGCAACGCCTGCAGCAGAACCAAGTGATATGCCAGCTGAAGATAACGCAGTTGTCCCTGATGAAGCCTCCTCCACTGATACTGCTATGGAAACTAAAAACCAGAAGGCTCTAGATGCCATTACGGATACTAACGCAGAAGAAAGTGAAGACGAGACGCTTAAAGATCGTCATGAAATTTCTATGCAAGATTATGATACTTTATCCTTAGAACAACTTGTTGAGGAACTGAAAAACCTAGTTTCCAATGAAAAAGTAATGTCTTTTAAAGATCACATAGAAGACGTGAAAAAAGCATTCTTAGCAAAATACAACCACCTTATAGAAGAGAAGAAAGAGGAATTTCTTGCTGAAAACCAAGATCCTAATGAAGATTTTCACTATCACTCGCCATTAAAAACCCAATTTGATAAGTTCTATTCTCAATTCAGAGATACTAAAAATACTCATTTCAAGAGTTTACAAACCAATCTAAAAACAAATTTAGAGCATCGTTTGGCTATTGTTGAAGAAATAAAAGAGCTGATTAATCCACAAGAGAACATCAAAGATACCTTGAAACATTTTAATGATTTAAGAGAACGATGGAAGAATGCTGGTCCGATTCCTAAAGACAAATACAACCACGTATGGAACAATTTCCATTTTCATGTGGAAAATTTCTACGATTATTTACACTTAGACAGAGAGGCTCGAGACCTTGATTTTAAACACAATTTAGAGCAAAAACAAAAAATTGTAGCCCGAGTGGAAGAGCTAGTAAATGAAGCCGATATTAATAAGGCTTTTAGAGAATTACAAGACTTACACAGGATTTGGAAAGAAGACATTGGCCCGGTTTCGAGAGAACACCGTGATGAAATATGGAACAAGTTCAGTGATTTAACTAAACAAATGCATGACAAACGCGAAGTGTTATTTGAAAATCAAAGAGGTACAGAACTTGAAAATCTAGAAAAGAAAAAAGAGATTATTGCTAAAATTGAAGTTTTGGCGACTGAAAAAGTCAATGCACATTCGCAATGGTTGGCACAGATAGAAAAAGTAGAGGCTTTACGCGCTGCTTTCTTCTCTGCTGGAAAAGTCCCTTCGGATGTAAACGAAGAAACTTGGGCTAGTTTTAAAACTGCCGTTAGAAATTTCAATTCGTTTAAAAATTCGTTTTACAAAGACATTAAGAAAGATCAAAATGATAATTTAAGTCTAAAAACTGCTTTAGTACTCAAGGCTAAAGAATTGCAAGAAAGCCTAGATTTTGCTGCTACAACACCAATCATGAAGCAAATTCAAGAGGAGTGGAAACAGATTGGCCATGTACCAAGAAAATATTCAGACAAAATCTGGAAAGAATTCAAAGACGCTTGTAATCATTATTTTGAAAAGTTAAAAGAACAAAAAAATGAGGAAAACAGCGAAGAAGTAGAAGCTTTTGACAACAAAAAAGCCTACTTAGAAGCGTTGAGAGAATTCCAATTGACTGGCGATCATAAAACTGATTTAGACGCTATTAAATTGCATATCGAAACTTGGAAAAACTTTGGAAAAGTCCCTTTCCCAAGAAGACATATTGAGGGGAAATTCAATAAAATTCTAGATGCCCTTTTTGAAAAATTGAGTTTAAGTAAAAAAGATACAGATATGATGCGATTTGCCAATAGAATGGATCATTTATCTGAAAGTCATGATACGCGCAAACTGGATAATGAAAAGATTTTCTTGATGCGTAAAATTGATGAAGTTCAGAATGAAATTTTCCAATTGGAAAACAACATTCAGTTTTTCACCAATACTCGCAATGCTAAAAAAGAGAATTCTATTGTGTTAGAAGTCCGTAAAAACATAGCTATCCACAAAGAAAGTCTTGATGTGTGGAAAGAGAAACTAAAACAATTGCGAAACTTGAAAATCGATTAGTGATTAATAAATACGATTAAACAAAAACCTCGAACAAGAACAGTTCGAGGTTTTTTTTGGATTAGAGTTTTGTAGGATCCTTTTTAGCTCACCTTAAATAGAAATAATATTATGTAGTCAGTGATGACTTTTAAATTTGCAGTGATGACTTGCATACAGAAAATCCTGTTTTTTATATGACTTTCAATAGTTTTGTTATTTGGGATTGAAGCAAATGAATCTTCTGTTCATCCCATCAAATTAGAAAAGTCACATTCTTCCGTTTTGCTGCATTACATTCCTACCTTTGTTTTTCTGCAGCCTCAAATCAGTACTGCATTCCTTTTACATCATAAAACTACCCATTGCTCGATTGCAAAATATCTGGGAAATTTTTGATAGCACGTCCAGATATTAAAAGTAATACCGTTTTCACTTGTTTTGCAAACCAAGACATCAACCGATATCAGATGATTTCGCTTCTACGCTATCCTTTCCATTCTTTTTGGTGATTTAAAGTGTGTTACTTAAAATAAAGGATGATTTTATTGTCCTTTTTTGAATTGACTCCTTTGCCTTTTCAATTGAACTTATCATGCTGTTTAAATGACCAAAAATAAAAAAAATGGATACATCCGTAACAATAGTAGGGTATTTACTAACTGTAATAATTGTGATTCCTCTTTTCTATTCGTGGAGGTCTGGTTGCGTCAATGTAGCAAAAATTAAATCCATAAAAAATAAATACATCCGAAACTATCATTTCAAATTTGCGTTAACGGAAGCGCTAAACAAAAAGGTTAGGGGTAAAAATTAAAAAAAAGGTTTCCTATTACTGGATTTTAACTCGACACCCAAAATAGCGAACTTCATAAAATTAAATACATTCAAACCAGTACAATAGCATTGATCACTGAAAACGGTACCAACGCCATCCATTGAAAAGCATTAGAATTTCACAATAAAGAAAATAACATAACAGATTTCGCTTTATTTTATGCAATTGAAAACGATCAAATGGGACTACTCCGTTTATTTGAAAACCATTAATTAACAAAAAAATGGAAAAAAATTATTGAAGGTTGTCTTCAAAACCATAAGTAAATAGTATTCAAAAAAGGGCTTCCGTTGAGTCTCTTGTTTTGCGCCGTTTTTAATATGATAATTATCATTTTACATCTTTAGACTTAATAGTACTTTTGGTCATACTAAACCCTTTTACTATGAAACATTCTTTAATTCAAAAATACAATGTTCCCGGACCTCGATACACTAGTTATCCTACCGTACCCTATTGGGATGAAGTTGATTTTTCATACGAGGCTTGGACAGCAACTCTAAAAAAATCATTTATAGAAAGTAATGGATCAGAAGGTATTAGTCTTTATATTCATTTGCCGTTTTGCGAAAGTTTATGCACTTTTTGTGGCTGTAACAAGCGCATCACAAAAAACCACAGCGTAGAACATCCTTACATCGAAGCAGTATTGAAAGAATGGGCCATTTACTGTAAAATCCTTGGAGAAAAACCAAGTATAAAAGAAATCCATTTAGGCGGCGGTACTCCTACTTTTTTCTCCACTAAAAACTTAGAAGACTTAATAAACGGTATTTTCACTTATGCCACGAAAGCGCCTAATTATGAATTTAGTTTTGAAGGACATCCTAACAATACCTCCCACGAACATTTGCAAAAGCTATATGATTTAGGTTTTAGAAGAGTGAGCTTTGGCGTGCAGGATTACTCCGTAAAGGTTCAAAAAGCAATTCATAGAGAACAGCCCTTCCATAATGTTGCAAAAGTGACGTTTTGGGCTAGAGAAATTGGGTATACTTCTATTGGCCACGATATTATTTTTGGTTTGCCATTTCAGGAAGTCGAAGATATTGTTGATACCATTGAGAAAACAAAATCACTACAGCCGGATCGATTGGCGTTTTATAGTTATGCTCATGTTCCTTGGATTAAAGGAAATGGACAACGCGGATTTAAAGATGAGGACATTCCAAAAGACGACAAAAAAAGAATGTTATATGAAACTGGTAAAAAATTACTTTTCGAAAACGGCTATCATGAAATTGGAATGGATCATTTTGCCTTAGAAACGGACAGTTTGTATGAAGCATTTCAAAATGGCACACTCCATCGCAATTTTATGGGATACAGTTCCTCTAAAACGCAGTTGATGATTGGCTTAGGTGTTTCAGCTATTAGTGATAGTTGGTACAGTTTTGCTCAAAATGTAAAAAATCTAGAAGATTATTATCAAATATTAGAATGGGATAAATTACCTGTTTTTAGAGGACACGTATTGACCAAAGAAGACCTCATCATAAGAAAACATATTTTGAATTTGATGTGCCAATTTAAAACCTCTTGGAATGATACGGAAGGCTATTTTAATGAAATCCCCAAAATAGTACATCAGTTAAAAGAAATGGAAAACGACGGCTTATTAATTACAACTAAAAACAGCATCGAGGTCACAGAAAACGGCAAACCTTATGTCCGTAATATTTGTATGGCATTTGATTTGCGATTGAAAAGAAAAGCGCCAGAAACCCAATTGTTTTCGATGACAATATAATTTTTTAAACTTTTTCATATAAAAAGCACGCCATTCAGCGTGCTTTTTATATGAAAAATCACAAATAAGTTAGTGACAATTTGGATCAGCTTGAATAAACAAGCTCATATTCGATGGGGAAATATAAGGAATGCCCAATCCCAATCCTCTTAAAATAAATAAACAACCAATAGCTATTGCCACATAAGGAATCGTTTTTTGGATTCTATTGCGAATAGGCACGGTAATAAAGGAGTTGATATATACCACACTGCTCATCAAAGGAACCGTTCCTAATCCAAATAAAATCATGTATAAAACGCCCAAACTTTCGCTTTGCATAGCAATAGCACCAAATAAAGCGACATAAACCATTCCGCAAGGCAAAAAACCATTTAGCAAACCAATAGTAAAGAGGGATTTAAAACTCTTGTTTCTAAACTGACTTCCTAAAGCAGTTTTGATTTTAGAAATTAATTTAAAAACCGGTTTTGAAAAGTTGTACTTCGCAAAAATTTTGTCTGGAATTAAAACAACACTAATCATGGCTACACCAATAAATATCGATAAATTCTGCTGCAGACCAGCCAATAGAAATCCTTTTCCCAACAATCCAAAAACAAAGCCAATGGTACCATAAGCCGTTAATCTTCCTAAATGATACGTGATGATTTGGATTGCTTTTTTAGTCTGATTAGTGCGATCTACGGGTAACATCATCGCAATAGGACCACACATTCCAATGCAATGAAAACTACTTATTAAACCGAAAATGAAGGCAGAGTAAAGCATTTTTATAGCTTGATGTCCAGAAGTCGAAAGTCTTAAAGTTTACGGTAACCTTAAAAGATTTAAGCTTCTTGACTAATTGATATATATTGTTTCTTTAGACAAATAAGATTTACCCTCATATTGCCATTCCATATTAATGTCCCAGCGACCGCCTGCCAAACTTTTTTTAGGTATGAGCAAAGTAGTAGCATCAGATAATGAAATTGGAATCTCAAAATCTAATTTTTTATTAGACGGTCTATAAAGGGACACTTTTCCTTTAATATTTATTGGAACAAATACAGTTGGAAAAACAATTGTAATTCCAGATGCTCCAGCCGTTACGATTGGCTTTGCTTTTAAATCCTCTGCATTTTGAACCCGTTCCATTTCCTCGCCAAAACGAGCATCATGTTTATAATATTCCTCCACGACCAAATCATTATCGTATTTCGAATCCGACTGAACCATAAAAACAAAATACAAAATGAAGGTCATAAACAACCCAAAAGCAATGACAATTGCTGTTCCCCAATTAATTTTCATACTATTCAATTTATAAATTTCAACTCGTTTGACATCAGTCAAAACTTCGCGGACTTAAAAAGCTAGTGGTACTGGTTTCGATTTTTTCTTTTCCGTTGTACACTTCTATTTTCAGCTTTGTTTTATCACTGTCCAATACGCTGTTATTAATTTCAACAAACAAGGTTCCGCCACTCATTCCTTGTTTAGGTACTTTTAAAGCTTGTTTTCCAACTACTTTTAAAGTTCCTTTTATACCAACTAATTTAAAATGAATGTCATTAAAATCATTGTTAGTTTTATTTATAATTTTAAAAGTGTAAATATTGCTGATATTATCCCCTTTGTGTTGAAACAACTGTCCTGGTAATCTCAAGATCGTCGCTTCGACATCAGTCCGCAGGAACAAAAGTCCAATTAAAATACCCGTTAAAATAAATAATACAGCTGAGTAACCTTTCATTCTTGGAGTAAACTTAAACTTTGCGTTTTTCTCAATTTCTTCTTCAGAGGCATAACGAATAAGTCCTTTGGGTAAACCCACATTTTCCATAATTGTATCACACTCATCAATACAGGCGGTACAATTGACACATTCCATCTGCGTTCCGTTTCGAATGTCGATTCCGGTAGGACAAACATTTACACACTGTTTGCAATCAATGCAATCTCCTTTTCCAGTTGATGCTCTGTCTTCTTGCTTGTTAAATTTGGCTCTGCCGGCTTCTTTTTCGCCTCGAACAAAATCATAAGCAACATTGATTGATTTATCGTCTAACAAAACACCTTGCAATCTGCCGTAAGGACAGGCAATAATACAAACCTGCTCTCTAAACCATGCAAAAATAAAGTAAAACACACCCGTAAAAATCAACAAGGAAACTAGGGTACTGATATGCTTTGCAGGCCCTTCTTCAATCATCAAAAATAGCTTGTCGCTACTGATAAGATAAGCCAGGAAAACATTGGCAATAAAAAAGGAGATAATTAAAAATAAAGTCCATTTAAGCGCTTTCTTTCTGATTTTCTCTACATTCCACTCCTGTTTTTCTAAACGGATTTGAGCGCCTCGATCTCCTTCAATCCAATATTCTATTCTGCGGAAAACCATTTCTAGAAAAATGGTTTGCGGGCAAATCCATCCACAAAAAATTCGCCCAAAAATAACGGTAAATAAGATAACAAAAACAATCCCCACAATCATGAAAAGAACAAAAAGATAAAAATCCTGTGGCCAAAAAGGAAATCCGAAAATATTAAATCGTCGCTCCAAAATATTGAACATCATGAACTGGTTGCCATTGATTTTTACAAATGGATTTGCAACAAGTACAATCAGTAAAAAATAGCTAACCCATTTCCTGTAATCATAAAACTTTCCGGAAGGTTTTTTGGGAAAAATAAATTTTCGGTTGCCCTCCTCGTCGATTGTTCCAATAGTATCTCTAAAAGCTTCATCTGGTAATTTTGACATTTCTTTTTTATTTAAAACACTGTTCAAATAATTAGTACTATTCTTAAGTTAAGTAAAAACGTGTGTTTATAATTTTTATTTAACTGCAACTTTTGCATTCTCATCTACCCAAACTTCTCCTTCTGGCGCTTTAGGATCAGCAGGATTACTTCCTTTTAAGGATAGAATATAGCTGGCTACTTTTTGCATCTCTTTAGGTTTCAAAGTTCCTTTCCAAGAAATCATTCCTTTTCCATCACGTCCTCCATTTACAAGTGTATGAAAAACATTTTTTATTCCACCACCTAAAATCCATTGATCATCAGTTAGATTAGGTCCAATTTGCCCTCCACCATCTGCTCTGTGACAAGCAGCGCAATTAGTAGTAAATATTACTTTTCCTGCCGCTAAATCTGCAGGGTCCGTTAACAAAGTAACTGTTTTTTCATCCATCATATCTGGAGCAGTTTTCATGTACTCTGCGACTTCAATTTTAGCTTGGGCGATTTCTTTTTTAAGTTCCATTTCCTGATTATCAGCACCTAAAATTTCAAATCTAACCATATATACTACTCCAAAAATTATTGAAGCGTAGAATAAATAGACCCACCATGGTGGCAAATTGTTATCTAATTCTTTGATGCCATCGTAGTCATGGTCCAGTAATAATTGACCCTCATCAGCTAATGGAGCTGTTTTAGTCAATTTTTCCATTAATTTTTTATACCATTCTTTATCCTTGAAGCTCAAATTATTTGTTTCATTTAATTTGATTTTTTCTTCTTCTGTCAATAAATGATAAGTGATATTATCTACTGCTGTCATTGTAATTTCTATTGCGATAATAAGAAAAAGAAATACAAATAAGAATAGTGAAACCATTGGAAATTTTATAAAAGCAGGTCGGTCTCCTGAGTCTATAAAGAATTCGATTGCTCCAAATACAGCAAAGAAAATAACGGTTACACTAACGTATGCTGGAATAAATTTTTTCATTCTCTAAATTTTAAAAAATTATACTTTTTAATTGTCTTTCAATGGAATTTCACTCAATTCATCAATTGTTTCTTTCTTATAGGAGAAAACCCAGATCCCTAGTCCTACAAAGAAGAAGAAAAAAATTAATAATGATAAGATGGGATATATCGACACGCCATCGATTGTCTCCATATTGTGTTTTATTTGTTCAAACATGACTCTTAATTTTTAGCACTATTTTTAACTTTAATGTCCGTTCCAAGTCTTTGCATATATGCAATCAGAGCTACAATTTCTCTTTCATTCATTGGGACAAATTTTTCTCCTCTTGCTGCTGCTTTTTTCTTGCTTTCCACATAACTTTTAACAAAGTCAGGATCGTTTTTCAAGTTTTCTTCAATTGAAACAGCTTGTTTTCTCAAATCATCTAGACCACTTGCCACTTGAGCCTCTGTATAAGGTACTCCTAGTGTAACCATTGCTTGCATTTTCTTTTGAGTCAAAGAAATATCCATTGGCTTGTTATCAAATAACCACTTGTATCCTGGCATAATTGAACCTGCAGATATACTTTGTGGATTCCAGAAATGGTTAAAGTGCCAGTTGTCATTGTATTTACCACCTACTCTTAATAAATCTGGTCCTGTACGTTTTGATCCCCATAAAAATGGATGATCGTAAACAAACTCACCTGCCTTAGATTGTGGCCCGTAACGTTCCACTTCACTTCTAAAAGGACGAACAGATTGAGAGTGACAACCTACACAACCTTCGCGAATGTATAAATCACGACCTTCTAGTTCTAAAGGAGAATAGGGTTTTACGCTCGTAATTGTTGGAATATTAGATTTTACCATAATAGTAGGTACAATCTGAATCACACCTCCAATTAAAATAGCTACTGTAGCTAAAATTGTTAATTGAATCGGTTTTCTTTCTAACCAAGGATGAAATTTTTCTCCTTTTATTCTTCCAGAGCTAATTCTTATTAAAGCTGGAGCTTCGGCTAATTCATCTTCAATTGTAGATCCTGCTCTCAGAGTTTGAACAATGTTATAGACTAAAACAAGCATTCCCGTTAAATATAGGGTTCCACCAATCGCTCTCATCCAATACATAGGCATAATTTGAGTAACAGTTTCCAGAAAGTTACCATAAGTTAAAGTTCCGTCTGGGTTAAACTGTTTCCACATAGAAGCTTGTAAAAAGCCAGCTACATACATTGGAATCGTATACAATATAATCCCTAAAGTACCTATCCAAAAGTGAAAGTTAGCTAATTTCAAAGAGTATAAGTTCGTTTTAGCCATTCTAGGAACCAACCAATAAATCATACCGAAAGCCATAAATCCATTCCACGCCAGAGCACCTACGTGAACGTGAGCAATAATCCAATCCGTGTAATGTGCAATAGCATTGACATTTTTAAGAGACAACATTGGCCCTTCAAAAGTGGCCATTCCATACCCTGTAATAGCTACAACAAAGAATTTTAAAACAGGATCTACTCGTACCTTATCCCAAACACCTCTTAACGTTAAAAGACCGTTTATCATACCACCCCAAGATGGTGCTAGCAACATTATCGAAAAGGCAACACCTAAATTCTGTGCCCAGTTTGGCAATGCAGAATACAATAAGTGGTGCGGTCCAGCCCAGATGTAAATAAAAATTAAGGACCAGAAGTGAACAATTGAAAGCCTATAAGAATAAACCGGACGATTAGCCGCTTTTGGAACAAAATAATACATCAGTCCTAAGAAAGGAGTCGTCAAGAAAAAAGCTACTGCGTTATGTCCATACCACCATTGCACTAAAGCGTCTTGAACACCTGCATAAACAGAGTAACTTTTAAATGCAGAAACCGGTAATTCTAAATTATTGAAAATATGCAAAACCGCTACCGTAACGAATGTTGCTAAATAAAACCAAATCGCAACATATAAATGGCGTTCTCTTCGTTTAATCATGGTACCAATCATGTTGATTCCCATTACCACCCAAATCAGTGTGATTGCAATATCAATTGGCCACTCTAATTCAGCATATTCCTTTGAAGAACTATAGCCTAAAGGTAATGTAATAGCCGCAGCAACGATAATTATCTGCCAGCCCCAAAAGTGAACATTACTTAAAAAATCACTGAACATTCTCGCTTTAAGCAAGCGCTGCATGGAATAATACATTCCGGCAAAAAAAGCATTTCCCACAAATGCAAAAATAACAGCATTTGTATGTAGCGGCCTCAACCGACCATAACTTAACCAGGAAATACCATCGGTCATGTTAGGAAAAAGAAACATAAAGGCCAATGTAAGCCCAACTAGCATTCCTACCACTCCAAAAAGGATCGTGGCGTAAATGAATTTTTTTACAATTTTGTTGTCATAATAAAACTGCTGCATTTCCATAATTCAATTGGTTTTTATTTTAATTTAAATGTTCAAGGTCAATAGTTTTGGATTCAAATATCCAATTCCTTTTCCTCATTATTTTCAACTTTATTTTCATTTTTAGTTGACTTTAACAGCTCATCATCAAATAGCATTCTGACTGACGGCGTATAATCATCGTCATATTGTCCGGTTTTTACTGCTGTAATAAAAGCAACAAAGAACCCAATGGCGATTAGTATACTGATGGAGATTAATAAATAAATGACACTCATACCTTAATTTGTGTTAACAAAGTTACTTCTCCGTTTCCGAGTAAAATATGACATTTGTCATACTTATACATAATTGTTAAAATTATGTGAAAACGAAAACCAAAAACTTATATAATTCTATTTTTTACTTGCATAATAACTACTCATCAGGGTTACAAAACTTACAATTGTTATCGTGCTTAAAGGCATTATAATTGCGGCAACTAAAGGCAATAAATTCCCTGTGATAGCAAATGCTAATCCCACCACATTGTACAATAAAGACAAAGTAAAACTCATTTTGATCGTAGTTATGGAGTTCTTAGATAACTTCAAAAAATAGTTTAATTTTTGAAATTCATTCGCATCCAAAATTGCATCACAGGCTGGCGAAAAAACATTCACGTTTTCGGAAATCGAAATCCCTACGTTGCTTTGCGCCAAAGCTCCAGCATCATTTAATCCATCCCCTACCATCATTACGTTATTCCCTTTATCTTGCAAATTCTTAATGAATTCTAATTTTTGTTCTGGTTTTTGATTGAAAATTAATTCCGTGCCTTTCGGCAAAAGCTGTTCAAGAGTGCCCCGTTCGCCTTCATTATCACCAGATAAAACTTTAACTTGGTAACCACTACTTAAGTTGTTAAAAAGGGCGGCAAGTCCATCTCTATATTGATTATTAAAAATGAATTTCCCGTAATAAACCCCATTAATCTTAATATGAACTGACGTTTGTTGCAGATTATTTTCTTCTGTTTTCTCTACAAAAGCAGCCGATCCTATTTGAATTTGGTGGCCAAAAATATGAGCTTCCATTCCTTTGCCTGTAATTTCCTCAAAAGCACCCACGCTCCACTTTTTGGCATCATTCGCTGATGTATTTGTCAAAATTAAAATTGGCAAATAATCATATAACATTCTGCTTAACGGATGATTTGAAGCTCTCAACACATTTTTTATCAGCAGCAAATATTCGTCGGAAAGTATATCTCCTTCATACGAAATGTTGGATTTTTTATTAGTTGTAATTGTTCCTGTTTTATCAAAAACAATGGTATCTACTTTCGCTAATTGTTCAATCACCAGCGCATTTTTGAGATAAAATTTCTGTTTGCCCAAAATCCGTAATACATTACCAAAAGTAAAAGGCGCCGTTAATGCCAATGCGCAGGGACACGCAACAATGAGGACTGCTGTAAAAACATTAAAAGCAATATTCGCATCTATGAAAATCCAATATCCAAATCCTGAAAAGGCAATTAACAAGAGAATTGGAGTAAAATAACGAGAAATACTATCGGTAATGGTCTTGTGTTTTTGTACGACATTTTTTTGAAAAACATCATTGCTCCATAATTGTGTCAAGTAACTTTGAGAAACTGAATGCAAGACTTCCATTTCAATCACTTTCCCTATTTGTTTTCCTCCTGCAAATACTTTATCTCCTGATTTTTTGGTTATAGGAATGGCTTCTCCAGTGACAAAACTATAATCAATTTCGGCTTTTTCTGAAATTAAAATGCCATCAACTGGAATTAGTTCTTGATTTCTAATTAAGAGTCTATCCCCTTTTTCTACCTCATAAATAGGAACACTTTCTTCTAAAGAATCCGAATTAATTTTAGTGATGGCGATTGGGAAATAGGATTTAAAATCTCTTTCAAAACTCAAGAAACTGTACGTTTTAATTTGGAACATTTTTCCCAAAAGCATAAAGAAAATTAAACCAGTTAAGCTATCGAAAAAACCAGAACCATAATCCATGACAATATCAAACGTACTACGCACAAACATTACAACAATTCCTAAAGCAATAGGAATATCGATATTCAGCATTTTAGATCTCATACTTTTAAAAGCAGAAACATAATACCCACTCGCAGAGTAAAAGAAACTAGGGAGTGCCAAAGCAAAAATCAACCATCTAAAAAAACCACGGTATTGATCCAGCCAATATTCTTTAACTTCAAAATATTCTGGAAAGGAAAGTAGCATGATATTTCCAAAACAAAAGAAAGCAACGCCCAATTTATAAGTTAAACTTCTATCAACGTTATTAGCACCTGTTTCATAATTTTCTAAACTAATGTAGGGCTCATAACCAATGGAACTCAACAAATAAACAATAGTTTTGATTGAAACTTCCTCCGGGTTGTAGGTGATTCGAACCTTCTTTTCAGGAAAGTTAACTTGCGAAGAACTTATTCCCTTTTGAAGACGCTGTAAATTCTCCAAAATCCAAATACACGAGCTGCAATGAATATGTGGAATGTTAAGTGAAATAATAGCGGTCGAATTCTCTTGGAATTCCAAAAGTTTGGATACAATGTTCTCATTGTCTAAAAAATCATATTTACCATTAATATCTTGCGGGGTTGCTCCAGGGGATTTTTCAAAATCATAATAACACGTCAGATCATTGAGACTAAAAATTTCGTATACCGTTTTACAACCGTTACAACAAAATTTCTTTTCATCAAAAATTATTTCTTCTGCTTTTACAATATTCAAACCACAATGGAAACAGTTTTGTGTGTCCATAACTTTGCTCATTTTACCTAGAACAAAGAACCTAAACAATTGTTAATTAAAACATGACATTTATCATATTAAAGGCTTACTTTTGTGTCACCCAAAAACATCATTATTATGAGCAAATGTGAACAATGCATCGTCAGAGAATTTAGCTCACTAAAAGCACTTACAAAAGAAGAACTGTTGAAACTTTCCGACTGCAAAACATCCCATATTATTAAGAAAGGGGAAGTTATATTTGAAGAAGGGGAAAATGTAAATGGTATTTTTTGCATTAAAGACGGCATTTGCAAACTGACAAAACTTAGTGCAAATGGTAAAGATCATATTGTAAAATTAGTTACAAAAGGAGAATTACTGGGACAACGATCCATGATTAGTGACGAACCGGTCAATTTGAGTGCGGTTGCTCTTGAAGACATGCAAGTTTGTTTTATTCCAAAGTCAGACGTAATGGGATACTTTGACAAGAACAATCAGTTTTCTATGAATGTCATGAAAACGATCTGTGGTGATCTAAAAGAAGCCGATGATCACATGGTTAATTTAGCACAGAAAACCGTCAAAGAAAGATTAGCAGAAACACTCCTTTATTTACATGATTCCTTTGGAAAAAACGAAGATGAGTCACTAAGAATTCAACTTTCCAGAGATGAATTAGCTAGTATCATTGGCACGGCCACAGAAAGCTGTATCCGTTTACTATCTGACTTTAAGAAATTAGGTTTGATTGAATTATCCGGCAAAAAAATCGTTCTGCAGGATATTGCGAAGCTAAAAAAAGTAGCAGAATAAAAGAGTACTTCTTTTACTCCTTCTTAGTCATAACAAAATAATATACAGGAATTCCAAGAGCGACAATACACAAACCTAACCCCGTATTGAACGTATCGTAAAGGAGCAAAGTGAGACATATTCCTGTTGTCACAAGAATATAAATTGCTGGAACTATAGGGTAGCCAAACGCTTTATACGGTCTTTCAGCATTTGGTTCTTTTACCCTTAGGATAAAAACGCCCAAAATTGTTAAAATATAAAACAACAACGATGCAAAAGTAGCGTAGGTTAGTAAATCCCCAAATTTTCCCGAAACGCACAGTACACAAGCCCAAATGCATTGCACCCACAAGGCCTTAGCCGGAACCTGATTTTTATTAAGTTCAGTGGCTTGTTTAAAAAATAATCCATCTTTTGCCATAGCAAAGAACAATCTTCCTCCCGACAGAATAAGTCCACTATTACAGCCAAAAGTAGAAACCATAATAAGTGCCGCCATTACAAAAACGCCTATATTCCCCATAATCATACTTGCTGCAGCCGCTCCTACTCTATCGTTACTGGCGAACATAATTCCATTACTACTAATGTCACCTGCGGCTGGAGTTCCTTGAAGCGGTAATAAGGCCAAGTAAGCCAGGTTTGCCAAAACATAAATAACCGTAACAATCAATGTTCCTAGAAAGAGACTTCGTGGAATATTTCTTTTGGGATCTTTTATTTCTCCCGCAATAAAAGTTACATTATTCCAAGCATCACTAGAAAAAAGTGAATTGATAATTGTGGCCCCTGCAGCTCCTAAAAGTGCCATTCCAGCTAGTTTTGTTACTGTGATAGTTCCATCTGGATTAGCAACTGTTTTACTTGCTTCCCACATATTGGCAAAATTATCAGACAAAATAGTAGTGTTTAAACCCACATACAATCCTAAAATTATTAATGCAAAAAGAGCGATTAATTTTGCAGAAGTGAATATTAATTGAACAGTTTTTCCGCTTTCAACTCCTTTAGTATTGATGTAGGTTAGCAAAATAATACTGAAAATCGCCAAAACTTTTTGGTATGAAAAAACAAAGCCGGCACCAACCGTAAAAAGAACCTTGTCCAATACAGGAAAGAATATTGCTGCATAATTAGCAAAAGTAACCGCAATGGCGGCAATAACACCCGTTTGGATGACCGTAAAAACAGTCCAACCATAAAGAAAAGAAATTAGCCTTCCGTAAGCACGCTGAATATACACAAATTGTCCGCCCGCATTAGGCATCATTCCAGCCAATTCACCATAACTTAATGCTGCAGCAACGGTAATCAAACCTGTAACAATCCAAATTACTAATAACCAAGCGGCAGAACCAATATCTCTTGCCATGGCTGACGTTACGATAAATATTCCTGATCCTATCATGGAACCCGCAACTAAACTTGTGGCATCGAGTAATCCTAAGGAACGTTTTAATTCTGTTTTATTTTCTGGCATTGGATAATTAATTGCTTCTATTGTTTTTTATAATTGTGTTCTCTGTTTTCTGTTCTCTGTTTTCTGTTCTCTGTTTTCTGTTTTCTGTTTTCTGTTCTCTGTTTTCTGTTTTCTGTTCTCTGTTCTCTGTTCTCTGTTCTCTGTTCTCTGTTTTCTGTTTTCTGTTTTCTGTTTTCTGTTCTCTGTTCTCTGTTCTCTGTTCTCTGTTCTCTGTTCTCTGTTCTCTGCATACTAACAATAATAAACACTGAACACGATAATCTTTTCGCTTCTTCCCAAAATTAATATAGTTGAAAATCATAGATTTTCAATTCCTATTTATTTCGGAAGCCGCTTCGCTTCTTCCCAAAATTTAATTAGGTGAAAATCACAGATTTTCAATTCCTATTTATTTCGCAAGCCGCTTCGCTTCTTCCCAAAATTTAAATAGTTGAAAATCACAGATTTTCAATTCCTATTTATTTCGCAAGCCGCTTCGCTTCTTCCCAAAATTTAAATAGTTGAAAATCACAGATTTTCAATTCCTATTTATTTCGGAAGCCGCTTTGCTTCTTCCCAAAAAACATCCATTTCAGCGAGGGTCATGTCCATTAAAGGTTTTCCTAATTGTCCTGCTTTACTCTCCAAATATTGAAAACGTTTAATGAATTTTTTATTGGTACGTTCCAATGCATCTTCGGGATTCACATTAAGGAATCTTGCATAATTAATCATTGAAAATAAAACATCGCCAAACTCCGCCTCAATTTTATCCTGATCTCCAGCCTCGACCTCAACTTGTAATTCCTCTAATTCTTCTTGTACTTTATCCCAAACCTGATGGGATTCTTCCCAATCAAATCCAACACCTTTTACTTTATCCTGAATTCTACTTGCTTTGACCAAAGCAGGCAAACTTCTTGGAACACCTTCTAAAACAGATTTTTTACCTTCTTTAAGTTTTAGTTTTTCCCAGTTTTGTTTGACTTCTTCTTCATCTTTTACCACAACATCACTGTAAATATGCGGATGACGATGAATGAGTTTGTCGCAAATTTCATTGCAAACATCGGCTATGTCAAAATCATTGGTTTCACTTCCAATTTTTGCATAAAAAACCAAATGCAACAACAAATCACCTAATTCTTTCTTCACCTCGGTCAAATCATTATCTAAAATCGCATCTCCTAATTCATACGTCTCTTCAATAGTTAAATGGCGCAAGCTTTGCATGGTTTGCTTTTTGTCCCAAGGACATTTTTCACGCAATTCATCCATAATGTCTAATAATCTTTCAAAGGCTTGCAATTGGGTTTGTCTTGAATTCATTGAAAATGTTTTTGGTAAAAATAAAAAAAATCCTGTTCGCCGCAGCAAACAGGATTTAATATTATTGTAAGAGCAAAATTATTCTTTTTTTGCTTTTACTTTTTTTGCTGGAGTTTTTACTTCTGTAGCTGGAATTTCATCTAAACTACTAACTACTTCATCTGCAACAGCAGGAGTTGGTACAGCATCAACAATTAGTCCTTTTGCTTGTAGCATGTTGTACCAGTTTAAAACTTTCTTGATGTCTGACGGATAAACTCTTTCTTCATCATAATCCGGTAAAATTTCTTTAAAATACGCTATTAATTTTGCATTATCCTCTTTATGAGACAGTGCAGGACCTTTGCTTTCTTTATCTGCCATTTTCTGGATAATTTCAGCTAATGGTTTTTCACCTTCGTATGTATAAATGGAGATTTCGGATAATAAACTTACGTTACTTTTCAAATTTACTGTGATTTTTTTACCATCAACTAATGACTCGGCTACAAATCCTGTTCTCGTTTGTACTTGCAATACATATAAACCCGGTTTCCCTGAGATGGCTAATATTTTTTCTAAATTCATGTTTTTTGTAATTATTATTAAGAATTTGACTTACTATTTTTTCTGTTTTAAACCAAAAATCATACCAAGAGAAGCTATGTGCGGTGTTTTTATCTTCCCTTTTTGGCAAAAAATTTCATTCGGTACTCTTGGAACGTTTTTCCCTCTAATATATTTTTTAATTTCTTTTGAATCAATCGTTTTTTTAGCGAAGATATTTTATCAGTAAATAAAATTCCTTCAATGTGATCGTATTCATGTTGAATAACTCTAGCAATTAACCCGTCAAAAACTTCGGTTTTCATTACAAAATCTTCCTCGCAGTATTCAATCGTTATTGTTGGATTTCTAGATACATCTTCACGCACATCAGGAATACTCAAACAGCCTTCATTAAAACTCCATTCTTCGCCTTCCTCGTTTATCATTTTTGCATTGATAAACGTTTTTTTAAAACCTTTAAGTTCTTTTTGTTCCGCGTCTCCTAATTCTTCATCATCACTAAAAGGAGTGGTATCAATTACAAATAAACGAAGAGCTAATCCTACTTGTGGCGCAGCAAGTCCAACACCATAGGCATTATACATTGTATCGTACATGTTAGCAATCGTTTCTTTCAAATTTTCATGTTCCTTTGAAACAACTTCTCCTGTCTTTCTTAAAACCGGATCGCCATATCCTATAATTGGTAAAATCATCGTGTCGTATTAAAAATTATCTTCTGAACTTGGAATATATTCCCATTTGTTTCAGTTTGCAAAAATAGTAAAAAAATAGACAATGAATAATCCTCTCTTAATAATTAGCTAATATTTACACTTTAAGGCAAAAGACATCCTTTTATCCTTTGTATAATTCATACAAATCTTACCTTTGCACGTATACAATTATATGTTTTATAAAATACTAAAATTTGCCGACAGTACTTATTTTACGAATGCTGTAAAAGTTACTATAGCGGCGGTCATTCCGGTTGTAGTATTTTCCTATATAGGTAAATTTGAGATGGGTTTTGCCATGGCTCTTGGTGCATTTTTTACGTATCCAAGTGATATTCCAAGTAGTTTAAAACACAAAATAAATGGTATTTTTGTCACTGCTTTGCTGGTGTCTGGTATTAATCTCCTAGTTAATATCGTTTATCCTTTATCGTGGATTTTCTATCCTTTTTTAGCTTTATTGATTTTCCTGATATCGATGATATCCGTTTATGGGCAGCGAGCCACCATGGTTTCTTTCTCTTGCTTGATTTCTGTGTCATTGGCCTTTGCCAGCATCAACACAGGTTGGATAATGGTACTGCATTCAGGTTTAATTCTTGCCGGCAGTCTATTCTACCTTTTAATTTCCCTTATTTTTCATTACGTAAGACCACATCGTTATATCGAATTACAAATTGCTGATTGTATTAAACTAACTGCTAAATACTTGAAACTGCGGGGTGATTTGTGGACTGTAAATGCTGATAAAAAATCGATCATAGAAAAACAATTGCATCTTCAGGTCGAACTAAATACCATTCACCAAAACATAAGGGAAGTGCTCATTAGTAGTCATACTACTTCCGGCTCTTCTAATCAAAATCGTAAAATGCTTTTGGTTTTTATTTCATTAGTTGAAATTCTTGAAGTCGCTTTATCTACGGCATTCGATCATGATAAATTACATCAAAAATTTGATGACCATCCGAATGTTTTATCAAGCTATCAACGTTTAGCTTACAATTTAGCAGCAAGTTTGAAGCAATTATCCAAAAGTGTTAAAAAGCATACGAAGTATACTTCCAAAAATACGTTGTTGCGTGATTTGAATTCCTTGCAACTTGCTATTGCAGATTATGAAAATGATTTAAAAAAAAATACTGCATCAGAAGGTGTTTTTATGTTGACAACCATGTTACAATATGCTGAAAAACAAGTAGAGAAAATAAAAATTGTCGAACGTGCATTCACGCTCAATTCTAACTCGTACGATTTGAAAGGCCTTGATAAGGATTTAGAGAAATTTCTAACACCACAGTATTATCCGTTGATTACATTAACCGAAAACCTAAGTTTTTCCTCAACTATTTTCAGGCATTCTTTGCGGTTAACAATAACATTGATGGTCGGTTTTATTATCGGAAAAATTTTACCGTTCCACAATGTATATTGGATTTTACTGACCATAATTGTCATTATGAGACCCGGTTATGGCTTAACAAAAGCCCGTTCTTTTCATAGAATAATTGGTACTGTTTTTGGCGGATTAATTGCTTTTGGAATCCTTTTTGTCGTTAAGGATATTAGGGTCATCAGTATTCTTTCCATAATTTGTATGCTATTAGGATTCTCTTTTACGCAAATAAACTATAAGGTAAGTGCGACTTTTATAACCATGTATGTCGTCTTTATTTATGGAATAGTCACCCCAAACATAGGCGATTTAGTTCAATACCGAATATTAGATACCGTTGTAGGAGCTGTTTTAGCGTTTTTAGCAACTCACTTTTTATGGCCTTCGTGGGAATTTTTAAACGTACCCGTTTATTTAGAAAAAGCGATCAAGGCGAATCAAGATTACCTAAAAGAAATTTCTATTTTTTACAACAAAAAAGGCAGTATTTCTACTTCCTATCGTTTGGCACGAAAAAACGCATTCATCGAAGTTGGGAATTTGATGGCTTCGTTTCAAAGAATGGTGCAAGAACCTAAATCCAAACAAAAACAATTACCCCAAGTGTATAAACTAGCGGTTTTAAATCACTCGCTTTTATCCTCTTTAGCTTCTTTAGGCACTTACATTCAATCCCATAAAACTACAAGCGCTTCTGAAGCGTTTAATGTAGTGGTTGATACTGTTCTTAAAAACCTAGACAATGCTATTTCATTGCTGAAAGACAACAACTTAAACCTACAAGCAAACCTTCCAAAAGAAGATTTAGCGATGCGGTTTTCAGAATTAAAAAGCATTCGAGAAAAAGAACTAAAAGAAGGATTTCCTATTGATGAAGAGGCATTCCAATTGAAAATGCAGGAAGCACAATTAGTAATAGAACAATTAATTTGGTTAATTAATTTATCTCAAAGCATCGTCAAAACGACAAAAATTATTAAAGAAAAAGGCGCTGAAAGTAGATAAAGTCTACCATTCAACGCCTCTTATTTATTTTGAAAAATTTCTAATTATTCAGTTTTAAAACAGCAGCCGTTTCTTTTCTAACTTCTTCTAATAAAATAGGATTATCATTCAACTTTTGACCATAAGAAGGAATCATTATTTTTAATTTTTCTTGCCACTCCGGAGTTTCAAATTGCTCCTTAAAACACCTTCCAATTAAATCTACCATAATTGAAACAGCAGTTGATGCACCGGGAGATGCACCCAGCAAAACAGATAAAGATCCATCGGCCGTAGTAATCACTTCTGTACCAAACTCCAGAATCCCACCTCCTTTTTCATCTTTCTTGATAACTTGTACCCGTTGTCCCGCTCGTTCTAAAACCCAGTCTTTTGATTTAGCGCCTGGAACATATTCTCTCAAAGCATTGATCCTGTCTTTTGGAGACTGACGCACTTGCTCAATCAAATATTTTGTAAGCGGAATATTTTTTATACCGGCAGCAATCATTGGTATAATATTATCACTTTTTATGGATAAAGGCAAATCAGAATACGAACCATTTTTTAAAAATCGAGTGGAAAAACCAGCAAAAGGACCAAAAAGCAACTGTCTCTCTCCATTTATCATTCGGGAATCAATATGAGGAACAGACATTGGTGGCGCACCCACACTTGCTTTTCCATACACTTTGGCTTGGTGTTTTGCAATGACTTCCGGATTAGTACATTTAAGCCATTGTCCACTTACCGGAAATCCACCATACCCTTTTCCTTCAGGAACATCTGCTTTTTCTAATAAGGGTAAAGAGCCTCCGCCAGCTCCAATAAAAACAAACTTAGTGTATGCTTTCCTTTTTTGGCCTGAAGCCAAATCAGTAATTTTTATTCTCCAAGATTTATCCTCTCGTTGTTTTAATTTTTGAACTTCATGGTTGAAATGAATGGTTACGCCTTCTAATTTTGTTAAATAACCAAAAATGCTCCGGGTTAACTCTCCAAAATTCACATCGGTACCTATTGCCATCGAAGTGGCGGCTACTTTATCTGAATCTTTTCTGCCTTCCATAACTAAAGGCATCCATTTGCTTAACTCTGAAAAATCAGTGCTAAAAACCATTTGCTTAAAAAGAGGATTTGACTGTAAAGCCTCAAATCTTGTTTTGAGATAGTCTACATTTTTTTCGCCCCAAACAAAACTCAGGTGAGGAATACTTTTAATAAAATTTTCTGGAGATGGAACTTTATTTTGCTTCACTAAGTAAGCCCAAAACTGTCGTGAAATTTCAAAAGATTCTGCAATACTAATTGCTTTTTTAGGATCAACACTACCATCAGCACTTTCAGGAGTATAATTAAGCTCACAAAAAGCAGAATGACCTGTTCCTGCATTGTTCCAAGCATCAGAACTTTCGGCAGCAGCAATATCTAATCTTTCGTAAATTTCAATTTTTAGATCTGGCTGTAATTCTTTTAAGATTAACCCTAAAGTGGCGCTCATAATACCAGCACCTATAAGGACTACTTCACTATTTGTACGTATGGTTGTATCAGACATAACATGATTTTATAGCGCAAAGATAAATTATATAATTCCTAAAAAAAGCATAAAATTAGACTAAAAAGTTACATTTATCAAACCGCTTTAGCAGAAAAAGCTTTATCCATTTGCTATTTTAAATCCTTTTTCGAGTTAAATAGTCTTGCAACATAATTGTTGCTGAGATTTCATCGATGAGCGCTTTGTTTTGCCGTTGTTTCTTGTTTAGTCCACTATCTATCATAGATTGGAAAGCCATTTTTGAAGTAAATCGTTCATCTACCCGTATCACTTTCATATCCGGAAAATGGTTAGTGAAATGGGTTACAAAACCCTTAATGATCGAAGCACTTTCTGAAGGTTCTCCATTCATTTGTTTGGGCTCCCCAATAAGTACAGCTTCTACTTTTTCTTGGAAGAAATAATCCTTTAAAAAAACGATTGCTGTTGCACTTGGAACCGTTGTTAATCCGGAAGCAATGATTTGCATTTCATCCGTAACAGCTATTCCAGTGCGTTTTTGTCCGTAATCTATAGCTAGAATTCTTGGCATTTATTTATATTTTTTTTCAAAGGTAAAAATGATGATTAATAAAACTAAAGTGAAGCTTTGTGTTTGATACATCCGAAAACAAAGATGGTGTTTTGTAGTACATTAATTTCATAATCACAAATATACCCCTTGAAAACGTAATCTCTTATATTTTCATTATCAAAATAAATTGACTTTTTGTAATGAAAAGGGTATTTTAAATCTTTTTTGATATTTTTAAGTAATTCTGATTTAAACTTTCTAGCTGCAGCTGGTTTATCTCTCGAAATATAATCAACCTGATTATTTAAGACAAACAAAAAATCGTCTTGAAGTCTAATTTTCATATTTAGAAATTGTTTCTTCAAATATGGCATCTGCCTCTTCTATAGTATAAAATTTTGCTGTACCACTTTTCAATTTATTATAAGCGATATTCAATTTTTTCTTATTTTCATCAAAATCTTCATCTTCCTGAACTATTTTCAATTCATCCGAAGAAAAAGAACTCAATAATTCTAAAATTTTCACTTTGATATTCGGATTAAATTCAAGTCTTATAGTTTCCATAGCACATCCATTTTAATATACAAATATATAACATTTTGAAATCAAATTGACTTTTTGCTTTTGGTTAAAAATCCTATCTTTGTCAAAAATTATCAAAAAAATGAATCCATTACAACTGATTATAGAACAAGCTTGGGACAACCGTGCTTTGTTACAAGAAACTACAACTACTGATGCTATCAGAGAAGTTATTGAATTATTAGACACCGGAAAATTGCGTGTGGCTGAACCAGTAGCTGAAGGTTGGCAAGTAAACGAATGGGTAAAGAAAGCGGTTGTTATGTATTTCCCTATTCAAAAAATGGAAACGTTACATTCCGGTATTTTTGAATATCACGACAAAATGTTATTAAAAAAAGACTTTGCCGAAAAAGGAATTCGCGTAGTTCCCAATGCAGTCGCGCGTTATGGAGCATACATTTCAAGTGGTGTAATTTTGATGCCAAGTTATGTAAACATAGGTGCTTATGTTGACGAAGGAACTATGGTGGATACATGGGCAACAGTAGGAAGTTGTGCACAAATAGGCAAGCATGTTCACCTGAGCGGTGGTGTAGGAATTGGTGGTGTTTTAGAACCGTTGCAAGCCGCTCCTGTAATAATTGAAGATGGGGCTTTTATTGGTTCTCGTTGCATTGTAGTTGAAGGTGTTCATGTGGGTAAAGAAGCGGTTCTAGGTGCCAATGTTTGTTTGACAGCCTCTACAAAAATCATTGATGTCACGGGCGAAACTCCGGTTGAAATGAAAGGATTTGTTCCTGCTCGTTCTGTAGTGATTCCGGGTAGTTACACTAAATCATTTCCTGCAGGAGATTTTCAAGTTCCGTGCGCATTGATCATCGGACAACGAAAAGCGTCCACTGATTTAAAGACCTCTTTGAATGATGCGTTGCGCGAATATAACGTAGCGGTTTAATCCGTCTTGTTCAAAAACACTAATAAAAAAGACCTATTGGATATTTCAATAATTATTGTTAATTACCGTGGTTGGAAAGCCTTAGATGACTGTTTAGTCTCTATTGAGTCCATCAATACTAACACTTTAACTTTTGAAGTCATAATTGTTGACAATTTTTCTAATGATGGGCAATTCGCTGTTTTTAAACAAAAGTATTCTGGTTTTACATTTATAGAAAATTCTGGTAATAATGGTTTCTCAAATGGGTGCAACTTTGGTGCAAGTATGGCTCAGGGAAACCATTTCCTTTTTTTGAATCCAGATACAAAACTCACTTTTGAAGCCCTAGAAATTCTTTTGCAAACCGCTATTTTACATCCTGAAATCGGAATTTTATCTTGTTTGCAAATAAATGAAAATGATGTTTTTTACAAACAGAATAATTTATTTCCTGCTTTCGGTCGCTTTTTTGGTATTTCAAGATCCCTTTTTAGAAAGTGGAACAAAACAAAACTGCAAAAACGTTTCAATACTACTGATGCTCTTTTTTATCCTGATTGGGTAACGGGAGCCGTTATTTTTATAAGTCGGGAATGGTTCCGAAAAATAAAAGGCTGGAATGAAGATTATTGGTTGTATTTTGAGGATGTAGACCTTTGTAAAAAGATAACGCACGTTGGAGGAAAAGTAGCGGTCACGAGAAAAACAAGCATATTCCACCAACATGGTGGTGCGTCCCGATTAAATGTTAAGACAAAAGCCCTCACAAAAACGGAAGTAATCATTTCGAAACACGTTTATGTTAGCAATCAATTTTCAACAGGAATTCAATTATATTTACAAAGTGTATTGATTATAGGAGTTCTTGCAGAGAAAACATTCTTATCTCTTTTAAGTCTATTTTTATTTTTTATTCCAAAGTTAAAAGTGAACCGTTTAATGCTTAAAAACCTAGCTGTTTATTATTTCAATGCACTGCAAAACCAAACATGGATTAGTCCTCGTGCTATGAATTACTTGAAAACAAAAGTATAATTTTTCTAAATTCACGTCAAATGAAAATACTTGTAATTCAGCAGAAGATGATTGGAGATGTTTTAGTAAGCTCCCTATTATGCGATAATTTGCGCAAAGCGTATCCAAATGCTCAAATAGATTATATGGTTTATGAATCTACACGAGCCGTTGTAGAAGGCAATTCAAGTTTTGATAGTTTAGTCCTTTTTGAAAAAAAGCATCAAACAAGCAAATGGGAATATTTTAAATTATTAAAATCCATTCGTGCCGAAAAATATGATATCGTTATCGATGCTTATTCCAAGTTAGAAAGCTGGCTGGTAGTACTATTTTCGGGAGCAAAACAAAAAATTTCCTACTGGAAAAAAGGAAGAGACTTCCTTTACACCGATACAATCAAAAGAAAACAAGCATCAAGTACAAATTTAGGTTTAATCATCGAGCAGCGCTTGTCGTTACTAGATCCTCTGCATCTCGATATTAAATTAGAAACTTTCCCTAGAATTTATGTTTCACAAAAGGAAAAAGAATTTGCAACATCGCTTTTTGAATCACAAGCAATAAATAGGTCAAAAAAAACAATCATGCTTAGCATTATTGGAAGCAGTTTGGATAAAACCTATCCACTGGACTACATGTCAAAACTCATTGATTTCATAGCTGAAAAAGGCGATGTTAATTTGCTCTTTAATTACATGCCACAGCAATCTGGAGAAGCCAAACTAATTTACGATGGATGTAAAGAAGCAACTAAATCTAAAATCTACCCTACAGCTTTAGGAAAAAATATAAGAGAGTTTATTGCCATAATGGATTCTTGTGACTTAATAATTGGTAATGATGGTGGCGCTATAAATATGGCAAAAGCTTTAGAAAAACCTTCCTTTATCATTTTTTCCCCGTGGATTGATAAAAAAGGATGGGCTACTTTTGAAGATGGTGTTAATCATGTTTCACTGCACCTCCAAGAATTCAAACCCAATTTATTTGAAGGAATATCCGCTAAAATTATAAAAAAAGAAACTGCAGCCTTTTATAAAGAGTTTACTCCAGAGTTGATTTATCCTGCATTAAATACTTTTTTACAAACACATTTAAAATAATGACTAACGTCAAAGTTTGAAGTACAACAGAATATTTTATTTTTGTAAAACAGACAAAACTAATGAATCATAATTCCAATACTGAAATTTCAGTTTTAATAATCACTCTAAACGAGGAGAATCAAATTAGGGAACTATTAGCTGACTTGGATTTTGCTGATGAAATTATTGTTGTGGATTCATTTAGTACAGATCAAACAGCAGCGATTTGTCGCTCATTTAAAAAGGTAACTTTTATCCAACATAAATTTGAAAATTATTCTTCACAAAGAAATTTTGCTGTAGCTCAAGCAAGAAACGACTGGGTTTTATTTCTTGATGCAGATGAAAGACTAACTCCTGATTTAAAAAAAGAAGTTATAACGACAGTAAAAAATAACGAAACAATTGCTGCTTTTCTTTTCCAACGTACCTTTATGTTTCAAGAACAAGTACTGCATTTCAGCGGAAATCAAACAGACAAAATATTTAGACTTTTTAACAAAAACAATGCAGAATACAGTAAAGATAGACTTGTGCACGAAAAATTAAAAGTACAGGGAAACGTAGGTATTCTAAAAAACAAACTCATTCATTATTCCTATTCCAGTTATGATGGGTATAAAGAAAAAACCATCCGCTACGGAAAACTTAAAGCACAGGAGAAGTTTCTTAAAAATCAAAAGCCTTCCTTTTTATTGCGCTTTTTACATCCCGCATATAATTTTATGTTCAATTATATTGCGCGATTAGGATTTCTTGATGCAAAAAAAGGGTTGATTATCTGTTATCTAAATGCCAATTCTGTTTATATTCGATACCAAGAATTAGAAGTACTTTGGAATAAAAAGTCGCTATCTCCAAAACAATAATTTCTTTTTACGAGCAATCTTCTTGTGAAATTGTGTCTGAAAATCATTGGTATAAAAACACATTTTAGCAAAAACAACATCGTATTTTTTATGATATAGTTTTGCATACGCATCACTCATCACCGCCAACATCTCTGTTTTTGGCGTAAGCCGATTAAAATTTTTCATACGCATCTCAAAGTCCATCGCGCCGTGAAAATTCATTCGGTTTAGATCCACCAAGAAAAATTCATATTGATTCCCACTCCTCTTTTTAATCAACGTATTTCCAGGCGAATGATCCAGAAATTCAATTCCTTTTTCATGTAAATCGAAAGTGAATTTAGTGAACTGACGTAAAATATTTTCATGATCGGGATACTCTGGATGCAGCACTAATTCTCTAAAAGTTAGATCGGACAGAAGGTGTTCGCTAATATAAAAGCTTTCTTCGAGACCAGAGAATTTAAAATTTTCAGCGTAAGCAATTGGTTGTGGTGTTCCAATACCATTTTCAATCAATCGATTAGCATACTCGAATGAGCGTCTGGCCTTTGATTTTCTAAAATACTTGTACGCCACCTGATTAATAAGATTTGGTATTTTAAAAGACTTGATATTAATCGTTTTATCCCCTAAGTCATACAGTTTAATCTTATTTCTTTGACCATCACCAAATAGTTTTCCTTCTGAATCAAAATTAGTAACACAGGTTTTAATTCGTTTCTCAGAAGATTGAAAAGAAGGATTAAAGATATATTTCATAAAAAGAAGAATTGAATGACAAAAGTAGGTATTGAATTCAACACTTAAAAAATTTAATGTAATTTTACCAAAAAATTTAACTAATCCCTTTTTTTAGTAGCGATCCTTGAGGATACAACGGGTGTTTTGCTGCGTATTTCTCAGCAATCGGAATTGGATTTTAAGTTAAATAGTGATGTACAAAAAAGTAAAAAACCAGCTTTAAATAATAATAAAAGAATGACAATTTTACATATTTCAGCAGTTAAAAGTTGGGGCGGCGGTGAAAACCATATCGAAAATCTATGTTTCGAGTTGGCAGCATCAAATCCAGAAGTAAACAATGTAGTGCTATGCGTAAAAGACGAGCTTTTTCATCAGCGACTTTCTAAAACCAGTATCACAACAGAAACAGCTCCTTTATCTATTAATCTAGATGTTCGTTTTGTATTAAAAATAATAAGGCTGAGCAAAAAATATAAGGCTGATGTTATTCACCTGCATGATCCTTCAGCGATCGTTTTAGCGATTATTGCCGATAAATTTTCCAGTTTACCCCCTTTTGTTTTCAGCAAAAAGACATCGTTTCCCATCAAAAATAAAAAGGGAACACTTTATAAATATAATTATTTTAAAATTAAAAAATATTTATGCGTTTCAGAAGAGACTAAAAGAATCACGGCGGCATCAATAATTGATAAAGAAAAGTTGATAACGATTTACCACGGGACCAATATTAGTACTAAAAGTACACAAACTCCTTTTTTATTGAGAGAAAAATTTACTATTGATCCTTCTGTAAAAATAATTGGAGTTATTGGCAATCACATTCGAGCAAAAAATTTCGAAACATTGATTGAAACCGTGAATATAATAGTGAATATTCAAAAGAGAACTGATTTTATTTTTATTCAAATTGGAAATTATACGGATCGAACTGACGATTTATTAGCAAGCGTAAAAAACTTGAATTTGGAAAAAAACATTCTGTTTTTAGGATACATGCCAAGTGCTTCGAATTTCATCCCGCAATTTGACGCTCTAGTACTGACCTCTCAAAGCGAGGGAATTCCACAAGTTATTTATGAGAGTTTTTATCATAAAATACCCGTTATCAGCACTGATGTTGGCGGAATTCCTGAAATTATAAAAGATGGAATAAATGGCTTATTAGCCCCAAAGCAAAGCCCAGAAATAATAGCAAGTCAACTTGAATATCTATTCAAAAACGAGAATTTGATAGCTGATTTTGTTGCTATTTCGAGAGAAAATCTCATGAAGTACTATACTACGACCATAATGGCACAAAAGACTTTAAAAGAATATAAAACTATTGTAAATGGAAATTAACGACGAAGTATTCAAAGCCCACGAAATAATAAAAGAAGGCGGTATAATCCTTTATCCAACTGACACTGTTTGGGGAATTGGTTGTGATGCCACAAATCCAGAGGCTGTTGCCAAAATCTATAAACTCAAGAAAAGAGCACAAAGTCAAAGCATGATTGTTTTGATGAATGGAGATAAAATGATGTACAATGTTTTCAAGGAAATTCCAGAGGTGGCTTGGCAAATCATAGAATTATCTGAAAATCCAACAACCTTAATTCTGGATAAGCCCCGAAATGTAGCCGCAAATTTAATTGGTCCAGACAACACACTGGGAATCCGAATCGTAAAAGAGCCTTTTTGCTTTAAACTACTGGAAAAGATGAAAAAGCCATTAGTTTCTACTTCGGCAAATATTTCAGGGCAGCCAACACCAAAAAGTTTTAAAGAAATTAGTCCAGAGATTATAAAAGGTGTGGACTATATTGTAAATTTGCATCGCGATAAAATTGCTGGAAAACCGTCTACAATCATAAAACTGAGCGCTGATAGCCAGGTTAAAATTATTCGAAAGTAGCTTTTTTTTTGCCAATGATTCACTGATTAAGAAATATAAATTTTAGTAGTAACAAAGAATCTATTTTAATCACAAAGTATTTTATTTAAAGATCAATATATGTCGAACTACTTATACGAAGAAGATACCTATAAAATCATTGGCGCTTTGATAGAAGTTCATAAAAATCTTGGCAAAGGCTTTTCAGAAATTGTGTCTAAAGATGCATTTGAATATGAGTTAAACAAAATTAATATTCCTTTTGAAAGAGAAAAAAAATATGTAGTTCCTCATAAAGGCACTATTTTAAATCACAAATTCTACTCTGATTTTGTCGTTTTAAATAAAATAATACTTGAAATAAAACCTACTGATTCACTCCATGAAAAACATATTTCTCAATGTTGAATTATTTGCATGTTTCTGGTTATAAACTTGCAATTTTAGTAAATTTCAATAAGACCTCCCTTGAATACAAAAGAATAATCAAATAATATTTTGAAAAAAATCTGTGAATCTGTGACTACTTTAAACAATTATAAATCGGCATTACATAATAAAATTTTCGAAGTCATCGCTCAAGCTTCCCAAGAACTAAACATTAAAAGTTATGTAATTGGTGGTTTTGTGAGAGATTTGATCTTAAACAGAGACTTTAAAAAAGACATTGATATCGTAGCCGTAGGAAGCGGTATCGAACTGGCACTTAAAGTTTCTGAATTACTTCCAAAGAAACCAAAAGTTCAAGTTTTCAAGACGTATGGTACTGCCATGTTGCGTTTTGAAGATACCGAAATTGAGTTTGTAGGCGCAAGAAAAGAATCGTACCATTTTGAAAGTCGGAATCCAGTTGTCGAAAATGGAACGCTGGAAGACGACCAAAACCGACGCGATTTTTCGATAAATGCTTTGGCACTATCTTTAAACAGAGAAAATTTTGGAGAACTATCCGATCCATTTGACGGTTTGGTTGCTTTAGAAAATAAAATAATAAAAACGCCTTTGGATCCGGATATTACTTTTTCTGACGATCCCTTACGTATGTTACGAGGCATTCGTTTTGCCAACCAATTGGGCTTTGAAATTGAAGAAAATTCGTTACAATCGATTACAAAAAATGCGGCACGAATCAAGATTATTTCGGGAGAGCGGATTGTTGATGAACTCAACAAAATCCTTCTGACAGATAAACCTTCCATAGGATTTTTGCTTTTGTTCAAAACAGGACTTTTAGATATTATCTTGCCAGAATTGACCGCTTTGAATCAGGTAGAGGAAATTGAAGGACATACCCATAAAAATAATTTTTACCACACACTCGAAGTTGTTGATAACATTTGTCCTTATACAGATGATGTATGGCTGCGATGGGCAGCGCTTTTGCATGATATAGGTAAGGCTCCAACAAAACGTTTCAATAAAAAACAAGGCTGGACTTTTCACGGGCACGAATTCTTGGGTGGTAAGATGGCAAAAAAGATATTTGAACGGTTACACCTGCCTTTGAACCAAAAGATGAAATTTGTACAAAAAATGGTGGTGATGAGTTCACGGCCTATCGTCCTGTCCCAAGATACGGTGACGGATTCTGCGGTGCGTCGCTTGGTATTTGATGCAGGCGAAGATGTCGAAAATTTAATGACATTGTGCGAAGCAGATATTACGACCAAAAATCCCAATAAATTCAAAAAATACCACAACAATTTTGAAATCGTCCGCAAGAAAATTGTGGAAGTAGAGGAGCGTGATCAAGTGCGTAATTTCCAACCGCCTATTTCAGGAGAGGAAATTATGGAGCTCTTTAACTTGAAGCCGTCTAAAGAAATTGGGACGCTGAAGGAAGCGATTAAAGAAGCGATTCTAGAAGGTGAAATACCAAATGAATATCAAGCTGCTTATGATTTCATGTTGAAAAAAGCAATAAAATTAGGATTAATTAAAGTTTAACTATTGTGTATTCTCTTTCCAAAACAAAAAAAGATAATTTTACAAAAATTTATTTCCAATGCAAAAATACTTTTTAAAATCAGCCAAAATAGCTTTAGTTCTTGTATACTTAGTCATTTTTGCAGGTGCATTTGTGCGACTCACAGGTTCTGGAATGGGATGTCCTGATTGGCCAAAATGCTTTGGATATTACATTCCACCAACAGAACAAAAAGAATTACTGTTTACTGCTGGCAAAGAATATGATAAAGGTCAAGTGATCATTAAAGAAGAATCGCTACTAGTTGCTAAAACTGATTTTACCTCCAAGCCAACTTTTGACGCATCCAAATGGGAAAAATATACCAAACACGATTACGCCATCTTCAATCCCTTGCATACCTGGGTAGAGTATATCAATCGTTTATTAGGCGCATTAGCTGGAATCGCATGTATCATCACTTTTATTTTATCTTTTGGCTATTGGGCAGCAAATAAAAAACTCATCTTACTTACTTTTTTGGTTTGTATTTTGATGGGATTTCAAGCGTGGTTAGGCAAAACAGTGGTGGATTCTGATTTAAGTCCTTTTAAAATAACTACTCACATGCTGGCGGCTTTGTTAATCGTAGCCTTTCAATTAATTGTTATTTACACAGTACAAAAAAATAGAAAACAAATTATTTTTAATACCAAATTCAACTTTATTCTAGTTCTCTCTTTGGTTCTTACACTGATCCAAATCGTATTGGGAACAGATGTCCGAGAACAAGTCGATATCATAGCAAAAACTGGTGCACCAGAAATTATGTGGCTTCAAAATCCTACGATCATATTTTATATTCACCGTTCTTTTTCAATAATAGTATTACTAACAAATTTGTATTTATTTTTACTAAACAGCAAGTTAGGTTTAGGCTTTTCGAAAATAAAATGGGTAATGGTAATACTATTGATAGAGATTCTTTCTGGAATAGCAATGTACTATTTTTATTTCCCATTTGGCACCCAAACCATACATATCGTATTAGCAACAATCTTATTTGGTGTACAATTTTATACTGTTTTAGAATCTAATTCGAAGAAAATTGCCTTATAAAAAATTTTCACCGTTGACTATATTGTCACATTTACCTTTGTTTACGAACTATTAAAATGTCAAAACTAGCTGCTCAAGATAAATTTTTAGATTTATCAGACTATGGAAGAACCTTCGGGAACTTTCTAGCCAATCAATTAAAAAATACCCGCTTTACACCCATACATGTTACGTTACTTTTTGGTGTTTCAGGTTTATTTGCTATCTACAGCATTCTTGACGGATCGTATTTTTGGGCTGGATTTTTTATCGTTTTAAAATCAGGAATCGATGCTGCTGATGGCGAATTAGCACGGATAAAAAACACACCATCTTACACAGGAAGGTATCTTGATAGCGTTTTCGATATAATTCTTAATTTTCTATTTTTGATGGCGATTTGTTATGTCTCAAAAACGAGTATCTGGCTGACAATTTTAGCCTTTATCGGCATCCAATTGCAGGGAACATTATACAATTATTACTATGTGATTTTAAGAAACAAATCGGTTGGCGGAGATACAACTAGTAAAATTTTTGAATACAAATCCCCTCGTGCTTTACCTGGAGAAACTCAAAAATCTGTTAATATCTTATTCTTTGTTTACACAATCGTTTACGGTCTATTTGACAAAATAATTCACACATTAGACAAAGATGCGTACAAAGTAAAAACCTTTCCTAACTGGTTTATGACCGTAGTCAGTATTTATGGATTGGGCTTTCAATTACTCATTATAGCTGTCATGCTGTCTCTCAATTTAATAGAATACATCATCCCGTTTTTTATAATCTATACCGTTTTAATTTTTGTGATAATTGGGATTAGAAAGGCGTGTTTTAAGGTCTAAAACCATTATAGATGTAATCTATACTAATAACTTAATACACGCATTACCATACCTTTAAACTAAACCACTTTAACATTTACTACAACCGTAGTTGCAACAAATTTGAGTAGTACAATTTAAAATAAGAAAACGTATTCTATAGGAATTATGAAATAGTTCAATAGAATTATATAACATTTTTAGCCTTTAAATTAACGAAATTTGTAAAGAACAAATAGTAATTTAAAACTTAGATATTATGCCAAATTCAAAAGAGATTGAAGGAAACTGGAATGAGTTGAAAGGAAAACTGAAACAAAAATTTGCTGATTTGACGGACGATGATTTACTTTATGATGAAGGTAAAGAAGATGAAATGTGGGGTAAATTACAGCAAAAATTAGGTAAGACAGAAAAAGAAATTAAATCATTATTTGATTAATTTTTAATTCCTAAACGGACTTAAAACTGTTTCAATTGTTAGATTCAAAAATTTCCTTTTGGGGCATTTTGACTTTCAATTGAAACAGTTTTTTTTATGTTGTAAAACTATCCAATCCACGTCTTAAAATCGGATACTTTTTCTCTACTCACAATCACTTCTTCCTCTTTATACGAAGGCAAAATAACTTTCAAACGAGAGTTGCTGTACACGACAATTTCTTTGATTGCTTTCAGCGGAATTATAAATTTTCTACTGATCCGAAAGAAATCTGCGGGATCTAATTCCTGCTCTAAAAGTTCCAAAGTACATTCGATTAAATAATTCCTTTTGTCAAAAGTATGCAAATAGGTTCCTTTATTTTCACTAAAAAAACATTCAATTTCATCAATGGAAATCACTTTCAAATGTTGGCCTATTTTTACCGTAAACCGTTTTTTATAATTTTTATCAAACGGATTGGTCAGCATCCTTTTGATTTGCTCAAAATCGATTCCAAGGCTTTGAGGTTGTAATTCTTGCTTTGGCAAAAGCGACTTGAATTTAGCAACAGCAACTTCGAGATCATCTTCGTCAATGGGTTTCAAAAGATAATCGATGCTATTCAATTTGAAAGCACGAAGCGCATATTCATCATAAGCTGTTGTAAAGATTACGGCGCTTTTTATGGCACACTTAGCGGATATGAAGTATTCAAATATTTCAAATGATAAACCATCGGACAATTGAATGTCTAGAAAAATTAAATCTGGATGCGAATTTGTAGAAAACCACTCAATAGCTTCCTCGACTGAATGCAGCATCACTCCCACCTTAATATCTAGCTTTTCCAGTTTTCGTTGAAGCAATCGCGCTGCGGGTTTTTCGTCTTCGATTATAATTGTTGTCATTTTTTAAAATTAAGTTTATACAAAAAATTAGAGAACTAGATATTAAACACTTGCTCTTATTCCCATTTCTCTTTTTTTTCTTTCTCCATCAACTCTTTAATTTTTTTTTCTTCCCATTTTTTTCCAAAAAATATATTTCCTCCAAAAACAGATACGCCATGAACCAGTAATCCTATTCCCCAAAAAAATGCAGTAAAGAAGTTCTCGATTTTAAAATAACTTTCTTCTGGCGCCAAATCATTGCTATTTAGAAAAAATATTAAAATATTAACCACTACGTAAATCATTAAATGAGTATAAAAACCTTTCAATTTTTTCACTCTCCGTCGTGCTACTGCGTATTTATCTTCGGGTTGATGGCTGTCAGAGTCCATCTTATAGGTACTTCTCATCTTGTTTGCTTTTTATGAAATAAATTAGGCTTTACTGGTTCAAAAAATCTAATTTCAAAATTAGTACTTGGGATTACTCCTCCTTGATATTTTTGTCTTTTTCAATTAATTCTCGAATCTTTCGCTCTTCCCAATCTTTGTTAAAAATTAAATGCCCACCAAAAACAGATACTCCATGTGCAATTAATCCAATTCCCCAAAAAAATACTGTGTTCCAAGTTTGCCAACGCCAAAAATTTTCCACTCCAACTTCAGATTTATTAAACGATAAAATAAGTAAAAAAGAATTTACGAGTACATACACTACTACATGAACATAAAATCCTTTCATTCGTTTTACTTTTTTGTAAGCCAAATCATAGCGAATATCTGGATTATAATTCCCCATTTCACTCTCCTTTAGCAACTGTCTTTTTAAGCGTTCCATGTTGATTTTGTTTTAATTATTCCCAATTTCCTTTACTCTCCTTATCCATCAACTCTTTAATCTTTTGCTCTTCCCAATCTTTACCTAGGAAAGGCATGTAGTTGAACACTTTCATCCCATGAATGATTACTCCAATTCCCCAACCCAATAACGGCCAATAAAACCATAAGTGATTAGGAGATGTTACAAGATTGATTACGAGTAATACTAAATTAAAGACAATATATGAACTCAAATTTCCATAAAATCCTTTTATTTCTTCAATTTGTTTTTTCGCCTTAAAATAACGCTCTTCGTTTTGATAGGTATTTCCCATAATTTTTTTATTTACAGAATTAATTCCAGTTTTGGCTCTGATCCTCTTTTCGCAGTATTTCCTGAATTTTCCTTTCTTCCCAATTCGAACTGTATCCAAAAACTTTCAATCCATGCATGATCAATCCAAAACCCCATCCACCGGCAGAAAACCAAAACCATTGAAATTGTGGCGAATACGTTAGGTTTATAAATATCAAAAAAGGAATGACACAACAGTACGAAATCAGGTTTCCGTAAAATCCTTTTAGTTCTTCTACTCTTTTTTTTGCTCTAAAATAAGCATTGTTTTCGCTATAATTTTTTGTCGTTTCCATAACCGAAATCTGTTTTGTCAGAATGGGTATTTTTACAGTAAATGTATTCTCGTTTTGAGAAATTAACACTTTCCTTTTAGTGATGATCCCATAGCGATTGATGATATTTTGCAACCCTACGCCTTGACGATCCTGCAAAACTTCTTTCTTTTGATAATCATTTTGAACGGCCAAATAATCTCCTTCAACATAAATCCGAATATGCAATGGTCTTTGCTCACTGACCACATTATGCTTCACCGTGTTCTCTAGTAAAAGCTGCAAGGAGAGCGGAACCACTTTAGCTTCTGTACTTATAACTGCTGTTGGTAATTCATAGAATAAGCTATTTTCAAAACGCATTTTCAATAAATTCATATACGTTTTGGCGAAAGCCAACTCCTCAGCAACACTCACTAATTCTTTGTCTTTTTGTTCTAAAACATAACGATAAATTTTAGACAACGAGGTTGTAAACCGCTGTGCATTTTCCGGATTTTCTTCGATCAGGGAACTCAGCACATTCAAGCTATTAAAAAGGAAATGAGGATCAATTTGATTTTTTAAACTTTCAAATTTTGCGTTGGCCGTTCCTGCAATGATTTTCTGTTCTTTAACTTTGTTTTCGTTATACGCTTTATAAAAATAGATGGCATGTATTGCTAGAGTAACAAAAAAAGTAATAATAATTGGTACAAGATAGTTCTCTGGTTTTTCGTTTTTGAGAAACTTTTGCAGACTTTGGTTGTTATACACTACTTCTTCAAACAAGTGCAATAAAAAAATTACCATTAAAGACAAGACAACCGAGCCCGCGAAACCAACAAATAATCTCATTTTTGAAAAACGATCAACAAAGAGAGCATCCAATTTCATAAAAAACAGTGAATTGGTGCCATACAACGTAAGCGTATATAAAGCCGTAAAGAAAAACTGGATTAGCAATCTTTTGCCAAAATGGATTTCACCATCCATAATCAGATTGATAATTTGCATTACTACAAAAACAACCAGAGTTAGTTTTAGTGCCTTTTGTAGTTGTTGGAATAGTAGATTCATTTGTATCCTTTTTGATGTCGTTTATATTGTTTAAACCAGTTTAGAACCTCAGGTTTTATTTGCAATTTTTCTGTGCTTCGATGGCTCTTTCTAAACCCCATTTTGGAGAGAAAGGTGTTTCTGGTTTAAAAGTAGCAAAAAGTCCAATAGCTTTTTCAATTTGAGCGCACATTGGTTTGGTATCGGTTCCCCAAAATTGCGCTCCACCAATTTCAAACTCCGCTTTTCCAAAAACTACTCTTGGATTTTCTGGCGCAATTGCCTGCGCTTTTCTATACAATTCCATCACGGTTCCTGATAATTTTTGTCCATTTGTCATTGGGTCAAAAGCAATCCAAGCAGTGTGAATCATAGCTTGCATCACCAATAATTCGGCATTATTTGGATTTTTATCCATTTCTATATCCAGTGATTTTTGTGCTCTTGAAAGCAATAAATTCATTTGATCTTTGTCTTTTGTTTTAAAAGCAGTAGTTGTATTTATTAATGCAACATAATAATTAGGCAACCAACTTGTTTTTTCGGCAGCTGCAATTCGTTCGAATAGATCTGAAGCTTCCGTGTTTTTTCCTTCGCCCCATAACTGGAAGGCTTTTCCCATTCCTTGCTCAAATTGCCCCTGAGCGGATACTAAACTGCAGATGAAAAATACGATTGTGGTGATAATTTTGGTCATGATTTCTTGTTTTTAAATGGTTATTTTTTTTGATGATTGAAACGTTGTGTTATTTATACTTCAAAAGTATCTCGGTTTTCATTGGATTAAAATTTATAAATACTGAACTGTCAATTTTGATGGATGAGTTGTATTCTGATTAGAAATTAATTTGTAATTTTGATAAAAACACTTGAGGATGAGTACTGCTGAATTAAAATTAAAATTATTCCGTGAAATCGATAATCTGGAAAAAACCAAATTAGAGGAAGTTTACGGGCTATTATTAAATTTCATAAACGCTGAGAAAATTAGCAATGAATGGGACACAATGCCACAAGCGAAACAACAAGGACTACTAGATGCAATTGAGGAATTGAATTCAAATGATGGTCTTGCTCATCAATCAGTTTTGGATAAGTACAAAACAAGGTATGCATAAATCTATCAAGTGGTCATCATTTGCAGATAAAGATCTAGCTAAACTGTTAGAATATCTTGATTCAAAATGGAATAAATCAGTTTGTTTAAAATTTATTAATCATTTAGATTCTTGTATCACTTTGATCCAACAAAACCCTAAGCAATTCCCAGTTATCAATAATGAATTACAAATAAGAAAGTGTGTGATCACAAAACAAAATTCACTTTATTATAGAGAAACTGATACTAGAATTGAGATTTTACGATTATACGATACGCGTCAAAACCCTGAAAATTTATTATTTTAAAGTAATTTTCAATCGTTAAAATAGGCAACTTAAATCCATTACAAATTCCTCAATTGATTGTCTTTTTTGTCGTTGCTAATCGTCCAAAAGAAGCCTACAAAGAAAAACCGATCCGCTGTAGGAATGATTTCTTTTCGTTTGTAAAAACCTGCATTATCTGGATTGTTAGCGTATTCATAACCAAATACATTTTGAGTTCCTAAGACATTGGAAACTGAGAAGTACAAAATCTTTTGTTGGCTCAATAAATACGCCCAGTTAAAGCTTAAACTGTTATACGATTTTGTTTTTCCATTCATGAATTTTGTTTCATTTGGATTGTTGTATGGCCGACCAGCACTATAGGAATTCGTAAAACCTATTTGTGATTTCCAGTCGTTGATCCAGTATTTAGTAACGATTGATACACTATGATCTGCCACAAAATTAGGGGTGACTTGCATTGGAAAGTTTCTGTAATCACGCTTTGTATCGATATAGGAATAGGAAATCCAATATTCTAAATTCTTGATTGATTTTCCGTCTCGCCAAAACAAATCCAGGCCTTTTGCATAACCGGAACCGCTATTGTCATAAACGGAATTAAATGCAGCAGTTTCCGTGTCAAATTTGACCAAATCACGATAGTCTTTATAATAGGTTTCTGCACGAAAGGTTTTTCCGTTTTTACTGTACTGAAAATTCAAAATGTAATGCGACGCTTTCTCGCTTTCAAACTGATTGCTGTTGGAATATTTGATGTATTCCGCATTTGGAGTTTGCGAAAAATCGCCGTAAGCAAAGGAAAACTGACTGTTTTTAGCCATTTTATAAGCAAATGAAATTCGCGGTGAAACTGCCGTTTCATTCAGTAAATCATTATTGGATGCTCTCACTCCAACTTTTGCAGCCCATTTTTTAGAAAAGAAAATATCCGCTTCGGTATACATTGCAGCGATATTAGCATCATAACCATTCGTAAAAATCGAACCCGTATTTTGATTAAAATCCTCATTGAATTGCGTTACAAAATAATCAGCTCCAAAGGATAATTTCAGTCGGTCCGAAAAACTTTTCCGCAGTTTTAGTTTCAAATGGGCCGCATTTTCAGCGTTTTGTACTTTATCTGCCTCTAAATTTATTTTGTTGTTGCTGTAGCCATAACTCAAGCCCGAAGTAATTTGCCAATTATTGCCAAAAACTCCTTTATAAGACGAATTTAAATAAAAATTATTGTTGATTAGGGCCACTCTAATTTTCTCTGGCGAATTGATATTTTCCTGATTAATATCGAATGTTGAATTATCAAAAGCAGCATACACTTTCAAAATTCCATTGTTGAAGTTATAACGATACACCGTTTCTCCAGATAAGCTTTGAAAAGGACTATTCCAATCTAAGTTTTGCGGAATCAGCGCCTGATAGGGTGCTAAGTTCAGGTAATTTGCATTGACGCTCCAGGAACTTTTTTTCCATTTTTGAGTATTCCCAATACCTAAACCTACTGTCATAAAGGAAATTTCTGTTTTATTTTGGTCTGGAGCATCTTGGGTATTTAATAGTAAAACACTGGAAAGCGCTTCACCATATTCGGCAGAATAACCCCCAGTTGAAAATGATATTCCGCTGAATAAAAAAGGAGAAAATCGACCGCGAGTAGGAACATTATTTGTACTTGCTCCGTAAGGTTGCGCAACCCGAATACCATCTACAAAAGTTTGTGTTTCATTGGCTTCGCCACCACGCACAAACAAGCGACCATCTTCGCCTACCGTTTGCGTTCCCGGCAACGTTTGCAAGGCTGCAATAATATTTCCTGCAGAACCAGCTGTAGTTACTATGTCTAACGGTTTTAGGACAGAAACTCGTGCTTTATCGCCCGCTTCTAATGTTCCTGCAGTGATGACAACTGCATCGAGAGACGTTACGCTTTCTCGCAGTTTGATTGTTTTGTTTTGGAAATTAGCTACGTCAATTACTGTTTTTGAAGTTTCAAAAATCAAGAAACTGACGACCAAAGTTGGATTGCCCGTTGCCAAAGTTGTAAAACTAAATGCACCGGTTTCTGTAGTTGAAGCTCCATCGTATGTCCCTTCGATAAAAACATTAGCACCAAAAACTGGTTTTCCTTTCTCATCAAGTATTTTTCCCGAAATTGTTGTTTGTGCAAAAAGAAGTGCCGAAAATAATAAAAGACTAAGTGTGATTATGGTTTTCATCTTATTGGATTTTTGATAAAGCAAATGTATTTTAGAAACACAGGACGAAAAACTATACTGTACTGAACTGTTGAAATTACAGGATGAGTTGTAATAAATTTATTTATAGATTATATTTACAACATACAATGGTGGTCTACCAGCCGGATTTGCATGAGGGATAGCAGTGAAAATCCTCTCTTGTCTCGTTGTTAAAACGAGACAAGAGAGATTGCAACGGATAGCCCGACCGCAGCTTTTGCGGAGGGCATGCCCAAAAAATAAAAAAATAACTATGGATCTAAAGACAGAAAAAGAGAAAATGATTGCCGGTGCGTATTATTTAGCCGGAGATCCAGTTTTAGTAAAAGACAGACGAAGATCTAAAAACCTGCTCCATAGACTGAACGTTACCGAGTACAGGATCACTAAAAAAGCGCGGGAAATAATCAAAGAACTGATTCCGAATGCAGGTGCAAATTTGTACATCGAACCTCCTTTTTTTTGTGATTATGGTTCCAACATTCATTGCGGAGAGAATGTTTACTTTAACGTAAACTGTGTTGTTTTAGACTGCGCGCCAGTTACTATTGGCTCTAATGTTTTTTTTGCACCGGGAGTTCAATTGTATACTGCCACGCATCCGCTGGACGCAGAACTGCGCAAAACACTTGAAAATGCCTTGCCTATCACCATTGGTGACGATTGCTGGATTGGCGGAAACAGTGTTATTTGTCCTGGAATTACCATTGGAAAAGGCTGCGTGATTGGTGCTGGTTCAGTAGTTACAAAAGACATTCCTGATAACTCATTAGCGGTAGGCAATCCAGCAAAAGTGATTCGGAGATTGAACGTTTAGAGAAAATGCTCAATAAAATAACAGGCACTGAAAACTAAATTTTCCTATCTTTGTTATATCAATTTAAACTTAAACAAATCATAATGAAACACCTTAAAGTATTTTTAGTCTTGGCACTTGTTTTTGTCGCAAACGCTGTTTCGGCACAATCCACTTTTGAAAAGTGGCCTGTCATAAAAGAATTTCACGAAGTAATGTCACAAACTTTTCATCCTGCTGAGGAAGGAAATCTGGCACCAATAAAAGCCCGTTCAGAAGAAATGATGAACAAAGCGGCCATGTTATTGAAATCTAGTATTCCAACAGAATTTAAAACTAATGCCATTCTAGCTTCAGCAGAACGATTACAACTTAAAAGCAAGGCGCTGCACAAGCTGGTTAAAGCTAATGGTTCTGATGCCGCAATAGTGAAATCTATTACGGATTTGCATGATACTTTCCATGAAATTGTTGGACTCTGTTCTGATGCAAAATAACAGTAACTAAAGCCCAATCCAGTGATTGGGCTTTTTTTCAGTAACACCCAAGCTACAACTCATTAAAGTGCATCATATTTCCATTATTTGTGCTGATCATCAAAAATCTAAAGTGTTTTACACCACTGTATTAGGACTGACAATTATTCAGGAAATTTATCGAACCGAAAGGCAGTCATAAAAACTAGATTTAGCACTTAATGGTGAATATGTGATTGAATTGTTTTCATTTCCTAGCCCGCCTCAACGTCTTTCCTCTCCCGAAGCGGCTGGAATGCACCACTTGGCTTTTGAAGTCAATGACATTCAAAAAACACGAGGTTTTTTAGTGAATCAATGTATTACTGCAGAAGTAATTCGGGTTGATGAACACACTCGGAAACGATTTTTATTTAGTGCAGATCCAGATGATTTACCAATAGAGTTTTATGAAAAATAAGGTGTTTTTGTTTTCATAAAACTAAAAAAAATAGCTAAATCGCAAAAGAAAACAGATCAATCCCTTTTCTCAGCCAAATGTGATTTTCTTTATTTATTTTTGTAATCCTTAGATAAATTACCTTTTTAAATGAGCAATTTTAAAAAAATTAAAAAAAACTATCAGTTCATTAAATTTCAAAAATTAATCGTTGTTTCCGTTCTCATCGGTTTTTTGGCTTCGTTTTTAGGAGTGATTTTGAAAAATACAACCGAATATTACGAAGAAATTTTCTTTCACCAAGCAATTGTTCACCCCCTATTTTTTGCTGTTTTCCCTGTTTTTGGCTTGTCAGTCATCTATTTCCTAAGAGAGTATTTATTTAAGAAAAAGGAAAATAAAGGAATCAAAGAAGTTTTTGAAAGCACGAATTCCAATTCAAAGAATTTACCTAGTTATAAAATTCCTTCCCATTTCATTAACGGCTTACTGACCGTAGTTTTTGGAGGCTCAACCGGAATAGAAGTGTCAACAGTTGTTGCCTCTGCCACTATTGGTTCCGTTGCACAAAGAAAACAAGATGTATTTAAAAAATACAAAACAGAATTAATCTGTGCAGGAGTTGCAGCGGGAGTTACAGCTTTGTTTAGCAGTCCAATTGCTGGTATTTTGTTTTCACTTGAAGTAATCTCAAAAAAAGTAACACGGGCTTTTCTATTAACAAACCTCCTGGCCGTTTCAATTGCTTTTGGACTTATCTATTTATTGGACGAAAAACCATTGTTTGCGGTACCTATAATAACGTGGCATCTAAGAGCTTTTCCTTACTTCATCCTTCTCGGAATTATAGCAGGAATAAATTCCGTTTATTTAACGCGCTGTGTTCTACTTTTTAAAAACCAATTTTCGAAAATAAAAGAGCCTTTTTGGAAAATTATTATTGGATCCGTACTACTGAGTATTTCCCTTTCTGCATTTCCGCAGCTTTACGGTGAAGGATATCACGCCATCAAAACTCTTTTTACTAATCCAAATGAGATGGTACTTTCTTCTTCATTACTAGTCACTTTCGTGGGGATTTTAGTTTTAAAACCCATTGTTGCGTCAGTTACCTTAGCTTCAGGAGGCGATGGCGGTGTTTTTGCTCCAAGTCTTTTTATAGGAGCTTTTTTAGGATTGCTACTTGCTTTACTTTTGAATAGGTATTTTAATGCTGCTATAATCCCATTAAACTTCATGATCATTGGGATGGCAGCCGTTCTGAGCGCTAGCATTCATGCTCCTTTTACGGCTATCTTTCTGGTTTGTGGACTAACAAATGATTATACGTTGTTCTTCCCAATTCTAGTCGTTTGTTTGGTCTCAAAATATACGGCAAAAGCAATTTATCCATTCACGGTTTATTCCTATTCTCCCCGTTTTGTACAATAAATAATTATGCGAGTTCACAAAATAAAAAGAAGTTATCGTAAAACGAAATACATTCTCTACAAAGAAACTTTGGTTGATTTTCAGGAGCATTTTTGGGCCTTTCTAGGTTCTTTCATTGGCATTGGAATAATAGCGTATTTGCAATCTCAAACTTTACCCAATCAAGATGTGGTTTATTTAATTGGTTCATTTGGCGCATCCAGTGTCTTGATTTATGGTGTTGTTCAAAGTCCATTGGCACAACCCAGAAACCTTGTTGGCGGCCACTTAGTTTCCGCAATTATAGGAGTCACGGTACAACAACTCCTTCCAGATATTCTTTGGATTACAGCACCGCTGGCTGTTTCGCTTTCCATAGTTTTGATGCAAATAACTAAAACACTACATCCACCGGGAGGAGCAACTGCCTTGATAGCGGTGACAGGCTCTACAGAAATTAAAAATTTAGGTTATTGGTATGCATTATCCCCTGTTTTAAGTGGCGTACTTATTTTGTTAGCTGTTGCTTTAATTTTTAATAACATTCCTCATAATAGGCACTATCCTAATCACAAAAAATACCATCAGTTCCGAAAAAGAATAACAAGCCTACTCCAAACTAAACCAAACCAGTAAAATGGCCTGTGACAGACTGCTTTAGAAGTTGGTAAAGGAAATAAAATTATACTCCTTTCCGTATAAAATCGTTTTTATTAATGACCAAGGCAGCAACGCATACGCAAAAATCTTTTCAACAAATCGAAAATCTGAAATCTAAATCTAAAATTATATTTTACCTTTACCCTTTCAATAAAAACAAAGATTATGGTTTATAAATTTAGAGTGATTCTAGACGCGGAAGAAGATGTTTTTAGAGACATTGCAATACTTGAAGACGATACTTTAGAAGATTTACACAATGCTATTTTCAATTCTTTTGGTTTTGACGGAATGGAAGTGGCTTCTTTTTATACTTGTGATGAAACTTGGAACCAGGAAGAAGAGATTTCTCTTTTTGATACTGGTGATGTTCTTGGAGAACAAAAAATCATGAGTGATTACCCCTTATCTGATATTTTAGATAAGCAAAACACTAAAATTCTTTACGTTTATGACTTCATTAACATGTGGACATTCCTTGTAGAACTAGCTGCAATAGAAGATCAGGTTATTGGCAATACGTATCCTGAAACCATTTTTTCTCATGGTGAAATGCCAGATGAAGCCATGGAAAAAAACTTTGAATCGGATAATGCAGATGATTATCAGAATGAATATGAAGATGGTTTAGACGAAGACGATCTGGATATGTTTGAGGGAGATGATAGTTTTGAAGATTACGGATTTGAGGAAAACTGGAATTAATTTTCAGATTCAGAGTAACAAAGATTCACAGGCTTTTAAAATAAATAGGTATGCTTACATTTAAAGACTTACTAATTTGGTAAAAATCTATGATTTTAGTTCAGGCTATCTACTAGTTAACAAATTCATTTCCAAAAGAAGAAATATACGGTTTAACTTCGCAAATCAGGAGAAGTTCAATATCAATTACAAGTAATATCGCTGAAGGATATGGCAAAGATGGCAACAAAGATTATTTAAAATTTTTGAATAGTGCGATAGCTTCATTATTCGAAATGCAAACACAACTTGAAATATCATTTAATCTAGAATATACAAACGAAATTCAATTAAACAAAATATACGGAGAAAGCAGAGAAATAGAAAGAATGTTAAGTTCATTCACTCGAAAAATAAAAGAGCGAATTTAAAACCTTAATTTCCTAGTCTCTTTGCTCCTTTGAACCTCATAAAAAAACATGATCAACTTATACAACACCCACATCGAAAACTTATCAATTCACAGAGTTGGTAATAAAAGCAGAAATGAAGCATTTTTTTTATCAGAGCAACCTTTTAATTTGAATGATGAAATTGTGCCTTTGATGAAAGAATTTTTCTTCAAACCCTTTAGAGAAAAAGAAGAAAATTATTTCCAATTTGCACATGAAATTGACTTAGACTACAACGATATGTTCAAATATGCAACGGAAGTTTTTGATAATCCAAGTTCCATTCATGAGGTTTCAAAAAAAATAACGACGCACTTATTTGAGCAATCCAATCACCCACACATCAAAAACGGAGAGGTCTATGTTACTTATTTGACCAATGTCAGTATTGATAATAATGTAGTAGACGCTATAGGGATTTTCAAAAGTGAGATTCAAGCTGACTTTTTGCAGTTTGAAGAAAAAGAAACACACTTAGAAATGATTTTGCAACAAGGTGTAAGTTTAAATAAATTAGACAAAGGCTGTTTGATCTTTAACTATAAAAAAGAAGAAGGTTATAAAATACTTACGGTAGACAGCAATCGATATGATGCGAGATACTGGTTAGAACATTTCTTGTCCGTCGATGCTTTTGAAGACGAGAACTTCATCACTAAAAAATATTTAAAATTCTGTCAAAACTTTGCTAAAGACGTTGTTTTTCCAGCAGAGGACAAGAAAGAGGAAGTGATGTTCATGAACCGTTCAGTGAATTATTTTGCTAAAAACGATCAGTTTGAAGAAACTAATTTTTTAAACGAAGTATTAGATAATCCAGACCTCATTCCCGAATTTAAAAATTATAAAATAGACAAAGGAGAAAAATACAGCATTGAGGATGTAACTTCGTTCCCTATTGCCAATGCAGCCGTTTCTGATGCCCGTAAATCAATCAAAAACGTAATTAATTTAGATACACACATCCAAATTAAAATGGACTTCATCAATCCAGAAAGTGCGGAGAAATACGTAGAAAAAGGTTGGGATGAAGAAAAACAAATGTATTATTATCTTGTTTACTTCAATAAAGAAGAGAAATCATAGCCTAAAAAGCATACAATAACGCACTATAAAAAAGATTTAGTCCCCAATTCAACTCTGTAATTGGGGATTTGATATTTACAGATAACGGTTTTGGTGGAATGAATTGAATCTCCTGATTTCTCAATATAATCAGGTGTTTTTTTTATTTTTATATTTTATTGGCAGTAATTACCTTAAGGATCCTTTTGGGTTATGGCAATCAGTAATTTACCCAATATGGTGAACTCATGCTGCAACTATCAAAATTTATCTATCGGAAGGAGTAAGAACTACTACATCAGCAAGTGTTTTAGCAACGGTAACCACATCAATTGTGTGTTTTAAATTATGATAGGTATATAACGAAGAAAGTCTATCTTTGAATAATTTTTTAACAAATACTTCAGCCTGTTCTGTTAGATTCATGGACTTATTTTTATACTAAATTATGAAATTATTTTTAGATAAGTGTTTTATTACCTTCAATAAAGCAGGTTTTATATTTTTTATTGCAGTGTTATTTTTTCAATCGTGCGCAACACATCATGCTCAGTTTGGAAAAAAAAGTAAAAATGTAGTTTCCCAGAACGCAACAGACAGTTCAGCAATTGCGCATACTTTTTATTTAATTGGAGACGCAGGAAATACTAACGCAAAAACCGCAGCAAAAATGCTCGGCGCATTAGAGAACCGAATAAAAAAGGCCGACAAAAATGCTACACTTTTATTTCTTGGCGACAACATATATCCAAATGGATTACCAAATACCGACAGTCCAAATGAACGAATTATTGCGGAAAGCAAATTAACAAACCAATTATTAATATCCAATAACTTTAAGGGACAGACCCTCTTCATTCCCGGAAACCACGATTGGTATAGCGGAATTAAGGGATTAGAACGCCAGGCTAAATTTGTAACGGAGTACCTCAACGATAAGAAATCATTCCTTCCTAGAAAAAGTTGCGGTATTGATGATTTAGAAATCAACAAAAATCTGGTTTTAATCACCATCGACAGCCAATGGTTTTTAGAGGATTGGGACAAAAGCCCTTCAATAAATGATGATTGCACGATCAAAACTAGAGAAGCTTTTTTTGAAGAATTTGAAAACCTTTTGAATAAGAATCAAGAAAAAACAGTAATTCTAGCGCTGCATCACCCGCTAATGAGCAATGGATCACATGGAGGTCAATTTTCACTAGAAAAACAACTTTTCCCATTAGAACAAAAGATTCCGCTTCCAATTTTAGGTTCTGTGATCAATTTTGTTCGAAAAACATCTGGAGCAAGTCCCCAAGATATTCAAAATAAGCAATACGGCCTTTTTATCAAAAGAGTAAAAACACTACTTCAAAATCAGGACAATGTTATTGTAGTATCCGGCCATGATCATAATTTGCAATATATTGAAAAAGATAAGATTAAACAAATTATTAGTGGAGCAGGTTCCAAATCTGAGGCTGCTAAAGCACTCTATCCAAATGATTTTTCCTATGGTCGAAATGGGTATGCTTCTTTGGCAATCTATGAAAATGGGGCAGCAAAAGTTTCTTTTTATGGCCAAGAAAAGAATACGGAAAAACTACTTTTTGAGAAATTGGTATTGGACAAAAAAGAAGATTACAACACAAAAGTATTTCCAGTATCATTTCCCAAAACAACCACTGCTAGTATCTATACTTCAAAACAAACCAAGAAATCAGGGTTTTATAGATTCTTCTTCGGAAACCATTACCGCAAATATTACAGTCTACCAATAGTGGCCAAAACCACTACAATTGATACGCTTTTTGGGGGTTTACAACCAAAACGTAACGGTGGTGAAAATCAATCTCATTCTTTACAACTCATTGACAAAACGGGGAAAGAATATGTGATGCGTGCTATGAAAAAAAGCACAACACGTTTTATCCAATCCGTAGCGTTCAAGAATCAGTACATCCAAGATGAATTTGACGATACGTATGCCGAAAATCTACTTTCTGATTTTTACACGACGGCGCACCCATATACGCCCTTTGCTGTGGGCAATTTAGCCTCAAAAATAGGTGTTGCTCATGCGAATCCCACCTTATATTATATACCAAAACAACGTGCTTTGCAAACTTTTAACGCTGAATTTGGAAACGAATTGTACTTGGTGGAAGAACGTCCAACAGATAGCCAAAAGACAGTAGCAAGTTTTGGTAATCCATTGGCCATCATCAGCACAAAAGAGGTATTGAAAAACATCCACAAAGACGATAATTACACAGTAGATGAAAGTGCGTACATAAAAGCTCGATTATTTGATATGCTTATAGGCGATTGGGATCGTCACGAAGATCAATGGCGCTGGGGAGAATATAAAGTAGGCAAAAAAGTAATTTACAAACCCATTCCGCTAAATCGAGATCAGGCATTTACAAAATATGATGGCGCGTTACTGTTTGTATTGATGAAAAGTGCACCATTACGTCACATGCAATCTTTTGAGGATAAAATGAAAAACGTCAAATTGATGAATAGAGAATCATATCCTTTAGACCTCGCTTTTATAAAAATGGCAGATGAAAAGGAATGGATCAAACAAGCAAAATACATACAAGATAACCTATCAGATGAAGCTATAGAGGCAGCCTTTGACAGTTTACCTGCGGCAGTACAAGATGAGACATTGCAAGACATCAAACGAAAATTAAAACTTCGGAAAAAAGAATTGCAACAGTCGGCCTCCCAATATTATACGGTTTTACAACATACCGTTTTGATTGTTGGCACAGATAAAAAAGACAAGTTTGTAATCCAGAATAAAGGAAGAAACAAACTCGAAATCCAAGTGTTTCGCCTTAAAAATGATGGAGACGAACTCCAATATACTAAAAACTTCAACGCTAAAAACACAAAAAAAATATGGATTTATGGTTTAGATGATGAGGATATTTTTGAAGTAAAAGGAAAATCACAATCAGGAATTAAAATCCGATTGATTGGAGGTCAAAATCAGGACTCCTACATAGTTGAAGATGGAAGAAAAATAAAAATTCATGATTTTAAGTCCAAGACTAATACGTATGCATTAGATGCGAAGAGTAAAATTTTATTATCAGACGACTACGAAACTAGTTTATATGATTATAAAAAACCAAAATATAATGCTTTTTCAGGGCTTCCAAATATTGGATTTAATCCTGATGACGGAATAAAAATAGGCATTGTAGCAGGTTATATTGTTAACGATTTTCATCAGAATCCATACACTCAAAAACACAGCTTAAAAACCAATTATTTCTTTGCTACAAAAGGATATGAAGTTATTTATAATGGTAAATTTCCAAAATTATTTGGCAAATGGGATGCTGATTTCGAGAGCCGCTTCACCAGTCCTAATTTTACGATAAATTACTTCGGTTACGGAAATGAGACTGTAAATGAGGATGATACTTTTGGCATGGATTTCAATCGCGTTCGCATCCGAATGCTAAAAGTAATGCCGTCCATTAAAAGAGTTGGACAATACGGTAGTACCATTCAGTTACAAACCAGTTTTGAAAGAATCACCGTCGAAAAAACTATGAATCGGTTTGTAGATCTTTCCCCAAGTGTAAATCCAGCGGTTTTCCAGAGCCAACAATTTGCTGGAGCAATGCTTAAATACAGTTTTGAAAATTATGATGTGCCTTCTTTTCCCTCCATGGGAATGGGATTTAGTATCGCAGGTACATGGAAAATAAATCTAGAAGATACCAAAAGAAATTTCCCTGCATTAGAAAGCAAGCTTAATTTTAATCACAAAATAGATGCCAACGGTAAGGTAGTATTTGCAACTATACTGAAAGGAAAAGCCGTATTAAATGACAATTTTGAATTTTACCAAGGGACGACTTTAGGAGGTGATTATGATTTAAGAGGCTTCAGAAATGAACGCTTTTTAGGAAACCAATCTTTCTATCAAAGTAGTGATATTCGTTTGAATTTAGGAAAAATAAAAAGGAGCATTATACCTATGTCTTACGGAGTCTTAGGTGGTTTTGATTACGGTAGAGTATGGCAGAAAGGTGAAAATTCAAACAAATGGCACCAGTCATTTGGTGGTGGTTTATGGCTGAACGGACTAAACGTATTAACGGCCCGAATCACTTATTTTAAAAGTGCAGGCGAAGAAGCACGAATTGCTTTTGGTCTAGGATTTGGATTTTAACATTTTAAGACTGACATAATAGACATTTCCTCCACTGCTTTTGGTTCTTTCATCGGCAAGGAATAAGCGGCCATTGTCTTTAAAACAAGCCGCTTCTTTTTGAGAGAAATGATTTAATTCCAGCACTGTTTTAGTGCCATTAAGAAAGTCATCATTTTTAAAATTTTCAAATAAAAATAGTTTATCATGTGTTAAAATAGCTACTTTCTCTTCATTTGGGCTAATGGTTGCACTGGTGATTGCACAACTATTATACGTTGTACATGTTTTAAATTCGCCCATCAAAACCGCTTCTTGAACCCCTGGCGCATTGGGTATTTTATATAAAAATGCTGTTCCGTCAAATCCTTTGCTTCTGTTTTTTGTAAAAAGATAGAAATTATCTTTAAACTCAAAAAAACCTTCTACATCATAAAACATTTCCGATTTCTTGGGTGGAAAATCTTTTTGTTCAGGATAAGTAAAGGAGATTTTGTACACGGGTTTTACGCTTTCGCTTTGCAAGGCGTTTTTATCAATTTTGTAAATACTCAAATCCTTTCTATCATTGTCATTATTTCCAAAATCGCCAATATAGAGATTTCCTTCTTTATCTTTTGTGATGTCTTCCCAATCGACATTATTCGTGTCCTCGATGGTTATGGTTTTCTCGATTTTGCCATTAGAATTTATACCATAAATTGCATTTGGGTTGCCACGGTCTTCTAATATCCATAACAAATTGGTACTAGAAACATACGTTATTCCTGACACCTCTTTTAATTTAGTAGGCAAAGAAAAAAGTGCTGTCAAAGAATTTGATTCTTGCTGACAACCCATCAAAATAAAAGATAAACTCAATAAAAAATATTTTTTCATAGCAGAATAACTTGATCTTAATATCAATATCACAAGGGCTTATTCGAAAGCAGTTAAGAGACTTGATTCCTTTTTATTTGTGTTTAAAAAAAAGACTATTGCACTTTTCAAGTCAGCAGTATGATGTTGTAAATTGAATAGTAGCATGACCTAAAATAATTTTAATTTGTCCAATACAAACAAACCAGTACTTACATTCTTGATTTAAATAAATTAATGCTTTTGAAATTTCGAGTAATAAATTCAAATGCTGCATTCATAATTTCTCCCATAGATTTGGCTTTTTTAAAATTCAAATCATTGGTATAATTGTACAGTTCCATTTGTAATTGATGCAAATGTGATTCGGGTGCAAGTTCGTCATCTCCCATAATTTCTAACAATCTATTGATTCTATTTTCAGCGGAAATAATTCTTTTGGCTAGCACAGAACGCTCCTCATCTTTGTACTGCTCGATAGAACTATTTTGAAGTTTATCTTTTACCAATTTAACCATTGGATAATTTTCTTTAAAAAACTGTGGGCGATACACTTTAAAATTACCTTCGTAACATTGTTGATCAAAATCTATGGCGCGTATTTTATAGACAACTTGGTCAAAATCATGCGTAGGAACAATCACATAATTATAAGAACGCATATCCCCTAGTAACCGAATCATGCACCGCTCATTAAACTTCACAAACTCTTTTGCGATCTGTGACTTTTCCGTTTCTGTACAATCTTTCAATAAGGTTTTAATAAATACATCTCCTGGAATTCCCATGATGTGTTCCTCAATTAAAGTATCTTGGTAAACCAAAAAATTGATTTTATCAGGTGAAAGAATGTGTTCTAATTCCAAACCATAAACACGGGAAGCATCGGCTTTTTTGATATAAAAATGCGTATAATTATCATTAAGGATATTCCTAACTTTTATTCGAAAAGGCTTTGAGTTCCCAAAAGTGCAATAATCAATCGAATCCACATTTAAGAATTTAATAATTCCTAAATTACCATCTGAGTGTAATAGCGAATAGATTTTTTTTAAATTCAAATCAATTTCTTCTCTTTCAAACTCATTATAATACACCCGAATCCATAACGTATCCTCATCGTTTTTATCATAAACCGTTACCGAACCTGAAAATCGCAATAAATCATCATAAAAAATAGAGACTTTCGATATGCGATCAAACCGCTCTAAATACTGCAAAAGAGCGTCATTTATAGGATATGATGGTTTTTTGAAAATCATTACTGGCTCACTCATCTGAAAAAATTTAGAACAAAATTACAACAAATTAAGCTGTTGAGTAGTGCAAGCGTTCAACTAAACCTCTGCGAACTTACTATTGAACCATAAAATTATAGTAAAGAAGATTATTGAAGGTTTAAATAGACCTCCGCGACATCAGTTTTCATAAATTATTGGCGAGAGATCTCTGAAATAGTACAGGTTTTAAGTTTGAATAAAAAAAGATAAAAATAATGTTTATCGTAAAAATATAAAAGTACACGCCGCAGCTTAGGCTGACTTAATTTCCTGCGCTAATTATCCCAAATCAATAATAAAGGAGCAGCTTTTATTATATTTTTTTATTTTAATAAACAACAATTAGGAAAAGCGCCAAGGACTAGATTACGATCACGTATACAGTTTACTACCAGATAAACCGAGATCTTAGATATAATCCCTGTACCGTAAATAAAAACATAAAAGCTGATTTAAAAGCATATTTAACACTACCATCCTGAAAAACGGTTATTTAATGTTAAAAAAAATGGATGACAACATTTATACTTTATATTTGAAAATCCCAAATTACTTAAAAACATTTATAACCTACTAATGACAAATAAACTTGAACTCTACTTCAAGGCTGCGCAATCAGCTAAGATTGGTATATGGAAGATGAATGTGCAGACAGATCACGTTTTTTGGGATGCAGTGACAAAATGCATTCTTGAGGTTCCTGCTGATTTTGACCCTGTTAATGGAAACGGAATTAATTTTTATACCGAAGGAGAAAACAGAGACCGGATTAAAAATCGGATTTATACTGCTATTCATGAAGGAATTTCATTTGAGGATAAATTCCAAATTACTACCGCTAAAAACAATATTAAATATATAGAATGCATTTGTAAAGTAGAAATGATTCAAGGAAAACCTGCTAATTTATTAGGCACTTTTCAGGACATCACTAAGGAACAGAATCTAATTAATCAGCTTCAATTAAATGTAGAGAAATTCTCTTCCATTTTTTCTAGTGCCAATGACTCAATCTTCATTATTGACACTTCTAATGGCATCATAACCGATTGTAATCCGAGATCGTCAGTCCTCACTGGATATCATGTCTTTGAGTTAAAAGGAATCCATTACACAGAATTATTTCCAGAAGAGTTTAGAAAGGAAGCCCGTTTTTTTCTAAAATACAATTTACATAGAAATGACTACACTGTTGATGAAACCTTCATAAAAACCAAGACAGGCGATTCAATTCCGGTAGAAATAGCCTCTGGAAAGAAATTTCAAGTTGATCATATCACCTATTTAGTGTGTTTCATTAGAGACATCAGCGAAAGGAAGAATGCTGAAAACAAAATGAATTTACTATCACTTGCAGCATCTGAGACTACGGACACGATAGTAATTGCTAATCACAAAGGAATCGCAGTATGGGCAAATCAAGCCTATTTAGACCTAACTGGTTTAACAATGATTGAAGTTTTAGGGCAAAAACCAGGATATCTATCTAAAGGTCCTGAAACGGACGCAACTTCCTCATCATTGATGCGAAAAGCGATTGAAAACCAAGAAAGTATAAAAATTACGGTACTTAATTATAACCAGAAAAAAGAAAAATATTGGTTTGAATTGAATATCACGACAGCCTTTGATAATCACAATAATTTCATCAATTTTATTGGTGTAGGACGAAATGTAACTTCCAGAATTGAAAAAGAACTAGAATTGAAAAAACTTTTAGAAGTCACTAGTAATCAGAACAATAAATTATATAACTTTACACATATCGTTTCCCACAATATCCGTTCTCATACCAGTAATTTATCTATGGTAGTAGATGTGATTGAAAATACTGATGATATCCAAGAGAAACTTTCCTATTTTGAATTATTTAAAGAAGGAACGGAAAAACTGTCTGAATCGATTGAATATTTGAATGAAATAATAACAATTCAGCAAAAAACAAATATCGAAAAAAAAGAAATTTGTTTAAAAAACGAAATCGAAAAAACAAAAAAAGCATTAAGGTTAGTTATTAAAGAAAGTAAAATAATTATAACGGACACCATTCCAGAAGATCTTATGGTTACAGCCATACCAGCCTATTTAGATAGTATTTTACTCAACTTAATTACCAATGCTATAAAATACAAATCAACGCAGCGCACTGCTACCTTAGAAATACAGCATGAATTTATTGATAACTACAACATCATAAATTTCAAAGACAATGGATTAGGATTAGATTTAGAAAAAAATGGACATAAAATTTTTGGTATGTATAAAACCTTCCATGGCAATGAAGATGCTAAAGGAATTGGGTTATTTATTACTAAAAATCAACTAGAAGCCATGAATGGCAAAATTGAGGTAGAAAGTGAACTAGATCTAGGTTCGAATTTTAAAATTTATTTAAATGAAAAATAAATTAACATACATCATAGACGATGACAAATTAACCGTGAAACTGATGAGCATTCTTATTTCAAAAAATAAGTTTTGCGAAGAAATTCAATCTTATAATAACGCCCAACATGCGTTAGAGGAGCTAAAAAAAAATGAATTTGACAACGAAATTCTGCCAGATGCCATTTTACTCGACCTCAATATGCCAATGATGGATGGGTGGCAGTTTCTAGACGAGTTTATTGAATTATCATTAAAAAAAGAGATCTGCATTTTTATTATGACTTCATCAATTGACCCTGCTGATATCGAAAAAGCGAAGGAATATCAAATAGTAAAAGACTATATTGAAAAGCCAATCACTGCAAAAAAACTGGATATCCTTTGTAAATTAATCGGAGAAATAAACTAATTCTGATTAAATAGTAACAAAATCGGTTCTTGTTCGTCCTATATAAAAATGTATAAAGATGAACCCCTTGGAAACGATACTTTCAGTCAAAAATCTCAATAAGCGCTATGGCGCACTCCAAGCTTTAAAAAATGTTTCTTTCGAAATAAAAAAAGGCAATGTCTACGGGATATTAGGTCCTAATGGGAGTGGAAAATCAACCACCTTAGGGATTGCCTTAAATGTGGTCAACAAAACTTCTGGTGAATACAGCTGGTTTGGTGGTACCATGGAGACACATCAAGCCCTGAAAAAAGTAGGAGCGATTATCGAAAGACCAAATTTCTACCCCTACATGACCGCTAAGGAAAACTTAGAGTTAGTGTGTAAAATCAAGGGAATTAACTACGCCAAAGTCAATGAAAAGTTAGAATTAGTAGGTTTGACAGATCGTCAAAATAGTAAATTCAGTACTTTTTCATTAGGTATGAAACAACGATTAGCAATCGCTTCTGCGCTACTGAATGATCCTGAAATCTTGATTCTGGACGAACCCACAAATGGACTAGATCCTCAGGGAATTCATCAAATTAGAGATATTATTAAACAAATTGCATCCAAAGGGACAACCATACTGCTCGCTTCACATTTATTAGACGAAGTGGAAAAAGTATGTACCCACGTTTTAGTACTACAAAAAGGAGTGGTTTTATATACTGGTCTAGTCGACGGAATGTCAGCTAATGAAGGATTTTTTGAAGTCGAGGCAGATGACATTCCCAACTTAATGATGGTTATAAATACGCATCCCGCCACTAAAAATATTGTACAGGAGCAAGGAAAGGTTTTGGTTTATTTAAAAGAGAATTTGGAAGCAAAAGAGTTGAATCGTTTCCTTTTTGAAAAAAACATAGTTTTAAATCATTTGGTGAAGCGAAAAAACAGCTTGGAAGAACAATTTTTAGAATTGACACAAAAAAAATAACATCGGTAAAGCTATTTCACGAGCTACATTTAAATCTTATTACAAAACACTAAATCTTAAGCTTTAATTCTTAAGTCTTAATACTCAATTTATGAAACGACTTCTCTCCATAGAACTTCAAAAAATTTGGAAAAACAAAGCCAGTCGGGTTTTGACATTGACCTACTTTATACTTTTAACCTTCATTGCATTAATAGCCTCTATAAAATTTGATTTAGGAATTTTTAAATTTCACCTAGCTGAGATGGGGATTTTTAACTTTCCTTTTATTTGGCATTTCAACACGTACATTGCAGCAATACTAAAACTATTTTTAGCCATCGTAATTGTGTCGATGATGGCAAATGAATACAGTTATGGAACGCTAAAGCAAAATCTGATTGATGGCATGAGCAAAGCGGAATTTATTCAGTCTAAATTTCTAACCGTTGTTTTATTTGCATCAGTATCTACCATTTTTATTTTTATAATGTCACTGATTTTAGGATTTAGTTTTTCATCTTACACGGAATTCAGCATAGTATTTTCTGATTTGGAATACGTGCTTGCCTATTTCGTGAAATTAGTTGGTTTCTTTTCGTTTTGTTTATTTTTAGGAATATTGGTAAAACGTTCCGCCTTTGCGCTAGGATTTTTAATGGTTTGGAATATTATCGAAGGAATTGTAAAAGGTATTTTAACTTTTAAGATTTTTCCAGAAAGCACCACAGCGGCCTCCATTATGCAGTTTTTTCCTTTGGAATCCATGTCGAATTTAATCATTGAACCATTTACACGTTTGTCAGTGGTGAAAAACTTGGGAACACAAATTGGATTAGATAATGTTAAAAAATATGATGTCGAACTATCATCCCTAATAATTGTTTTATGCTGGACCGTGATTTTTATTTTCCTTTCGCATCGATTATTAAAAAATAGAGATTTGTAGTATCTTTATAGCGCTATGATTGGTGTAAAAACAATACTATTTAATCTTTTCATTTGTTGCATTTCAGTTGGTGCAACCGCACAAACTATTACAGTAAATGACTCCTATACAGCGAATCAACTGGTAGAGAATGTTTTAGTAAATAGTTCCTGCGCTATCATTTCAAACTCTGCGGCTGCTGGAGATAACTTTTCTGGCATTCAAAAAAGTTATGCTTATTTTAATGCAGGAACCAGTACTTTTCCCTTTAATGAGGGCGTCCTGCTGAGTACTTGGAGCAGTCAAAATTCGGTAGGTCCATTTATAAGAAACAGAGGCGGTGGAAACTCAGGATGGCTAGGGGATTCCGATTTAGAACAAGCTCTGAATCTAACCCAGACCACTAATGCAACTACTCTAGAATTCGATTTTATTCCGTTGACAAATTTTATCAGTTTCAACTATATCTTTGCTTCTAATGAATACCAAGATTATTTTCCGTGCTTTTATTCCGATGGTTTTGCTTTTCTAATCAAAGAAAAAGGAAGTCCCACACCCTATCAAAATATAGCGGTCCTACCCAATTCTACGATTCCTGTTTCCTCAACAAATGTTCATCCAATGATTCCTCCATTCAATGGATCTGGCGGTTTAATACCCGGATGTTCGGCTGTAAATGAGAATTTTTTTGGAGGGTACAATGGTAGCGCTAGTCCTATTAATTACAGTGGACAAACTACCGTTTTAAATGCCCAAAGTAACGTGATTGCTGGCAAAATTTATCATATAAAATTAGTTATTGCTGATGACGAAAATGCTGATTTTGATTCGGCAGTATTTCTGGAAGCGGGTAGTTTTCTGCCAAAAATTGATTTAGGACCTGATCGGCTGCTAGCCACAAACAATGCTATTTGCTTTGGCGAAAGCTACATTATCGATCCTAAACTACCCTCAAGTTATAACTATAAATGGTTTAAAAACGGAATCGAATTATCCGATACCACACCTACTTATACTGTTACAAGTCCTGGTATTTATAAAGTTGAAGTACTATTGACATCCAGCTGTATTGCAACCGAAGACATAAAAATTGAATCTATTCCAAAAATCGATTTGAGGGACACTACACTTTTGCAATGTGATACTGACACTGACGGAATCGCTATATTTGATTTGACAAAAGTAGATGCCGTTGTAAAAAATAATATACCCAATTTAAGCATGGTAGTCTATTATGAATCTTTGGCTGCTGCCAAAGCACAAATGAATCCAATTAGGCACACAACCGCTTTTCAAAATACGGCACCGAATCAATCCGTATTTGCTAGAGTGACCAATTCTGTGGGATGTGAAAACTTTGCGGAAGTAAAACTACTTATTTCCAATAATACGATCCCGGAACAAAATCCCATCGTAACTTGTGACGGCGATGGTGTTGAAGATGGTTTAACTGAGTTTAATTTAAGTACTCAGGTAAGTGCACAAATCCTGACCGGTTTACCAGCGGGATTGGTCGTTCAATATTATTTGACCGCAACGGATGCTATAGCAACGCAAAACCAACTCTCAACGGTTTTTAAAAATACGATTCCGAATCAACAAACCATTTTTGCTAAGATTTTAAATGGACCCGATTGTTATGCAATTACTCCCATACAACTGGAAGTAAACCCATTTGACCCACCTAATTTTCAAGACGAATCTTTGATTTTATGTGAAGGATCTACCCTTTCTCTTGCAGTTGATAGTGGCTTTTCGAACTATTTGTGGAACACAGGAGCCCGTACTAATAGTATTTTGATTGATGCTCCAGGAACGTATTCTGTAGTAGTTACAAATGAGAAAGGCTGTCAAAAAACCAAAAAATATAAAGTAATACTTTCCGGAATCGCTACGATAACAGGCATAAAGACAAACGATTTTGCTGGCGACAGAAATTCAATTTCAATTGAGTACACAGGGATTGGAGAGTATGAATTTTCAATTGACGGTGATTTTTTTCAAGAAAATACCACTTTTAATGGCATGGTTCCAGGAGAATATTTAGTTTATGCCCGAGATAAGAATGGTTGTGGCACATCATTCCCTTTTGTAGTTTACGTATTGGATTACCCGCGTTATTTCACACCAAATGATGATGGCTACAATGATGTTTGGAAAATTAAAAATTTGGACACACTTCCCAAATCAACATTATATATTTTTGACCGGTACGGAAAGTTACTGAAGCAATGGATCGCATCAAGCAATGGCTGGAATGGAACTTTCAATGGAGCCGCATTACCTGCGGATGATTATTGGTTTAATTTAACTTTTGCAGATGGAAAAATCATAAAAGGACATTTTTCTTTAAAAAGATAATACTAATTTCCCTATTTTTAGTGCATGAAAAAAACTTTACTTATTTTCTTTACTTTTTTATCAATAAGCTGCTTTGCTCAATTTAGTAAAACACATTATATACCACCGTTATCAGGTTCTAATTCGGTTGCTGCACAAGACCAATATCTCTATATTTCTACACCGAGTATTATTCCTGTAAAGGTTAAAATTAACGCTTTAGGAGTTGGTATTACGGAAATCATAGTGTCAAAAAATTCGCCTGTTGAATATAACGTAGGATTTGGAACAAATACCCAACTGCATGTAGACCCTAGTTTATTAAATACTCCGTTATCGAACAAGGGATTTATTATTGAAGCCGAAAATTTAATTTACGTTGCCGCGCGAGTAATAGCAGGTAATTCCAATCAGGCCGGTTCTCTTGTTTCAAAAGGTATATCAGCTATTGGGAATGAGTTTAGGGTGGGTGCTTTTGTCAATACGGGTACAGCCAGTAACGGTACTTTTAGATATACTTTTTTATCAGTCTTAGCAACTGAAAACAATACGGTCGTTGATTTTAGTGGCATAAAAGCGGGAGTAACCTTAATGGGAAATACAACCGTAGGAAACACTCCTCCTAGTGTAACTTTAAATACAGGTCAGAGCTATGTTTTAGCTACGGAAGATATCAGTACCGCTAATAAAGATGGATTAATTGGGGCATTAATAAAATCTAATAAACCCATTGTAATGAATTGCGGTTCTTATGGAGGCACGAATGGAAACAATAGTGGTAATTTAGATTTAGGATTTGATCAAATAGTACCTGCACAAAGAATAGGGAATGAATATATTTTTGTTCGTGGTTTGGGCTTAGATATTTTAGAAAGGCCTTTGCTCGTGGCTCACGAAAATGATACTTTTATTTACCTTAATGGAAGTACAATTCCATTTAATACAACACCTCTAAATGCAGGGCAATACATAATCCTTGATGGTACAAATTATTCTGCTAATCGCAGTTTATATGTAAAAACAAATAAAAATGTCTTTGCATACCAAAGTGTTGGGAGTTCGAATCAGGCCAACCAAGAAATGTTTTTTGTTCCGCCATTAAACTGTTCTACTCCAAATATTGTTGATAATATTCCAATGATAGAACAAATAGGATCTACGTCATTTACCACAAACAGTGGATTAAATATTGTTACTGAAAAAGGAGCAACTATAGAAATTGCGATAAATGGAGTAAAACAACCAGTAGGCGTCCTTCCAAAAGATGTTGTTGGGAATGCGCTGTATGAAACCTACACTAGAACTGGTTTGACTGGAAATATAAGCGTCTTTTCGTCCAAACAAGTCTATGTCTCTTATTTTGGTTCCAACAGCGCAGCTACTTATGGAGGTTATTATTCCGGCTTTGATACAAAACCCGAAATTATAACTGACGAAATTAACATTGGCAGTTCTTCCTGTATTCCTAATGTTACCCTAAAAGTTAGTTCTATTTCTTCGTACGACACCTTCGAATGGTACTTTAATAATAGCGCAATAGCCGATTCAAACAAAAGTTCGTATATTCCTACTAAAGCTGGTTATTATCAAGTAAAGGGTACTATATCTGGTTGTAGTTCTCCTCCTGTTTTATCTGATCTGATTCCTGTAAGCACGTGTGACACAGATATAGATAATGACAGCGTAAACGACAATATTGATATCGACAATGACAATGACGGAATCACCAATTGTACGGAATCTTATGGCAATCAAGATCTTAATACGTCTAATCCTAATGGGGGAAATATAGCGACCGGTCTTTATTCCAATTCATTTGTTGGAAGCATTTCGACGTCGACAGCACCGAGCGCAACTCCTTTTACAGGAAATAACAATGGAAGTTTTATTACGCAAGTACCCGCCGGAAAAGGAAATTTTGTAAGTTACAAAATGACTTTTTCACAACCCATAAGTTTGGGAATGGAATATGTAACTAGCGCCAATGCAACAGATTTATTGAATTCAGATTCTGATTATATTATAAATTCAGATGTCGACAAAACCATAACGGTACTCAACCCAACCAACCAATTATTGATTGATACTAATTATGATGGTATTTATGAAAGCGGCGTGACACGCTATTCATCTTTCGAAATACGATTTCGCTTAAACAGTAGCACTCCTCTGGTGCCGGGAACAGGAACATTCAAGTTTCTTACTTACTTGTCCAACTCCATCAGTTTCACACACAAAAATCTATCTGATAGCAATGCCAACAAATCAACATTAAAGTTTTTTGCTTCCTGTGTTCCAAAAGATTCCGATGGCGATGGCACCCCAGACCAGCTAGACAGTGACAGTGACAATGATGGAATTCCAGATGCGATTGAATCTCAAGCAAACGCCTCGGTTTCATTATCAAATTCTGATACTAATAAAAATGGTTTAGATAATGCTTTTGAACCTGGCTTCATCCCAATCGATACAGATAACGATGGTATACCCGATTATTTAGATTTAGATAGCGATAATGATGGAATTACTGATGCAATTGAAACTGGAAATCTTGGAACAGACACTGATACGGATGGCATCAAGAATTATCGCGATTTAGATAGTGATGGGGATTTATGCTCTGATGTTATTGAAGCAGGATTCATGGATCCAAATGGAGATGGATTATTGGGTTCGATTGCACCACCAACCATCGATATTAAAGGACAAGTAACAAGCGGGGTTGGGTACTCTACCCCAAATGCTGATTACATAACGGACGCTCCGATTGTAATCACAACGCAACCACAAATAAATCCAACTTGTGAATTAGAAAACGCAACAATTACACTAGTTGACAATGGTGGTAATACCTACCAATGGCAAATTTCAACTGATGGAACCACTTGGAATAATATTATTAATAACGTCATATATTCTGGAGCAACAACCAATACTTTAGTAATAACAAGCGTAAAAAATACTATGAACGGATATAAATATCGAGTTCAACTAAATAAAGTTGGGAATAGCTGCGGACTACTTTCATCAGATACTACGCTAACCGTTTATGCTTTACCTGTCCTTACTAATGTGACAATTATTCAATGTGATGATGATTTAGATGCGATAACAACATTCAATCTAACCGTAAAAAACGATGTGATTTCCAGTAATTTTGCGAATGAAGACTTCACTTACTATACCTCTTTTAGTGGCGCTACGACGGCAAATTCATCGGATTTAATCGCAACTCCTTTGTCTTTTAACAACACTACTGCTGGCACCATGAAAGTTTGGGCTAGAGTACTGAATACCGATGGCTGCTTTAGCGTAGCGGAATTAACCTTAAAAGTTTTGGCAACACAAATTCCAAGCACCTTCAAGCGAACGTATATGGAATGTGACGATTTCTTAGATAAAAACGGGAACAATAATTCAAACAATGATAACAGAGATGGAATCAGTTCATTTGACTTTAGCAGTGCTGAAACTGATATAAAAACTTTGTTGCCTGTTGGTAATTACACCGTAACTTTTTACCGTAATCAAGCAGATGCGTTAGCGGAAAACGATGCTATTACAAATATTTCAAACTATAGGAATATTAATTATCAAAACACGCAGGAAATATGGGGTCGAGTAGATAGCGATGTCGATAATGCGTGTTATGGTTTAGGACCCTATGTATCGCTTACCGTTGAAAAACTACCTTTTGCGAATGCGGTTACCGTTCCTAGACAATGCGATGACAATCAAGACGGAATATATACTTTTAACACATCTACCCTAGAATCAGATATATTAAAAGGACAAACTAATGTGACCATCACTTATTTTGACAAAAATAATAATCTGTTGCCTAGTCCTTTTCCGCCAACGTTCACAACGGAATCTCAAACCATAAAAGCAGTAGTAACGAACGCAACCACTTTGAGCTGTTCTGATGCAACGACTATCGTTTTTATCGTGGATGATTTACCTGTAGCTTACCCAATTGCAACCCCTCTAACCACAGTTTGCGATGATGAAGCAGATCCATTAAGGCAAGACGGGAAATATGGATTTGACACCAGTACTTTTCAAAATACAATTTTAGGAGGGCAAACAGGAATGACTGTTACATATTTCGACAAGGATGGGGTTTCCTTACCTAGTCCGCTACCAAATCCATTTTTTAGCAATACGCAGGATATAACTGCTCTAGTAGAAAATACTATAAATGCAAACTGCACTGCTTCGGTAATTTTACCTTTTATTGTAAATCCATTACCACCAATAAATTTAAATTTAGATGGAAGTGAGGATGAATTAGTATGTTCGAATCTCCCCACTTTTTTTGTAACACTTGATGCGGGAATTCAAGATGGTTCGGCTACAACTAATTACACTTACGTTTGGTCTAAAGACGCTGTTGTTTTAAGTGGCCAAACCAATGCTACATTAGATGTTAATGTCGAAGGCAATTATACTGTTGACGTAACTACAACTCTCGGATGCAGCAGAACTAGAAAAATAAAAGTGACAGCATCTGATATTGCAACGATCACAACCATTGATATTGTAGACCTAACAGATAAAAATACAGTAACGGTGAATGTTAGCGGAAAAGGAAAATATGAATATAGTTTAAACGAACCGTCCGGCCCTTTCCAGTCATCTAATGTATTTAATAACATCCCTTCTGGAATTTATGATGTATTTATTAATGACATCAATGGTTGTGGAACGGTTAGTAAAACTATTTCTGTTATTGGTGTTCCAAAATATTTTACACCTAATAATGATGGTTATAATGATTTTTGGAATGTAAAAGGAATTAATGCCAACTTTAATGCCAAGTCTACAATCTATATCTTTGACCGCTACGGAAAGCTTTTGAAACAATTAATACCAACCAGTGAAGGTTGGGACGGAACTTTTACAGGCCAGCCGCTGCCGTCTGATGATTATTGGTACACCATAAAGTTAGAAGATGGAAGACAAACTAAAGGGCATTTCAGCTTGAAGAGGTAAAAATATTTTTTAAATTTTATTAATGACAAAAAAAGTTTTACTACCCTTATTTTTACTTCTTGCATTTGTAAAGAGCTATTCACAAAGTGACTGTAACGATGCCATTATTGTTTGCGGAAATACAAATTTAGATGGACTGACAGTAACCGGTATTGGCACTCAAGAATTATCTGCTTTAAATACTTGCTCAAGTGAGGAGAATAATAGCATTTGGTTAAGAATATCGATAAAAAAAGGCGGTACGCTAGGATTTCATCTCGTACCCGAAAGTACTGATATAAGAGAAGATTTTGATTTTTTTGTTTTTGGACCTAACGAAACATGCGATGCTCTTGGACAAGCCGTCAGGTGTTCTACCACTAATCCAGCATCAACGGGGCAGAATAATAATTATACTGGAATGAATGAAGCAGAGACTGATACCGCAGAAGGCCCTGGCAACAACGGAAATAGTTTTGTAAAATGGCTGACGGTAGCTGATGGAGATTCTTATTTTTTAGTAATAGACCGACCTATAGGCAATAGTAATTTTTCAATTCAATGGACCGGAACTGCAACATTCAATTCTTCGCCTACAAATAATCTACCAACGGGGGAAACCTTAAATATAGTTCAATGCGATAGCGATGGAACAGCCGACTTTTCTACGACATTCGATTTAACTAAAAATACTCCAATTATCATAGGATACCAAACCGGTGTTAATGTGAGTTATCATAAAGATCAAAATGACGCAACAACAAGTGTAAATCCGATACTTAATCCAACATCATTTATAAATTCACAGAATCCGCAACCTCTTTTTGCAAGAATTACGAACACAATAACTGGATGCTTCACCACATCAGAGTTTTATGTTCAAGTGAATGAATATATAAATATTCCCACAACTGAAGTAGTAATTTGTGACGATGCGAAGGACGGAACTGATACCAATGGCAAAGCAACTTTTGATTTAAACAAAGTTACTTCCGAAATTTTAAACACACAAAGTACTAGCGATTACATCTTCAGATATTTCATTTCTCAAGATGATGCTGAAATAGATAGGAATGAACTAGGCCCATTCTTTTACAACACAATCCCTAATCAACAATCCATTTATGTCAAAGCTTTTAGCCCTGTTACTTTGTGTGTAGCCATTAGTAAAATTAATCTAACTGTAACGCCTCTACCTCTAGTAAATAATGTGACAATAGTGCAGTGCGATGAAGATTCTGATGGATTTACAGCCTTTAATTTAACTGTAAAAAACAACGAAATATCGCAGGCAGCCTCTGCAAAATTTACCTATTACACTTCACTTATCGGTGCAGAAATAGGGGATCCTGAAAAATTAATTGCTGACCCTATTGCATTTACAAATACTACTGCAGGAAGCATGCAGGTTTGGACACGTGTTGAAAACACAAACAGTTGCATAAAAATTGCCCAACTTCATTTACTAGTATCGACCACACAAATCCCACCTTCGTTTACTCGCATACTTTCGACCTGTGATGACTTAACAACAATAAATGACGATAGAGACGGAATCGCTACATTTGATTTCAGTAGCATTAGCGCAGATATCATTACCTTCCTTCCCACTGCGGCAACTCCCTATTTCATCCAATATTTCACAAACGAAGCAGATGCTTTAGCCGAAAATAATGCAATACAAAACCCGTCAAAATATAGAAATGAAGGCTATCCAAATGAACAAATTATTTGGGTCCGAGTGGAAAGTACGGCAGACAATACTTGTTACGGTTTAAGTCCTTTACTACAACTAATCGTGAATCCAAAACCAATTATTAAAGATGATCTAGGAGGAAATAAAATAGTTTGTTCAAACCTTCCTGCATTTTTTATAACATTAGAATCTGGAATTCCGAGCGGTTTAGAATCTACAAACTACACTTATACATGGACAAAAAACAACAGTATCTTAAGTGGACAAACGAATTCAACACTTGATGTTAATACTGAAGGTGATTATACGGTTGCAATAATTACCCTTGCAGGATGCACCACAACGAGAAACATAAAAGTTTCAGCATCAGATATAGCAACCATAACAAAGATAGACCTAGTAGACTTGAGTGCTATCAATACAGTAACGATAAACGCAATTGGACGAGGTGAGTACGAATTCAGCTTAGACAACCCAAATGGACCTTTTCAGTTCTCTAATTTTTTCAATAATGTACCTTCTGGAATACATGAAGTTTACATTAATGATAAAAATGGATGTGGAATGGTTAGTAAAACTATTTCTGTTATTGGTGTTCCAAAATATTTTACGCCCAATAATGATGGTTATAATGATTTCTGGAATATTAAAGGAATAAATGCCACTTTTAATACTAATTCAATTATCTATATCTTTGACCGCTATGGAAAACTTATAAAGCAACTACTTCCAGCAAGTCAAGGTTGGGACGGTACTGTCACGGGACAGCCTTTGCCGTCTGATGATTATTGGTACACTATAAAACTAGAGGATGGTAGGGAGGTCAAAGGTCATTTCAGTTTAAAGAGATAAATTAATTTTGGGTACATGGTACGCAAAATAGAAAATGATTACTTTTCATAATGAAGATTAGGCAATTTTTTATGCTAGAGGAAATTCCACTTTTTAGTGTTGCTACTATCGTGCTATCGATTTCAATTTGCATTATGCAGCTCTCTCTGATGATATAAAAACACATCCCGCCATTACTTAAAACCGTTATAAAAAGCCATAAAAAAAACCATTCGAATAAACGAATGGCTTTTTTAAATCTTATAAAAATAGAATTAGATTTTAAATCTCTTTCTATCTGTTTCTGTCAAATAAATTTTACGCAAACGAATAGATTTTGGAGTTACCTCAACATATTCATCTTTTTGAATGTACTCTAAAGCTTCTTCAAGAGAGAAAATGATTGGAGGAATAATCCTTGCTTTTTCATCATTTCCTGATGAACGAACATTAGATTGTTTTTTCTCCTTAGTTACGTTTACACACATATCATCAGCACGCGAGTTTTCTCCAATTACCTGACCTTCATAGATTTCAGTATTTGGTTCAACAAAAAACTTACCTCGATCTTGTAATTTATCGATAGAATAAGGAATCGCTTTTCCTTTTTCCATAGAAATCAATGACCCTTTGTTACGTCCTGCTATCTCTCCTTTGTAAGGCTCATATCCTATGAAACGGTGTGCCATAATAGCCTCACCAGCTGTTGCAGTAAGCAATTGATTACGCAATCCTATAATTCCACGAGATGGAATATTGAATTTTACAATCATACGTTCCCCTTTAGTTTCCATACTTAACATTTCTCCTTTACGCATAGTAACAAACTCTACAGCTCTACCGGAAAGATTCTCTGGTAAGTCGATTGTTAGTTCTTCAATTGGCTCACATTTTTTACCATCAATTTCCTTGATGATTACTTGTGGTTGACCAATTTGTAATTCGTATCCTTCTCTTCTCATTGTTTCAATAAGAACAGACAAGTGCAATACGCCACGACCAAAAACCATAAATTTATCAGCAGAATCAGTTTCACCCATTTTCATGGCTAAATTTTTCTCTAATTCTTTTGTCAATCTATCTCTAATATGACGAGAAGTTACAAATTTTCCTTCTTTACCAAAGAAAGGAGAGTCATTAATAGTAAACAACATGCTCATTGTAGGCTCATCAATAGCAATTGATTTCAAAGCTTCTGGATTTTCAAAATCAGCAATAGTATCTCCAATTTCAAAACCTTCTACTCCAATAATCGCACAAATATCACCCGCAATAACTTCTTGCACTTTCTTACGACCCAAACCTTCAAAAGTGTGAAGTTCTTTAATTCTAGATTTAGTTGTTGAACCATCTCTTTTAACTAGTGAAATTGGCATACCTTCTTTCAATACACCTCTTTCCAAGCGACCAATAGCAATACGACCTGTAAAAGCAGAGAAATCTAAAGATGTAATTAACATCTGTGGAGTTCCTTCAGAAACTTTAGGCGCAGGTACATGTTCAATAACCATATCTAACAAGGCTTCCACATTATCAGTTACGTTTTCCCAGTGGTCAGACATCCAGTTATTTTTAGCTGAACCGTAAACAGTAGGAAAATCTAACTGCCACTCTTCTGCACCTAATTCAAACATTAAGTCAAAAACTTTTTCATGAACTTCTTCAGGAGTACAGTTTTCTTTATCAACTTTATTGATTACCACGCATGGTTTCAAACCAAGGTCTAATGCTTTTTGTAATACAAAACGCGTTTGTGGCATCGGCCCTTCAAAAGCATCTACAAGTAGACAAACGCCATCAGCCATATTCAATACACGCTCTACCTCACCACCAAAATCGGCGTGACCAGGAGTATCAATAATGTTGATTTTTGTTCCTTTGTATACTACAGAAACATTCTTTGAAGTAATAGTAATACCTCTTTCACGCTCTAAGTCGTTGTTATCAAGGATTAAGTCACCTGTGTTTTCGTTATCACGAAATAACTGACAGTGATACATAATTTTATCAACCAAAGTTGTTTTACCGTGATCGACGTGGGCAATAATTGCAATGTTTCTAATAGATTCCATCTGTGATTTTTAATGGGTGCAAAGGTACACTTTATTTTGATATAAAAAATATTTAAGCAATAGTTTACATATTCTTAACCTATTAGACTCCCAAAAATGTCTTAAAATAACCCTTTAAAAATAAGTTATTCATGATGTTTAATAATTCGGCAATAATTATTTACATTTGAGTAATGAAAAGCAAAACCAATCAAGTAATAATCATCTACATTCTTATCGCAATGTTTGTTGCTATTGTTAGTCACAAATTAGTACAACAATATGTTTCTGATGAAAACATTCACTTTTATACTTTTATCAAAGACATTCTATTTGTACTCTTCACTGGTATAATTTTTAAACTTATTCTCTCAAAAAACGACGATCGAAACGTTGCCATATTTGAAAAACTAAAAGATACGAATGACGAAATAAAAGAATCAAATGAAAAATACGACATAGTTGCCAAAGCAACTAGCGATACCATTTGGGATTGGAAGATACAGGAAGACAGCTTTTCTTGGAACAAAGGAATTGAAAGTGTTTTTGGATACAAAGAAGAAGAAGTAGACGACAATTCAAATTGGTGGTTTGATAAAATTCATCCCGAAGACAGCATTAAAATGTCCATCAGACTCTACTCTTTTATCGAACAAAAAACGGAAAACTGGCAGGATCAATACCGCTTTAGATGTGCGGACAACTCATACAAATATGTTCTAGATAAAGGCTTTTTATTAAAAGATGCTACTGGCAAAGCAGTCAGAATGATTGGAGCCATACAAGATATCACCAAACAAAAAGAGGAAGAACAAAGACTTAAATTATTAGAGACCGTAATTACCCAGTCTAAAGATTCTATTATCATTACCGAGGCTGATTCCAGTGATGCCAAAATTCCAAATATTATTTACGTAAATCCTGCTTTTTCGATCATGTCAGGATACGAAGCTGTTGAAATCATAGGCAAATCCCCCGATTTGTTTAACAGCCCAAATTCGGATAGTAATGAACTCAAAAAACTATTAACTGCTATAAAAAATAAGGAAGAATGCCTTATCGAAACGATAAGCTACACTAAAAACAAAGAGGAATATTATGTACGCCTGTCTATGATTCCCATTTACAACTTAGACAATGAACTTTCGCATTGGATTTCAATCCAAAGAGACATAACTGATGAAAAAAAGCAAGAAAGAGAAAAAGAGCAACTCATTAGAGAACTAACGCAAAACAATAAAGACCTAAAGCAATTTTCTTATATTACCTCGCATAATCTCAGAGCACCATTATCAAACTTAATAGGCTTATTGAATTTATTGGAAGACATCCCTATCGAAAACCAAGAATTAAAGGAGATTTTAAGCGGTTTTAATAAATCTACTCATTTACTGAACGACACAATCAACGACCTCGTAAAGGTAATCGTCATAAGAGATAATCCTTCCATTAAAAAAGAGGCCGTCTTATTTAAAGAAATATTTGAAAATATTTTTAGTCAGCTTAGTTTCCAAATTGAATTACATAAGCCAATCATTAAATTCGATTTTGAAAAAGTTCCTATCATTAATATCAATAAAGCCTATATAGAAAGTATATTATTGAATCTTTTGACCAACGCCATAAAATACAAATCCGAGAATAGAAAGCTAAAGATAACAATCACCACTCACGAAATTGACGGTACTGTTGTTTTAGCTTTTAAAGACAATGGCATCGGTATCGACTTGGTTCGCAACAGAGACAAAGTTTTTGGACTTTACCAACGTTTTCATAATTACCCAGACAGCAAAGGACTTGGGTTATATTTGGTTAAATCACAAGTCGAGACGATGGGGGGAACTATCGAAATTGAAAGTGAAGTTAATAAAGGAACTACATTTACATTAACATTTAAAAACAGACAATAATGTTAGATCAAATTTTATGTATTGATGACGATCCTATAACACTTATGCTTTGCAAAAAAGTGATTATTAGATCATCATTTTCTAATGAAATAATCACATCCCAGAATGGCGAAGAAGCACTTAATTTCTTCAATACCATTAAGTATACTAACAACAAAAATAAGCCGATTTCACAACCACAGCTTATTTTTTTAGATTTAAACATGCCCGTAATGGGCGGTTGGGAATTTTTAGATTATTTCAACAGCACGGAATTTGAAGAATTCAACACAATAAAGGTTGTCGTACTTACCTCAACAATTGACCCAGAGGACTTGGAAAAATCCAAGAAATACCCAATGGTCATTGACTTTTTATCGAAACCAATCAGTCAGTCTATGCTAGAATACTTAAAAGACAAATTAAAATAATAATAATAATAATAATAATAATAATAGTTACATACAAAAAAAGCTCTCATAAAATGAGAGCTTTTTTTGTATATAATAAATTGTGTTACTTACAATTTAGAAACAAGTTTCGTTAATTTAGATTTTAAATTAGAAGCTTTGTTGTCATGAATAATATTCTTTTTAGCTAACTTATCAATCATAGAGATCACATTTGACAATTTAGATGTAGCATCTGTTTTATCAGTAGCTATTCTTAATGCTTTAATTGCATTACGAGTAGTCTTGTGTTGGTACCTGTTTAATACTCTTCTCTTTTCGTTAGTTCTGATTCTCTTTAGAGCTGATTTATGATTTGCCATTTTATTGCTTTTTTATCTTTTACTATTTTTTTGTAGTCCGTAAGGGAATCGAACCCCTGTTACCAAGACGAAATCTTGGCGTCCTAACCCCTAGACGAACGGACCATTATCCCCTAAGTTTTATCAATCTAAATTGAATTTTGTAGCCCGTAGCGGAATCGAACCGCTCTTACATGGATGAAAACCATGCGTCCTAACCGATAGACGAACGGGCCTTACTTCCCTCTAAGTTCAGGAAAACTTTAATCTGCAATAAAAATAGTAGCCCGTAGCGGAATCGAACCGCTCTTACATGGATGAAAACCATGCGTCCTAACCGATAGACGAACGGGCCCTGCTTCTCTAATGCGGATGCAAAAATACAACTATTTTTGAGACGCACAATAGCTGATGCAAAAAAAATTATTTTTTTTTAATATGCCTTCGCAAACAGTACCCTTCCAACTGAACTTTCTCCAGTAAAAACACAGCTTCCCGTCGCTTCTGCCCTGTCTAATGGAATACATCTGATGGTCGCTTTAGTCAAGTCTTTAATCTTTTCTTCAGTGGCTGCAGTTCCATCCCAATGTGCTGATACAAAACCTCCTTTAGTATCTAAAACCTCTTTAAACTCATCAAAACTGTTTACCTCAGTAATATGTGTATTTCTATAATCTAATGCTTTTTCGAACAATTCTTTTTGAATTTGCTTCAATAAATCACTGACATAAGTTTCAATTCCATCTTTAGAAACTACTTCTTTAGACAACGTATCTCTTCTTGCAACCTCAAAAGTTCCATTTTCTAGATCTTTTGGACCTACAGCAATTCGTACTGGAACACCTTTCAACTCCCATTCCGCAAATTTAAAACCAGGCTTCTGAGTAGTTCTGTCATCAAATTTTACAGAGATATTTAATTTTCTCAGAGATGCAGTCAAAATATTGACCTCAGCGGATATAAGAGCCAATTGTTCTTCTGTTTTATAAATTGGAACCACCACGACCTGAATAGGCGCTAAACTAGGAGGCAATACCAATCCTTGATCATCTGAATGCGTCATCACTAACGCTCCCATCAAACGAGTAGACACCCCCCAAGAAGTCCCCCAAACATATTCTTGCTTTCCTTCAGCATTTGCAAATTTAACATCAAAGGCTTTAGCAAAATTCTGACCTAAGAAATGTGAAGTTCCCGCCTGTAAAGCTTTCCCGTCTTGCATTAATGCTTCGATACAATACGTTTCCTCTGCTCCCGCAAAGCGCTCTGTTTCTGTCTTTATTCCTTTTATAACTGGAATTGCCATGAAATTCTCGGCAAAATCAGCATAAACATTCATCATTTTTTCTGACTCTTCAATAGCTTCTGCTTTTGTTGCATGAGCTGTATGTCCTTCTTGCCATAAAAACTCTGCTGTTCTCAAAAACAGTCTGGTTCTCATTTCCCATCGCACTACGTTAGCCCACTGATTGATCAACAGTGGTAAATCTCTGTAGGATTGAACCCAACCCTTGTAAGTAGACCAAATAATTGCCTCACTGGTGGGGCGAACAATCAATTCTTCTTCTAATTTTGCATTAGGATCTACCATTAATTTACCAGGTCTGTCTGGATCGTTTTTTAACCTGTAATGGGTAACGATCGCACATTCTTTAGCAAATCCTTCCGCATTTTTTTCTTCGGCTTCAAACATGCTTTTTGGCACAAATAATGGAAAATAGGCATTTTGATGCCCCGTTTCTTTAAACATTCGATCCAACTCCGCTTGCATTTTTTCCCATATCGCGTAACCGTAAGGTTTGATAACCATACAGCCTCTAACTCCTGAATTTTCGGCTAAATCGGCTTTGACAACCAACTCATTATACCATTTTGAATAATCGTCTGCTCTCGTAGTTATGTTCTTACTCATACTGAATAGTTTGGCACAAATTTTGCATTAATAATTTTAAATAAATAGTTCCACAAAACTAACTATTTTTGTACTGTCCAACAATAAAAACTCCATATATATGAAAACTAGTACTCTTTCCTTCCGAAATCCGACAATATACTACTTAGTTGGATTTTTGAGCATTTTGTTTACTTCCTGTGGCTCTTACCAAAATAGCTCTTACTATGATTCTGATGGAATATATGGTAATACTACAAGAAGAGCTGTTGCAGAAGAGACAGAAAATGCTCCCAACAATCAATATAAAGACTATTTTGGGTCTTTACAAAACGACAATCAACCTGTAGAAATTTTTACAGATGTAGACAATTATAATGAGTATAGCATTGAAGACGACTCTCTACAAGACAACGGAAGCTATCCTGGTTGGGGCAGTAATCCTCAAGGCGTAAGCATAAACATCTACGACAACAATTGGGGCATGAACAATTGGGGCATGAATAATTGGGGATGGAACGGTGGTTTTGGCTGGGGAATGAACAACTGGTATGGAAACAACTGGGGATGGAATGGCGGTTTTGGTTGGGGAATGAACAACTGGGGCTGGAATGGCGGTTTTGGTTGGGGCATGAATGCCGGTTTTGGATGGAATAATTGGTATGGAAACAATTGGGGTTGGAACAATTGGCAGGGTAACAATTGGGGATATCCTAATTCCAATCACAATGGCGGTTATTCCTATAATAGAGGCCGAAGAGGTTCTTCCTACAGCACCAATACCAGTGCGGATAGAAATTACAACACCCGAAATTCAGCAAATTACTCTCGAAACCAAGGCAATACCATTAACCGTAGAAACGATTTAAATGGTAGAGGAAATACAAATACTGATTTCCGACGAAATACTACAAACGGATTCAATAGGAACAGTCCAACATTTTCAAGAAATCAAGGACAATCACAAAACAATTCCAATTACAATCCAAGTAGAAGAGGAAGTGGTAACGCGACGCGCAACCAAAACAACAGACCAGAAAGATCCTATACTCCAAGTTCAACAAACGACAACAATTCAAGATCGTATAGCCCAAGCAATAGTGGATCAAGCAGTTCTAGAGGATCTGGTAGCAGCGGAAATTCTGGCGGTGGCGGAAGATCATCCGGAAGAGGCGGCAGAGGTTAACCAAGACGAAGTTCTTTTCTTTTTTATAGTATTAAATTATAACGATCCCATTATATGAAAAAATATATATTTTTAGTAGCATTAGGCTTCTCTGTAAGCGTTACGCAATCACAAGAAATCTCTGATGCTCTTCGCTATTCACAAGATAATTTGAGCGGCACAGCTCGGTTCAGGGCTATGAGTGGTGCGTTTGGAGCATTAGGAGGAGATTTATCTTCCATAAATGTTAATCCAGCAGGTTCTGCCATTTTTTCGAATAATCAAATTGCCATTACCCTCAGTAATTACGACCTTAAAAATAATTCGAATTACTTTGGAACTGCAACGTCCGAAAAAAACAATTCTTTCGATTTAAATCAAGCTGGAGCCGTCTTTGTATTTAACAATAGAGGAAATAGCAATTGGAAAAAAGTTTCACTCGGTATCAATTATGAGAATACTAATAATTTTGACAATGGATTATTTTCAGCAGGAACGAATCCAAACAATTCAATAGCCAATTACTTTTTGAGTTATGCCAACAATTCAAATAATGGAGCCCCGGTCCCTCAAGAATTTGTAAATAGAGTATCTGGCGAAACAATCTCAGATTTATATTCATTTTTAGGAACTAGTCTTCCAAATAATCAATATCAAAATTTAAATGGATTCTCAGCTCAGCAAGCATTTTTAGGATATCAAGGTTTCGTCATTGATGCAGTTGACAGCAATAACAATAATTCTCCATATACCTCTAATGTTCCAGCTGGAGGCAATTATTACCAAGAAAATTCTATCTATAGCACTGGTTATAATGGAAAACTATCTTTTAATGCAGCAACATCGTATAAAGACAAGTTGTATGTAGGACTTAATTTGAATTCTCATTTTACTGACTATCGCAAATCATCCACTTTTTATGAAGATAATAATGCACCAGTAACAGCAGATTATACCGTAAGCAGGCTTAGTTTTGAGAACGATTTATACACGTATGGAACAGGATTCTCGTTCCAAGTAGGAGCCATTGCAAAACTGACGAATGAAGTTCGTGTAGGTCTTGCTTATGAATCATCTACATGGTACAACTTAAATGATGAATTATCTCAAAGACTGGTTGTTGTAAGGAGCGCTTCAAATGCTGACGATATCACTAATGATATAAATCCTCAATACGTTAACAGGTACGAACTTTATAAACTACAAACACCAAGCAAGTTAACTGGAAGTTTTGCTTATGTTTTTGGGAAATCTGGCTTAATAAGCGTTGATTATGCTATGAAGGATTACAGCAATACTAAATTTAAACCTGAAAATGATTCTTATTTTAATAATTTAAACAGTGAAATGAATTCCATTTTAGCTTCTACTGGCGAATTAAGAATAGGAGCTGAATATAAGATTGAGGCTTTAAGTTTAAGAGCAGGATACCGTTACGAACAAAGTCCTTACAAAAATGCTGTAACTTTAGGCGATTTGACTGGCTATTCAGGCGGTCTAGGATACAGTTTTGGCTCAACAAAAGTTGATTTGGCCTACTCGTACGCTAAAAGAAACACACAACAAGGATTTTTTACTCAAGGACTCACTGATGGAGCAAGCATAGACGCTGTTAACAACGCTGTTTCACTAACCTTGCTATTCGAATTGTAAAGCACTAAAATTAGTATAATAAATCCGTTTCGTGATTATGAAACGGATTTTTTTTAGCCCTGATGGCAGTGAAAATCCTCCCGCTTTTTAGCGGGAGATTGCAACGCACAGCAGGAATAGCTCCATAAAAAAACAGAAAGATTTATGGTGCGAAACGAATTAATAGAAACTGAAACAAGTTCAGTTTAAATAAAAATTGTAATTTTGCAAAATTCCCAAATTATAGGGATTCTAATGATATGAGAACGAAGTCTTTAAAAAAGAATAAAATAAACGTGATCACTCTTGGGTGCTCAAAGAATGTATATGACAGCGAGGTACTTATGGGTCAGCTTCGCGCAAGCGGAAAAGACGTTACCCACGAGGCTCCGGAAGCTGAAGAAGGAAATATTATTGTAATAAATACTTGCGGGTTTATTGATAATGCTAAGGCGGAATCCGTGAATATGATTCTGGAGTATGCTGACAAAAAAGAAAGAGGCCTAGTTGATAAAGTATTTGTTACTGGTTGTTTATCAGAGCGTTACCGCCCAGATTTAGAAAAAGAAATCCCTAATGTGGATCAATTTTTTGGCACTACTGAATTGCCCGCTTTACTTAAAGCTTTAGGCGCGGATTACAAGCACGAATTATTAGGTGAACGTTTAACGACAACCCCTAAAAACTATGCTTATTTAAAAATTTCAGAAGGTTGCGATAGACCATGTAGTTTTTGTGCAATCCCATTAATGCGAGGAAAAAATGTTTCCCAAACTATTGAAAAACTAGTAAAAGAATCCGAAGGACTGGCTAAAAATGGCGTAAAAGAATTAATTTTGATAGCTCAGGATTTGACCTATTACGGTTTGGATATTTACAAAAAAAGGGCCCTTGGAGAATTATTAGAGGCGCTAGTTAAGGTAGAAGGAATCGAATGGGTTCGTTTGCATTACGCGTTCCCTACTGGTTTTCCTATGGAAGTATTAGAAATCATGAAGCGAGAGCCTAAAATTTGTAATTATATTGACATTCCATTGCAACACATTTCAGATTCAATTTTGAAATCTATGCGTCGTGGAACCACTCAGGAGAAAACCACAAAATTGCTAAAAAATTTCCGTGAAGCAGTTCCGGGAATGGCAATTCGCACCACTTTAATTGTAGGTTATCCAGGAGAAACACAAGAAGATTTCAATATACTGAAAGAATTTGTTCAAGAAATGAAGTTTGATAGAATGGGTTGCTTTGCCTATTCTCATGAAGAAAATACGCATGCTTACTTGCTTGAAGATGATGTTCCAGACCATGTGAAGCAAGAACGTGCAAATGAAATAATGGAATTACAATCACAAATTTCTTGGGATTTAAACCAAGAAAAAGTAGGACAAGTTTTCAAATGCATCATCGATAGAAAAGAAGGAGGTCATTTTGTAGGGCGTACAGAATTTGATAGTCCTGATGTAGATAACGAAGTCTTAATAGATGCTTCAAAGCATTATGTGAAAACTGGCGAATTTGTTCTAATAAAAATTACAGAAGCAACAGAATTTGATTTATACGGAGAACCCGCTTAAATTTATAATTTTAGATTTAAAACATTAATTATGAAACCACTTCAATCTATTCTCACGGTGCTGTTTATTGCGCTATTATCAAATACTGTTTCCGCACAATTTGGAAATGGTGGATTCAATAATGGTTATGGAAATAATAATGGCGGTAACCGCCGCATGAATAGTTCGATGGATCAAAATAGAGCGCAGGAAAAACCAAAAGAGATTCCTGTTGAAGTTACTGTTGCAAAAATAATCGAACGAATAAAACCCGAACTACTTCTTGATGAACTTCAAGTAGTTGCTCTTTCTAATATTTTGAACGAAAGCATAAGAACGCAAGGCATGCTTATGAAAGCGGAGACTAGCCAAGAACTTAAAATGGAAAACTTGAAAGTTCTTGGAGAGGTTACGGATAGAAAAATAATGGAGTTACTAAATAAGGACCAGAAAGAAAAATTTGTTGCCCTTAATGAGGAGGCCAAAAATCCAAAAAAATCCAAAAAAAAATCCAAGTAACTGCTTATAGCCAATTGTTAAATAAACATACATGAGAAAAATTTTTTATTATCTGATTTTTGCCGGCATTATTACTTCCTGCTCTACCAATCCTTACAAAAAAAGTGAGAAAGTGTATGACGAAAAACTTAAATCATTAAAAGAAACTATTTCAAATAAAGATCCGCATTCTTTACCGGTCATTCCCCATGTAATACTACATATAGATACTTTATACACACAGCAGTTACAGACTTATAAGGATACTATTTTTAAAATGGGTTCTACCCCATTAGAAAACGGAATCAATACCGAATGGATAGGAACTGTAAATTTTAATCTGCGAAAACCCAACTTCATCATTATTCATCATACGGCACAAGATTCTCTTCAACAAACTATAAATACGTTTACAAAAATAGCGACGCAAGTAAGCGCTCATTACTTAATTTCTGACGATGGTAAAGTAATTCAAATGCTAAATGACTATTTAAGAGCTTGGCACGCTGGAAATGGCTCTTGGGGAAAAAATACGGATATCAATTCTACATCAATAGGTATTGAACTAGACAATAATGGATCTGAAGTTTTTTCTGAATTACAGATCAATAGCTTACTGGCTCTTTTAACCAAGTTGAAAAAAGACTACAATATTCCTGCCCAAAATATTATAGGGCACGCTGATATTGCGCCCACACGAAAAAAAGATCCAAGCGCTCTGTTTCCATGGAAAATATTAGCCGAAAAAGGGTTTGGAGTTTGGCCTGATGTTTTTTTAGAGACAGCTCCCGCTAATTTCAATATAGAACAAGGTTTACGAATCATAGGTTATGATACTAAGTATTTGTCCGCTGCAATTATCGCATTCAAGCTACATTTTATTCAAACTGAAGTAAATGATCTTTTAGATGAAAAAACAATAAACACTATTTATTCTATTTATAAAAAGCAATAAATAAGAACCTGACTTAAATCGAAAAGCGGCTTCTAGGCTCTTGAAAACCCTATTTTTAGGTCTGCCAGCTAAAATACAATACCACAAAAAGCTACAGCATTCCTATTAAATAATGTAATGTCAATCACCTATTTTATCATTGACATTTAGAAAATTAATAAACAAAATTAACTATCGATTACGAATTAGATGGTCATCTATTTAATGTAATAGCCTAAATCTAAGCAAGGCTAAATCGAAAGAAATTAGTAAAATTTTATTATGAATTCAAAACTGCGATTATGATTTCAAAATTGGTAGTTTGTGATCAAAAACCTTTTTTGAAAATACAGCTGTAATAGTGGAAAGCGCATAGTTTAACTATTTATTGGAGAGCAATAGCTATTTGTGTCAACGACATTTTCATTACAATGACACCAATACCTTTTCTCTTAGAGGATTAAAAAAGAACGAATTGTAGCAAAAAATTCTTTCATTATTTTGATTTTACTTAGTATACCTTGTAAAAAAAACTGCCAAAATACTTAAAAGCATTCTGGCAGTAAAAAAAAAAAATAGCATTGAAATTAGAATGAATAAGTAGTTGCGAGTAAAGCATAAGCAGTTACTCCTTTTGGAGCAGCATCACTATTTGAAAAGATATCCTTTGAGGCCATATCTACACGAAACTCTGGTATAATAGTTAGATTCCCCACTTTATAATTTAAAGATAAGGTATTACCAACAACACTGGTTCCAGCAAGCAAACCTAATCCTGCGGTAGCCTCTTTAGCATCTAAATATTCCAATCTGTAGGCTAAACTTAAAGATTCTTTGAAAGTTACATTTGCATATCCTACTAAAGAAAACCATTCGCCATCTAACGCCTTATTAAAATCGTTATTAGTCATTGCGTATGTCCCATTAAATCCTAGTGAAAAAACATCACTTACTTTTTTTGTTCCCACAAAGTCAAACTGGGTTTTATTTTCATCTGAAGATGGATTACTACTCCCTGAAGTTACATTAAAGTAAGCACTGCCGCTATCTCCCAAAAATGCTACTTGTCCTAAAAATGTTTTCTGAGAAGAACCCGCTTCAATTGCTGTTTTGAAATCAGTTGGGTTCGAAACACCAGCCATAAAGCTGAACTTTCCTGATGTATATTGTGCTTTTACACCAGTATTAAAAAAAGGTCCATAGGTAAATGCATAAGACATACTGTAATTTTTATTATCGACTGCATCCACTAACTCATATCCAATGTGCGTTCCAAAGCTTCCAGCGGTTACTTTAAATTTATCTGAAAATTCATAAGTAAAATTCAATTGTTTAATCATAAATGTTTCCGGCCCATCATTATACGTAAATTGAGCCGCTCGGTTTCCAAAACCTAAATCTACAAAAACAGATGCTTTACCCATTTTATGAGAAGCCTCAATAGAAGCCATTCCTAATTCAAAGGAGTTATGCGAATTCGTAAAACTCGTTAAACTGTTATCTACTCCAGAAAAATCATACTTGTAATAAGCGTCCGCTGATCCTGCAAAAGTAGTGGCAGGAGCAGGAGTTTTTTCCTGTGCAAATGTTAAGGTAGTTGTTAGTAAAAATACTAAAGTAGCTAGTTGGTTTTTCATCTTTGGTGGTTTTGATTGGTAATAAGTTGGATAATTAATCGGTTCTGGTTCAAATTTTGTAGTTTAAAAACATTCTTAAATCAATAAAATAATTATTTATAATGCCTTTTATACCACAAAATTCTCTTTTTGTTAAAGCGAATTTATTAACTTTTATTCCACTTGGATTACTATTTTTAACTTTTTTATCGAGATTTAAGAAGAATTATCAATAACGAAAAATGAATAAAATTAAATGTTTATTCCCTATTTTTAAGGAACTATTTTAAAAATTCAATAATTCCATTTTATGATCGACCCCTGTTATTTTTACGTTTTCAGCTATTTTTTTATTTTTTAAACGTTAAATACAATATTTAAACACTTAATTTTGACAACGACCCCCTTAAAAACACCTTTTAAATAAAAATAAATATTTTACCAATAAAATAAAAATAACAAATTATTTAATCTAATCTTGTTAAAAATAAAGTTACATCTCATTTTAACAATGCCCAAACCATCGAAATAAAGCATCGAAATAAATAGCGCTTTATTTTTTTTATGAAAATTTTAATTGTGTTTCGTTTCCTTTTTCATTAATTTTAGGAGATGAATCAAATAATGATCAAAACCTGTTTGTTTTTATTATTAGTCACTTTCTCTTTTGTACGGGCAAGTGATGGATTTGATATGCTAGCTGGTGGTAAAAATTTTGATTTTTATGAACAATCGGAAAAGAACGTAGAAGAAAACAATTTGGAAATCCAAAAAAAAATACTTTTCCTAACGACCATCCAAAGTCACCACACTTTAGAATTTGCTGTTTTCGAAAAAATCAGTATTCATTCTACTGATTTGTTTAGCATTAAGGAATATGCCCTGCAAAACAATACTCCACCTCCAAAGCAAGGATAACGAACTCCAGCGTCCATAAAAAAAGGAAATACATGTACAAAAAGCTTTAAAAAAACACCTAGATAAAAACTTATACAATAATGAGAAATATATTCACAATACTCGCACTTTCACTTACGGTATCATTGATGGCACAAACCCATGAGATTACTAAACATAACGGAGAAACAATGCAGGTAAACTTCATTAAAATTGAAAATAATTTAGTTTATTACACCAATGTAGAAAGCACCGAAGAAAAGAAAATTAGCCAATTTGCAATTTCCCAATTACACGAAAAATCAAACAAAGAAGCTAAAACCGTATCCGAAAAAATAATGCCATCTGGAAAGGCCGATTATACGAAAGTCATCGTGTTAAACGCTGCACAAACAGAAGGCTTAAGAGAATCTGATACGATAACCAGCTTTTTAGGAAAAACTAAGGGAGAAACTAATCAATCTTTTAAGGATGGAGCAACAAGAAGATTAAAACAAAATGCGGCCGATAAAGGGTATCCCTTTATTGTGATTCTTTCCACCAAGTCTAAAGATTTAAAAGCGGTTATGTATACGTATTAAGAAAGTGGACGTCCACTTTGCAAGGGGAGATTAAAACCTCATTTAATGTAAACAAATAAAAACGAGAATAGATTTTGTACATACAATTTCTATTCCCGTTTTTTAATTAAATTATCACATTCCCTTCTTAATAAAAAAATGTTATTCGATAACTAATGATTTCATATTCATAAATTCTTTGATTCCAACTGCTCCTAACTCCCTACCATAGCCAGATTTTTTTATTCCCCCAAAAGGAACTCTCGAATCAGAACGGACTAAAGAATTCACAAAGACATTTCCTGCTTCTATTTTTCTTGCTAGTTTATAGGCACGTTCACGGTCTTCAGTCCAGATAGCAGAAGCCAATCCATATCTATGATTATTTGCAATGGCAATCGCATCATTTTCATCTTTGGCTCTAATAACCGCTGCCAATGGACCAAAAGTTTCTTCCTGAAATGCAATTGAATTAACGGATACGAAATCAATCAATGTGGGTTGAAAGTTACAGCTTTCCACCGCTCCTCCTACTATTAATTTTGCTCCTTGTTGTAGTGATTTTTCCAATTGATCTGCTAATGTTTTAGCTAAATCTAATCGAGCCAAAGGTCCCATCTGAATTCCTTCTTGTACTGGATTACCCTGTTTTAATGATTTGATGTTTTGGGCAAAAAGGGATACAAATTCATCAGCTACTTTTTCTGTAACTATAAACCGCTTAGCGCAGATACAAGCCTGCCCCGCATTTAACATTCGGGATTGTGCTGCAACATGAGCGGCTTTCTCCAGATCAGCATCGTTTAATACGATAAAAGCATCTGAACCACCCAACTCCATTACTGTCTTTTTGATGTGTTTTCCCGCCAATGAAGCTACCGAAGAACCTGCACCTTCACTACCTGTCAAAGTAATTCCATGGACAATATTCGCGGCTATTACGCTTTCGACTTGCGGTATTTCAATGCTTATTTGTTGAAAAACACCTTCAGGAAAACCGGCTTCTAAAAAAGCACTTTCAATCGCTTTAGCGCAACCAATTACGTTAGATGAATGTTTTAAAAGGGTAACGTTTCCTGCCATAATTGCTGGTGCGGCAAAACGCAATACTTGCCAAAAAGGATAATTCCATGGCATTATTGCAAAAACAGCTCCTATGGGATCATAAACAGACATACTCCTGAATGGTGTGTTGTAGTATTCATCTTGTAACATTTCCTCAGCATGCTCCGCATAAAAATCACAATTGCCTGCTGATTTCTCTACTTCAGCTATACTTTCAGCTATAATTTTGCCCATCTCATGGGTAATAAGCAATCCTAATGTTTCTTTATTTTCTCTCAAAACAACCGCAAGTCTTTGCATTTTATCTGCTCTTTGCTGAAAAGAAGTTGTTTTCCAATCTTTAAAAGCGCTTTCAGACAATTTAAGTTTGTAATTAAGTTGCGCATTTGTTAACACCTCATGTTCAGCAATCACTTCTTGTGAAAATGGATTTATGGATTTAAACATCATGTCTGTTGTATTTAAAATTCTTTGTAAAGGTAGTTAGGAAGATCTGAAAATGTTTTCAGACTTATACTAAAGGTAATCAATTGCTTTTTAGTATATCTGATTGAAAAGAAATCAGTTTGGCAATTGTAATTCTTTGATATAGAAGAAAGCGCCAGTGCAATCCTTTGGTTTCTCAACGTTTTTTGGTTATTACAAAAATTGACACTTTAGGATTCTCCAAAGCAATTGCGTTAATTTCAGGAATTAATTTCAATAAAAATCGAATCCAACAACTCAAATATTTTTTCTTTATCCAATGGTTTTGTAATGTAATCTACAAAACCAAACTGTATGATTTTCTCCCTATCTTCAAAAGAAGAATAAGCAGTCTGTGCAATTATAGGAAGCTGCGGTTTAATGGCTCTTATTTGTTCGAATGCTTCGAAACCATTTAAAATAGGCATTTTGATATCCATAAAGACCAAACTAATATCGGGATTTTCAAGACAAATATTTACAGCTTCTTGGCCATTATGCGCTCGCAAAACAGTATGCTTTTTAGATTCAATGATTTTCTTTAATAACAAGAAATTAATAGTATCGTCTTCAGCAATTAAAATTATTTCGTTTTCATGATTACCTGAAAACGAAATTGCCTTCTTTTGGATATTTTTATTTATTGTTTGGTCAAACTGCAAGGGTATTGTGAATGTAAAAATAGATCCAAACCCAATTGTTGATTTTACATTTATTTCGCCTCCCAACATTTCGACATACGCTTTAGTAATAGACAAACCAAGGCCTAGCCCAGTAGTATCATTTGTTGAATTATCTTCAATTCTTCTAAAGCGATCAAAGATGATTTTTAAATAATCTTCACTGATTCCAAGACCAGAATCTTCGATCTTAAACTCTAAAAGTTCTTTTTCCTTATTTATTTTATATCCAAAGGAAACGAAACCTTTTTCTGTGAATTTAACGGCATTTGTAATTAAATTCACGATAATCTGTTTCAGTTTCGTTTCATCGGTAATAATAGGACCTTGAAGATTCTCTGGATTTTTTACAATATAAAACTCGATTTCTTTATCTTTAGGAATAGTTATTTTAATGGAGTGATATAGTTCCGCAATACATTTTTCTAAGTCCAAGCCTTTATAATTTGGCGTAATTTGCTTAGCATCAATCTTAGACATTTCAATTAAATCCTCAATAATGTTAACCAAGCTATTTCCACTATTTTTTATGATTTTTAAATAGTCTATTTTCTCCTTTTCTTTCAAATTAGCATCCATTAGTAAATCACTAAAGCCAATTATGGCATTCATCGGAGTTCTAATCTCATGCGACAAATTAGCTAAAAAAGCAGATTTTAAAGTATCACTTTCTTCTGCCTTTTGTTTAGCAATTTCTAATTGTTTCCGTTGATTGCTATTTTCTTCAAAAAGATTCCCAATATAACCAAACTCGCCTTTGGATTTTTTTAAACTCGTTATTGAATTACTGCTGCCGGTTTCTAGGATATTTTTAATTAATTTTAAAGGATCGTATACCCATTTTTTAGTATAATAAATGAAGATCAAAATATTAATGATAGAAGCTATGACCACTATAAAAAGAATTTCTTTCGTTTTACTGTAATTTAAATTAAAAGGTCTTTTAAAAAGCAACTTGCTTACTACTTTATTTTTCCAATCCCTTAAATCTAGCCCAACGGTTACAAAATCATCTTCTGCATTAATTTTTTTATTTGCAATGGCTAAACTAACTTTAGAACTACTAATATCTTCTAGAGACTCAAAAAAGGATGCATCTAAAAGTCGGGCCATAAAAAAATAACCGGAAGGTTTTGTTTTATTCTTTTTTGGATCATTAGAAGAATGTATTGTCGCGCCAAAAACTTCAACAATACCCTCTGGAAGCTTGATATAGAACCTTTTAAATTTAGAGCTATAAAGCGAAGTCATCATCTCCTTAGGAATAAAGTCAAAACTTTTAATCTTAGCTGATCTTGTCTTATTTAATAGTTTGTGATTCAAATCATAAATCCCAATGTAATCTGCTTCATAGGATTGAAATTCATTAGCGATGTATTTATTATACCATTTATTATCTTTTGTTTTGGTGAATTGGACTAACTCATCCCAAAATGTAACATCCATAACTGTGGCAGTTGGTGTTCTAGAGTTCAGTATAAATAAGGATTTTACTTCATTATTGTAGCGACTGTAAGTAGTTTTATAAAAGTGCTGTTCTTCTTGAACGGTGTAAAGGTATAAGGAAGTATAAAGTATAAAAAAGAATACAGTCGCTGAGGCGATCAGCAACAATAGCTTAAAATAGGTATTCAGGTTAATTAATCTCTTCATATTGTAGGCAGATAAAAAAAGAGAAACCAAAAACATCTTACTTGATGTTTTGTAGGATATATCACTTTTTTTGCTGGCGCAAGTTATGTTTTTTTTATGATAAAAAAAAACTGCAACTATTTAAACTCATGAAGTTCATTATTATAACTGGTATTTCGTGATAGTAAACTTTGCAATAAGATTTTTAGCTTACCTGTTGCTACTTTTAAAGTAATCCTTAGGTATTTTCCAACTAATTCTACTGATTTACTTTTTTTGATAGATTCCACTTTGCTTTTATTTATTTAAGGACAAGACGATCTAGGTTAAGTTTCTAGCTTTCTCACCGCAAGTTGTGCAACTAGCATTAAAACACTCCATTAGTAAATTCAGTAGCGCGGTAATCAAATTATTTATCTGGTGTTATTTCAAATGAAATTACCATTACTTTAACCTTCTAATAGACAGATCGTGGTGCGTTCCTAAAAATTTGAAGGAGACTCACTTGCTAACATAATTCGTAATAATTAATAAAAATTTATTTGACAACATCACGAAGTATTTCAAGTTCTCTTTGTCGCAGATTGTATCTCAAAATCCTCTTGGGCACCACGATTTCTTCAATACTTGCAGTTAAGAAGTTATTTTAATCTTTTTTGTTTCGTTTACTTTAAAAGTGCAGCTATAAAAAAACCAGCTGGATTACAGCTGGTTACTCTATTTTTATCCAAAAAATTACAAAGGAATGTTTCCGTGTTTTCTATTCGGAGTGCTACTTTCTTTATTTTCAAGCATGCTAAATGCTTTTATCAATTTGCGGCGGGTATCTTGTGGTAGGATCACCTCATCCACAAAACCACGTTGTGCAGCGGTGTACGGATTTGCAAACAAAGTCGCATATTCTGCTTCTTTTTCTAATAATTTTGCTTCATGATCGTCTGCATCGCTGATTTCTTTTTTGAAAATAATTTCAGAGGCACCTTTGGCCCCCATTACGGCAATTTCAGCAGTTGGCCAAGCAAAATTCATATCGGCACCAATGTGTTTTGAATTCATCACATCATATGCGCCTCCATACGCTTTTCGGGTAATAACCGTTACTCTTGGCACGGTCGCTTCGCTTAAGGCATACAATAATTTAGCGCCATGAACTATAATACCATTCCACTCCTGATCAGTTCCAGGTAAAAAACCTGGCACATCGACCAAAACCAATAAAGGAATATTAAAACAATCACAAAAACGGGTAAATCGTGCCGCTTTTTTTGAACTGTTCACATCCAAACAGCCTGCTAAAACCATAGGTTGATTTGCAATAATCCCAATGCTTTTTCCTCCCAATCGAGCAAAACCCACCAGAATATTTTCAGCATAATTTTTATGAACTTCAAAAAACGAATCTTCGTCAATAATCCCGCCAATAACACTGTGCATGTCATACGGTTTATTAGGATTATCAGGAATTATATTTGATAATTGCTCCCGAATCTCATCTCCTAATTCATAAGGCAAATTGCGGGCTGTTTCTTTATTGCTCTGCGGCAAATAGCTCAACAATCGCTTGAGATCCTCTAAACATTCTACATCATTTGCAGAGGTGCAATGTGCCACACCTGACTTAGTTGAATGCGTACTTGCCCCTCCTAATTCCTCCGAGGTTACCGTTTCATTGGTTACGGTTTTTACCACATTGGGTCCTGTGACAAACATATAACTAGTATCTTCTACCATCATAGTAAAATCAGTCATGGCAGGGGAATAGACCGCTCCACCAGCGCAGGGGCCCATAATAGCTGAAATTTGCGGAATCACTCCTGAAGCTTGAACGTTTCTGTAAAAAATATCGGCATAACCACCTAGAGAACGTACACCTTCCTGAATACGTGCTCCACCAGAGTCGTTCAATCCTATCATTGGTGCTCCCATTTTGACAGCCATATCCATGACTTTACAAATTTTTTCGGCATGAGTTTCTGACAGTGAACCGCCAAAAACCGTGAAATCTTGAGCAAATATGTAAACCAGTCTTCCGTTTATAGTTCCGTATCCTGTGATAACACCGTCACCATAATACAATTCTTTTTCCATTCCAAAATCAGAAGTACGGTGTGTTACTAACATTCCAATTTCTTCAAAAGATCCTTCATCCATTAAGTACTCAACGCGCTCTCTGGCGGTTAATTTTTTATTGGAATGTTGTTTCTCGATTCGTTTTTTACCGCCACCTAAATGTGCTTCGGCAATTTTATCGTTAAGTATTTTTATCTTGTCTTGCATACTGCTTATTTTTAACCACTATTTTAGTAAATTCTTTTTTTGCCACAGATTCACCAGATTCAAACAGATTTTATATTCATTGCTAAAAGAATCTGCTACAATCTTTTTAATCTGTAGCTAATTTTTAATTTAGTAAGCGTACTATTTTTTGATCTTCAATATATTGTTTCAGTGCCACTAATGCTGCGATTTCTGCTTCTTTGGTCCTTTGTTCGATCAATAAATCTGCATTATAATATTTTTTCACAAAATGAGTGTCAAAATTTCCCGAACAAAAGGCTTCATGTTCAAAAACAAACTTCCCGAAAGGCAAAGTAGTTTGTACTCCCTCCACATGATATCCATCAATCGCTTTAATCATCAATTGAATCGCTTCTTCACGAGTTGCTCCGTAAGTGATTAGCTTAGCCAACATGGGATCGTAATAAATAGGAATATCCATGCCTTGTTCAAAACCATTATCGACGCGTATATTTTCTCCCACAGGCAATTCATACACATCCAAGTGACCTACGCTTGGTAAAAAGTCATTTGTAGGATCTTCAGCATAGACTCTTAATTCGACAGCGTGTCCTTTAATTTTCAAATCTTCTTGCTTCATCGGTAATGCTTCGCCCCTTGCCACTCTAATTTGCATTTCTACTAAATCAGTTCCGGTGATCCATTCCGTAACAGGATGTTCTACTTGCAAACGGGTATTCATTTCAAGGAAATAGAAATTATTATTTTCGTCCAATAAAAACTCTACGGTTCCAGCTCCTAAATAATCACATGATTTAGCCACTAAAACAGCCGCTTCTCCCATTTGCTTGCGTAATTCAGGCGAAAGAACGGACGAAGGCGCTTCTTCAATTACTTTTTGATGGCGACGCTGGATGCTGCATTCTCTTTCGAATAAATACAATATATTTCCGTGACTGTCAGCCATAACTTGAATTTCGATATGCCTTGGTGAGGCTACATATTTTTCGATAAAAACAGAACCATCCCCAAAGGCTGCAATTGCTTCACTTATCGCACGATTCATTTGAGATTCAAAATCATTTTCGCTTTCTACCACACGCATTCCTTTTCCACCACCACCGGCTGACGCTTTTATAAGAATAGGAAAACCAATTGCTTTAGCAGCTGCTTTTGCTTTTTCAATATCTGTAATTGCTTCGTCTACACCAGGAACCATAGGGATATTATAGTCTTTAACAGCCTCTTTAGCTGCTAATTTACTCCCCATAACTCGAATAGCTTTGGATTTTGGACCAATAAATATGATGTCATTTTTTTCACACTCTTCAGCAAAATCTGCATTTTCGCTCAAAAATCCATAACCCGGATGAATAGCATCTACATTTAAGGATTTGGCTACCTCAATAATTTTGTGCCCTAACAAATAGGATTGACTCGAAGGTGCTTCTCCAATCCAAACCGCTTCATCGGCAAATTTTACGTGAGGTGCATTTCGATCTACAGTTGAATAAACGGCAACTGTTTTAATGCCCATTTTTTGTGCGGTTTTCATTACCCTGATGGCAATTTCTCCTCTATTGGCAACTAATATTTTTTTCATTTTGATTATTTTAACCACAGATTCGCTATTTTGTAAATCTATTATACTCCCTAGTGTTGGGTAATTCGATTTTTAATCAGCAAATTTGCGGTATTTTTGTTATTCGAATTCAATTAAAAGTTGCCCTTTCTCTACTGCATCTCCCATTGCGATTGAAATAGATTTGATAACACCATCACGTGGGGAAAGGAAACTGTTTTCCATCTTCATGGCTCCAAGAATGATTAGATTATCGTTTTCTTTCACTTCTTGACCCACCACAACACTAATATCCAGAATTAGTCCAGGCATAGGCGCTTTAATGAAGTTTACCTGCTTGGTAAGACCCACCTCAAATCCCATTTCCTTGATGAGCAAGTCGAGGTGATTTGCTATCGTTACGGCATAAGTGTTGTTGTTTACCTTAACGGTATAGCTTTTTTGATTGAAATCAGACGTTAGGATTTCCGCTTTATAAGGGGTGTTTTCATGTAGTATATGGAGTTTATTTGATTCCATACGAACTGCATCTAATTGTGAAATATCCTTCTTTTCAATATCAAAATGAAAATTGTCATTTACATTTACTTTATAACCAATACTCATAAGTACATTTTTTATTGGATGTAAAAATAAGTAAAGAAAACGTTTGCGTACCTTTAAAACAGATGTTTTATGCTAATTAAGTATAGTTTTACTAAAATAAATTTACAAAACCAGTAATCCAAATTCTCTCAAGGTTTTGATTGGTTTTGAATACCAAAATAATTCAAAGTCTTCCAATTGAGTTTCAAAATCGGATTTAATTTCTTGAAAAGTATAAATTTTAGCATTGGAAACGGAAATTTTAAGAAGTATTTCTGTCAACCATTCCCCTTCGTTTTTATTGGTTTGGATACTAAAACTTTCTTTTTTATCATGAAAAGTCAGCGTCATTAATTCCCAAGAATTCCCTTTTTTAGATTTAGTAAAATGTTCTATAAAGGGCTTACCTCCTAACCAAACAATTTTGGCAGTTGGTTTTACATTAAAATCAGCGTCTTCTTGTAAAGCATCAAAAATGAAATCAGGCGAGATTTTAGTTTTTGGAATTTTAAACTCAAACCAATCCTGTAATTCATAGTCAAAACAGATTCCGTGCATGAAATTAAATAAAGATTTCTTAAGTCCAAAACTAAATTTATCGTGATCAATTCCTGTTGCATCTCTATAATTAATGTCATTATTAGCGAAAGTTCCAACCGCTTCGGTTTCCTTTACGACTCCAAATTTCTCTGGATACAAGCCCACTGGACTGTGCGCAGTCATCGCAAATTGATGCCAAAAACCAGATTGTAACACGCCAACTTCAAATAATTGACGTACCATTTCGAGACTGTCTACCGTTTCTTGAATGGTTTGTGTGGGATATCCGTACATTAAATACGCATGAACCATAACGCCAGCTTCGGTAAAATTCCGGGTCACTTTTGCGACTTGTTCGACCGTAACCCCTTTATCTATTAATTTTAATAACCGATCTGAAGCGACTTCGAGACCGCCAGATACAGCGATACAACCGGATGCTTTTAGAAGCAAACATAAATCTTTCGTGAAACTTTTTTCAAATCGAATGTTGGTCCACCACGTCACTGCTACTTTTCTGCGAAGGATTTCCAGAGCCAAGGCACGCATTAGGGCTGGAGGTGCTGCTTCATCAACAAAATGAAATCCGTTCTCACCCGTTTGTGCTATCATTTCCTCTATTCGATCACACAATAGATTCGCAGCAACGGGTTCGTAAATCTTAATATAATCCAAAGAAATATCGCAAAAAGTACATTTTCCCCAATAGCAACCATGCGCCATAGTTAGCTTATTCCACCGACCGTCACTCCACATGCGGTGCATTGGATTCACAATTTCAATAACCGAAATGTATTTATCCAAAAACAAATCAGAATAATCCGGCGTTCCTACTTGTGACTGCTTGTAATCTGGTCTTGCTGAATTATTTTTATAAACTACTTTTCCATCTTCAACAAGAAATGTTCTTTTCCAAGCGTTATAACTTGGATTTTCGCTATTCTCTATTATTTCTTTCAAAGGCACTTCGCCATCATCCAAAGTGATGAAGTCTAAAAACTCAAAAACACGAGGATCGGATAGGGAACGCAATTCGGTATTTGGAAAACCACCACCCATGGAAATTTTAATATTCGGATAATTTTTCTTCACCCATTGCGCAGAACGAAACGCAGCATATAAGTTTCCTGGAAACGGAACTGAAATCAACAACATGGTGGGTTGAATATTCTCTATTTTTTGTTTTAAAATCGAAAGTAAAACCGCATCAATATACGTTAATTCTTGCTGTAAAGCTTCATACAATTCATCAAAAGAATTGGCGCTTCGACCCAAACGTTCCGCATAGCGGCTGAATCCAAAATTAGCATCGACACATTCTACAATAAAATCCGAAATATCTTCAAGGTACAAAGTCGCTAAATGTTTGGCTTTATCCTGTGTTCCCATAGTTCCAAAAGCCCAATCCAGTTCTTCTAGTTGTGCGAATCTCGAAGCTTCAGGCAAGAAATCTTCTTGACAGATTTGCAATGCTAAGGTTGGATTTTTACCTTGCAAAAAAGCAATTACGGAATCAATGGTTTTGATATATTCCTCTTGTAACGCAATTATTCTTTTGGAATTCTCAGAAAGTTCACTTTTATAGTTTACACTTTGAACTTTAAACAAATCGATAAGGCCTTCTTTCGAAAACAATTTCAAAATCACCTCAATCCCCAAATCTGCTTGAACTGATTCGACATTTAACGTATTTAAAAAGCCCTTGATATAGGCAGTGGCTGGATACGGCGTATTCAGTTGCGTAAAAGGAGGCGTGATGAGGAAGAGTTTGGTTTTCAAAAGACATTATTTTGTGCAAAAATAAGGGATATTTAAATAGTTTTTGTCAAAAGAAGCTAGAGACTGCCGTTATCTTTTTAAATAAAAAATAGTAATTTTGTTTTGTAGATATTTAAATACAGCTACAGTCCTTATAATAACTCGAATGAAACAAATATTACTTTCCCTTTTATTATTAATTATTACACCTTCCTTTGCGCAACAAAAAAAGAAATCAATAGGTTTCATTGAAAACAAAGGACAGATTACAGACCAAAACGGAAAACCTAATCCAGCTGTTCAGTTTTTATTAAATACTGCTGGATTAAATGTTCAGATAAAAAAGAATGGATTCTCCTATGACATTTATGAAGTCAAAAAAAAGCCTGCAAAACACCGTATCGAGGGTAGCAATACTTTTTCATCACTAGCAAAAAAAGATAAAAAAGCAACTAATTATACTTTAGAATACGTTTTTCATAGAATTGACATTGACTTTGTCAACTCTAACTCCAACGTAAAATTAATCTCCAATGAAAAATCTGCAGACTATGATACCTATTATAATATCCCAAACAAACCAGAAGGAATAATAGGAGTTCATACATTTAAACAAATCACTTACCAAAATATTTATCCTAATATTGATGTCGTTTTTACAATTCCAGCGGACACTTTAAAACCAGTTGAATATAATTTTGTAATACATCCAAAAGGAAAAATTTCGGATATTCAACTCAAATTTAATGGCGCTAAAACGGAGTTAGTGGATCACAAAATCAAAATGAATGTACGTTTTGGAAAAATGGAAGAAACACTTCCGGCTAGTTGGACTGAAGATGGGATAGCAAAAAAAGAAATAGCTGTTGGTTACAAAAAAATTAAAAAGAATGTTTACGGTTTTGAAACAGAGAATCAAATTACAAATAAAACAGTAATTATTGATCCTGTTCCGGTGCGATTGTGGGGTACTTATTATGCCGGAAACAATAGTGAATACTCAACTGACATATGTAATGACAAAAACAATAATGTTTATTTTTCAGGCTATACAGAAAGTACAACAAATATAGCTACATCAGGATCCTCTCCAGTACCATATTTTTACATTAATGGATTTATAGCAAAATTCGATTCAAATGGAACAAGAATTTGGGGTGTTTATTATTCCACTACTCCAACAACTATTAAAGTAGATTCTAATGAAAATCTGTACTTCACTGGAAAAACTTGGGGGGAAACAAATGTATCAACTCCAGGATCACATCAGCCACTACATGCTGAGTATGACGATGCCTATTTAGTTAAATTAAATTCTTTTGGAATAAGAGAATGGGGAACTTATTATGGAGGCTTTTCATCCGATAAAGGAAATGATATTAGTTTTGACAATGACAACAACGTTTATTTGGTTGGTGTTACAGGCAGTTATGGAAATATTGGAACAAATAATACTCATCAACCTACCCATGCAGTAGGCTATCTTGATGATGATGGTTTCATTGCCAAATTTACTACTCAGGGAGTTAGAGTTTGGGGAACTTACTTTGGTGGAACTAATGGGGATCAAATTCTTTCATCAAATATTTCTGATGATGGTTTTTTATATGTAACTGGTAATACCCGCAGTACTACAGGCATATCAACTTCAAATTCATATCAACCAAATATGATTGGCTATGCCTCTGGTATGATTTCTAAATTTACTTTAGATGGACAAAGAGTTTGGGGCACTTATTTTAGTGGGAATACTAGTGGTACCATTACAAAATCAAAAATAAATAACAATTTCCTATACCTGACAGGCATAACAAATAGTCGTGACAATTTGAATAGTAATGGAACTTTTAATGAAAATTTTATAGACTTACCACTGAATTTTGGTTTCAGCAGTTATATTTCTAAATTTGATATTACTACCCAAAGTCTAGTTTGGGGCACCTATTTTGGAGAATTCGTACAGGATTTAAAAGTTAATTCAAACAATAAAGTTTTCGTTACAGGATGTACAAATCAGGATACAGGTATAGCAACTGCCGGATCATATTCTTCAAGCAGACAGAGACAAGATGCCTATCTAATAAAGTTAAACGAAATCGGACAAAGAGAATGGGGTACTTATTATGGAGGAAATGGTAACGAAGGAATCAATGGAGCAGCGGATGTTAACAATAAAATGTCGTTGGATCAATTGGATAACATCTATTTAGTAGGTAATACAACCAGTACTACAGGAATTTCAACTCCGGGAGCACATCAAGAAAATTACATACTAAATTCAGTAGGTGGGCTAAATAATATATATTTAGCCAAATTTCAAGATTGCCTTTCTTCTCCAGAAATCTCTTCCAATTCCCCAATCTGTATTGGGAATACCATAGAATTAAAAGCATCTGGCGGAACAAATTATGCTTGGACGGGGCCAAATAGCTTTGCTTCTTCTATACAAAATCCAACTATTCTTAACGCAACAACTTTAGACAGCGGGGAATACCGTTGTTTAATTACAGGAACAGGCGGATGCGATGATACCAAAACAGTTGCTGTACTTGTTGGAGACATTCAAGCACCTTTACCCGATCTTGCAACTCTTCCAACAATTAGTGGAGATTGTAATACTCAAATCACAAAAATCCCAACAGCTACAGATGCATGTGCAGGAACGATTTTGGCGACAACGGCAAATTCTTTGACGTATAATTTACCTGGAACATATACCATTGTTTGGAAATTCGATGATGGAAATGGAAACTCCGTAAATCAAAACCAAACGGTTACTATTACCAATCAATCTTTACCAACATCGAATTCTCCCCAAACCTTCTGTATTGAACAAAACGCAACCACAAACGATATAGTCATCTCAGGACAAAACATAAAATGGTATGATACTCAAACAAATGGAAACTCAGTACCAAACGCAACAATTCTTCAAAATGGCACAACTTATTACGCTTCGCAAACCATCAACGGTTGTGAGAGTGAAAGAATTCCAGTTGTTATAAACATCCAAAATACTCTTGCACCAACTGGAACCGCCAACCAAACTTTTTGTAGCAGTCAAAACCCTACTTTAGCAACTATTAGCGCAACAGGAACCGCTATTAAGTGGTATGACGCAGCAATAAACGGAATTCTTTTACCAACAACAACTTTACTTCAAAACGGAATCACGTATTATGCTTCGCAAACAGAAAATAGCTGCGAAAGCACTACTCGCTTGGCTGTACAAAGTACTCTCATCACTACGTTACCTGCTACTAATTATGAGGAATCTCTTTGTGATGATTCCAATGACGGTAAAGAAACCGTGAATTTACCTGCATATAATTCAAATTTAATTGGAACGACTTCCGGTTACACTTTTTCCTATTACTCTACTTTTTCTGGAGCCGAAACTGAAGCAGCAGCAAATAAAATTATGAATACCAATAGCTATCCGCTCAACTTAGGAACAAATGAGATCTACGTCCGCATCAATTCAAATACACCTTGTTATGCCATTGCGGTTTTAAAATTAATAGTAGTTTCTAAACCAATTATCACAATTGCAGATACCGTTCCTATTTGTGAAAATAGTGCAATCACTATTCATGCTAACCCTGGTTACGATTCCTATTTATGGTCTACTGGAGAAACGACTCCTTCAATCATAGTCATCAATCCCGGAAATTATTCGGTTACTGTGACCCAAAACTATGGTACAATTAACTGCTCCAATACTAAAAACTTTGCAGTAAAAAAATCGGCTATTGCTGTTATAACTTCAATAGAAACTAAGGATTGGACAGATAACAGCAACATGATCACTGTTTACACGACTGGTTCTGGGGATTTTGAATATTCAATTGATGGAATACAGTATCAAAATAGCAATGAATTCAGTACTCTTCTTAACGGCAATTATACAGTATTTGTCCGAGATAAAAATGGCTGTGGAATCGCCACTGATGAAGTTTTTTTATTAATGTATCCTAAATTTTTTACTCCAAACGGAGATAGTTATAATGACACGTGGAGTATTCGTTTTTCTGAAAATGAACCCGAATTAACCGCTAAAATCTTTGATCGCTATGGAAAATTAATCAAAACTCTAAATCAAAACCAAACATGGAACGGAACTTATAACAATCAGCAACTTCCCTCAGATGACTATTGGTTTATAGTTACTAGAGCAGATGGAAAAGAGTACAAAGGTCATTTTAGCTTAAAGCGATAAAAGCAAAAAGGGTCGGCTACATTATTTTAGCCCATCTTTTTCGAAGATTTTTTGTTAAAAAGCATGCTCCTGCTTACTAATTACTAGTAACGCAAACAACGAAATACAAGCCGCTAACGTCAAATAGAAACCAACATAAGCTAAACTATAAGTGGATGCTAACCAAATAGCAATCATAGGCGCAAATGCCGCTCCCAAAATACCTGCTAAATTAAAAGTCAAAGAAGCACCAGAATAACGAATAGTAGTAGGAAATAATTCTGATAAGAAAGTACCCAGTGGTCCATAAGTAAACCCCATTAAAGCCATTCCTACACATAAAAAGAAAGTGACCATCACAACACTACCTGAATTAAGAAAATAAGAGAATGTAAAACCAAACAATGCAATTGCTACTGTGGCAATGATCAACATTTTACGACGCCCAATTTTATCGGCAACAACTGCCGAAATGGGAATGAATGCTGCAAAAAACAGTACTGAGAACAACTGAATCAATAAGAAATCCCTTTTTGCAAAACCCAAATCCGATGTCGCCCAACTTAAAGTAAAAACGGTCATCAAGTAAAAAACTAAAAAAGTAGTAATGGCAGCAAAGGTGCCAAAAATAAGTTGGTTTTTATACGATTTAATCAATGTTAAGAAAGGAATTTTCACCTTTTCCTGTTCTTTTTTTGAATTTTCAAAGGAAGGAGTTTCAGTGATCTTAGTTCGGATATAAAAACCAACTACAACCAAAAGCGAACTAGCTAGAAAAGGAATTCGCCAACCGTAATTCATAAAATCTTCATTGCTCAAAGTATCTGTCAAGAGTAAAAATGTCCCACCAGATAACAACAATCCTATTGGAGCGCCAAGTTGTGGAAACATACCGTACCAAGCCCTTTTATTAGGTGGCGCATTTTCAATAGCTAATAAAACCGCTCCACCCCACTCGCCTCCTAAACCAACACCTTGCCCAAATCGACACAACATCAATAACAAAGGAGCAGCAACTCCAATACTGGCATAACTTGGCAAAAAACCAATGGCAACGGTCGAAATTCCCATCGTCAACAAGGCAGCTACTAAAGTGAATTTACGACCAATTTTATCGCCATAATGTCCAAAAAATGCAGAACCTAGCGGACGGGACAGAAAAGCAATTGAAAAAGTGGCTAATGATTGTAAAGTCGCCAAAGTAGTATCTGAAGATGGAAAAAATAACTGTGGAAAAACCAGTACAGCAGCATTAGCATAAATATAAAAATCAAAAAACTCTATCGTAGTACCAATTAAACTGCCAAAAAGAACATGTTTTAATGAGTTTTTGGTGTCAGGCCTTGAATTATCTTTCATAAGATTGTTAAAAATATTTCAATAAAAATGCTACTATTTTTCGAAAGTAACAAATAAATAATTCCAATAATTATTGGTAATTTAGCAACATATAAAACTTTATTATGCCAACCGACTGTATCAGCTATCAGAATTCCGGATATTTTTCAGCTTTGATGAATGATTATTTAGACCAGAAGACCAAATTAACACCTTTATATAACAGATTTCCAACGCTTGATAACTTCGAAGCACAAATTATCGAAAAGCAAACCAACTTTGACAACGCTACCCGAAAAACATTGGTTTCAGTTTTACAAAAACAATATTTAAAGCTTGAAACTTCGGTAAAAACACAACAAAATATTGAGAATTTATCGCATTCAAATGCATTCACCGTTACCACTGGCCATCAATTAAATTTATTTAGTGGACCCCTTTATTTTTTATACAAAATCATTTCGACTATTAATTTAACAACCGAATTAAAAACGAAATATCCCAACAATAATTTTGTTCCCATCTATTGGATGGCAACGGAGGATCATGATTTTGAAGAAATAAATTATTTCAATTTTAAAGGCAAAAAATTTCGTTGGAATAAAGATAGCACAGGTCCCGTTGGACGATTATCTACAAGTGGCTTAGCTGATTTCCTAGAGGTATACAAGCTGGAATTAGGTAGTAGCACGAATGCGGAAACGTTAAAAAAATTATTTAAAGATTCCTATCTTGATCATGACAACCTAGCTGATGCGACTCGATTTTTAGCAAATGCACTTTTTGGCGACCATGGATTGGTTGTTTTAGATGCAGATGATGCGGCTTTAAAACGCCACTTTATTCCTTATGCAAAAGAGGAATTACTACATCAATCTTCCCATAAATTAGTGTTAGAAACTGCCGAAAAATTAAAAGACTATACTGTTCAAGTAAATCCACGAGACATTAATTTGTTTTATATCGAAGATACCCTGCGCGAACGCATTATTATTGAAAATGAAAAATATAAAATAAACCACACTAAAATGGAATTTTCTGAATTGGAAATCGTATCCCTTTTAGAAAATTATCCAGAGAAATTTAGTCCCAATGTGATTATGCGTCCGTTGTATCAGGAAGTCATCCTTCCAAATTTATGTTACATTGGTGGAGGTGGCGAAATTGCCTATTGGCTGGAATTAAAATCCTTTTTTGCAGTTGCAAAAATAACTTTCCCAATCCTTTTACTCCGTAATTCAGTGGTATTAGCAACCGAAAAACAAGCCAAAAAAGCAGACAAACTGGATTTAGATTGGACTGATTTATTTTCAAAACAAGTACATTTAGTAAATAATAGAACTTCCAAATTGTCTGAATTCCCTATTGATTTGGCTACTTTAAAAGAGCAACTGCGGCAGCAATTCGAATCATTGTATGCCATAGCCAATCAAACGGATAATTCCTTCATGGGAGCGGTAAAAGCACAAGAAACTAAGCAAATGAAAGGCCTCGCAAATCTTGAAAAGCGCTTATTAAAGGCGCAAAAAAGAAAATTAAGTGCCGTTTTAGAACGCATCACCGACTTGCAAAACGAACTGTTTCCCAACCAAAGTCTACAAGAACGGCAAACTAATTTTTCCGAATTTTATTTAGAATACGGCGAAAATCTGATTCCAAGATTAATTGAACAACTCAAACCATTAGACAATACATTTGAGAGTATTGTATTTTAACTAGATTATGGCTATTTGAATATCAAATTTGTAATAATAATCAATAAAAAAATACTATTTTTGCACAAAATTTAAAAAAATAAAAAATGGCTACTAATAGAACATTTACAATGATTAAGCCGGATGCTGTTGCTAACGGACACATCGGAAACATACTTGCAATGATTACAACTGCAGGTTTCAAAATCGTTTCTTTGAAATTAACACAATTAACAGTTGCTGACGCTCAAGCTTTTTACGAAGTACACGCTGCAAGACCTTTCTATGGTGAATTAGTTGAATTCATGTCAAGAGGACCAATTGTTGCTGCTATTTTAGAAAAAGACAATGCAGTTGAAGATTTTAGAACTTTAATTGGTGCTACAAACCCAGCGGAAGCTGCTGAAGGAACGATCCGTAAAGCTTACGCAACTTCTATTGGAGAAAATGCTGTTCACGGTTCTGATAGCGATGAAAATGCAGCTATTGAAGGTGCTTTCCATTTTGCTGGAAGAGAGCAATTCTAATTTAAGATTTCAGATTGCTGAACTGAGATTTCAGATTCAATAAAAAATTCCCGTTTCCAAAAGGAACGGGAATTTTTATATATAGCAAAATCGGAAATCAAAAACCGTTCATCAAAAAACTATAATCTTCACCTCAAAACTACATCCTTCACGACATCTCGTCGCAGTTCCTCATTAATCATCGCCACAATTTTAGACTTTCCGTGACTTAATTCTTCGCGTAGAACAGACGAAGTTAGCTCAACATACAAAGTACTTCCTTTCAAAACTACATTGTTAGTATAACTATTTACACCATTCCCCATCAAATTTTTCCAAGCGTCTTTCACATCAATTTGATCCATGCCGGGTTGCAACTTATTCACTTGGATGATTTGTTTTAAAACATCCCCTATACTACTTTGATTATTTAGTCGTTTCGCCATCGCCTAGTAAATTTATTGCTGTCGTTTTCTTGTAGTGATATTCCATTTTTTCTTTGTTCAACAAAATCAATTCTTCCGCTGATATTGAAATTAATTCCTCACTCCACTTCATGTAAGGCGTTGCATAATCCAAAAATACTTTTTCATCAGTAAATCGAACCGTCACCTTCTCATAGGCATCATTCACCAAAAAAGTTCCATCTAATTGCGGCATCACCTTCTTGCGGATTCCCGTATTATTCTCCATTTTAAAATAATCATACACCTCATTCATTCCATACTCTTTGTCCTTCCCAGAATCAAAAATCACCTTCTCCACTTCCCAATAGCCATTTATTTTTGCGATATCTTCCGGCTCTATCTTTTGCTGACAAGCCACAAAAAGAACGGATATAAAAAGTAAGCTACAAATATTTTTCATAATTATTATTATTTTTAGGAGCCATTTCCTGCTGTCCGCTCTATCTTTTTCTTACCATCCTTCCTTCGTCAGAAAGGCAAGAAAAAGGATGCCGCTTCCATCAGGGCTAGGAAACTCCTTTTCATTGCTTTTATCTTACTTACAAAGTTACTGTTATTAAATTCAAAGAAAACATAATTTTCAGAAACACGTTAAACTATTTTCTATATTTTTGGTCTTAAAGGAATTAGAAACAAATAACGAGAAAGATGTCTAAAATAATATTCAGTTTCCTAATCGTATTATTTTACAGTAGCTGTAGTTCTGACGCTGTTGAACCAAATTCCGCTCCTACCGCTACGGAAACACTTTATTTCCCTCCCCTTACCAGTACAACTTGGGAAACCACATCAATTGCCAGTTTAGGATGGAAACAATCCGCTGTGCAGCCGCTATTAGATTTTCTAGAAGTCAAGAATTCCAAATCTTTTATCATTCTTGTCAATGGAAGAATCGTAATGGAAAATTACATCAACGGTCATGATGCCAATGCTTCGTGGTATTGGGCAAGCGCAGGGAAAACGCTAACAGCTACAGTAACAGGAATCGCACAACAAGAAAACCTAATCAACATCAATACTAAAGTTTCCCAATACTTAGGTACAGGTTGGACCAGCTTGCCTTTAGACAAAGAAAACCTGATTACAAACAAACACCTGCTCAGCATGACTTCTGGCTTAGATGACAGCACAGATGATGTTGACCCAGCAAACCTTACATACAAAGCGGATGCAGGAACGCGATGGGCGTATCATAACGTCTATGTAAAATTACAAGGTGTAGTGGCTCAAGCCAGCGGACAAACTTGGACTACGTACTTTAATACCAAACTAAAAGATAAAATAGGAATGGATGGCACCTGGTTTCAACTAGGCAATAATTCGGTTTACAGCAGTACTTCGCGTTCCATGGCGCGTTTTGGACTACTGATGTACGCTAAAGGAAAATGGGAAAACAACACGATATTAAATGAAAATTTCTTTAATGAAGCTACCAATACCTCTCAGACTTTAAATCTGGGATATGGTTATTTATGGTGGCTGAATGGCAAATCAAGTTATCATTTACCACAAAGCCAATTGCAATTCAACGGAAGCATAATACCAAACGCTCCAGCTGATATGTATCTGGCATTAGGGAAAAATGATCAAAAAATCTACATCATTCCCAGCAAAAAAATGGTCGTTATACGAATGGGTGAAGTAGCCAACCCTGACAATCCTACTTTTGCCTTATCTGATTTTGATACCGTTTTATGGCAAAAAATTAGTGCATTATATCAGTAAACTATTTTGCTTTCATTCGTTTCATAAAACCTAAAACAAATAAAACCAGACCAATTACTATTAACAAGTAGTAGAGACCAATGCTTGTATCTCGGATAAGATTTGCCAAAACAAAAGAAAGGATACTCCCTAAGTACAGATACATTGGGGATAATTTTTTGAAAGAAGAGAAATCCATTACTGTGATTTATTTAAAAAAAGAATCCACAAATTCATACTTATTGAACACTTGAAGATCTTCAATTCCTTCCCCTACACCAATATATTTCACTGGAATTTTAAACTGATCTGAAATACCTATTACGACACCCCCTTTTGCAGTTCCGTCTAATTTAGTAACAGCTAAACATGTAACCTCAGTGGCGGCCGTAAATTGCTTGGCTTGTTCAAAAGCATTTTGGCCCGTTGAGCCGTCCAAAACCAGTAGTACATCATGCGGCGCATCACCTACGACCTTTTGCATTACTCTTTTTACTTTGGTTAATTCGTTCATCAAATTAATTTTGTTGTGCAAACGCCCAGCAGTATCAATTATGACAATATCAGCATTTTGAGCAACAGCAGATTGCAATGTATCAAATGCTACTGAAGCGGGATCACTTCCCATATCTTGACGCACAATAGGAACACCTACTCGATCTGCCCAAATTTGTAATTGATCAATCGCCGCGGCACGAAAAGTATCGGCGGCACCAAGAACTACATTGTAACCTGCTTTTTTAAACTGATACGCTAACTTTCCGATTGTAGTTGTTTTACCAACACCATTTACCCCCACAACCATTAGGACATAAGGTTTAGTTTGTGTTGGAATAACAAAATCAGTAGCTTCGCCTGTATTCGTTTCTGATAACAAAGCGGCAATTTCGTCTCGAAGTATTTGATTGAGCTCTTCAACACCAAGATATTTATCTGCGGCAACTCGATTTTCTATTCTGGTAATAATTTTCAGTGTCGTATTCACACCAACATCTGATGCAACAAGGATTTCCTCTAGATTATCTAAAACTTCTTCATCTACTTTTGACTTTCCAGCAACTGCTTTGGTTAACTTCGAAAAGAAATTTGTTTTTGATTTCTCAAGACCTTTATCTAAGGTTTGCTTTGCCTCTTCGCTGAAGCTCGGGTCTTTTTTTTCTGATGAAAATATTCTTTTAAAAAAACTCATTGTATAAAAAGTATTAAGAATGAAGTATTTAAGTCCTAGGAACTAATACCAATTATATTTATTACTATTTTCGAAATCTGTACGGCCTACTACTGAAAGAACAAGCCTGTAAACTCCGAGATGTATTCGGAAGACTGCATGGAATACAATCCGAATAACCCATTTTCTAATGGTAAATATAGAAAATAAAAAAGCTACTTCCGAATGAAAGTAGCTTTTCTATATAATGTTAATTGAATATTATTTCTTTTTCAAGAATTCATCAACTGATTCTGGTGTCATTATAGATTCTACGAATGTATATGCACCTGTTTTAGGAGATTTCACCATTTTGATGGCTTTTGATAATCTCTTAGAAGCTGTCTGTAAGGTTGCTACTGTTTTCTTTGCCATGACTAATAATTATTTAATTTCTTTATGAACAGTTACACGTTTCAAGATTGGATTAAATTTTTTAATCTCTAATCTGTCTGGAGTATTTTTTTTGTTCTTTGTTGTTATGTATCTTGAAGTCCCTGCAACACCTGATGTTTTGTGTTCAGTACATTCTAAAATTACCTGGATTCTATTACCTTTCTTTGCCATCTTGCTATTTTTTTATTTTGGAAGGGATTATTTAATAAATCCTTCTGCCTGCGCTTTTTTCAAAACTGCAGCGATTCCATTTTTATTAATTGTTTTTACCGTAGATGCTGCTACTCTAAGAGTAATCCATCTATCTTCTTCTGGAAGATAAAAACGCTTTTTAACTAAGTTTACAGAAAATTTTCTCTTAGTTTTGTTCATAGCGTGAGAAACGTTATTTCCTACCATCGCTCTTTTACCTGTAAGGTCACAAACTCTTGACATTATACTTATCTTTTATCGTTATTCAAAATCAGGGTGCAAAGAAAAGAAAAATAAACCTATTAACCAACATTATTAACGCACATTTTTTAAAATTTCTTTCTGCAACAGTTCTAAACTTTTAATTACCGCTCTATCTATCACTTTTTCACGGGGTTGACCAAAATTAAATTCTTCAACAATTATTTCGCTTGGCGTAGCCAATGCAATAAAAACCGTCCCAATTTCGGCATTAGAGTCCCCTTTTGATGGTCCTGCATTACCCGTTGTCGCAATTGCATAATCTGTTTTCATCATCTTTTTAATACTCAAAGCCATCGCCGAAACCACTTCACTACTCACCACAGAATGCTCCTTTAAGAGGCTTTGCGGTATACCTAAAACATCAATTTTGACCTCCGTTCCGTAGGAAACTACACTCCCTTTAAAATAACTGGAAGCGCCAGCAATAGAGGTCAAAACCTGTGCGATTTTCCCTCCAGTACAACTTTCAGCTGTTGCTAGTGTTTTATTTTGTTTTGCCAGCATTTTACCCACTACAACCTCCAGCGTCTCATCATCGTCAAAACCCACGATAATATCATTGATTAAAAGATCCAGCGACTTTACATTTTCTGCTAGAGCCGCTTCTAATGTTTCCTTGTTAGTTCCCCGTGCCGAAAGCCGCAAACGAACTCTTCCAGGTGACGGCAAATAGGCCAATTTAATATAGTCTGGAAGATTATTTTCCCAATCTTCTATTCGTTCCGCTACTAGACTTTCGCCTTGACCGTATGTCAGAATAGTTTTATGAATAATATACGGACGCTCGTATTCCCGAATTACTTTTGGTATAATTTCGTGCTCTACTATATATTTCATTTCATAAGGAACTCCGGGAAGCGAAATAAAAACAGTATTCTCTTTTTTCATCCACATTCCAGGAGCTGTCCCCAATTGATTGTGCAAGACCGTACATTTTGAAGGAACCAGTGCTTGATCTCTATTTATTTGGGATGCCGCTCTATTCATAACCCGCTCAATAAGCTCGACTACGTGTTTCTCTACTGCTTTATCAACAATTAGTTCATCATCAAAATAATCACAAAATGTCTTCTTTGTAATATCGTCTTTGGTAGGACCTAAACCACCCGTGATAATCACTAAATCTACTTTATTTTGTAGCGCAGCAAACGTATCTAAAATATGCGTTTTATCATCACTTATCGAAATCATTTCATTGATCTCGACGCCAATTTTATCTAACGATTTGGCTATAAAACCAGAATTAGTATCAACAATTTGACCTATTAAAATTTCGTCACCAATAGTAACTATAGTTGCTTTCATTTATTTTTAAATTCTGAGGTTTTAGTTTTAGAAATTTAAGATTTTATCATCTATAAAAAATACAATAATCAACAGCACTAAAATAATTAGCACTACGTTGAAATACAAACATTTAACTTTTTTTCCAGACGAAAATCGCTAATTCCCAGCGATTCAATACTCCCAACACTATCATTTTCTTTTAAAAGTATTGCCATCCATCTTTGGTCTTTTTTTAACAGAAAATACCTACTACTTTACAAACCAAAAACTGAATCACAATCACAATCAATTTTTCTATTTAATAATTCGCTTTCTAAAAAGATCGCAACCTTAAATAAAATAGAGAGCTTGAAGTGATCTTGAAACTTTACATTTATGCGTTTAGACATTTACATTTACTATTTTCATGCCACTTCAATCAAAAAGAGAAACGTACTAAAGCAGCACATTTCTCTTCTTGTATGAGGAATCCTGCCTTACTAGCAGCGAGGTAATAGTAAAAATCTTCTCTTAATTTCTTTTGAGAGCGATTGTAATAGATAGGCTGACCATGCTGTCTCAATCGTTAAATTTCGATCACGAGCAAATCTTATAAATCAAAGTCTTTTTTGATCTCTTTGATAGCGTCATTTACTTGATTTTTCACACTCTTAAAAGTTTCTTTGATATCTTTCTTTTTTCCCTCGGCTTTGGTCCATGCTTCGATTTGAAGAATCTCTTCAAAAGCCACGTTTAAACCCATTAAATCTAGCGTTGGTTTTATCTTGTGCGCATAAGAATAAGCATGCTTGTGGTCCTTCTTTTTTATTCCTTCTTTGATTTGCAGCAAATCTTCTGGAACTTCAGTAACAAACAACGTTAGAATTTCGTTTACAAATTCTGGATCGTTGTCTGAAAGTGCGTACACTTTTGAAAGGTTGTAATTTATAGCCATTATTTTACTTGTATTCTAAATAGTTGTTGTCCTTCTAAAAATCCTTCTAGTATGTCATCGGGTTTTACTGCTGCAACTCCTTCAGGAGTTCCTGTAAAGATAATATCACCAATTTTTAACGTAAAAAACTGCGAAACATACGAAATCAGCTCGTCAATTTTCCATAACATAAGACCGGAATTACTCATTTGAACGGTCTTACTGTTATTTGTTAATTCAAAAGTAATATTTTCTAATGAACTAAATTGACTTTTAGGCAAAAATTCACCTAGTACTGCTGAACCGTCAAATGCTTTGGCTTTCTCCCAAGGCAACCCTTTAGCCTTTAACTTATCTTGCAAATCGCGGGCGGTAAAATCGATTCCAACACTAATTTCGTCATAATATTTATGAGCAAACTTAGGTTCGATGTATTTACCGACCTTACTAATTTTGACAATAATTTCAATTTCATGATGCACCTCTTGTGAAAATTCAGGTATCACAAATGGATGCTGTTTCAACAAAATAGCCGAATCCGGCTTCATAAAAACCACGGGCTCCGTAGGTCTTTCGTTATGCAATTCTTCGATATGATTGGTGTAATTTCTACCTATGCAAATGATTTTCATTTCGTACTTAATTAAATAATGGAAGGATTCAAAATTAGCTAAATTTATTATTCAGTTTTCGAAGTTTGATAGCGGTCAACACTTTTTTCGTATATAAAGGAAAATCAGCGTTTTGAATCCAACTGAAATAACCGGGCTCTGTTTCCAGAATTTTATCTACTTTAATTCCTTTGTGTTTTCCAAATGCAAAAATCTCTTCATTATCTTTATCAAAAGCAATCATTCCTGCAAAATCAGCAATCTTCTTTCTTGTTGAAAATTCCGAAAGAAGTTTCATGTCATTTTCCAATTCAGGATAGCGATCCAATTGTGCTTTTAGGATTTCATAAGTTGCCATAGTATCCGCCTCCGCAGAATGCGCATTTTCCAATCCTTTATCACAATAAAATTTTAAAGCTGCAGACAACGTTCGTTCTTCCATTTTATGAAAAATAGTCTGAACATCTACTGATACTTTTCCCTTCATATCAAAATCTACTCCAGCACGCAATAATTCCTCCGCCAACAAAGGAATATCAAAACGATCCGAATTAAATCCAGCCAAATCACTGTCTTTTATCATGTTGTAAACTTGCGCAGCCAGCTCATTAAAAGTAGGTTCATTAGCCACTTTTTCATCGGTAATTCCATGAACAGCGGTGGTTTGTGCCGGAATTGGAATCGTTGGATTCACTAACCATGTTTTACTTTCTTTATTTCCGTTTGGAAAAACTTTGAATATTGAGATTTCTACAATTCTATCTTTTCCGATATCAATTCCTGTCGTTTCTAGATCGAAAAAGCAAATTGGTTTATTGAGTTTGAGTTCCATTTTTAATTTTTGTGTGATTACAAATATAGAAATTTGGGTTTAATTTTGTTTCAAGTTTGGGCTTTAAAGTTCTAAAAAATAGCACAACAACAAAAAACCCGACCAATTTATAAAAACGAGTCGGGTCTAAAATGCAATTATTTATTTTTAAACATCTCTGTTTACATCAAAAGCTTCTAAGTACTCCGCTACGCGTTTTACAAAACTACCTCCTAATGCACCATCTACAACGCGATGGTCGTAACTGTGCGATAAGAACATTTTTTGGCGAATGCCTATGAAATCACCTTCCGGAGTTTCAATTACTGCCGGCATTTTACGAATAGCTCCTAATGCTAAAATTCCCACTTGTGGTTGATTTAAAATTGGTGTACCAAAAACACTTCCAAAAGTACCTACGTTCGTGACCGTATAAGTTCCACCTTGCGTATCGTCTGGTTTTAGTTTTCCTGCTTTTGCACGGCCCCCTAAATCATTTACGGCTTTTGCCATTCCCACTAGGTTCAATTGATCTGCATTTTTAATAACAGGAACAATTAAGTTCCCATTAGGCAATGAAGCTGCCATTCCAAGATTGATATTTTTCTTTTTGATAATGAAATCACCATCGACAGAAATATTCATTCCCGGGAAATCTTTTAGTGCTTTTGCAACTGCTTCCATGAAAATTGGTGTATACGTCAACTTCTCCCCTTCTCTTTTTTCAAAAGCATTTTTATTTTTTTCTCTCCATCTCACAATGTTCGTTACATCCACTTCAATAAAGGATTGCACGTGTGCAGATGTTTGTACGGATGCCACCATATAACCCGCAATTAACTTGCGCATTCTATCCATCTCAATGATTTCGTCTCCACCACTTACAGATACTGGAGCCGCTTTTTGAGCAACTGGAGCCGCAACTATTTTTGGAATTACCGCAACCGGAGTGGAAACAGCTGGCTGATTTGATCTGCTTTTTACGTACTCTAAAATATCATTTTTAGTTACTCTTCCTTCTTTGCCAGTTCCTGAAATTGCTTCTAGTTCTGCAACAGAAACTCCTTCTTCTTTGGCTATATTTTTCACTAAAGGCGACAAGAATTTCTCGGAATCAGAAAAGTCTACTGGTCCCGAAGTTTGGGGAGCAACACTTTCTTTAGCTGCATCAACAGTTTTTGCAACTTCAGCTACGAATGCAGCAGGTACCGCTTCCTTAACGATTGGCACTAAGTCGCCGCCTTCAGTTTCAATTATTGCAATGGTCTGCCCTACTTGAACCAAATCATCTTTTCCAAACAATTGTTCGACTAAGATTCCCGAAACTTCGCTTGGCACTTCACTGTCTACCTTATCAGTAGCAATTTCAAGTACCGCTTCATCGGCTTCTACTTTGTCTCCAACTTGTTTTAACCAATTTGTAATGGTTGCTTCTGCAACGCTTTCTCCCATTTTAGGAAGTTTCAATTCAAATCTTGCCATATTGTTAACCTAAAAGGTGATTTTGATTTTCAGTTTGCGAAATTAGTAAATATTTCAATTATAAATTACATTAAATGCAATTTTTTACTCTATTTTAATAACCTCACCTCTTTCGCTACTATTGTTACTTCCTACTAAAAAATTAGCTTTTTTTGGTATAATTTTAAAGGTAAAGCCTTTATTCCTTGAAGATTCAAGAATAGCGATGCTTTCTTTAAATGAAATGAATTCGTTATCCAGAATAATTTCTACTCGGTCTTTATTTTTAATAAAAGACGAATTTACCATTTTTTCTGTTTTTAAATCGTGAAATGACACTTTTTTTTGCAATACAAAGCGGAGTTTGTATGCTAATTTTTCGTTAGCTGAAAATAAAAGATAGGAGTTTGGACTGCTTTTTACTTTGGATTTTCCTTGAAACATTTTAACAAAAGAAAAAAATACGATTCCCATTTTCATAAAAATAGAAAAAAATACGGAGCTAAAACCATCGGAGCCAAAATGCTTTTTATAAAAGAAATTCATCGCCTCTTGAAAACGTTTCATATAGGTCTCATCTTTGATCGTACTTTCGCCTTTATAGTGAATAACAGTCGTTTCATGGAAATAATAATTGAATTTCCCTTTTTTAGAAATCATGTATGATAAATCAATATCATCGGAATACATGAAGCAATCTTCGTCAAACCCGCCAACTTCAAGATACACACTTCTTTTCATAAACATAAAAGCACCCACCAGAATTGCAACTTTTCCAGTTTGATCTTGGTTTAAATGCTGCGCATAATAGCTCCCAAAAAGTTGTGATTTAGAAAATAGGCGGTACAATCCAGTGATTTTGGTAAAAGCCACCCAAGGCGTGGGAAAACCCCGCTTGCTTTCAGGCAGAAAATTTCCAGTTCCATCAATCAGTTTACAACCTATAATTCCTAAATTAGATTGTTTATTAGCAAAAGCCAACACTTTTACAAACGTATCTTCGGCAACAACAGTGTCAGGATTGAGAATGCAAATGTATTCACCGCAAGCTTCAGCAACAGCGCTATTATTTGCTTTCGAGAAACCTACATTTTCCTTATTTTGAATGAGTTTTATTTTTGGAAAACGTTGCCTCATCATTTGGCAACTATCATCCTGCGAATTATTATCGATTACAATAACCTCGCCGTCAAGATCTTCCAATGCACTTTGAACGCTTAAAACACATTGTTCGAGAAAATAGCGCACGTTATAGTTGAGAATAATGACCGATAATTGCATTTTTCAAAGATAGATTTTAAGATGTAAAGCCACAATAATTCGAAAATAAAATACACGCTTTCTATTTATCGTCCAAAATCATCTTGCAATCGAACAATATCATTCTCATCTGAAGGATTTTCAATATCTGTGTGTTGCCAAATTTCAGCTACTATACCCCAAGAATCTAAACCTATTAAACGGTGTCGTTCGCCTTTCTCCAGTTGGATAAAATTTCCTGGTATCAGTTGCTGAATTTTACCTTCTTCGTCATTCAAACTGGTTTTCACCCCTACAACTCCTGAAACTATCTTCCACAACTCTGCCCTGCGAAAGTGATATTGCCAAGACAAACGTTTGTGAGGCGCAACTACCAGAATCTTTGGACTTAACTTATTGGTGATTTTAATTGCTTTCAAATTAAGATTCGGAAAAAATGTAGCGGCAAATTCAGGAGCTTGACTTTCATCAATCACAAAAAAACCTCCCCAAGGTCTCGTCATGTCTTGTTTTTCAATAGTAAAATTTTCTTTTTTCAAAGCTGCTGCAAGTTGTTCAAAAACAGCTTTTTTTTCTAAAGTATCTGGGACATTAAAATTCATTGTCTATTTTTTTTAAAAAAGTAAAAAACAGTTTGTTTGATTTAGATAGTAGCTATGTCAAGTTACTGTAATTAATACAATTGTTTGATTTTGTATTTGTATTTGCATTACTATTTTTTGCGTCTTTTGGGATGCTTACTATCTTATTTTGTCCAAAGTTAAGCATTATTGTGACTTTATTCCTTTTAAAAGACGAGAGAAACAACATTTATTGGTCTTCTTTTACGGTTAATTAGTGTTTCCCTACCACAAATTGTCTTCTTTGATTGTACTTGGCATTTTTTTTAGAAAGCAAATGCGCTGCTTCAAATCCATTTAAGCCAAAATCATTGTTTCTAATTTCATTCTTTAGTCTTTAAAATCGCTTATTTTTGAAAAATGAAAGGAAGTACTAAACCTAATCTACTTAAAGCATTTAAAAACACAATCCTATTATTGTTGCTAATTTTCGTTAGCATTGCGCAAGCTCAAATTTCAGGATGTACGGATCCTCTTTCCAAAAATTATAATCCAAAAGCTACCACAAATGATGGCAGTTGCCACTACGCTTGGGTAAAAATCAAGCCAAAATATTCCGTAAAATTAAATGCAATTCTAAAAGAAACTTCCGGTTTAACACAAAGTGATTCTCTCTTTTGGACAATCAATGACGATACCGATACAGTTCTTTATGGCGTTGACACGATTGGTATTATTAAAAGTAAAATACCGCTCAAAAAAGTATCAAACACAGATTGGGAGGAAATAGCGCAAGACAATAACTATTTTTACATAGGTGATTTTGGAAATAATGCCAGCGGAAACAGAAAGGATCTTCGTGTTTTACGAATCGAGAAGGAAGCACTTTCAAAACCGATTCAGAGGATTGATACCATTTCGTTTTCCTATTCCAATCAAACTAATTTTAATAAAAAACCTGCTAATACTACTGATTTTGACTGCGAAGCTTTTATTGTTTCCGATGACAGTATTTATTTGTTTACGAAGCAATGGAAGCATAAAAAAACCAGTGTATATGCCGTGCCAAAAATTCCAGGTACTTACATTGCCAAGTTGAAAGAGACTTATAACACAAAAGGATTAATTACTGGAGCAACCTATTTACCTAAAAAACAACTACTTGTTTTATCAGGATACAATAGATTTTTATCGCCTTTTATTTACCTTTTATACGATTACAAGACAACTCATTTTTTCTCTGGCAATAAAAGAAAGATCAAAATTGCACTTCCTTTTCATCAAATAGAGGGCATCGCTACGTTAGATGGCCTGCATTTTTATTTGACCAATGAAAATTTTGTCAGAAAACCAGTAGTCGATGTAACACCGCAATTGCACCAACTGGATTTAAGTCCATTTTTAGGTAATTATCATAGTCAATCCGTATGGAAAAGCTCCTTATTCAAACAAACTATTCGCAATTAGTCATTTAATAGTTTACTTTTGCCAAAAATTTAGCCTTGTGAATTACTTATCAGTCGAGAATATATCCAAATCTTTTGGGGAAAGAACACTTTTTGAAAACATTTCTTTTGGAATTAACAAAGACCAAAAAATTGCTTTTATAGCCAAAAACGGTTCGGGGAAAACCACTATTATGAGCATTATTAATGGCTTGGACGAGTCGGATACCGGGCAAGTGGTGTTGCGAAAAGGCATCAAAATGGCTTTCTTGTCGCAAAACAATAATTTACAGGAAGAATTGACTATTGAAGAAAGCATTTTTGCATCGGATAATGAGATCTTGAAAGTTATTGAAGCCTACGAAAAAGCATTAGAAAATCCAGAAGATGAAGAAGCGTATCAAAAAGCTTTTGACGGAATGGACCAACATAATGCGTGGGATTTTGAAACCCAGTACAAACAAATTTTGTTCAAATTAAAGTTGGAAGACTTTAAACTGAAAGTAAAAAATCTTTCTGGTGGTCAGAAAAAACGTTTATCATTAGCTATTATTTTAATCAACCGTCCCGATTTATTAATCTTAGATGAACCTACGAATCACTTAGATTTAGAGATGATTGAATGGCTGGAAACTTATTTTGCCAAAGAAAATATTACGTTGTTTATGGTGACGCACGACCGTTTCTTCTTGGAACGCGTTTGTAACGAAATCATCGAACTCGACAACGGAAAATTATATTCCTACAAAGGAAATTACTCCTATTATTTAGAGAAAAAAGAGGAACGCATCGCTTCCGAAAATTCAAGTGTCGATAAAGCGCAGAATCTTTTTGTGAAGGAATTGGAATGGATGCGCCGTCAGCCCAAAGCGAGAACGACCAAATCAAAATCGCGTCAAGATGATTTTTATGACATCAAGGAAAAAGCACAAAGTCGCCGTCGCGAAAATAAAGTGGAACTTGAAATCAACATGGAACGTATGGGAAGCAAGATTATCGAGCTTCACAAAATCTCCAAAAAATTTGACAACCATGTGATCTTGGATAATTTCAGTTTTGACTTTCAACCGGGAGAACGCATTGGAATTATAGGGAAAAATGGGACAGGAAAATCAACTTTTTTGAATTTATTGACCGGAGGAATTCCGCTTGATGGAGGAAAAGTAGTGATTGGTGAGACAATAAAATTGGGGTATTACACCCAAAGTGGTATTAACCCAAAACCGGGACAACGCGTCATTGATGTCATTAAGGAATACGGAGAATTTATTCCATTGATGAAGGGACGGATGATTTCGGCTTCGCAATTGTTGGAGCGTTTTCTTTTTGATGCCAAGAAACAATATGATTTTGTAGATCGATTGAGTGGTGGTGAATTGAAGCGTTTGTATTTATGTACCGTTTTGATTCAGAATCCGAATTTCTTGATTCTCGATGAGCCTACAAATGATTTGGATATCGTTACCTTAAACGTTTTGGAAAGTTTTCTTTTGGATTACCCTGGATGTTTGGTGGTGGTTTCGCATGACCGTTATTTTATGGATAAAATTGTAGATCACTTATTCATTTTTAGAGGAAAAGGTGTTATTGAAAATTTCCCTGGAAACTATTCTGATTTCAGAGCTTATGAAGACAGCGCTGATGTAGCTCAAAAAGAGGAAAACAAAGCTGAGAAAAAAGACTGGAAGCAAAACAACCCAACAGGAAATTTAACATTCAATGAGCAAAAAGAATATCAGAAACTAGAACGAGAAATCAAGGATCTGGAGCTAGATAAAACTAAAATCGAGCAGTTATTCGCCGATGGAAAAGTAGCAGATGCCGATATTGAAAAGAAAGCCAAAGAACTCGAAAATATCATCAAAAAAATTGAAGACAAAGAAGAAAGATGGTTTGAGCTGAGCGCGAAGATCGAGGGGTAAAAAAGCCCCCTACCCCCCGAAGGGGGAACAGAAAATATAGAATATTCAACCCCAACACTTTTAGCGGTAACGCTGAAAATGTTGGGGTTTGTTTTTTTTTGTAAAAAACTACTTTTAAATTAGTAAGAAAAATTAGAACTAATTAAAAATCTATTTGATGTTTTGTAATTTATTTTATATATTTTTGAGAGCAATAAAGCCTGATCTCTGTATGACCAAGCTAAAATTTCGGGCAGACTGGGCAGATTTTGTAAGACCCTAAATACCATTTACCAGAAACACTCAATAATAATGACAAAAAAACTCGTAATTACCACTGCAATCTTATTTAGTTTACCTACAATTTTAATACTGAATAATTCCTTTTTATTGAAGTAGAGAAAAAATTGAATATGATTTCGGCGGGTAGTTATGCTTATGCAGAAATCTATCAATTAAACTATTCTGTAGAAGAAGTAAAAGATGCTATAGAATAATTTAAAAAGGAACACCCCGAATTCAATATGCCAAAAGTTTCTGTTCGCAATGAAGGAGAATTTGAATTAATTAACAAAGAATCAGAAAATCATTGGTTTTTGATTTAATTATATAACCCGGATCAAAATGTAATTCTGAATATTTCCATACGTGGTACTAGTACTAAAACTAAAATGGCGTTTGTAGTAATAAATAAAGGTTTAGATATTGGAAATTGGAAAGATGTCAATAAAGATTTTTCATATAAAGAAAATGAAAAAATAAAGGAGCATTCCAAACCAAACATCTCACGCCGATTAAAAGAATAGTAGCTAAAAAGAAGTAATGTTTCTACTAACAGACATCTGGAGTGACTGAAGATTTAATGGTATTAGTATTTTAAATCATAATACCTGCTCTTCGAAGTATGCAATAGACCTTGGTTAAGCTGCGCAAATGTCTCTGACTTTGCGCCCATAACAATGAGCAAAACATAAAAAAACACAATTATGAGATGGACAATTTTGTTATCAGCCCTTCTACTATTCGGATGCAATAAAAAGGAAACTGAACACACTACTGATGTAAACGATACTTTAATAAGCATTCCGGAAACGACTAAAGCGGTTAAGGCTGCAAAGCCAGAAATTCTTTTGCCTAAACAATATTCTAATGACCGTTTCAAAGAAGTAACTGTAGAACGGATAGACGAAAATAAATTTCGAGTACGCGGAAAAGGGCAAATCTTTGAGGCTAACTTTAACTGGATTATTGAAGACGGACACGACGAGTTAAAGACGGGGTTTCAAATGACTGATGCGGGAGCTCCCGCGTGGGGCAGCTTTGACTTTACAATTGAAATTCAAAAAAAACGAGAGAATTCGACATTAACCCTAGTTTTATTTGAATCAAGCGCTAAGGACGGCAGTCGTCAACATGAATTGCCGATTCTTCTTTTTTAAGTTTAGCCCGCTTTTCAAAGCTTACAATAGTTCTTGGTTAAGCTGCGTAAATGTCTCTGACTTTGCGCCCACGATAGTAGTCACAAAAAAACCACAGCAAAATCCAATTCTGCTGAGGTTCTTTTAGTCTATAACTTTTTTAATTCCCTTTTAGGGGTTAGGAGCCTGCTACCAGGGAATCGGATTGTAATCTTTCAAAAACTTTCCACACCAATGTTTTCCCGTATTGATTCCGTCAAATAAAGGATCCATCACGCGTGCCGCACCATCGACAATATCTAATGGGGGTTGAAAATCTTCTTCTTCTTGTTTTCTTTTGGCTAACTCCGCTGGATCTTCATCCGTCACCCAACCGGTATCAACCGCATTCATGAAAATTCCGGCTTTCGCCAAATCTCCTGCCGCAGTGTGTGTGAGCATATTTAGAGCCGCTTTAGCCATGTTGGTATGCGGATGCCGGGCTTCTTTAAAAAAACGATGAAACTTACCCTCCATTGCTGAAACGTTGATGATGTGTTTTTTTCCCGTGTTGTCTTTTTTCATCACTTCCGAAAGACGGTTGCACAATACAAAAGGCGCAACAGAGTTAACGAGCTGTACTTCGATCATTTCGGTGGTTTCGATTTGGCCTAGTTTCAACCTCCAACTATTGGTTTTCCGCAAATCGACTTGCTGCAAATCGGCATCAAATTCTCCCTCCGGGAAAACTTCAGTCGCCACCAATGCATTATCAAACGAATACGGAATCTGAGATAACTTGGCGGAAGCCCGCAAACCAATTCCCGGTTCTGGTCCATGCCAAGTCACGGGCATATTTTGATTACAAGAAATTCCTGTAGTCAACACTTTTAATTCCTCCAAACAATTCGTATGATCTAACAATAATTCCTGCGCTTGTTTAGGCAAAGAAGCGATTTGACGTTCTTCGTTTTCCATCAAATGTGCATAAAATCCTGCTGGACGCCGGACCGTTTGAGCCGCATTATTAATCAGTATATCCAATCGTTCGTATTTTTGCTCAATAAAATTGCAAAAGATTTCGACACTTGGAATATGTCTTAAATCCAATCCATGAATTTTTAATCGATCTCCCCAATCCATAAAATCAGGTTCCTTAGAAAAACGCAAAGCAGCATCCACCGGAAAACGAGTCGTTGCAATCACGGTTGCTCCTCCACGCAAAAGCATCAGCGTAATGTGATAGCCTATTTTAAGTCGGGAACCTGTAATAACGGCAACCTGTCCTGTAACGTCAGCAGTTTGAAAACGTTTTGCATAATTAAAATCACCACAATCTGCACACATGGTGTCGTAAAAGTGATGCATTTTAGTGAATGAAGTTTTACATACATAGCAATTTCTGGGAGTTTCCAGTTCTAATTGCTCTTTATTGGTAAGCTCGTGATACGCCAATAATTTTGGGGCTACAAAAACACTTGCTTCACGAGCATACCGAATTCCGGTTTCTTTACGGGCAGTTTTGTCTTGTTTTTCCTTTTTACGTTTGGCTACTAATCGTCCGTCTTTCTTGCGTCGGGAAAGCTCCTCTCGATCGGGTCTAGAAAACTGACCTGCCGCTTTGATTAATGCCATTCTTTGGTCTTTTGGAATCTCAAATATTTGATCTGTGTCACTATTTAATTGCGATAGAACGGCAATGCAGCGGTTAATCTCTTCAGATGTGATTCCTTTATCATCTCCTGTTTCTTCGTTCATCATCTCGTAAAATTGTATAGCTATTGATTTTAAGAGCGCAAATATAGTTTTAAAATTTTTGAGATGATGCTTTCGCAAAAATCAATTTCTGATTATCAGTTTTATGAAAGCTACTTCGCAAAGGTTTTGTTTCCCTAAATTGATGAAAAAATTTTGGCTAAGACACACTAAGAATACACTGAAATTTACAAAGGTTATTTTTTGAATAAAACACTGTGCAAACGAAAAACGCTGTGATTCTTTGTCAATCTTCTGATAACAATAAATCTCTGAAAAACAAAAAACCGCCGTGAAATAAAAATCTCTGTGTATCTTCGCGGTTTCTTTGTGAACCTTTGTGTTATAAATCTATGTTATTCCAAATAAAATCATACCTCATCTTCCTTTGGCATTCTAAAAATGAACATGGGGTGCATTCTCCCTTTGTATTCCATTTGCTTACAAAATGTTTTTATGATAAAAAGGTGAAACCCGTTGATACTATTTTAGAAAACTATCGAAATTCACTTTTGGCAAACAACGATACGATAGAGGTAACGGATTTTGGTGCGGGTTCCAGAGTTTTCAAATCCAATACACGGTCCATTTCCAAAATCGCTAAAACTGCAGGAATCAGTAGCAAACGAGCAGCATTATTATACCGAATTGTACATTATTTGCAACCTGAATCTATTTTAGAAATTGGTACATCATTGGGAATGGCAACTGCTGCACTGTTCTTAGGATCCCAAAATCTCAAAACTAAAGTAAAAGTAATCACTCTTGAAGGCTGCCCTGAAACCGTAAGACAAGCCCAAAACCAATTTAAACAATTTGGTTTTACCACTATAAATTCAATCAAAACCGAATTCAGTAGCTACTTCAATTCCCTTCAGTTTTCGGGTTTCAACTTTGGACTCATTTACTTTGACGGAAATCACTCTAAAAAAGCAACATTGGAGTATTTCGAATTATTACTTTCAACCGTGAGTAACGATACGGTTTGGATATTCGATGACATTCACTGGTCACAAGAAATGGAAGAAGCTTGGGAAATTATTAAAAGTCACCCGCAAGTTACAGTCACTATTGATACATTCCAGTGGGGATTGGTATTTTTTAGAAGAGAACAGCCCAAAGAACATTTTGTGATTCGGGTTTAACCCAAAAAAAAATGACAGCCATTGCTGACTGTCATCCTTAATTGAATTAATTATTCCTTATTCTTTCGCTCTTTTCATTTCTCCTGATTTAGCTCCCATTCTATTCAAAGTATACATTGGGGCAAATTTCACTTTCAAACCAGAAATTTTTCTATTGTCTTCAGCTGAAAGCCCTTCTTTTTCAACAGTATTCTTTCTGCTGTCTAATGCCTCATACATCAATTTTATTTCATCCCAGTCTTCACGTGAGTACTTATCTTTGTTATTTTCAACGGTATGAATAAATTGTTGGTACACATTATGAATGTTTGCTGCATTTACCCAACTAAAATTCATGTCCTCACCCATTTTACCTTCACCAAACAAGGCATTCCTCATTTGCTGCTTATTGTTAGGTGTAGAAACTACTGCAGCTGCTTGTGCTTCCATTTTTTGAGCTTCTACCTTCGCTTTCAGAGCTTCGTATTTTGCTCTACTTGCGTCAAGACGTGCTTGTGCATCAGCATTATCTTTCATGTTAGCAATTGCCGCTTCAGCTTCTCCCGCTCTTAATTGGTATGACGCCTCTATTCCTTCCCAGTTTCCTTCTGCATCTGCTGCTGCAACATTACCTAATGAATCTACATACATTACATAGCTATCCACTTTTTTTTCATCTTGCTCCGCTTTTTCATCTTTACAAGATGTAAATCCAATAGCGATTACCGCTAATCCTAATGCCAATTTTGTATTTTTCATAATTTAAGATTTGATTAATTATTACTAAACAAATGTAAATAAGATTGATCTATATTCAATAAATAACAAAAAATTATATAAAAAATTAACATAATTGTGAAATAAAAAAAATAAAAGTGTGAATTATACAAATAGATACTAGAATTATGTAAAACTTTAAATTCACATTATACTTATCGATAAACTTAAAACTGACCTTAATTTGCCAACTAAAAAAAACAAAATAATAAAGGATCTAAATTTCAGTAGTTGCATACTGTAACAAATTTAAAAAACAACTACTTATTAGTAATTCAAAAGTTTTTGTACTTTTAAAATCTAAATTAATAGTAACCCGCGCACCGTCAAAGGTTAAAAATCATACATTCTAATGGCAAACCCGCTAATAAAAATAACTAACATCAAAAGAGATTTTGTCTTAGGAAATGAAATCGTTTATGTTCTTAAAGGCATTGATTTAGAGATCAACAAAGGAGAATATGTAGCATTAATGGGGCCTTCAGGATCTGGAAAGTCCACCTTAATGAATTTATTAGGGTGCTTAGACACACCTACTTCCGGAACTTATATTTTGAATGGAAAGGATGTAAGCCAGATGAAAGACGATGAATTAGCAGAAATTCGCAACAAAGAAATTGGGTTTGTTTTCCAAACTTTCAACCTTTTACCGAGAACAACTGCATTAGACAACGTGGCTTTACCCATGATCTATGCTGGGTTTTCTAAATCAGATAGAAACAAGCGCGCCTCCGAAGTATTGGATCAAGTAAATCTCTCTGACCGAATGGATCACCAACCCAACCAACTTTCAGGAGGACAACGCCAGCGTGTGGCCATCGCTAGAGCATTGGTTAACAAACCGTCCATCATTCTTGCGGATGAACCTACTGGGAATTTAGATAGTAAAACTTCATTAGAAATAATGAAACTTTTTGGAGACATCCACGCCAATGGAAATACTGTAATTTTGGTTACACATGAGGAGGAAATCGCTGCTTATGCACACCGAATTATACGCTTGAGAGATGGACTAATTGAAAGTGACACTACCAAATAGTTTTTTTCAAGAGCTTTTTCCGGCTGTACGTCACCATTTTTTCTATTACCTACAGCCCACAAAAGGCCAAAGGATTTAGAAAAGGATTTCCAATGCAAACAAAGTTCACTGAATCCCAAATAAAAAAAGGGCATAATGAAGGAATCCTAGCCAAGGAATCTCTATTCTGATTGCGTTTATAATTCAAAATAACACCTCACAAAAATGAAAATCGCTTTACTCACGTGCGAAAAACTTCCCGATTTAAATCCCGAAGACCAAAAAATAATTCCAGCACTCGCCCAACACAATATAGAATCTTCCGCTGTTATTTGGAGCGATAAAAATGTTATTTGGACTGATTTTGACTATTTAATTTTTCGCAATACTTGGGATTATTTCGAGAAGGAAGCCGAATTTAAACTTTGGCTGGACCACATAGAAAAATTAGGAATCAAAACACTGAACCCTATCAAGGTAATTAAGCAAAACATACATAAGTTTTACCTACGGGAAATGCAGCAACAAGGAATTGCAATTTTGCCAACTCTTTTTATAGATAAAACTGACCATCTTGATCTGGCAAAACGAATTCCTTCTCATTGGAAAAAAGCAGTCATAAAACCTGCTTTTTCCGCGGGTTCCTATCTAACAGAAGTTTTTGAAGTAGCAAATAGTCCAGAAATAGACAAGCAATATGCACCGATTGCTTTAGAGAAAGAATTGCTGGTGCAAGAATTCATGCCTCAGATTCAAACATTAGGTGAAACCTCCTTTATCTTTTTCAACAAAAAATTCTCTCATGCAGTGAATAAAAAACCGGTTGATGGCGATTTTAGGGTTCAATCTCTTTTTGGAGGAATCTATACGTTGGTGCATCCAAGTCAAGACTTGATTCTAAAAGCACAAAAAGTAGTCGATACCTTTAAAGAAGATTTACTATATGCTCGCGTAGACGGTATTTTAATTGACCAAGAACTTTACCTCATGGAAGTGGAGTGTATTGAACCCGATCTGTATTTCAATCTAAGTGAAAATTCATTGAACCGATTTATTGCATCAATAGTAAAATTAATAGCCTAAATTTGTTTTTTTAAAATCAAATACCCAGTAGATGAAAGTATATACAAAAACGGGAGACAAAGGAACAACAGCCCTTTTTGGAGGAACTCGTGTCCCAAAAGACCATGCCCGTATCGAAAGTTACGGAACTGTTGACGAATTGAATTCTCACATCGGTTTAATTCGCGATCAGGAAATGCATGCGCATTACAAAGAAATTCTTATTGAAATTCAGGATCGTTTGTTTACGGTAGGAGCTATTCTTGCGACGCCACCTGAAAAAGAAGTGAAGAAAAACGGAGAACTTCGTTTGAAAAAATTAGGAATTATAGAATCTGACATTGAATTATTGGAAAATGAAATAGATGCTATGGAAGAGGCGCTTCCGCCAATGACTCATTTCGTACTTCCAGGTGGACATACCACTGTGTCATATTGTCATATAGCGCGTTGTGTATGCCGCAGAGCAGAGCGTTTAGCAGTCCATTTAAGCCATAATGAACCCGTTGCAGAGGTCGCTATTAAATACCTAAACCGACTTTCTGACTACCTTTTTGTGTTGGCACGAAAGTTGTCTCATGACCTGAACGCCGAAGAAGTGAAATGGATTCCAAGGAAATAAAATTTCAAATTGAGGAGTACCGATATATGATTTCAGAATTATGATTAAAATCAAAAATCGTTAATTTAGAGTCAAAAATCAACAATCAAAACGAACGTTCTTAACTTTTTATTAAAATAAATCATTTTTTACTTGTGTTTTTCAGTAAAAAATTTATTTTTGCACAAAACTAAATAGACAACAGATGTATTGGACATTAGAATTAGCATCCTATCTAAGTGATGCACCATGGCCTGCTAACAAAGATGAACTTATTGACTACGCTATTAGAGCAGGAGCTCCATTAGAAGTAGTAGAAAACCTTCAATCTATAGAGGATGAAGGCGAGATATATGAATCAATGGAAGAAATATGGCCAGATTATCCTACGGACGAAGATTATCTTTGGAATGAGGATGAATATTAAAAAGTAAACCAATAAAAAAGTCTCAAAAGAGGCTTTTTTTTGGTTTAAATTTACAGAATTACACAATTAGAAATAAAATATATTATGAGTTTCATAAACAGTATTATCAAAGTCTTTGTTGGCGATAAGTCACAAAAGGATGTGAAAGCATTACAACCTTATCTTAACAAAATTAAAACTTTTGAAAATCCTTTAATGTCATTATCAAATGATGAACTTAGAGCGCGTACCGCATTTTTCAAAGATAAAATAAAACAAGATCGTTCTGAAAAAGACGCGAAAATTACCGCTCTTAAACAGGAAGTAGAGGGAATTCTTGATATAGATAAAAGAGAAGATCTTTACATCGCTATTGATGCACTGGAGAAAGAAGCCTACGATATATCAGAAAAAACATTGATGGAAATTCTTCCTGAAGCTTTTGCTGTAGTCAAAGAAACAGCAAGACGTTTCAAAGACAACTCACAAATTGTCGTTACGGCAACTCCAAAAGACCGAGAACTATCTGCCACAAAAAGTTATATCACTTTAGACGGAGATACTGCTATTTGGGCTAATTCATGGAGTGCAGCAGGGAAAGAAATTACTTGGGACATGATTCACTACGACGTACAATTAGTTGGCGGAATGGTTTTACATGAAGGAAAAGTAGCCGAAATGCAAACAGGAGAGGGAAAAACATTAGTAGCCACTTTACCACTTTACTTAAATGCATTGACCGGAAATGGGGTTCATTTAGTTACCGTGAATGATTATTTAGCAAAGAGAGACAGTACTTGGAAAGCACCTTTGTTTGAATTTCATGGTATGACAGTAGAGTGTATCGACAATTACCAACCTAATTCTGACGAAAGAAGAAAAGCATACGACGCTGATATTACTTACGGAACGAATAATGAGTTTGGTTTTGACTATTTAAGAGACAATATGGCGCATTCGCCAAATGATTTAGTACAAAGAAAACACAACTATGCCATTGTCGATGAGGTCGATTCGGTTTTAATTGATGATGCTAGAACGCCATTGATTATTTCTGGACCCGTTCCACAAGGTGACCGCCATGAATTCAATGAATTAAAACCAAAAATCGAAAATCTAGTTGCGTTACAACGCCAGCTGGCCAACGGTTTTTTATCTGAAGCTAAAAAATTAATAAAAGAGGGAAATACTAAAGAAGGTGGATTCCAATTGTTAAGAGCGTACAGAGCGTTACCAAAAAACAAAGCATTGATCAAGTTTTTAAGTGAGGAAGGAATTAGACAATTACTTCAAAAAACAGAAAATCAATACATGCAGGATAACAAAAGAGAAATGCACAAGATTGATGAAGCCTTGTATTTTGTTATTGAAGAAAAAAACAATCAAGTTGAATTATCAGACAACGGTATTCAATACTTATCTGGAGATACAGATTCCGATTTTTTTGTTCTTCCAGATATTGGAACTGAAATCGCTGCTATCGAAAAGAAAAAATTAGATAAAGACGCTGAAGCTGAAGAAAAAGAAAAATTGTTTCAAGATTTCGGAATAAAAAGCGAACGCATCCATACCCTGACACAACTTTTGAAAGCGTATGCTTTATTTGAAAAAGATGTAGAATATGTAATCATGGACAATAAAATCATGATTGTTGATGAGCAAACGGGTCGTATTATGGATGGCCGTAGGTATTCTGATGGATTGCATCAAGCCATTGAAGCTAAAGAAAATGTAAAAATCGAAGCGGCTACACAAACGTTCGCAACGGTTACGTTACAAAATTACTTTAGAATGTACAACAAACTGGGAGGAATGACTGGAACTGCAGTAACTGAAGCCGGTGAGTTGTGGCAAATCTATAAGCTAGACGTGGTAGAAATTCCTACGAACAGAGCAATGGCAAGATTAGACAAAGAGGATTTTATTTATAAAACGACTCGTGAAAAATTTAATGCCGTTATTGAAGATGTTACGGAACTATCAAAAGCAGGAAGACCAGTACTTATTGGAACAACCTCTGTGGAGATCTCCGAATTATTAAGCCGAATGTTAAAAATGAGAGGTGTTGCGCACAATGTATTGAATGCAAAAATGCACAAACAAGAAGCTCAAATCGTTGAAGAAGCAGGAAAACCTGGTGTGGTAACAATAGCAACGAATATGGCTGGTCGTGGTACCGATATTAAATTATCTGCTGAAGTAAAAGCCGCTGGTGGATTAGCAATTGTGGGTACAGAACGTCATGATTCCCGTCGTGTTGACCGTCAGTTGCGTGGTCGTGCAGGACGTCAAGGGGATCCTGGAAGTTCACAGTTTTACGTTTCTCTTGAAGACAATTTAATGCGTTTGTTTGGTTCTGAAAGAGTCGCTAAAGTAATGGACAGAATGGGCTTGCAAGAGGGAGAAGTGATTCAACACTCGATGATGACCAAATCGATTGAGCGCGCTCAGAAAAAAGTAGAAGAAAACAATTTTGGTGTTCGTAAGCGATTATTGGAATATGATGATGTAATGAATGCCCAACGTGAAGTAGTGTACAAGCGTCGTCGCCATGCCTTGTTTGGAGAGCGTTTGAAATTAGATATTGCCAACATGCTTTATGATACGTGCGAGTTAATTATTGACCAGAACAAAGCGACCAATAATTTCAAAAACTACGAATTTGAATTGATTCGTTATTTCTCTATTACCTCTCCAGTTACCGAAAGTGAGTTCACAAAATTGAGCGAAATGGAATTGACCGGAAAAGTATACAAAGCAACATTAGAATATTACACCGAAAAAACGGAGCGAAGTGCCAGAGAAGCCTTCCCTATTATAAAAAGTGTTTACGAAGATAAAAACAATCAATTTGAGCGTATCGTAGTTCCGTTTACAGATGGAATAAAATCGCTGAATGTGGTTACTGATTTGAAAATGGCTTACGATTCTCAAGGTGCACAACTTGTTGCTGATTTTGAGAAAAACATCACATTAGCCATTGTTGATGAAGCGTGGAAGAAACACTTGCGCAAAATGGACGAATTGAAACAATCGGTTCAATTAGCGGTTCACGAACAAAAAGATCCATTGCTTATTTACAAACTGGAAGCATTCAATTTGTTTAGAGCTATGATTGACAATGTGAATAAAGAAGTAATTTCATTCCTGTTTAAAGGGGATTTACCTGCTCAAGAAAACCAACAAATTCAGGAAGCAGTTGACGTTGCTCCTCGAGAAGATTACGAGTTGAGTAAAGATGAAATTGTAAGTAGCGAAGCTGCAAATCGCGAAGCTGGCGAAACGCAACAACGACAAATAACCGAAACGATTACGAGAGATATGCCTAAAATCAATCGCAACGATACCGTGAGCATACAAAACGTGGCTAACGGACAAATACAAGAAATGAAATACAAAAAAGCCGAAAGCTTAATCGCCTCAGGACAATGGGTAATGGTGAACTAAGCCCGTTTTATTTTATGACAACCAAAAACTCCACTGCGCAAGTAGTGGAGTTTTTTTATGCAGTTATATTTCTTTTTTTAGGAGCCACTCCCGCCCTACGCTACAAAGCATTTGGTCGCCCACTCTTTTTCTAGGCGCTTGCAGGAGCTTCTTTTAGTCGCTCTGCAACCACCAGAAAAAGCGGTTGGCTACCGGCATGCGTTTTTCGCTGCGGTCAGGGCTATGGATTTTGTGCTACATAACTTGGCTAACGATTACACACACTTTATCACAAAAAAACGTAAAAGAAATAAAAAGTCCATTTGATGATTTGTAAAGAATTATTTATATATTTGATTTTGGCAATAAGTCTTATTCTATCAGACTTATCCACCGGATTTAAGGTATATAAGTCTGATTTTGTCAGACCTATATGCAAGTTACCAGAAAGCAAAATAAACCGCTTAAAATACAACAACTAGAAAATATGTATCAAATTAATACTTTAACTAATAGAATTAAGGGATTAAAGAGAGTTAAGTTCTCTGAACACGGAATTAAAGAACGACAACATTTACAAGAATGGCTTGCTAATGAACCTAAAGTTTTTGGAGGCGAAGATTTGTTAATAATTCAAAAAGAATTTAGTGGATTTAATGACACAAATGAAAGATTAGATTTATTAGCTCTGGATAAATTTGGAAATATAGTTGTAATTGAAAATAAATTAGATGATACAGGCAAAAACGTAACTTGGCAAGCTCTAAAATACGCATCATATTGCGCTACACTCAAGAAAGAAAATATCAAATCTATATTTCAAGATTATCTAAATAAACAGGGCGAAAATGACATTGCAGAAAACGTTTTGGCAGAATTCTACGATTTGGAATATGACGAAATATTACACTTAAATCAAGGGAATACACAAAGAATAATATTTGTTGCCAATGAATATAGAAAAGAAGTTACATCTACCGTTTTTTGGCTTTTAAATTATAAAGTTAAAATACAATGTTTTAAAGTAACTCCATTTGCTCTTGACGAGCAAATGTTTTTGACAATGGAACAAATAATACCACAGAAAGATTCTGAAGATTATATAATTAAAATGGCAGACAAAAATTATGAAGAAATTGCTACTCAAGAAGGTTTAAAAGATAGACATCATTGGAGATTAGAATTTTGGAATAAAATTTTGCCAATGCTAAAAGGAAAAACATCAATATTTCAAAACATTAGTCCAACTAAAGATTATTGGCTACACTCAACTGTGTTAGGTGTAAAATATACTTTAGTTATTACAAAATCATATTGTAGCGTTTTAGTTGAATTTACAAAACCAAATAAAGAAGATAATAAAAAAATGTTTGATGATATTTTTAAATTTAAAGATGAGATTGAGAAAAGTTTTGGCAACGAGTTAACTTGGAATAGGTCTGATAATAAAATTAGTAGTCAAATAGGATTTTACCAAACTGATGTAGATATTTTCAACAAACAAGATTGGGATAAAATGTTGCAGTTTCTATCATATAATATAATAAAACTCGAAGAAGCAACGAGAAATCCACTTTCGAAAATTAGATCAACTCTATAAAGATTGCCTTCTGGTAACACACGCTAAATCGAGATTGCCAAATATGCCGTAGCGAGAACATTACAATTCACGAATAAAATCTATCTTGCCGAAAGTTCTCAGTTCGCTATCAGTGGCATCCTCGTTTAGCGCGCGAACGTTGTAAGTAAGCTAAAAAAAAACAAATGATACACGAATTAATAACCGACATAGCATACGACCGAATAACTGTTGCTCAAGGTTTAACCAGAGCAAAATTGATAGCGAATCAAATTAAAAATGACACTTTTAAAAATTGGCTATCAAAAGAATTGAATGGATATACTAACGATGATAAAATTTTACCTGAATACAGAAAAGTTTGGTCAGAAATAGAACTCACAGCTGAATTCCCTTATGGACAGATAAGAACATTTCCTGTTGTACTTCCAGATCACGAAGACGAAACTATGAAAGATTTGATTTATCATCATCGTTTTATTGAACCAATTTATATAGTAGAACAGAACATAGCGGAAATGGACGGCAGTTCTGGATCTATAAATTTACCAGGCGGAATGGTAAGAATTCTTGCCGGATTTTATGACTCAATCAAAAGACAAGGAGGACAAATTAGAAGTGCGCATAGGACTGTTGGAAAGTCACAATTACAAAACATCGTTCAAGTAACAAAACAAAAACTATTGGACACGTTGCAAGAACTAGAAAACCAGTTTCCGCAAATAGATAAAAACTATATTATGAATGAAGATAATAAGGAAAAGGCTCAAAATATAATTACAAATAATATTTACGGAAACAACAATCCATTTAATGTTGCTGCTGGAGAAAATATTACGCAAGGAAATATTAATCTAACCATAAATGAAGAACAAAAAACAAAATTAAAAGAACTTGGCATCGAGGAAGAGTCATTAAAGGAACTAGAAATAATTGACGTAGAGAATCCAAAAGGAACACTAAAAAGAAAAGAAAAAATAATGGGATGGCTTGGTAAGATAACTGCATCGTTAGCATCTAGAGGTATTTATGATAATATTCCTAAACTGATTGAATTTGTAGGAACATTAACGTAGAAAAGCCTATTTACAACAGATAGGGTTTCGTTGCGTTCGCCACGGCGAACGAACACCCGAGCGACAGCGAACGAACGAAGTAATGAACCCGCGGTTGAATCCTCCGCGGCGGACAGGCTGGAACCGTTTACATGCCGTCAACACTATGGAGTTATCGTAAAGTATTGATATAGAATTTCAAGAGGCAAGTGAGCCTCTTTTTTTTTGCAGTATAAAGTACTGTTTTTTTTAAATCTTTATTGAACTTCGATGTCCATTCAGATAACCATAAAAATAGATTTTAAGAAACAGCTTAGTGTCAAAACTGGGGCGGCCTTCGGATTTTATAATTTGTACCGTAAAACCAAGTGCTTCAAGGGAGATGTTATATGCAAAAGCTTCAATCAAACAAACGGGATTAAACAAGTAGAAATTATCCTCTAAACTGCCTATTTATAACTGTTGACGCGATGTTTCGGATATATGTCGCATCCTTAAATGTACAAATTTTCTCTCTTACATTCAAAATAAAATCTTACATTTGTTAGAAACAAAACGGATTTTTTTTCACAGACTGACGTTATCGGTAACCTTAAACAACACGATACGAAGGGATAAAACCAAATGATTATGAGAATATTTTTTGTGATACTAATAGTCATTCACGGACTGATTCACTTGATGGGTTTTGCAAAAGCATTTGACTTTGGAACTATCACTCAACTATCCAAAGAAATTTCTAAACCATTGGGCGTTCTTTGGCTGACAGCATTTTTGTTATTCCTATTATCAGCGATTTTATTTTTCTTAAAAAAAGAAGAATGGTGGATAATTAGTATAATAGCAGTAATTGTTTCTCAAATACTAATTATTACAGTTTGGCAAGACGCAAAGTTTGGAACAATCGCTAATATTTTAATTGCTGCAGTTGCTGTTTTGACATGGGGAAGCATCAGCTTTGAAAAGAGTTTCGTCAATGATAAAAATGAAAATATAATCCGAACAACTATAATTTCACAAGAAATTTTAACTGAGACAGATATAAAAACATTACCTAAACCTGTGCAACATTACCTAAAATATGTTGGCGTGATGAATAAACCAAAAGTTAAAAATGTAAGAATTGTATTTGAAGGACAGATGAGAGATAAGGGGAAGGACTATTTCCCATTTACCTCTGAACAGTTTAACTTTTTTGACGAACCAACAAGACTTTTCTATATGAAAGCAAAAATTTTTGGTGTATCGGCTCTTGGTTATCATAAATACAGTGATACTAAGGCATCAATGGACATAAGGCTTTTTGGACTTTTCCCAATTGTTAAAAAATCGGGAGACATTATGAACAAAGCTGAAACTGTTACTCTATTTAATGATATGTGTTTACTTGCTCCAGCAACATTAATTGACAAAAGAATACAATGGGAATCAATAAATGACACGTTAGTAAAAGCGACTTTTACAAACAAAAAAATATCTATTACAGCAGCTTTGTACTTTAATCAACAAGGACAATTGGTTGACTTTATTTCAAACGACAGAACATCAATTACAGATATGAAACAATATCCATTTTCAACCCCAGTTTCAGAATACAAAATTATAAATGGATATAATTTAATGTCAAAAGCAGAAGCGGTTTGGGACTACACTGACGGGAAATTTACTTATGGGAAATTTATACTTAAAGAAATTGAATATAACATAAAGTAGAAGAAAGGCAGCCGATAACAGATATGAGTTCGTTGGGCTTGAAAAGCCAAAAATGAATCCCGATCGCGCGGATTTGTAATCCGTGCTCGTTCCAACTGGGTTTTTCTAAATTATTTTAAGCCTTTTTACTGCTATAAATTAACTTTGATCATTTACAAACCATATTATAAAATCCCGCCCGCGCGGATTTGCAATCCGTGCCCATTCCAACAGCGTTTTTCTAAATTATTTTAAGTCTATTTAATGATTCAAATTATATTTGATCATTTATAGACATTTTATAAAACCCCGTTCCATAAAGTATTCCTGATTACACATAAATTTTTCGTAATGCTGCACAAATGCCGCTAGCTTTGCGCATTTTCATGAACTTTTTATTAAAACAAGACGCGATAAAGTGGCTGACTTTTGTTTTGACCCCTATAAAACAAGAGTATTATTCTAAATTTCGATTTTTAATTACGCTGTTAATTTTTTCATCATTATTAGGTGTTTACCAGAGTTCCATTTCACCCCGATAGCGCGGATTTGCAATCCGTGCCCACAACTATAAGACATAATAAAAAGAAGATACTAAATATGATTGCTTCGTTCCTTGCAATGACTCAGTAACCCGATAGCGCGGATTTGCAATCCGTGCCCACAACAATAAACACTTTATCAAAAGAAAATATTAAATGTGATAGCTTCATTCCTGGCAATGACTCAGTAACCCGATAGCGCGGATTTGCAATCCGTGCCCACAACAATAAACACTTTATCAAAAGAAAATATTAAATGTGATAGCTTCGTTCTTTGCAATGACTCCGTAATTCGACAGTGCGGATTTGCAATCCGTGCCCATTACAAATGGATTTGTCACTATTTTCACCGTACTGTTTTCAATTAAAAAAGTGTTTAGCTCAAAGATAATTTCTTAAAGCTAAACACTTTTTTTACCATAAAATAAGTACAGACAGCTACTTATTTTTTAGAGGGATCGATAGTATCGGTTTTAATTTCAAATTGGCGGTTTTGGTACTCTTGGCACATTGGGACCATTTTTTCAGGACAAACGGTACGGAAATTATGTTCTTGTTGCGGAATATTTTCTACCATTTTATCAATCATTTCTTGAGGATCAAACTGGTTTTCGGCCATTTTGGTCGCTGCTTTCTCAATTTCTTTTATTGAGGTAAAATGTTCGTCTTCATTGAACCATTGTTTGTAAGAATCGTACATTCTGTCGTTAAAACCCGTATCAAATGGACCTGGATTGATGGTGGCCACTGTAACTCCAAAAGGTTGTAACTCGTCTCTTAAGCATTGAGCAATTGCTTCAAGAGCGTGTTTCGAAGCATTGTACGGCCCTAAAAATCCACTTGTGGTAAAACCTGCAATTGATGATACAAATATGATTTTACCTTTGCCTTTTTGCACCATTTTTTTGATAAAAGGCTGCGAAAATTCGAGCGTTGAAAATGTATTGGTTTCCATAACCTCTCGCAAGTAATCAACAGGAATTTCAGCTAGTGGTCCTGTGTATCCCATTCCAGCATTATTTACTAAAATGTCAACGTCGTATTTCAAAGCATTTTCACAGTCGAATGCATCACAAATGTCTAGTTTAATTAATTCGATGTTTTGTTTGTAATCGGCCTCTTTGAGTTCTTAGATTAACCGCGACATTTGCTCAAAGGTATGAACCGAAGCAATTACTTTATGTCCTTCTTTTGCTAGGCCAATTGCTGTCTCTTTTCCGAGTCCTGAGCCTGCACCCGTAATTAAAATGGTTTGCTTTTTCATCTTTATTTTTTAAGAATTTTAAGTTGAAATTACCAATTATTACGATAAATATTCCTGATTTTAAAACGGTTTTAACTTTTGCACTATTTTGTGGCAATTTACTTCCTCCCTCCGCAAAGTATTTGCGCTACAGCAAATACTAAGGACTTTGCAGTAAATAATTCCATTTAGTGTTTCCCGTAATGATCTGGTAAGCAAATAATGTAACTTTGAAAGTAATTCAAATGCATAAGATTTTTATTCGAATTATTGCTATATTTGAACATAAATTAAGTCTGATCTTTATCAGAACTATCTCCCGCATTATGGGGTAATCAGTCGCATTTCGTTAGACCAATATAAAAATTACGGGCAAGTTAAAAAACCCTCACAGTAATCAAACACAGACGAGAGAACCTAAACTTTACTATATCTTGACAGCCATTACATAAGAATAAAACAGTTAATTTTGAAACACCAAATTATATGTTTAACCAAAAAGTTGCATTTGTAACTTGAATCCAGCTTACAAAATTAATAGATTATTTGTAAAAATGATAGAAACAATAAACGTATTCGATTTAGAGGGCATTGCAGTTAATTTAATTTCTAAGTATAAAGGAAAGCCTTTATTACTGCTTATTTACAATAACGATTGTCTGGGATGTACTGGTAGAGCTATTCCTTTGGCGTACGACTTTCAGCAAATGTATGAATCCATTCAGGTTATTGGAATCCATTCTGATTTTAAAAATAGAGAGGCCACTAAAGAAAATATCAAAAATATTTTTACTAGCGGAGAGAATCCATTTCCAATATATATAGATAAACATCACCAAGTGTACGACCAATTAAATGCTGAAGGTACTCCTCAATGGTTATTGATTAATAGTAATGGTGAATTGTACCGCTCCATTTTTGGTTCTCAAGAAGGAGCTCAGAGCAGATTGTCATATGCGGTTGAAACACTTGTTGAAAACAACACTTTATAAAATATTTGAATCTTGAAGAAAACAATCTTGATTAATTTAAACAAGAAGATGTCTAATGTATTTAAAATTTAATGCTACTCTGGTACTCGTTTGCAACGAGTGCCTACCTACTTTAAAACACTAGATAAAGCGTTTGTAACGCGACAAACTTAACTGATACACAAAATATTTATTTAAATACGTTTCTCTTAAACGTTGCGCATATTTATCTGACTTTGCGCAATTTTTATAATTAGAGATTATATTAAAAACGTCTTAAAGTGGCTGACCCTCAAAGGTGTTTTAGCAAAAAAAAACCTAAATTTAGTACAAATGGATCGTATCTCTTGTTTGAGTTGTTTTTGAAAAATAAGAAAAAACATCCTTTCTTGTAATCAAAACCAGTTATATTTACATGGAAAGTAAGAACACTATTTAATAACCAAAAAACCTGTTATGAAAGAATACAAAGTAGAAAGTTTAATTTATTACTCTAAATTGACTTTAGATTCAAAGCACATTGCTAATGACTCAAAAAAAGAAATTCAGGAAAAACTAGATGAATATGCAGCAAAAGGATATCGATTCACTACCTCAACATCAACAAATTTTGGTGCCGCAATTTATATTCATTTGTATTTTGAAAAAGATATTTAAGCAAAGTCAGAGAAAAATAATTTCCGCTCCGCATAATCTTCATTTAAAGAATAAACTTGTCGTGTAAGCTGCGCAAATGTCTCTGACTTTGCGCAATTTTCAGGACTTGATAGTATATAAAAAGTCATGAAATGGCTGACTTTTAAGAGTCCGCTGCAATACCAGAACGTTATGCAAAACCAAAACAACTCTTTAAATATGAAAAAAGTATTATTTGCACTTTTACTATTATTTTCATTCAGCGTAAATGCTCAACAAAATATAAATGAAATTAAGAAAGATGCATTACAAATTATTAAGAAAATTAATTTCGAATATAAAAATGGAAGTCTAACCACAGAACAAATCTCTGAACTCTTTTGTAAAAAAATTTATTATTCTGTTTGAGATAGAGGAGACTATGATGATAACTATTTGATTCAAAATCAAAAAATTTTAAAGAAACTGTTACTTTATTAAACTTTCACAAACTAAAAAAAAGCAGAATAACTTTCCATGAAGAGAGTCAAGAATATACATTAAGCTATCAATTAGTCAGGCCTACAGCCAAATTTGAAGGTTCGAGCGCTTTAGTGAGTTTTATAATAGAAAATGGAAAACTTAAATTGTACAGTATTCAAACAATTCCATAAATACAATACAGATCACAGCTAAAGTCTTAGTGCATACGCACCATAAATAATAACACCGTAATAACGCAACCAAATACTCTTTTTGTTATATTTATAAAAACATTTCGCAATGAAAAAAATAGTACTTCTCCTGCTGGTTTCATTCTCGTTCAGTTCTTGCTGGCCAACGACTGATAATCGAGATTTTATAAATGAAAATTACAAACCTATCATTGTAGAACGAAGCGTACTTGAAAACTCCATTGCGTTTCAAAGTTCACAACCCGTAATTAAATCAGGAAAAATATATATAAAAGACGATTTGATGTTTGTAAACGACGTAAACAAAGGATTTCATGTTTACGATTATGCAGATCCGAAAAATCCAATCCGGATGCACTTTATAAAAGCACCGGGTGCCACTGACTTGGCGATTAGAGACAATACCATGTACATCAATCAAGCAGTAGATTTAGTAACGGCAACGTACAATCCTGCAACAAAAAAATTCCTAGTAACGAACAGAAACAGAAATGTTTTTCCACAAAAGCAAGCCCCAAACGGCTTATATGGCTACACCAAAGAAAATGAAATTATAATCGATTGGACTTTAATCAAGTAACACATGAAAAAAATTATATCCTTCGTATTACTAGTATTTATAATAGGTTGCTCCGACAGTGATAGCGCGCAAAACAGCGACATAGGACAAGGAGGATCACTTGCTGTTTTTGCCATAAAAGGGAATTATCTCTACGGCGTTGACCAAATGAAGTTGAATGTATTCTCGTTAATCGATTCCGAAAAACCAGTAAAAGTCAATGAGATTCCAATAGGTTTTGACATAGAAACCCTATTTTCTTTTGGAGATAATCTTTTTATTGGATCTAGAAACGGAATGTTTATTTATTCTATTACAAATCCGGAAAACCCAATCAAATTATCGAGTGTGCAACACTTTACTGCTTGTGATCCTGTCATTGCCAATAGTACACATTCCTATGTAACCTTGAATTCAAATACAACGTGTGGAAATAATATAAACGTATTACAAGTTTATGACACCAAAGATCTAACGAACCCAAAATTAATTCACAGCAGAACACTTACGCAACCAAAAGGAATTGGTTTTTTTACTGCCGATTATTTATTTGTTTGTGATGATGTTATCAAAATATTTAACATTCAAAATCCCGCAGAACCCATCTTAGTGCATAGCATTGATAGAAATTGTTTTGATTTAATAATTAGAAACAACACTTTGTTTGCCATAGGAAATGGCGGTGTGTATCTTTATGAATTGAATCCGAGTAACATAAAAGATATAAAAGTCGTTAGCGAAGTCAAATTTTAATTTTCTAAGAAATACCGCTCTTCAATCCTTTTAATGTCTTTGATGGAATTTTTGGCCCAAGCCAAACGTTTTTCTAAAATTTCATTTTCAGTTAAATGCCAATCGATGTTTGAATTGCGCAAGCGGTTTGTCAAATTTTGAATAATGATTGCCGCAGATACTGAAATATTCAAGCTTTCGGTAAAACCGACCATTGGTATTTTTAGAAAACCATCGGCGCGTTGCAAAATTTCTTCGGATAAACCGTCTCTTTCTGTTCCAAAAAATAAGGCACTTGGTTTCGATATATCAAAATCATCCATCAAACAATCATTCTCGTGAGGTGTAGTGGCAATAATTTGATAGCCTTTACTTTTGAGCGTATCCACACAATTCGTGATACTATCGAAGGTGTTAATATCAACCCATTTTTGGGCTCCCATGGCAATTTCTTTATCGATACTTTTTCCATAGCGTTGCTCAATTACATTTAATTCCTGAATTCCGAAGATTTCACAACTGCGCATTACCGCACTTGTATTGTGCATTTGGAAAATATCTTCGACAGCAATTGTAAAATGCTTGGTTCTGTTTTCCAAAACCTTCAGAAATTTTTCTTTGCGGTTATCCGTTAAAATATTTTCGAGAAAATTAAGGTAATCGATATCAATCATTGGGATTATTTTTTTTTGCAAAAATAGTAAAAAAGAGTAGTTTTATCAATTCAAAAAGCATTTGTCACAGCAGCTAGTACTATCGTATATTTGAAAATGAAGTGCGTTTGTCTACGAAATTTGCGTGAGGGATAGAGGCGGTATCCTTTTTAGGGCTTTTTAGCCCAAAAAAGATAAAGCCGAAAGCCCGGTCGCTTTTGCGAACACGCCCAAATAATAAAAAAATGAAAAAGAAATTAGTGGTTTTGACAGGAGCCGGTATCGATGCGGAAAGTGGCATTAAAACGTTTCGTGATAGCGACGGACTTTGGGAAGGTCATAATGTGCTTGATGTGGCCACACCGGAAGGCTGGCATAAAAACCCAGCTTTAGTGCTTGATTTTTACAATCAAAGGCGCAAACAGCTCAAAGAAGTACAACCAAATCTAGGTCATCAGATTCTCGCTGCATTAGAAAAGGATTTTGAGGTGTACATTATCACACAAAATGTAGACGATTTACACGAGCGCGCCGGAAGTTCTAAGGTGTTGCATCTGCACGGCGAATTATTGAAGGTGCGAAGTACTGCAAATGTAAATTACATTGTGGATTGGAAGGAGGATTTAAATTTTGGCGATTATGATAACAATAACAACCAATTGCGGCCGCACATAGTCTGGTTTGGGGAGGAAGTTCCTGCGCTTGACGAGGCAATAAAAATCACTCAAAGTGCCGATTATTTTGTTGTTATTGGCACTTCATTGCAAGTGTATCCTGCAGCTGGTTTAATCGATTTTACTTCATCTGAGATACCCGTATTTTATATCGATCCAAAACCTATAAGGATCCCAAATCTCCGAAATCCATTGGAAGTCATTCCAGAAGTGGCCTCTGAAGGAATGAAAATACTAAAAAAGAAGCTTCTTGACTTTATTTAAAAACCATTCGTTTTCTATTTTGTTTTGAAAGGTTTATATTTGTGCCTTTCGAACAAACAACTAAACAATGACTACTTTAAACGAATTGAATGCTGTATCTCCAATCGACGGTAGATATAGAAATAAGACCATTTCTCTAGCTCCTTTTTTCTCAGAAGAAGCCTTAATCAAATACCGCGTACTAGTTGAAATAGAATACTTCATTGCTTTGTGCGAAGTGCCTTTACCACAACTGGCAAACGTAAATCCCGATATATTCGAAAGCTTACGTAACATTTATAAAAATTTCTCTACTACAGATGCCCTTTGGATTAAAGAAACGGAGAAAGTAACCAACCACGATGTAAAAGCGGTGGAATATTTTATCAAAGACGCTTTTGAAAAATTAGGATTATCCCAATATAAAGAGTTTATTCACTTTGGACTGACTTCCCAAGACATTAATAATACGGCGATTCCGCTTTCTACAAAAGAAGCTTTCGAGAAAGTCTATATGCCCTCTTTGATTACGTTGACTTCAAAATTGAAAGATTTAAGCGTTGAATGGCGTGATATTCCAATGTTGGCCAGAACTCATGGGCAGCCAGCTTCTCCAACGCGTTTGGGTAAAGAAATTGGTGTTTTTGTAGAACGTTTAGAAGAGCAAATGCGTTTGTTATTTAATATTCCTTTTGCGGCTAAATTTGGTGGCGCCACTGGAAATTACAATGCCCATCACGTGGCGTATCCGCAAATTGATTGGCGAAAATTTGGAGGTCAATTCGTTGAAGAAAACCTAGGTTTACATCACTCCTTCCCCACTACACAAATTGAACATTACGATCATTTTGCTGCCTTTTTTGATGCTTTGAAAAGAATAAATACGATCATTATTGATTTAGACCGAGATATTTGGACGTACGTATCCATGGACTATTTTAAACAAAAAATCAAAGCTGGAGAAATAGGATCTTCGGCTATGCCGCACAAAGTAAACCCTATTGATTTTGAAAATTCAGAAGGAAATTTGGGAATAGCCAATGCGATTTTCGAACATCTTTCTGCTAAATTACCATTATCAAGATTGCAACGTGATTTGACGGATAGTACCGTGCTGAGAAATATTGGAGTTCCAATGGGATATACCTTAATCGCTTTTGAAGCTACTTTGAAAGGATTAAATAAATTATTATTGAATGAGCCCAAATTTCACGAAGATTTAGAGAAAAACTGGGCAGTAGTTGCCGAAGCAATTCAAACCATCTTGCGTCGTGAAGCCTATCCTAATCCGTATGAAGCATTGAAAGGATTGACCAGAACGAATGAAGCCATTGATAAAAAAGCAATTCATGGATTTATTGCTACTCTTGATGTTTCAGATGAAATCAAAGCAGAATTGATGCACATTACGCCAAGTAATTTCTTAGGCATCTAAATTTACATAAACTATTATAAGTGGTCTATTCCCATTGAAAAAGAAAAAAAATTTCTTTTCAATGGGTTTTTTACTTTAAATAACGTAGAAAAGAGCCCTTTTAACATAAATTAAAGAGTAAAAAATAAAGATTTTTTTATATCTTACAAAAATACAAAAAACCTTAAAACACGACTCAACACCGATGAATACCGCGGAAACAGTAGCAAACGTATCGCACCATTTACAGCCCTTAATTAGAGATTTAGGATTAATCTTGATGACAGCAGCAGTTGCCGTTTTATTATTTAGATTAATAAAACAGCCACTTGTTTTGGGGTATCTAATAGCTGGATTTTTAGCTGGCAATCACTTTGATTTTTTCCCTTCTGTAAAAGATATTAAAAGTGTCGAAGTTTGGGCAGAAATTGGAGTAATCTTTCTATTATTTAGTTTGGGACTCGAATTCAGTTTCAAAAAATTGATGAAAGTAGGAGGAACTGCTTCTATCACTGCTGTAACACAAATCATTACTATGGTTTCGCTCGGCTATTTGGTAGGACAATGGATTGGATGGAAATCCATGGATAGCCTCTTTTTAGGAGTCATTTTATCAATATCTTCTACAACTATTATTCTAAAAACGTTTGAAGAACTTGGTGTAAAAACTCAAAAATTCGCCGGAATTGTCGTTGGCTCCCTGATTGTCCAGGATATTGTCGCTATTTTAATGATGGTCTTACTTTCTACAATTGCAGTCAGTCAGCAGTTTTCGGGAAGTGAACTGATTTTATCCGTTTTTAAACTGATTTTTTTCTTAATAATATGGTTTGTTGGAGGCATCTTTTTTATCCCAACTTTACTTAAAAAAGCAAAAAACATATTGACGGACGAAATGTTATTAATCATCTCACTTGCCTTGTGTTTGATGATGGTTATTCTTGCTGCCAATGTTGGTTTTTCTCCTGCGTTAGGCGCTTTTATCATGGGCTCCATCATTGCTGAAACCACTCAGGCAGAACATATCGAACATTTAGTTAAACCTGTAAAAGACCTTTTTGGAGCTGTTTTTTTTGTTTCAGTAGGGATGTTAATTAATCCAGCAACGTTGTATGAATATGCCTTTCCCGTGGCTCTTTTGACATTGGTAGTGCTTTTAGGTCAATCTATTAGTTCAACAATTGGTGCCTTACTCTCTGGACAGCCCTTAAAGCAATCGGTGCAAACTGGAATGAGTTTATCGCAAATTGGAGAATTCTCCTTTATTATCGCCACTCTTGGAATGACATTGAATGTAACTAGTGATTTTCTCTATCCAATTGTCGTGGCAGTTTCAGCAGTGACTGCTTTTACGACCCCATTTATGGTCAAATTCTCTACTCCATTCTCTGAATATCTGGAAAAAAAATTACCCCGAAAATGGATCAAAAAAATTGAACGGTACAGTGCTAATACACAATCGATTAAATTAGTTAGTAATTGGCAAATAGTAGTCCGTGCTTTTTTGACACAAGTCGTGATTCACTCCGTAATTATTGTTGCAGTTACTTTGCTGTCATCCAAATTTATTTTGCCATTAGTAGAAGGATCCCCTTTTGCAAACATATTTGGCGCACTAATTACTTTAGTGATAATTTCGCCCTTTTTATGGGCGCTTTCCTTGCGACGTGTTGCGGTTAAAGAAGTCGCCATCCTAAGAGAGGAACGCAAATACCGTGGACCAATTTTGATGATGATTCTAGTGCGGATGATTTTAGCGCTTTTTTATATTGGCTTTTTATTGAATATCTTTTTCTCACCTATAATAGCTTTTATATCACTGATTGCGGCCGTCGTGATCTACTTTGTCTTTCCGAAAAAATTAAATGCGCAGTACCATAAAATTGAAGACCACTTTCTCAAAAATCTAAATGCCAGAGAAATCAAAAAAGTTATCAGAAGCCGCAGTCATTTGACTCCTTGGGACGGACACATGTCAACATTTGATATTGCTCCAACTTCAAATATTGCAGGTAAAACGCTAAATGAACTGCGAATTAGGGAACAATTAGGTATCAATATTGCCTTTATCAAAAGGGGAGAAATTATGATTAATATCCCCAATAAAAATGAACGTTTATTTCCAGGAGATGAAATTTGTATAATTGGAACAGACAAACAAGTTAAAGAATTTAAATCCTATTTGCATCAAAATGAAATAGAAATTCCTGAAATTTCTGAGACGGACATCATCTTAAAACAACTTGAACTCAAAGGCGATGAATTTATTGGTGCAACGATCCGAGATTCTCAATTGCGGGAAAAAACGAATGCCTTAATTGTAGGAATTGAAAGAAGCGGAAGACGAATTCTTAATCCAGAATCCAATATGATTTTAGAAAAAAATGACATACTTTGGGTCGTGGGAAGCAAAAAACTATTGACCACTTTTTTCAAAAATTAAACAAAAAAAAATGGCTTCATGGATTAATCGCTATTGCCCTATTCGCTGATTAATTCGCAACCAACCGAAGGATGTCTTTAATTAAATCCTGCGAGAATGATTTTTTAATTTGACGGGATTTTCTGTTTGTCCGCTACTACAAATAAAAAAATAGCTTTTCAACCGATTGCTATCAAAAAAACTAAACAATATTTTATATCTTTCAATATTTTTAAAAAGTACAAAAAACACTGTAAACCAGACTTTAAACAGTTATAAATTTCTGAAAAAGAAATAGTTAACAACTAAATTTTATGGCAAAAAATAAAATTTTAATCATATTTTCTCATCCATTGTTCGAAAAATCACACGCGAACAAGGCTTTGGTGGAAAATATTCCCAATTCAGAAAACATCACTTTTCATGATTTATATGAAGAATATCCCAATTTTGATATTGATGTCAAGCACGAACAAGTTCTTCTGAGCCAACACGATATAATTATTTGGCATCATCCAATGTATTGGTACAGTTGCCCGCCATTAATGAAACAATGGATTGATATGGTTTTGGAACACAACTGGGCGTACGGAAAAAAAGGGACAGCGCTGCAGGATAAAATTATCTTTCAGGTCATTACAACTGGAGGCGACAAAGAAAATTATTGCGAAACAGGAAGTGATCGGTATAGTATTGTTGAACTTTTGGAACCGTTTAATCAAACGGCAAAAGTGTGCAACATGATTTACTTGCCTCCTTTTGTGGTCCACGGAACGCACAATATGGCCAAAGAAGATTATGAGAAAAACGGAGTGGTTTATGGTTATTTACTTGACTATTTAGAAAACAGCGACTTGGATTCCGATACCATTTTGCAATACCATTATTTGAACGAATGGTTTGCTACAATACAAGTTTAATATGGATACAAATTTTTTATTACAAGCAATCATTTATTTATCGGCCGCAGTAATTTGCGTTCCTATTGCGAAAAAGCTAGGCTTAAGTTCTATTTTGGGCTACTTATTGGCTGGAATCGTTATTGGCCCCTATGTTTTGGGATTTATTGGTCAGGAAGGTGAGGACATTATGCATTTTGCTGAATTTGGTGTTGTGATGATGCTATTTTTAATTGGTCTGGAACTAGAACCCCGCAAGTTTTGGAAAATGCGAAAATTCATCCTCGGAATGGGATCTTCTCAAGTAATAGGAACTACTGTTCTTTTATTTGTTGGATGTCTTATTTTTATGGATTGGAAATGGGAAACTGCCTTAGCTATTTCGCTAGCACTCGCATTATCCTCAACGGCAATTGTACTGCAAACTTTAAAAGAGAAAGGATTATTAAATACATCGGTAGGCCGTTCCTCATTTGCAGTTTTACTTTTTCAGGATATCGCCGTGATCCCAATATTAGCTTTCTTACCGCTACTTTCAACTGTAAATCTTGAAGCAACAAGTGACGCGCCACAATCCTTAATTACAGGCTTTCCAAGCTGGTTACAAACTCTAATTGTACTGGGGATTATATCGACAATTTATTTTGCCGGTCGTTATGTATTTGTTCCCTTATTGCATATAATTGCAAAAACTAGGTTACAAGAATTATTTACAGCCTCTGCATTGTTACTGGTTGTTGGTGTTTCCTATTCGATGCAATTAGTTGGATTGAGTCCTGCACTTGGTGCTTTTATGGCTGGAGTTGTATTGGCTAACTCGGAATTTCGACATGAATTAGAAGGAGATATTGCGCCATTTAAAGGGTTGCTCTTAGGCCTTTTTTTTCTAGGTGTTGGCGCATCAATAAACTTTCAATTAATTATTGAAAATCCTCTTTTCATTTTTATTTTTGGAGCCATCCTAACTTTTGTGAAATTCGTAGTTTTATTTGTAATTAGTAGATTTCAGAAAAAAAATAGGAATCAAAACCTTTTGTTTGCTTTTGGTTTGAGCCAAGCAGGAGAATTTGGCTTTGTAATCATGAGTTTTTGCATGCAATTAAATATTATCCCTACTGTTTTGGCAAATCAAGTAATGGCAGTGATCGCCATGAGTATGGTTGCTACTCCGTTTTTGCTATTAGTAAATGAACGATTAATTTATCGGTATTCTGGAGTCAAAGAAAAGGGAACCGAAATTAAAAAGGAAAATGATTTTATAGACGAAGACAATCCAGTTATCATTGCTGGTTTTGGCCATTTTGGCAGTACAGTAGGACGTTTGTTAAAAGCTAATAAAGTGAAATCCACTATTCTAGATTATGATTCTGATCGAATTGATTTGTTACGAAAAATGGGTTTCAAAGTGTATTATGGAGATGCAACGCGATTGGAATTGTTGAAAGCTGCTGGTTGTGAAAACGCCAAACTTTTTATTGCAGCGATAGACAATCCATCTGTAAATTTGCAAGTGATTGAAACATTAAAAAAACATTTTCCGCACTTGAAAATCTTGACCCGTGCCCGAAATCGAAATGATGCTTATGAACTAATCGATCATAAAGTCGAGCATATTTACAGAGAAACATTATACAGCGCTGTAAATATGGGTGTTGACGCCTTAGTAGAATTAGGCCATCGCAAGTATTCAGCCACTAGACAAGGACGGCAATTTATAAAATATGACGAAATTACTACTCGTAAATTAGCTGAAAAACGTCATGATAAAATGGCGTACCTCATTACTATTAAAGAAGAAATTGAACTGCAGGAACAATTACTGAAAAGCGATCTTTATTCCCAGATTGCAGCAACAAACCATAGTTGGGATAGCGAACATTTGAAAAACAACCTATCTGAACCCGCCGATTAGCACTTGTTGTACAAAAGAAAAGACATAATTAAAATCCCAAATGGAACTTAATTATGCCTTTTTCTTCAGTTTTTAAGCTATTATTTTACTGGAATCGTTGCTAGAATTTCCAAAACAAATCTCCAAAATTTCTGAGAAGACGAAATGCTCGCTCTTTCGTCTGGAGAGTGCGCCCCGTGAATGGTTGGCCCAAAAGAAATCATATCCATATCTGGATAATTGGTTCCCAGAATTCCACATTCTAATCCAGCGTGACACGCTACCACTTTTGGTTTTTCACCGTTTTGTTTTTCATAAATTGGCACCAAAACATCTAATATCTCCGACTCTGAATTGGGTGTCCATCCGGGATACGATCCTGAAAACTCTACTTCGCAACCCATTAGTTCAAAGGCAGAACGCAAGGCATTAGCCAAATCAAATTTAGAAGTTTCAACCGAAGAACGGGTTAAACATTGTACTGAAAGTTGTCCATCACCTACGATTACTTTAGCAATATTATTAGAGGTTTCTACTAAATCAGCAAAATCAGCGCTCATTCGATACACTCCATTATGAGCAGTATACATGGATCTTACGAAGTAAAACTGAGCAATTGTCGGCATTACTTTAGCAGGAGCTGCATCCATTTTTTCAAAAACAACTTCTAAGCTGGGTTCCGTTGTTTTAAACTCGGTTTTAATTTCGTTAACAATTTGCTGCATATCAAAAACAAATGCTTCGTCATACACTTCTGCAATAATAACCTTGGCCATACTTTCACGTGGGATCGCATTACGCAAACTTCCGCCTTTAATTTCCGAAATTTGTAACCCAAAATTATCAAAACCATCAAACAACAATCGGTTCATGATTTTATTCGCATTACCCAAACCTTTGTGAATATCCATTCCTGAATGTCCGCCTTTCAAACCTTTTACGGTAATGGTGTATCCTACTGAGCCTTCTGGAGTTTCCTCCTCATCATATTCTGCCGTTGCCGTTACATCAATACCTCCTGCACAACCAATATCAATTTCATCATCTTCCTCGGTGTCCATATTCAACAAAATTTGACCTTGTAAAATACCGCCTTTTAAATTTAAGGCTCCAGTCATTCCTGTTTCTTCGTCAATAGTAAACAAAGCTTCGATTGCAGGATGCGGAATATCAGTACTTTCTAATATTGCCATGATAGCTGCAACTCCCAGACCGTTATCAGCACCAAGCGTAGTTCCTCTGGCACGAACCCAGTCACCATCCACATACATATCAATTCCAGTGGTATCAAAATCAAAAACAGTATCCGCATTTTTTTGATGCACCATATCTAAATGCCCTTGAAGCACAATTGCTTTGCGATCTTCCATGCCTGCCGTAGCGGGTTTACGGATAATTACATTGCGAATTTCATCTTCAAAAGTTTCAAATCCAAGGCTTTCGCCAAAGTTTTTTATGAACGCAATTACTCGGTCTTCCTTTTTAGAAGGACGTGGAACGGCATTCAAATCGGCAAACTTATTCCAAAGCGCTTTTGGTTCTAAATTTCTTATTTCTTGACTCATTTATGTTTGTTTGATGTTTAACAATTTAAGATTCCAAAGTTACAAAGTTTAAAATCGTTTTCCTCTTTACAAAGTTAATTATCATTTAAAATTCGCGAAATCATTTGGGCGTGCCACCACCATAAAAAGGGGCTTCCTATTTTTGTAAATACAAAGCCCCTTTCTATAGTGCTGTCAGGTGATACGCACTACTTCGGTAGTTTGCTTCTCCCCTTCACGCGAGAATTGGAAATAGAAAATAATATAAGAAAAAAAGACATAAATAGGAAAATACATATAAATAATGATTACACTTAGCTTTGATTATTTATTGAATTCCTTCGATTCTATCCTGAAAAACATTTACTAATTTATGTCCTTCATTGATTTCGACAACATCATCCCACACTTTAGAAATCGCATCACAGAATTGATTCATTATCATATTTCCAAATCGAATATGAATCACTTTTGGAGGAGGCGAACTCATGATTATTTTATTAGAAAAGTCAGAATCTTTTGATAGTATTTTGAGATTATTTTCTTTTGCATAAATCCATATTTTTTCATTTGACCATTCGTCATTGATGTCTTTTTGATGTATGAATTCATCAATGTTCCAAAGAGAAATATAATAGGGAAGATTTATGTCACACAGGAAACTTGGCATTAGGCGACAGTTTTGATTGTGAAATTTCTTTTCATTAAGTCAGATACAAATTTTAGGCAAGCATAAATATCTTCCTTTTCTAATGATGGATATTGACGTAATATTTCCTCCTGCAATTCGCCAGCACTCAAAAATTCTAAAATAGTCTGCACAGTGATTCGTTTGTTACGAATAATAGGTTTTCCGTTACAAATTTCAGAATCAATAGTAATTCTGTCTGTGATAAATTCCATAAAAATTATTTTACAGTACAAATTTTCATAAAAAGAAATGCTAGTTGTCTATTTATACTAATTTTATAACCAAATTAGAAATAATGCAGCGCAAATACATTCTTCCTTTATTCTTGGTTTTTCAAATAATTGGTTTACAAATCCTCCCCTATTTTCCCTTGCAAGTAGAACACTACTACAGCAAAGGCCTCTACCCGATTATCTCTAATTTTTCCAGAATTGTTTTAGGGAAAATTCCTTTTTCAGTCGGTGATCTCCTTTATTTTATTCTAATTATTCTTGGAATCAAGTGGATTTTTGCAAAAAGAAAAACATGGAGAATCGATTGGAAAAATAATGTTTTAGCGATTTTAAGTTTTCTGTCGGTTTTTTATTTTTGTTTTCATTTACTGTGGGGTTTCAATTATTACCGCCAACCCCTTTTTGAAAAAATGAATATTGAACGCGATTATACCGATGCTGATCTTTTGATTTTTACCAAAAAGTTAATCGCTAGAACAAATGCCGTTCAAATGCAGATTGCAAAGAACGATAGCTTAAAAATCATCGTCCCTTATTCGCAAGAGCAGGTTTTTGAAATGAATCTGAACGGATATAAAACACTTTCAAAACAACATCTATTTTTTGAATACAGCAATCCAAGTAGTAAGAAATCATTATTCAGTTTACCCTTAACTTATATGGGTTTTGGAGGTTACTTGAATCCATTTACGAATGAAGCCCAAGTAAATTATTTGGGCCCTACGTACAGTTTTCCCATGACAACCAATCATGAAATGGCACACCAAATGGGTTTTGCAAGTGAAAGTGAATGTAATTTTATTGGATTTCTAGCATCCATAAAAAATGAGGATTTGTACATTCAATATTCGGGTTATAGTATGGCTTTACGCTATTGCGTAGGCAATTGGCGCGCTCGAGACGAAACTGTTTTCAAAAATTTAATAAAAACAATCCATCCCGGAATTCTAAAAAACTATAAAGAAAGTGATGATTTTTGGAAACAATACGACTCCATAATTGACAAAGGTTTTCATGCCTTTTATGACCAATTCCTCAAAATAAACCAACAAAAGGATGGCTTAGAGAGTTATAACAAGTATGTGAACTTGATGGTGAATTATTATAAAGGCAGGGAGTTCTAGGGTATCTGTTCTCTGTTGTGGGGTTTCGGTTATCTGTTATCTGTTGTGGGTTATCTGTTTTGGGTTTTCGGTTATCTGTTGTGGGTTTTCTGTTTTGGGTTTTCTGTTTTGGGTTTTCGGTTATCTGTTTTGGGGTTTCGGTTATCTGTTGTGGGTTTTCGGTGATCTGTTTTGGGTTTTCGGTTATCTGTTGTGGGTTTTCGATTATCTGTTTTGGGGTTTCGGTTATCTGTTGTGGGTTTTCGGTTAGTGGCTACTTATTTGACGTTATCAGCTTTGCGTTAGTAAATTAATAGTGAGGTTTGGAATTAACTTTTGGTAAGTCATAAAAAGCATTTCTATCCACGACTTCCTTTTCTATACTTCATCACTAGTAAACGTGGTAAAACTTTTCTTTTTATACGGTCTAATAATCAGGCGGCCCTCGCGGTCAAAACGAATGTAATTGTAAACCCAGTTTAAAAAAACTACCGCTTTATTTTTAAATCCAATTAGTGAAAATAAATGTACAAACATCCAAACAAACCAAGCAAAAACACCGCTAAAATGATACTTGGGTAAATCTACTACTGCTTTATTTCTTCCAATGGTAGCCATAGAACCTTTATCATTGTATTCGAACGCTTCCATGGGCTTATTTTGAATTAATTTTACCAGATTTTCCCCCAATAATTCCCCTTGTTGCATGGCCGGTTGAGCCATCATAGGATGTCCTTGCGGATAGGTTTCAGATTCCATCGAGGCAATATCACCCACAGCAAAAATATTTTCATACCCCGCTACTTGATTGAATTCGTTTACTCGGATGCGCTCTACCTTTTCTACTAAAGATCGTGCATCTAATCCGGCTACAATAGCACCTTGTACTCCTGCTGTCCAAATAACAGTTGCGGTTTCAAACGTCAAATCGGAATTGGTAGTAATCGTACGTCCATCGTAGTTCGTAACTCGGACGTTTTTCCAAATTTTCACACCCAAACTAGTAAGAAATTTTTCAGCTGCTTGTGAGGATTTTTCACTCATGGTATTCAGGATACGGTCGCCACTTTGAATCAGATTAATACCCATTCTTGCAATATCAAGATCGGGATAATCTTTTTGTAGAATCGCTTTTTTCATTTCAGCTAAAGCTCCTGAAAGCTCTACCCCTGTTGGTCCTCCACCAACGAGTACAAAATTGATAAGGCTGTTTTGTTCTGCTACATCAGTGGTTAAGACAGCTTGTTCAAAATTTTCCAAAATAAGACTACGTATGTTGAGCGATTGCGGTATGGTTTTCATCGCCATACTGTTGCGCTCAATTTCTTTATTACCAAAATAGTTGGTCTTGGAACCGGTTGCAATCACCAAGTAATCATAACTTAATTCGCCTATCTCAGCGATTACTTTCTGATTTTTAGTGTCGATCTCTTCAACATTGGTCAGTCTAAAATAAACATCATCATACTCCTGAATTACTTTCCGTATTGGGTAGGCGATGGAACCCGCTTCGAGTCCGCCAGTAGCCACTTGGTACAACAAAGGCTGAAAAGTATGGTAATTGTGTTTGTCTAAAAGAACCACCTGAACTTTTTTATTTTTTAGTTTCTTGGCTAATGCAATTCCTGCGAAACCTCCGCCGATGATAACTATTCTGGGTAAAGTTGAATTTGGTATGTTCATTTTTAAAATAGGATGATGAATCACAAAGTTAGTAAAGATTTAAAAAATTAGCTACCAATGATTTACAATTAATAATTGAAGTAAATCAAATGTATAGCCACTAAACATCCAAAAAAAAGTAACAAACAGTTTTATTTGCGAGTATATTATTAGTACTTCAGCTACTTAAACGGAGTGAAAACAAAAAAATAGTAGTCTCATAAAAAAAGACTTTCAGTTGTTGTGGTCTCCTTATCGATACTCGTTTTACTAATTAGCTGTGGTGTAATGTTTGCAGCCAGTACGTACGCAGGTACGCTTGTTGCTAAGGATTGTTCAATGCAGTAATTTATGTAGACGGCGAAAAAATGGGTGACGGACAAGTCACTGCATTATTTCCACGAAATAAAGCCTAAATATGGAATTATAAAGAAGAGGGTTGCGATACTAAAAAACCAACCTTGAATACTGCTCTTAGAATTGGAAACTTTATCTAAAACGTTGTCTCGTTTGGATTATTGGGTCTTGGCGTAGGTTTAGGAACTGGTGCAGGGTAAAAACCAGACCACATCAATAATGCTGCTGTTAAAAAAGTTAGCAATAAAAAATATACTTTTAATGTTGATTATTCGGAACGTAAAAAGCAATCTACTACTATTTAACATGTCAAAAAGTCTTTTATGAAATTCATAAAAGGCTTTTTTTATCCCTTACCCATTTCTCTTCACATTTAAATAAAGCTGAATACTATTACAAGTACACCTTTAGTTTTCATGCTACAATTTTGGAAAATCGCCATTGATAACTCCTAGCTGTCTATTGTAAAATTAGGAATATAATTTTACTATTTGTTTTTGTCAACTGTTGTTCTGAAATACAAAATAGGTAAATTAGCCCCGATGGAAATGGAAATCCTTTTTTTTCTGAATTTTTTCAGAAAAAAAGATTGAAATGTACAGCGGGACGACTCTTTTTTATGAAGTGAAAATTTTTGTGCTCCAAAAAAAAGGAAGCATTGTAACAAAAACCCGTATTGACTTACTAACGTATATACTATGAGTGAAAATCTAGAACAATCTTTTGTAAAGCAGTTGCAGGAAAATCAGAATATAATCCACAAGATATGTAGGTTGTATACTAACGACGATGACGCGCACAAGGATTTGTTTCAGGAAATTACAATTCAGTTGTGGAAGGCTTTTCCAAAATTTAGGGGCGACAGTAAGTTTTCTACCTGGGCGTATCGAGTTGCGCTCAACACAGCGATTACTTTGTACCGAAAAACAAAACGATCCATAAACACAATAGAATTTGAAGGACGCCAACATTTCCTGAATGACGTGGAGTATGATTATGAAGAAGAGGAACAATTAAAACTAATGTATAAAGCAGTTTACCAACTAAATGATATTGAGAAGGCGTTGATCTTTATGTATCTGGAGGACAAAGATTATCACGAAATAGCGGAAACATTGGGAATTAGTGAGGTAAATGCGAGAGTAAAAATGAATAGGATAAAAGGGAAATTAAAAAAAATATTAAATCCATTAGGAATATGAAAGAGCTGGATTTATTAAAGAAAGACTGGCAGAAGGATGATCATTCTTTTGAACAAGTATCAGAAATTGAGATTTATAAAATGATTCATAAAAAATCATCTTCGATTGTGAAGTGGATTTTGATCATCAGTATTTTAGAGGTTTTATTATGGACATGTCTCAGCGTTTGTTTTGATTCAGATGAGTATTTGGAAAAAATTCAACATAGCGAGTTCATTCCTTATTTTGAAGTGTTGACCTATGCTAATTATGCAGTCATATTAGTTTTTATTTATTTATTTTATAAAAATTTTATTCTAATATCTACAACTGCTTCTACCAAACAACTGATGCAGGATATTTTAAAAACACGCAAAACAGTTCAATATTATGTTTGGTACAATTTAGCAATGCTAGTTTTTAGCTTGATAATTGGATTCATCATTGCATTTGTTTACAATCCTGAAATGGAGCTCTTGAAAGACAAAATTGCTGAAAACAACAAGGTAATGGTGATTACAGTAGGTGTTTTATTATTGATCAGTCTTTTATTATTTGGTTTATTCTGGTTGTTTTACAGATTAGTGTACGGGATTCTATTGCGCCGCTTATATGCCAATTACAAGGAATTAAAGAAAATAGATTTATAGACCTTTGTTAATAATGGAGTTGATTTTAAAATTGACTCGCGATACGATTGTAATTCTTTTTTTGACCTCCTACTTCAAATGATCTAGCATTATTTAGTTAAACAACATTGATTCTTACAAACTAATTTAGATTACAAGCTTTAGACTAACAAACCTTACATATATATTGGTTGTGTTTTTGTAATGCTCTATCTTTGCACTCTTAAAATATCAAACAATGATTAAGATTACTTTACCCGACGGGTCAATAAAAGAGTTTGCTCTTGATGCAACACCTATGGATGTTGCTAAAAGCATTAGTGAAGGATTTGCTAGAAATGTGATTTCAGCTTCTTTTGATGGTACAACAATTGAGACCACTACTCCATTGACGACGGACGGAAATCTTATATTGTACACTTGGAATGACGCTGATGGAAAGAAAGCATTTTGGCATTCTACTTCGCACGTGATGGCACAGGTTCTTGAAGAGATGTATCCTGGAATAAAATTAACACTAGGGCCAGCAATCGCAAATGGATTTTATTATGATGTAGATTTTGAAGATCATAAAATTACAGACGCGGATTTCAAGAAAATTGAAGATCGTGTTCTTGAAATTTCAAGAGGAAAACATGAATTTAAATTGCGTCCTGTATCAAAAGCGGATGCTCTGGAATTATATAAAGACAACGTTTATAAAACAGAACTAATTACCAATCTTGAGGACGGAACAATTACGTTTTGTGATCATGACACTTTTACTGATTTATGCCGCGGTGGTCATATTCCAAATACTGGAATTATCAAAGCCATGAAAATTATGAGTGTTGCCGGTGCTTACTGGCGAGGTGATGAAAAAAACAAACAACTAACTCGTGTTTATGGAACCTCATTTCCAAAACAAAAAGACCTTACAGAATATTTAGCATTACTTGAAGAAGCAAAACGCAGAGATCATAGAAAACTAGGGAAGGAACTTGAATTATTTGCTTTTTCAGCAAAAGTGGGACAAGGTTTACCCTTGTGGTTGCCAAAAGGAGCTGCATTGAGAGATCGATTGGAACAGTTCTTGAAAAAAGCACAAAAAAAAGGGGGCTATGAGCAAGTTGTAACACCTCATATTGGTCAAAAAGAATTGTATGTAACATCTGGTCATTATGCAAAGTATGGTGCTGATAGTTTCCAGCCAATAACAACTCCTCATGAAGGAGAAGAATTTCTATTAAAACCGATGAACTGTCCGCATCACTGTGAAATTTATAATGTAAGACCATGGTCCTACAAAGACTTACCAAAGCGTTATGCTGAATTTGGTACAGTTTACAGATACGAACAAAGTGGTGAATTACATGGATTGACTCGGGTACGTGGTTTTACTCAGGATGATGCTCATATATTTTGTACTCCAGATCAATTGGACGAAGAATTTAAAAAAGTAATTGACTTAGTACTGTATGTTTTCGGTTCTTTAGGATTTGAAAATTTCACGGCTCAAATATCACTAAGAGACAAAGAAAATAGAGATAAATACATTGGTACTGATGAAAACTGGGAAAAAGCGGAGCATGCGATTATCAGTGCAGCAGCAGATAAAGGCTTAAGCACGGTTATTGAATATGGCGAAGCTGCTTTCTATGGTCCAAAATTGGACTTCATGGTTAAAGATGCTTTGGGCAGACAATGGCAATTAGGAACTATTCAGGTCGATTATAACCTACCAGAGCGTTTTGATTTAACTTATAAAGGTTCTGACAATGAATTGCATAGACCCGTGATGATTCACAGAGCCCCGTTTGGTTCCATGGAACGATTTATAGCAATATTATTAGAGCACACAGCAGGAAATTTCCCACTGTGGTTGATACCTGAACAGGCTATTATATTGTCTTTGAGCGAGAAATATGAAATATATGCGAAAAAAGTTTTAGATTTGCTAGAAAATCACGAAATTCGCGCCCTGACTGATAACAGAAATGAGACTATAGGCAAGAAAATCAGGGATGCAGAAATGCAAAAAATCCCTTTTATGCTGATAGTTGGTGAAGAAGAGGAGAAAAACGGTACCATTTCTATCCGTCGTCATGGTCAGGAAGGAAAAGGAAATATCAGCGTTACAATAGAAGAATTTGTTGCTATTGTGAATGAAGTAATAAATAAAACATTAAAAGTATTTACAGTTTAACTTAAATTATAAAGTCATAGCAATAAGAAGCAACAGAGGTTACCAACCTCGCGTAGAAAAAAAGGATGCACACAGGATAAATAGTCTTATTCGTGGTGTACAAGAAGTAAGACTTGTAGGTGAAAATATTGAGCCTGGAGTTTTTAAACTATCAGAAGCTTTAAGATTAGCTGACCAGTTTGAATTGGATTTAGTCGAGATTTCGCCTAATGCTGAGCCTCCAGTTTGTAAAATCATGGATTACAAGAAATTTGTTTACGAGCAAAAGAAACGTGATAAAATCCTAAAAGCGAAATCTACACAAGTAGTCGTTAAGGAAATCCGTTTTGGGCCTCAAACAGATGAGCATGATTATGAATTTAAGAGAAAGAATGCTGAAAAATTCTTAAAAGAAGGTGCTAAATTGAAAGCGTTCGTTTTCTTTAAAGGACGTTCGATCATCTATAAAGATCAAGGGCAAATCTTATTATTAAGATTAGCAACAGATTTGGAAGAATTTGGTAAAGTAGAAGCGATGCCAGTTCTAGAAGGAAAGAGAATGATCATGTTCATTGCTCCTAAGAAGAAGAAATAAGTCGAAAAATTCAAAGTCTGAAGTCATAAAGTAAAATCTTTCGACTTTATGACTTAAGACTTTAAGACTGTCAAAATAAGTAAGTAAGAATAAATTAAAACACTAGGAAAAAATGCCTAAAATGAAAACCAAATCTAGCGCCAAGAAACGTTTTAAAGTTACTGGTTCTGGAAAGATTAAAAGAAAGCATGCTTTTAAAAGTCATATCTTGACCAAAAAGTCTAAAAAACGTAAATTAGCATTGACACACTCTGCGCTAGTTCACAAAACAGATATGAAAAGTATCAAACAACAATTAAGAATTATATAATTTAGTACTCAGTGGTCCGTACTTAGTAAGCAGTTTCTAACTGAATACTAAAAGCTGAAAACTGAACACTTTTTTTAAATTCTTTAGGTTAAAACAATTTAAAATAACCTTGGAGTATGGCCATTAAGTGCTTTTGATTGAATTCAAGCCGCCTGCTACAAAAAAAACAATAAAATTATGCCAAGATCGGTAAATTCAGTTGCAAAAAGAGCAAGAAGAAAAAAAATAATGAAGCAAGCCAAAGGTTTCTTTGGTAGACGTAAAAACGTTTGGACAGTTGCTAAGAATGCGGTAGAGAAAGCAATGTGCTACGCTTACCGTGACAGAAAAGTGAATAAAAGAAATTTCCGCGCTTTATGGATTCAACGTATCAACGCTGGAGCCAGATTGGAAGGAATGTCTTATTCTCAATTCATGGGTAAAGTAAAAAAGCATAACATCGAATTGAACCGTAAAGTTCTAGCCGATTTAGCTATGAACCACCCAGTAGCTTTCAAAGCAATACTTAATAAAGTAAAATAAACGTTTTATCAACACAATTTAGATTACTTACTTATCTATATCTGAACTTGTTTCAGATTATAAAACCCATTCGCCAACGCGAATGGGTTTTTTTATTTTATGGCGTGTCCTGCGCAAATGACGCGGAAGATGTCGACGAAAGATTCAAAAAGTAATCTCATTCATTACCTTTATCACCGATTGACAGCTTATCAACTGGCGCTGATGGTGGAGATGAAACAATTGCAATACTATTGCCTAAAAACTAATTATAAGAACAAAATCCTAGTTTATAACCTGCAAATTGCTACTTTCGGAAACAGTTTTGATGTATGTTACATTCCCCAATTTTATCACTCCTACTATCGATTTTTGTCTATTCGTGTCAGAACTATTAAATGTTAAGTCAGCTTCACCTTCTGAAAGTAGCAAAAATAAAAATATTGGTGAGGTACGCAAATTATTAGATGCGGGTGAAGTATTCTTTGCCAATAAAAAATTTGATAGCGCTTTACAATACTATAACCGGTCAAAAATATTTGACGAGATAGAAAAAGACAGTGCATCAGCTGCATATACTTAATCCAGATGGCGCATCCCCAGAAAATTTCTGATGATTCTTTTGGAAGGGCCATAAAGTTCGAAACAAGCAGTATCCTTTCTCCAGCACAATTCTGTGTACGAATCAGCAGCCTTAGACCTTTTTGCAATTTCCTAAAAAGAACTTTATAATTATGTCGACGCCTTATATTACGACAAAAGAGCTCAAACACTAGCTAATGATACTTTGGTAAAAATGACTTTTAAAAATACTATCGCCACTATTAACATCAAAATGGCACAACACAATTCCTCAATTAAGATACTGGAGTCTATAACAACATCAACCATTTCAAAGAGTAATCCGTCTCGAAAAGCCAGATTCTTAGGTACCCTAGGCTACAGCTATTTTAAAACCAAACGCAATTCAGAAGAAATACAATTAATGACACAATCACTAGCCATCAGAAAGAAAAGCAACGATTTCTATGAAGTATTGGACCTAATTTACATTTGGCAGCATATTACCAACAACTAAATAGACAATATGCTATAAAGTATGCCAAAGACGCTTATGAAACAGCTACAACATTAATAGTGGTGATGAAAGAAAGAGATCATTGTCCTTTTTAGTATCCATTACCTCTGTAAAAGGCACCTCTAACGATGCATCTATTAGCATCAGGCTTAATGTTAGTATTATAAAAATTACGAATAATGCCAAAAATGAATTTATAAAAATCAAATACGATAGCGATCAGAATAGAACAGAAAATCTCAATCTAAAAACTCAAAAAGTAGAAGATGCCTTGCAACCGGAACAACAAAAAAACCGAAATTAACAATTATACTTTGCAATAGACGCCATATTTGTGATAGGGCTTTTTGTTAATGTCTATCTTGTTGCCAAAAATAAAAGAGAAAAAATAAAAACCTCCTCCATTACTGAAATCAGAATTATGAAGAAACTTCCTGATGAATTGGCAAACGATCTATATCAGACTATGGCTTTTGCTGAAACACAGCATTTATCCACAGCTAACAATAAAGAAAGCTTACTTGCCAATCTGGAAGCGATACACCAAAACCACAAATATTTCCAAAGAGAACAGCACGATAGAAACCGGTATTTTGTTTATACCGAATCTAAAAGAAATGATGTAAGGATTTAAAACGGATTACATTATTATCCTTCTTAGCGAATTAAATGCTGTCGATTGGTCCATTCTTGAAGAAACTAAAAAAATCACAATCTATCGTATCCATCAAGTGCTATTAATCAACATGAAAAAACAAAATAAGTGTCGCTTAGTTGCTATCGCTTTCAAAAAAATTGAAAATAAATTACAAATAGAGTCCAGTGATAACGGGGTTGGAGTGACTTTTAAAGTAATAAATTTAAAAAATGGACTACACAATGTGGAAAACCGTATTCTGGTTATAAAAGGAACGATTACTTTTGATACTAAATCCAACAAAGGATTTAAAACAAAAATCATATTCCCTATATAACTGACATCATTATGTTTAACAAAGTTTTAGTTGCCGAAGATTTAGACACTATTAGTATCGCAGTAGTTCAAGCGTTAGAAAAGCTTTCAATAACTCATATTCACTGCACAAAATATTGTGATGATGCCTTTTTGAAAATAAAAAAAGCCATTCATGATAATGAGCCATACGACCTACTGATTAGCGATTTATCATTTAAGAGTGATCATCGGGAGGATAAATTGACCTCCGGTGAAGAACTTATAGAAGCGGTAAAAAAAACACAACCCGATATCAAGACCATCATATTTTCTATTGAAGACAAATCTTTCCGAATAAAATCGCTCTTTAATAATTTAGGGATTAATGCTTACGTCTGCAAAGGCAGAGATAGCATTGAGGAACTTCAAACAGCAATTCAACGCATCTATAATAATGAAGAAGTCAAAATTTCAAATGAGTTAGCACTAACTTTAAGAGACAAATCCCTTTTTGAAATTGAATCCTATGATATTTCTCTTTTAAAATCATTATCCAAAGGACTAACTGTAGAGGAAATTTCTATTGAATTTAAAGATTCTGGAATTATTCCCAATGGCAATAGCAGTTTAGAAAAACGCATTAACAAACTAAAAGTTTACTTTAAGGCTAACAATAATGTTCATTTAATAGCCATTACTAAGGATTTAGGTTTAGTTTAAAATCGTTAGAAAACAAGTTATGCAAAGCAGCTACTGTTTTCCTTTTTTTCCATTACTAATTGAGGAAGTTCTACACTGTTGCTTTAAGACTCAATAATTTAGATGGCACAATAAAAAAAGACCTTTACGGCATTCCGTACAGAACTATTTTTAAAAGGTATTAGGTTTACCATTTCAACCCTAAATCAAATACAAATGACACGTTTTAGTACAAAAGACTTAGCATTTTCAGGATATTCCAAAACTGTTGCTACCAACAAAAATCATGAAAGCATTGATTTTGATTATGTCAATAAAACAGATGAAAAGAGTGTCACTGATTTTTGCAATTCGTTTTTAGAAAATTATAATGTTGCTCAAACTAAGGCTAATTTTCAAAAAGTAGAAACATTTTTACAACATCCGTATTTAGAAAACGCTGTTTATAGCGCTCACTTGTCAGATTGGATTGCTAGCAACTGGATAAAAAAAATAATTTAAACAATTATAACTCACGATCTAAAACCCTTGTTTTTATCATATTATATTATTTATACTGAATCGCCCTATTATTTTTTTACTGCATTACGGTTACCCGTAAACTAAACCGTTTTAGTAATACTAATTTTGATGTGTTCCAACATTCTAATAAAAATAGAACATGAAGCAAAACGAAACAAAATCAACCTTGCACTTGTCTAAAATAAGCAAAGAGGAAAGTATACCTGAAAAGTGGACAAATACGGTAAATGATTATGACAATTACATAAAGGAGTATATCAAGCACTATAAAAAAGCACTGAAAGGGAATTCTAATTCCCTAACAAGATATCCTTATTTAAAAGCCAAATCCGAAAGCTTAAGTAAGAGACTGAGTAAAGCACAAAAAAAAGGACTGCTAACGGAAAAGCAATTACAGAAAATCTTGAGAATTCAATTGAAAATAGTTAACGCCTGCTCTGAATAACAAAAATATGAGAAAAATTATTGGTGTAACAGGACTACTATTTATTGCATTATTTACTATTCCAGTAAAAAAAAAATATATCCCCAAAAAGGAAACAAACTATATCAAAACTACTATTAAATTAGATGTACCAGATTTGATTATGGGCAGTACCAATGAAAATGCTGTACTTCAAAATAGAGATAGCAATATAACTGATGTAAGCACTTTTTATCAAACACCAAAATCAGACTTTAGCCAGAACAAGACTCTAACCATTAAAAGCAAGGTATCGTGTAGAAATCAAAAAGGCAAAATGATCTATACCCAAAAACCTGCTAACACCAAACTAGAATAATATTTGTAAGGTAAAATAGGAAAATGAAAAAGACCCTACGTATGAATAAAGCCAAAAAATAGGATTGCATTACCGTTTTTGACTAGTAACCTACTCTTTTCAATACAAACAGATGTGATGATTTTGGGTACAGCATGCATTATTTACTTAGTGTATAACATCTGGAAGAGCGGTTAAAAAATATAGATTTTAAAAAATTTTAAAATGCTTCCAATAAAATCAAAAAACAGCAAAATTAATCAACAATTACAATTCTAAAAATGAATTTAAAGTACACATTCGACGAACTAAGTTTAGAAAAAAATAAACTTATTTTAAGTTCTAGAAAAAAGAGGCAAAAAGCGATCTTATTTTCTGAATTAGATGAAATCTATATTTCGGCGAATAAATTCCCCTCTTTACTTGAGCTTTTACCTTTTTTATTTTTAATCATAATTGCAACTTTGTGCCTTTTATATTTACACCTTGAATTAATGCTTTTTCTTCCACCGCTTTTAATTATCACTTTTATCGTAAAGATGAATGACTATAAAAGTTATGAATTAAAAATACGTTTAAAAAACGGTATTTTCTTTAAAAAGAAAGTACCGCTAAAGCTAAAACATGAAACTTTAGATATTATCAACGATGTTCGCAAGCAAATTTATAACTACCGAATCGACACTTGCAAACAGTAAGTTGCTATTTTTTTGAAAGTAGCTTTTAGCAACCCTGTTTATTTACTTGAGCGGGTTGAAATAATGATCCAACAAATTTTCATTAAAATTAAAGGCTTCAGTTTTTCTTTTTACCAAACAATAAGCGTTAATTTGAATATTATTACCTGTACCATCCCTATTAAATGAAACCGCTCCTTTCCCTCTTGTTTTTCTTAATTTACTTTTCTGGATTCTCGCAAACCAAACTCCTTTCTTGGAACATTCAAAACTTTGGCAAATCAAAAACAGAAGCAAGCATAAACTTCATTGCCAATACAATGAAAAATTATGACCTTATCGCTATACAGGAAGTCGTAGCGGGTTATGGTGGTCCGCAAGCAGTAGCAAGGCTCGCAGACGAACTCAATCGTAAAGGAGCCAAATGGGATTATGTAATTAGTGATCCAACTAGCAGTAGCGCCAATAAAACAGAGCGCTATGCCTTCATATGGAAAACGAGTAAAGTAAAAAAGATAGGTAAAGCGTGGTTAGAAAAAAAATACCATTTGGAAATCGACCGTGAACCTTATTTATGCACTTTTCAATATGACAACAAGCAATTTACGGTAGTTAACTTTCATGCCATCACTCAAAAAAGACAACCTGAAACGGAGATTAAATACTTCAAATTTTTACCAAAGGAATATCCCAACTTAAATATGATTTTTACCGGCGATTTTAATTGCCCTCAATCACATACGGTTTTTATTCCTTTGAAGAAAATGGGGTATCAGTCACTTCTAATTGACCAAAAAACGACATTGAAAAAAGAATGTAAAAAAGACAACTGTCTCGCTTCGGAATTTGACAATATCTATTTCAAATCTTCAAAAATCAATACTCTAAATTCGGGGATTATTCACTTTTACGAGAATTTTACTTCGTTGAAAGAGGCCAGAATAATTTCGGATCATACACCAATTTGGTTTGAATTTTCTTTGAATTAATAGACCACATAAAACCCTTTTTAAATAAAGAGTATTACTGGAAAACTTCAAAATTTTCCCCATCAAAACTGGCAAAAACCATACTAGGATGAGAATCCTGATGCCACATATTTCCGTGATCATCAATCGCAATCGCTCCAGCAAAACCATCATAAGGTTTCAGTTCGCTAAAAGTTTTAGAAAAGGCGTCCTGTAACGAAAAACCATCGGTGACGCGCGTTACAATTTTTGCTGCAGTGGCATTACTAACGATATCTTCACCCACGCCTGTTAAACTTACGCCACAAAATGCATTCGCATAATTCCCTGCTACAGTTGCCGAGTCGGAGATTCTTCCTGGAATTTCAAAACCTTTTCCTCCTGTTGAAGTAGCTACTGCAATTTTATTACTTGAATCTAAAGCCACACAACCTACCGTTCCCGTCCCCTGCGCTTTACACTTTCCCTCATATTCCACTCGACGTTGTGGAATTTCAGTTGAAAAAGCAGGAAAACCATGTAGTCTTGCAAAACGGGTAGCGCCACTTCCACCCAAAACTCTATCATCATATTGCATTAATAATTGAGCAACCTGAACTGGATTTTTAACCTCTTCAATATTAATTACACCACTCATTTTTTGCGTATCGCCATTCATTATGGCGGCACTCATTCTAATTTTTCCATCGCTTTGTATTTGAGAACCTGTTCCCGCATTAAACAACTCATCATTTTCGAGAAGCGATACGGCATACACCACGGTTTCTACAGCTGAATGTGATTTTAAATATTCATAAGAATCTTTTATAATTCGTTCTAATGCAGATTGTTTAGCAACTTTTGTTTCGGGGTTGGTTGATGATTCTGAAAAAAAACCACCATGAATAATTAGCTTCATCATTGATTGAAATTTTTAAAACTGTACTTTTAATTATTATAAATAATGGGAGGATTGAATGTGCATTTTATGCGTTTCAAGGTTATAAGTGTCAAATTTGCTCATGACATGGGTCACTAAATGTGAAATGGATATAGGCTGTCCTAATTCAACTTTTGTCAAATTGGTATCTTTTATCTCACGACCATCAACTAAAATGACCAAGCCAGAACCTATTGCTTCCATTTCTCGATTATTAATAATCAGTACGCCTGTATCTTCCCCAAGACCTATTCCAAGTACTCTAGGATTACCAACAACAGCTTGAAAAAGCCTTCCAATTCTGCCGCGCTGTACGAAATGAGTGTCGATAATTACACCATCTATTAAACCCAATCCGCTAGAGATTTTGACTTCACCCTTCAATAAAGCTTCTGAACTGCTTCCTTGATAAATCATGTGATTGGAAGCTGCCGCAGCTCCAGCCGAGGTTCCAGCATAAATAAATTCCTCATTATGGTACTTATCCAATAAAATGTCATGAAAAGGAGTACCGCCAAGAATGGATGATAGTCGCAACTGATCACCTCCTGTAAACATCACAATATCTGCCGCTTTTAAACGAGCCAAAACTTCTGCATCACCAGCTTGCTCTCGTCTTTCGATTGTAAGTATATCGACGTTTTTAGCATTTAAGTATTCGAATGCTTTCACGTATTCAGGACCAATTTCTTTTGGTATAACTGAAGCAGTCGTGATAATTTCTATCCGTGATTTCTCTTTGTGTTTTGATTCATTTATGATTCTTTTCAAAATACCAGCCTCAAAAAAGTTTAAGTTGCTAGAAGCATTTTTATTTAAATTGGTTTCTGTAAAACTCCCTTTATCTACTGCACCACCTATTATTATAAGTTTTCCTAATATATTCATTTGGTAAAAATAACCAAAAAGATAAAAAAGAGCCTTTGAAGTTGTGTTTTTTTTTTGAATTATTAGCAGCAGATATACTTGCGTAAGATTATATCCTAAATAGTCTTTGCATACTTTACATTCCAATACTATCTAGTTTGCTATGAAATTTAAAGGTATTTAAACCAATAGAAGATTTTACTATTTAGGAATAAGTCCCGAATCTTAGAATTAGTGCAAAAAATAATTAGAGCACGATTAACAGATCACCCCTAACGATTCAATTAATTTTAAAAAATAAATTTTGATTCCTATTCTAAAAAACTTTAATTTAGGAGCAGTGTAGCGCATTTAGATGGATTTAATAGAATGTACTTTACTTTTTTTCGAATCAATATGGGTTGATACTTTGGAATTAATCTTCTAAATTCAACCGTTTTTTATACAAGTAATAATTTTTCCATTTTATGAAAATAATCAAAGTACAAGCCCTTAGTGGCCCGAATATCTGGAGTATTCAAAGAAAAAAGTTAATCCAAATGCGTTTAGATTTGGAAGAAATGGAACAATTTCCAACCAATAAAATTGATGGTTTCAGAGAAAGAATTGAAGCTATGTTCCCTTCAATGATTGAACACCGTTGTTCTGAAGGTTGCCGTGGCGGTTTTTTTTCTAGAGTAGAACGTGGCACCTGGATGGGACATGTAATTGAACATATTGCACTTGAAATTCAATCTCTTGCAGGAATGGAAACGGGTTTTGGAAGAACCAGAGAAACCAAAACTCTTGGAACATACAACGTCGTTTTTAGTTATACCGAAGAAAATGTAGGCCTCTTTGCCGCAGAATCATCTGTTGCCATTGCCGAAGCGCTAATAGCGGGAACAGAATACGATTTGACTGCCGACTTACAGAAAATGCGTGAAATACGAGAACGCGTGCGACTTGGACCCAGCACTGGAAGTATTGTAGAAGAAGCCGTTTCCAGAGACATTCCTTGGATACGTCTTGGAACAAATTCTTTAGTGCAACTTGGATATGGAATTAATCAAATGCGTTTTCAGGCAACAATAACCTGTAAAACCAGCAGTATTGCCGTTGATATTGCTTGTAACAAAGAGCAGACAAAAAAAATGTTAGACATGGCGTCCATTCCCGTTGCCAGTGGTAGCATTTGTACGGACGAAGAAGGATTGGCTGAAACTATAAAAAAAATTGGTTATCCCATTGTATTAAAACCCTTGGATGGTAATCATGGAAAAGGAGCTTCTATAAATGTTACCAATTGGGAAGATGCTGTTTCAGGTTTAGCTTTTGCACAAGTGTACGGCAAACGTGTTATTGTTGAAAAATTCATAACCGGTTTCGACTTTAGAATATTGGTAATCGATAATAAATTAGTTGCTGCCGCAAAAAGAGTTCCCGCGCATGTAATAGGAAATGGAACGGATGCGATTCAGCAATTAATTGATACCACTAATTTAGATCCAAGAAGAGGATATGGACATGAAAATGTATTGACTCAAATTGATGTTGATCGAGATACTGAGGATTTATTGGAAAAGCTAAACTACACCTTAGAATCTATTCCTAGAATTGGTGAAATTGTATTTCTAAAGTCTACTGCCAATTTAAGCACTGGAGGTACTTCTGTGGACGTAACCGACATGATGCACCCGGAAAACATCTTTCTTGCTGAAAGAATTTCAAGAGTAATTGGACTGGATGTTTGTGGAGTCGATATAATGGCCGAAAATCTAACACAACCTTTAAAAGAAAATGGCGGTGTAATACTGGAAGTCAATGCCGCTCCTGGGTTTAGAATGCACCTCGCACCTTCTGAAGGATTACCTAGAAATGTTGCCGCCCCAGTAATTGACATGCTCTATCCACCTGGAAAATCATGTCGAATCCCTATTATTGCTGTTACAGGAACGAATGGTAAAACCACTACTACCCGACTTTTAGCCCACATTGTAAAAAACAATGGGTTCAAAGTAGGATTCACCACATCAGATGGGATATATGTTCAAAACCACATGATGGAAAAAGGAGATACTACAGGACCTCTTAGTGCTGAATATATTTTACGAGATCCAACGGTAGAATTTGCCGTCCTGGAAACAGCCAGAGGCGGAATCCTGCGTTCTGGCTTGGGTTTTAGTCGTTGTGATATTGGAGTTATCACTAATATTCAGGAAGATCATTTAGGTATCAGTGACATCCATACTTTAGACGATTTGGCAAAAGTTAAAGCCACAGTAGTAAAAAGTATCAGGAAAAATGGATGGGCTGTTTTGAACGGAGATGATCCCCATTGCGTAAAATTAGGTAAAGACCTGAGCTGCAATGTCGCTTATTTTAGTTTGAGCGAAGACAGTGAATTCATCAAAAAACTGTGTGCTGAAGGAAAAACCGTTGCCGTATATGAAAACGGATACATTACCATCAAAAAAGGAGAATGGAAAATTCGCATTGAGCGGGCCACTCACGTTCCATTAACTTTAGGTGGAAAGGCAAAATTCATGATCGCTAATGTGCTTGCGGCAACTTTAGCTAGTTATTTATGGGGTTTCAAAACGGAAGACATTAGTTTATCTCTACAAACTTTTATTCCAAGTGCCGCACAAACTCCAGGAAGGATGAATATTTTTGAATTCAAAAAATTTAAAGTCCTCATCGATTTTGCTCACAATGCATCAGGTTACAAAGGTGTTGAAGAATACCTGCAAAGTGTGGATGCGACCAAAAAAATTGGAATCATAGCTGGCGTTGGGGATCGACGTGACGAGGACATCAGAGAATGTGCTAATATTGCAGCCCGCATGTTTGACCACATTATCATCCGACAAGAAAAATACCTGCGAGGAAGAACGGAAGACGAGATTATAGAATTAATTTTAGAAGGAATAAAAAGTTCTGGAAAATCAGTGACTTATGAGATAATTCCCAAAGAGACGGAAGCCATAAAACATGCCATAAATAGTGCTGAGGAAGGAAGTTTCATTACCGCTTTGAGCGACGTAGTTGCCAACGCGATTGAAATCGTCCAAGAATATTTAGACAAAGAAAACGAGCACGGGATTATTTAAAAGAAATCCTTATTACCAATAAAAGCGACTGTAAAAAGTTGCTTTTATTTTTAAAAATAGAATGATAAACTACTATTTAATGCTTTTATTCTGAAACTAGCCTGCTGGCATTTTTGCCAATTTTTATTAGAGGAATATTTCCAACTCAAAAGCGCCACATCTCGCTTCAACCAAAATTAAAAATTCACTATTACTATTTTATTTAGTATCCTACGTTTTCAACTTTTTCTTTCTAGCAGCTGGAAACAGAACATTATTTAAAATCAAGCGATACCCTGGTGAGTTTGCATGCAAATCTAAAACTGTGGGTGGATCGCCAACTTGGTGTTGAAAATCCTCTGGATCGTGTCCTCCATAAAAGGTGAACATGCCTTTCCCTTTTTGACCGTGAATGTATCGTGCCTCACCATTCAGCTCGCAAGTACCCATCAACAGAACATTGGATTTTATCAAAGAAACATCAAATGCTGTAGTTTGTCCCATGAATCCTTTCACCAGCTGGGTGTGATTCTGACACAGCATACTGGGAATTGGGTCCCATTTTGCAGAAAATTCCATTAAAGTAAAATAATCCTTCTCCATTGGTACTCGCCTTTTGGAAGTCATATCAATATCCGAAAATTCATATTGCTCGGGTCTTCTTTCCAAAGTAAACTCTTTGAAGGCAAAAGAATTACCATAGTTCATTTTAGATTGGTAGTTTCCCTCACTCGGGTCTCCATCAAACATGGTTTCACAAATATCAACACCATCAGCCGCTAAAGCAATATCAAAACTATCCGTTGCAGAACACATAGCAAACATAAATCCTCCTCCAATTACAAAATCTCTAATTTTCTTAGCTACAGCCCCTTTTTCCTGCGATACTTTTGCGTAGCCTAATTTCGTAGCCAATGATTCGGCCTCTTTCTTTTGCTCGATGTACCACGGCACGTTTTTATAAGCCCCATAAAACTTGCCATATTGTCCTGTAAAATCTTCGTGATGCAAATGCAACCAATCGTAAAGTAACAGCTGATCGCTCAACACTTCCTCATCATATATAGGGGTAAAAGGAATTTCGGCATAGGTCAAAACTAATGTGACTGCATCATCCCAAGGTTGTTTGCCTTTTGGAGTATAAACTGCAATCTTGGGTGCTTTTTCTAGTACCACAGATTCCATATTTTGCGACGGACTAGCGATTTCATTTAATATCGATATTTGTTCTCCGTCTGAGATAATCTCAAAACTAACCCCTCGAATCTGGCATTCCTTTCGAATTTCCAATGCGTCAGGAAGCAAAAAAGAACCGCCGCGGTAATTAAGTAACCAGCTCGCTTTGTAATTCTTCTCCAAACACCAAAAGGTAATTCCATACGCTTTTAAGTGATTTTGCTGCGTAGTTTCATCCATTGGAACCAAAATAAAAGAAGCTTTAGCCGTTATTACCGATAGAAAAATTAATAGAAATATAATTTTTTTGAACATATTAGAATAGTTTTTGCACATCAAAGATAGAAAGTACGTGCTTCAAATAACCAAAATTTAACTTTTAAATCCACTAACGACATTACTTTAAAAGTAAAAACACGTAAAAATACGCATCGCCAAACTATCTCTAAATTATAAATTTGCAGATATTCCTTAATCATCCACCATGAAATATTTAATAATGAATTCAAACGAAAACAACGACCCGTTTAATCTTATGAATGTATTAAAAAAAATAGGATTTTGTTTTTTAGTAATTCTCATCATCCTCTTTTACACTCTTTGCTACCAACAGCTTAGTCTGTAGTTGATTTAAAAAAAAATATTTTGAAAAATTATTATACTTCTCTGTCACAAGAAATTCTGCTGATTGCAAAATCAGAGGAAGATACAAGTTTGCTGAGAAGACAACTTTTTTATATTCGTCAATCCAAACTAGAGAAGAGTTTAGAAACTGATGATTTGAAAAAGACTTTTTGGATTAATATTTATAATGCTTTTTACCTTATTATTTCAAAAGATACGCCAGACCATAACTCCATCTGTAAATGGAAAAGAATAAAAATTGCGCGTTCTCAATTTTCATTAGATGATATTGAGCATGGTATTTTACGAAAATTAAAATTTAAACTAGGATTTGGATTTCTTACCAATCCATTTTACCCTAATGCTATAAAAGCACTGTCTGTAAACAAGTTAGACTACCGAATTCACTTTGCGTTACGGAGCATTACATTAGAAAACACTTTAATTGACTATTATGATTGTGGGAACATAGAAAAACAACTAAAACAAGTTACACACGATTTCATTCAATCACAAACTCAAATGGATTCAAACTTAAAATTAGTTAAAACATCAAGATTTTTATTGTTGTATTTTCGAGATTTTGGTGGGATGAGCGCTATTAAAAACTTATTAAAAAGGACTTTAAAAAAGGACTTTAAAGGATATACAATACAGTTCAAAAACATAGAAAAAATAGAAAAAATAGAAAAAAATCGGTAATGCATCTTTACGTATTTTTCTATAATAGCACACTAATTTTTAACTCCTACTATTAGAGATTAAAAACCATAATATCATTTTGAACCGCATAGACTACTAATCCTGCTATATTTCTGGACTCCGTTTTCAATAGTAAATTATTCCGATGTCCTTCTACCGTCCTTGGACTTATAAAAAGGGTTTCTGCAATTTCAACCGTACTTTTTTGGGAGCAAATGAGTTTAAGCACATCCATCTCTCGAGTAGTTAGAAAGTTATTATCAAAAATACTTTTTGTTTTTTTTGAGGTCAAGACATCATCTTGGATAATTTTCATGACATCATCGGTGTAATAAAATCCTTTTAAGGCAACCTCATTTATAGTAGTTATCAATTCCAGAGGTGTCGCATTCTTTATTAGATAGGAAACAGCACCGACATCTATCATATTTGCAACGAAAGATTTAGAATTATAACTCGTTAATGCAATAATTTTAAGCTTTGGAAAATCCGCATGTATAATCTTTGTCGCTTCAACACCATTTATTCCTGGCATTTTTAAGTCCATGATTATAATGTCTGGATGCTTGTTTAGATTGTTGTGAAGAAAATTAATTAGCTCTTCTCCATCAGCAGCTTCAAAAATAATAGAAATATTTTTTTCACGACTCAACAGAAATGAAATTCCCTTTCTAAAAAGAATCTCATCATCCACTAGTATTATTTTTATCGTTTTATTCATTTTCAAAAATTAAAAACTACTGCAATTCCTTTGTTTACTGCTGAATCCAAAGTCATTATACCCTTTAAAAAAGCGACTCTACTTTCTATATTTTTCATCCCAAGCCCTTTTTGATTTTCATTTTTTTTCATGTCAAAACCAACGCCATTATCGGTATATTGACAACTTGTTGATCCATTTTTTTCTTCAAAAAGTATAGAAATAGCAGTTGCCTTTCCATGTCGAAGGGAATTATTCATCAGTTCTTGTAAAATTCTGAAAACATGTAAATGTCTGTCGTTATCTTTGAGGTCAAATACGGTTCTCGTCTCATACCGTACTTTGACAACTTTGGAACTACTGAATTCCAAACACAATTCCTCGACCCCAGCATGAAGCCCAAATTTATCTAGAACAGGAGGCAATAAACCATGTGCGATTTTCCTAGAATTATCTAATGCTTTGCTGGTGAGATCAATAATAGTATTCGTAATCTCAACCACTTCATTTTTAGTTAAATTTGGCGTGGTGAGCAAGTGACTATTCAAAGAAACAATATTTAGTTTAGAACTAATATCGTCATGCAAATCTTGTGCAATACGCTTGCGTTCCTCTTCCTGAGTGACAATAACAGCGCTTAAAAGCTCTTTTTGATACTGAATTTCTAAATCTTTTTTCTCTAATTCCTTTTGAATAATTTTCTTTCTGGAAAAATAGAAAAATACGATCAAAACTATTCCCATTAAAAGAAAAGCAGTACAACTATAAATTATAATTTCAATGATTTCGCTTTCTTGTAGTGTGTTCACTTTCATAAAATAGTATTGGTTTCTCTTTTATAATAGTTTTTTTTCCATTCTAATAAAATAAATAACTGATATAATGCATATAATATGACATTCAAAATCCAAATTATTTTATTTACGCCTGAACTCATTTCCCCCATCAAATTTCCAGTCAAAAATAGAGCAGTACTTCCGAACAAATAGATCAGTAGTCCAACAGTGATGTAATAGAACAGTTTCGCTTCGCCTAACATATTATAAAGGTGAATTGTAGCAAATACTATCACTAGAAACGAAGTTATAAATATTTCAAACAAATTGAATTTATAGAGGAGACTGGGATTCAAACTGTATTGAATTGCTAAAGCCGCTAAACCAAATATTAAACCAATTTTTACAATTTTTTTCTGCCTTTCATTGGTTAAAACTGCCAAGAAAAAAAAACTCAAAATAATAAACTGACCTACAAAATAAAGATGCGATAAGAACAAATTATTTGTCTTGTGATACGCTAAAATAGATCCTGCTATTTGTACACAGAAAATAACTCCCAAATACAGAATAAATATTTTATAGGACTTTCCTTGATTTGAAGAAGTTTTTATGAATACTACTAGATTTAGTAGTAAAATAAAATATCCTATATATGCTATAATGTTTAACATGCGCTATTATTGAAACATTGGGCTATTAGGGTCACAAGTACTAGGACATGGTTGAGAAAAATCATAAATATCATCCGCTCCGTTTGTTGCATCAGTTGCGCCAACCCCAATCATATCTACATAAATTCCCGTTTCCGGGTTTAATTTAGTCCCTACAATCATTAGCTTTTCAATACCTTTATCATCTACCCCAATGTAAGCCCTTACGGCATCAACACCCTCTGCTAAAACTTCTAGTAAATCTACTTTTGGAATTAAAAAAGCATTTACGTGATGGTGTCTGTTGTAATTTCCTTCCCGTTTAGACCATCGTTTGGCCCATTTTTGTGCTGTTTTTAAGGGTATGGCATTAATAGGCTTTACTTTTAAAGTAGGGTCTTTTTTCATAGTTTCTTTGAGGTTTGGTCAATTGAAATTTAAAAATCACAAATCGATAGCTAAACTACTGCTTTTTATTGTTTTAAAAAAAATACCGCCACTATAATGCAAAAATTTAAAAGCCTAAGACATCTATTTGAATTAGGCTTTTATATCCTATTTGTAAAAAATAAGATTTAATTACTTTATTTATTTAAAAGGGAACATCACTGTCATCATCCACACCATTAAAATTACTTCCAAAAGCATCATTTGCTGATGGTAAATTTTTTGTAATGAAAGGATTATCATCCTGATTCATACTAGAAGGTAAATCATCATATCCGCCACTGAAATCTTCTAGATTATCAAACTTTCCTAGATGACCAATAAATTTTAATCGAACGTTTTCTATACTACCATTACGGTGTTTAGCAATCATTATTTCTGCTTGACCAGCTGTTGGCGAAGCTTCATCATCATCCCATTCATCAATTTTATAATATTCTGGTCGATACAAGAACGATACAATATCCGCATCTTGCTCAATCGCACCCGATTCACGAAGGTCAGACAGTAATGGTCTCTTACTAGAACCACGGGTTTCCACCGCCCGCGATAATTGAGAAAGGGCAATCACAGGAACATTTAATTCCTTTGCTAATGCTTTTAAGTTTCGGGATATCGTAGAAATCTCTTGCTCTCTATTTCCCCCTCCTTTGCCGTTTCCTCCAGCAGTCATCAATTGCAAATAATCGACAATGATAATTCGGATTCCGTGTTGTGAAACTAAACGTCTGGCTTTAGCTCTTAAATCAAAAATCGACAAAGAAGGCGTGTCATCAATAAACAAGGGTGCTTTCTCTAGGTTTTTTACTTTGGTACTCAATTGCTCCCATTCGTGCTTTTCCAGTTTTCCGGTACGCAATTTTTCCGAAGACAATCCGGTCTCAGAGGAGATTAAACGGGTAATCAACTGAACTGATGCCATCTCCAGAGAGAATAAAGCTACGGGCATTCCATAATCAATAGCCATATTTCTGGCCATAGAAAGTACAAATGCAGTTTTACCCATTGCTGGTCTCGCCGCTATAATAATTAAATCACTAGGTTGCCAACCTGAAGTTATCTTATCTAATTTATCAAAACCGGTTGCTACACCACTCAATCCTTCTTGTCCAGCAATTTCTTCAATTCGTTTCTTTGCTTGTAAAACTAAACTTTGAGCGGTCTCTGAACTTCGTTTTATATTTCCTTGTGTTACTTCATATAATTTTGATTCAGCTCTGTCTAACAAATCAAAAACATCAGTCGTCTCATCATACGAATCTTCAATAATTTCAGTCGAAATCCGAATCAGACTGCGTTGAATGAATTTTTGCAAAATGATTCTAGAGTGAAATTCAATATGCGCGGAAGACGATATCTTTTGTGTTAGCTGAATGAGGTAAAAATCACCGCCTGCCAATTCTAATTTCGCATTTTTCTTGAGTTGGGCAGAAACGGTTAATAAGTCAATAGGCTGGGTTTCTGTAAACAGCTGAACAATAGCCTCAAATATATGTTTGTGTGCTTCTTTATAAAAAGCGTCGGGCTGTAAAATATCAATTACATCATCAACCCCTTTTTTATCAATCATCATGGCACCCAGTACAGCCTCTTCTAAATCGAGAACCTGCGGTTGCAATTTTCCTTTTTCAAGGCTTATTATTGTAGTTTTATCAACCTTAACAGGATTAATATTTCTGAAGTTTTCCATAAAGCGAAAGTAGCGAAAATTAAAAAAAGATGGTCTTTGAGTTGTTACAAATAATTGTTCATAACTAACTATTTTTTGTTTATAACCAAAAAAAATCCGTCTCGTTTGTCAACGAGACGGATTAAATTTCATTTCATAAACATTTATTCCTTGTACTCGCCCATTTTACTGTACTTATCCATTCTTTGGGCAATTAATTGTTCTGTTGATAAGTCTTTCAGCTCATTAAATCCTTTCATAATATATTGCTCTACCGTTTTGAAGGCAGTTTCTCTATCATAATGAGCCCCTCCTAAAGGTTCTGGAATAATATCATCTACTAATTTTTGTTTTTTCATATCGGCAGAGGTCAATTTCAAAGCCTCAGCAGCCTGTTCTTTGTATTCCCAACTTTTCCATAGAATAGAAGAGCATGATTCTGGCGATATAACAGAATACCACGTATTTTCCATCATGTATACTTTGTCTCCAACACCAATTCCCAATGCGCCACCGGAAGCTCCTTCACCGACAATAACAGTAATAATAGGTACTTTTAACCGAATCATTTCAAATATGTTTCTGGCAATAGCTTCTCCTTGACCACGTTCCTCCGCTTCTAACCCTGGATATGCTCCAGGAGTGTCAATTAAGGTCAAAACGGGAATGCCAAATTTCTCTGCCATTTTCATCAATCGCAATGCTTTTCGGTATCCTTCTGGATTTGCCATACCAAAATTACGGAACTGACGCGTTTTAGTATTAAATCCCTTTTGTTGCCCAACAATCATAAACGATTGTCCATCAATTTTTCCTAAACCACCTATCATGGCTTTATCATCTTTAAAACCTCTGTCACCAAAAAGTTCCAGAAAAGTATCCCCGCACAATGCACGAACATGATCCATTGTGTACGGACGACTTGGATGTCTAGACAACTGAACGCGTTGCCAAGCAGTCAAATTCTTATAAATATTTCTTTTGGTCTCTTCTAGTTTTTTGTTGATTTGCTTGCAAGTATTCGTTACATCAACATCTGATTCCTGACCAATAATAAGACATTTGTCTAACTGCTCTTCTAGTTCTTTTATTGGAAGCTCAAAATCTAAATATTCCATAGGATTTTTGCGTTTTTGTTTTTATTTCGAACCGCAAATATAAAATTTTAAATCGTTCGAAAAGGTAAATATTCTATTTATGTGTAAAAATTCACTTTAACAAAGGTGAAGTATCTTCTTTAGTTTTACTCTTCTGATAGTGTTTAATTACACCATTTAGGATTACGGTAAGCACTATAATTAATGCTCCAATGTAAAACTCGAAACTCATTTTTTCTTTTCCCCCAAGGATGAAATACGCTAAAACAATACCGTAAACGGGTTCCAAATTAGTGGTCAACATCACAGTGTACGGAGTCAATTTCTGCATCACTTTTACAGAGGCCGTAAAGGCATAAGCGGTACAAATTGAGGCCAACACCAAAATTAGAATCCAATTGTTAGTTGTCAAAATAAAAAAGTCTGCAGTAAATTTACCTTCGAATAAAAAGTAAATTGAAATGAAGCCCACGCCAGCCAAAAATTCATAGAAGGAAATCACAGAAGGATCATGATCAGCGATCAATTTCCCATTCATCAATGTAAATAAAACGCCTAAGATGATGGATGCCAAAGCATATACCATTCCGTCCAAATAATTTATTTCGACCTTCATAATCAAGGCCAAACCTGCGATGATAATCAATCCAAAGAACACTTCGTACCACAGCACTTTCCGACCATAAAAAAGTGGTTCTAAAATGGAGGCAAAAAAAGCGCCCAGCGAAAAAACAGAAAGTGTAATGGATACATTAGATACATGAATTGCTTTGAAAAATAAGATCCAATGAAGCGCAATAAGCAATCCTACAAAAATTAATTTTAAGAAAGATTTTAAGGGAATTTTAAATGATTTTTTCTTGAAGATCAAAAACAAAGCTAGAAAAATACCGGCAAAAAACATGCGATACCAAACTAAAGCGTCTGCGGTTATAGTTATCAAGGCACCTAAGATGGCGGTAAAACCCCAAATAAAAACAATTAAATGGAGGTTTAAATAACTTTTTAAATTATCGTTTTGCATTTCGTAATAAATATATGGCTAGAATCCCAAAGGCAATGTTAGGCAACCAAACGGCTAACATAGGTGGAATACTCGATTTTTCGGCTAATACTCCAAAAATCTTATCAAAAAAGACAAAGGCGAAAGCAAGCGCAATTCCTATGGCGAGATTCGTTCCCATACCGCCTCTTCTTTTCATCGAAGATACAGCAACAGCAATAATAGTAAGAATAAATGCCGATACTGGAACACTGTATTTTTTATACAAAACCACGAGATATACATTTATGTTAGAAGAGCCTCGTTCTTTTTCTTTTTCAATAAATGCATTCAATTTTCCCAAACTTAACGTTTCCGCAATGTAAACAACAGGTGTTAAATCCTCCAAATCAAAAGTAAAAACGGCGTCTTTTTGCGGTAATTTTTCGATTTTATCATTCAATTCGCCTACCGTCCTTTTAGTATAATCATACATCGTGTAGGTGCTGTCCTTTGGATTCCACTTTATTCTACTGGCTGTAATTTTATGCACCAATTGCTGCTTTTTAAACTTTTCCAATGAAAAATTAAAAGCCGTTTTCGATTCGGTATTAAAACTATTTACATAGATAAATTCATCATCACTAATTTGGCGGTACACATCCGTATTATCACCACGCATAGCTTCTTTTCCACCGCCTTTTAAATAGGTATATCTAAAGTTGTTGAAACCTTCACTGGCTGCAGGAACAACGAAAAAACCCATTAACAAGACAAATACAGAAACGATTGAAGCGCCAATTATATACGGTCTTAAGAAGCGGGTGAATGAAATTCCCGAACTTAAAATAGCAATAATCTCTGTGTCATTTGCCAGTTTAGATGTAAACCAGATTACCGATAAAAATAAAAATATAGGAAAAAGAGAATTTGCAAAATAAACTGTAAAGTTGTAGTAATAGAGTGCAATCTCTAAAAACGGAACTTTATTTTCCAGCATTTTGTTGATCTTCTCTGAAACGTCAACAACAATTCCTATAGGTATAAACAACAATAACATCACGGCAAACGTGGCTAAATATCTTTTTAGGATGTATTTGTCTATTATTGTTAGCATGTTTTGAATTATGAGTTATGAGTTATCGATTATGAGCTATAAGTTACCTCATAATTGATACCTGATAATTATTTTATAGTCTTTGGCTCATATTTTTCACCATCATTTCTTTCCAAGATCTAAAATCTCCGGCTAAGATATGTTTTCTGGCTTCACGAACCAACCACATATAAAAACCAAGATTATGGATTGTAGCAATTTGTTTTCCCAAGTATTCATTAGCTGCAAAAAGGTGTCTTAAATAGGCTTTAGTATATTCTGTATCCACATAAGTGATGGCCATTTCGTCAATAGGCGAAAAATCATCAGCCCATTTTTTATTTTTAATGTTTATCGTTCCATTTGCGGTAAACAACATCCCATTTCTGGCATTTCGAGTTGGCATCACACAGTCAAACATGTCGATTCCCAAGGCAATATTTTCTAGAATATTAATCGGAGTTCCCACGCCCATTAAGTAACGGGGCTTGTCTTCGGGTAAAACTTCACACACCACTTCGGTCATTGCATACATTTCCTCTGCTGGCTCTCCCACTGAAAGTCCGCCAATAGCATTTCCCTGTTGATTGGAGTTCGCAATATATTCTGCGGATTGTCTTCGTAAATCTTTGTACGTACTTCCTTGAACAATGGGAAAAAAAGTTTGGTCGTACCCGTATTTAGTTGGTACTTTTTCCAAATGATTGACACAACGGTCTAACCAGCGGTGGGTCATGTGCATCGAGCGTTGCGCATAACGATAATCACAAGGATATGGGGTACACTCATCAAAAGCCATGATAATATCAGCGCCAATGGTGCGTTGAATTTCCATCACATTCTCTGGTGTAAAAAAGTGGTATGAACCGTCAATATGCGATTTAAACTTTACGCCTTCTTCCTTAATTTTTCGGTTAGCCGAAAGGGAATACACTTGGTATCCGCCAGAATCCGTCAAAATATTACGATCCCAGTTCATGAATTTATGCAATCCACCCGCTTTCTCCAAGATTTCGGTCTGCGGGCGCAAATATAAATGGTACGTGTTTCCCAAGATAATATCCGGGTTTATATCTTCTTTCAATTCCCGTTGATGCACCCCTTTTACAGAGGCTACAGTTCCAACAGGCATAAAAATTGGGGTCTCAATTACCCCATGATCAGTAGTTATGCTTCCCGCTCTTGCTTTAGACAGCGGGTCTTTTTTTAATAAATCAAATTTCATAATAACGTATTTCACCCGATTGTTCGGCTGGCAAAGATAGGTTAATTCGATAATTTGAAAATTAGATAATTACAAAAATAAATTAAGATTTAGAATTTCCTGCTAAAATGGTGTTGGAACACAAAACTTTCCTTTATCTACGAGGGATTGTTAGGTTCAAATCTAAGTGTATAAAGTACTATTAATTACGCTAAAATAATTTGAGGGGTGTGCGTCGTGATTGATTATTCGTTCGGCTTTGCAATTTCCACACCGTCGGGCTCCCCGATAACAATCGGAACACGTCGCACTTCAGCCGCTGAAGAAGCCCCATTAAGCATACCTGTACTGATTCCCAATAAAATAATGGAAACGAAGCTATAGAAAACGACTCTTTTGTTGGAGTTTAGCTTACAATTGGAAAGCTTTATGTCTGTCAAGGAATAAACTAGCCTATTTTCTAGGCATTTCTATGAGAAGCAAACCACACAGCGAGAGGTTATTAAATATAAAAAGAGGTGCTCCATAGGAACACCTCTTTAAATACTATTTTTTTACTTTAACTTATTGTGGTTGTACCACGGTGTTTCCATCAAGAATCACGGCAGTTTGCGCTAAGGCTCTTCCATAAAAAGATGCTCCTGTTCTAAAAGTCACCCCTGTCTTGGACAAGATAATACCTTCAAAATGAGAGGTAGATCCAAAAGTGGCTTGGCCAGCTACTTGCCAGAAGATGTTTGAGGCTTTAGCCCCTCCTTGCAAAATCACTCTTGTTGCAGCACTCATTGCTAGATCACCTGAAATCTGGAAAATCCATACATCATCTGCAGATCCTGAAATGGTTATATTAGATGGTACTGTTACAGCACTAGTCCATTTATAAAGACCTGGAGTCAATGTTTTCCCACCGATATTTCCTGTACCCAATTCAAGAAAATTAGGAGATGGACGTCCGGCTGCATCATTGTAAGCTGTAATCATATTTTCAACCGCTGTGGTAAGATTTGTTGATGTTGGAGAAACCATGTCAGCAGCAAATACTTTTCCTGTAACTTGTGCGGCCTTTGCATAACCGGTAAAATCTGTTAAAGAAAACCCTGTTATATACGATGTCGCTGCAGGACTTAGCCCTAGGTCTCCTGTAATTACAGACGTTGGTACATTAGTGATTGTAGTCTTTGCAAGAATTACATAATTTCCTGCTGAACCAAGACTAACGGCTTTTAAGCCGGCCGCTACGGTAGCGGTAGTCGTAAAGTCCCATTGCTTATTAGCACGAATAGCTATTCCTTCTGCACTTTTTACTCCCGTAGTTACTGTAGCGGTGTAAAGTGTGTTCGCTGCAAGAACAGTTATCGGAACAAACTTTGCAGTTGTACCTGAATATGAAACTGTTCCTAATACTGGAGTTCCTGCTTGTTTTAATGTAAACGTAGTAGTATTAATAGATGACGCATCCATTTGGACACTAAAGTTTACGGAAACAACTTTATTTCTGGCAACGTTTGTATCACTAGTTAACGGACTAGTTAACGCCACAGTAGGAACTGGTGCAGGACTCGATTGGGTATTCTCGTCATCTGAACAACTCGTAAATAATACAACCATTGCAATCGCAGAGGCTGATAGTAGGTTTTTAATTTTCATGTTTATCTGTATTTGTGAAGTTTAAAATTATCACACCACAAATGTAGGGCTGCTTCAAACCATTGATATTACATAACAAGACTGTTAAGTTGTATAATTCGCACTTTACTTTTAGTATCCTAAAATGGTATATTTTTTAAAATAATAGCGATCACTTAGCAGATGGAATATCAGGGAAATTAATTATCTATAAGTTTGCACCTCTTTTCTCAAAGCTTATTTTCGATTCATACCGTCTATGCTCAACTGCTACTCTAATAATACCGTCCAAAAAGACGTTAAAATTCACTAGTATTATTTTCAGCTCCCTAACTATCTAAGATTCGTAAAATAGTTTCGAGCGATCTGCCTCTCTGCTCAATTTGTATTCTCCTTGGTTGGAACCATCACAAAAAATTTTCTGGAAATAAGGCCGTCTTTTTTTAATTCTCTTACGGTTTGGGCAACCATTTTATTAGAAATACCGGAGATTTTCTTTTGCAGTAATCCGGAATGTAAACCGCCATCTAGTAAATGAAATAAAATCAAAGGTTTCCATTTAGTCCCAATTAAACCCAGCATAGAATTAAGACGTCAATAATTTTTTTTGCTTATTTTAAATTTTAATCAATTGACAATCTGTATTTTACTATTTTAAGCAACTATACTACTTTAAAGTAGGTTATTGCTATTGATATAAACATAGCCTAAATTTGCAATGTAATACCGTAACACATGGCTACTCAAACAAAATATCCAAAAGCATTTTCTCATATCGGAATCACAGTTCCTACTATTAAAGAAGCAGTTGAGTTTTACTCAGAGGTAATGGGCTGGTACATTATTATGGAACCGTCTACAGTAAAGAAAGAAAAGGAAACGGCCATTGGTCAAATGTGCATTGACGTTTTTGGCGAAGATTGGGAAGAATTTGAAATTGTACATTTAGCAACTTCAGATGGTACAGGTATCGAATTATTTTCTTTCCCTCACGGAAGTAAAGAAGCACCGGAATTCAATCCTTTCAATACGGGTCTTTTTCATTTTTGCATACACGATCCAAACATTGAAGACCTCATCGCTAAAATTGTATCTTACGGTGGCAAACAAAGAATGCCTATTCGAGAATATTATCCAAATGAGAAACCTTTTAAAATGTGTTACGTACAAGATCCTTTCGGAATTGTTTTCGAAATATACACGCACAGTTATGAACTGACTTATTTTTCTGGAGCCTATTCAAAATAAAACCAATTATATAACAGATACAATTGAACTTCTAAAATTTAACTAAAATGAAAAAAACTTTTAATTTACTAGCCCTTTTTATAGTGTTTGTTTCTTGTAAAGAAGCAGTAAACAATAAAATCGACATTGAAACAACAAAACAAACAAAAAGCAGCACAAACGAAGTTCAGCAAGTGGCTGAATTTAAAGGGCAACAAGTAACAGGTGTGACCGTAAGCACGACAGGACGGATTTTCGTCAACTTTCCTCGATGGAGAAAAGGAGTTGAGTATTCGGTGGTTGAGATCACTAGCGACAATCAAAAAGTAGCTTATCCTAATGAAGAATGGAATTCATGGGAAATTGGGAGCGCAGTTGAAGATCAAAAATTTGTTGGTGTACAATCTGTAGTGTCTTTTGAAAACAAACTCTATGTATTAGACACCCGTAATCCTTTATTTGGAACCGTTTTAGACGCACCGAGACTTTTTGTATTTAATTTAAGTGACAACAAATTAGAGAAGACTTATACCTTGAAAAAAAACAGTTATTATCCTAATTCATATATTAACGATTTGCGCGTTGATAAAAAAAACAACAAAATCTATTGTACGGATTCTGGTAGAGCCGGCTTAATTGTATTGGATATAACTTCTGGAAAATCTGTCAGAGTTTTAGACAATCATTTCTCTACAAAAGCGGAGCAATCCTATTTAACTTTCGACAACAAAAAATGGGTGAATACTATTAATTCTGATGGAATTGCATTAGACACTAAAAATGACTTACTGTACTATCATGCCTTAACGAGCTACAGTTTATATTCTGTACCCACAAAAGTATTAGCCAAAGGAACTACTAAAGAAGTAGAACAATCAGTGAAATTTGTAGCAAAAACAGCAGCCCCTGATGGAATGATTCTGGACAAAAATGGCACTTTATACTTTGCTGATTTGGAAAACAGTAAAATCATGTACCGAAAACAAGACGGGAGTATTCACGTATTAATCGAAGGCGCTACAATAAGATGGGCCGATACCTTTAGCATCTACAACAACTACTTGTATTTTACCAACTCTAGAATTAATGAAGTGACAGGCGATATTTCGAATATGAATTTCACTTTAAATAAAATAGCTTTGGATACTAACTAAAAAAGAGCAAAGTGTCTTGTCGATTCAAGAGTCTTTTAGGTTTTATCAGTAAAAAGACCGCTTTAAATTTCTTTTAAAGCGGTCTTTTTAGAATTTATTTTTATTTGCTTCTAAGTGTGTACTTTAAAACACACCCAGTTTCACCCTTGGCATCCCCACTTCTATTTGCGTATTTATGCTGCTTCTAGGGGCTCTATTCTCGTAGTGTGGTTGGCGATACCCATAGTAGTAATAAGCTGCATTTTGATACCAGTAGTTACTGTGGTTGCAATGAATGTCACATTGATTGTGATGCGCTGCATAATCGTCTTTTTTAGCCTGAAGATATGCGTTGTAGGCTCTTCTATTATTTTTCCTTAATTCCTTTTCATATTGTTTTTGTTCCTTCCAAAAGGCACGCTCTTCGTTTTTACCTTTGACTTTTAACTGTTGCTCGTGCTGAGCGTCCTTTAAACCTCTTTGCTGATAATATGATAATTCATTTTTTGTTTGGACCTTAATATCTTGATTAAGTCCTGATTCCTGGGCATTCAACTTTGGCAAGAAACAAAAAATCATTATTACTACAATGCTTTTAACTGTTTTCATAATTTTTAAATTAGTGTTATTACAATAGTCTTTGATTGATAACTACACTAATAAGACAACTCCAAACTAATTTACCCTACCTCACTACCCATTAATCGTAAAAAATTATTTTATATTGCTTTTCATAAAGTCTATAACCTCATCAAACCTATCGCTCCAAGGATAGAAATATTGCACTACCATAGGAACATGCTTTTTATTCAATCGTATTGGTGTCACATCTGGCTGAAAGGGCTTCATGGCCGATAAAAAACGACTATTCGCTACTTTAATAGAATTATAGGTTTTATCTCCTACATAAATTAAAAAAGGCGGTGTGTTTTTATTTAAAAAATAAATGGGCGAAGCGGCTTTCCATTGCTCGGGATTTGAAGTCCAAGTGGTTAAATAATCGTCTTTCGAGGTGGGCGGATTTCCTTCTAAATAATTTTTCATATCCAATCCAGCTGCATCGTTTAGTATTACACCGGAAATACTTTTGGGATCAATGCCATATTTAGGATTCATAACTGCTAATGCTCCAAGATGTCCACCTGCTGAATGTCCAGTAATGAAGATTTGACTGGGATTACCATTGTACTGACTGATATTCTTTTTAGTCCACTGAATTGCGGACGCAATTTGTAACGCCATATCCTCGTAAGTGGCGTTAGGGCTCAACGTATAATCTGGGATCACAGTAACTACTCCTTTGCGTGCAAAGTTTCTACCTAACAAATCATAGGTTCCTTTTCGACCGCTATTCCAGTTTCCTCCATGTACAAAAATTAACACGGGTACTTGTTTTACACTTGATTTTCGAGGAACAAAAATATTCAACTTTGGCGCTTTCAAGCTACTTTCATTCTGAGATTCTAGATAAGAAACATCAGTATTTTTTTTTGCACCGCAATTTGCTAACAGAAGGGCATTCAATACAACTAGGATAACTACTGGAAAACGCATATTTACTTTTTCACGAATATAAGATTAAAAAAAATACTGGCTGCAACGATTATTTCAAAAAAACCTCCAGACTAGTACAATAAAAATTCTCTTTGCTTGCCCTTTTATTTAAAACAAGATAACTCATAAAAAAGGCTGCCCTATTACAGACAGCCTCCATTACTTTATTTACAAATCGATTAGTTGAATTGTGTTGCCACGTATTCAAGTAAACTCTCATCACTCATTTTATTAGAAGTGCTTTCTGTAGTCTCAACATTTTTATATTGCGCAGTGTCCTTTAAATAGTTAATAAACTGTTCTTGAGCAGTACCCGTTCCTGTTACATGCAATTCATCCACATTTTGCATGTGAGCTGTGATGTTTTTAAATAGTTTGCGAAGCAAATCTCTCTCGGCATTGTTGGCCGCATTTTCGCTGGTGTTGTAACCTTGTCCGTCTACGGTTTCGTGTCCTAGTATTACAAAATCACCCGAGTCTACATTTTCTCTTCCAACAATAGTTGCATGGTGTGTATCCATCCAAACTCCAAACTGTTTTTTACTTTTCTCTGACATAATTAATTGTTTATTTATTAAAAATTTTATTGTTACAAAATTAAAAACAGCACTACTACTATTCCAATTTATCTTATTTTAAAGATACCAAAATTAATCTTAAACAAGATCAATATTAACAAACAATTAATTATTAAACAGCTTTGATTCATCGTTTTTTGTTCTAAAAAAACTTCCCTAATGTGTTTAAATTTATTCCGATTTAGAATAATATCTCGGCTACTAAAGCAGTAAAAATCCATCAAATAAAATTTCTTCTGAACTCCACGATAACGAGCTAATTCATACTATTAAGCACGATTTCAACTTGGGTTTTTGCATTGCCTTTATTGTTTGTACCGTTACTTTCAAAAAACAAACCACTAAATGAGAGTAAGATGCACGAAGGGCTAAAAAAGTATATAGCTAGCAGAACTGTCATTGATGAAGAGGAAATGGACTTGATGTGTTCCTTTTTTACACCTTTGCAAACAAAGCGGAATGAAATCTTGGTTCGTTATCAGGAAATGGGTTAAGAGTATTATTTTGTAAATAGGGGCTGCATTAGACTTTTTACAATTAAGAAAGAAGGAACGGAAACCTCCCGCTTTTTTGCTTTTGAAGGTGGTTTCGGAACGGCTTTACCTAGTTTTATCGATCAGCAACACGCTTTAGAATATTTACAAACTATTGAAAAATCTGCGTTGTTGGTTATTTCAAGAACTGACTTTTATCATCTTGTAGCAACACTACCTGAATTTGCAGTACGCTACAGAGAAATTCTTGAATTAGGTTTTATAATGACTCAAAAACGCATTTATGGTTTTCAGGGCTTTGATGCCTTGGAAAAAGTTAAATGGATTATAACCAACCAACCGCATTTTTTATTACGTGTCTCCAATAAAATGGCCGCTTCGTATTCAGAAATTCCTCCTTCTACTATAAGCAAAATAAAACCGACCCTAAATCAGCTTGCTTATTGTATTTTTGTACCGGTAGGATTTAAATACAACGAGGTCTAATCTCAAAACATAAAAAAATGGAAGTAGCCAAAATAATTAATGAAAAAAGAGGAACTATTGTCGATGTGCGTTCTTATGATGAATTCATGGGTGGTCATGTTGTAGGATCTATTAATATTCCACTGAATGAAATACCCCATAGAATGCAGGAAATACAAGAATTAAAAGCACCATTAGTGGTCTGTTGTGCCTCTGGAAATAGAAGCGGACAAGCACAAGTTTTTCTGACGGCACATGGAATCGAAAGTTACAATGGTGGCTCTTGGCTGGATGTGAATTACCTTCAAGCTCAATCTGAATAACGGAAAAAGTAGGCTAGAAAATTAAACAGTAGCAGTACCAAAGTAAACAATTCTTGTCTTTAAAATTAGCAGTTATTTACAGTACATATTTTGGCCAAACTATCGGTTTGATTACTAATGCACAGTCATCTACGCATACTAGAACTTATTAATCCTTGTACACGCTCTAGGTGTATTCAGGAAATTCAAGTAATTTGGCAAAAAGCATTTAACATGAAAGGGCTGTGCTGTACTGTATGTTAGTGCCAGATGAAGTAATCAGCCATACAAAATTAGAAGACAAAAGGTTCGTTTCAGAACTTTAAATAATACAAATCTTATTTATAATTAGTTAATTAACAGTTATTTAAAGCTTAATATGTTTAATTTTATTGCACTTAAAAGTTAAGTAAACATTGGATAGGAGAACCTATGAATTCGATTGTTTCTCTTGTAAAATTAATCTTAAAAACTACCGTTATGAGAACCGCAATTAGTAAAAACGAAAGTATTAAAGGTACTGCAAAAGGAGAAACCAACTCGACACATGGATTACGAGATTTATTTGAAGTTGGATTAAAAGATATTTACTGGGCGGAAAAAGTATTGACTAAAACCTTACCCAGAATGATGAAAAATGCGTCATCACCAGAACTAGTTAACTCTCTGAAAAATCAGCTGAATGAAACGCAGGAGCATGTAGCTCGCCTCGAGAAAATATTTGAAACCACTGGCGTTGCAGCTACAGCCAAAAAATGTGAAGCCATGGGCGGCATATTGAAAGAAACTAATAGTCTCATTAAACAAACCAATCACGGAGTAGTTCGCGATGCCGGAATTATTGCAGCAGACCAAAAAGTAAAGCATTATGAAATTGCGACGTATGGCACATTGCATGCGTATGCAAAAACATTAGGTGAAAACAAAGTGGCCAGCTTACTAGCGATGAGTCTGGATGAAGAAAAAAAAACAGACGCTGCATTAAGTGAAATTGCGATGTCACAGATCAACAGGCTAGCCCACAAGGCTACTGCAATAACCAACACATAGGAATATGATTTTACAAGCGAATAGAAATTTATAGTTCTTTTAAAAAAAGAGAGCCCGCAATAGGCGGGCTTTCTAATGAATTATAATTTCTCCTTGAAATAAAATCTTGTTTAAAAAAAAGACAGGCGTTATTCAGCCATAGCGGGATAATCGATATATCCTTTCTCAGTATCAGTGTAAAACGTAGTTTGGTCTGGCGTATTTAATGCTGCATCCGCTTCAAATCGAGCCACTAAATCTGGATTAGCAATAAAGGGAACTCCATAAGCTACAAGATCTGCATCTCCGTCTTCAATAACTTTGATTCCCGTTTCCTTTGTAAAACTTTTATTGATAATTAAGGTTCCTTTATAAAAAGGTCTGAAATGCTTAGCCACTTCAGTAACAGCAAAAGGCACATCCGCAACTGGGGTAAAAGGCTCTGTTAAATGTACGTACGCTAATCCATAATCATTCAATCGGTTTACAATATATTCATGCGTTGGAATCGTGTTTTCATCTAGCATCATTCCTTGTGCATTATGCAATGAAGGGTTCAATCGAACGCCAACTTTTGAATAATCAATAACACCTGCCAAAGCATCTAAAATATCAAATAGAATTCGGGATTTATTTTCTATTGAACCACCGTATTCATCCGTACGATGATTGGAATAACCATTAAAAAATTGTTGCAATAAATAGCCATTGGCTGCATGCAATTCTACTCCATCAAAACCTGCCGCAATAGCATTTTTAGCTCCGTTTTTAAAATCTAAAACCGTTTGGTTGATGTCAGCAATCGTCATTTCTTTTGGCACAACCGTATCTACAAAACCATCATTAGTATAGGCTTTCGCATAAGGATTCAGTGCTGAGGGCGCATGCGGCAATTCACCATGATGTAAATCCGGATGCGATAATCGTCCAGTATGCCACAATTGAGCAAAAATTGTTCCTCCTTTATCATGCACCGCTTTGGTAACTAATTTCCAACCTTCGGTTTGCGCTTCGCTATAAATTCCGGGTACATTAATAAAACCCACAGCCTTTGTACTCACAAATGTACCTTCGGTTATCATTAAACCCGCTGTAGCTCTTTGTTCGTAATATAACGCAGTTAATGCAGTAGGAACATTTCCGTGGTTATTGGAACGGCTTCTTGTCATTGGTGCCATTACTATTCGGTTTTTTAAAATGCGGGTTCCCAAAGTATAAGGTTGGAATAAAATTGATTTGCTCATTTGATTTTTTTTTAAAAATTAGTAGTATTTGGCAATAGGATATTGGTTTTCAAACCAATATCTGTAAAAAAAGTTGCCAGAGTTGTCAAAGCTTGGGTGTCATTTCCTTTTATAAGGAGGGTGTCATTTTTTTTACCTACTGATTCGATCTGCTGCATCACTTTCGAAAAAGGAAATAAATACTGTAGATCTGCAACAGCGTTTTCAAAAGTAACCATACTGCTGTGGTTTCCCAAAATAAGTACCGCTTTACCTGTAGCCACATTTCTGATTTTTTCCACCAGATTTACATTTGCTACAGCATCATTTGAAAAAATAATAACATCGGCTTCCCAACTTGCATTAGTGGGACAGTTCATCATTTCTAGATTTGCCTTAGGATTTTCTAAAAGCAACTGCGAATACACTTTTTTGAGCACCCTATTATCAGCATCAAAAAGCAGAACAGCATTAGTTTTGGCTATTTTTTTGGCTAATAAAATACTTTTGGCATCTGAAAATCCAAGTATTACAACTGTTTTTATATTGGACATCACCTTTTATTTACGGCACAAATTTAAGGCTGTAACGCAAAAGTTTCTGTTGATGTACCACAAGAAATTCTATTGATTTAAATCAATTAAAATTAACTCTTAATGCTAATTTGCTTGCGAACTCGACTCAATGTTTCTGGTGTAAGTCCAAGATAAGAAGCAATCATGTGTTGGGGAACTCGTTTGACAATTCCAGGATAAGCATTTCCTAAATTGATGTATTTTTCTTCGGCAGTTTCGGTTAAGGCCGAATTTATTCTGGCTTGATTGGCGATATAGGCATTTTGCAACAGCAAGCGTTGGTATCTTTCGAACATTGGAATTTGATCCATCAAAGCTTCTCTGGCCGCTGTTGTCAGCAAAAGTAATTCAGAATCCTCGAGGGCTTCAATGGTATAAATGGAATGGCTATTGGTCAAAAAACTAGACAAATCAGTAATCCACCAACCTTCGATGGCAAATTGCACAAGATGTTCATTTCCTTTTTCATCTATGTAAAAAGAGCGAAGTATGCCTTTTTCAATAAATGCGTTGTAGATACAAATGTCTCCCTCTAGTAACAGCGTTTGTTTTTTGCGTAACTTTTTTGGAATAAAAAAAGTTTTACACAACTCCATTTCCTCATGGGTTAATATCACTTTTTCCTGAATGCTTTTGAATAATTGTTGAAACATGGTTGCAAGGTACTAAATACTTACTGCTTCATAAAAAAGTAGTACCCTAAAAAATACAATCCTTAATAACTATTGATAAATCTAAAAATGGAACTGGACATAAATCCAATTATCTGATTATCTTTGCGCAGTCTAATTTTAACACACAAATGAAACCGAACACACAACAATTAAACGATTTAACAATCCAAGTCAGAAGAGATATTCTTCGAATGGTACACGCAGTCAACTCAGGTCACCCTGGTGGTTCTTTAGGTTGCACTGAATTTCTTGTAACCTTATATCAAAATATCATGGACCGCAAGGAAGGATTTGATATGGATGGTATGGGAGAAGATCTTTTCTTCCTTTCAAACGGACATATTTCTCCTGTATTTTACAGCGTTTTAGCAAGAAGCGGTTATTTTCCTGTATCGGAATTAGCGACTTTCCGTTTAATCAATTCCAGATTACAAGGTCACCCAACTACTCATGACGGCTTGCCTGGAGTGCGCATTGCATCTGGTTCTCTTGGACAAGGTTTGTCAGTAGGAATTGGCGCTGCACAAGCTAAAAAACTAAATGGTGACAACCATATCATCTATACGCTTCACGGCGATGGTGAATTGCAAGAAGGTCAAAACTGGGAAGCCATCATGTATGCTTCCGCAAAAAAAGTGGACAATCTTATTGCTACAATTGATTTGAATGGCAAACAAATTGACGGATCTACAGATGAGGTTTTACCAATGGGAAGTATCCGAGCTAAGTTTGAAGCTTTTGATTGGGATGTTTTAGAAATTGAAAAAGGAAATGATATCGAAGCGATCATTGCTGGTATGAATGATGCCAAATCAAGAACTGGAAAAGGGAAACCAGTTTGTGTTTTATTACACACTGAAATGGGGAATGGTGTTGATTTTATGATGTACAGTCATGCTTGGCATGGTAAAGCGCCTAATGATACGCAACTTGAAATTGCTTTAGGTCAAAATTATACGACAGCAGAAAGCGATTATTAGGAAGTATTCAGTTGTCATCTCGTTTGCAAACGAGAGACAGTACTTAGTGTTCAGAAGAATACCGCTAAAATCTAAATTAGAAAAATGAAAAAATATACAAATACAGGAAGTAAAGATACGCGCTCGGGTTTTGGAGCGGGAATGACGGAACTAGGTCAAAAAAACGAAAATGTGGTGGCACTTTGTGCTGATTTAATAGGTTCTTTAAAATTTGACGATTTTAAGAAAAACCACCCAGAACGTTTTTTCCAAATCGGTATTGCGGAAGCCAACATGATAGGAATCGCAGCAGGATTAACTATTGGTGGTAAAATTCCATTTACTGGAACTTTCGCTAACTTTTCTACCGGAAGAGTGTACGATCAAATTCGCCAATCTGTAGCATATTCTGAGAAAAACGTAAAAATCTGTGCTTCACACGCTGGATTAACTTTAGGAGAAGATGGTGCAACGCACCAAATCCTCGAAGATATTGGTTTAATGAAAATGTTACCTGGAATGACGGTAATTAATACTTGTGATTACAACCAAACGAAAGCGGCTACATTAGCATTAGCTGATCATCATGGTCCTGCTTATTTGCGTTTTGGTCGTCCGGTTGTGCCTAACTTTATGCCAGCTGACGAACCTTTCGTAATAGGAAAGGCAATTGTTTTAACAGAAGGATCTGATGTAACGATTGTTGCTACCGGGCATTTAGTTTGGGAAGCACTTATTGCAGCTGAAGCATTAGAAGAGCAAGGAATATCTGCCGAAGTAATCAACATTCATACGATCAAACCTTTAGACGAAGAAGCAATTTTGAAATCATTGGAAAAAACAAAGTGCATTGTTACTGCTGAAGAGCATAACATTTTGGGAGGTCTTGGCGAAAGCATTTCTAGAGTTTTGGCTTTAAATAGTCCTTTACCACAAGAATTTGTAGCAGTAAATGACAGTTTTGGAGAATCTGGAACGCCAGAACAATTGATGGATAAATACAAACTGAACAATCAAGCAATTGTTGAAGCTGTAGAAAGAGTAATGAAAAGAAAATAATCTTTTTATTTAATTCCAAAAAAAACCAGTTCGATTTATAAACGAACTGGTTTTTTTATACTTTGAATTTTTCTAATTACATTTCACTAAATGTCTTTTTATCCTTGCTGGATCCGTCGTATTTCCGTCGCAAGCAGGAATGGATGCAAAGGGAATTAAAACACCGTTGGCATCTGTAATTTCTTTTCTGGTACTTACACCATCTCCATCATCATCTGTATCTAAATAATTAGGAATTCCATCTCCATCTGTATCATCAGGATTTGCAACTCCTGTGGCCAAAACGCGCATGTATCCATCACCGTTAACATCTTCGAGATAATTTGGAATACCATCATTATCAGAATCAACTCTGTTAATTTCGTATAATTTTATGCTAAAAACTAGAGGCGCATAAGAAGGAATATTAGCACTTCCTGAATTAAAATATCCTAATCCTGAAGGAATAAAAAGAATTCCAGCACCAAAATTCTCATATGAAACTGTACCGTCAGCATTTGAAGAGTACGTTCCTGTTTTAAATTGAGGGAACGATTCTCCCCATCCAACTATCGTTGAAGTTAGATTAAAAAATTGTTGAGGACTCTTAGCTTCTTCAAAAAAAGTAGGCGTTAGTGTTTCTACTTCAGCAACTTTAGTGCGCCCTAAGTACTCTCCTTTATAAGCAGTCAATACCCTATCTGTATTTGAAGGAGACTGGCCTACTCCTTCTCGCAAAACTACATAGTATAATTTGTAAGTGATATCATGAAGTTTTACTTCTTTACTTAGAAGTTTAGGAAAAGTAGTGCTGTTTAGATAAGACCAAATAGAAGGCTGAGATCCTCCTGTAGGAATTTTTGTGATTTTAGTATCAACGTCCGGCGAAACATCTTCGATATAATAATTTTTTAAATATTCTTCAATATCATTTAAATCAGTAGCATATTGCACAGCATATTCTCTCGGTGGAGTTATTGGTGCTACATCATCCTTCGAGCATGAAAATAAAGTGATAGTTGTAATAAATAGAATAAAATAATACTTAAATTTGTTCATTATAGCTAATTTTTTAAGTGCGCAAGATACAATATTGATTGATTTTTGTAAACTATTTAACTCCGATTTTAGAAAATTTATGAGAATAGATAAATATTTATGGTGTGTACGGTATTACAAAACCAGAAACATGGTTACCGAGGCCTGTAAAAAGAATCATGTAACAGTAAATGGCCTTGTGGCCAAACCCTCTAAGGAAGTTTTTCCTACCGATAAAATCACTTTTAGAAAAGATCAAATTACCCAAATCATTACGGTTTTAGACATTCCTGAAAATCGCGTAAGTGCTAAACTGGTGGATATTTACAGAAGAAATGACACCCCAGCAGAAGCCTATCAACATCTGGAACTTTTGAAATTATCTAAAGAACATTACCGAAAAAATGGAACTGGACGACCTACTAAAAAAGACCGTAGAGACATTGACGAATTTGGAAATGAAATCAAAACTGATGAAGAAGATTAGTTTCAAAAGTGAAGAAGCATAGGTTTAATGTTCGTGCAAGACCTAAATTTTAAAAACATTTGCAAAAGCATCTTGAGACCTTAAATAAGCAAAAAAAAACAAAAAAAATGAGCAAAAATATAATATTAACAAATCAGGAAATAGAACACAAGATAAAAAGAATTGCATACCAAATCTACGAGACCTTTGTGGAGGAAGAAGAAATTGTCATTGCCGGAATTGCTGCTAACGGCTTTATATTTGCAAAAAAAATAGCGCTGGTGCTCGAAACTATTTCGCCAATTAAAGTCTCCCTTTGCGAAGTACAAATTAACAAACAGAATCCTGACCTACCAATTCACACTTCCTTATCAAAAGAGCACTATGCCAACAAAGGCCTTATTCTTGTGGACGATGTATTGAATTCAGGAACCACATTGATCTATGCCGTACGGCACTTTATAGACGTTCCTTTGAAAAAATTTAAAACCGCCGTTCTGGTAGACAGGAATCATAAAAAATACCCTGTAAAGGCTGATTTTAAAGGCATATCACTATCAACATCATTGTTAGAGCACGTTCAAGTGGTTTTTGATGAAGACAATGATAATTACGCGTATTTAAGCTAAAAGGTCCATAATATCCACCACCGTCTGCTGAATTGTTTTGTCATCAACCACCACCTTATAGTGTGCTTGATTATAATAAAAACTTCGTTCAAAAAGATGGATAGCAATAAACTCTTTCATTTCGCCCTCACTTTTATCAGCAATTAGAGGGCGTTTGCTTTTATTAACTGCCAATCTATGAAACAAAGTTTCAATAGAAGCTTTCAGATAAATAGAAACAACACCTTCCCCTTTTAACAATTCATGGTTATTGGCATAACATGGTGTTCCTCCCCCTAAACCAATAATTAACGCTTCAGAAGAATGCAACAATTCGACAAAAATTTCATGTTCCAACTTTCTGAAGTAAATTTCTCCATGCTTTTCAAAAATAGCATTTATCGATAAATTCGTTTTCTCTTCTATCTTTTTATCCAAATCCACAAAAGGAATTTCGATACTTTTTGATAAGGCAGCAGCAATTGTAGACTTACCACACCCCATGTAACCTAATAATATAATTTTTCTCATAGAATAAAACCTTATAAATTAAGGCATTAAGATTTATTGTTTAAAAAAGACAAATTTATAATAAAATTGCTTGGAAAACTCCAAAATAAGTCCTTATATTTGCACCCGCATTCAAGGAAAGAATATGACTCGATAGCTCAGTTGGTAGAGCACATCACTTTTAATGATGGGGTCCTGGGTTCGAGCCCCAGTCGGGTCACAATTTTAGTGATCAACACATAATTTTCTTGAAAGCATTGACTCGATAGCTCAGTTGGTAGAGCACATCACTTTTAATGATGGGGTCCTGGGTTCGAGCCCCAGTCGGGTCACTAAAGGTCGAGTAATTTATTACTTGGCCTTTTATTTTTTTAGGCCACGTGGAGAAACGGTAGACTTGCCAGCTTGAGGGGCTGGTGCTCGCAAGGGCGTGTGGGTTCAAATCCCACCGTGGTCACATTTAGCATTGAATTTGTTGGGTTTACAAAGTATTTGTGCAACCAACGTGCAACCAATTATAAAAACACTCTTTTCAGGGTGTTTTTTTATGCTCAATAATTAAAAAAAAATAATCATCTATCATCTAATGGATTAATTCTTTTACCTAAAACAATTCTTTTATTTTGGTTTTGTCCGTTGTCGTCAATTGTTTCAATTAGTTCAGCTATGGTGTCTATGTTTCCAAGGATAACAATATTTAAACATTGGTTTACTATTTTGATTTTATCGCTTAGGCCTAAATCTGAATTTAAAAAAAATCTTTTAATTCGTCAATATTATTTATTTGAATTTCCATTTTAATACTGATCGTTCAATTCGTTTATCATTTTTTTTACGTCCTGTTCAGTTGTGATCTCAACTATAATAGGATTAAAACCGTTTTCAGGTGTTGTACTTAATTCCGTTGCTTGTAACGTAGGAAGTACAAACTTACTTAACTCTAAAATTACTTTGATTCGTTCAAAGGGTTTAAGTTCTTTTAAACCTCTTTCTAATTGTTCGAGGTTGTTCTCTATTACATATTGAAAACTGCTTCTTATTTCGGCTGTATTTTTGTTTGTTGCTCCTTTTGTTGCCCTCCAAATTTAGTTCCTGTATTGTTTGCCATTTGATTCTAATTTAAACTATTATAGATTAAATAAATGTAAAAAATGTTTTTAATAAATTTTACTTATAATTATATTTGTTACAGTTTTACGCATTGCCTGTGTGATACTATTTGAACAAAAAAAAGGCGTTCCGTTTGATTCGCCTTTTGTTATTTTACTAAAGTCATGTATTTCATTCCTGGAACACCATTTAAGGCTTTTTCTAACGGAATAATAACTGATTTAATCATCAATTCCCCATTGGAACCAGGAAAATCTGCGATAACATTTACTCTTGGTGGCGAAATGGAGGGAAATTGGGTCACTGGCAAATTAGTTAGGGCTAGTGCTCCCAAAAAGACAATTATGAGCGATAGTACTATCGACAACACGGGTCTTTGAATAAATTTATTAAACATTATAGGTATATTTTAATGATTAAACCAAATTGGAAATTATTCGTATCCGTTATAAATTTTCAGTGTTTTTGGGATTCATTATCATCTTTATAAACTAAAATTTTTAAAACGAATCATTTAAATTTACTCAGCTTTTAAGCGCAGATGACTAATAACCTCTTTGGGCGACACATAATCATACTTAATTTTTTCACCGTCTTTTACTTTCTGAACTCCTTCCAAAACTATCTTATTATTAGCCGTAATGCCGCTAGTAATCACATATAAGTCAGGTATTTCCCCAGTAACCGTAATTTCTTTAGATTCTAAAATATTATTTTTATTCAATACAAAAACATACTTCTTGTCCTGTATTTCATAAGTCGCTTTTTGTGGAATCACTATTGAATTTTTAAAAGGGACAATCATTCGCACTGAACCTGTTTCGCCGTGTCTAAGTAATTTGTTAGGATTTGGAAATCGTGCCCTGAAAGCGATGTTTCCAGTGTCATTGTTAAACTCACTTTCAATAACCTCAACATTCCCTTTGGATGGATACAACTCATTGTTGGCTAAAAGCAAGCTGACATTAGTATTTGCTCGATATATTACATTCATTTGATAATCCAAATATTCTGGTTCGGAAACATTAAAATAGGCAAACATTTGACTGTTGTCTGAAAGGATAGTCAACAATTCTCCTTCTTCAATTAAACTTCCTATTTTTTTTGGAATTCGGTCAATTGTTCCGTCAAACGGAGCTCGGATTTCGGTAAATGATAAATGAAGTTGCGCCAATGCTAATTCGGCTCTGGCTTGTTCTAATTTGGCTTACGCCAAAGCTTGCTCATTTTTTGAAACAATATTTTTGTCAACTAGCATTTTTGCGTTTTGCAGTTCTATTTCAGCACCCTTTGCTTCTGCCTTTGCTTTTAGCAATTCTGCTTGGTACATTCCTGGCATAATTCTAAACAAGAGCTGCCCTTTTTTTACAAATTGGCCTTCATCAACATAAATATTTTGTAGATATCCATTTTCTTGCGCCCGGATTTCAATATTTTGGATAGAGCGAATTTGAGAAACATATTGTTTGGTAAACGAAGTATCAATTTTAATCGGATTGGTAACAATAAATTTATCTCCTTCCTCTTTTTCTTCTTTTTTAGTTGTGCAGCTTGAAAGACACAAAAAGGCAATTAAGCCCGTGCAAACGAGTAATTTATTCATGGTGTAAATTTGGAAATTAAGCAATAAATACTTGGAATTAAGAATTTCTAGGGATGTAAAAGGCATCGTTTATAAAATAATTTCAACGATCAAACAATGAATGTATTTTTAACATTTTCACAAAGTTGATTAAATCAAAAAAAGTTTAAACAGAATGCAGTATTTATCAAATTCTTAATACTCGCTGAAGAATGTAAATAGGATTGGATTGTCCACAAGATGGTGAGAAGATTTTACAATTCTTATGGTAGTGGTTTAAAAGCGATTGACAAGAAAAACGCTGGTACCAAACTTGCAGTAAATGATATTTTCCATCAGAAATGGCGGTATTTGTAACTTTGAAACTGTCACTGCTTGAAGATTCTTCTTCTAAATCAAATTCAGCTGTAGTAAGCAAAGTGCCGAAAGGAACAGTTTTTATTGCTTTAACTTGGTTTCTATTTGATAAAAAAGCTTGTAGGTCGCTGGCAGTACCATTGTCATGCGAAGCCGCATGAACAACGTTTCCTCCGCCAAGCAGATGGAAAAATAGGTACAGAAAAAAAATAGCTACTCTCATTTCGAGGCCAAAAGTAATCAAAGTAGCGAAAGAAAAAAACAATTTAAAATATGTTTAACACGTATAAAGTCTCGAAATCGTTTGCAAAAAGGTTACAAGAAAAATGAAATTCAGATTTCACCTGCTTTAAGACAATCCATTGCAATGCCATTTTTTACTATTTTTAAAAATGATTTATTGGGCACTTATTTCAATGGAGTACTCGTAAAACGATCACAGTCAATAAATTTATAAAAATAGGCAGGAGAAAATAAAAATGCTGCCGAAGCAATCAAATCACTTTTTTTTGACCAATACTTTGCTGAAGTAAAAAACTAATGAGATGAAATTGAGCTGAAAGAAGCACCAAAATATCATTTATATCCTTTATAAAGATTTTTCAAGAATATTTGAAAGTAACAAAAATATCAAAACCCCAATACAAACCGTTACCACCACCAATACAAAAGTGCCAATATATAAAAATGTTTTGTTCGTTCTCTCAGCAAATTGTTCAAAATTTTGTCCTTCTTGCGCTATATTTTTCATCTTTGCATCTGTATTAGAATAACGAATATTAAAATATTATTTTTAGCAAAATTACGAGTATAAATAAGCTTCTACAATACCAACTTTTAGTGATTTTTACTATTTGGACCACCTAATTTAAAATAAATTCTATATTTGTTCGTTAACTAACTAGCTAAAAAAAAGATTGTACCTTTATCTAATAGATTCTAGTAAAACAATAAAGAAATTACCCCCAATTACAAACCTTACATTTTTATGAAAAAAGTAGTTCTACTCGTATTATTTTTATTGAGTTCCGCAGCTGGCTGGAGCCAAAATCCAATTGCTTATGATCTGTTTGATAAAGCATTAAAAAAAGCAGAAGGCGGTAACACTAAAGGCGCTATCGATGACTATAGCAAAGCGATTCGGATTGATCCTTTGTTTGCCTCAGCCTATTTAAATAGAGCGCTTTTGAAACAAAAATTAGGTGATATTAAAGGTGCTTTAAACGACGTTAACACCACAATAAAAATAGAACCTAAAAGAAGTGATGCATACACCACAAGAGCTGATATGAACTATAAAGCTAAGGACTACAAGAGCACGATTGAAGATTGCACCATGTCTATTAGTTTAAACGAAAAGGATTATATTGCATATAACCTGAGAGGTCTTTCTAATTTTCATGCACAAAACAAGAAAAATGCTTGTGCCGATTTTACCAAAGCAATCCAATTCGGCAGTCAAAGTGCCGTCAAAAACAAAAAAATGTTTTGTAAATAATTTATTCAAAAATTATCCTATAATAAAAGCGTCTTGAAATTCATCAAGACGCTTTTTCATTGGTAACAAATCCGTTTATTTCAATAACTGCTGCAACGGTTTCAACTGTTCAAGATCAATATTCGATTGTTGCAACACGCTCATCATGGTCATGATACTGGTAGGATTCATATCTGTTCCTAAAACCCGTACTACGGCAAAGCCATTTTCTTTTTTATTCGCAAAAAAAACAAATTCTTCAATATGTTCATCCGTTCCAACGAAACTAACCGAAGCCCCTTCTTTTCCAGAACCAAATTTCATTAATTGTTGGTATTTTTTATCCTTCAAAATTAAATCAACTTTAGCACGTTCCATTTCGAATTCTGCTTTGTTTGTATCTGTCAATTTGAAAGCCAAAACATTCATCTTATCAAAGGATTTCAAAGCATCCGTTTGGGCGATGGATAATTTTGTTTTATCAACATTCAAGATATCGGGAGAAACATCCAAAGCAATAAAATTTTTATTTTCGGTGTTTTCTACAAAATACTTTTGCAATGTGGGTTCCGAGTTGCAGCTGATCAAGAATAAACTGAACAACAGCGCCATTCCATACGTAGCTTTCATCTTATCTTTTTCCTTTAGTTGCTTTCTTCAAATCATCACCTCCAGGAATTCTCATCTTATCAGTAAGAATCGAAATTTCATTTAAATCAAAGTTACCAGTCAAAGACATTAAAACGGTGTCCTCATTTTTAGCGCCTTCAATAAACATGAGCAACTCTCTGATTTGAGAATCGGTAGCACCGGATTTCACTAGAATTTTGATATTTCTACCATTCTCATTCACCCGCATTAATTCTTCTAGACCGGCTGATTTAATGTATTTATCCGCAGCTACTTTCATTTCTCCCTCTACACGCGTGCTTTTAGTGGTAAATACTTTTAAATTATCAAGCTTTTTTATCAATGCAAGATAGTGTTGGGTTTCCTTGTCAGAAGCGTCAACTTTTACTTTACTCATTAAGTCAAACATTTTTTTATTGACAATGATTGAAGTCACATCATCTTGTCCATCGAATTTATCGAAAGCTGCTTGCGCAAAAATTGGACTGCTGATAAATACCAATAACAAGATGATTAAGAACTTTTTACCTGCACTGAAACGTGTGCTTTTTTGGATTTGTTTTGCTGATATGCAAAAACTTGGATTGAGATTGATTGATTTCATTTTATAAAATTATTTAGTGTTAATTAAAATTTTCGTAACGTTTTATACTGTGTTTCTTGTTTTTCAGAGGATTTTAGATACCACTATTTTTATTTTTTGTTTTACGGAACACCTTATTTTTTGCAATTTGATACTCTTCCACATACTGTACACTTTCTATGCCAACATTTACCTTATTGGATAATAGAGCAAGTGCTTTTTGAGTCGCCTTGAAAGCAACTTCAGGATCATCAAACGTTCCTAGTTTCTTATCTTCCTTTAAATCTTGGGTAGTAAAAAAAACATACCCTACTACCCCAATCAAAACTAGGATCGAAGCTGCTACGGACAGCCAAGAACGATGGCTCATTTTTGAAGAATTATGCCGTTGCTGTTTCTCTAAAACTGGTACTGCCTTCTCATATTGTTGCGCCTTAGCCACTCCATAATAACCAAACAATGAGGAGTATTGTTCTAAATGTGATGCAACATCCGAAGACGAAAAATAGTCCTTTAACGCTTTTTCTTCCGCCAAAGTGGTTTCTCCCTCAAAATATTTTTCTAGTAGTATTTCTATTTTATATAATTCCATAATTATGTGTTTTAATAAGGTATTCGCGTATTGTTTTACGTGCTCTGGAAAGTGAAACTCTAATGGCACTCTCCGTCATATCTAGCATTTTGGCTATTTCTTCAAACTCATATTGTTCAATATCTCGCAATTGCACAATCATTCGTTGTTGTTCTGGCAGTTGGCGGATGCTTTTCTCCACCCAATTGAAAGTATCGAGATCTTCCAATTTCTTGTCCAATGCCGGTGCTGAATCCGAGTAATTGGTATGTACTATTTTCAAATTTCCAGCTCTTTTGGACTTTAATTGGTCTAAACAATAATTTTTTGTCATTGTCATGGCAAATGCTTCCACACTACTATAACCGGAAAGGCCTTCTTCTTTGCTCCATAATTTTACCAAAATTTCCTGTGTGGCGTCTTCGGCCTCCTCTGTACTGACCAGCAAACGCTTTGCTAATCTAAAGACTTTGTCCTTGAATGGAGCCACCATTAACACAAACTCATTTTGGTTCATAACAACTTCGGTATTAAACGGGTTATACAATCAAGACGATTCAAAATTATTTTTGCAACATTAAACATAAAATAAAACTAAAGTTAGTATTTTTACGTTAGTATAGTATTAAACCCAATTTATGAGAACCTACTTCAAACTTACGCTTTTATTGTTCATTACTGCTTTTACTTTTCAAAGTTGTCAGGACAACGATGACATTCCACCTCCCGCTAGTTTAGAAATCCAAGATTTTATCTGGAAAGGAATGAATCAATATTATTTATGGCAAGCCGATGTGCCTAATTTAGCGGATGACCGTTTTGCAGACCAAACCGCATTAAATACTTTCTTAAGTGGCTACCCGGTTCCAGAAGATTTATTTGGAGCATTAAAGGTGAGTTCGTCAATAGATAAATTCAGTTGGATCGTAGATGATTATTTAGAACTAGAAGGATCGCTTCAAGGCACTACTAAAAACAACGGTGTCGATTTTGGATTAAGTTACAAACCTGGAAGTTCAACTGAGATCTATGGTTTTGTACGTTATATTATTGCCAATTCTAATGCATCGACTAAAAACATAAAACGTGGGGATTTCTTTACAGCCGTAAATGGAACACAACTCACTCTAAGCAATTACCAATCGCTGTTGTTTGGTTCCAACGAAAATTACATACTAAATCTTGCTGATTATAACGGAACTACTATTGTTGGAAATGGTAAATCAGTGGACTTAGCAAAAACAGTTTTAACTGAAAATCCAATTTTAATTAATAAAGTAATTACCTCAGGTTCTCATAAAATTGGTTATTTAATGTACAATGGTTTTTATGCCAATTTTGATACACAATTAAACGAGGCCTTTGCATCTCTAAAATCTCAGGGAGCTACCGACCTAGTTTTGGATTTGCGCTATAATGGAGGAGGTTCGGTTCAAACTGCCACCCGATTGGCAAGTATGATCACTGGACAGTTTACAGGAAAAGTATTTGCTAAGCAACAATGGAATAAGAAGATCAATGATTATTTCGAAGCTGAAAGCCCGGAGGCTTTGTACAATTACTTTACAGATAAAATAGGTGGTAATGCAATCAACAGTTTAAACTTAACCAAAGTATACATTCTGACCAGTGCTAGTTCCGCATCAGCCAGCGAACTCGTAATCAATGGACTTGAACCACACATCAATGTAATACAAATTGGTGATGTAACTGTGGGAAAAAATGTCGGATCTGTTACTCTTTATGATTCACCAACTTTTGGAGCCGAAAATAGAAATCCAAAACACAGGTATGCCATGCAGCCTATTGTGTTAAAAATTGTGAATTCTGTTGGTTTTGGTGATTATTTCAATGGATTGCAACCTGATTTTTTAGTAAAAGAAACATTAAGTACTTTGGGTGTTCTTGGAGACAGTTCAGAACCATTATTAAGTACCGCTATCGGAAAAATCACAGGAGCATCCCGAATGATGAAACAAAGTCCAGGCAAAGAATTTGACTTTTTTACCGATTCAAAGTCCATATTAGGAATACAAAACCAAATGTATCTTGAGAAAGCTCCAGAAGGACTTTTGAGAGCTTTGGAATAATAAAATAAATATTTTTCATCTTACATAACATAGAGCTGCAAGATTGATTATTGGAATATAGGACAAGTTTGCCACATTTTTGAAGCGTATATTCTTCGATTTTGTGGCAATCTTTTTTAGTAAAGGCTATTTTTGAAATTAAATTTTTACTAATGCTTGTTATCAAACGAAAAAAACAAGACAATAAATATACTTTTTGTAAGTTTATATGGAATAACGCTCCAAACTAAAAACCATATGAAAAAAATTAATTCCGTTATTTTTAGCCTGTGCAGCTCTAGTTTCTTTTGCATTTGTAAAACCTGATACAAAAACAACCAAGCAAATCAATGTGGTTATTGATGCAGAGCACGGTGGCACTGACTTTGGTGCGACCTCAAGTTCTGGTATCGAAAAGCTAATTGTAGAAAAAATTACCAACAAAATAAAATTCTTAAATAAAGATGAAAATGTAGTCGTTCATCTTACCAGAAAAGAAGACAAATACCTATCCTTATCCGATCGTACTGCTATCATTAACAATATCAAACCTGATTTAGTTTTATCCTTACACGTTAATCAAAGTATTAATGTGGCTAAGTCTGGAATGGAATTTTATGTTGCCAATGAATCTGCTGCCAGTGAAAGGTCGGTCATTATAGCCAATGAACTTCGTACTAAATTCATGCAAGACAATGCTTTACAATCATCTGAGGTAAAAAAAGCTCCCTTTTTTATTTTAAAAAAATCTGATGCACCTGCTATTGTAATTGAACTGGGCTATCTTTCTAATTCATCTGATAGAGCCTATTTAATGGATGGCAAAGAACAAGATAAAATTGTAGCTACGATTATCTCGTTTATTTCTGCCTTGAAATAATACCATTAAACGTAAAAAAAGAGAGACTTTCACAGCTGATTGTCTCTCTTTTTCGTTTCCAATTAACACAAAACTTCTATTTAAAATTTTATAATAAGATATTCATTCCTATTTTAAAATTTCTTCCCAAAGTATTATATCCAACATTTTCAACAAAATCAGCATTCAAAATATTACTGATCGCTCCAAAAATGGATAATCTACTTTTTACCAACTCATAGCGAACCGAAGTATTTACCAATTGATAGGAACCCAAAACAATCTTCGTTGTAGCAAAAGTATTTCCGTCAAAAAAAGCATCATTTCTGCTGTCTACATATTGGTAATCTACTCCCAAAAACAAGCGATTATTAATTTGAAAATCCAAAGCTGAATTCACTTTATGTTTAGGAATCAATCGGTCTAAGGCACGATCTACTTGCGTAAAGGTATAATTAGAATTCCAATTGATTTTATCGCTCAAGGCAAAAGATACTTCGGTTTCTACTCCTTTTGCTTTATTTAACCCATCAATATTAATGTAGTTTGAATCAAAAGTAACTGGATTGAAATAAAATCCAATGAAATTGGTTTGTTCGCGGTAGAAAACGACAGCATTCAGCTTTATTTTTTTTGCCAGCAGTTCCGTTTCAAAACCGGCTTCGATAGTGCTATTTTTCTCTGGTGTCAGCGCTGAATTTCCATATTCAGAATACAATTGGTACAAACTTGGAGTCACAAAAGCCGTGCTGTAAGAGGCTAAAACTTTCAAAGGAACCGCCTGAAAGTCATACGATGGATTCACATTATAAACCAATTGGTTCCCGTACTCACTGTGAATATTCAACCGTGCTCCAGCATTCAAATTCAATCCAAAATCCGAGCTAAAAACGCCTGTAATATATGGATCTATCATGTTGAATTGAGTAGCTTCTTTTAAAATCCCCCCAAAAGGAGTCTCACTATTCATATCATGAAATTGATATTGCGCACCTGCCACTATAAAAAAACGCTCCGAAACTTCATATTTATTAAAACCGTCTAGGTTGACACTTCGAGATTCATACTGGGAGAATCCTGGTTTGTTTGAATAGAAATCAAAGTCATTGTACGTACGCACGATTTTATTAAAGCTAGAATTCAGGACAAATTCTCCCTTAGCATATTTGTATTTTGGTACAAATCCAAAGCGAAATTGCTCTGATTCTGTCGTATTCAAATCAGTATCATTTTTACCCGTATTATCAAAAGTAGCATCGTAATCAGCACTTACTTTATCATAATTACCAAAAAAATCAAGTGTTAATTTATCTGAGACTTGGTACCCTAGTTTCGCCAAGTAATTAATTCTGGAAAAGCGATCTTCTTCGTAATCATCTGTTGGATTAACTGGAGCAATCTGTGACATCCCACTGATTTCAGTACTGTTTAAAGACGCAAAATAATTCACTTTTTTTGCCTTACCATTAACTGAAAAACCTTGATTGTAACTTTGCGCACTTGTTTTATCAGTAGCTGCTGTATTATTTGTTCCTGCATTTACATACGCATTTCCTTCCATGGCCTTCTTTCCTGATTTTTTTAATGTGATACTGATAACACCCGTCGCAGCACCAGATCCATATAGCGTACTTGCTGCACCTTTCATAATTTCGATACTTTCCACTTGATCAACAGGAAGTAAACGCAAATCATACTCAAAACTAATTCCTGATGCATCATTTACAGGAATTCCATCAATAAGAATCAATACTTGATTGTTTTTCCCACCACGAATGTAGTATCCTAAATTTTTACCAGCAGCACTTTGGTTCCCATTAATTTCTAAACCAGCTACGGAACTTAGAATGTTCGCAAGGCTTTGTCCCGCTTTGTTTTTTAAATCCTGAGCGGTAATTTTAGTAATTACTTTTCCAGATTTCTCCTTTGCCAAAGCAAATTTAGAGTCGGAAACCACTACTTCTTTCAATTCATCTTGGGAAGATATCCCTTGGTTTTGTTGCGCGAAAGCGCAGGTTGTCATTAATACGCATAACGCACTAATACGAACGATTTTTTTGTTCATTTAGATTAAACATTTAGCAACAGTTAAATTTTTAAAACTGCTACATGACTAAAAAATGGGAGAAAAGCATAGAATTACCCATACCCAAACCTTTTTTCCCGAAAGTTTGATACTCGATGTAATAGGCAGGTCTCCTGGCTTGCGTCTTGTTGTTTACCTTCCCATTCCCCTTGGCGAACAGTGGTTTTGTAGATAACAACAAGCTAAATAGCTTACAGTTGCGGGTACAGCTTAGGATTTATTATTTTAGATTTTAAAGCCGCGACCTCAGATGTGTTACAATCTAAACCGTCGCTATTCAAAACTCAAAATTTTTACCTAATTCCCTTTTAATGTCGTTTTGAAAAAACAAAACAACAACCTCAATACGGATGCAAATATAACTTTATGATTGGAATAAAAGATAAAATATGATTTTTAAAACAGATTAAATATACCTTTGCAATTCTTGACAATCCTTTTATGAAATCCTTTTTTTTTAAAATAACGCTCTTTTTAATTCTGCTCTCCTTTTATGGATGCCAACAAAACAATTCGAATTCTAATGCGACACTAGCCTCTCAAAAAAATGAAATCCAATTTGCCAAAGGATTGGAAATTTACAAATACAAAGGGTATTCTATCGTTATAATAACCAATCCTTGGCCTAATGCCAAAGAAAATTTTACCTATGTTTTACAAGAAAAAAATGGGATTGTTCCGGACAGTTTAAAAAAATTCAACACGATTCAAATTCCGATAAAATCAATAGTTGTAACCTCAACTACACACATTCCAGCGCTTGAAATGTTAGGTGTCGAAACTACATTAATTGGTTTTCCAAATACTGATTATATTTCTTCTGAAAAAACTAGAAAAAGGATTGATTCCGGCAAAGTACGAGAAGTTGGAACAAATGAAACTTTAAATACCGAGGTTCTTATTGACATGGCTCCAGATCTGATTGTGAGTTTTGGTTTAAACAACAGCAACCCGACGCTGGATAACTTACAGAAAAGTGGACTGAAAGTGATGCTAAATGGCGACTGGACAGAACAATCTCCGCTGGGAAAAGCAGAATGGATAAAGTTTTTTGGTGCGTTGTATGGATTAGATTCTAAAGCAAACACTCTTTTTTCAGAAATCGAAAATGAATATAGCACTACTTTGGCTATAGCCAAAAAAGCGACCTCAAGACCGACCGTTCTTAGTGGCGCCATGTTTCAAGATCAATGGTATGTCCCACAAGGAGAAAGTTGGGCGGCTCTATTTTTGAGAGATGCACAATCGAATTATTTATGGAATGACAGCAAAGGAACAGGGAGTTTGACACTACCCTTTGAAACCATTTTAGAAAAAGCACAAAATGCTGAATTCTGGGTTGCTCCAGGTGATTTTTCTTCGTTAAAACAAATGAGTGAAAGTAATCCGCATTACAATGAGTTTGCTTCATTTAAAAATAAAAAAGTATATTCGTACAGCATTAATAAAGGTGCAAAAGGAGGGATTTTATATTTTGAGTGGTCGCCTACTCGCCCCGACTGGGTATTAAAAGATTTGATTAAAATTTTTCATCCGGAACTGCTGCCCAATCACAAACTTTTTTTCTTTCAGAAATTAGAATAAAGTGACTAAAACCAACCGAAACACCGTTCTTTTTATACTCCTAACCCTTGGAGTGGTTCTCTTGTTCGTTATCAACATCAGTTTAGGATCTGTTTCCATTCCGCTAAAAGAAGTTTTTAGTAGTTTGACAGGTGGCCATTCCAGTAAGGAAACCTGGCAATACATCATCATTAATTATCGTTTACCCAAAGCGATTACGGCAGTTCTTGTAGGAATGGGGCTATCGATAAGTGGTTTACTGATGCAAACTTTATTTAGAAATCCCTTAGCAGGACCTTATGTTTTAGGACTAAGTTCTGGAGCTAGTTTAGGTGTCGCTACTGTTATTTTAGGCGCAAGTCTTTTACCTCCATTTATAGCTACACTTATAGTATCACCGTATGGAGTTGTATTGGCATCTAGCCTGGGAAGTTTCACCGTTTTATTGGCAGTATTAGCAGTTTCGCATCGGTTACGTGATACAATGGCCATCTTAATTGTAGGACTGATGTTTGGGAGTTTAACGAGTGCGATAGTTGGAACTTTGACCTATTTTAGTACTGCTGAACAATTACAAAAATTTACTTTTTGGTCTTTGGGAAATCTAGGAAATTTATCTTGGACTTCCATTTCGCTTTTATCCATCTGCGCAGCGATAGGGTTACTTCTCAGTATTTTTAGCATTAAACCGCTAAACTCCTTACTGCTAGGTGAAAATTATGCCAAAAGTTTGGGTTTGAATTATAAAAAATCAAGAGTAATTATTATTTTCGCAACAAGTATTTTGGCGGGAAGCATAACTGCTTTTGCCGGGCCAATAGCCTTTATAGGATTAGCAGTGCCGCATATCGCAAAACTGGTTTTTCAAACTAGCAACCACAACGTTTTATTTTGGAGTACGCTCCTTTTCGGGGCAATTACCATGCTGATTTGCGATAGTATTTCTCAAATGCCAGGTAGCGATATTACTTTACCTATCAACGCCGTCACTTCTATTTTTGGCGCACCTATCGTGATTTGGCTATTAATTAGAAAACGCAAAATGATGTCCTAATGGAAAATAAAATCATATTACAAGCTGCTCAAATTAGCATTGGATATTCTCATAACAAGGAAAAAAATCTTGTTGCTTCAGGTATTGATCTGACCTTGAGGAAAGGAAAATTAATCGCATTAATTGGAGCAAACGGAATTGGTAAATCAACCCTTTTACGGACCATTACTGGTATTCAAAAAACCATTTTAGGAACCGTCTTGCTCAATGGCACCAACATTCATGAATTAGATGCGCTAACATTAGCTCAAAATTTAAGTGTGGTGCTCACGGAAAAATTACCGCCAAGCAATTTGACTGTTTTTGAGTTAATCGCTTTAGGTAGACAACCTTATACCAACTGGATTGGAAAATTAACTGGCGCAGATAGCATCAAAATAAATGAGGCAATGGAACTGACACAAATTAGTCATTTAGCCGCAAAAAAGCATTACGAAATTAGTGATGGACAGTTACAAAAAGTACTGATAGCAAGAGCCTTGGCACAGGACACTCCTTTAATCATTTTGGATGAACCAACAACACATTTGGATTTACTCCACAAAGTTGCTCTTTTTAGATTGCTCAAAAAACTCACTGATGAAACAGAAAAATGCATCCTTTTTTCTACTCATGACATCGATATGGCCATACAATTGAGTGACGAAATGATCATTATGACTCCTGAAGCTGTACTTCAAGATGAACCATGTAATTTCATTTCAAAAGGCAGTTTTAATACGCTATTTAAAGACGAGCATATTGTTTTTGACAATGAAAAAGGAAAGTTTACGATTGTTTAAACCTTTAAACTAATTTGGCGGTTTGCTTCTCCAATAACAAAAGCGACCGAATTAGCGATATTAAAACTTCTAATTAGCGGTGACATAGGAATTGTCAAATGATTTTCAAATTGGTTCAAAACAGCTTCACTTAATCCTTTACTTTCTTTGCCAAAAACCAACCAATCTCCGTCCTGAAAATCAATCTCGAAATATGATTTTTTAGCATGAGAACTCATAAGAAAAACCCGAGATAAGTCAGGAATACTTGCTTTCCATGATGCAACATCCTGATATTCTGTCACATCAAGATGAACCCAATAATCGAGACCGGAACGTTTTAGGTTTTTATCATTAATAACAAACCCAAAAGGATGAATCAAATGCAAACGACTGTGCGTGCCTACGCACAAGCGCCCTATATTCCCCGTATTGTTTGCTATTTCGGGCTCCACTAAAACGATATTTAACATGTAGTATAGATTAATTGGTTATTTGGTTATTTGAAAATCTTCCACTTTTAAAACTTCTCCAGCCTGTAAATCATGAAGATGAACCGTTCCTATTCGGACACGAACCAATCTCAAAGTTGGGAAACCAACAGCAGCAGTCATTTTTCGTACTTGACGAAATTTTCCTTCATTGACCGTTATTGAAGCCCAAGAGGTAGGACCGTGACGTTCATCCCGAATTTTTTTTCCTCTCGCTCCAAAAGCAGGAAGCTCCTGTATCAAGGAAGCTTTACAGGGTTTAGTAACGTATTTAGTTCCATTAAAACCGATTTCAACCCCTTTTTGCAATCGCTCGATGGCTTCTTGATTAATGATTCCATCTACTTGGACATAATATTCTTTATCGACTCTTTTACTGCGAATGATTTCACTCATCATGCCATCCGTTGTCAGCAACAATAATCCTTCGGAATCCTCATCAAGGCGCCCGATAGCCATTGTTCCTGTTGGAAAATCATATAATTCTCCTAGCAGTTTCTTTTTTCTTTTTAATTCATAAATAAACTGACTCAAATACCCGTACGGTTTATGAATGATAAAATGAGAATGAGGCATTGTGTTGATTTATTAGTGCATGCAAAGATAGTTTTGTTTTTGTTGGATTTAAAAGTGACTGGCTACATTTATTGCGATAAACCAAAAGCAATGTTAAATAGTTCAAACATCTCATATTAATGACGTACTATTATAAACAATAAGACTAATAACTAAAAAGAAAGATCATGGAAAATAATGATTTAGGTTCAAAAAAGACGAATAATAAGCAGCAGATAAACGACCAAACTGGTAGCGAAAGGACGCTTAACGAAAACAATACAACCGCGCCAAACCTGAAAGAAGAAATAGAAATTGATGCTAATGGTAATGAAAAAGTTGTTCAAAGAGCGCGCAATGTTGATGGGTCTATTGCTGCTACTCCCGCAACCGATGAAAGAACATGGAACGAAAATGAAAGTTTAAGTCGGGGCGTTTCCACAGAAAAAGAAGCGATGAGGACGGTCGAGAATGAAGACCTCAACTCGGACATTACTGCCCACAGATACCCCGCTTCACATCCAGATAATAAAGAAGACCGAGGAAATATTAAACTGGACGAATAACTATTTTTTCGACTTTTAAAAGCCAATAAGGAACTTTCCTTATTGGCTTTTTTTGTCGCTGTTAATAGACAATCCAGCAAAAAAATTGCTTTAAAAAGCAAAAAAAAAGTTTTTAATTACAATCTAAAATTGCTTAATTTATAATATTCTCTTAACGTTAGAAATATTATTTTTGCTGCTTAATTCAATTGTAAACCTATGAAACACAATTACCATTTACGCCATTTAATGGCTTTTTTAAGTTTTTTTTATTGCTTATCAACAACCGTTTTTGCACAAGGAACGGCACCTACACCACAAGACTTACCATTTTCACAAAATTTCTCTACTTTAGATGCAGCCGCGACTACTTATCCTGCTGGATTTCAAGGATGGACAGCCAGCACAGCTACAGGAAGCTCCTTTAACACTGCCGCTGCATTACTAGCTGATCGTGCTTTAGTCGCCAGTAGCACAGCTGCTACCAGTAGTGGAAATTTCCATAATTACAATGGAAAAATTGGATTTTTAAACACTGGTTCCTTAGATTTAACGATTGGGTTTGCATTCAAAACTCTTGGTAAATCCGGAATTGCAGTAGAATATGATGCCATGGTAATTCGGAATCCTTATAATGGCACATCGAATTCTCGTATAAACGAATTAGTACTGCAATATCGAGTTGGTACAGCCGATGCGTTTATTACTTTATTACCAACGGTCTATGCGAGCGGAACAACAGCACAAACATCCGGAACAGCAGAAGTTAATAGTCAAAAAATAAAAGTAGTTTTACCATCGGATTGTGATAATAAAGAGGTCATTCAAATTCGTTGGATTTCAAGACAAGTATCTGGAGGCGGTTCTCGTCCCTCGTTTGCCATTGATAACATAAGTGTATTTAATGATGTAGCTCCGCCTGTAAATGCAGACGGATTCCCAAAAATAACCAACATCTTATCTGATGGATTTGATTTTTCATCCAAATTAAATGAGACTGGAAAAACGTATTTCGTGATCTTGCCATCAGGAAGTACTGCTCCAAGCGCTGCTCAGATAAAAGCAGGAACAAACGCCTCAGATTCACCGGCATTAAAAGCAGCGGTACTTGTAATTTTAGATGCTACAGTTGTCTATTCAAAAAACAGTACTGGATTAACTCTAGGAACGGATTATGTTGTCTATTCCATATCTGAAGATGCCATCGGCAACATTCAATCTGAAAGCAACAAACTGGACGTTACCACTTCTAGCGTGGTCGTTCCTTCCTTGTCAACTACTAAAACTGCCTTAGATTTTAGTTTTGTAGAGCAAAACTTCAGCTCACTTGCATTAAGTTACCAACTTCAGGCGCTTAATCTCAGTGGAGCAGTAACAGTTAACGCATCCCAAAACTTTACAATTTCTAAAAATGAGACTACTGGTTTTCAATCGACAATAGTTTTTGCTGCAGAAGATTTCAATACTACAACCACACCTTTGGTTTATGTCAAATTTACACCCACTTCCACCGGCCTTTTTTCAGGACAAATCACTCATGAATCAAACGGTGCGTCTTCCAAAGAAGTCACAGTATCAGGAACAGGAATTAATCCGTACATCCAAGATTTTAATGATGCAAATGTCCTAACAAACAGTGGCTGGACGGAATATAGCGTAACTGGCGACAAGATTAAGTGGGTGAGCACCACCACACGTTTTAACAGTTCGCCTGCTGCGGTACAAATAAATGGATATTCAGAAACAGGAGCCAGTAAAGATTGGTTAATTTCCCCTAATTTACGTTTGGATACATTTGACAAATTCCCTTTGTTATCTTTCTATTCTCGCAAATTTTTCTCTGGCACACCGCTTAAACTAATGATTTCTTTAGATTATGATGGTAAAAGCAACCCAGAAACCGCAACTTGGACGCCTCTAGAAGGAGATTTTCCTACCACGACAGGAACTTTTAAACAGTCGCAATACATCAACTTAGATGCCTACAAATCCAATCATACTTTTATAGCTTGGGTTTACGAAACTACAAATTCTGGTGGTACGGATACTGCTGAATGGACCGTTGATGATGTAAAAATTACTAACGAAACAACATTTATAGCCTCAAATCCTACTTTAAATTTTGGAGAAGTAAATCCCAATACCGCCTCCCCTAGCCAATCTTTTCGCTTTATGGCCGGCGGTTATGGCGACATCACAATCACCGCTCCTGTAGATTACCAGTTATCAGTAGACAACAATACTTTCCTATCAAGTGTGGTGATTTCAAGTGCTGATGCGGTCGCGGGTAAAACAATTTATGCTCGTTTTTTCCCTTCTTCCAAAGCATTGAGTATTTCAGGTCCTTTAACTGTTACAGGAACAGGACTTAACCAAGAGATAGGGTTTTTTAATGGATCTTCATTACCTAAAACAGAAACCTTTGATATCGTAACATACAACTTAGAATTCTTTGGAAGCAATGTAATTGGTTCAACAGGAACTGAGTTTGGTCCAACAGACGATGCGTTGCAAATTGAAAATGCAGCGAAAGTCATGAATACTTTAAATGCTGACGTTTATGCCGTTCAAGAGGTTTCAGACGATGCCGCATTGGATCTTTTAATCCAAAAAATAAGCATTAACGGAAAAACTTTTGACAAAACAATTTCTCCAGCTTGGTCCTACTCCTTTAATGCCCCAGAGGCGAATTTCCCTGCTCAAAAATTAGTCGTACTTTATAACACTCAAACAGCAACAGTAAAAAAGACACGAGTGATGTTCAGCAAACTTTTTGATGAAATTCGTGCAGGAAGCAAAACTTTACCCAATTATCCTGGAGGTGTCAGCGCAAGCTTCTTCTCGTCAGGCCGTTTGCCTTATATGGTCGAAATTGAAACAAATATAGGCGGCGTAAAAAAAGATATAAAAATTATTGACATCCATGCTAGAGCCAATAGCGGTAGTGACATAGCAAGGTACAACATGAGAAAATATGATGCTGAGCTATTGAAAGACAGTTTAGACGTTAATTACCCAGATGCCAATTTGATAATTTTAGGAGATTATAACGATGATGTTGATGAGTCCGTTATTGCAGGAAACCCTTCATCCTACCAGAAAATGGTGGAAGACAATGTACGCTACAATCCTTTAACTTTAGAAATAAGCAAAGCAGGAGCTTTTACTTACCTGTCCTCTGGAGGTTTCTTGGATCATATTATCATATCAAACGAATTAACGAATGATTATGTACCCAATTCAACTTTAGTTTACGATCCTCGTTTGGACATAGCAAATTATGTAAATACTACTTCTGATCATGGTCCGGTTATCGCCCGTTTTGCATTAAAAGTGGATACAACTTTAGCTATCAATGACTTGATTACAACAAAAGGATTGTCTGTAATGGTCTATCCAAATCCCGCTTCAGAGTCATTCAATATTGTTATTAATTCAGAAAACAGTCAAGACTTAAGTCTAAACATTTATGATATTCTTGGAAGATCAATGGGAGCTCCAACTCAATTAAAAGGATCAATTGGCGAAAACACTACAAGAATAAATAGTACTAAGTTACCTGTAGGGATTTACATGTACACCCTTTCTAATGGAAACAAGATTGTATTTAAAGGGAAAATAGTTAAAAAATAAAAAACCTTTTTAAACATTCCAAAAGCCAGATTTCAAAAAAGAAATCTGGCTTTTTTTTTAAGACAATTCAAGTCAATACCTTACTGAAATAAAACCCACGACAGGATTGCTATCAAAAAGGCACTATTATTTATAAAACTAGCCGACAGAAACTTATTTTTTCAAAATATCAATCCTTCAAAAACTTACACTACTATTTTGATTTCTCAAAAGAAACTAGAAAACTTTTGTTTATTTTTACACTGTTGCAAAAAGAAATTTTATGTTAAATACACTTCCCTTATTACTCATTTTCATCGTGGCTCTTGGTATTGGAGTGTATATTGGAAAACTCCTATTTGTTACCCGATTCCAACTGGAAAAAAGTAGCTTGGAAGAGAAATTAATTGCTTTAAATTCTCAATTCAACCAGCAGAAAGAGCAATTAGTGATTGATAAAATCCGTTTCGAAAAACAAATGGAAGCCCAAATTGTTGCTAAAGAACTTATACGAACTGAAAAAGACAGCTTAGCAATTCAGCTTACTAAAAAAGAAGTAGATTTCGAAAATCTCTGGGAGCGCAACAAAGAACAAAAAGAAGAAGTCGAAAAACTACAAGAAAAATTCACCCTGGAATTTGAGAATTTAGCCAACAAAATATTGGAGGAAAAATCGAATAAATTTACTGAGCAGAATAAAGAAAATATGAAAAATATCTTGACTCCGTTGCAAGATAAAATTCAATTATTTGAAAAAAAGGTCGAAGACACCCACAAAGAAAGTATTGATTATCATGCAGCCTTACGCCAACAAATTCTTGGATTACGAGAAATGAATATCCAAATGAGTAAGGAAACCACCAACTTGACCAAAGCGCTCAAAGGCGACAGCAAGATGCAGGGAAACTGGGGCGAATTGGTTTTAGAACGCGTTTTAGAAAAATCAGGATTGGAAAAAGGACGCGAATATGAAGTACAACAAGCCTTCACCACCCAAGACGGAAATCGCGTTTTTCCCGACGTGGTAATCAACTTGCCTGATGGCAAAAAAATGATTGTGGACTCAAAAGTTTCGCTGACCGCTTATGAAAAATACATCAATGAAGAAGATGATATTCTGAAAATTCGCTATCTAAAAGAGCACGTCCATTCCATTAAGCGCCATGTAGAGCAGCTGGGTACTAAAAATTATCATGATTTGTACCAAATAGAAAGTCCTGATTTTGTACTGTTATTCATCCCCATTGAACCCGCATTTGCCATGGCCCTAAATGAAGATCCGAGTTTGTACAGCAAAGCATTCGAAAAAAATATTGTTATTGTAACTCCCGCCACTTTATTAGCTACCTTACGAACTATTGATAGCATGTGGGCGAATCAAAAACAGCAAGAAAATGCTCTAGAAATAGCGCGTCAAGCGGGAGCATTGTATGATAAATTTGAAGGTTTTGTAACAGACTTGATCAAAATTGGCAAAAAAATAGACGAGAGCAAAACAGAATACAGCAGCGCCATGAACAAACTTGTGGAAGGAAAAGGAAACTTAATTGTAAGTGTCGAAAAAATAAAAAAAATGGGAGCAAAAGCAAAGAAAGCACTTCCCGAAAACATATTAAACCTAGCTCATAAAGACGAAAATCAATTATTAAATTAAATAAAAAATGAGAAAATTTTTAATGATCACCACTGCGATACTACTACTATTTATTGTAGGTTATTTTACTTTTTTATACAACGCTACCTACAGTGAAGGCGTTCGTTCAGGCGAATTAATCAAGGTAAGCAACAAAGGAGTTGCTTTCAAAACATGGGAAGGAGAAATTAGCCAAGGAATTTCCGGTGCTCAGATATTTTCTTTTTCAGTACTCGATAGCGAAGAAAAAGTAATCTTAGATTTACAAGAAATGGAAGGCCAATATGTTCAGGTAACATATGTAGAACGGTACCGAACATTTCCGTGGTGGGGCGATACGCGCTATTTTATTACAGACGTGAAAAAAGTAAATTCCCCTTTTAAAATAAAATAAATGAATCGGACCTTTAAAACTGTGGCCTCCTCAGACATTAGCATTTCAGAATTGATGTTGCCCAATTACACCAACTTTAGCGGTAAGATTCATGGAGGATATATTTTATCTTTAATGGATCAAATTGCATTTGCCTGTGCTTCAAAATTCTCAGGAAATTACTGCGTTACCGCCTCGGTAGATACTGTCAATTTCCTAAAACCAATTGAAGTGGGCGAACTCGTAAAGATGAAAGCCAGCGTAAACTATGTGGGTAAAAGCTCGATGATTATAGGCATCCGCGTTGAGGCCGAAAACATTCAAACTGGAAAAATCAAACATTGTAACTCCTCTTATTTTACAATGGTTGCAAAAGACAGCACGGGTAAGAGCGTATCAGTTCCCGGTCTAATCCTCTCCAACAGCACTGATGTACGCCGTTTTTATAACTGCATTAAACAGATGTCCCTAAAAAAAGAAAAAGACCTTCACGAGGAAGAGTTCGATTATACGTCTAAAGAAGCACTAGAAAATTTAAAAAATTACAACATACAGTTGGAATTCTAATTATATAATAGGTTAGACAACATTAGTAAGAGTGTACATTGAAGTGTTTTTAAGGTCATCAAGTAGTTACAACTTTTCAATATGCGACCCTTTTTGTGTTTACTCGTGTCAATACTGTCTTTTGATGCTAATTTCTGTAGCGTTACTACAGTTCTAGAATAACACGCTCCGCTCGTTCCTGCCAGTAACCGCTTGAACAAAATCAGGCGACGGAACTCCAAATGCATGATACACGTAGGATTCCCTCATTATTTGCTACTTAAAAACAACAATTAAACTCTTTTTTAAAATATAAATTACCGCACTTTCTGATCAAAAAATTAGTGAAAAATAAACTGATGCTCCTAATTTTCAAGGATTAAAAACTTTTATATATTCTATTTTTTTCATAACTTTAAGTAATCCTATTAATAATAAGATTATGTCTAAAATTGTATAGTATCAAGCCGATGTAGTAAAAAATAGTATCTCCCGCATGCGCTAGGGCGCATGTATTGAAAAAAGACTCGGTATAATTTAATTCATAAAATGTTATGAAAAAAATTACCTCAATAGCGCTACTCTTTATTGCACTTGCAATTAACGCACAAGAAAAATTGGTTTCATACGTAGGCATCACAAATTTTGAGGCTTCAGTACCTTTATTTGAGGAGGTGAAAGCAATTAACGAAAAAACTACCTGTATTTTGATTACTAAAACAGGCGACATCGCATGTTGGAGTAACGTCAAAGATTTTAAATTCAAAAGAAATTTGATGGAAGAGCATTTCAATAAAAATTATATGGAAAGCAACCGGTATCCAAAAGCCGTCTTTAAAGGTACTATTGAAAAATTTGATTTAAACAATCTAACCTCGGAATCTCGTCCCTATCAAATCAATGGCAAAATAACCATACGTGGCCGTACTAAAAAAATAACAATCACAGGAACGCTAAAAAGGCTGGACAATGGTATTGAACTCCAATGCGAATTCCCCTTAAACACGGATGACTTCAGAATCGCAATTCCCTTTATCGTGCGTAGCAAAATATCCAAAAACGTAAACACTCAAATTATTTGTTTGCTAAAATAATTCTACTTTGCTATACAGTCCCGCAATGCCTCGTCTAAATTTTTAAACTTAAATTTAAAACCAGCTTGTTCTATTTTATCAGAGGAAATTCTCCTTCCTGTCAATACAATTACGGCCATTTCTCCCATCACAAACTTCAAAACAAATGCAGGGACGTTGGGTAACCAAATGGAATAGCCAAAAATATAAGCCAATGTTTTAGAAAATATGGTATTTGTAGTATTGTCGTTTATTGCGGCGTTGTAAGGGCCAACCATTTCAGTATTTTTAATCGCTTCTAAATACATAGTACACAAATCGTCAACATGAATCCATGGCATATATTGGGAACCAGATCCCAATGCTGAACCCAATCTGTATTTGAAGAGCGGAATAAGTTTCTTCAAGAAACCATCATTTTTTCCTAAGACTAATCCCGTTCGGATTTTAACGGTGCGTATATTTAAATTTTCAATAAAATCTATCGACTCTTCCCATTTTTGGCAGGTGTATCCTAAAAAATCATTAGCTGGAACGGTCTCTTCTGTGCAGATTTCTTTCCCGTTTACTGCTCCATAAATCCCAACCGCTGAGGCAGAAACAAATGCGTCAAGCTTTTTGTAATGCTTTTTTAGAACTGAATATAATAGTTGAGATGATTTTTCCCTACTATCAATGATGGCCGCTTTTCGTTTAGCGCTCCATCTTTTCTCTGCAATATTTTCACCAGCCAGATGAATGATATAATCGGCTTTTAAAACTGCATCCTCCTCAATTGTGCTGTTCGCAACATCCCACTTATAGTAGAAAATATCTCCCTTATTTTTCTTTTCGGTTCTACTCAAGATAGAAACTGAATATCCTTTAGTAAGTAACAACGTCGTTAAATGTCTACCGATAAATCCCGAACCGCCGCTGATTAAAACATTTTTTTTCATAATAGTGTAAAGCTAATGATTTATAATGATATAAAATTATATTAAATTTTGTTTAACTTTATTAAAATATCGTTAAACATTCACTACCTTTATACTCTAATTAGAAATACAGAAAAAATGGCTACTAAAAAAACAATAATAACTAAGGACAAAATAGTTTCAATGTACATGAATTATGTACTTGAGTATAATGAGAAACCAAAATCAGTATATCATTTTACAAAAATAAATGATTTTTCGGAAACAGAATTTTATGCCTTTTTTGGTACTATTGAAAGTATTGAGAAAGAAATTTTTAAAATGTTCCTAGAAAAAACAGTTGAGTTGCTTAGTAAAAACAAAGATTACGAGACGTATGACATGAAAAGTAAATTACTGAGTTTTTACTTCACTTTCTTCGAAATACTAACTGCCAACAGAAGTTATGTTGTGATGACCTTGAAAGAAAACAACAATCAATTGAAAAAACTGATGCAACTTTCTGGACTTAGAAACAGTTTCAAAAACTATCTGGCTGAAATTATTTCTGATGACTTTAGAACACAACAAGAAAAACTTCAAAATTTCCAAGAAAAAGCATTTCAAGAAACTTCTTGGATACAGCTTTTATTAGCATTAAAGTTCTGGCTCGATGATTCTTCTCCTGCTTTCGAGAAAACAGATATTTATATCGAAAAGTCGGTGAAAGCAACTTTCGAACTAATGAACGTTGCGCCTTTGGACAGTTTAATCGACTTTGGAAAATTTATTTTCAAAGAAAAAATATACAACAAATAATGAAAACCATAGACTACATTCCCACTTCAAAAATTGAAAGAGCAACAAAACTAGTGCAAACAGGTGCAAAAGTTGGAGTTAACTATTTAAAATATTACGGCGAAAAAATGGTCAATTCAGATTTGACTCGTGATAAATTAAATGAAGATAATGCAGAGGATATTTACGATGGACTGAAAAGTCTAAAAGGAAGCGCTCTGAAAGTGGCACAAATGCTAAGCATGGACAAAAGTTTTCTGCCGCAAGCTTATGTCGAAAAATTTTCGCTTTCCCAATTTTCTGTTCCGCCGTTATCAGCTCCTTTAGTATTAAAAACGTTTAAGACAAATTTTGGCAAAACACCATTTGAAATATTTGATGAATTCAACTCCACCTCTCTGAACGCAGCCAGTATTGGACAAGTGCACGTTGCCTTTAAAGACGGTAAAAAGTTAGCGGTAAAAATTCAATATCCTGGTGTCGCCAACAGTATTTCATCTGATTTAGCGATGGTCAAGCCTATTGCTATCAGAATGTTTAACCTTCAAGGCAAGGATTCCGATAAATATTTCAAGGAAGTAGAAGATAAATTGATTGAGGAAACGAATTATCTCTTGGAATTAAAACAAAGCCAAGAAGTAGTCGCCGCTTGTAAAAAAATTGAAAATTTAGTCTTTCCAGAGTATTATCCCAAGTTTTCATCAGACAAAATCATTACGATGGACTGGATGACTGGACTTCACCTTTCTGAGTTTACTAAGAAAAATACGGACCAAAAAGTAGCTGACAAAGTGGGTCAGGCCTTATGGGATTTCTATATGTACCAAATTCATATTCTGAGAAAAGTACATGCTGACCCCCATCCTGGAAATTTCTTGGTAAACGATAGAGACGAATTAGTGGCATTGGATTTTGGCTGTATGAAGCAGATTCCAACGGACTTTTACACCCCTTATTTTGAGTTGATTGATAAAAAAGTAATTAACGACCCTAAAATATTTAATGCTAAATTATTTGACTTAGAAATTTTGCGAGTGGATGATTCTAAAGAAGAGGTAACCTATTTCACCGAATTGTTCCATGATTTATTGTCCTTATTTACGAAGCCTTTTCAAGCAAAAACATTCGATTTCTCAGATGAAACTTTTTTTGAAAGTATTGCGCAATTGGGAGAACGATTTTCGAAAGACACGAATCTAAGAAAAATGAATGGAAATAGAGGATCTAAGCACTTTATTTACATGAATCGAACCTTTTTTGGCTTATACAATTTGATGTTTGATTTAAAAGCAAAAATTGTCGTCAATGAATATAAAAAATACAACTAGTGAAAAAGGAAAATCTGCCTTCCAAAATATGCTTGGTGTGCAACCGGCCTTTTAACTGGCGGAAAAAATGGGAAAAAGTATGGGACGAAGTCAAATATTGTAGCGAAAAATGCAAAAAAAACAAAAAGGTTTAGTCTGGTTTAGAAATGATTTAAGAGTTACTGATAATGAGTCTTTAACTACTGCCATTGCCGAAAATAAAGTTGTCATTGCGGTGTATTGTTTTGATCCAAGACATTTTATGGAGGCCAATTACGGTATTAAAAAAACAGAAAAATTCCGAGCTAAATTTTTAATTGAATCAGTGACCGAATTAAGGACAAATTTAAAAAAACTGAACATACCGCTTTTAGTTTATTACCAAAAGCCAGAAGATACAGTTCCAGAGCTTTGTATTAAAAACGAGATTACTTCTATTTATTTCCAAGAAGAATGGACGAGTGAGGAAGCGGACATTTTAGCAAAAATAAAAGTGGAAATTTCAAATTTTGTAGCGTTTAAGGGCACTTATAATCAATTTTTATTTCATCCTGAAGATGTTCCCTTTGAGATACAATTGATTCCAAATGTTTTTACACAATTCAGAAATCAATGCGAAAAATGGGCAAAAGTCAAAACGGAATTTGTTGTGAAGCCAATGCCAAAGGAAAATTGGAAAGCCAATGAAACTGAAATCCCTTCGATGGAAACATTAGGTTTTAGTGATTTTAATTTAGATAGCAGATCCGCTTTTCCATTTCGAGGAGGTGAAGACGAAGTAACAAAAAGATTGCAGTATTATTTTTGGGAGACAAAAAAAATCAGTGTCTACAAGCTGACCCGCAACGGATTAATTGGGGCAGATTTTAGTTCGAAATTTTCACCTTGGCTGGCAAATGGCTGTATCTCTGCAAAAACAATCTATTGGGAGATTGTTAACTATGAACAACAAATAGGAAAAAATGACTCGACTTACTGGTTAATTTTCGAATTGATATGGAGGGACTACTTTAAATATATTTCATTAAAAAATGGGAATTCTATTTTTAAAATTGGAGGAATTCTAAACAAAAGTTACGAATGGAAAAAAAATACGGCAGACATTGAGAATTGGATAAATGGAACTACTGCAGCTCCCTTTGTAAATGCAAATATGATCGAATTAAAGCAAACAGGCTGGATGAGCAATCGTGGAAGACAAAATGTAGCTTCTTATTTCGCTAAAGAGCTTCTGCTAGACTGGCGTATCGGTGCCGCGTATTTTGAATCGATGCTTATAGATTACGATGTTCACAGCAACTACGGCAATTGGATGTATGTTTCTGGAGTTGGCAACGATCCTAGAAACAGGAAATTCAATATTGAGTTACAAGCCAGTAATTACGATGGACAATCAAAATTCCAGAACTTATGGTTGCAACAACAATTATTTTAGAAAAATAAAATGAGTACTAGTAAAAAAAATATTAATGTAGTTTGGTTTAAAAGAGACCTTCGTTTACAAGATAACGAGGCACTTTTTAATGCGATAAGCACAGGCAAGCCAACATTGCTACTTTATGTATTCGAAAAGTCTCTAGAAAATGATTCACATTACAGCTCGCGACACTGGAATTTCATCAAGCAATCCTTAGTAGATCTTAATAAACAACTAAAACCATCTAATACACATATTTTAACAATATCGTCAGAAGTGCTTCATGTCTTCAATATCTTAGAGGAAGTCTATAAAATAGACACTGTTTTTTCGCATCAGGAAACAGGGTTGAAAATTACCTATGAAAGAGACAAAATATTTAAAAGATTTTGTAAAAACAATCAAATCAACTGGGTTGAAAACACAAATAACGGAATTTTTAGAGGATTAAAAAACAGAACTAATTGGGTTTCTAAATGGGAAGATTACATGAATCAACCTCCATATATTTTTGATGCTAACCCTAAAAATTACCTAAGTTCTGAATCAATTGAAGAACTTGAAAAAACATTAGAAAAAACAAATCTAGAAACTATTCCAGATAGTATTTTCCAAAAAGGAGGCACTACTATGGCTGGCAAATATTTACAGACCTTTTTTGATGAGCGCTACCATAATTACAGCTCTCATATTTCAAAACCTTTACTGGCGAGAAAAAGTTGCAGCAGATTATCACCGTACATTGCGTGGGGAAATTTATCTTCTAGACAAGTGTTGCAAAAGGCTGCTACTTTTAGACTGGTTTGCAACGACAAAAAACAAATTGATTCGTTTGTATCCCGCCTTACTTGGCAAGCACATTTCATACAAAAATTTGAAATGGAAGAAATCATGGAGTTTGAAAGCGTCAATAAAGGATTTCATTCTTTGCAAAAGAAAATCAATGAAAATTATATTGAAGCATGGAAAACAGGACAAACTGGGTTCCCATTAATTGACGCTTGCATGCGTTGCTTAAATGAAACAGGCTATCTAAACTTTAGGATGCGCGCCATGCTGGTTTCCTTTTTCACCCATAATTTATGGCAGCCATGGCAGGAGGCTACACAACACTTATCCCAAATGTTTTTGGATTTTGAACCTGGGATACATTTTCCGCAGTTGCAAATGCAGGCTGGTGAAACCGGTATCAATATGTTACGAATATACAATCCAATCAAGAATAGCTACGAGCACGATGCTGATGGTGAATTTATAAAAAAATGGGTTCCAGAATTGCGGAATTTACCCCGTGCTTTTGTGCATGAACCTTATAAAATGACTTATTTAGATCAGAAATTTAACGATTTTGAAATGGGTGTGAATTACCCAAAACCAATTGTAAACATAGAAAGAACAAGAAAATTTGCTAGTGATTTTTTATGGCAAATGAAGAAAAATCCTTTAGTAAAAGAGGAAAGTTCAAGAATTTTAAAACTTCATACCATGGCTGACATTGGCGACAGCGAATAATACCGATAGCATTTAGCAATTAATCACAACATTAAAAAAATACAATACCGTGACTACTAACAAAGACCTTACTGATTTAGAAAAAGATAGAATTATCGAAATGGCTTGGGAGGATCGAACCACGTTTGATGCTATTTTATTGCAATTTGGATTAAAAGAACAAGAAGTAATTGCCTTAATGCGCACCGAGATGAAACCCTCCAGTTTTAGAATGTGGCGCGAAAGAGTCCAAGGTCGTAAAACAAAACACGAAAAGCGAAGAGACTTTAAGGAAGGACGTTTTAAGTGCACGATGCAGCGACAAATTAACAACAATAAGATTTCTAAAAGATAACTTCGTAAAGCAAAAAAAAAAAACCTGAATAAATTTAAATAACTAATTGAACAATATATGAAAAACATAGTAATCATTGGTGGTAGTAAAGGAATTGGCAATGCCATTTTGTTGCAGCAATTAGAGACAAATATAGTCTACAACATCAGCAGAAATGCGCCCGAAATTACGCATTCAAATCTAAAACATTTTTCTGTGGATGTTTTACAAGATGCGCTACCAGAAATAGAGGCTATCGATACGCTGATCTATTGTCCGGGTTCCATAAATTTGAAACCTATAGGAAGTCTGAGCATTGAGGACTTCAGAAATGATTTTGAAATAAATGTAATTGGAGCTGTAAAATCCATTCAGAAATACCTACCCGTGTTAAAGAAAGGAACAAATCCATCCATTATTCTATTCAGCACCGTCGCAGCTAAATTAGGCATGCCGTTTCATGCTAGTATTGCTACAGCAAAAGCGGGAGTGGAAGGATTAGTAAAATCGTTAGGCGCAGAGTTAGCTTCGGTAGTGCGGATCAATGCCATTGCTCCCACGATTACTGAAACCTCCCTTTCGGCTAACATCTTGAGAAATGATCGCATGAAAGAAAACATGATTGAGCGCCACCCAATGAAGGGGTATTTGAAACCAGAGGAAGTAGCAAATATGGCAAACTTCTTGATTTCGGAAAATGCAAAATCAATTTCAGGTCAAGTATTCGAGATGGATTACGGAATAGTGACTTTTAAAATATAATCAAATATAATTTTTTTACCAATAAGAAATTAAGACTAGTACGTTAGCACGCTTACTTTTTGTTAATCATCGAATGGTTTAAATAAAAAATGCTGCAGGAAGCATTCAGAAAATAAAATAATTAGCCCAATATAAAATTGAAATAAAGAATACGATGATAAAAGAACTTAAAAGCTACGAGAAAATAGAACAGTACGACACGGAAGTAACGGCATCACTAGCAGATAATTATAAAACTATAATTGACAATCTAGGAGAAGATGTTACGCGCGAAGGTTTAGAAAAAACACCTGAAAGAGTAGCAAAAGCGATGCAATATTTGACACATGGTTACGGATTAGACCCTTTAGAAATACTACAATCAGCTATGTTTACTGAGGACCACAAACAAATGATTGTAGTGAAAGATATTGAAGTATATTCGATGTGCGAACACCACATGCTACCCTTTTTTGGAAAGGCACATGTAGCTTATATCCCAAATGGGAAAATTGTAGGTTTGAGCAAGATTCCAAGAATCGTGGATGCTTTTGCTAGAAGGATGCAAGTACAGGAACGGCTAACAGACCAAATTAAGGATTGTATCCAAGAAGCATTAAATCCGCTAGGTGTAGCCGTTGTCATTGAAGCGCAGCACATGTGTATGCAAATGCGTGGTATTCAAAAACAAAACTCCGTTACAACAACATCTTCTTTTACAGGAGCTTTTGAAAAAGACAAAACTAGAAAAGAATTTATCAGTTTAATTTCTAATAAATTCAGTTAATTGTAGTTAAAATAAGTTTTGGTACACTAATAGCAACGACTAAATCAAGCTTAAAAAAATGCCGTAAAATAAGCAACCATTTAAGACTATAATAGTCCTAAGATTGCGATTTACCGATAAAAAACAAAATCATGAAAATTCTCTTAACAGGCGCAACAGGTTATATTGGGAAGCGACTTCTACCGCTCTTGGTAGGTGAAGGGCACGACGTAATTTGTTGCGTGAGAGACAAAAACAGGTTCTATTGCCCAATCGAATTGCAAGACAAAGTGACGGTCATTGAAGTTGATTTTCTTCAGCAGGAGACCTTATCTGCGATTCCAGAACAAATTGATGCGGCTTATTATCTTATTCATTCCATGTCAGGATCTGCTACAAATTTTGATGAATTAGAAAGTATTTCAGCTCGGAATTTTGTGCAAAGACTGAATCAAACTCAAGCCAAACAAGTTATTTATTTGAGCGGGATTGTGAACGATAAATCACTATCCAAACACTTGTCTTCGAGGAAAAAAGTAGAAGAAATTTTAAACACGGGTGCTTATGCTACTACAACGCTAAGAGCTGGAATTATTGTAGGGTCAGGCAGTGCATCGTTTGAAATCATTCGGGATTTAGTAAATAAACTTCCCATTATGATTACACCAAAATGGCTCAATACTAAATGCCAACCCATTGCTATTCCAGATGTTCTTGATTTTTTATTTAAAGCATTACTTAATCCAATTACGTACAATCAGAGTTTTGACATTGGAGGCCCCGATATTTTAACGTATAAAGAAATGCTTTTAGGCTTTGCGGAAGCTAAAAAATTAAAGCGATGGATTTTTACCGTTCCCGTAATGACGCCAAAATTATCTTCCTACTGGTTGTATTTTGTAACCTCAACCTCGTATAGATTAGCCTCAGCTTTAGTTAGCAGCATGAAAGTAGAAGTGGTTTGCAATGATACTAGAATTAATGATTTGTTACATGTTACACCAATGACCTACAAACAAGCACTTTCCCGTGCTCTAATAAAAGTAGACGAAGACAAGGTAGCTTCTAGTTGGAAAGATTCGCTTATCAGCGGACGCTTTAGCAGTAATATGTCGGATTATTTGAAGGTACCAAAAAAAGATTGCTTTATCGACCGACGTAAAATGGAAATTATAGATCGCGATTTTACGATACAAAGAATTTGGTCCATTGGAGGCGATACAGGTTGGTATTACGGTGATTGGCTTTGGGATTTACGTGGCTTTATTGATAAATTATATGGTGGCGTAGGATCTCGAAGAGGAAGAACAAACCGCCACGATATCCATTCTGGCGATGCCTTAGATTTTTGGCGCGTTTTGTATGCCAACAAAGAAGAAGGGAAATTAATCCTTTTTGCCGAAATGAAACTGCCAGGTGAGGCTTGGCTTGAGTTCAAAATAATCAACAACACTTTGTATCAATCCGCTACTTTCAGACCAAGCGGGATGTGGGGAAAATTATATTGGTATTCTGTTTTGCCTTTCCATGGTTTTATATTTAAAGGCATGCTGAATAAATTAATTCAGTAATTTTTTAAATTAATAACTATTATTACTTATTCGTTCCAAGTTATTTTATAAACCCATACGCCGATTCATTAAAAGTTTATTATTTAAAAACCCTGTAATGTATTGGACGTATGGATTTTGGTGTTTTTATTTAACGATTCCTTCTTTATAAGTGGCAATGGCTCTATCTCTGGCCATAGCATGATCAACCATCGGTTTGCCATATCCTAAATCGAATTCTTTAATCCATTTCCGAATGTAGATACCTTTCTCATCGAACTTTTTTTGTTGAATTTCCGGATTGAAAACTCTAAAATAAGGTGCGGCATCGCAGCCAGTTCCAGCTGCCCATTGCCAGTTTCCTACATTAGCTGACAAATCATAATCCAATAATTTTTCAGCAAAATAGGCTTCGCCCCACTGCCACTGAATCAACAAATGCTTGCACAGAAAACTAGCTACAACCATGCGGACTCTATTGTGCATATACCCCGTTTCATTGAGCTGACGCATCCCAGCATCTACCATGGGATACCCGGTAGTTCCGCTGCACCAGCGCTTGAAATCGGCTTCATCATTGCGCCACTGAATACCATCATACGATGCTTTGAAGTTTTGAGTAACGACCTTTGGAAAGCTAAATAAAATTTGCATAAAAAATTCTCTCCAGATCAGTTCACTCAAAAAAACGTCATTTTTATGAAATGCCCAATTAACTAATTTTCTCGCACTTACAGTGCCAAAACGCAAATGCGGAGAAAGATAAGAGGTTTTATCCACAGCGGGAAAATCTCTAATATCATGATAATTAGCGATAAAAGTAAGGTTGTGATGTTTCACTTTTATCGTGCTTTCTTCAAACCCAATTTGATCTAAAGTAGGAAAAACAAAAGTCCCTTTATAAAATTTAGAAAAAGTATCCGTGGCATCATATTCGCGAACCGGAGCCATCGATTTGTATTTTTCTAGCCATTTATTTTTAAAGGGGGTATAAACTGTATAGGGTAGCCCGTCCGCTTTTGTGATTTCTTTTTCTTCAAAAATTACTTGATCTTTAAAAGAATGCGTGATGGTGTTGCTATTTTCTAACAGTTCACAAATCGCAGCATCACGTTGCGTGGCATACGGTTCGTAATCCTTATTAAAAAAAACTTCTTTGACATCGAATTCCTCTAACAGCCCGTTCCAAATGGCTATAGTTTTCCCTTTTTTCACTAAAAGAGCACTATTAAAGTCCTGAAGCTGTCTGTTTATTTTCTTAAGATTATCATAAATGAACCCAACTCTTGCATCATTTTTAGGTAAACTATCTAGAATAGCATCATCAAAAATAAAAACTGGAATGACAGGGTATTTGGAATTCAAAGCATGGAATAGCCCCACATTATCCTCCAAGCGCAAATCGCGTCTAAACCAAAAAATAGAAACTTCTTGCTTGCTCATTATTTTGAATTAAACATTTCATCCACTTTTGTAACACGGTATTCGAAAATGGATTTCAATTTATTTTTAACGACCAATGTGTTCATGATTCGGCCTAAAAAGCCAAGTGGCAATCCGTAATGTACCACATCTGTCATTTTAGTTCCGGTGGGAGTAGCTTCAAAGAAATGCTTGTGGTGCCAAAAACTGTAGGGACCAAATTTTTGCTCGTCTATGAAATAACTATTTTCCTTTACTTGAGTAATTAGTGTCATCCAAGATAAAGTTATTCCAAGAAGTGGCGTTACTTTATATTGAATGATTTGTCCTGGATACATCGATTTTTGATCAAAATCCGTGATTTGAAAACCCATTCCTTCCGGTGTAATTTTTTGAAGATTTTTTGGATTAGAAAAAAAAGCCCAGCATTCTTCAACAGTTGCATTAACGTGTTGCACTGTTTCTTGTTTGTATATTTTCATGATTGGTGTTTTAGAGATAATTAGTGTCTTACGGACAAGCTTGCGTGAGGGACAGCAGTGGAGCTCTTTATTATACAGACTATCAAGGCAGTATAAAAAAAGCGGGAACGGATTGCCCGACCCCGCTGTAACGCTAGTGAAAGTGGGGACACGCCCCAATTAAACTTAAATTTTATAGTATTTAAAAGGAACAAATAGCATTCCGAAACATTCTCCGTGTGCTTTGCCCAAATGTTTGTGGTGTACTTTATGTGCTTTACGTAAGCCGATTAAATACTTATTATTAGTGCGCTTGAACCATTTGAAGCGTTGGTGAATTAATACATCGTGAATCATGAAATAACACAACCCATAAAACATAATTCCTAGCCCAATGAAGAGTTTATAATTCAATCCCCCTTCGACTCCATAATAAAAAAGCGCAATACTTGGAGCAGCAAAAATTAAAAAAAAGATGTCATTTCGTTCAAAAATATTTGCGTATTTAGGTTGGTGGTGATCCGCATGAAAATACCACATAGAGCCGTGCATTACGTATTTATGCGTGCACCAAGTAACACATTCCATTATTAAAAAAGTACCTAGACAAATCAAAAAAAATATCATTTTATTCTGTATTTAAGTATAACAATCCTTTAAAATAAGTTGTAAATTAAACTAACTTTAATTTATAAGAAACAAAAGACTTAGCTAATAAGCCCGCTTTTGTGTAGTTAGAAACTCGGATTCTGGCATTTCCTATTTCGTGGCAAGGAGTGTTTTCTAACTTTTTTAATAGTTTTTTATAGTACACAAAAGCGGTGTACACACCAAATTTAGCTTCTATTGGAAGCTTTACAATTCCTTCGTAAGCCACTCTGAAATCCTCTTGAATTTCATTAATGATTGCTGTTTTGGCATTTTCATCAAACGAATTCAAATCGACTCCAGGAAAATAATTACGGTTCAATACTAAATTATCATCCTTCAAATCACGTAAAAAATTTACTTTTTGAAAAGCGGATCCTAATCGCATGGCTTCGTCTTTCAGTTGCTCATATCTTTTATTGTCTCCCGCTACAAAAACTTTAAGACACATTAAACCAACCACATCAGCGGAACCGTAGATGTACGCATCATATTCGGCTTTGCTATGATAATCCGATTTTATCAAATCCAATTTCATGCTTTTTAAAAAAGCTTGAATCAAATCATCAGTGATATTATATTCTTTCACTGTTTGTTGAAAGGAGTTCAAGATTGGATTCAAACTAATTCCTCTATCAAAAGCTCTGTAATAATCCTCTTCAAACTCTGTGATAAGACTCTGTTTATCGTAACCATGAAAGGTATCCACAATTTCATCCGCAAAACGAACAAAACCATAAATGCTATAAATGGCATCTCTTATGCTAGGCGACAACATATACACCGCCAGCGAGAAAGAGGTACTATAGCTTTTTGTAACTAACTTGCTACACTTAAAAGACACATCATCGAATAATTCCTTCATACTATTGTTATGAAAATTGCTTATTAATTAATTCCGACACTAATTTTCCAGAAATTAATGCTGGTGGAACGCCAGGTCCAGGTACAGTCAATTGACCTGTAAAATATAAATTTTTAACCTTTTTACTCTTTAACTTTGGTCTTAAAAATGCAGTCTGCAATAAGGTATTTGCCATTCCATAAGCATTCCCTTTGTACGAATTATATTCAGACACAAAATCATTTTTACAAAACGATTGTTTAAATATAATATTATTTTTTACGCTTTGCTGTGTTAAAGTTTCAAAACGATCCATTATTTTATCAAAGTAGACTTCTCTTAACTCTTCAGTATCATTGATTCCAGGAGCTAAAGGCACGAGAAAAAACGCAGATTCCATTCCTTCCGGAGCAGCGGTTTCATCTGTTATCGATGGAAAATTAGCATAAAACAAAGGTTCTTTTGGCCATTGGGGTTCATCGTAAATGTCTTTGGCATGTTGATAAAAATCGACATCAAAAAACAACGCATGATGCGAAATATTTTCTATTTTCTTATCAAAACCTACATAAAACAATAACGACGAAGGGGCAAAAACTCGGCTATCCCAATATTTTTCCGAATACGCACGATATTCTTGATCCAATAAAGTCTCCGTGTGATGGTAATCAGCACCGCTTAAAATCAAATCTGAAGTTATGACTGCGCCATTGACTTTAATTGCTACAGCGGTTTTATTTTCAACAATAATCTTTTCAATATTGGCGTTGGTTTCAAATGTAACACCCAATTCTATGGCTAAACTTTCCATAGCTCGCACTACATCAAACATTCCTGTTTTTGGGTGCCAAGTTCCAAGCCCAAAGTCGGCATAGTTCATAAAACTGTAAAACGAAGGTGTGTCAGAAGGTTTAGCTCCCAGGAACAAAACTGGAAATTCCAGAATTTGAATCAGCCTTTCATTTTTGAATTTTTTTCGAACATCTTTACTTATATTACTAAAAAACTGCCCTACTTTCATCGCAGTCTCTACTGTAACTAATTCCAGTGGCGAAACTCCGGGACGATAGACTAAATCTTTGATGGCAATATCATAATTGGTTTTGGCTTCAGCCATAAAATCACTTAGCAATGCACCACTTCCTTTTTCAATAGCCTCGAAAGCTAGTGTAATATCCGCTAAATTATCTGCTATAGTTATAAAATCATCGACTCCATAATACACCCTATAGGCAGGAGACAACTTTATAAGCTCGTAATAATCAGTAGTTTTTTTGTTAAAATCAGCAAAAAACCGATCGAATACATCGGGCATCCAGTACCAACTCGGCCCCATGTCAAAGGTAAAACCCTCTTTTTTTAGCTGTCGTGCTCTTCCTCCTATTGTCGCATTCTTCTCATAGACAGTAACATTGTGGCCACTTTTTGCTAAATAGCAAGATGCTGCCAAAGCTGAGAATCCAGAACCTATTATTGTAATCTTTTTTATTTTTTTCATTTGTTTAGCAAATATACGAATTGTTTAAACAAAACGATTATATCCAATCAACTAATTCAGTGATTGAATTAAAAGTTGTTATTCGTTCCGGTAATTGTTCTTTTTTAATAAACTCAACCATGCGCCCAATATACCATAATTCAGTGGTTTCATCTAGTAATTCCTCGGACATTTTTTGAAGGTACCCATCCAGCATATCTCGCTCTGGCTGTACAGTTAGATACGAGACAAAAACAATAGAATCAAAATGATTTTTCAAATCTTTCAGATTTTCAATAGGCATACTTTCCCCTAAATAAATGGTTTTATACCCATGTAACAAAATCTCATAATTGAGATACATAAGACCCAATTCGTGAATTTCATTCATAGGAAGAGATAAAACGAAGACTTTATCTAGTTTTGTTTGTTTTAAAATTTGAAGCTTTTCAGTATTGATTAATAATTTTTGTTTAATTAAGTAGCTGATAAAATGTTCGTGAGCTGGAGTTATCGTATCTGATTGCCACAACAACCCTAATTCATTCATCAACGGTATAAAAACTTGGTGAAATATTTCCTTAAATGATTTTTCAGCAATTAACCAATTGTAGGTATTGAAGAAAAGCTCTTGATCAAAATTCATCATTGCCATTTTAAACTCACTGATAGCATGGCTTTTGGCTGTTTTACTCGAAATTATTTCGCGAACTAAAGACGGTATTTTATCTTGAGGATATGTTGCTATTTTTGAAATTTTATAGCCATAATCATGTAATAGTGTAATATTTAAAAGTTTCTGTAAGCTGGCCAAATCGTACAAACGAATGTTAGTATCCGTACGCATGGGCTGCAGAATATCATATCGTTTCTCCCATATTCGTATTGTATGCGCTTTTATACCTGAAAGGTTTTCAAGATCTTTAATACTGAATACATTTTTTACATTGTTCATCGTTTATCGAAATTTAATGAACAAATGTAAAATAAATTTAATTATAAACTTGTATCATCTTACTTAAACTTTCGTACTGCATGAAATATTTTTGTAAATGCTTGTCAATAATTAAATTTAAATAGTAGTACTGCACTACCCTTAAATGGCGCTTAGTTAGAAAATGTAGGCTAATTTTTTCTTTTTAAACCAGCAATCAAGAGCGTTGATTTGACTCCCAATTCAACCAAAACTAATCTTTTACCTTATAAATTATTAATTAACAACTGTTTAACTTCAATCCAATAGCGATTCACAATTAAAAGATGTGGCACCAAAAAATAGTTTGTAATGAAGCTACTTTTAAGAATTGCAAATAAAAGTTAGTACACACAAAAAGATGCATCCAAATTTTCGAAACTTTTAATAAACTAAACTGATAAGTAAAAGCCTATACTTTTACTTATCAGTTCTCAAAATAATTGCTACTCGTTTTTAAATTATTTTTTTTAATTTTTTTTAACGGTAAAACTTTCTTCATTGTAAGCCGTTATAAAATAAACACCTTGAGAGTAAGCACTCAAATCCAGATTAAGATTTTGTGAATTTGTTTTAATTTCTTGTAATAAAGCACCTAAAATACTGTATATTTTAACTCCAGTCATTGGTTTACCAGCTTGAATGGTTACCCTATTTGAAACAGGATTAGGATAGATCGTAAATGCTGATGAAGCTAAAAATGATTGATTAGACAAAGCATCGCTACTAGTAGCAACCCAACTTGAAGCTAAGTTATTGTCTACTGTAGTGCTAATCAAGTCCAGATAGCTACCGCCGTCATAAGGTATGGTTGGCCAAGGTGCTGAATCAAAATATTCTACGGAATCAATTGTATTTTCATCTGCATCAGCCAGAGCAATTTTTTACGATTTATTTGAGAGATTTCTCGTGAACTGACCAAAAGGATCTATACCATATTTACTTTGAAAAGTAGCCGTATTGCTCGTTAAAAAAATGGTTTTATTTGCACCAACAGTTGAATTATAAGGAAACTGAAAGGTGAGCCCTAACTGTCTAAAATATACACCAGAAAGATTTTTCAGGAGTTGGCAGTTTTTACAAACTTTTCAAACAAGTAGAAGATGAGGAAGTACTATAGATATCGAGCACCAGCAATCAAAATGTATAATCAACCCAATCTATCGTGTAGCGTACTAAAATAGAGGTACAAAAAAACAAAAGCAGAAATTGTATTGCGCTCAGGAGTGCTAGAAGAAGCTATAATTTTCCCCATCAAAACGGCATAAATTTTTGATTGATCTCATTATCGTGGAAGGAGCAGAAACAATAGCGTAGCAACACCGATTCAAAAAAGACGCGATCTTTAACAGTAGACTATGTGTCTACCGCGCAAGATTGCTTGCGAAAACAGCTTCATAAGTGCAAGTTCTAATACTAATGACTCCTGTTTTTTTTTATATTTGACAGTAAGAAAAAAAAAAAACTAAATGGCTGATAAAAAAATAATTGACAACCATCCTTATATCCATTATAACAAAACCGTTCTTTCTGAGCAAGAAATGATGGAACGTTCCCTTTCTTTTTATGAAATGATGGACAGTAGGCGTTCTGTAAGGGAGTTTTCAGACCGATCAGTTCCCAAGGCAGTAATTGAAAACCTGATAAAAACGGCTTCAACTGCTCCTTCTGGAGCGCACAAGCAACCTTGGACTTTTTGTGTGATTGAAAATCCCGAAATTAAAAAACAGATCCGTATCGCTGCGGAGCAGGAAGAACTTCAAAGCTATGAATCTCGTATGTCAAGTGACTGGTTGGAAGACCTAAAACCGTTAGGGACAGATTGGCGCAAACCATTTTTAGAAACTGCCCCTTACCTCATCGTCGTTTTTAAACGCATCTATGAATTGGATCCTGACGGTAACAAGAAAAACAACTATTATGTTCAGGAAAGCGTAGGTATAGCCGTTGGTTTTTTATTATCAGCAATCCATAACGCGGGTTTAGTCTCGTTAACCCACACTCCTAGTCCAATGAATTTCTTGACCAAAACTCTAAAACGACCCATCAATGAAAAACCTTTTTTACTGATTCCCGTTGGTTATCCTGCAGAAGACTGCTGGGTTCCGGACATAAAAAGAAAAGACCTCGCAGCCATTTCTATTTTCTATTAATTAGAACAAAAGTGTACCTTTATATAAAAACTAGGACAATGAAAAAACTAACCAAAGAAGATATCACTCAGGAAATATTTGATTTATATGATGACTATGCTCATAATAAAATTGAAAGGAGACAGTTTGTTGAAAAGTTATCTTTATTTGCAATAGGAACACTCACACTTCCTTCACTTCTCAGCTTTATGACACCCAATTATATCGATTCTATTTTGATAAAACCCGATGATCCTAGGTTGAAATCTGAATTTATAACCTACAATTCTCCCAAAGGTGGCGGCACAATCAAAGGACTTTTGTCCCAACCCACAGGAAGTGAGAAGCAAGTACCGGGAATCATCGTGGTGCATGAAAACCGCGGACTCAACCCATACATAGAAGATGTAGGACGCAGAGCAGCTGTGGAAGGATTTATAACTTTGGCGCCTGATGCCTTATCGCCATTGGGCGGCTATCCCGGAAATGATGATGCGGGTCGCGAATTACAAAAAAAACGTACCCGAGAAGAAATGCTTGAAGACTTCATTGCGGCCTACGAGTACCTAAAATCCCATAAAGATTGTACTGGGCATATTGGAGTGGTAGGTTTTTGTTTTGGTGGTTGGATTGCCAATATGATGGCGGTAAAAGTACCAACATTATTAGCGGCAGTTCCGTATTATGGCGGACAGCCCACTGCTGACGAAGCCGCAAAAATAAACACACCGCTATTACTGCATTATGCTGGCTTAGATACCCGAGTGAATGAAGGTTGGCCGGCTTTTGAAGCTATCCTAATAAAGAACAAAGTAAAAAATACTGCCTATATTTATCCAGAAGTGAATCATGGCTTTCACAACAACACCACGCCGCGATATGACGAAGCTGCCGCTACCCTATCTTGGACACGAACCATTAATTTTTTTACAGAAAATCTAAATAAAAAGTAGATTATGGCATCAGGAATTTTTGCGCTACTGGATGATATCGCAGCACTTATGGATGATGTTGCCATGATGAGCAAAATAGCCACTAAAAAAACAGCTGGAATATTAGGAGATGATTTGGCTGTCAATGCTGAAAAAGCATCCGGTTTTGTGTCTTCAAGAGAAATTCCTGTATTGTGGGCTATCACCAAAGGCTCTTTATTAAATAAATTAATAATCGTACCCCTTGCCCTTCTATTAAGTTACTTTATACCATGGTTGATCACCGTCGTACTTATATTTGGTGCTTTTTATCTCGCTTATGAAGGAGCTGAAAAAATATACGAATATGTAATTCCTCACCAACGTACAGTGGATAGAGTCGAAAACACAATGCTAAGCGATGAAGATATAGTAACTTTGGAAAAAGGAAAAATAAAAGCAGCCATAATAACGGACTTTATACTATCGATTGAAATTGTGATTATCGCCCTAGGCAGTGTAATAGGAAAACCAATTTTGACCCAAATTATTGTAGTTTCTTTTATCGCAATTATAGCGACAGTTGGAGTATATGGTATCGTGACGCTTATCGTACGAATGGATGACTTAGGAATGTTACTAACAGCTAATAAAAGCAAAACATCTAAATTTATTGGTAAGCAGTTGATACGACTACTACCGCTCGTCATTAAAAGCTTGGCTTTTATAGGTACCATTGCATTAATTTTGGTCGCAGGAGGAATATTTGTGCATAAAATTGACCAACTGCATTATTTTCTGCAAGACCTGCCCTCTTTGGTGAGAGAATTCAGTGCTGGACTAATGGGCGGAATCATAGCATTATTGGTCGTCAAAGGATTTAAATTTATTTGGGGGAAGTTAAAACAAAGTATTAAAAAAAAAGACTCTACAACTAATGGTTAATATAGAACGTATCAATTACCTCAGTCCTCGCTATCCTTTAGAAACCGATTTAAGAAATCGCATTTTACTGCGTCCCATTGGTATTCCAGACCATGCTTGGGAAATGCACGATGAAAAAGCATGGCATTTTGTGGCTATTGAAAGTGATACTGTTATTGGTTGTGTGGTCTTGAATCCCCTTAATCCCGAAAAAACCAAAACACAACTGATGCAAATGGCCGTTGAGACTGCCCAACAAGGGAAAGGCATTGGGAAATTATTAGTGCAGGAACTGCTTTCTTTTTGTGAAACTACTGGAATCAAAGAAGTAGTTTGCCATGCGCGAGAAAATGCCGTCCCTTTTTACTTGAAACTTGGTTTTGAAATATATGACGAACCTTTTATGGAGGTGGGCATGTCCCATTATCACATGAAAATACGTCTTGTAGATGAAAACTACTAATACCAAAATACAAAAACAGTAGAAAAGTTTAAATTTATGCTAACTTCCTAAAACAACAAATCAATTGTAATCTATAATTGAGATGCATATTCAGAAAATGCAAAAGCCCCAAACGGGGCTTTTCCAACATATAAACTCAAAATTATTTACTCAAATACATTTTTCTTCTGGAATACAATTCGTAGAACTGATCGTCTTTCAAGTCATCAATTAACAAGATGCTTTCTCCTGTTGATTTCATTTCTAAAGAAAAAAAGATGAATTAATCAAACCTAAAATCAATTACCTTTGTATGCATGAGTAAAAATATTTACATTATTGCCGGTTGTAATGGAGCAGGAAAAACAACTGCTTCTTTTACTATTTTACCCGAAATTTTAAATTGCAAAGAATTTGTAAATGCTGATGAAATACTTTATCACTTGCGAGTGCAGGTATTTATATTTTAGGAGCAATTTGAGATGGATTATTTTTTTCAGTGCTTAAAATACTTACACGAGAGGAATCAAACAAGAAAATTAGTTAAACAATAATTATGAGCATAGAGGAAAGAAACAATTCAGAGGAAGTGGAGAAAGCAACCGCTGTAGCAGAATCAAGAATAACGTTTGCTGATAAACTTATTACTTTTTTTAACAATAATAAAGCAGCAACAATTTTAACCATAGTGTTGTTGGTTGTTTTTATTTGGTTTACCATTAAAATTGGCACAAACGAGAAAAACTTCAACAATGAAAAAAAGCAACTGATCACGCAACACGAAAGTACAATTGACAGCCTGAACATTAAACATCTGAAGTTTGCAACAGAAGTTTTTTCTTGGTCAGTGAGAAGTGAATTATTAAGAAACAACACCGAGAATTTAAACCAACTTTTAACAGTTTTTGTAAAAGAATCTGGTGCAGACTTAATTCAATTAATTAACCCGGAAAATAAAATGGTTTTGTTATCATCTGACAAAAAATTTGAAGGAAGTCCATTCCAAGGCAATTTAGATTCTGAAATAAATGAATCGGTTGTTTTGAAAGAAAAAGGAAATATAAAAATCGTAACACCTGTTATGGGGTTTAATAAAATGATAGGAATTTTGGTGGTACAAATCGATAGAGAAAAATAAATCATATAGATTAGACTAAATTTAACCTGGCTATTGTCAGAAAGTTTGGTTCGAAGAGTAATAATAAATGTAAAATAATAAAAATGAAAATAAACAAAAACTTAATAATTAGTTCAAGTCTTGCTAATCAGAATGAACTGATAGGAAATCTAGATGAGCGTATCAACGCACTGAATACAGATGCCACTAGTCAGGAAAACTCCGACAGCCAAAGCGAACATCATTCAGCTGGCACACTTGAATTAGTAGATGCATTAAACAGTGAACTTGCCTTTGCCGTTAAGGAAACGGAGTATTTAAAAACATTAGATTCTTCATCTGAAAATACACATATTTCATCCGGTGCAGTTGTAATTACTGACCAATTAATTTTTTTTATTGGAATTTCAAGCGAAAAGATTGAAATCGATGGTAATGAAATAATTAGTATATCTACAAAAGCTCCAATATATGCCTCTATGAAAGGATTAAAAAAAGGAGAAACCTTTACGTACAATGAAATGAGTTATGAAATCAAAGACATCTATTAGATAAAGAATTAAACTTTCTTACTCTAATGGGTGCAAAATTTCCCAACAAAAAAGTTACGATAGTAAATTTTTCTTTAGACTTGACAGAAAACTAAGAAATTACTAGTGAAATAATTCATTCTCATTTAGTTACAACTTTGCTGAAAGAAACGTAGTAAAAGAACCTTACGCTGCTGATACGGAAACCATAAACGTTTTCCGAATCCAGCAGCGTTTATTATGTGGTATTTAACAAAAATAAATAGTGCTAGATGACCTCAGCAGATTAGATAAGAAAAGAAGTTTTTTTTTCAATTTCAAACAGGTAATAAAAAAAATTTGAATAAGAAATACTGACATTTCAAACCTGATTGTACTTCATCAGTAGCTATTTACTCAACCTATAATTTTAATAACGTGGACAAATCGATTCAAATTTATAATGACTTAGTAGCTTATTTTCAATTAAATTACCTCAACTTAGGGATAACTCTTTTGTTTTTGATTCTTGGTTTTGTTGTGGCAAATTTTGTTAAAAGCAGAGTCAAATTACGGTTGGTTAAAAAATCCCCCAATCAAATTACAGCTAATTTCACATCGCAAATTGTTGGATTCATTTTAAAATCTATTGTGTTGTTTTCAACAATGTATTTGCTTGGGCTAGATTCGTTTACCAATAAACTATTGGCAGGTGCAGGTCTTTTAACATTTGTCATTGGTTTTGCCTTAAAAGATATAGGCGAAAATTTTTTAGCAGGAATTATTTTGGCTTTTAAAAGTCCTTATAGATTAGATGATTTGATTGAAGTCAATGGAATTATGGGACATGTAAAAGACATTAGCATAAGAGAAACTTTACTTAAGACACCAGATGGCAAAGATGTATTTTTACCCAACTCAATTATTCTTAAAAACCCTTTATTCAATTATACTTTGGATGGATTTTTACGCTACGAGTTTGAAGTAGGAATCGCTTATGAAAATAATCCTACGGAGGCCATAAAATTAATTTTAGAAACAGTAAAAAAAGTAAGCGGCGTTTTGAAAGAAAATAAAATGCCTATAATTGCTATTAATGAATTGTCGACCAATACCATTAACATCAACATTAAGTTTTGGATAAATACATTTGAATCCACAAGTCGTTCCGTACACAATAATATACGCTCCCAAGTGATGAATGATGTTCTTGAAGCACTAATTAACAATGGCTTTGGTTTACCTGCAAATATTGTGGAAATAAAAAATTATGATCAGTCAAAATCTTTTTTCATAAACTCTGCATCATCTGGAAATAAATAGTTGTTGAATGACTAAACATTGTAAAGGGAAGTACTCTAAAAATTCTGAAGAGTAGAAAATAGATGCTATCAAATAAAAATGATTATGACTTTAAAAGAATAATTACAAAAACTGGCAACAGAAAAAAACACCCAGACCGCTCTGATATGTCACAATCGTTAGCGCAGTTTTTCAAACTGTACCCCCAGTTGAGCCACTAACCACAGGTGCGAGCGTCCCACTCGTATTTTAGATAAAAAGCACCAAACGGGGCTTTTTCATCTATAACAAATTCAAGTTTTATTTACTCAAATACATTTTTCTTCTGGAGTACAATTCGTAAAACTGATCGTCTTTCAAATCATCAACAAGCTAGATCCTTTCTCCTACTGATTTCATTTCTAAAGAAAAAAATATGAATTAATCAAACCTAAAATCAATTACCTTTGTATGCATGAGTAAGAATCTTTACATTATTGCCGGTTGTAACGGAGCAGGAAAAACAACTGCTTCTTTTACTATTTTACCCGAAATTTTAAATTGTAAAGAGTTTGTAGATGCTGATGAAATTGCTAAAGGCTTATCTCCGTTTCAGCCTGAAAAAGTATCGTTTGAAGCGAGAAGAATAATGATTAAACGAATCAACGAACTTCTAGAAACAAATCAAACATTTGCTTTTGAAACTACTTTGGCTACTAAAAGTTATAAAGCAAAGATTGTCAAAGCGAAGAAAGAAAACTATTGTGTAACCCTTTTATTTTTTTGGTTAGAAACCGTTGACTTAGCAATCGAAAGAGTAAAAACTCGAGTTAGTGAAGGTGGACATAATATAGAAACCGAAGTCATAAAACGTAGATATAATAATGGTATTAAAAATCTTTTCGAAATATATCTCGAAATTGCTGATGAAGTTCTTATTTTTGATAATTCATTTGGAGAACCAGAATTAATTGCTGAAAAATCTTTTGACCCTGAGATAAAAATTTTAAGTACCATAAAATTCAATAACTTAAAAAAAAATTGGAATGAAAGAATATAAAAGATCGCTAAACCAACAAAAAATCGTTGACGGCATGAGCAAAGTATACGAAAAACTAATCGAGTTCAAAAAGAAATCAAATAGTGAACTGGTTATTCTCAGGGATAACAAAATAGTTAGAGTTAAACCTTAAACACCACAAAAAAAGCCCCAAACGGGGCTTTTTATCTATAACAAATTTAAGTTTTTATTTACTCAAATACATTTTTCTTCTGGAATACAATTCGTAGAACTGATCGTCTTTCAAGTCATCAATAAACAAAATGCTTTCTCCTGTCGATTTCATTTCAGGTCCTAATGCTTTGTTTACATTGTGGAACTTGCTGAAAGAGAACACCGGTTGCTTGATCGCGTATCCTTTTAATTGTGGATTAAAAGTAAAATCGGTTACTTTATTGTGACCTAACATTACTTTAGTTGCATAATTCACATACGGTTCACCGTACGCTTTCGCAATAAACGGCACCGTACGGGACGCTCTAGGATTCGCTTCTATTATATATACAACATCATCTTTTATAGCAAACTGAATGTTGATTAAACCAACCGTTCGCAATGCTAAAGCAATATTCTTGGTATGATCTTTTATTTGTTGCATTACAAATTCACCTAAATTAAACGGTGGTAACGTCGCATTACTGTCACCCGAATGAACGCCGCAAGGTTCGATGTGTTCCATAATTCCTATAATGTACACATTTTCTCCATCGCAAATCGCATCGGCTTCGGCTTCAATAGCACCATCAAGATAGTGGTCTAAAAGTAATTTATTCCCTGGAATCGTTTTCAATAAATTGATTACGTGCTCTTCCAGTTCCTGTTTGTTGATTACAATTTTCATTCCCTGACCACCCAACACATACGACGGACGAATCAATAACGGAAAATCCAACGTATCCGCCAAAGCAGAAGCTTCATCTGCCGTTTCTGCAATTCCAAATTGTGGGAAAGGAATTTTCAGTTCGGTTAGTAATTCAGAGAAACGCCCCCTGTCTTCGGCTAAATCTAACGCATCAAAGCTTGTACCTATAATTTTTATTCCATATTTGGACAATTTCTCCGCTAATTTCAAAGCCGTTTGTCCGCCTAGTTGTACAATAACACCTTCTGGCTTTTCATGCTGGATAATATCGTAAATGTGTTCCCAGAAAACGGGTTCGAAATATAATTTATCGGCAGTATCAAAATCCGTCGAAACTGTCTCTGGATTACAATTGATCATGATGGTTTCATAGCCACACTCTTTGGCGGCAAGCACACCATGCACACAAGAATAATCAAATTCTATTCCTTGTCCAATTCTATTTGGGCCTGACCCTAGAACTATTATTTTCTTTTTATCAGTAACAATACTTTCGTTGTCCACATAACGTTCTCCATTCGCTTTTTCAATTTCGGCTTCAAAAGTCGAATAATAGTAAGGCGTTTTTGCTTTAAATTCGGCCGCACAAGTATCTACTAATTTAAATACACGATTGATATTCATTGCAGTACGCAAGCTGTGTACTTGACTTTCAAGACAACCCATCATGTGTGCAATTTGTCTGTCGGCAAAACCTTTTTGTTTCGCTTCCAGCAAAAGTTCTCTTGGCAAAGTATCCACTTTATAGTTTGAAATCTCTTTTTCTAACGTATAAAGTTCTTCGTATTGTTTCAAGAACCACATATCGATTTTAGTGATTTCATGAATGCGACTCAATGGAATTCCAAGAGCAATGGCATCATAAATCACAAAAACACGATCCCAACTGGCAAAAGTCAGTTTCTCAATAATTTGTTCGTAGTTAGTATATCCTTTTCCGTCCGCTCCTAAACCATTTCTTTTGATTTCCAATGATTGAGTCGCTTTGTGCAACGCTTCTTGGAACGAGCGTCCAATTCCCATTACTTCCCCTACGGATTTCATTTGAAGTCCTAAAGTTCTGTCAGCGCCTTCGAATTTATCAAAGTTCCAACGGGGTATTTTTACAATCACATAATCCAAAGTCGGTTCAAATAAAGCCGAAGTCGATTTGGTGATTTGGTTTTGCAATTCATCTAAATTGTACCCTAAAGCTAATTTCGAAGCAATTTTTGCAATAGGATAACCCGTTGCTTTTGATGCCAAAGCGGATGAACGAGACACACGAGGATTGATTTCAATCGCTACAATGTCTTCTTTATCGTCAGGCGAAACGGCAAACTGCACATTACAACCTCCTGCAAAATTTCCGATGCTTCGCATCATCACGATAGCATAATCACGCATCCTTTGAAAAGTGCGATCCGATAATGTCATCGCTGGAGCAACCGTAATGGAATCTCCCGTATGAATTCCCATTGGATCCATATTTTCGATCGAACAGATAATCACAACATTGTCGTTTTTATCTCTCAAAAGTTCCAACTCATATTCTTTCCAACCCATTAAAGCTTTATCAATCAAAACCTCATGAATAGGCGATGCTTCTAAACCTCTAGTTAAAAGTTCATTAAAATCTTCTTTTTTATAGACAATCGCAGCTCCAGTACCACCAAGAGTAAACGAAGGACGAATCACTAATGGGAACCCAAATTCCTGTGCTATTTCTTTTCCTCTAAGGTAGGAAGTACATATTTCAGCTGGCGCAGATGGAACACCTATTTTTTGTAGCAATTGTTTGAACTGCTCTCTGTCTTCGGTAATATTAATCGCGTTCACGTCTACACCAATTAATTTCACACCAAAATCAGCCCAGATTCCTTTTTCATCGGCTTCTAAACACAAGTTCAAAGCCGTTTGTCCGCCCATTGTAGGCAAAACAGCATCGATTTGAGGATGTGCTTTTAGGATTTCGATAATCGATTTAGTAGTTAAGGGTTTCAAGTAGATATGATCGGCCATGGATGGGTCGGTCATAATGGTTGCCGGATTGGAATTGATTAGGATAACTTCAATTCCTTCTTCACGGATAGAACGAGCAGCTTGTGATCCCGCATAATCAAATTCACATGCTTGACCAATAACAATAGGACCTGAACCTATTATTAAAACTGATTTTATGGATGTATCTTTTGGCATTGTATAAGTAGTATTGTGTTGTGTAGTTGTTATTTCAAAAGACTAAAGTTATGGAACTCAAATCTTTTACTTGTAAATCTCCCTCTTTTTTTAACGAATAGGTATAAAAAAAGGCGATACTAAAAAAAGTAACGCCTTATTTATGTTTATACAAACATTATTTTTTGTGTCTTGGTTCGCAAGAAACAGTCAATTTATGTCTTCCTTTAGCTCTTCTTCTAGCAAGAACTTTTCTTCCATTCGCAGAAGCCATTCTGTCCATAAATCCGTGCTTATTTCTTCTTTTTCTTTTCGATGGTTGAAACGTTCTTTTGCTCATTGCTTTGTATCTTTAAAATCTTATTTATATGTCTTCTTATTTCGAATAACCGTTATTCTAAAACCGAGTGCAAATATACAAAGACTTTTTTTTCTCACAAGCAGTTTTGTAAAAATATTTTCAATTCATTTTACTATATTTGTGATCTTAAAATAAACACACTATGTTTCACAGAAATATTAAACTTATTATCGCCGGACTTATTATCCTTACTGGCATTTGGCAATTTACAGAAAGTAATATTGGTAACGGAATATTCCTTCTACTATTAAGTGCAATTCCTATTTTCCTTTACTTCAAAAATGAATTCATCTTATTGGCTTTCTTAAAACTTAGAAAACAGGATTTTGAAGGCGCTAAAAAATGGTTGGCTTACATCAAAAAACCAGAAACTGCTTTAATACAAAAACAACAAGGCTATTTTAATTACCTACACGGAATCATGCTTTCGCAAACAAATATCAACCAAGCAGAGAAATATTTCAAGAAAGCGATCGAACTTGGTTTATCAATGGATATGGACTTGGCTGTAGCCAAATTAAACCTAGCCGGTGTTGCCATGACTCGTCGTCGTAAACTGGAAGCGACTTCCCTACTGAATGAAGCTAAAAAATTAGACAAACAAAACATGTTGAAAGATCAAATTACAATGATGAAAGATCAGATGAAAAAGATATAATTTTTTTTTCACTTCTAAAAAAGGGCCAAATGATACACATTTGGCCCTTTTTTAGTTTTAACGATTAGTATCCTTTTAAAGGAATTTCTATTTGATAAGTTTTACCCGTCTCATTGATTAACTTCGTTTCCCTAAGCCAAGGATTGTGTATTTTTAAAATTTTATAATTGATCCCTTGACTTTTAGCAAAACCAGCCAAATCCGTAATCGAACTGTCAATTGTAATTTTTCGAGTTGGCAAAGATTCATATAAATCCTCGGGAGCAATAGCAAAACCATATTTTACGGGATTTTGCATAATTTCTTTTAAGGCTAAAATCCTGAATACATAGCGAGCCGTTTCTTCCGTAAGCAACAAATCATAGTAATTAGTCACTTTTTGAATATCAATTTGTCTATTCACACCCGTCATTCCTCCGTTATAGGAAGCTGCAGCCAAAGTCCAGCTTCCAAATTTTGCTTTGGCATTCAACAAATAACTGCAAGCCGCTTGCGTCGATTTTTCAAGATCATAGCGCTGATCCACATTTTCATTGACTTCCATTCCGCGTTCTTTGGCCGTATCTGGCATGAATTGCCAGACACCTCTCGCTCCTGCTGGTGAAACTGCATTCACCAATCCACTTTCTATAACAGCCAAATATTTAAAATCATCCGGAATACCATTCTTCTTTAAAATAGGCTCCATTACAGGAAAAGCACGATTTGCTCTTTTTATAGCCAAAATAGTGGAAGCATGCAAATTTACATTTATAAGCAACTCCCGATCCATACGCTCTTTAACATCGGATATTTTCAATGGTGTTTCTTCACCGGCAAAATCGAATTTTACAGGAAAATTGGTTGAGATTTCTTTAATAACATCTTTTTCCTCTGTCGGATTTTTAGCGGCAAAAATAAATATACCACTCGCAAAAATCACGGTAAGTATTATGGCAACTTTGTTAATCGATTTCATCTTTTCTTTTTTATGCCTTTTATATCCTTATAAAAGGGCGTTTACTTCTATTCTGTCCCTAATAACCTATGCTCGATTATTATTTAAAACTTAAACTATTGATTGTCTTATCACAACTTGACTTTCGATTTCCTGCAAGCTCTCTTTTTGACCTTGTAGGCATCAATCTAAATAATTATATACCTACAAGGTTTTGAAAACCTTGCAGGAAAATCACAACTTATATAAAATCAAAAAAATTAATAATCGCACTCAGCTTACTATAATGGATGGTAGATTTTCATTCAACCACCTGTATTTATTTAAAATCATAATGTGCGTTCCTCCTTTAACTACGATGCAATTCTTAATATATTTTATAGGAAAAACATCATCAGCATCGCCATGAATGTGAATTACAGTTTCATCGATGGCAGTTCTGTCCCATAAAACGACCTGTTCTACTGCCCAATTTAAGTAGCGAATATCGCGAACGGAAAGAAATTTTTGATATAGTTTTAATCTTTGATTCACCTTATTCCCAAAAGAAAATTTAGCCAGAGTTTCGATATTGGCAATTAAACGCAATGGGATTAACTTGTAGGCTTTGGTCGTTTTAGCCATCTTCAATCTTCGTGGAAATTCTGCATTGCTTCTTACACTTGAAACAATAATAACCTTTCTGGCAGCACTATATTTAGCCATTTCTTGAACCAAAATACCTCCAAATGAAACTCCAATTAAAACCGGATTTTCATGTTTGATCTTAGTAGAAATCCGCTTTGCATAATTCGTCAAGGATTCATTGTCCAGTGGAATTTCCCACTCTAATAAGTGTATTTCAAATGTTTCTTTTGGAAGGACGATCCGCTCAAAAATAGCTGCACTTGCCGCCAAACCAGGCATCAAATAAACATGGATTTTACTCATAATTGTTTTAACGATTTTATAACAACATACCGCGTTTTTATAGCGAATTTTGTATAAAATTAATTTTTTTATCGGTAACGCTCCCATTATATACTTTATATTATCAATAATTTATGACGACGCAACTCTTTGAATCAAATACCAGAGGCAAGGCTGATTTTGGTTGGCTCAACGCCAATTTCTCGTTTTCATTTGGAATTGTAATACTCTTGAGCGACAACAATTTGGCCTGTCACGTATTTTAAATGATGATACTATAGCGGGCGGAAGAGGTTTTGGCAGTCATGCGCACGCCAAAATGGAAATCATACCAATCCCTCTTGAAGGTGGTTTGAAGCATCGCAACAGTATGGGAACCGAAGGAATTATTCGCTTTGGGGAAGTTCAAGTGATGAGTGCTGGTTCCGGAATAACACATTCTGAAATGAATGCCAGTCCGAAAGAAGAGGCAAAAACATTACAACTCTAAGTATTTTCTGATACAGAAAACGGGACGCCAAGATACGACCAGAAATCATTTGATATTGAAAATCAAATTAATACCTTTGTAGACATTGTTTCGCCAAAGGATCAAATTGATGGCAATGCGCTTTGGGTTTACCAGAAAACCTTTTTCCAATTGGGAATTTTCGATAGCGACACCCGTTCGACCTACACGGTCCGAATTCCTGAAAATGGTGTTTATTTGTTTTTAATCGAAGGCGAAATAGAAATTGATAACCAATTTTGAAGGCAAGAGATGCCATGGGAATAACTAATTTTGACTCATTTAAAATCAAAGTTATTTCCAGATCAAAAATACTTTTGGTAGAGGTACCAATGAATTAAAGTTAATTATTATGGATTCAGTAATCCCCATGGAAATCACAGACAATACTTTTGCAAGACAATTTGAAACTACAGTGGAAGAAGGGTTAGTTTCGGTTGAATATTCATTCCAAGAGAAGAAAATATTTTTAACTAAAATAAATGCTCCAGAATCATTCGAAAATGAAGAATTCATCTCTAGTTTCCTAAAAAACATTATGGAAATTGCTATGGAACGAAAATTCAAAGTCGTGCCTATCTTACCTAAAATTGTGGTGTTTTTCAAAAAAAATCCAATTTATAAAGAGTTGCTTCCGCCGGGAATTAGGTTGTAATAAAAATGAGGCTGTATCCTAGAATACAGCCTCATTTTTAATTTATTAGAGATATTCACAAACTATTTCTCGATCTCTTTCATGCTATCCATTTTCTTGTGTGCCAAGAAACCAGTGATGTCTTCAAAATGTTCCACTACTCGTTTGTTTCCAAATTCAAACACTTTTGTCGCCAGTCCGTCAAGGAAATCTCTATCGTGAGAAACTAAGATTAATGTTCCGTCAAAATCCCGTAACGCATCTTTAATAATGTCTTTAGTTTTCATATCCAAGTGATTCGAAGGTTCATCCAGAATCAATAAATTCACAGGTTCCAATAATAATTTAATCATTGCTAAACGGGTTTTCTCTCCACCGGAAAGCACTTTTACTTTTTTGGTCACATCATCACCTTGAAACATGAAAGCGCCTAAAATATCTTTTATTTTTGTTCGAACGTCTCCAACAGCAATATCATCAATCGTTTCAAAAATAGTGGCGTTTTCATTTAATAAAGAGGCTTGATTTTGCGCAAAATAACCAATTTGTGCATTATGACCAATTTCTAAACTACCACCATTAATTTCAATCTCTTTCATGATCGCTTTAATCATCGTCGATTTTCCTTCTCCATTTTTTCCTACGAAAGCTACTTTTTCTCCTCTTTCAATAACAATATTAGCATCTTTGAAAACAACATGATCTCCATAAGCTTTTGACAAGTCCTTTACAATCACCGGATATTGTCCCGAACGTACTGCCGGCGGAAATTTTAATTTTAATGCCGAGGTATCAACCTCATCTACCTGGACTATAACCAACTTCTCTAACATTTTTACTCGAGATTGAACGGCATCCGTTTTAGAAAATGTTCCTTTGAAACGATCAATAAAAGTTCGATTGTCTGCAATCATGCGTTGTTGTTCATCGTATGCTTTTTGTTGATGAATACGTCTGTCTTTTCGCAATTCTAAATAATGAGAATACTTTGCTTTATAGTCATAGATTCGTCCCATTGTTACCTCAATCGTTCTGTTGGTAATATTATCTACAAAAGTTTTGTCGTGCGAAATCACCACAACTGCTTTGGCCGAATTAATTAAGAAATCTTCCAACCATTGGATACTTTCAATATCCATGTGATTAGTAGGCTCATCTAGCAAAATTAGATCTGGTTTCTGTAGAAGGATTTTGGCCAACTCAATTCGCATTCTCCAACCTCCTGAAAACTCAGAAGTCTGTCTGGTAAAATCTTCCCGAACAAAACCCAAACCTACTAATATTTTCTCTACTTCAGCTTCGTAATTTACTTCCTCAATCGCATAGAATTTCTCACTTAAATCAGAAACCCTTTCGATCAATTTCATATAGGCATCACTTTCATAATCGGTACGAATGGTCAATTGGTCATTAATCTCATCAATCTCCGCTTTCATTCCGAAAATTTCTCCAAAGGCCTTCGACGTTTCTTCCATCACCGTAGCACCGTCTGTAGTCAATAAATGCTGAGGTAAATAGGCCACAACCGCGTCTTTTGGCGCCGAAATATTTCCTGTTGAAGGTTTGCTTTGTCCTGCAATTATTTTTAGAAGCGTTGATTTACCTGCTCCATTTTTGCCCATAAGGGCAATTTTATCATTTTCATTAATAGCAAAAGAAACGTCGCTAAAAAGGGTAGTTCCACCAAACTGCACTGAGATATCGTTAACTGTGATCATTGAATTGTTGATTTGTAGATTCGGCTGTTCGATACACTGAAAACCGATTTGTTTTAAAAGGTGCAAAGATAGATTAATTAAGTAATTGGTTTACTAAAAAATAAGAGCTTCCGGAAAACAGAATGAAATCTGATTTCTAGAAGCTCTTAAAATGATCCGTATACAAAAGGACTACTCTTCTTTCTTTTTATTTATCGTATTCCAAATATGGGCATTTGACACCCCAATATCTTCTGGATGAAAAACAGGGTCAATTCCTGCTTTTCGTTGTTTTTCGTAATCCTTTAAGGCTAACAATGCTGGCTTTTGTAAAAGAAGAATGGCAATAATATTGAACCAAGCCATTAATCCCACTCCTAAATCACCAATATTCCAAGCTAATTTTGCTTGATTGATAGAGCCATACATAATCACTACCATCATAAACACTTTCAGTAAATGAGAAAAAATAGGAGATTTAAAATTCCTAGTCAAATACGAAATGTTTGTCTCAGCTATGTAGTAATAAGCTAATAGGGTAGTAAAAGCAAAGAAAAACAGTGCAATTGCAACAAAATAAGATCCAAAACCAGGCAAAACACTATCCATTGCTGTTTGTGTAAATCCGGGACCAGCCGAAACATTTTGTGCTCCTTGATACAAATAGTTGGTGGCTCCATCGGGACCTAACACTGGATTCAGCACATTATATTTTCCGGTAATCAGTAACATAAATCCAGTAGCGGAACATACCAATAAAGTATCAATATAAACCGAAAATGACTGAACCAACCCTTGCTTAGTAGGATGCGAAACATTTGCCGCAGCAGCAATATGGGGCGCTGTACCCTGACCCGCTTCATTCGAGTAAATGCCTCGTTTTACACCCCACTGGATAGCTAATCCAAAAACTGCTCCAAATCCAGCTTCCATATTAAAAGCACTTTTAAAAACTAAGGCGATAACACCGGGAAGTTTATCAATATCAATTGCGATGATTACCAAAACAATTACAATATAAGCAATCGCCATTATGGGAACGACAAATTCGGTAAATTTCGCGATTCTTTTTACACCACCAAAAACGATAGCGCCAAATATTAAAGCCACCACTACGCCTGATTTCCAAGTATCAATTTCAAATGCATTCTGTATTCCGTCTGCAACCGAATTGGCTTGAACACCCGGTAATAGGACCCCTGCAGAAACAATAGAAACTACCGCAAATAAGACACCAAACCATTTCACACCTAAACCTCTCTCGATATAAAATGCAGGTCCTCCGCGAAATTCCCCCAAATGTTTTTCCTTATAAATCTGGGCTAATGTAGCCTCTACAAAAGCGGTACTTGCTCCAAAAAAAGCAACCATCCACATCCAAAATAAGGCTCCAGGCCCTCCAAAAGCTATTGCAGTAGCCACGCCTGCAATGTTTCCCGTACCGACTCTGCCTGCCAAAGACATAGATAAAGCTTGAAAAGAAGAAACTCCAGATTCGGAACTCTTACCGTCAAACAATAACCGAAACATCTCTTTAACATGACGTATCTGTAAAAAGCGCGTTCTACAAGAAAAATAAAACCCGGTCCCTAAACACAAAATAATTAATGCATTACTCCACACAATACCATTTAACATCCCAATAATCTCTTCCATAAATCTTTTATATTTAATAATCTAAACTGAGTAAATCGTACTTGTTTTCTAATTATTTTTATAAAAATAAAACATTAAGCCTCAAAAAACTAACTCCGAAGCACTTAAAAGCCTTTTGAAAAAAAATAGTTTAAGAATCAATCCTTGATAAATTAAAAATTAGAGTATAATAAAAGTATTATTTTATAGTTTTGTATTTGAAATACAGGCCTTTGATTAATCAAAAAACTTCAAAAGAAAACTATCGAATTCCAAAGTTGTTCATTTTTTCGAGAATGGTTTAGACCCGCATAGTGAGAGTATGCCGGTAAAATGCAATTATAGGAGTTCGAGAAACTATTTTAAAAACGGAACCATGAATAAAAAACTAACTTTACTTCTTTTATGCAGTTTCCATTTTATTGTTGCACAAGGCAACCAAGAAATTGTAAAGAAAGCATACGAAATACAAACAAAATGGGGTTTTAAAGCTAAAAATAAAAACATTATAACTTTAATTGATTTTTCAAAATCAATAGAGGAAGCAAGACTTTATGTTGTTGATTTAAAAAATAGTAAAATACTACTCGAAAGCAATGTAGACCATGGTTCAGGCTCAGGCACAGGACTAACACCTAATTTATTTAGTAATATAGAAGGAAGCAACGCAACTTCCCTAGGCTGCTATGTTACTTTGCAAACGTACAAAGGCACTTGGGGTTATTCGTTGCGATTGAATGGCCTAGAGGATGACAAAAACTCAAATGCTTTAAAAAGAAACATCGTTGTCCATTCCTCAAAAAGAATGTATAGTAAATTCAGCTTAGGGTGCTTTTCTGTTCCAGACAAGAATGCTAATATGCTCATTGACTTAATAAAAAATGGCTCCCTTGTTTATGCGTATCAATAAAAAACATAAAAAGCCTCGATTACAAGGCTTTTTAAGTAATTTCAATATCTTTAAATAAAGACTAAAGCTGGAATACAAGTTGATTTAAAAGAGAATCACCCTTGAGTATCAAAAAAACTACTCTTTCCTCCATTTTTTAGTTTCCTCAAAAACATGTTCTAAAATGGCAGCCTCTCTTTCATCAAACTCAACATTTCTGCGGCTCATGACTAATCGTGCGGTTTCAAAAGCTTTTTTGGTGATGTAAGTCGTAAAACCTGAAGCACCACCCCAAGAAAAACTAGGCACAAAATTGCGCGGAAATCCACTGCCAAAAATATTAGCGCTTACTCCCACTACCGTTCCCGTATTGAACATTGTATTAATTCCACATTTACTGTGATCTCCCATCATCAAGCCACAAAACTGAAGTCCTGTTTTTGCAAATCCTTCGGTTTCATAACTCCACAATTTCACTTCTTCGTAGTTATTTTTTAGATTCGAATTGTTACTATCGGCCCCTATGTTACACCATTCCCCAAGAACAGAATTCCCAAGAAATCCGTCATGACCTTTATTAGCGTAGCCAAACAAAACCGAATTATTAACTTCACCGCCGATTCTGGAATGCGGACCAACTGTTGTTGCTCCATACACCTTAGAAGCCATTTTTACTTGCGCATTTTCGCATAAGGCAAAAGGACCTCTAATAACAGATCCCTCCATAATTTCAGAATCTCTACCGATATAGATAGGACCCGTCGACGCATTTAAAGTAACAAATTCTAACTTTGCTCCTTCTTCTATGAAAATGTTTTCAGGAGCAATTACGTTGACACTTTTTGGAATGGGCTGTGATCTTCTATCCTCTATTAAATATTCAAAATCTTCTCGAATTGCCGCATCATTCTTAGCAAAAATATCCCAAGTATTTTGAACTGTCAAACAGTCCTCGTCGTATTCTACAATCTCATAAGTATCAAAATCTACCTCTTCCTGATCTTCATTGGTATAAAAAGCAATCACTTCCTCTCCCTTAAAAATAGCTTGATTTGGTTCTAGATTACTCACCATTTCGACCAAAACATCGTTCGGAAGAAACGAAGCATTTATCATTACATTCGTTTCTAATTCCACCATTGGAAATTTCTCCGACAAATATTCTTCTGTTAATGTAGTTGTGGTAGATCCCAAACGCATTTCCCATTTTTGACGAATCGTCATAATCCCAATCAAAATATCAGCAACCGGGCGAGTAAACGTAAAAGGCAACAAGGCATTTCTAGCCGGGCCGTCAAAAAGTATGTAATTCATAAAAACTGTTTATTTATTGATTCGGTAATTTGTTGATTAAAAATGTGTTCAAACCACTTGCTTTTGTTGTATCGAGTTCAAAGTTACAAAGTTTTGAATAGCAATAAAAATAAAAGGTTCTACAAGAAATTATGTGGAAGTTGAAAACATTAATTTTTATAATCATTTTTATACCATAAAGGCATTACGAAAATTATGGTTTTTATAAACTTAATGAAACTAAATAACTTAATGGTACAAATTTAAGTCTCTCTTGTTCATACTAAACCTATAGGAACCAAAAAAAGCCCCGCGAATTGCGAGGCTTTATGTATTTTAAAAACAAGCTTTTATTATTTAGCGTGTTTAGCGTATTTAGTTTTAAATTTATCAATACGTCCTGCAGTATCGATAAGTTTAGATTTACCTGTGTAAAAAGGGTGAGACGTTCTAGAGATCTCCATTTTTACAACTGGGTATTCAACACCATCAACTGTTAATGTTTCTCTTGTATCTGCAGTAGATTTAGTGATAAAAACTTCGTCATTTGACATGTCTTTAAAAGCAACTAATCTGTAATTTTCTGGGTGAATTCCTTTTTTCATCTTGTTAATCTTTTTTTATTTGTTAATTATAAGTTGTCTTGAAGCTTTTCTTCTAACAGAAAAGGTATAAACGCCTCATAACTTTTTGTTTTACACTATTATTTTGAGTCTGCAAATTTACAATTATTTTTCAATAAACAAATCTTTGAAACACTTTTTTTATATAATTGTAAAAACCGATTTTTAGCTCTGAATATATTGGGAATTGCTATATTTGTCGCCTAATTCTAAAACAACCAAAATGATCAACGAAATTATTAAAAAGAATGGAATAACCTTTGGAGTAACAATCGGAATTGTTTCTGCATTAATTACAGCAACAATATACGCTATTGATTTAAATTTGTTCACTTCGTGGTGGATTGGCGTTTTAAGTATTTTAACCTATCTTGTTTTGGGAATTGTCTTGCTTTCTAAAACAAAAAGAGAACTGAACGGTGTTTTCTCTTTCAAAGATGCTTTTACGACGTACTTCATAGCCATACTAATAGGTATATTGATTTCTACTCTTTTTAATATTCTTTTATTTAATTTCATTGATCCTTCAGCTAAAGATACTTTAAATGACTTAATGATTAAGTACACTGTAAATATGATGCAGAAGTTTGGAACACCAGCATCAGCCATCAATGAAGCCATAGCTAAATTAAAAGAAAACAGTCCTTATTCTACTGTAGAATTACTTAAAGGTTCTGTTTTTAGTATTGTTTTTAGTTCAATTTTTGGTTTAATTTTGGCGGCATTCTTTAAAAGCAAATCCACACAAGAATAAAAATTAATGAACTTATCCATACTCATACCGCTTCTTAACGAAGAGGAATCGCTTAGTGAACTCTACAATTGGATCATCAAAGTGATGCAATCTCATAATTATACCTACGAAATCATTTTTCTAGATGACGGAAGTACGGATAATTCATGGACTATTATTGAAGGATTTGCCGTTGAAAACTCAAATGTAAAAGGCGTTCGGTTCATGAAAAATTTTGGAAAATCACAAGCATTGCATGCCGGTTTTGCAAAAGCCCAAGGTGATGTCATCATTACCATGGATGCCGATTTACAAGACAGTCCAGAGGAAATTCCAGGGTTGTACGATATGATTACCAATGGGAAGTACGATTTAGTTTCCGGTTGGAAAAAGAAACGCTATGACTCTGTGGTGGCAAAAAACCTGCCTTCTAAATTGTTTAATTGGGCTGCGAGAAAAACATCTGGCGTGGAATTGAATGATTTTAATTGTGGATTGAAAGCCTACAAAAATATTGTTGTGAAAAACATAGAAGTATCAGGTGAAATGCACCGATACATTCCGGTTTTGGCTAAAAATGCCGGTTTTGGAAAAATCGGTGAAAAAGTAGTACAACATCAAGCTAGAAAATATGGTGAGACTAAATTTGGAATGGAACGTTTCATCAATGGCTTCTTGGATTTAATTACTATTTGGTTTCTTTCTCGTTTTGGAAAAAGACCGATGCACCTTTTTGGCGCCATGGGATCATTGATGTTCATCATTGGATTTTTGCTTGCGGGATATATTGGCGTTTCAAAATTGTACCACATGTATACGGACATGCGTTATAGTCTGGTAACGAATAATCCTTGGTTTTTTATTGCATTGACCACGATGATTTTAGGAACACAACTTTTTTTGGCTGGATTTCTAGGTGAAATCATTTTGCGCACCAAAAATAATGAAGAGCGTTACAAAGTGTCGAGTGAAGTTAATTTTTTATAATTTAGACTTCTTTCTAAAAGAATATGGATACATAGTAATAGCTGTGTATGGAAATCGAAGTCATTAAAAATAAAATATTTGAAATTCGAGGTTTAAAAGTAATACTAGATTTTGATTTGGCATTACTTTATAATGTTGAAACAAAACGATTGAAAGAAGCTGTCAGAAGAAATGCAAATCGATTCCCCGAAGATTTCATGTTTGAGATTAGAAATAGAGTTCAATAGTTTGAGGTCGCAAATTGCGTCCTCAAACAGAGGAGGAAATCGCTACTCGCACTTTGCCTCTACAGAACAAGGAATTGCAATGCTTTCAAGTGTACAAAATAGTGAAAAAGCAATCGCTATAAACATTTCGATTATTCGAGCGTTTGTAACTTAGAGACAATTTCCATGGCTTATACCGAATTAAAAGATAGAATTATAGAAAATGAAAATCAGTTTCCAGATATTTATAAAGCCTTGAATTACCTAGTTGACAAAGATGCTGATGCAAAGATCAATAACGAAAGAAATAAAATTGGTTACAAAAAATAAGTTTCTTTGACACACACTAGCCCTGATAGCAGTGAAAATCCTTTTATGCTGGCGTTCAGCATAAAAGATTGTAACGCATAGCAGGATTAAGCTCCTAAAAAAAACAATTGGATTTAAATTTAAACTCCGAATTTAGAAACTAAAAAAATAAAGCATGGAAATCAAACAAAACATTTTAGATGCAGTAAATGAGTGGTTAACACCAACATTTGATACCGCTACACAGGAAGCGATCAAGGAATTGATGACAACTTCTCCTGCAGAACTGGAAGAAAGTTTTTATAAAAATCTTGAATTTGGAACCGGCGGAATGCGCGGTATTATGGGCGTGGGAAACAACCGCATCAACAAATATACACTTGGAAAAAGCACGCAAGGACTTTCAGATTATATGCACATTGCCTTTCCTAACCAACCTTTAAAAGCCGTTATTGCTTATGATTGTCGTCATAATAGCGATACTTTGGCCAAATTGGTAGCGGATGTTTTTACTGCTAATGGTGTTGAAGTATATTTATTTTCGGAGATGAGACCTACTCCAGAATTGTCCTTCGCTGTGAAACATTTGGGTTGTCAGTGCGGCATTGTTCTTACGGCATCACACAATCCACCTGAATATAACGGATACAAAGTATACTGGCAAGATGGTGGACAAATCGTACCGCCAGAAGACGAAGGAATCATCAATGTTATTGAAAATTTAAATTACAATCAGATTAAATTTAGTGCAAATGAAAATTTGATTCATTACATTGATACAGAAATTGATGAAGCTTTTATCAAATCTACAATTGAGAATGCGAGTTTTGGTACTTCGGCTGAAGCCAAAAAGAACCTGAATATTGTTTTTACCTCTTTGCATGGTACTTCTATAAAATTAGTGCCTGATACTTTTTCACTTGCAGGATATCCTAACGTGAACATTGTGGAAGAACAACGAGTGCCCAATGGGGACTTCCCGACCGTTAAATCTCCAAATCCTGAAGAGCCAGAGGCGTTGACAATAGCTTTGGCCTTGGCAGACAAAACCAATTCGGATATAGTTATTGGGACAGATCCTGATTGTGATCGTTTAGGAGTTGCGGTTAGAAATAACGAAGGACAAATGACTTTGTTGAACGGAAATCAAACTATGATTTTGATGACTGCCTTTTTACTGGAACAATGGAAAAAAGCGGGCAAAATTAACGGAAAACAATTTGTAGGTTCTACCATAGTCTCGACCCCGATGATGATGGAACTGGCAACAAACTACGATGTGGAATGCAAAGTGGGATTGACCGGTTTTAAATGGATTGCCAAGATGATCAAAGACTTTCCCGAACTAGAATTCATTGGTGGTGGCGAAGAAAGTTTTGGATACATGGTTGGTGATGCCGTACGTGATAAGGATGCTGTTGCGGCTACTTTATTGATTTGCGAATTAGCGGCTCAAGCCAAAGCAAAAGGAAGTACGGTTTATAAAGAACTCCTTAAATTATATGTAGATAACGGATTTTACAAAGAACATTTGGTTTCATTGACTAAAAAAGGAATGGAAGGTTTACAAGAAATCAATCAGATGATGATTGACATGAGAGAAAATCCATTGAAAGAAATCAACGGGCAACGCGTCATTATGCTGGAAGATTACCAATCTTCAATCGCTAAAAACTTGTTGGATGGAACCGAATCAACAATGGTCATTCCAAAATCGAATGTATTGATTTATTACACCGAAGACGGCTCAAAAATATGTGCTAGACCTAGTGGAACGGAGCCAAAAATAAAATTCTACATCAGTGTCAATACCGAATTGGAGTCTGTTGAAGATTTTGATGAAGTAGAAGCGATTTTGAATGAAAAAATTAAAAATATTATTCTTGCAATGCAATTGAACTAATGGACAAAAGCTTATTAAAACTAATTCCTTATACAAAACCTTATAAATCGCACATCATTTGGAATGTGATTTATAATATTTTGTACGCTTTATTTAGCACCATTTCGATGCTAACACTACTTCCTGTGCTAGAAGTGCTTTTTGGCAAAACAAAAGCCGTACTTATAAGACCAATATATACAGGAATAGGTAACATTAAACAATATGGTACTGATTATATGTATTATCAAATTTCTACATTGACTCAAGGCAACAGCATACAAGTAGCCTTATTATTTGTAGTTTCAATGGTAATAACGACCTTTTTATTCAAAAACTTATTCAACTATTTAGCCTCACATCACATTATGCACCTTAAGAATGGTGTGTTACGGGATTTGCGAAAGTCAATGTATGATAAGATTATAGAATTACCCATTTCTTATTATTCGGAGAAAAGAAAAGGGGATATTATGGCGCGCATGCTGGGTGATGTCAATGAAGTACAAAACTCCTTTTTCTCTATTTTAGAGCTAGTTGTAAAAGAGCCGCTAACCATTATTTTCGCATTAGTTACCATGTTTATCCTGAGCGTAAAATTGACCTTATTTGTTCTGATTTTCCTACCACTTTCTGGCTGGATAATTTCGAAATTAGCTAAAAATCTTAGAGCTAAATCTCTAGAAGCTCAAAAAGAAAGTGGATTCTTGATTTCAATTGTCGATGAAACATTAGGAGGATTAAAAGTAATCAAGAGTTATAATGCCGAACCTAATTTCAAAAGCAGATTCAATGATTCGGTTACACGCTTATTGAATTTAACAAACAGTATAGGAAGTAAAAATAATTTAGCTACACCACTGAGCGAATTTCTAGGTATAACAACAATTGCTATGCTACTTTTTTATGGTGGTAGTTTAGTTTTAATAGACAAAACACTAGAGGGATCTGCTTTTATTGTATACTTAACCTTGGCTTTTAATATTCTTACTCCCGCCAAAGCGATCTCTAAAGCTTCTTATGCTGTGAAAAATGGTTTAGCAGCAGCAGAACGTGTTTTTGAAGTTTTAGAAGTGGAGAACGAAATCACCTCGAAGGAAAATGCCATTCAAAAAAATACGTTTGAGTCGGACATCACCATTAAAAACATCAACTTTAAATACGAAGACGAAAATGTGCTAAAAAACTTTTCACTTCAAGTTAAAAAAGGACAAACGGTTGCACTTGTGGGACAATCCGGAAGTGGAAAAAGTACGATTGCTAATTTATTGACTCGTTTTTATGATGTCAATGAAGGAACAATAGCTATTGACGGAACGAATATACAAGATCTAGACTTGCAGTCACTTCGTGGATTAATGGGATTGGTTACACAAGATAGTATTTTATTTAATGACACTATAAAAGCAAATATTTCATTAGGAAAATTAGACGCTACGGATGATCAAATTATTGAGGCATTGAAAATTGCCAATGCTTATGAATTTGTAAAAGACTTACCAAAAGGAATTCATACTAATATTGGCGATAGCGGAAACAAGCTTTCTGGTGGTCAGAAACAACGTTTGTCTATTGCGCGTGCAGTTTTGAAAAATCCTCCCATTATGATTTTGGATGAAGCGACATCAGCACTAGATACCGAAAGCGAAAAATTTGTTCAAATTGCCTTAGAAAACATGATGCAAAACAGAACCTCGATTGTGATTGCACACCGTTTATCTACAATTCAAAAAGCGGATGTTATTGTTGTAATGCAAAAAGGTAAAATCGTAGAGCAAGGAAACCACGAAGAACTAATCGCTTTAAATGGTGTGTACAATAAATTAGTCACGCTGCAGTCTTTTGAGTAGCAATGAGATTTAGGAAGTAGTATTATTTTTTAAAGTTAAAATCAAAAAAATGTACATCAAAAATCCCACTATAAAACTCCCTGAAAATCCAAACACCGTTGTTTGGAAATACCTTGACTTATCTAAGTTTCTTGATTTATTAATGTCTGAAAAGCTGTTTATGTCACGATCAGATAAATTTGAAGATCAATATGAAGGGACCTTTAGCGAACCTACTTTTGAGGAGATAAAAAAACTTGCAGTTGACAAACCTGACTTTTTAAACTATTATAAAACACACCGGGAAAAAGTAGCTGTCAGCAGCTGGCATATTAATGAATATGAATCCTTTGCCATGTGGCAAATATTCACACAAAACAGTGAAGGTTTAGCCATTCAATCTACGATTGGACGTTTGCAGGAAGCCTTAGCTCCGGAAGTAAATTTCAATCAATATATTGGCCAAGTAAATTACATTGATTACAAAAAAGAGCACATTCCGTTTGATGATTTATTTTTTCCCTTTTTATTCAAGCGGAAAAGTTTTCAATATGAAGGTGAAGTACGCATCCTTACTGATATTGGTGAAAGCGAAATTAAAATTAATGAAGGACTCAAAATCAATGTAGACATCAATGTATTAATCGAAAAAATATACATTCATCCCAAATCAGAAAACTGGTATAAAAACCTTGTCATTCAATTAGTCAAACAATTAGGTTTTGATTTCACTATTGAAAAATCAGACCTAGAAAGTGATATTTTGATTTAAAATAAGCGTTTCTAAACCGGCTCGTAACCAATTATTTTCCATTCTTTATTTGACAAATCGATGTAGTAATAGTTAACGACATCATTTTTATCAAATTCACCATTTTTATTAGTATCCTCAACAGTTCTAAAATACAATCGGTTTTTAGAACCAATCAATTTCCAATCGATTAATTCTTGAAAATCAGAGGACATCTTAGTGAATCGATCACCGCTAATATCGCTTAAATACAATGCTTTAATATCGCTTGTGTCTAATTTCCCATCCTTATTCGTATCCATATCAACCATGGTGTACACCATAATTTGGTTATTGGTCTTATCCGCAACCGACTTCAAATAGGTTGCTGTTTGAATCAAAACAGGTCTTTCGGTCAATTTTCTAATAGAATCTGAATCTACCTTTTGAAATTTTATATTCTGTAAAAAACCGGTGATTTCATATTCGCCGTAGTTTGATATAGTGAAACTCAAATCATTCACACTAGAAGAACCATATCTGGACTTTACTCCTCGTTCCCGAATACTTAAGTCTGCAATAGGATGAAGCAGGTAATCCGTACCCTCCATTTGAAGCGGCAAATCGGCAATTTGTATTTGGGTAGAATCAGCTTTGCTTAATTCTTTTGCTCTATTTGTGCCATCATACGTAACTTTTGGTTTTTCAACTTCCTCTTTACAACTTGTTAAAAGTAAAATTGCAATTCCTATTATTGTGATATGTATTTTTTTCATGTTGTTGTACTATTAAAATTCAAATGTAATCATTTTTAAAAATGGTAACGCCATTCGGTGCTTGATTTAACTAATTAAAATTGGACCCTACTTTCGCTAGTATTCCCGTTTACAATTTCGCTGTCAATTTTACATTAAAAACTCTGGTGGTCATGTAATTAGGAATTGCATATTGATTTTTCGAATATACATCCCGAACCCAAGTATTGGTAATCGCATTTTGATTGTCAAAAAGATTAAAAATTTCTAAGCCTATTGCCAACTCTCTAAAATCTTTCAACCAACCCGATTGTTTTTTTGTAGTGGTATTATCTATAAAAACTTTAGAAAAACCAACATCCACACGGCGGTAATCATTCAATCGGTTTTGGTATAAATATGGATCGGCATACGATGGAGAACCTCCGGGCAATCCCGTATTGTAAACTAAATTCAAATATAATTTTATACTGGGAATATTTGGCATATAGTCTTGGAACAAAAGGCCAAATTTTAATCTTTGATCCGTAGGTCGTGCGATAAATCCTTTTTCATTACTATTTTCTTCTGTTTTCAAATAACCAAAACTAAACCACGATTCTGTTCCTGGAACAAATTCTCCGTTCAAGCGAACATCTACTCCTTGGGCATAAGCTGTTGCGTTGTTATTTGCAGCGTATCGAATCCGAACATTGTCAATTGTATACGTATTTACATTTGTTAGCGTTTTATAATACAGCTCTGAAACGAGTTTAAAAGGGCGATTCCACATTTTGAAACTATAGTCGTTCCCAAAAACAACATGAACCGATTGCTGCGCTTTAGTATCCGGTTGTACAATTCCATCAGCGTTTCTCAATTCTCTGTAAAATGGTGGCTGGTGGTATAATCCTCCTGAAAGTCTAAAGACCATATCTTTCTCCCAATCCGGCTTTATGGCAAATTGCACTCTGGGGCTGAAAGTCGTTTGCGATTTCCCGACAATAGTTGACCCTAAAACTTCCCAATTGTGCATTCTGACGCCAGCATTATACCAGACTTCACTAGTCCCAATATTCGATTTCAAACTCCACTGACCATAACCTGAGAATCTATTGATAGAATTAAAATTAGTCGCTCGGATATTTTGATAGGGAACAAGTGGTCCGGTATAAGGCGAATACGGCTGCTTATTTTTTGGCAAATCTATAATTGGCGGATTTAATGAAAAACCCGCTGAATCAATCACCTCCCACTCTATTATTCGATCCCGAATGGATTCTCGTGTGTATTTTATTCCCCACTCCAATTGGCTTTCTTTCCAATCGTGAAATCCTTTAATCTCCGTATTTACTATTAAGGCGTCCAAATCATTACGAGCATGACTCAGCTGAGACCCAATTCCCCTGGTAAAAGCAACTTCACCAAAAGTTTCAGAACCAATAATACTGGCATCCACTTCACCAAGACGGTATTGCGCAAAAATATCAAAATATTCTTGCTCTACGGTATGAAAAACAGACCCTATAAACTTCAAGGTAAAATTATCTGAGACGTTGAATGTTGTTTTTAAAGCTCCAAAATAAGTGTCGTATTTATCCTTTTCTTGACCTTCATAAAAAACAGTCAGCGCCATAGGATTGTCTATAGTTCCAAATTTAGTCTGTCTCGTTAGGGGCTGATATTGGTATTTATTTTGAGAAATATTCCCCAGAAAACTCCATTGCCATTTAGCCGAGGCTTGATAATTGATGTTGGTTTGAACATCTGCAAATGAAGGCGTAAAATTCGTCTGAGTCTCTTGGCTTTTCACTAAAAGGCTGTTGTTTCGGTATCGAACTCCCGTAACAGCTGACCATTTTTTATCTTTGGAAACCGCATCAACCGAAAGGCTTCCGCCAAGAAAACTTGCTTCAACGCTTGCGCCAAATTGAATCGGTTTTCTGTAGGTAATATCTAATGCCGAAGATAATTTATCGCCAAACTTAGCTTGAAAACCACCTGCGGAAAAAGCAACATTTTGAACTAAATCGGTATTGGTAAAACTTAAGCCTTCTTGTTGTCCTGAACGGATCAAGAACGGACGATACACTTCGATTTCATTAACATAGACCAAATTTTCGTCATAATTTCCACCGCGCACCGCATACTGTGTACTCAATTCATTATTGGAGTTTACTCCTGGCAAGGTTTTTAAAATATTTTCAATTCCAGCATTAGCACCCGGAATTTTTCGAAGCATCTCCGGTTCAATCGTAGTGATCCCTTGAACCAACTTTCTAGTATTTGCCGTAACGATAACTTCCCCCATTTGTTCATTTTGGTCACTCATCACGGGGTTGAACTCTTTTTCTTCATTAGCATCCAAAAAAAAAGTAATCGTAATTTTCTTCAAAGAAACATGCGTAAAAACAACCGTTACATTTTGGTTTGCAGGAACTTTTAGATCGTAAAATCCGTTTTTATTCGACTGTGTGCCGATACTGGAATAGGAGACATTTACGTTTTCTACCGGCTGATTGTTTTTGTCTAAAATAACTCCCTTAATCCGAGCCGTTTGGGCAGAAAGACTGAGGCCAAATAAGAAAAAAAACAATACAAAAACTAATTTATTCGCGTTCAAAGGGTTTGATTTTTATTATTTTTGACTTCTAAAAAAACGAGTTTCAAAGGTAGTTGAATTTCCTACATTATCAACCACAACCACTTTTAAATCATTACCACCATCAGACGCTATTCCATCGCTAAAAAAATGCGTTAATTTCTTGGTTTTATGATCATATTCAAATAATACCCACTTACCATTTAAATAGCCGTTATACGATTTTATACCAGAACCTGCATCATTAATAGCGAGCTGAATTGTTTTTTGATCACTGATCCATTTTCCTTCAATTGGTGTTGCAATACTTATTTTTGGTGCTGTCGTATCGACAATCAAAGCATATTTTCCCAAGATTTTAACCTTCGTTGTAAAAAGACCGTCTTTGCGATACGTTGGATTGTAATTTATTTTATTTCCTTCGATTCTACCAATGAACGTTTTCTCTCTTAGCGCTTCCGAAGATTTTGTGTCTTCAATTGAAATTGTAAAATTAGAGTGCGCCGGAACAGTATCATCATGTAAAAAAAGCGTGTCATTTTTTACATCAAAATTCATTGCAAAATCTTCGTAAAAAGTTCCTGCAGGAAAGAAAACAGACATATTCTCCAGAGAAAAATTACTGTCTTTATTTGCTTTGACTAAATAATTAGATTGTATTGGCTCTGGACTAATAACGGTAGGCAATAGATCATATTGAATTGGAATAGAAATTGTTTTTAGGTTGCCAAAATAATCCGACACTTCTACTCGGTAAAGAGACGCCAAATTAGGAGCGATTTGCAAAACCCCTTTATTTTCATCAGCATGGATAATACTTAAGTTAGAAGGAGCTTTCATAAAAAGTTTCAGAACCCGTTGTTGCATTTTCTTGTATTTCGAATAGTCAATTAGCGCATTGATGTAGCGCATTTCGTCAAATGAATAGGTATTGAACTCAAATCCAAAGTTTGGTTTCCCATTATAAAAGGACTGTACTTTATACACCCCATTATTATTAAAGGAGACATCATCACTATCATAAGCAGAAATACCAAAACCGATGGCACCATTTGCTACCACTTTATCAGCCAAGTAGGTCCCGTCTTTTTGCAAGGAAACATTCAACAACAAAGGCCGTTTAGAACGGTTCACTGTAGTTTTTGAATCTAGGGGATACACATAAACACCGGAAACAGTTGGTTTTTTAGTATCTCTTAAAAATTTATTATAACCAAAAAGCATTGGATTAATAACAAATTCTGTTTTAGAATCTCGAAATTCAAAATGCAAATGCGGCCCCTCAGAAGAGCCTGTGTTTCCAGAAAAGGCAATGACATCGCCCTTTTTTACCACCATTTCATCGGGCTTAAAAAACATTTCAATTTCAAATGATTGCTCTTTATAGTGGGTTTTCTTAATAAAGCTTTCTATTTCACCATTTGCTACTTTTAAATGACCATAAACGGATGTATACCCATTAGGATGATTAATGTAAATAGTTTTTCCATTACCAAAGGTAGAAATCTTAATCCTTGATACATAACCATCCGCAACTGCAAATACTTTCAATCCTTCTTTTTGCTGCGTTCTTAAATCAAATCCAGCATGAAAATGATTGGGTCTCAACTCTCCAAAATTACCAGACAATTGCATTGGAATATCCAACGGCGGTCTGAAATAATCTTTTGGATAGTCAACTTGTGCCAAAATAGCAGAACTGAAAAATAAAAAAAATATCGAAAATCTCATGGTTTACATTTTTGCTAAGGTAAAAAAAAGTATTTAAAACTTCCATAGAAAATGACTTCATAACCATTTGTGACGCTGGGATTTAATTAATTTAATGCAAAAAAAATAATAAAATATTGCAAAATTAAAAAGGAATACTAACTTTGTATGATTATGTAATGAATAGAATAGATAATGAGTGCAATTGCAGAAATTATTGATACTCTTGAAAATAAAGTCGAAAAACTTTTTGTGAAAATGAAAGGTTTAGAGAAAAACAATCAGGATTTGAAAGACGAATTAACAAAAACTGCATCCATAATACAAACTCAATCAAAAGAGATTGAAGCGCTAAAAACGCAGTATGAAGCACTCAAAGTAGCAAATACATTACTAGGCAGTGACGAAGATAAAAGAGATACGAAGCTTAAAATAAATTCATTAATTCGCGAAATTGATTACTGTATAGCACAGCTATCCGATTAATAAAAGATATGGACGAAAAGCTTAAAATTAAAATATCAATAGCAGACCGGGTTTACCCCTTAACGGTAGATCTCTCTCAGGAAGAAGGGCTAAGAAGTGCTTCAAAAAAAATTGATAAGATGATAAAGCAATTTGAAGAAAATTATGCGGTTCGAGACAAACAAGATGTATTGGCCATGTGTGCCTTGCAATTTGCCTCACAAACAGAACAAAAACAAATTGACAATACCATTGATGGAGAAGCGACCATTGAAAGAATTAAAAAAATCAACGCGGTTTTAGATCAATATCTCGACAAATAAACGTTCTTTACAAAAACTAAGATACTGCCTACATTAGTTCTTATTTGGTAAACTCAACACTAACAATTTAGAATGAGCAAATCATCACTACTAAAGCATGCCACGCTTCGGCGAGGAAACTTGAACAGTGAGTTAGCTCAAAACTTGTCTTTTCGAGTTTATTCAATCACTCTAATGTAGGCTTTTTTATATATAAATTTTAACAAACATGGACAACATATTAACGATTATTATTACAGGAATTATAGGGATTGCAGCGGGTTTTGGTATCGCCAAATTGATAGAAAAAAGCAACATTTCCAACTTAATTAAAAATTCTAAAAAAGAAGCTGCTTCGATTTTGAAAGATGCAAATCTCGAAGCCGAAAACATAAAGAAAGATAAAATTCTTCAAGCAAAAGAGAAATTTATTGAATTAAAATCAGAACATGAACAAGTTATTTTATCACGTGATAAAAAGGTTGCTGAAATAGAAAAAAGAGTTCGTGACAAAGAATCTCAAATCTCAAATGAATTATCAAAAGCTAAAAAAGTTAATGATGATTTTGAATCTAAAACTACAGAATACACTTCTAAAATTGAGAATCTAGACAAAAAACAAGCTGAAGTTGAAAAATTGCATAAAAGTCAATTGCAACAATTAGAAGTAATCTCTGGATTATCCGCTGAAGAAGCGAAGAATCAATTAGTAGAAGGACTTAAAGCAGAAGCTAAAACAAAAGCGATGTCTCACATCCAAGATACCATTGAAGAGGCAAAACTGACCGCACAACAAGAGGCTAAAAAAATAATCATAAACACAATCCAAAGAGTGGGCACCGAAGAAGCAGTAGAAAACTGCGTTTCTGTGTTCAACATAGAATCTGATGATGTAAAAGGTAGAATCATTGGCCGTGAAGGTAGAAACATACGTGCACTAGAGGCCGCAACTGGCGTAGAAATCATTGTAGATGACACACCGGAAGCCATTATACTTTCTTGTTTTGATCCTGTACGTAGAGAAATTGCACGTTTGGCATTGCATAAATTAGTGACCGATGGAAGAATTCATCCAGCCCGTATCGAGGAAGTAGTTGCTAAAACTGCTAAACAAATTGACGATGAAATTATCGAAGTGGGAAAACGTACCGTTATTGATTTAGGAATTCACGGTTTACACCCTGAATTGATTAAAGTGGTAGGACGCATGAAATACCGTTCTTCTTATGGTCAGAATTTATTGCAACACTCTCGTGAAGTTTCTAAACTTTGCGGAATAATGGCAGCTGAACTAGGCTTAAATGTAAAACTAGCCAAACGTGCTGGTTTATTACACGATATAGGTAAAGTACCCGATGCTGAAAGTGATTTACCACATGCCTTATTAGGAATGCAATGGGCGGAGAAATACGGTGAAAAAGAAGAGGTTTGTAACGCCATTGGAGCGCATCACGATGAAATTGAAATGAAATCATTATTATCGCCAATCATTCAGGTTTGTGATGCCATTTCAGGAGCAAGACCAGGAGCAAGAAGACAAGTATTGGATTCTTACATTCAACGTTTGAAAGATCTTGAAGAAGTAGCTTACGGATTTAGCGGTGTGAAAAATGCGTACGCAATTCAAGCCGGTAGAGAGCTTCGTGTCATCGTAGAAAGTGAAAAAGTTTCGGATGAAAACGCTGCTAGCTTATCGTTTGATATATCACAAAAAATCCAAACCGAAATGACTTATCCAGGTCAAGTTAAAGTAACCGTTATCCGCGAGACAAGAGCTGTGAATATTGCAAAGTAATAGCCTCGCCTTTCCAAAGGAGAAATAAAAAAAAGACCTATTGAATTTCGATTCATTAGGTCTTTTTTTTTGTCTTATCATTGCTATCAACGGTAGCATTTTCTGTCTTTACTTTTGTACCTGATCAAAAATTCTTTCTAGGATGAAATGAATGCAGTACTTCCGTCAAAAACTTTCGATCAAGATGTACATAAATCTCTGTTGTTGTTATCGATTCGTGGCCTAACATTAACTGAATAGAGCGCAAATCAGCACCATTTTCTAGAAGATGTGTTGCAAAAGAATGCCGCAAAGTATGCGGACTGATTGTTTTATTTAAATCTATTTTTACCGCTAAATTTTTAATAATGGTAAAAATCATAGCTCTGGTCAACTGCCTCCCGCGTCGATTTAAAAACAACGTATCTTCAAATCCTTTTTGGATCCCAACATGGTTTCTAATGGTTTCGCGATATATTTGAATGTAGTTTTGGGTGATTTCACTACTAGGAACAAAACGTTGTTTGTTCCCCTTTCCTGTGATTTTAATAAAACCTTCTTCAAAAAATAAATCGGATATTTTTAATGCAACCAGTTCAGATACTCTTAAGCCACAACCATAAAGAGTTTCGAGTATGGCGCGGTTTCGTTCCCCTTCATTTGTGGTCAAATCAATTGCTTCTATAAGTCTGTCGATTTCATCTACGGCTAAAACATCAGGCAGTTTCCGACCTGTTTTAGGCGCTTCAATACGTTCTAAAGGATTATCCTTTCGATACTCTTCAAAAATTAAATAACTGAAAAAACTTTTTAATCCTGAAATAATTCTAGCTTGTGAACGTGGATTAACTTCCTTTGAAATGCTATAAATAAATTGTTGCACCATTTCCTCGCCTATGGTAACTGGCGAAATTACAATTCCATTTTCATCCAAAAAGAGAAGCAAACGATCTACATCAAACGTATAATTTACGATGGTATTCTTTGACAAACCCCGTTCAATTTTTAAATAGGCTTGATAACTATTAATGTATGTACTCCAATTCATGGCTACAAAGTAACTCTTTTTGAGCTAAAAAAAACCACTGCTAAGAGTGGTTTTTAAACAATTTAAACTTGAAAAACTATTTTCCCCATTTACCGCCACCTACATAAAATCCTAGATGAATCCCAACATAGGAATTTGCTACAGTACCTCTATCATTACCATTTACATCTTGTAAAGTAGATTCTGGCACTAAATTATATTCTAATCCCATTCTAAACTTTCCCCACTCAAAACCACCACGAACTAATCCTCCCATTTTACCGGTTGCATCTACGGTAAAATCATTATTACTATCCGTATCATCCAACTCTACATTTGCAATACTGTAATAACCCGCACCAGCACCTAAATAAGGAACAAAAGATTTTCCTGCGCTGTTGAAATAATAATCATAAGTAGCAACATACGAACCATTAGCAGCCACTTTTGCACTAGTAGTGGCACCCGAATCATTTATATCGCGAACAATCGCAGCTACTCCTATACGTAAACCAACATTCATATTATCTTTAATATTGTATTTTGGCTCCAATGATAGCAAAATTCCTCCACCGCCGTTTGTTGGCACAGCACCTAAATCTAAGCCAACTCTAAAACCACCTTCATTTTGTGCGTTTCCGCTTAGACAAAACAAACCAATACATACTGATAAAATAACTTTTTTCATTTTTTAAATTTTTAATTAATAGGACTATAAAATTATACTAATTTTATAGTAATACACTTCCTACCATTACAAGTTGTTAACATTTTTTATTTGATAAAATTAAAATTTACAGTACCACAAAAAATACAAATACTACATTCATAAGTGATTCTTTAAAAATTAATATTAAATAAAAAAATTAAATTAAGAATAGCTGCGTAAAATATAACACGCTATTAATTACACCATTAGACCACATAAAAGCGTATATTCGCATCAAAATGCATTAAAAACAGACAACGAAGAACAATTCAGCAAAGTTTTGGACCAATTTTTGACTTTTGGATATTTGAAATGGTTCACAATAATTAATAAACAAAACAGTTTTAAGTAAGAGTCCCATTTCAATTAATAATAATCAATAAAAAAAATTATGAAAAAAATAATTCTAGTAGCAGTAGTGCTTCTTGCCGGATCCGTAGATGTGCAAGCACAGTTAGTACGATTTGGATTTAAAGGTGGTTTAAACTACGCAAACCAAAATGGCAGTAATATCACCGTAAACAGTGACAATTACAATACGGACGCGATAACCAGCTATCATGCGGGTTTAGTGGCTGAACTTAAATTAACAGATGGTTTCTCGATACAACCTGAATTACTGTATTCAACTCAGGGAGCTACTTACAAAAATGCGGTTGAAGAATTCGAAAATGAATTGGGTTACTTATCGATTCCTGTTTTAGCCAAATTTAATCTAAACAAAACTGTTAGTTTGGATCTTGGCCCACAAGCATCTTTTTTATTGAGCGAAAGAAATCAATTTGACGTAAAAAATGCAGAAACTTTTGAGTTTGGAGTAGCTGGAGGTTTGAGTTTAAATTTAACTAAAAGATTTTTCATACAAGGTCGTTACGTGTTAGGATTAACAGAAGCTTCAAGAGAAGCAGAGGTTAAAAACTCCGTACTTCAAATTTCAGCTGGATTTAAATTTTAAAGTAATACAATTAAATTTATCAAAACCGTTCTATAAATTGGAACGGTTTTTTTATTTTTACCAAAACAAGTTTTATGAAAATTAGTATCATCAACGGACCCAACCTCAATCTACTGGGCAAACGCGAACCTGAGGTTTATGGAAATCAAACTTTTGAAGAATATTTTACCACTTTGCAAATACAATTTCCGACAATTGAATTTACTTATTTCCAAAGTAATATTGAAGGTGAATTAATTGATAAAATTCAGGAATTTGGTTTTTCTTTTGACGGAATTATCTTAAATGCCGGAGCTTACACACATACTTCAGTAGGAATAGGTGATGCTGTGAAAGCAATTACAACTCCCGTTGTGGAAGTTCACATTTCGAATACGTTTTCTCGGGAAAGTTTTAGACATCAATCCTATATATCGGGAAATGCTAAAGGTGTTATTCTAGGCTTTGGATTAAAAAGCTATGAGTTGGCTGTGCAGTCTTTTGTATAACTTTCAAGTAGTAATAAACTATTTTATAAATGTTTAACATATAATTAATACCTTGTTTTCAAACTTCTTCTATTTTTGTGAGAGAAAAAACTTTCATGAAAAAACACTACTTACTTTTACTGTTCTTAAGTTCCTTTGCTTGTACAGCGCAAATAAAGGGAACCGTTTCTGATGAGAAAGGCAATCCTTTGCCTTTTGTCACTATTTTCCAGGAGGACACCTACAATGGAACAACTTCTAATGAACAAGGAAACTTTGAATTTAATGTGAAGACTAAAGATAAACAAACGGTTGTCTTTCAATTTCTAGGCTTTAAAACTCAAAAAATAGCGATAGAGACCAACAAATTACCTTATTCCATTAACATTAAAATGATCGAAGAAAGTTTTTCATTGAACGAAGTGATCATCAACAAGAAAAACAATCCAGCTTTGGCAATTATAAAAAATGCTATTGCTAGCAGAAAACAAAATACGGAAAAAACAAATCGGTTTAATGCCGACTTTTATTCCAGAGGTATTTTTAAACTGAAAAATGCACCTAAAAAAATATTAGGACAAAAAATTGGTGATTTGAATGGTTCTTTGGACTCTACAGGAACAGGGATCATCTCTTTATCTGAAACCTTTTCGAAAATATCTTTTGAGAAACCCAACAATTTAAAAGAAGTAGTTACTGCTTCTAAAGTAAGTGGTAGGGACAATGGATACAGTTACAATACGGCTCGATCTTCCTTCTATGACTTCTACGAAAACACCATTGATTTTGGTGTTCAAATGATTTCGCCAATAGCAAATAACGCTTTCAACTACTATAATTATAGGTTAGAAAGTACTTTTATTGACGAGAATAAAAATATGATAAACAAAATAAAAGTAACTGCAAAACGGGATAGCGAACCTGTTTTTGAAGGATACCTATATATTGTAGAAGATTCATGGGCAATTTACGCAGTAGATTTAGACATCAAAGGCTATCGAATGAAGGAAGAATTTGTTGATGTGATGACTTTAAAACAAAACTTTAGCTACAACAATAGCAATAAAATTTGGGCTAAAAATACTCAAAGCCTCGAAATTACAGCTGGTGCTTTTGGTATAAAATTTAATGGGAAATACAATTATGTGTATAGTAATTATGAATTTATAACTGCCTTTGCCGCCAAAACATTTACCAATGAAATTACCCGTATCGAAATAGCGGCCAATAAAAAAGACAGCCTTTTCTGGAACGCGAACAGACCCATTCCGCTAACGCTCGAAGAAAGTACGGATTACGTTAGGAAAGATAGTATTTACAAAGTGCGGAATTCTGAAAAATATTTAGACTCTATTGATAGAAAAGACAACAAGTTTAAACCAATGAAGGTACTCAGCGGTTACACCTATAAGAACAGTAAAGAAAAATACAGTCTCAGTTATGAAGGTTTATTAAACCTAGGTTCACTAAGTTTTAATACCGTACAAGGGTATAATTTTGATTCTGGATTCCGCTATACGAATTGGAAAAACCAAGAGGAAAAAGGCAAATACACTTCTATCAGCACCAAACTCAATTATGGCTTTGCTGAAGATCGCTTGCGTGTAACTGGTCAATTCATCCATCGTTTTAATAAAATGAATTATGCAACTTTCTATTTAATTGGAGGAAGCTCCGTGAAACAATTCAATCCGAATGAACCCATTAGTAAAGTTATAAACACTATAAGTTCCTTGGCATTCAAGAATAATTTTATGAAGTTGTATAATTTGGAATCGCTAGCAATAGGATACAATCAAGATATTGCCAATGGAGTAAATCTTGGAGGAAAGGTAGAATACCAGCAGCGCAAACCATTATCTAACAACACTGATTTTTCTTATTTTAACAAAAATGATTTATATTCTTCCAATAATCCTTTGGCCCCGAATGATTTTACCACTCCAGCATTTGAAAAACATCATGTAACCAAAGCCAATTTACTTGCAAAAGTAAATTTTGGAAACAAGTATTCCTCCCGTCCAGACGAAAAATTTAACATTAGAAATGAAAAATATCCGACACTTTACCTCGGATATGAAAAAGCATTTGCATCCAATGATAAAAAATACGAATTTGACCACTTCAACACCCGATTAACCTATGATTTGACGATGGGAAACAAGGGCGTTTTAGGCTTGAATTTAAAAGCCGGAAAGTTTATGAATGCAGATAATATAGCTTTTATCGATTATAAACATTTCAATGGGAATCAAACCCATATTGGACAAACCGAACGCTATTTGAATGTATTCAACTTGCTGCCTTATTATTCTAACAGCACAAATGACAGTTATTTTGAAGCACATGGCGAGTACAACGACAAAGGGTATATTCTGAATAAAATACCATTGTTAAATAAACTAAAATCGACTTTAATATTAGGCGCTCATGCATTGTCTACTCCAAATACCAAACCCTATACGGAAGTCACTGTTGGCTTGGACAATTTAGGTTTTGGTAAATTCAAAATGCTCCGCGTCGATTATGTTCGTTCCTATCAAAATGGTTTTCAAGGGGATGGTGTAGTTTTTGGCCTTAAATTTTTAAATATATTGGAGTAACTGGCTCACTGAACATCTACAAAAAAGCTAGATGAAGAGCATGAATTATGAGGTAGCTACAGCATTTAATAAAAAAAGAGAATTAGGGAATACTGTGTATCTTAAAATAAAAAAGGATTCAAAAAAAGGAGCAGATTTAAAAATCTACTCCTTTTTTTATTGCGTATCTGCTATGAAATCGATAGTGTAACTAAATTATAGTTCTTCCTCAACACAAAGAGTTAATCTGAATATTTTAGTATACGGTCTAATTTTAGTCGTTTGGCTCCACGTGAATCAACACATGTCCGAGTTCTGGGATTTCTTCTTGTAAAGTATCTTTAAGTTTGTGAGCCAAATCGTGCCCTTGTTTTACGGTAATATTTGAATCAACCGTCGCATGCAAATCGACATGATATTGCATTCCTGCTTTTCTAATAAAACATTTTTCAGTATCCAAAATTCCATCTACTTGCAGGGAAACAACTCTAATCTGAGCTATTAAATCATCGTATAAATGTTCGTCCATAATCTCGCCTAAAGCGGGTCGGAATATTTGATAACTGTTGTATAAGATGAATCCCGAAGCAAAAAGTGCTGCCCAATCATCAGCTGATTCATACCCGTTACCTAAAATTAAAGCAATTGAAATCCCAAGAAATGCCGCAATAGAAGTTATAGCATCACTGCGATGGTGCCACGCATCCGCTCGTAGCGACGAACTGTTAGTTTCTATACTTCTTTTCATCACTACCCTAAAAGAATATTCTTTCCAAATAATAATGGCGCCAAGAACAAGTAAAGTCCATGGTTTTGGCAATTGATGTGGTGTTCCTATATTGACAATACTTTCATAAGCAATAATCATAGCTGAAGTGATTAAAAAACCGACTACCAAAAAGGTAATTAACGGCTCAGCCCGACCGTGTCCGTACGGATGATTTTTATCTGCCGGCCTATTGGAATATTTAATTCCAAACAACACTAAAAAAGAAGCAAAAATATCAGTAGTAGATTCAATTGCGTCAGCAATCAAGGCATAAGAATTTCCAAAAAAACCGGCCAACCCTTTGACAATGGCCAAGAAAGTGTTTCCAATGATACTAAAATAAGTTGCCTTTATTGCTGTTTGTTCGCTTGACATGCGCTTTGTTTAAGAAGGATTTAAAACTAAAATCGTTTAAATAAACCACTTGGATTTTGAAATTCAAATCCTTTATGGTCTACTTAAACGAAATTTTTTATGATTTAGTTGATTATGCGCGTACAATATTAGCTCCAATAGCTCTCAATCGTTCATCTATTCGCTCGTACCCTCTATCGATTTGCTCAATATTTTGAATGATACTCGTTCCTTTAGCAGAAAGTGCCGCAATCAATAAAGAGATTCCCGCACGAATATCTGGCGACGACATGGTTGTTGCTTTTAATTGTGATTTAAAATCATGTCCCATAACAACGGCACGATGTGGATCACAAAGCATGATTTTTGCTCCCATGTCAATCAGTTTATCAACAAAAAACAACCTACTTTCAAACATTTTTTGATGGATTAAAATATCCCCTTTTGCTTGCGTGGCCACTACGAGAACAATACTCAATAAATCTGGTGTAAATCCAGGCCAAGGCGCATCAGCAATTGTTAATATAGAACCATCAATATCAGTTTTTACTTCATAACCATCTACGTGAGCAGGAATGAAAATATCATCTCCTCTGCGTTCTAATGTGATTCCTAATTTTCTAAATGTATTTGGGATTAATCCAAGGTTATCCCAGCTCACATCCTTTATCGTAATCTCAGATTTAGTCATAGCAGCCAGACCAATCCAACTTCCTATTTCGATCATATCAGGAAGAATTTTATGCTCGCAACCACCTAAACTTTCAACTCCTTCAATAGTCAATAAGTTAGATCCTACACCTGTTATTTTAGCCCCCATAGAATTCAACATCTTGCATAGTTGCTGCAGGTAAGGCTCACAAGCAGCGTTGTAAACCGTTGTTTTTCCTTTGGCCAAAACAGCAGCCATAACAATATTAGCGGTGCCGGTCACAGATGCTTCATCCAGTAACATAGCAGCACCTTTTAATCCTTTAGGCGCTTCTACCCCATAAAAATGATCTTCCCTATTGTAACGAAATTTGGCACCAAGATTTATGAATCCTTCAAAATGGGTATCTAATCGTCTGCGTCCTATTTTATCTCCACCTGGTTTTGGAATGTATCCTTTACCAAATCGTGCTAAAAGTGGTCCAACAATCATAATAGAGCCTCGTAATGACCCGCCTTCTTTCTTGAATGCCTCTGTTTCCAGGTACTGTATATTCACTTCGTCTGCTTGAAAAGTATACGAGCCAGATCCGTTTTTTTGGATTTTAACTCCTAAATTTCCTAAAAGCGTAATTAGTTTATTGATGTCAATAATATCCGGAATATTATTGATAATCACTTTTTCAGGAGTTAAAAGAACGGCACATAAAATTTGTAACGCTTCATTTTTGGCTCCTTGTGGCGTGATTTCTCCTTTAAGACTAATGCCGCCTTCTATTTTAAAAATTCCCATTTTTTTTAGGTTATGGATTATCGGGCATGGGTTGTGAGTTGCTACTTAAAGAACAAATAACTTATGACCAATAACTGTTTTACAAAGGTTTTCTGTTTTGGTTTTTGTGCACTGGATTTGGTTTTCCCGTTTTTGTATTCTTATTACTAAGAATTTTGGGTTGTCCTACCGGCAAGATTTTATTAGAAACCCGTTTATTGGTGCGTAACAAATCAGTGGTATTTAATAATTCTTCGGTGCTTTGAATCAAATTCAACTTGCCATCGGACAATTCATATAAATGTTCAAAAATAACATCATCTTTTACAGTGTCTTTGTTCCAACTCAAATAGGACTTTTTCATGTGATTAGCGATTACTTTCACTAAAGCGCTTTTCATCTCACCATCCTCCCATTTATTGGCTACATCAATCATGTATTTAATGTTGTTGCCGTAGTACCTGTATTTGGGAAAATTCTGCGGGTATTTCAGGACATCCGGTTTTAATTGCAACACCTCGCGGGAAGGAATTGGATATGGAGAATCAGCATCCAATTTAAAATCAGACATAATAAAAAGTTGATCCCACAATTTGTGCTGAAAATCAAGAACATCACGCAAATGAGGATTCAAACTACCCATAACCTGAATAATGTATTTTGCCGCTTTGTTGCGTTCAACACTATCTTCAATTTGAGTGGCTTGATCAATCAATTTCTGCAAATGGCGGCCATATTCTGGAATGATTAAATGCGATCGCTCTGCATTGTATTCCAAATGATGCACCACATCGTTCGAGTTTTCTTTAATATATTTTGAATTCATATTCGAATGTATCTGTTTTGATTCGTATGTTTTTTTTCGAAAATTAGTAGTATTCGAACATAGTTCCTCAACTATTTTAGTATGTATCTAAAGGGAAATAATTCCTTTTATTGTAGAAACTTCTAGGTATTTATCTACTATTTCTTGTGAATTTTTCACGGTGACATCTACAGATATGCTGGTAAACTTCCCTGTCTTGGATTTTGTAGTTTTTATAACCGAACCCATGCAATCAAAAGCCAACTCAACACGTTCTACATTATCACTTTCTGTTGGTACAATAAATTTAAATAAGTATTCTGCTGGCCATGTATTACTCATATCCAACTCTACTTTCAATCTATCATAAAATTCTTCGGTCTTCTTGTCCATTTTCTATTTAAAAATAAAGGCAAATATACTGTTTCAAACGTACATTATGAATTTTGAATTATGATTTTTTACCGAAACGCATTTTAAAAGCAATGATTTTTTCAAATCCCAATAAGTTTAAGTAAATTTGCCCCTTATTTTTTAAAAGTGCAAAAAGAAATCATAGTTATTATTGGCGGTCCCGGAACAGGTAAAACAACTATCATCGGCGGATTGGTCGCTAAGGGACATTGCTGTTACCCTGAAATTTCTCGGGAAGTTACTTTGGAAGCAAAAAAACAAGGAATCGAACAACTTTTTCTTGAAAAACCTTTGTTATTCAGCGAATTACTGCTTGAGGGACGAAAGAAACAATTTTATAATGCTACCAAAGAGCCTCATGAAATTGTATTCATCGACCGTGGGATTCCAGATGTTTTAGCGTACATGCATTATATTGGCGACAGCTATCCAGCCACTTTTGATATAGCCTGTCGTGAACATACCTATTCAAAAATTTTCATTCTTCCGCCATGGGAAGAAATTTATATCAGCGACGATGAACGTTATGAAAACTTTGAACAAGCCAAACTTATCTACAATCATCTAACGGAAACGTATCAAAATTACGGCTACAATCTTATAGAAGTGCCAAAAGATACGATGGATAACCGAATTCTTTTTATCTTAGATGAAATTTCTAGATAACTCACATGTTTAGAATTTACGATTGAGGATGTTTTAATGGACTGAAACGGGTAATCTATGCAAGAAGCAGTAGCAATTCTTCAAAAATATTGGAAACACGACAAATTCAGGTCGCTTCAAAACGAAATCATCAACTCCGTTTTGAGCGGTCACGATACTTTTGCATTGATGCCTACCGGCGGCGGTAAATCAGTTTGTTTTCAAATTCCGGCTTTAATGAACGAGGGCATTTGTTTGGTAATCTCGCCTTTGGTAGCGTTAATGAAAGATCAAGTTGCTAATTTGCAAAAGCGAAACATCAAAGCTATAGCATTGACCGGCGGCATTCGATCCGAAGAAATGATAGATTTACTGGACAATTGTCAATTTGGAAATTATAAATTTCTCTATTTATCACCAGAACGATTACAATCGGATTGGATATTGGAAAGAATAAAAAATCTTCCCATAAATTTAATAACTATCGATGAAGCGCATTGCGTATCACAGTGGGGACATGATTTTCGACCCGCTTATTTAAAAATTTCAGCATTAAAAAAACATTTTCCAAAAACTCCTTTTTTAGCGCTTACCGCCACTGCAACACCCAGAGTCAAAGAAGACATCATTAAGGAGTTAGGATTGCAGGAACCGCTTATTTTCGAGAAATCATTTGCAAGGGAAAATATTGCTTATATGGTTTTTGAAGTAGAAGACAAACTATTTAGAATAGAACAAATCCTAAAGAAAAATCCACAACCCTCAATAATCTATGTGCGAAACCGAAAATCATGCCTTGAAATTTCGTCACAATTACAAGCATTAGGATTCAGCGCCACCTATTATCACGGAGGACTTTCATCCAAAGAAAAAGACAAAAACATGCAGTCCTGGATGCAGGAAAAAGTACAAGTGATTGTGGCTACCAATGCTTTTGGAATGGGAATTGACAAAGCCAATGTAAAAACCGTTATTCACATCCAACTGCCAGAAAACATAGAAAACTATTATCAGGAAGCGGGACGCGCAGGAAGAAATGGAGAAAGAGCGTTTGCACTATTATTGACCAGTCCGTCTGATAGTATTCAGGCCGAAAATCAATTTATGAATATCCTTCCAGATAAAAAGTTTTTGAATCTAATGTACCTCAAGCTGAATAACTATTTTCAAATCGCTTATGGAGAAGGCATTGATGAGCAGTTTACCTTCAACTTGCACCATTTTTGTTTAAAATATGAATTCCCCACTTTGAAAACCTACAATGCACTGCAATTTTTGGATAGACAAGGAATTATTAACTTGTCCCAAGAGTTTTCAGAAAAAATTACCTTACAATTCCTTATTTCTTCCAAAGAAGTGATTCGGTATATAAGTTTAAACCCGAACGATGAAGAAATCATTCTGGCTGTTTTGCGCACTTATCCGGGAATTTATGAAATGCAAACTGCGTTCAATTTACAATTGATTGCCAAAAAATCAAACCATAAGGAATCTGAAATACAAGCCGTTTTACATAAATTAAAAGAAAAAGAAATTATAGACTATCATTCTAAAAACAATGATGCAACCTTAATTTTCAATGAAGTACGAGAAGATGACCGCACGATAAACAGGGTTGCTAAACATTTAGAGAATCAAAACCAGTTAAAAAAAGAGCAACTACAATCCGTCATTCATTACGTAAATGAGAAAGGAGCTTGTAAAAACAAGTTAATTCTAGACTATTTTGGTGAAAAAACAACGGTTGATTGCGGTATTTGTTCATTTTGCATCACCAAGAAAATTAAGAAAAAAGATACTACGCTACTTTCTAAAGAAATTATTACGTTACTGCAAGCCGAAGATTTAAATTCAAGAGCTATTCAAAACAAGACTAAAAACAGTCCAGACGAAGTTATCTTTGTGCTTCAGAATTTATTAGAAAACAATACTATTTTGGTTAAGCCAAATAACAAATACACCTTAAGATCATAATGGAAAAATTACGAATTATTTTTATGGGAACACCTGAATTTGCCGTTGGAATTCTGGACACAATTATCCAAAATAACTATGACGTTGTTGGGGTTATTACCGCTGCGGACAAACCAGCTGGTCGGGGACAAAAATTAAAATATTCCGCTGTAAAAGAATACGCATTGGCTAACAACCTTACATTATTGCAGCCTATCAGTTTAAAAGAGGAGACTTTTCTTGCTGAACTAAAAGCATTAAATGCTAACCTGCAAATTGTAGTCGCCTTTAGAATGTTACCAAAAGTAGTATGGGAAATGCCGTCTTTAGGTACTTTTAACCTTCATGCCTCACTCCTACCTAATTATCGTGGTGCCGCCCCTATAAATTGGGCTATAATAAACGGCGAAATTAAAACGGGCGTCACCACCTTTTTTATTGATGATAAAATTGATACTGGCGCAATGATTTTAAGTTCGGAAATACCCATTGCTGCAAACGAAAACGCAGGTCAACTACACGATCGATTAATGGACTTGGGAAGTAAAACCGTCGTTGAAACCCTTGAAATGATCGAAAAAGGAAATGTAACCACGATGGTCCAGAAAGACAACGCTAGTATAAAAACAGCGTACAAACTCGACAAGGAGAATTGCAAAATCGACTGGACAAAATCAGCTTTGGAAATAAACAATTTGATACGAGGTTTAAGTCCTTATCCTTCGGCATGGTGCTTTTTTTCAGATAAAAATGAAGAATGGAATGTTAAAATATACGACGCCAGAATTAGTACTGAGGAACACAATTACGCCATTGGGAGTTTAATTTGTACCAAAAAAGAAATGAAGGTTGCGGTAAAAAACGGATTTATCCAAATACTTCAGCTACAGTTTCCAGGCAAAAAGAAAATGAGTACTCCAGAATTACTAAATGGGCTTTCATTTTCAGTTAATGCAAAAGCCTATTAAAGTCAACAAAAACGGGGTTTTTTTGACTTTAACCAGAAATAATCGTTGATTTATGAACAAAAAAATTAAGTTATCAACAAAATAAACTAAATTAACACAAAACACTTGCAAGGAACGTATTTCCTATTAAATTTGTGTATTAACAATTTTTTATAACCAACAATTAATAACTATTATTATGAACAAATCAGAATTAATCGATGCTATCGCTGCTGATGCAGGAATAACAAAAGCTGCAGCAAAATTAGCTTTAGAGTCATTTTTAGGAAACGTAGGAGGTACTTTGAAAAACGGTGGAAGAGTATCTTTAGTAGGTTTCGGATCATGGTCTGTTTCTGCTAGAGCTGCAAGAGACGGTAGAAATCCTCAAACAGGAAAAACTATCCAAATCGCTGCTAAAAATGTAGTGAAATTTAAAGCAGGTGCAGAATTAGAAGGTGCGGTAAACTAGTTTTAGTTCCCCCTATATAAGCAAAACCTTCCATCTGGAAGGTTTTTTTATACGTTTCAACGATTTTATTTGGCATAATAATAATAAAAAACTTAAATTTAATAAAAAATCTACTCCGATGATCACAGATAAATTAAAAAAAGGATATTTGCTTATAGCAGAGCCTACGATAATAGGGGATTTGTCGTTCAATAGATCGGTAATTTTATTAGCTGACTATAACGAAGAGGGGTCCGTTGGTTTTATTATTAATAAACCTTTAAAGTACACGATACACGATTTGATACCAGATATTGAGGCACGCTTTAAGATTTACAATGGTGGTCCCGTGGAACAAGACAATCTTTATTTTATCCATAACATCCCAGAACTGATTCCCAACAGTATTGAGATATCGAATGGAATTTATTGGGGAGGAGATTTCGAATCTACAAAAGAACTGATCAACAAAGGAGAAATAAGCAATGATAACATCCGATTCTTTTTAGGGTATACCGGCTGGCATGAAAATCAATTAGAAAGCGAAATGGAAAGTAATTCATGGATCATCACCGCAAATAGTTACGAGAACAAAATTATAGGAAAATCAGCTACGCACTTCTGGAAAGAGCAAATCATGGAATTAGGCGGAGAATATGTCATTTGGTCAAATGCACCAGAAAATCCATACCTAAATTAGGTATTCCTAATCATTTCATTAAGTTTTTCTAACAGTTGCATCGCTGTATTCGTTTCAAAACTCTTTTTACGGTATTGGGTTATCGGTTGAATTCCTTTTATAACATTGGTAACAAATAATTCATCTGCTTTTTGAAGGTCAAACGGAGAGATGACTGCCTCCTGCACCTCTAAATTTTCCATTTTTTTAGCCAAATTTAGAATTTGTCTTCTCATTACACCATTTAAGCATCCTTCAGAAACGGGCGGCGTAATCAATTTATCGCCTAGTAACATAAAGATATTTCCTTGCAAGGCCTCAACTACGTTTTTACTATCATTTAGCAATAAGCAATTGTCTAAACCATTTTCATTTGCAAAAATGCTTCCTGTTATATTTATAATTTTATTGGTCGTTTTAATTGACGAAAGTAATTGTTTTGTGACATAGAAGTCCTTGTACAAATCTACTTCATACTTCTTTTTTTCAACTTCATATAAACTATTTTCAAGTGGCTGACTGTAAATTAGGAACGATATTGTATTATTTTGTGGTAAATAGTAGCCACCATCATTTCTATAAACCGTAATACGAGCACGGGCTGAAGTCGAGAAACCATTTGCGGCTACCACCGAAAGAATTTGCTCTTCCAAATATTCCATAGTAAAATTCATGGGAATTTCCATTCGAACCACCCGCATAGAAGACATCAATCTAAAGTAATGATCTTCCAAAAAAAGAATTTTATTGTCTATTATTTTAACTGTTTCAAATACACCATCACCGTATAAAAAAGCACGGTTTTGGATCAATATATTGTCGTCCTGAGACACGATGGTTCCATTAAAATTAATCATAAAAAAAGCCCTAAATTTTATTCAGGGCAAATATAAGTCATAAAATATGATTTTACTACACAGAACCAATGAGATGTTTCAGATCCGAAATTTGATTTTCCCACAATAGTGTAGCTTCATCTACCTCATCTTTGTCAGCAAAATCAACAACCATTAAGGAAACGTCTTTGGTAAGTTCATCGACTAAGATATGCAATTCAAAAAAGTACTCGGTATCTTTACTGTTTTCATCAACCCATTTGAATTTCACCTTTTCACCTGTTTTCTTAGAGGCTAATCTTGCTTTTTCCTCGGAGTCATTCCAAATAAAAGTAAAGAATTCGCCACGAGAATTTACATTATCGGCAAACCATTCAGACAGACCTGATGGAGTCGATATATATTGATACAATAATTGAGGCGAGGAATTTATGGGGAACTCGATTTCGTAACGTACTTTTTGATCCATGAGTTGCGTTTTATTTTTCCGAAATATATAGAATATAACTACAAAAAAAAAGTGTTTTGAAAAATATTTTTTTTTATTAAAAATATACTTGCAAGCTCTAATATTATTTTTATATTTGCACCCGCGTTCAAGGGCAGTATTCCTTGGAACATTTGGCGAGATAGCTCAGTCGGTTAGAGCGCAGGATTCATAACCCTGAGGTCCCGAGTTCAAATCTCGGTCTCGCTACTAGATTAAAATCAATAAGCAAGCGGCTTCGTGTACACGAAGCCGCTTTTTTTATGGAATCAATTTCACTACTTTTACGTGCCGTACACGTTTCCGTACACGATTTACCTATGAAACTTAACTATAACACACCAAAATTTTACACTGGAGGAATTGATATTTCACAATGGAATAGACTCTCCAAAACCGAACAAAAAGAGGCACTTTCTAAAGAATGGTATCTCTATTATTCTTTTAGGAATCCTGATACCAAAAAATTAGTTCGACGAAACAATATAAAAGCAGGTGTCAATTTATTAAAGACAAAAGAAGAACGATTAAAATGTTTAGAAATTCTAAAAATAAATCTTCTACACTTATTAAAAAAAGGGTTTGACCCAAATAAAGAAAACACTGCTCTTATCAATGAAGTTTTAAACATTGAGGAGACGGATGAACCAAAAGTTATTGTCTCTGCTATTGACATAGCTCCACAGGTAATTCAAACTAAAACTGACATTACTACCGTTCCCATCCTAAATGAAATGACTATTCGAGAAGCCTTTGACTTTGGATTAAAAATCAAAGCCAAAGTAATAAACAAAACTTCGTACAGTGGATTACAAGGAAGAATCAATCGGTTTTTAAATTGGATGGATTTAAACAATGGATCTACATACGGAATTTCAACATTAGACAAAAAAACGATTATCAATTACTTGAACTTAGTTTTAGAGAACACTAGTGCTCGAAATAGAAATAATACCCGTATCGATTTAAGTTCATTGGTTCAAGTTTTAGTTGATAATGAAATCATAAAAGATAATATTGTTACAAGTATAAATACATTGAAATCCACCCCAGAAAGAAACAAAACCTACTCTATCAATCAAGAGATTGATTTATTAAAATATCTACGAGAAAACGACGAAATTCTACTCTTATTTATCCAATTCATATCGTATAACTTTTTAAGACCCGTTGAAGTTTGCAGGCTCAAAGTAGGTGATTTGGACTTAGAAGGCAAAAAACTATTCGTTAGAGCCAAAAACAAAGCAGTCAAAATTAAAATAATACCTCAAAAACTATTAGACCTATTACCCGATTTATCGAAAATGAACCCTACTGACTACTTATTTTGTCCAACTCAAATTGGAGGGGAATGGGAAGCGGAAGAAAATAATAGAAGAGATCATTTCTCTAAACGATTCAAAACAGTAAAAGATCAGTTTAAATTAGGAAAGGATTATGGGCTTTATAGTTTCAGACACACCTCAATAACAAACTTGTACAGAGAGTTAAACAAAACCTTAACCCCTTTTGAAACCAAAAGTACCTTGATGCAAATTACAGGACACCAAACAATGGAAGCTCTTGAAAAGTATCTCCGTGATATTGATGCTGCTTTACCTGAGGATTATTCTCATTTGTTGAAGTAAGGCACTGTAAAAGAAAAAATTCACTTGTACTTATTTGTGTTATTTTTTTTACCTTTTATTACTTACTTTTACTAATATTTTTTGTTTCAATATTATTTTTAAAGGTATATTTCGAATACACAAAATTAACTCAGCTTATTTTCAAAATGGAATTCAAATTAGAAAGTCTAAAATACCAAGAAACTGCAATACAAACTATTGTGAAAGTTTTAGAAGGAACAGTAAAAAACACATTTGATAATGCGTGTTTTGAAGGTATCCGTTCCAATATGTCACAGCTTACTTTAGATGAAATTCAAGATAACATTAAAAAAATATTGTTCGAAAATGGAATATCTCAAGAAGTAGCTAAACTTTCGACAGATAAGGATATTTGTGTTGAAATGGAAACAGGAACAGGAAAAACACTGGTATATATTAAAACCATTTATGAACTTTTTAAACATTACGGTTTTACAAAATTCATAATTCTAGTTCCGTCGGTAGCAATTAGGCAAAATATTATTGGTACATTCAAATCATTTGATAAGCAGCTGGAAGACATTTACGGATTCAAACCAAATGCCTTTGAATACGATAGTAAAAAACTTCCAAAAGTTACACAGTTTATCGAAGAGCAGCATCCACAAGTGATGATTATGACTTTGGCTTCTTTTAATTCAGAGGACAAAATTCTCAATCAAGCACAACGAGAAGATTTATTCAACAATATCCCTTTCATTGAGGCAATTGGAAAAACAAATCCAATTATTATCATGGACGAGCCACAAGAAGGAATGGATACTGATAATTCAATAAAACAAATCGCAAAGCTTAATCCTTTGTTCAAACTTCGTTATTCTGCAACTCACAAAATAATTAAAAATCTTTTGTACAGGTTAACGCCTTACGATAGTTACAAAGAGGGCTTGGTAAAGAAAATAGAGGTGCTTACGGTAACCGAAAAAAATGATGAAGCTTCCCTTAAAATTGAATTGACCGATATTCAAATAGGAAAAGGCGATCCTAAGGTTAAACTAAAAGCTTGGCATCTCAACAATTCATCGGGTAAGATTGATTTTAAAAACACTGCTTGGTTAAAAGTCGGGGATAATGTAGGGGACAAAACAAACAACCCGAGTTATCTAAATTATAAAATCTCACAAATAAATAAGAGCCTTAAAACACAAAAATGGACAGTAAGCTTCTCTAATGGAGCAGAAATTCTTGAAAAACAAATAGCAGGCAGTTTAGAAAATATTTGGGCATTACAAATAGAATGGTTAATGCACCGGCATTTTACTAAATCACAAAAGCTGCTGGAGAAAAATATAAAATGTTTATCCCTTATTTTTATTGACAGAGTGGCTAATTATATGGGGGAAACACCACTTATAAAAAATCTGTTTGTTCAAAAATACAAGGAAATATATCCAGAATATCATGGAGGAAAGATTCCTACCGCTGAAGAAATTCAAGCAACTCAAGGATATTATTTTGCACAAAAAGCTAGTGGAGAGTATGCAGACAATGAAGGGGGTATAAAAGAACAAAGCAAAATTTATGATTTGATATTAAAAGGTAAAGAAGAACTTTTAACAATATCCAATCCCGTACAATTCGTTTTTTCTCATTCTGCTTTAGGTGTGGGTTGGGATAACCCTAATGTATTTAATATTGCGACTTTAAACAATTCTTATTCCGAAATAAAAAAGCGTCAAGAAATTGGGCGTGGTTTACGTATTTGTGTAAATCAAGACGGCCAGAGAGTATATGATGCTTTAAATGTAAACGAAAATGATCGTGTCAATCAGCTAACAGTAATCCCTAATGAAACTTACGAAACTTTTGTAACTCAATATCAGGAAGAAATTAAATCCGTTTATGGTACAGCAAATGCAGGTGCAGGAATGTCGCATTCACATAAAGGTATTTCAGCCGATGAAGTGAACTTTAAACGTAATCCTTCAAGCGAAATAGACAAAGCCTTTAAGAAATACTGGACGGCTCTAGCAAGAAAGACAGAATATACTATGTCTTTTAATGAAGAGAATTTGATTAACGATTCCGTAAAGAGAATTAATAAAATTGAAATCCCTGATTTTGTAATTGAGGCTTCCAGTTTTTTAATTAATTCAATTGCCGAGGAAGGGAAGAACGACACTTTTCAAGGTTCGGAAAACGTAGTGCAAAAATCAACTTTTACCCCTTTGGATTTAATTGAGGAAATAAGTGAAAACACAGGAGTCAGTTACAATACCTTATTTAAGATAATTAGCCGTTTGAACAATTTAGATCAATTGGTTAAAAACCCTCCTCGATTCATTCATGAAACATCAATTATTATTCGTGATGTGGAATTAGATGAAATGATACGTGGTTTAGATTATCAAATTACTGGAGAAAGTTACCCTTTTGATTTTAATGATTTCATAAAAAACATTTCTAACGAGGCTTATGTAGAAACACCACACAAAGGAGTTTTTGACAAGATGCTTGTTGATAGTGATGTAGAGAGGAAGTTTTCACTCGAAGCTGATACTGATGTCGAAGTGGTTTGTTTTCTTAAACTGCCAACTTGGTATAAAATTCAAACACCAATAGGCCCTTACGAGCCTGATTTTGGATTGGTAATGAAACGTAAAAGTTTAAAAACAGCGAATGAAAGCGAATTCTATTTTGTAATTGAAACTAAAGGAACTAACGACATCCATGACAAAAAAGCACTGAAAGAAAGTGAAATATATAAAATACGTTGTGCGATGAAACACTTCTCAAAATTAGGTTTGGACGTGCATTACAAAGCGCCGGTTAAAGAATATAAATATTTTAAAACACAAGCTGACAGTAGCATTAGTGCAAATATGTAGAAATTAATCGCTTTCCTGATCTTGGGAATCTGATAACATCTCAAAACAAAAAATATAAAACAAAAACCATATTCTTGACATTAGGAAAATGGTCATTACTATAAACGCAAACAGATTATAATGGCTAAATCAAGTAAAATAGCAGTAAAAGGTAGTGAAATAAGTATTTTTTCAAATTTAGAGCAAGATTATATTTGCATTACAGATATAGCCAGATATAAAGACCCTGATCATACCGATGATATTATAAAAAACTGGTTGCGCAACCGCAATACCATTGAACTTTTAGGTTTTTGGGAAATATTAAATAACCCCGATTTTAAACCCGTCGAATTCGACGGGTTTAGAAAAGAGGCAGGCTTAAATAGTTTTACAATGACCGCCAAAAAGTGGATTGAAAACACGAACGCTATTGGAATAATTTCTAAAGCGGGGCGTTACGGCGGAACTTACGCCCATAAAGACATCGCTTTTGAATTTGCTTCTTGGGTTTCTATTGAGTTTAAACTCTATATTATCAAAGAGTTTCAACGTTTAAAAGAAGAAGAAAGTAACACAAAAAAACTAGAGTGGAATTTACAAAGAACCATTTCTAAAATCAATTATAAAATTCATACCGATGCTATTAAAGAAAATTTGATCCCCTTAGCTATCGCACCGGCTCAAAAAAACTTTGTATATGCAGATGAGGCTGATGTATTGAATATCGCTTTATTTGGTAAAACAGCCAAGCAATGGCGGGATGAAAACCCCTCTCTAAAGGGAAATATCAGAGACCAAGCACCTATTGAACAATTGGTGGTTTTATCTAATTTAGAAAGCATCAATGCCATGCTGATTCAACAAGGGTTAAGCCAGCCCGAAAGAGTACAAAAATTAAACGCTCTGGCAATTAGTCAGATGCAATCATTACTAAATAGCAATTCACTAAATAAACTCAAGTAAATGGAAGCCATTAACGATTATATGCCATTAAGCAACGACTGGAATAAAGAGCGGTTACAAATCTTAAAGCAACAATTCCCTGATTGGTTTACTAGTGAAGGAAACTTAAATATAGACGAAGTAAAAAAAGCAGTTAATCCTGATAGCGTTAATGAAACCGAGCGTTACGAATTTCGTTGGTTTGGTAAAAGCCAGGCAAAGCGTAATGCTTTTACACCTAGTAATGCGACACTGGTGTATGATGAAGAGAGAAGTGTCAATCCTGACACAAGTGAAAACCTGATTATTGAAGGCGAAAACCTCGAAGTACTAAAACTATTAAGTGGTTCTTACCGTGAAAAAATAAAGTGTATTTACATTGATCCTCCATACAATACAGGGAAAGACTTTGTGTACAGTGACAATTTTACCCAAGACAAAAAAGGTTATTGGGAAGATGCGGAATTTATTGAGGATGGTGTTAAAATAGACACAAACTCTGAAGCTGACGGACGTTACCATTCCAATTGGCTGAATATGATGTACTCTCGTTTATTGATTGCTAGACAATTACTGCGAGAAGATGGCGTGATTTTTATTTCAATCGACGATAATGAAGTACATCATTTGCGAAAATTATGTGATGAAGTTTTTGGAGAGGAGAATTTTGTAGCGAATGTTGTGTGGCAGAAGAAATATGCCGCTACAAATGATGCAAAAGGGTTTTCAGCTACTCATGATCATATAATTGTTTATCAAAAATCACCTGAGTTTGAACGAATACTTTTGCCTCGAACAAATGAACAAAATAAACCTTATAAAAACGATGATAACGATGGAAAAGGTCTTTGGAGGTCAGATAATTTATTAGTTAAAAGCTACTCTGCAAATGCTGTTTATCCAATGACGAACCCTAATACTAATGTTGAACATTTCCCTGCGGAAGGAAGTAGTTGGCGTGCTAGTAAGGAGACTATGACGAGATGGATTTCTGAAAACAGAATATATTGGGGAAAAGACGGAATAGGTGCTCCTCAATTAAAGAGGTATTTAAATGAGGTGCAAGACGGGAAAGTACCAATTACTTGGTGGCCTTTTGAAGAGGTTGGACATAATGATGCCGCAAGTAAAGAGTTGAAAGCTCTATTTGGTTCAAAATCACCTTTTGATACTCCAAAGCCTTCATCACTAATTAAAAGAATGCTGCAAATCTCAACAAATAAAAATGATATAGTCCTCGACTTCTTCGGTGGTTCAGGCACAACAGGTCAAGCTGTATTGGAATTCAATAAAGAAGATGGGGGAAATCGTAAATTTATTTTAGTTCAAATTCCAGAAGCAATAGACGGAAAGAATGAAGGCTACAAAAAAATAAGTGACATCACCATAGAACGCAATAAAAGAGTAATAGCCAAAATTGAAAAGGAACTTGCCGAAAAAGCGAAGAAAAAAGAAGGAGAGTTACAGCTAGATACCGTTTCAGAACCAACAACCAACAACTATCAACCAGCAACCAATCTGGGCTTCAAAGTATTCAAACTTCAGAAATCAAATTTCCCAAGAGTAGAGTTTGCTCCTGATCCGGAATTATCTGATGCAGAAAATTTAGAACGACTTAAAAAATACATCGCCGACAAAGAAAGTCAGTTGGTTAACGCCTTCAACAAAGAAGAGTTGTTGACAGAGATCTTGTTGAAAAACAACTTCTCATTAAATTATAAAATGGAAGTACAATCCCAATTCATAAAGAACGAAATTTTCTTAGCTTCGGATGAAGAAAAAGAAACACTAATTTGTTTAGATGTAAGTATCGGGCCAGACACAGTAGACTATTTCAAAACCAATACAGAGCAGAAATTAATTTGCCTAGAAAGAGCTTTGGATACGACCACAAAATACAACCTGAAACATTATTTAGGGGATAAATTTAATGCGTTTTAATAAATGGATAAATTAAGTATTAAACTAGAAAATTGTTTTGGGATTGAAAAATTAGAACAAGAATTTGATTTTTCAAAATGTAGAGCAGTTGCAATATACGCTCCCAATGGAATGATGAAAACATCATTTGCTAAAACATTTGAAGCAAAGAGTTTAAATAAAGAGCCTTCTGAAAATTTGTATAATAAAATACCATTTGCAGAAATTATGACAGATGGTAATTTAATTGATATGAATGAAATTGTGGTAATCAATTCATTTGCCACTATAAATACGGATAAGAGCGTTTCTACGCTATTGGTAGATGAAAACAGTAAAATTGAATATGACGAAATTTTCACAGATATTTCAAAACAAAAAACTTCATTAATTGCTAAATTAAATAAGCTATCAGGAATAAAACAAACTGATATAGAACAAACTATTTTGTCAGATTTCAATGATATTGATTTTTTTAAATTTTTATCAGAAATTGATTTTGAAAATATTGAAGATGAATTTTCAGATATAAAGTTGAATGAAGTTTTTGAAACAGACGTCTTAGCTTTCTTAAAAAAGCCTGATGTTATTAACAATATCAATATCTACACAGAGAAATACAATCAACTATTAGAAACTTCCAAATATTTTAAAAAAGGTATTTTTAATCCATCAAAAGCCGATAGTATTGCAAAAATTTTATCAAAGGAAAATTTCTTTAAAGCAAATCATAAAATAAGACTTCATGGTGATGATGATGAAATTGTAGATGATGAAGCCTTTAAAAACAAACTTTCAGAAGAGCGCAAGGATATTTTAGGAAACCACGAATTAATAAAGATTGAAAACGAGATTAAAAAAGCATCTGTAATTAGATTCAGAGAAATTTTAGAGGAGTTTGAATTAATAATTCCCGAATTAAATGATTTAGTGCTTTTTAAGAAAAAACTATGGGGATCATATTTTACAAAAGAAAAAGCATTTATTGAAGAGCTCATACTTAAATTTTCTGATGGGAAGCAAAGATTGGGTGAGATTGAAGAACTTGCAAATAGTCAAAGAACTTCTTGGGAAGATGTAATTGGTAAATTTGAAGAAAGATTTTTTGTGCCTTTTAAAGCAACAATAACTAATAAATCCAGTGTTGTTTTAGGTAAATCTGCCCCAACTATAGTTTTTTTATTCGAAGACTTAAATACTGATAAAAAAAGAGAAATTAAGAAAGAAGATATTGAAGGTGTTAATGTTTTAAGCCAAGGAGAAAAAAGAGCTTTGTATATTTTAAACTTAATGTTTAATATAGAAGCAAGAAAAAAAGAAAATAAAAAAACTCTATTTATTATTGATGATATTGCAGATTCATTCGATTATAAAAACAAATATGCGATTATTCAATATTTAAAAGACATATCGGAAGAGCCCCTTTTCTATCAAATAATTTTAACTCATAATTTTGATTTTTTTAGATCAGTTGAGAATAGAAATATTGCTTCCTATAAAAATTTATTTTTAACATATAAATCAGTTGATGGTATAAAACTTGACCAAGCTAAAGGCATTAAAAATCCATTTATTAATGATTGGAAAGAGAACTTAAATAACCCTAAAAAATTAATTGCCTCAATAACATTTGTTAGAAATATCATTGAATATACAAAAGGTGAAGATGATAATGATTATTTAACGTTAACTTATATTTTACATTGGAGAATTGAAAGTCAAACAATTTACGTTTCCAATTTAAAATATATTTTTGAAAATATATTTCCGGGAATTAATTTTAATACAGATTTAGATCTTACTGACAAAGTTGTTGATGTTATTTTCAATGAAGCTGAAAATTGTCTTGTCGCAGCCGAGGGAATAAATTTAGAAAATAAACTTATATTATCAATTGCAATCCGGTTATATGCCGAAAAATATATGTGGAGCAGAGTCTCTAATCAAGAAGTAATTAATGGATCTACTGGCAAACTTTTTGCTAGATTTAAAAAGGAGTTTAAAGGAATTCTTGATAATGAAATAAACATTTTAGACGAGGTAAATTTAATTACTCCAGAAAATATTCATTTAAACTCATTTATGTTTGAACCTATATTAGATTTATCCGATCTTCATTTAAAGAATTTATATAATAGAATAAAAACATTGCAATAAATATGAATTACGATTTTTCAACTTTAAATGATAAGGATTTTGAAGAACTAATTGTAGATCTTTTAAATGCCCATTTTAAACTTGATTTACAGAGTTTCAAAATAGGTAAAGACAAAGGAGTTGATTTGAGATACTCATCTATAAAAAACAACAACTCAATCGTTGTCCAAGCAAAACATTATTTCAAATCGGGATATTCTCAATTAAAAAGCAGTATTAAAAGTACTGAAGTTCAAAACGCAAAAAACTTAAAACCTGAGAGATATATTTTTGTTACGTCAATGGAACTTTCTAATACTCAAAAAGATGAAATAAAGCATCTGTTTAAGCCATACATTCAAACTTCAAATGATGTTGTAGGAAGAGAAGATTTGAATAGATATTTGAGAGGTAATAAGCAAATTGTAAAAAATCATTTTAAATTATGGTTTTCGAGTACTGAAATAATTTCTAATATTTTAAATAATGCTATTGAAGGCAGGACAAAATCCTATCTTTCATCGGTGAAGTCAAAAGTTCCTTTATATGTTTTAACGAAAAATTTTGATCAAGGAAATATAATTCTAGAAAGAGAAAAAATTCTTCTTATAACTGGACTTCCAGGGGTTGGTAAAACTACTTTGGCTGAGATTTTATTATTTGAAAAAGGACGGAATGATTATCAAATATATTTTATTAGAACAATCAAAGAGGCCGAAGATGTTATTTCTCCAGATGAAGATACAAAACAAGTATTTTATTTTGATGATTTTTTGGGTGAGGTTTATTACGAAATTATAGCAGGTAGTCAGAAAGAAAGTGAAATAGCACAGTTTGTAGACAGAATAAAACACACTCCTAATAAGTATTTAATACTATCTACAAGAACAATAATTCTTGAACAAGCAAAAAACAAATCTGAAAAAATTAAAAATTCTCGAATAGAATCGGGAAAGTATGAATTATGCCTAAATGATTACACCAAACTAAACAAGGCAAAAATATTATACAATCATTTATACTTCAGAGATTTGAAAGCGGAGTTATCAAAGGGAATTATTCAAAATGAATTTTATAAAAAAATCATTTTACATAAAAATTATAATCCTAGATTAATCGAATTTATCACAGATAAAAATAAGGTAAACCTTTTTTCTAAAGAAGAGTATTTAAAATTTGTATTAGATAGTTTGGAAAAGCCAGAAGAGATATGGAGACATTCTTTTTCAAATCAAACAAATTATTTTGATAAATGTTTACTTATTACAATGTTTACATTCCAAGGGAGTATAGAAGAAAGTGCTTTTAATAATAGTTTTAACCTTAGAGTTGAATTTGAAAAAAATAGTAATAATCAAATTATAACTTCCAATATATTTAAATCATCAATTAGAAATTTAATGAATGGATTTATTTTAGCTACAATTACAGATGTAGATAAGAAAATTCAAAGTTTCAAGTTTATTAATCCATCTTTAATGGATTATCTTTTTCTCTATTTAAATGGTAATAATGAAGAACTAAAAGCAATTGTTTCATCTGCAAAATATATTGAACAAATTGGAATTTTTAATCCTGAAAAAGGAAAATTAACTCTCAATAAAGAATTACAAATAATAATTAAAGACAAAATAGATAAGGATCAACTAGATACATTAGACGAATACAAACAGTATACAATTACTGGCTTAAAAATGGAAGTTTTAGTAAAGTATTGTACTGCGATTGATATAGATGACATTTTACTCCATCTATTAAAACAGGTTAATTTAAAACAGACATGGTGGATAAGAAGAAATATATATTATGTATTGACAAATTTATCTAATCTGACTAACTCAATAGAATATATAAAAGATAACTTTTTCATTCTTATTAAACCTTTATTACTTCAGATAGATGATAGGAAAATGTTGTTGGAAATGCCTTCTTTATTTAAGAAGTTTGGAAAAAATTATTCAAAATTTGCTACTACAGACACTGGACATTTATTAGTTTCACATTGTATTAGTTCAATAGTAATAATAGAAGAAAAAGAACTTTTTTCTAGTTACAAAGATTCTATTTTGGATTCGAGTGATGCTGATTTCCACATATACGATTCCTTAAATGATTTTGAAAGAGAATTATTTGATATTTTATTACCCAATTCTAATTTTGTTATAGAGCGAGAATACAATGAAGAAAGTATCAGCAATTTAATAGAAATAAATAATAAAAACCTTGAGGAATCAATGAAGAGAGAAAACAGTACTCAAAAATACTTTGATGAATTTAATCATCGACAAGAACTTGAAAATATACTTATTGAAGACATGTTTAATAGTTTTAATAATTAATTATGCATTCTTACTTCGGACATATATTTCTACCACAAGAAAATAACTTTCAAAAAATTGAAGGCGTTCGTTTATTTATAGATGGAGATGCTTTTTGGATAGAAGCATCCATGTATTTATTTGGTATAGAGAAATATAACTTAATCAAAGGAGCATTTAGTGATTTAGGATATGTTTCATTAATAGAGTGTAACGTTAAGGGATTTACTAATAGTGTAGGCGGGAATGAAGGAAAACTAAGTGTAAACTATATATTATGCGGAATTCAAATAGATAACGAGGATGACTTAAATTTTTCAAGCTTATCAGTAACAATGCCTAGTTTAAAAAAATGGATCAATAAAACCGTTTTTAATGGTTATTTAATTGGCGAAGAAAAAATGTCTATTAAATATCCCGATAACATCAATTTTGGTGAATTTGGAAAATTCAGTTTAGCAGCTTCTTTTGGATTTAATCAAAATCACGATAGTAATAAAACAATAATCCTTAAGGATTACATAACTCTAAAAATTAAAGGAACTACTTCTAATTTATCTCTTTGGGAATTTCTTGAAATTTATAGAAAATTTAAAAAATTCCTTGCCTTTATTAATGTGTTCGACAATGATAATGATTCGTTTGTACTGTCAGATAATAATATAAAATATGAATTTAATGATTCTCTCGTTCAAATGAGATTTTATATGAGTTCCTATAATTTTAAAGATAGAGGAATAGACGATGTCCGTGCACCAAAATTTGATATTGTTCAAAATGATATAAATTCAATATTACAAAATTGGTACTCAAAATCAGAAATTAATCACAGTGTAAGTTTAATTTTAGAAAAATACTTTCAAGATCGATTAAGCAGAGAAACCTATTTTTTGAATAGCTGCTTTGCAATAGAAATATATCACAGAAGATTTAAAAACAATACAAAACTTCCTTCCTCTGAATTTAAAAAATTAAAGAAAGCAATTATTGACAAACTAGAAACACCTCAGGAAATAGCTTTTTTTAAAGAAAAACTGTCTTATGCTAATGAACCAAGCTTTAGAGAGAGATTAAAAAGCTTTGATGATGATTTTCCATTTATTTTACCTGATAATATAAACACCGATGATTTTATTAAAAAAGTGGTTTTAACTAGAAATTTTATTGTTCATAGAGGTTCGCCAGAAGGTACTATTTCTGGGCTCGAATTATATTACGCATCTATTTCCGTCGAAGCATTAACAAAATGGTGTATTTATAAGGAAATAGGTTTTACGGAGAATCATCTGTTATCAATGTTTCAGTATACTCGTGAACAAATAAATAGAATGTTTGGTTTGAATAAAAGATTACAAACTGGAATAATGAAAACTAAATGAATTGAAAAACATTAGAAATAGTTTAGTTTCGATGAATTAATTAAAAGACATAAAAAAGAATAAATTATTATTAAAATGGCAGAATTTTTTACTGGTACAGCGTTAGACGAAAAGCTAACAGATATTATTTGGGAAGCAAAAAAAGAACTCATCATCCTCTCCCCTTTCATTAGACTTGATGATTATTGCAAAAGCATTTTTAAAAAATTAAAAAACAAACCTGAACTAGAAATCATAATCGTTTTTGGTAAAAATGAGGGTGAAACTCAAAGAAGTTTAACGCCCGCTGATTTAGAGTTGTTCAAAGAGTTTAGCAACATAACCATTATTTATTGCAACAATTTACACGCAAAATATTATGCCAATGAAAGCGAAGCTCTCTTAACTTCATTAAACCTTCTTGGGAAATCTATGACCGATAATGTGGAGTATGGCATTTCCTTTCAAAATTCTAAACTCACATTAGATAAACTATACACGGATTCTATCGGATATACAAATGGAGTAATTCTAGACAATCCAATTATTTTTTTAAAACGCCCTATATTCAAGAAAACGAACTTTGGTCTGTCAAAAAAATATGTAGAATCAATAATTCTTTGTGATGTCACGGAAGCTCTATATCGGAACAGAGATTTTGAAAAAAAATATTATAAAGATTTTGATCTTGAGTTATTAGAATCTGACGACAAACCATCAAGAGCAGAATTTATTCCTGAGGAGAAAAGTGTAGAAAAAAAGCAATATCCCATTAATAACGTTAAAACCAATAACAACGATAGAAATCAAGAACCTGAACTAGGCTTTTGCATTAGAACAGGACAACAAATTCCATTTGATATTAAACGCCCCTATTGTTTGGAGGCTTATCGCACTTGGGCAAACTTTGAAAACTGGAATTATCAAGAAAATTATTGCCATAGAACTGGAAAAGATTCCAACGGAAAAACCTCCATGTCAAATCCAATTCTTTATTAGATCTAACTTACATAACAAAAAGCATGAAATATTTTGGATATATAAATAAGGAAACTTTCAAAGTCCTTAATAATACTGAGAAGCTGAACTTTTTAATAAATAACAGCCTATTCGTATATTCGTTAGATCCAATACACACGTCCAATCCATTTACTCAGGAAGAAATAGCAAGCATGAGTATGGTGAAAAAACAGTTACTTGTAATGTCAGTGATATCATCAATGGCGCAAGAAAGCGGTAAAGGAGATGACTGTTTTTATTTCACCGACCAAGATCACAACAACATAGGTATTTTTATCCAAGAAAATAAAAAAACTAAATGCGTAAAAATAGAACCAACTCAAAGCTTCCTAGATGAATTCTATGAAGATTTAACTAAAAAATATGAAGATAAAATCTTATCAGAAAAATATCAATTCTATGAAAAATTTAATGATGACATTTTTGGTTTAGATCACAAAAAGCAAATAAAGCTAGCTTTAAAAAGCTATAAGGAGATTTATAAAAGTCTTCATCAGGACGATAATACATTTATAGGTAATTATGTTGGCAAGAAAAACCATGATTTCGCCATTGAAAGCAAATTAGAATTAGTTGTCTACGAAAAATTGAAATACCAACATAGTTTAATCAATTTATACTCCTATTTTGAATATTTGTACGGAAAAAAATCCTATTTAAAGAATAATTTTTATACCATAAATCAAGAGATCATTGACTCAATAATTAAGTACGAATCACGAAAACAGATAATGAAAGACCTAAATGATAAATATAATTTTGAGAATAATAATGAAATTGATAGTAAAAAAGATATCAACCATCAGGCTCCAAAAAATGATGTTATACCATTTTTGAATTTTATTAGACATGAAAATAAAACAGAAATAGAGCGAATAATAAAACTTCATTACTCAGATTTAAGAGGTGTTTCATTGAGATACTTGATTGAATTTTTAATTGATCAGCAAATACTCTTGATAAACTATGGCGATAAAACTAAAATTTACGAAAGCATAAAAATTTTATTTGACAATAAAGATATCGGTACTCCTTCTTCAGTTTTTGATTTAAAAATAGATAGAGAAAAAGATCATAAATACTTAAATGCAAAAAATAATTTTCTAAATAAATTTGACAAATTGCTTTAATTTAAAAATTTATCTAAAACTTCTTGTATCAGCTTGTAACTCCTTATATCCTTGAAGTTACAAGCTGATTTTTTTGAATAAACCTGTGTTTTTCAGAAATATTTGTAATCGAAATTAATTTTAATAACGATTAATTAAATAATTTTTTAAACATAAGAAATGAACACACAGCAATTTTTTCAATCATTTGACAACCTCCAAGAAGAGGTAAAAGAACTCAAAGCACTTCAAAGAAGAATTCTACTACTATTAGAAAACTTTAGACTTATCTCCTCAGACAAATCCTCTGTATTAGAAGACTGGATTTCTGTAAAGGAAACTTGCGCGCTATTAAGTTGTAGCGAGGTTACTTTGTGGAAAATCAGAAAAGAAGGTATAATTCCCTTTACAAGAATTAAACGAACCATTCGATTTAAGAGAATTGATGTACTTAATTATTTAAACCAAATAGGATAATTATGAAATCAGTACTATTAAACGTCCGTGTGCCTGAAAACCTTAGTGACAGGCTAAACGAGGAATCAATGGATTTAGGAGTGAATCTTTCTGAAATCCTTCGCACCATTATTGCCAATCATTTTGACGTAGAACTTCAAGAAGACGAAATTTATAATTCGAATAAATTCATCTACCTCCTTTCTTGGATTTTAGCAAAAAAAGGACAACCACAAGATCATAGCGAGAAAGAAACGCTAGTAGACCTAAAAAATATTGTGTTGGAAGTGATAAAAGATAATCAACTCCCTGAGCATCTTACAGAAGAATTTGAAAAACTATTATTTGATCTTCAAAGATTCATCGCAGCTTTCGGAACAGAAAATAACCAATTTCGATTTTGTGTTCTATACCAAGAAGACACCTTCGATTACACAGGACTGATTGATTATATAGCTTACAAAGCTTTTGAGAACAGAATTCAACTTTAAATCTATTTGTATACAGAATGTATTACAGCTTGTCTTACATACTGTACTACATTCTGTATACAATTTACAATAATCAGATATGCCAGAACAACAACCAAATAACTTGAATGCAACAATTGATTTCAAACAAAGCCTAGAAACCGATTTGAAAGCTGCATTTGAAAGCACGAATGTAGAAGAAAGTCCTAGTTGCTTTATGATTAAGCCCATGAATGACTGGATTGAAGAAGCCAAAAATCGTCCAATTCCAAATATGCTATTCAGTGAATTATGGTATCAACGGGAGATCTGCATCTTATTTGCCGATACGAATTTAGGAAAATCAATACTAGCCTTGCAAATCTCCAATTCTATCAGTAAAGGGATTTTTATTATAGGATTCAAAAATGAAGTTGAACCACAAAAGGTACTATACTTTGATTTTGAATTATCAGACAAACAGATCGAAAATCGATATTCTAAAAGTTACACCGAACACTATCTATTTAATGAAAATTTAATACGAGTAGAGATAAATCCTGAACAGGAGATACCTGCCAAATTCAAAGACTTTGAAGAGTTTTTATGCTTTTCCTTAGAAAAAGCAATTATTGAAACTCAAGCTAAAATTATAGTTATAGATAATCTTACATACTTAAAGAATGACACTGAAAAAGCAAAAGAGGCCTTGCCTCTAATGAAATTTCTAAACAGTATAAAGAAAAAATATGGCCTATCAATATTAGTACTTGCACATACTCCTAAACGAGACTCCTCTAAACCTTTAAGTAAAAATGACCTATCAGGTAGTAAAATGCTAATTAACTTTTGCGACAGCTGCTTTGCCATCGGTGAAAGCATACAGAAAAATGGACTGCGCTATATCAAGCAAATAAAACAGCGTAATACGGAACTAATATACGACACCGAAAATGTAATTATTTGTACAATTGAGAAGCAGTCCAATTTTTTAGAATTTGTATTTGATAGCTACGATGATGAAATGGAACATTTGAAACCAAGAAATAACAGTGAACAAATTAGTGAGATAATTAAATTAAAAAATCAAGGATTAAGTAATGTTGAGATTGGAACACAATTAGGCATATCAGAAGGAACAGTTAGAAACAAGATAAAAAAAGCAGATACTAATTAATGACCGCACAACTAACCTATCAAATAATACAGACTCTCCCCGAAAAGGAGAAAACACTGCTATTTGATATGTTAGAAGCTGATAGCAAACCCTTTATTATTGAAGAATTAACGACTCCAAAGCGCAAAAAACCAGCTCTAGATTTAAAAGTAATGAAATATTTAATTGAAACCTGTTTTAGTAAAAATAAAGACTCGTAACATTCGTAACAATCGTAAGCCCTGCGAATGTTACGAAGTTTACGAATATAAAATAGTCCCATGTATCAATACTCACTTGATAAATCCAGTAAAAAATTTATTTGTCCTAGCTGCCAAAAAAAAACCTTTGTTAGATACTTTGACAATGAACAAAACAGCCTTGTAGAAGGTAATTTCGGTAGATGTGATCGGGAAAGTAATTGCAAATATCATCTGGCACCCAAACATAATGGTACGATCAAAACCATAGTAAACCCTCCAGTAAAAATAAAAGCATCTACATTAAATCCTGAATTACTAATTCGATGCAAAAAGAATTTCAGTCAAAACAATTTAGTTCTATTCCTCAGAAATTATTTTTCGGATGAAGAGATAGAATCCGTAATTGAAAAGTATTTTATTGGAACATCGGTGTACTGGAAAGGAGCAACTGTGTTTTGGCAAATCAACTCCCAAAATGAAGTAATGGCGGGAAAAGTCATGCTGTATAATCAAAAATCAGGATCACGAATAAAAATACCATCCCCTCACATTACTTGGGTACACAAAATCCTAAAAATAGAACCGTACAACTTACAACAATGTTTGTTTGGATTGCATTTAAAAAATGCTAACACTCATCAAACAATTGCAATTACGGAATCTGAAAAAACTACTGTTATGATGAGTTTATTGCTACCTGAGTACACGTGGATGGCAACGGGAGGCAAAGCAAACTTAAAAAGAGAATTATTATTACCTATCAAAGAATACAATATTGTAGTCTATCCCGACAAATCAGAATTTGACGACTGGAATAAAATTACAGTTGCATTACAAAGAGAAGGATTTAGAATAAGATGTAGTCAATTTATAGAAAATAGAGACATTCCTGTAGGAACAGATTTAGCGGATATTTATCTTGAAGCACAACAAAACAACTATACAATTCCCACTCAAAGAAAACAATCTAAAGTTGAAATTGAAGTACAAAGACTGGCAGAAATTAACCCCGAAATATTGACTTTAATTTCTGTTTTTGATTTGCTTGATGAAAATGATAATCCTATTGTTAAAATTAAATAAAATTGATTAATTTAGCTTCAAATTTTAATATTAACCAGTACACGATTCCGTACACACTTTTGATATAAACTAGTAAAACAAGGATATTTTCGATTATTTTTTAGTAATTTAATCGAATTCATAACCCTGAGGTCCCGAGTTCAAATCTCGGTCTCGCTACAAAAACAAACCCTTAAACAGCAATTGTTTAAGGGTTTTTTGTTGTGTGAAAGTTTCTTAAAAACTTGGAACTCATTCCGTAGGAGTGACGTGAAGGAGTGACGTATTTGTTATTTAGAGTCTCTTTTCTTAAATAGGGCTACGATGACAATTCGTTACTATCGTGTTTGAAGTACCAGCGAAAACAATTCAAATACTAAGATTATTTAAAATCAGCCTTCAATTTGGACAGAAAGACACATTGCCAAGCTGTCTAAATTGTTTTTTAATCTTATTTAATTAGGGCAATTGACGTTTGGATAGCGGCAAATCAATAGTCAATCTGCAGATTAAGGTCCTGTTTTCAGCTTGCCAGGCAATCACTGTATAAAAAATAGCCCCTCATTTGATTTTATTGACAAGCTTTAGCTAGAGTAAATCAATAATTCTTTGCATAATTGGGGCAGCCAAAACACTTTACATCAAGATCAAACTGATACGTCAATGACAATTCATAGATTCCTCCTGTTTTCCCTAATTTTGAGGTACTAAAATCGTGCGATAAACCAAATTTTAAATGCTCGTATTGTAATCCACCAAAAACATTTAACGACGTTACTAAATGACTATTGTCTGCCTTGGTCCCCGGATTTGTAGCGGCAGACAAGCCAAAAAATACCGTTTTAAACATAACCGAAGATCCAAGATCCAAACGATTGTATTCTCCTTGATTCATGTAATTCGCGGTCAGCAGAAACTTTGTTTCATAGGGAAATAAAGCCACATCTATATAATCAACAACTAAAAATTCATACCCTCCACTGGCAGAAAAAAACATATTCAAAGGGATGTTTTTATCGGCTACAAAAGAAATATTGGGTTTGTTGATGTGTTTTAAAGAAAGTCCAAACCACGCATTCTCATTATTAAAAACCATCCCTGCGGTAAAATCAAAAAACTTAAATCTATCATTTAGCACTAAAGGATCTCCACTTGTAGGATTGATAGTGCCGGAACCTATATTAATTTGATCTTCTAGTACCAGATTACCAAAGCCAAACGATTTAGTTCCAAAACCAATTTCTATAGCGGGTCTAAAATACCAATTGTCATTGAGCCTAACTCGGTATGCATAATTGACATTGAATTGGGTAAATCTGTACTGTGTTTTGTTTTCTCGATGATTCAAAATGCTAAAACCAATACCACTATTGCTATTTTCGCTCCACGTATTAATAAAAGCATAATCGGTGTCAATTTTCAAATCCAAATCTGGCCATTGCGATCGGTGGATAATCCCAGCATAAGTTGTTTCCAAAAAACCAGAAAAACCTGGATTTAGTGTTTCGGGAATGAGGAAATATTGAGTAAATATTGGATCTTGCGCTTTTGCTTGATTGAAAAAGCAGCAAGATAATAAGGCAAACAGTATTTTTAATTTCATTTTTTTTAATTTATAAGCACTAATGCTCCTTCATCCTTAATTTTTTTTCCGTAAAATGTTTTAGCGGTAATAGTGAAATAATAATTCCCATTTTCGCCTTCTTTATTATTGATTTTTCCATCCCAGCCTCTAATATTTTCTCCAGATTCAGAATAAATTAAACTGCCCCACGTATCGTAAACATCAAAATGGATATCATTTAATCCTAAAAGAACAGGAGCAAAATAATCGTTGATACCATCGTTATTGGGCGTAAATCCTGTTGGAGGAATTAAGCGATATCCTTTCTCAATCTCTAGATTGATTTGGTGTACATATACACATCCAAAAGGATAAGTAACCGTTTGACTGACCATATAAGTTCCTTCCTTTTTATAAATATGAGTTGGATTTTCTTCGGTTGAAAAAGTAGCATCACCAAAATCCCACGTCATAGCAGTGTAATCTCCGGTTGCAGTATTGGTAAATTGAATAGGATCTTCAATAGCGTAAATTCCGTAAGTACTATATCCTATTGAGGCAGTGGTAAAGGATGGCGTACCTAATTGAGGAATACCGACGTCAAATGTATACGTTGTACTGCAATTTCTAGAGTCGATTGCATTCAGCACCACTAATCCGTTTTGCGATGTACTCATTATTTCATTGTTAGGACCACTAACACTTCCACTTGACCAAACAAACTGATAAGGTGGAACTCCTCCTGAAGTTTTGGCAATAAAAGACTGCTTGACAACTTTAGTTTCACAGTTAAAATCAGTAACCGTCTCTACTTTTACATCTATGGCTGCCGGTCGGATAACTGAGTAGCTTCCAGTTGCACTACATTTCCTAGCATCAGTGACGGTAACCAAATAATTACCAGCAGGAATCGCATTCAAATCCTCTGTTACAGCACCATTTGACCACGTGTAAGAGAAAGGCGGTGTTCCCCCTGAAACTAATAAATTAATTGCACCACTATTAGCATCATCGCAATTTAATGCATTGGTGGTATTTGCAGCTAAGACTAATAGTTGTGGTTCAATTATTAAAAAAGTTTTAGTAATTTGACACGGTGTACCATCAATTATTGTAGCGGTATAAGTGCCTGGTCCAAGATTATTTCTAGTTGTTCCGGCCAAACTGTTGTCGCTCCAAACTAACTTCACATTAGGTATTCCTCCCACTAAGTTTAATTTAATACTTCCGTCTCGAGCGCCAAAACAAGAAATTTGAGTAACATTGGGGTCCATTTTAAATATTGGAGTCTCGGGTATAGTTACTGTTATCGTTTTGATACAGTTATTAGCATCAGTAATCGTAGCTATATAATCTCCCGCTGAAAGATTGTCTTGAATTATTCCAACAGCCAAATTACTCCATAAAACCGTGTATGGCGCAACTCCTCCGGAAACCGCCAGACGAATGGAGGCATCATTATCGCCATAACAAACAATGGGAGTTGTAATGGCTGAAACTGTCACTAGGGCTGGCTGTGTTAAAATCACTGTTAGCCTATCGGTACATCCTGAATTATCGGTTACGATCAAATTATAGGTTCCAGCAAAAACAGCTATTAAATTCTGGCTGGCACTAGCAAAACCATTCGGGCCCGTCCAAGCAAAATTATAACCAGAAGTTGAAGGAGTCCCGCCTATTACAGTAACATTTATGGCTCCCGTTGCAGTGCCAAAGCACTTAATATCAGTTTTACTACCAAATGTTACATCTAAAACTGGCGGTTCTGTAATAGTAAAAGTGGCTGTTTTTGGTCCACAATTATTCGCATCCGAAACCGTTATTTGATATATTCCTGGACTTAAATTGGATAAATCTTCAGTGTTGGCGAAAGCGGTTCCATCTTTGGTCCAAGAAAAACTATAAGCTGAAGTTCCTCCACCCACCGTTATTTTTATTGCTCCATCTGAATCGCCAAAACAAGTGATGTCTTTTTCCAAGTTAGTAGTGATTGCAAGATCAGCTGGCTCTGTAATGTTGACTTCCTGTATTTTTTGACATCCGTTAGCATCAGAAACGGTTAAATGATAGATTCCTGCCACTAATCCTGTGGCACTTAAAGTTGTGTTCGCAATGACGGTATCCCAAGAATAGGTTAGTGGTGCTGTCCCTCCAGAAACAGATACCGTGGCTGAACCTGTACTTTTTCCGAAGCATTCTACATTGATTTGAGACGCAATAGAAGTCACTAATCCATTTGGTTCGGTTATTACTACTTGTTGAATTGTTGAACAAGTGTTGCCATCGACAACCGTTACGGAATAGGTTCCTTTAGCCAGATTGATCCCTGTTGCAGTTGTTTGCATTGGTGTCGTATTCCATGAAAAAGTATAAGGAGCGGTGCCTCCATTTGGCACAATCGTTGCTGATCCCGTATTACTTCCCGAACAGGCAACATTAGTTTGTGCTGAGATAGAAGTAGAAATTGCTGCTGGTTGTTCAATTGTAACGGCGGAAGTTGTTTCACATCCGTTAAAATCAGTAACCCTGACGGTATAATTTCCTTCCGTTAATCCAGTCGCTGTTGCCACTGTTTGAACGGGTACTGTATTCCAAGAATACGTGTACGGCGCTGATCCATTTGTAACAGCAACAGTCGCCTTACCATCACTTCCACCAAAGCAGCTTACGTTATTAAAACTGCTTATAGATGATTCCAGCACGGCTGTGGGTTGTGTGATAGTAACTTGTTGCACTTTTGTACAATTATTGGCATCTGTTACCGTAACAGTATACGTACCCGCTGAAAGTCCGGATGCTGTCGCTGCAGTATTATTTGTCAAAGTGTTCCAAGAAAAAGCATACGGTACTTCCCCTCCACTAACAGCAATAGTGGCCGTTCCAGTGCTGTTTCCAAAGCATAAAATATTTGTTTGCGCACTTATTGATGTAACCAAACGATTTGGTTCCGTAATTACAGCTTGATGGGTAGTTGAACATGAATTAGTATCCGTGATGGTTACCACATAGGTTCCTGCTGTTAATCCGCTTGCCGTTGGCGTAGTCTGAATGGGAATTGTATTCCAAGAGTAAGTCAAAGCTCCACTACCTCCAATAGCAGTTACGGTCGCGCTTCCCGTACTGTCTCCAAAACAAAGAATATTTGTTTGTGCACTTATCGAAGCAGTTATACCTGAAGGTTGGGAAATAATAACTCCTACAATTGTTTTCACACTTCCGTTGCTATCGGTAACTTTGATGTCATAAGTACCTGCAACTAATCCAACGAAAGTATAATCCAAAGAAGAATTATTTAGACTACTCTGAACGATGCCTCCGCCCTGTAAAATTAATTCATATTTGTAAGGTCCGATGGATTGCTGGGTAATAACCACTTTTATGCTACCCGTTAAATAGCCATTACAATAAATGTTAGCATGTGCCGCTGTATCTTCCTGAATGACTAGGGACTGAGGTGCGGTTAAAGTAAAAGATAAAATTACGGGATTGCATAGTCCATCATTTATGGTGAGCGTATAATCTCCTGCAATAAGATTAAAAATATCTTGGCTTGAAGCCAAAAAACCACCTGGTCCTGACCACGAGTAGGTATAAGATCCTGAGCCACCTGTTACCGCGACAGCAATAGACCCATCATTTGCACCAACAGCACTAAGGTTAAAACCGTTATAATTGGACAAAACACTGGAAGTTCCAATTGCTGGATTTACGGTTATGCTGTACGTTTTAGGTTGACCTTGGCAAACCACTCCGTCATTTAGGGTTGCTGTTGCTGTATAAATAAGCATAAGTGGATTTGTCGTGGTATTCGTTAAAGTTTGAACAGGAATTACCGCCGTTGTTCCTGATGTTGTTGCTCCAGTAATTCCCGGAGGAATTGAAGCAGTCCAATTAAAAGTTACACTTCCAGTAGTTGGGCTTGATAAATTTATTGCGGCAGCATCACTTCCCGAACAGATTTTCTGATTCACACTTGAGAATACCACTTTGGGAGATGGATTAACCGTTATTACTACAGGAAAAGCTGTTCCTGCACAAGTTCCTGATTTTGGAGTTACCATATAAGTTGCGATAGCCTTTTGATCGGTAACATTAACTAGCGTTTGGCTAATAGAAGATTGAGGTGTATTTTGTGCATTTGCTCCCGAAATGGCTCCTACCGGACTAATTACAGCCGCACTCCAAGTATAAATGGTTCCGGTTGGAATTTTATTTCCTGAGCCATCAACTGGTGTAACTGAAAATGCAGTAGTACTACAAATGGTTCGTGCCGATGGAGATGTTATGCTTGGTTTTGGTTTTACTAGTATGGTATACTTATAAGAAGCTCCCAAACAAGCCGTTACTCCTGCTACGGTTGCTGTGGCATTATATTCAATAGTTATATCTGTATTTGTGGTGTTGGTCAAGGTTTGTGCAGGAATAGTATTGGTTCCTGAAGTAGCTATGGTTTCACTTATTCCGGCTGGCTGGTTTGTTGTCCAGCTAAAAGTGACTCCCACAGTACTACTATTTAATGTTACTGCTGCAGCATTTTCTCCCGAACAAATCGTTTGTGGTGCAGGAGTAAAAGTTATCACTGGTGAGGGATTTACAGTAATTGTAAAAGTTTTAGTTGTTCCTGGGCATCCATTTATTGATGGTGTTACAGTTATGGTAGCAATTTTTGGAGAGGATGTGGCATTACTTCCTATAAAGGAAGGAATAGTTCCTGATCCGCTAGTGGCTAAACCTACAGATGAATTTGAATTTGTCCAACTGTATGTTGTGCTAGGAATATTTCCTGTCAAAGGAATAGCCACTGTTGACAAACCATTACACACTTCCTGATTAAGGGGCTGTTCGACAGTTGGAGTCGGATTTACGGTAATTGTAAATGATTTTGATATTCCAGGGCAACCATTTGCCGTAGGCGTAACAATTACAGTCGCAATAAGTGGAGTTGTACCTGTATTCAAAGCGGTAAAACTTCCAATATTTCCAGTTCCAGAGGCCGCTAACCCTATCGAAGGCGTATCGTTGGTCCAGGCAAAGGTAGTTCCAGCCACGGCGCCATTAAAGCTAATGGCTGCACTGGACTGGTTGTTACATGCAGCCTTGTTGGCTATTGTATTGACTATTGGCAAAGGATTAACCGTAATTGTAAATATTTTTGACATTCCCACACAACCATTTACTGAAGGCGTTACCGTAATTGTTGCTGTTATTGGAATCGTACCTGAATTTGTTCCCGTAAAAACAGGAATATCATTTGAACCAGATAAAGTGCTCAATCCTACGGCTAAACTAGTGCTAGACCAATTGTAAGTAGTACCTGAAACGTCTCCTGAAAAAACGATTTGAGTACTGGCTTGACCAGCACAAAGAATTATATTGTTTAAAACATGAACCGTTGGCTTTGGATTTACAGTGACAACAACATCAAAGGGAAGTCCGGGACATCCACTTGCCATTGGTGTTACCGAATAAGTTGCTGTCTGGGGTATTGCGGTTAAGTTTGTCAAAGTACCGCTTATAGTAGAAGCATTCGTTCCTGAGACGCCACCAGATAAACCCCCTGTAACAGTTGGGATGTTCCAAGTATAGGTCGTACCACTTGGAATTATATTTGGGCTTGTATTAGATGGTGTTGTTGTAAATAGTTCACCGCTGCAACTGGTGGAATTTATCGTGGCTGTTATCGATGGCTTTGGATTTACCTTAATGGTATAATTAAATACCGCTCCAAAACAGGATGCCCCACCCGAAAGTGATGCAGTTGCTACATAGGTAATTAGTATAGGAGTAGCAGTACTATTTGACAATACCTGCGCCGGAATGGTGTCCGTTCCGCTTGTTGTCATTCCTGTAATCCCTGCCGGAACAGTTGCAGTCCAATTAAAAATTACTGAAGGTGTAGTGCTACTAAGGGTAACTACCGCACTTCCATTCCCCGAACAAATAGTTTGTATACTTGGAGAGAAAGTTACCACTGGTGATGGATTAACCGTAATTTTAAAAGTTTGAGGTGTTCCTGGACAACCATTTGCCGAAGGTGTCACCGTTATTACAGCTGTAATTGGTGTTGTTCCTGAATTTGCAGGTACAAAAGAAGGAATAGATGCAGTGCCACTAGCTGCCAATCCTATTAAAGCATTAGAATTACTCCAGGCATAAGTGGTCCCAAGAACTGCACCACTGAAAGTCTGCACTGCTGTTGCAACTCCTTTGCAATATTCTTTATCTAGAAGCGGTTGTAAATTTGGAGTTGGATGTACCGTTATCGTAAATGTTTTTGGTGTTCCGGTGCAACCAGAGGCATTTTGTGGAGTGACAGTAAGTGTCGATGAAATTGTAGTTTGACCAGTATTAGACGCTGTAAAGGCCGGAATTGGTCCGGTTCCAGAAGCGGCAAGACCTATAGCAGTACTACTATTTGTCCACGAAAAGGTGGTTCCAAGTACAATGGGACTAAAAGCAATACTGTTTTGATTGGCATTGTTGCATAAAGTGATAGAAGCAATAGTATTTACTGTTGGATCAGGGAATACTGCTATCGTGAATGTTTTTGCTGTTCCTGTGCATCCATTTAGGGTTGGCGTCACCGTTATCGTAGCTGTTAAAACAGTCGTTCCGACATTAATCAACGCAAACGGGTTGATATTCCCTGTTCCATTGGTAGGCAACCCAATGGCTGAATTATTGTTTGTCCAGTTGTAAACGGTATTGGGGATACTTCCCGCAAATAATATGGCATCAGATTGTTGCCCTTTGCATTTTGATTGACCTGAAATTACATCCACTGTTGGCGTGGGGTTGATGGTAAAGCTAACTTTTGTAGCTGTTGTTGTCCCACATTCATTCGTTACTACTAATTTGATCTCATAGTTTCCCGGTGAACTATATGAAATGGAAGGCGTTGCACTTGTTGACGTCGCTGGTATTCCTCCTGTAAATTCCCAAGCATAAGTAGCGGTTTGTATCCCGCAATTTCCTACTATAGCTATTGGATTTATAACTGTAATAGGTAACGATTGGCAACGATTGGCAATCGAATTGATGCTGACAGTAGGCGGTTGCTTAACGATTACCGTTTTAGCTAAAGTTGTAACGGGTCCGCAGGAATTCGTCATTGTAAGTTTTATCGAATATGTCCCAGGAGTAACAAAATTGAACGTGGGACTTGCTGATGTTTCACTTCCCGTTACATAATTCCAAACGGCTGGTGCAGCACCACAAAATCCACTTGCATAAGCAACTTCCCAAGCGTAAAGTGGCGGAGTACAGGGATTTATTATACTCGTTGCATTTGTAGTTACCACATTTAAGGGAGAACACCCTTCAGTAGTATTTAAAGTAAATTGAGGAATGAAAGGGGATTCGATGCAAATTGTGCTTGTGAAAACCGAAGGATTACCGCAATAACCATAGGTCGTCAAAGTAACTGAATAAGTACCTGGCGAAGTATAACTATGATTAATATTTGGAATTCCAGTAGATGTTATACTTGAAATAGGACTTCCATCACCGAAATTCCATTCGTAAAGTGTGTTTTGTACACAGCTCTGATTCAATGATGGTGTTGAATTATTTATAAATACAATATTTGAATTAACACATCCATTAATTGGATTTGCAAATTTAGAAACTGGAGGTCTTAAAATGCTTATTGGTGAGATAGTAGATTTTGTTGTTCCACAAGAATTAGTCATAACTAAAGTCGCTGTTATACTTGCATTAGGACAGCTTGTAGAGTCATATATATGCGGTACTGGATAATTAGCAGATAAGGCTGGATTAATAGAATTATAATAAACCGATTCATTTAATTGCGTTTGGGTTAAAACAAGTGGTGGCGTATTATCCCCATAATCAATTGTATAGATTGTAGTAGGTGAGTTTTTACCCCAGTTTGCTATAACAAAATCTAAATTGGGAGTTGGAGCACATAAGTTTTCTGTACTACCAGGACTACTCAAACTTCCAGAAGGATTAGACTCGTTTTTTACAGTATACGTTTTACTACTTGAACAACCATTTGAACCTGTAGCGGTTATTACCATTTGAAAAGCACCTAATTTCGTATAAGAATGGTTTACTGGAAAACTAACATTAGATGTTGAAATACCATCTCCCCAATTTATTGAATAGGAACTAATACAAGAAACTGATGCTGACAAATTTTCTACAGAAATTGAATAATTTGGGTTCGATGCAGATGCTGAACCACAATTACTAAATTGATTGGACAGATTCAATGGATTAAAAACAACATTGTTATCTTTAAAATTTACATTGGGCTGCTGTTTTATTGTTACTGTCTTCGTTATTGTATTTGAACAGCCACTGGCGTTTGTAACCGTTAACGAAACATTAAATGCGGCTGTTCCGCAACCTAATGAAGTAAAAACAGCTGATGGATTTTTAAGAGCAGATGTAGTTCCATCCCCAAAATTCCAAGTGTAAGTAGTTCCAGAGCTTGTTGTATTAAATTGAACTGCAGTTCCAGAACATTCGTTATCAGTAAAAGTAAAATCTACAACTGGAGGCGCATTAACAATTACGGTAACACTTCCATTTTGCGGAATTTCTGTGATTGGCATCGATCCGTCTCGAACACTTAGTAAAGCATAGACAAAACTTCCTATAGCAGCCGTTGGCACGTTGATCGTTGCAGCATTGCCTGAGGTAGTGGTTACAGTAGGTTGTTGCACTCCATCTATCTTATAGGTAAACGTATAAGGTGCCGTTCCTCCCGCTCCCGTAAAAGTGATTACCGGCAGGGCTCCCTCTTTACAAACAGAAGAGTCACTGGTAGTTATGGTTGCAGAAGGGGATGCGAAATTAGCGTCTCCTTTATTTAGGATTTTTTTTTCCTTTATAGCAAAGCTGCTGGTGACTTTAGCGCTTAATTGAGGAACTGAAAATAGTAAAACAAAGAAAAATAGAATCCTGTAAAGGTGTTTCATAACTGTATTTTAAAAAAGTAAACCGAGAATTCATCCGTTTTCACTGTAAGAAAAAAGATAATTTTGACCAAATATAGCGTATTCGTTTTTGACCTTTTTATGGTTTGCAGTAAAGACACCATTTTACAAATAAAAAAAGAAATGCAACAAAAGTACTGATGCTTAAAACAAACAATTAAATGATCCTCTAGTAAGCAATTTCAAGGTGATTCACAGCATTATGTATCGTATTGCAAATAGGCATTTGCTGTTGTGACGACTGGCTGTTCGAAACTTTGTAGCAAAATGGCAGCAGACAGAAAACTTTTTTGTTTCATTTTAAAAAACACCCATCATTTAACAATTTAAATAGCGAAAACGTAGTCATGGTGTTTTTAATTGATTAAATAATACGTTAAACCGTAAAAATTATTGTTTTTTTTAATTATTTAACATAGTTTTGGCCTTCCAAAACCAAATCCTTTATGAAGAAAAATTACTTTGTAGCTTTATTTATTATTTTGCTATTCCATCAATTCTCTTACAGTCAATCTATTAACAATTGGCAGCTGAAAAATAACTCAGAATTATCTAAAGTAGTTGCTAAGCCGGAGAGAAAAATTATCCCAAACAAATACAAAGTTTTTTCATTAGATTTCAAATCTTTAAAATCTAACTTTAAATCAGCATCAAAAAGAGATTCTAATAATAGGCTTGCAACAACGTTACTTTTAGACTTCCCTCTGGAAAATGGTACTCTGGAAAGTTTTATTATAGAAAAAACCAGTGTTTTACACCCCGATCTAGAAGCTAAATATCCAGAAATTCAATCTTTCTATGGGGTAAGTAAAAATAATCCTTTAAATAAAATCTATATAAGTATGTCTCCTGAAGGCTTTACAGGTGTTATTACTGGTGAAAAAACTATTTACATAGATACTTTTTCAAAAGATGATGTCAACACCTATATTGTGTACGATCGAGCAGAATATGAAAGAAGCTCGAATGATTCCTTTGTATGTCATACAGATATGGATGAAGATCCAACAAAACCTGTATCTAGCAATTCAAAGACAACCAATCTAAAAGACTCAAAATTAAGAACATACAGAATTGCTATCGCCTGTACCTCTGAGTATACCGCTTATTATGGAAATACTATAGCAGGAGCTTTAGCAGGTATAAATACTACTATAACACGTGTCAACAGCATTTATAGAAGGGATTTAGCAGTACAATTTCAAGTCGTAGCTAACAACGACCGTTTAATTTACAAAGATAATTTCAACAAAGACGCCACTCCAGATGCAGACCCCTATGATAATTATGATGGTGGCCAAATGTTGGGAGTAAATACAGCAAATATAACAGGTTTAATTGGAGTTGGGAATTATGATATTGGCCACGTTTTTAGTACTGGAGGTGGAGGAATTGCTAGTACTGCTCCGTGTGGAGCAAACAAAGGTGCTGGTGTAACTGGAATTGTGACGCCACAATTTGATCCTTTTGATATTGATTATGTGTGCCACGAAATTGGTCATCAGTTTGGCGCAGGACATACCCAAAATAATGCATGCCAATTTTCTCCTGCTTCTGGTTTAGAGCCAGGAAGTGGTTCCACAATTATGGGGTATGCTGGAATTTGCCCACCAAACATTCAAAATAATAGTGACGCTTATTTCCATGCAATCAGTATCCAACAGATGACAACAACCATCAATGGAAATACTTGTGAAACAGAAGCCGTAATAGCTAATGCAGCGCCAACTATTGCAGCACTAACAAACTATAGCATTCCTAAATCAACACCGTTTATCTTAACCGGCGCAGGAACTGACAGTAATGGTGATGCGCTTACTTACAGTTGGGAACAAATGAATGGAACAACAGGTGGTGTAACTGGAACACCATTATCTACTAGGACTACCGGACCCAATTTTAGGTCATTTTCACCAACGACTTCCCCTTCTAGAACTTTTCCAAACCTTGATGCTATTATTAGCAATACAAATCCAACTTGGGAAGTTTTGCCAAGTGTAGCACGAACTTTAAATTTTAGATTGACAGTAAGAGATAATAATTCTCTTGGAGGACAAACTAATCAAGGAAATTTGATTGTTACAATAGGAAATGTTGGGCCATTTGCTGTAACGTCTCCAAATGCAACTACTACTTGGTATGCAGGTGAATCGAAAACAATAACTTGGGACTTCGCAGGTACAGATACAGCTACTTATGCTTTAAACGTAAATATAAAACTGTCTACTGATGGAGGACTTACCTATCCGACAACGCTGTTAGCAAATACTCCAAATGACGGAAGCCAAGCTATTACAGTTCCAAATACTATTGGAACAAATAATAGGATAAAAGTAGAAGCGGTTGGAAACATATTTTTTGATATTTCCAATGCTAATTTCGAAATTAAATCAAATAAATTCGACTTAGTAACTTCTCAATCTACTGTTTCCGTTTGTAAACCCGCTAATGCTGTATACACTTTAAATTATACTCCTGCTCCAGGATTTAATGAGACGGTTACATTTTCAGCTATAAATTTACCCGCTGGAGCAACTGCAGTTTTTTCCCCTACAACAAGAACTACTGCCGGTTCTGTCACTATGACTATTTCAAACACAAATTCAGTAACAATAGGAACATATGTAATTAATGCAAGAGGCACATCTACTACAGCAACTATAAATTTACCTGTAACGCTAAATATTTTTGATAATACAATAGGAAATGTAGCTTTGTCATCACCTATAAATGGTGCAGAAAACCAACAAACTTCAGTTTTATTACAATGGAACAGATTAACCAATGCATCGTCTTATACCATTGAAATAGCATCAAATCCTAACTTTTCTACACTTATTGAAACTGCCACAATTGCTTTAAATTCATACCAAACTACAGCCCTAACCTCTGGAACAATAAATTACTGGAGAGTTAAACCAAATAATCCTTGTACAACAGGTGCTTATTCAGAAACATTTACTTTTCAAATTGCTAGTGACTTTTGTAAAAAATACATTAATGTAACTTTTTCTCCTAATGCGGTATGGGAATTAGGAACTACAAATGCAGTAAGTGCTGTGATTGATATCCCCGACAACATAAATATTAGTAAAGCCAGTTTTTATATGAAAGCTAGCCATGCAGCCATCTCAGATATAAAAATGCAATTTAGCGGACCAACAGGAATCTTTGTAGAAGTATATAATAGAGATTGCACTGGAGCTAATTTTGATGTAACTTTTGATGATGCCGGAACCCCATTAACTTGTGGAAATGTTGATCCACTTACAACAGCAGCTTTAGAGGGAATTCAACAAGCCAGCCAACCTTTAGCTAAATTCAACGGGTCAAGTTCTCTTGGAAAATGGACTTTACTCGCCACGGATAGAGTTGCCGCTACATCTGGCGGAACTTTTACAAATTTCGAAATAACCATCTGTGGTAAATTACAAATTGTAAATAACATTGCTTCCGTTAAAAACACTGTTAATTTACCTATTGGTACTACGACCACTGTTTTACCAAGTAAATTAGAAGCTACACAACCTACCGCAACAGCTTTCCAATTAGTATATAAAATAACACAACTCCCAATCAATGGAATTTTAAAATTAAATAATGTTGCTGTACTTGTTGGTGGGACTTTTACACAAGCTGATATCAATAATAATTTAGTTAGCTATACGAATAATGGCATAAACACAAATGCTGACAGTTTCAAATATGCTCTTACTGGAATAAATTCTGCTTTTTTAGGAGGTCAAACTTTTAATATTACAATTTGTTCCCCAATCACACCTACATTTAACCCGGTGGCTGCTATTTGTTCTGGAGCTACATTGACACCTTTACCAACTACATCCTTGAACAGCATTACAGGAACTTGGTCACCAGCATTAAATAACACTGCAACAACTACTTATACATTCACTCCAAGCGCAGGACAATGTGCAACATTAGCTACGCTAATCATAGGTGTTGACCCTGTATCAATAGGCGGTGCCGTAAATGGAGGAGCTGCTATTTGTGCAAATTCAACAAGTGGTCTTTTGACCTTAACTGGATTTACAGGAACTATAATAAATTGGGAAAGCTCAGTAAGTCCATTTACAACATGGACAACCATCACTAATTCAAACAACACTTTTACCTCAGCAGCCTTAACTGAAACTACTCGATTTCGAGCTGTTGTAAAAAATGGGGCTTGCAGCATCGCAACCTCTGCTCCAGCTACTGTTACTATTGAAAATACAACTTGGAACGGAACCGCATGGTCTAACGGACTACCAACAGCGAACAAGGGTTTAATAATTACCGGAAACTTGACAGCTGACTCCAACTTAGTTGCTTGTAGTTTAATAATAAGCAACAATGCCGTAGTTTCAGTACCAAGTGGGTTTAATTTTATTATTGCTAATGACATCAATGTAGCAGTGGGATCGTCATTAACTTTTGAAAACAACACCAACTTATTACAAACTAAAAACACTAATAGCAACTCTGGTAAAATAATTATAAAAAGACAAACTTCAGATTTGAAATTATCAGATTATGTTTTATGGTCATCACCAGTTTCTGGACAACAATTACAGTCGTTCTCCACAGCTACCCTATCCAATCGTTTTTACACGTATAATCCAAGTACCAATTTGTACAACGCAATCGTTCCTACAAATAGTTTTGCAACTGGAACTGGTTACTTAATTCGCATGCCAAATAATCATCCTACATCACCAACAATTTGGGAAGGCCAGTTTCAAGGGGTTCCTAACAATGGGGATTATAGTATTCCAGTCACAAACAATGCCTTTAATGCTATTGGGAATCCATATCCTTCAACTATAAATGCCAATACTTTTATTGCGACAAATACGATTACGGAAGCATTGTATTTTTGGAGAAAAACAAACAACACTGCCACTTCTTCTTATGCCACGTACACCACGGCTGGAGGAACAGCTAATGCAGGAGGCCTAAGCAGTATTGTACCTAACGGTATTATTCAGGTGGGTCAGGGATTTCTTGTAAAAGCAACAACACCAAATATTGCCTTCACTAATGCTATGCGTGTAAACAATACCGCCAATCAATTTTTGAAAACTAAAGAAACGGAGTTGCACCGAATTTGGCTAAATCTTTCCAAAGAAGGTACGCCTGTAAACCAAATGATGATTGCTTACATGCCAAAAGCAACTGCAGGAATTGATCCAGCCGTAGACGGAAGATACATTAATGATAATGCAACAGCTCTAAACTCGCTGATTGAAAATGAAGAATTTGTAATTCAAGGACGAAGCCTTCCTTTTATTGATACAGATGTTGTTCCGCTTACTTTCAAAACTAACCTTGCGGGTAGCTTTACCATCGGGATTGATCATGTTGACGGTTTGTTTACTGACAGTCAAAACATTTTCTTGAACGATAAGGTTACAAGTGTGAATCATGACTTGAAAAAGGCTAACTATTCGTTTACTGCAACAGCAGGAACATTCAATGATCGATTTGAAATTGTGTACAAAGGAAATTCGACATTAGGTCTTGCAGAGGGCGTTTTTAATGAGAATACGGTGCTTGTTTACAATCAAAAAGGAATGATGAACATCAATGCTGGTAAACAAACAATAGCTGCTGTAAAAATATTTGATATTCGAGGAAGATTAGTTTATGAAAAAAACAACATCAATTCGTCTCTAACGGCATTAGATTCCTTTGTGGCCGCGCATCAAACCTTGATTATCCAAATAACATCTGACGAAAATAAAGTAGTCCGTAAAAAGCTGCTGTATTAGCGATAGTTTTGAAGTTTAACCTAACCAACTACATCAGCTTATAATCATCAAAAAGTAAAAATGAAACATACTTTATTAAAAACATATAGCACACTTTTTTGCCTTTTCTCTAGTTTTTTATTGTTTGCAATTCCACCGGGGGACGAAAGTGATACGGGAAATTTAGAAAGTGCTGATGCACCTGCTGCACCAATAAACGGTAAATTGTTTATACTGGTCATTGCAGGAATAATTTTCGCTTATTATACGTTAAAAAAATCAAGAGAGAAACAAGCCGCTTAAATAAAACAATTTTCTTGTTTAGTTAACTACTAAAAGTAAAAAATATAATCAAAATTCGAATCTAAAATTTAGATCAAAGTCTTTTAAATTTAATTCTTTAAAACCAACAATTTAAAAAAAACAACTATGGTAATAATTATAATATTAATAGAACTCATGAATTCACTTACTGTAATACTAACCAATTAAAAATTATTTTGGTATTACTATTAGCAGGAATTATAGCCAACAGTAATTAAAAACAGTTGGCTATAACTACCTATTTTATGATTAAAGGCAGCTAATGAAATTAGTTATATGCTGCTCCCCAAAAAACGTACAATTTTTTGCTTTAAATTAAGATAGGATTAAAAACCTTAAATTAGCAGAATTATGTCAAGAACAAGAAGAG
>NZ_FRDK01000026.1 GCF_900143245.1 Flavobacterium fryxellicola
AGTTATTTCCGATTTCAGCCGCGCAACAGAAAATTAAAACTTAAAAACTATCTTAAGTTTTTGAAAAAGTTGCATCGTGAATAGGTCGCAGCATATTCCATAAAACTATACTTGTAGAATTCTATAAATATAGTTTTATAGAAACAAAATAATAATATAAAACTAATTATCTTAGTAGGGTTTTTATTTATCAGTTTATGTTGGAATACTTTAGCATCATCAAATTTTCCTTTTTCGCACAAAGCAACAGTTACCTTATAGTCAGCATCTTGCTTTAAAATAGTTTCTGTATCCACGTCAATTACAACAAAATCTTCATACGAAGTTACTTTTGGAATATAAGGGCCGTACGAATACTGTTTTTTTATTGCGTCAGTTATTGTAGCCTTTTCATCAGAACTCAAATCGGGAAATAGTGTGAAAAAGAAATCGTTGATTTTGTGTATAATCTACATTTATATTAGGCTAATGTGAAAAACGTAAAATTATTAATTTTTAAAGGATTAACAGATCGAAATAATTAACAAGTCAACAATCGAAGATATGAGTTTATAAATTTTGTAAATACTTTTGTAAAGATTTAAACTCACAATAAAAAAGCCCTAGACTATCGTATAGGGTTTTCTACTGTAAGAATTAGTTATATATTTGAAATTATTAAAATTTTAAAAAACCTTTGATTATTTACTTAAAAAAGAGTGTACATACGAATGTTTATCTCATGTATACAAGTAACAGCACATAAAAAAAATCGAAAATAAATAAATTTAAAAAATGAGTATTAGACATAACAATATTGATATCGAACCTGATAACCCTTTTGCAAATTGTAAATTAGAAAGAAAAAAATACGCAAATGTTTTATTAGATTTAGTCAACTCTTACAACAATGGTTTTGTTTTAGCAATAAATAATAAATGGGGTACAGGAAAAACTACATTTATAAAAATGTGGGAACAAGATTTAAAAGATAAAGATTTCCGAACTGTTTACTTTAATGCCTGGGAAAATGATTTCGAAAACAATGCTTTAATAGCTTTAATGGGAGAACTAAAAAATTTAACCACTAAAGCTACTGAACCAAGATTTAAAAAAGCTTTAAAAAATGCTGCTATTCTATCAAAACATATTGCTCCAATAATAGTTCAATCTATTGCTGATAAATATATAAATGCTACAGGAATTAAAGATGCCTTAGTTAATGCTACAAAAAGTTTAAATGATATTTTTGAAAATGACGTCAATGAATATGCTAAAAAGAAAAAGGGAATTAAAGAGTTTCACAAAAGTCTTTCAGAATTTATTGCAAATACAAATGATGGAAAGCCCCTTATTTTTTTTATTGACGAGCTTGATCGCTGTAGACCAAATTATGCAGTATCAATTTTAGAGCAAATAAAACATTTTTTTTCGGTTCCAAATATTGTTTTCGTATTATCGATTGATAAAATTGAACTTGGAAATTCTGTTAGAGGAGTTTATGGAAGTGACAAGATTGACGCTGATGAATATTTGAGAAGATTTATTGATATTGAATACACTATACCTAATCCTGAAAATGACATATTCCACAAATATCTATATAACTATTTTGAATTTGATCAGTTTTTTAATTTAGAAGATCGAAAGAAACACAGAGAACTAGAATTAGATAAAAATAATTTCCTAAATATTTGTTCTATACTATTCTCAAATGGTTCAATTTCATTAAGACAACAAGAAAAAATTTTTTCACATTCACGACTAGCTTTACGTTCTTTTGAAAGTAATAATTATGTAATTCCACAACTTTTTCTTTTTCTAGTTTACATTAAAACAATACACGAGGATTTTTATAATAAAATAAATTGCAAAACAATAAATATTGTAGAATTGCAAAAAGAATTTTTACAAATTATGATGGGAAAAATCGATAAAAATACCGAAAGCGAAATAATTCGTTTGGAAGTTTACTTAGTTAACACCTATAATAATTATCTGACTTATCCATATCAAAGAGCTAACCTATATGAACACGATATTTCAGGCAAAGCAAAACTCTTAATTAATTCAGTCATAGATAAAACAGAAAAAGGAGATTTATTTTTAAGAATACTTGAGAACATGAGTAGATACGACAATATAGAAAATTTAAGTATTGAACATCTTTTAAAAAAAATAAATTTGACAGAAGTTTTTAAATCGTAAAATCTTACCAACTGCTAACACCAATAAAAAAGCCCTGAACTACGTTTAGAGCTTTTTTATGTACGAATTCTATATATTTGAAAAAAAACGCTACAAAGTAGAGCAAAGCAACCCCATTTTGTGTGGATTGTATCTACTTAATATCGCGTATGTACAAGTTAGCATCAAGCATTTCACAACAACCAACTTTTAAAGACAAATATGGCTTTTTCAATACAAGAATTGGAGCTTAATCCGAATGCTGATAGAACAGCTGAACAAATTAGAACTAGACAAATATTTGAAGTTTTAAAAATAAAAACAATCGCTGAAGAATTTCTAACTGAACATGAAAAAGATTTTTTTTATATGGGTGTAAAATATTCATTTCTTAACGATGGAAAAATTGAAGACTATAATTGTTGTGACAATCCAAAATTCAAATTTCTTTATTTAATATATGCGAGAGATATCTATGGTTTTAAGAAAAGTAAAATAACTAAACCCGGAAGAGGAGTTGAGTATATCGTTAAAAATAAAGAAAAAAATAACGACTTATTTTATTTGAGAATCAAAATAGAAGAATGGAAGTCTATTGTTCGAACTACAGTACATGATGAAGAACTACTTCATCAATCAACAAAGGAAACTAGAGAAGAAATAAAGGAGCTTAAAAAGTTGTCGAAATATAAAAATAATATTCAAGGAATTTATACTTCAAACTATATTACAAAAGAGAATGCAATAATTTTGCATTCAAAATGGATATACTGTGTATCACTTGAAATTTTCGAGTCTTTAGATTCCGCTGATTTTATATCGGAATTAAATGGAATAGAAATTGAATTCAATGAATTCAGTTTAATTCATATTTTAAATAGACATTTCGCAAAAATTCTTAAGCAATTTGACACTAAAAAGAGTTTTCATAAAGAAATGTTTATTCCAAGAATACTAAGTACTCAAATAAAAGAAATCATAACAATTATAGATACTTCAATGCTTTTAATTGGCAAAGAAATAAATAAAATTGCATTTCAAATACATGAACAAGATTACATTATCTATACATCTGAAAAAATAAGAGGCGCAAATACTTATAGAAGACTAAATACTTTTTTTCCAGTTGATGATAAAAATGACAAGAATGCTCTAACTGCAGACTATAATTTAAAAGTCATAAATCCTATATATTCTGTATACGTTCCTAAATAATATAATGCCTGCTACTAACACCCATTCCACATCACCCATAAAAAAGCCCTGGACTATCGTGAGGGCACTGAAAAACATCGTCTGTTTTGATTTGTGTCATTTTTATAGACCAAAAAAAACGCTTATAATCGAATTTTTAAGATTCGTTATAAGCG
>NZ_FRDK01000012.1 GCF_900143245.1 Flavobacterium fryxellicola
AACTAAATCTTTCTTGGATCGGATGTCCCAAACTTTTTTTTTAAAAGTTCACGACTGATTTCTAATTCAATTTCTTTGTTAGCCAATAATTTACGTAGTATTCTGTTTTCTTCCTCAGACTGCTTTAGCTCCTTACTGCGAGTGTCATATGTTACTTTTAAACCCGCTTCACCTTGCTTGTCGTGTTTCTTCTTCCAACTATATAACGTGCCAGTGCTGACACTATATTTACGGCAAGTTTCAACTATTCCTACCTCTTCTGAAAAGGATAGGATTTCTAGCTTTTCTTCTAAAGTCCATTTCTTGTATTTCATGTTTCAAATATATAAGTTTGAAATTTAAAATATCACTCCGAACTTTTAAGGGGCTAAAATACAAGGTTAGCTTATGATATTCGCAACTATTTTTTAGCTAATGTTCTTTAAAAATTTAGGTCAAATTACGAACTAACACATATTGTTTTTTCGTAAGACAAATATGAAAAAAAAAAAAACGAATTAACGAATTATCTTATGATTTAACATATAATTATCAAGTTTAACACTTCAAACTATTTACATCATAATTTTAAAAGACTTCCTTATTAATTTATTACGCGGGCTCTTTAGAGCATAAATAAAAAACTTTTCCGCTGGATGTTCCGCTGGATGTTGATTTAGGAGCAGGAAAAGATTGGTTGGAAGCGCATTAAAATTATCTTTTATTTTGCAAAAAAAATCTCTAATCATTTAAAAACGATTAGAGATTTTTTTGTTGTTACATTAAATGAGATGCTACAATTTTATTGTAGACTCTCTTTCCTTCAACACCGTCTTAATCACCACGGTTTCATAAGGAATATCCTCTTCTTTAGATTCCAATCTGTCAATCAGTAATTTAGCTGCGACTTCTCCTATTTCAATTCCGTGCTGACTTACCGTCGTTAAACTTGGTGACAATCTACGGGAAGCCAAAATTCCGTCAGCAAAACCGATAATAGAGATGTCTTCCGGCACTTTAAATCCTTTTTTCAGTGCAATACGCAGTGCCGCTACAGAGTCGTTTTCTTCAATAGCGAAGATTCCGTCTATTTTATTTTCAAATATTTTTTCGATTTTATCCTTTAAATCATCTTCGGCATCCGTTCGAATAATAATATTTGAGTTAACTGCAATAGTATTATTTTCTAATGCTTTCAAATACCCATCGGCTCTTAGCTTACCTACACTTAGATTATCAATAGAGGAAAGTAGCGCGATATTTTTACATCCAAGATTAATTAAATGTTGGGTGGCATTCAAAGCGGAATCAAAATCATCAACAATTACTTTATCGCACTCAACCCCTTCGGCAATACGATCAAACATTACGATTGGAGTACCATCATTTATTATTGCGGAAAAATGATCGTAATCCTGGTTTTTTTGTGCTTCCTCAGAAACCGAAACAATAAATCCATCAATGGTTCCATTGCTAAGCATTTCCAAAGTATGCGCTTCTTTCTCTGCAGATTCATTGGAGATACACATGATCACATTATACCCTTTTTCATCCGCTACTTTTTCAATACCGCTAAAAACCTTGGCAAAAAAAGAATTCAAGATATTGGGAATAATGACCCCTATTGTTTTTGTTTTTCTATTTTTAAGATTGAGACCAATTACATTGGGTTTGTAATTTTTGAGTTTTGCATATTCTTTTATTTTCACTTTAGTTAGGTCACTTATTTCCGGACTATCATTGAGCGCTTTTGAAACTGTTGAAACAGAAACATTCAGTTCTTTTGCGATTTGTTTTAACGTAGCTTTAGCTTTCATAAAGGGATATTTATTGTAATTGATAAAGGAAAAATACCTACAAGATATAAATAATTAGAATAATAACTATTTAATTGACAAAAATAGCATTTCTAATAGAGAATTTAGGTTTAAAAAATCAGGAATAGTCAATAAAATCATAAAAAAAATCATGATTCCGGTAACTCCACTGCACGTGTACTAATCCAAAATTTGAAGATAGAAATTAATTTTAAATATCCATTTGATAATCAGCACTAAAACAAGATAAAAATAATCATTTAAGGTATTTGCATTTAAAATAATTAATTGTACTTTTGCAACCCCTTTATTGGGGATGGAATGTTTAATTAAAATAATATTATGGACGCATTAAGCTACAAGACACAATCAGCAAGCAAAGCCACCGTTACAAAAGAGTGGATTGTTGTAGATGCTGATGGGCATAACTTAGGTCGTATGGCTTCGAAGATCGCAATGATCCTTAGAGGAAAATACAAAGCAAGTTACACACCACATGTTGACTGTGGAGATAACGTAATTGTTATCAACTCAGAAAAAATCAACCTTACAGGAAACAAGATGAAAGAGAAAACTTACATCCGTCACACTGGCTACCCTGGAGGACAAAGAACTTTAACTGCTGAAGTATTGCAATCAAAAAATCCTGCATTACTAGTTGAAAAAGCGATAAAAGGGATGTTACCTAAAAACAAGTTAGGTGCTGAACTTTTTAGAAATTTAAATGTTGTTGTAGGATCAGAGCACAAACAAGGCGCTCAAAAACCTAGAACAGTTAACCTTAACGATCTTAAGTAATGGGAGTTATTCACAAAATCGGTAGAAGAAAAACCGCTGTTGCACGTGTTTATGTTTCAGAAGGAACAGGAGTAATCACTGTAAACAAAAAAGCATTCGAAACATACTTCCCAACTGCAACTTTACAGTACAAAGTATTACAACCGATGTCTATGACAGAAAATGTAAGCAACTTTGACGTTAAAGTAAACGTTTACGGAGGTGGTTCAACTGGTCAAGCAGAAGCTGTAAGAATGGCATTAGCACGTGTTATGTGTGAAGTAAATGCTGAAAACAGAGCTATCTTGAAACCAGAAGGTTTATTGACAAGAGATCCAAGAATGGTTGAACGTAAGAAATTCGGTCAGAAGAAAGCTCGTAAGAGATTTCAATTCTCAAAACGTTAATACTGAACTTCAATCTGAACTCGTTTCAGGTTTTCAAGAACAGGTACTGGAATTAATTCAGTATAATTATTCTAAAGTTGCTGAAAAAATTTCAGCATAAATTTAAAAAACACAGTTGTTGTTGCTCTCCTACTGAGGTAGGAAATAGTTTAGCATCTAAATGCATATAGCCGGTAAACCGCCATTTATGCATTGCTAATCAACAGAACGTAAACTAGAACAAAAATGGCAAACAAAGTAGAAGTTAAAGACTTACTAGAAGCAGGTGTTCACTTTGGACACATGACTAGAAAATGGGATCCAAACATGGCTCCTTACATCTATATGGAGCGTAATGGTATTCACATTATCAATCTATATAAAACGGCAGCAAAAATTGAAGAAGCGAATGAAGCTTTGAAAAAAATCGCTGCATCAGGTAGAAAAATATTATTCGTTGCTACCAAAAAACAAGCAAAAGACATCGTTGCTGAAAAAGCAAAAGCTGCAAACATGCCTTACATCACTGAAAGATGGCCTGGTGGAATGCTAACTAACTTCGTAACTATCCGTAAAGCTGTTAAAAAAATGGCTACTATTGATAAAATGAAGAAAGATGGTACTTTCATGACTCTTTCTAAAAAAGAGCGTTTGCAAGTAGATCGTCTTCGTGCTAAATTAGAGAAAAACTTAGGTTCAATCGCTGACATGTCTAGACTACCAGCTGCATTGTTCGTAGTTGATATCAAAGCAGAACACATCGCAATAAAAGAAGCTCAAAAATTAAACATTCCAGTTTTCGCAATGGTGGATACTAATTCTGACCCAAGAGAGGTTGAATTCGTAATCCCATCTAACGATGATGCTTCTAAATCAATTGATAAAATTTTAACTTTGGTTACCGCTGCAATTGTTGAAGGACTTTCTGATAGAGGTTCTGACAAAGAAGGCGAAGCAACTGCTGAAGTTGTTGCTCCTGCTGAAACGGTAGCTCCTGCTGCTGAAGCTGTAGAAGTAGCTCCTGCTGTAGAAGCTGCTGCTCCAACTGCAACTGAAGAATAAAACAAAAAGAAATTCCAAATTCTAAAATTCCAAATTCCAAAAATTATATCAGCAATGATTTAATTTATCAATTGGATGCAGGATTTCTGAATTTGGAATTTTTTATTAAAACTATTTTTTAATTTAAAATAAAAAAATTATGGCAACAATTACTGCTGCAGATGTAAATAAATTAAGACAAACTACAGGTGCCGGAATGATGGACTGTAAAAAAGCTTTAGTTGAAGCTGATGGAGATTTCGATAAAGCTATACAAAACCTTAGAGAAAAAGGACAAAAAGTTGCTGCTAACCGTTCTGACCGTGAGTCTTCTGAAGGAGCAGCTGTTTCTTTTATCAATGCTGACAAAACTAAAGGAGCAATCATAACTTTAAATTGTGAAACAGATTTCGTAGGTAAAAATGAATCTTTCGTTTCTTTAGCTAAAGAATTAGTTGAAAAAGCGATTAACTTCTCTTCCAAAGAAGAATTCTTAGCGTCAGATTTCAACGGTATTACTGTTGCTGAGAAATTGATCGAACAAACAGGTGTTATTGGTGAAAAAATCGAAATCGGTGATTTTGAAATTTTAGAAGGTGCTTTTGTTGGATCTTATGTTCACGTTAACAAAATTGCTGCATTAACTGCTATTTCTGCTGCTGTAGCTAACGCAGAAGTTCTTACTAAAGATATCTCTATGCAAGTTGCATCAATGGGAGCTGACACATTATCTTACAAAGATTTTGACCCATCTTTCGTTGCATCTGAACTTGCTGCTCGTATTGCTATAATCGAAAAAGAAAATGAAGAAGCAAAACGTTTAGGAAAAACTTTAAAAAATGTTCCTAAATATATTTCTTACTCTCAATTAACTGAAGAAGTTCTAAAACAAGCTGAGGAAGATGCTAAAGCTGAGTTAAAAGCTGAAGGTAAACCAGAACAAATTTGGGACAAAATTATCCCTGGAAAAGTACTGCGTTTCATCTCTGACAACACTACTTTAGACCAAGAAAAAGCGTTATTGGATCAAAACTTCATCAAAGATGACAGTAAAAAAGTGGGTGATTATGTTAAAGAATTCAAAGTTGAAATTACAGGTTTCAAAAGAGCTGCTTTAGGATAGATTACTATTTGATTTCCTATTATATATAAAACCCCATTTCAAAATAATTTGAAATGGGGTTTTGTTTTATTTTTACTATAACGAATAATTGACTCCAAGCATCAAATACCCGGGACGGATTGACACTCTTGATGCTGTAAAAAAACTGGCGTTTGTTGTGTTTAACAATAAAGTAGTCTGATTCAAATTTAGCATGTTGTTTCCATTAAAAAATAACTTCCAATTTTTAGTTGCCATATACTGCACATTTGCATTTAGAAAAAACAATTGATTGGTATCAAAACCTGAATCTTGATCATTTATTACAAAACCTATATCCCATTTTAACTTAGTCTTGCTTTTACCACGAATAGATAGCGCAATCTGATGATTTTGACTCGTGTTAATAAAATTAGTTGCACTTTGCATTACTATTCTTTGAATAAAGTTATAGTCAATCCCAAACTGTACATGTGATTTCCTAAAATTAGATACCAACTGCAAACGATTCGTGAAATTTTGAGTCTCAACTTCATTATCGACACTATTGAACTGGGACAAGCCTATAGATTTCAGATAAAACAAAGTGGTTTTAATTGAAAACGGCAAATGATTAAGCTTTAAATCATACAAAGCTAATGCCTTAATACTTTTTCTGTTTCTTGTTGTAATCCCAACGTTTTCAATATAATCTGAATTGTAGATGGTATTGCTCGATACAGAATTTTGCTCCACATCATAGGATACAGTCGAGTAAAGAACACTTTGACTCCTTGGATTTACACTGAAGTATTGAAGAGAAAAACTATTTTTAGGAATTATTCGATTATAATCAATTGAAGTAGCCTTTGAAATAGTTTGAAAATCAAGTATTATATCGGTTTGCTGCAATTGACTCAGCGAAGGCAATTGATGATCTAGCGAATAATTGAACGTAAGTTTATTAAGTCCTTTAAAATTATAAATCAAACTAAGGTTAGGCTCATACCGGGTAAATGCATTTTGAGTGCCTTGAAACCAACTGTTTACCGCCGAAGTTTTAAAACCCAAAATGGATTGAAACTTAGCATCCCAATTTTTTAACCATGAAAAATTGGTCTGTATTGATTTTCGCTGCAACTTAACATCTAAACCGTTATTTTGGTTTTCTAAAATAACAGTACGTAATCTGTCTTGCTGTGACAAAAGGTTGATTTTAAAACTAAAATTATTGGTCTTTAGTGTCCTTGTAAATACATTATTAAAATTAAAATTAGCTTGTCTCTGGTTTTGATTTTGATGAATGGTATCAAAAGTACCACCAAATAAATTTTGTTGAGAAAACAAATCAACTTTTTGACGGTTATCATCTGCTGAATGCTGGGCTGTTCCTTTATAATTGATAGTCTTTAAAAGTGTAGTTTGCACTTTTACAACATGAGCAAAATTAAAATTTGCATCACTCTTAGTGTAGTTCAATACATTTCCTGAGCGCAATAAATCTTGGACATCTTTGTCTGCATTTGGTGTAAATCCAGCAGCATACGATATGAAAGTATTTTTCGACTTATTAAACTCCCATTTAAAAGCACTATTATTAAGACTGTAAGTCGCAACTTTATTTTCTAAAAAAGAGAATCGGCTTTGTGGCTGTCCAACATTAGTTTGGAGTTTATCGTTTTCCTCCGTAATAATAGCTTTATTAAAAACATTCGAGAACGTAATTTTAGAACGCTTGCCTATTAAACTCGTATAATTAAGTCCAATAAAAGCATTTTTCTTGTCCTTTATAAAAGCATTGGGGTTTAAAAAGGTTGGGGTTTCAATAGATTTAAATTCTCTATTTTCACTATCGACATCAGCCAAAATTCTCATTTCGTTATAATCTTCTCGCGAAATTGGTGTTTTGGCAATTGTATTATAATCCGAAATAACGGCAACATTTCCCTTCTTAAAAAATTTAAAAGAATTAGAGTGGAAACGAAAAGAATTATTTATTCCAGCAGCCGCCTCAAAATCCATGATCCATTTATTTTTATAACTGTCTTTTGTTTTCAAGTTTAAAGCTATTCCTTTTTTGCTACCGCTGGCAGTTGCAAATCCCGAATAACTAGTTAACAGGTCGATTCCCTCAATCATGTCCGCATTTATATTTTGGGTAGCCATTTGATGTTTATTCCCAAAAAACTCATTCCCGTCAATAAGAACGTTATCTATTTGTTGCCCTTTGTAGAGTACTTTGCCGTCTTGGTCAATATCAAGCCCCGGAAGTTTTTTAATTACATCTTCAATTTTATTTTCGGTACCATCAACCACTGCTTTCAAATTATACGAAATAGTATCGCCCTTAACCTTCATTACTTTGGGTCTACTTGTGATGATTACATTTTTGAGCTGGTTCGTTTCTGGAAGCAGTGTAAAACTTAACACCTCCTCTTTTGTAATGGAAATCACCTCTGTAATGGGAACAAAACCAAGCTTTTTAATCGTTACTATATACGATCCTGAAACTAATTCCTTTTGTATAAAACCATTTGCATCAGTGGTGCCAAAAGCGATTTGATTGTCGTCTTGACTCATGATCACAATAGCTCTGGCCAAGGGAATACTTGCTTCATCAACAACTTTGAAACGAATAGTATGCTGCGAAAAAAGAAAAACTGGAAATAAAAGAAATACTATGAGTTTAAAGTTTAACTGCATTGCATTATAAAAAATTTGTAATTAATGGAACTTGTAAGTCTACATTAACAGCCTTCACATAAAAATGACTATAATTATACTCTAAAATGACTCCGTCAAGAAACGGAAGCTTATCTGGACTACCCTTTGTCCATAATTCTCTAGTAAAAAAAACCGTGAGCTTATGATTATTAAAAGTAGTTGTAGCCTCAAAGCAATTATAACCTGCGACTTTTTTAGTTTTACTTGTATATTTCCATATTGCTTTTGGCAACTTATGAGCAACTAACTTTCCGTTTTCTTTAATGGTATAATTATTATTTTTGAAATTTTTGATTAATTTTTTTTCCTTTGAGCTATGCTCAAAACTGGAACTAATGATAGTAGCACCAGTTTTGTCATTTTTATTGTTTTTTAAATTGTCGTTGTTTTTAATAACATCTTTTGATTTAACGTGATATAAATTCTCATTTCCTTGAATATACAACACCGATTCAGATTTAATTTCATTGACTTGCTTAATCATCTCATCCTTTAAACTATCAGGTAGTCCTTTTACTAAATCTTTCGTTAATAGAGTTTGCTTTTGATAGTGGATCGCAACTACAAATTGAGAAGACATCGTATTAAAAAAGAGCAACAAAAAATAGACAAAATACTTCATTGATTAATTTATTTAATGATTACTGACTTTGTTTCATGTTTGTTTCCGGAAGCATCTTGATAGGATTTTGGCTTCAGTGCATCAGATTTATATTGCTCATACTCCACCTCTGTTATAAACGGAATTGATTTTTTTAGTTTATCCAAGGGATACTCTGTATCTGAAAACTCGATTCTAATGGCGTATATCATCTTTTTCTTTGATTCAATACTTAAAATTAATCCTGGTAAATTTATGTCATCTACAGGACCGTCCAAAACAGGTATGTCTTGTGTATACCAATATTGAATGGTATCATTATTAGGTTTTACTAAAAAAGCTGATTTGCAATTAAATCCTTCAATAATTTTTTTCTTTTCATCAAATATAAATTCTTCTTTACGGAATGGTCTTTTAATATAATATTCATTTTCATCAACTTTCTTTAATTCAATCACAGCATTGTTAGAATAATCTTTAAAAAGCCAATTTTTATAGGGTTTGAATACAAGTCCTTGGTCAATTGTATTAGGAGCAACAAGTCCCTTGCCTGGAATAACTACCTCTTTTAAATCTGCATTTTTGTATAAAGAAGCATTTTCATTACACATTAAAACGTGAACTTCTGCCTTGTTCATAATTTCTTTTAATGATTCCCTGTCCTTCTCAGGAATTTGATTAAAAAAAGAATCACTGCGAATAAACTTTTGCTCGTAAATAATTTTTACACTTTTTTGACTAAAAATAAAATTCGAACTGATTATAGTAAAAAATAAAAATATTTCTCTCATGATGTAATTTATAAGATGATTGAAAGAGGGATGGTGCACCATCCCAATGAAAACTTAATTCAGAGGCTTTCCAGATAACTAAAATGTCTTTATTCGATAACTGCTACAAACCCATCATCACAAATAACCAATGTAAAATAAACAGATGTCAGCACCAAATCCCCATTTTTATCCGCAGAAGCTATAGTTCTACCAATTCTATAGGTATCGCATTCAGTATCTACCGGGGTTTCATCTGATTTAACTTCAATTTTATCAGATTTGTTTGAAATCATAACATTTTCTTTTTCACTTGCAAACGAAGTTACAGAAAAAGCAACTAACAAAGTTGCACTTAATAAGAATTTTTTCATAGTTTTAAAATAATTTGATTAGTGTCTTACTAAACTTTTTAGTAAGTGGTTTAGGACGTCCGAGTACAAATCAAAAAAAAAAAAAACAGTATATCCTAATTATTTTACTACAAATATATAATAAAACACAACATTATTCTTACAATACTGAAAACACTAGGCTTCCCAAACTTTCATAAGCATAAATTACTTTTGCAGTTAACCGTTCTTAAATAGGGTTAACAATTACAACATACCACTGCTGAAAAAATTTGGAACTTGGATAATCTTAAAAAGATTAAAACACTAAATTTGAATATTAATTATTTTTTATGTTCAAAACCAAAAAAGAACTCGTATTTGTAATGGTTTAAACAGAAGAATACTTTTTCAGAAATAAAACTACCTGTAAAATAAGCCCAATTGCATTATTCTTTGCATTCATCAGTAATAAACGTCTTGCTGCTTTTAAAAACGATACTCCATTTTCAATAGCACATATCTTGGCAATAGTCTGTATTCCGTTTGTGAAATGTTGATATCAGAAATGCTATAATTCCTGAAGGTTTTGGTATTAAAAAGATTATTCCCTGAAAGGAAAAAGGTTAGTTTATTCTCTTTTACCACATAACGCGCCTCTAAATCCAAGAAATAATATTTATTACTATTGTTACTTAGATTCCCAAAAAAATAGCGTTCACTTTGAACTTGTAAATTAAATTGATCACTACACATCAATGACAAATCAAGAAAGCTCATATTGTCTGTGAATGAATTTGTAGTAGTTGTTTTTACTTGGTTGTAATTCCATTTTGTGCCAATATGATAATTGAAGAATCCTTTATATCCAGAACGCAACTCAAAACCATAATCGCCATTGAAGTTTTTTACTTCACGAAGACTGGAATTGTTGACGATGTTTTTAAAATTCGTTGTGGTTGCTCCTATATTGATTTTTAAGTTGGATTTGATGGATTTAAAATAACGATCGATGCTGGTAGAAAATGATACAAATTCTCTATCCTTGATGATGATTTTTTCGGACTGTGAAAAGTTTTGAGCAATGATGGAATTGGTGCTAAAAAAATCATTGCTTTTGGTATATAAAATAAAGGTATTGGCAAAAAACTTGTCGCCCCAATTGCCATAAGTGTAATTCAAAATAGCGCTTGAAGAGTTCAATTGATTAAAGTCTTCTAACCCTTTCGAAAAGGAGCGAAAACCCGTTTGTACAAAACCTGAATACACATCTAAAACTCCAGCGTTTGTTGTGTTGTAAGAGTAGGAAGTTACTATTTTATTTTTGTCGTTTATTTTCCAATCAAAGCCTATTTTTGGAATAATGAAAAATGGATTTTGATTGGTTTTAACATTAAAGTTTTCCAGTTCATTGAATAATTGATGAAAATCTGATTGAGTCAATAAGGTAAAACTTTTTATTTTGAAGCGATATTTTGCAGATAAATACAAGTCGTTTGTAGCATATCTTAACTTGTTTTGATAGCCAGTTGGGAGCGAAAGATTGTTACCATTTTCTAACAATTCAAATCTTGTGTTTAGCTGATCTATTCGTAATTGATTGCCAAACTTTACTTCAAGCAAATCACCACTTTCTTTTTTGTCTAATATATGCCCCTCAATACCTGCAAATTTCATTCTGTTTTCGCTGAATTGTGTGGTACTATTGGCATTTTCGCTAAATAAATCTTTAAAAATAAACTGATTAACAGAATAATTTTGTGGCGTTTTTTCGTTGATGTATCTGCCAGAGAGTAAGAATACTTTTTTCTCTTTGAACTTATTTGTAAAAACTACTTTTTGGTCAAAAAGTTGATTGTTCGCATTTAATTGTTCGTTTAACAGGTCATTGTTAAAGAGTAAATTGCTTCTGTTTTTTTCGTTGGTTTTATTAAATTTCCCCGTGTATTCAAGAGTTTTAGTTTTTGTAATATCATAGGTTACATCTACTTTTCCAAAACCTGTTAATTGTGTTTTGCGACCATTAAAATCCTCCGTATTCATAAAAGTAGTATTCCCAACGGAGAATTGCTGGAAACCGTTTCTAAAAAAATTATTTTCATCGGTATTTAAGAAACCTAAAGTCTTCAACTTGACTTTTTTTGAAAGTGTAAAAATACTGTTAAGCGATAGCATTTCGGCATTGTTGAGATTGACTCTGCGTTTTTTTAAGTTTGGCATCTCAAATCCCAAAACTATTAAACTTTTTACGGATTGGTCATCGCCAATGCTACCAGGTTCACTTACCCTTTGCGGCCTTATCAAATTATCAATATCTCCAATGGCATCAAATCCTATATTGTTAAAATTAGTTAAAAAATAATGTTTATTTTTCTTACCAAAATTCATTAAATTACTTTTGACTTCATATCGGTTCGCCGTTACCAATCCATAGCCTATTTGCATATTGCCAAACCAAATGCGTTTGGCATCTTCTTTTAAGGTGAGATTCAATGCCACCTTATTGGTGCTCTCAATGCCTTTTAAATGCTTATTATTAGAATATCTTTGTAAAAGTTCCACTTTTTCAATGGGACTTACAGGCATGTTTTTAGTTAAAATTTTATAGCCTCGATCAAATAGATCATCTCCATCAATCATCACCTTTTCAATTTCTTGATTACCTACTTTTATGGTTCCATTGGCATCAATATTCAGTCCCGGTATTTTTTTTAATAAATCTTCTACAACTTGCTCGTTCCCTTGCGCAAAAGATTTGACATCAAAAATGACCTTATCACCATCAATTGTTATTGGACGAAAAGCTGTAACTATTACTTCTTGTAGTTCATTACTTTTAGGTGTTAAATCAAAAACTATATCCTTGATGTCGTTACCTTCTATTGCAATATCAATACTTTTTTGCTCAAATCTCGTAGCATTTGCAGCTAAAATAAGCTTTCCTTTGTTGTTTGTAGTTATATTATATTTACCCAATTCATTTGAGTACGTATATGAAATAATCTTGCCATTGTTATCTTTTAGAATAATACTAGCCGACAGAATTGGTTTGTTTTGAATATCGATAACACTACCTGATATTTTAATTTGAGCAATTGCGTTTAAAGAAAAAAATGCAAAGAAGAATATCAATTTTATTTTTCCCATTCAAATTTAATTTCTAAACCATTTCTAAATACTTGTGAACTAACTATTGTAGTACCCCGTGGCATTTTCGTTAATAGCTTTTCATCTGTTGATTCAGTATTGTATTTTATTTTAGCATATTCCTTAATGTCAATTATTTTAGCTTTTTGAGTGTCCATGACAAAAACGGATTCATCTAGTGTTTCATAATTTAATTTTTTTAAATACCAATTGTATCTTTTAGTTTCATCATATACTTCAAAAATAAGACCTGGCAAACCATGTAATTTCCATGGCCCATATTTCAGTGGAAATTCTAATGCATACCAAGCTATGTATTTTCTTCCTCTAAATTCGCATATCGCTTTTGATAAAGTAATAGCGTCTTTAACTTTAGTTTCATCAATTAATTCCCAATGCATTTTAGGTGTTTTTTCTGTAATTAGATACTCTTCACCAAAAACATTTTCAGAACTAATTAGAGTATCTTTTTTAAAGTTAAAATAAGTAGCACTACTTCTTTTTGACTTGTAGGTAATCGATATTGAGTTGTCCTCTTCTCTCTTTACTTGTTTATTTACTTTAGAATCACTTTTTTTTATGTAAATTGATTCTTCTTTAGATTCATTAACAAATAAATTAGCATATTGTGTATTAGGTATATCAGTATTATAAAATATCTCATATTCAACATTCAACATTTTATTTTGACCAAAGCCTTTAACTGATTGGATAGCCATTACAAGTATTATAATTATTATTCTTTTCATCTTTTTAATTATTTTAATGGTAATTAAAAAGAGTTCAAGTTAATAACCTGAACTCTTAAAAATTATAAACTAGTCAAGGCTTTTTCAACCATACCACCAATTTGATTACAGTCTGCTGCGGATTCTACATTATTAAATTGTAAAACCCAAGTTTTAACTTTATTGCCTTCTTCATCGTACGCACTAATAGTTACATAACAAGTTCCAACTAAGTCTTGATTAACTTGTGATTTCAAAAAAGGGTAATTTCCAACTTCTGCTTTATTTGCTCCCTTCTCGGCTGCAAACGAAGTTACAGAAAAAGCAATCATTGCGATTGCAATAAAAATTAATTTTTTCGTAATTTAAAATAATTTGATTAGTGTCTTACTAAACTTTTTAGTAAGTGGTTTAGGACGTCCGAGTGCAAATCAAAAAAAAAAAAAAAACAGTATATCCTAATTATTTTACTACAAATATATAATAAAACACAAAATTATTCTTACAATATTATATACACTAGGCTTCCCAAACTTTCATAAGCATAAGTTACTTTTGTATTAAACCGTTCTTAAATAGGGTTAGCAATTACACCCTACCACTGCTGAAAAAATTTGGAACTTGGATAATCTTAAAAAAGATTAAAACACTAAATTTGACTTTTAATTTTTATTTATGTTTAAAACCAAAAAAGAACTCGTATTTGTAATTTTAGCGGGGATTTTTATTACCAATGCTGTAACGGCCGAATTGATTGGCGGAAAATTAATTCAAATTGGTCCGTTTGTAATGAGCATTGGGATTTTGCCTTGGCCTATCGTTTTTTTAACCACAGATTTAATTAATGAGTATTTTGGCGAAAAGGGTGTTAAAAAACTATCCTTAATTACAGCTGGATTAATTGCCTATTCCTTCCTAATTTTACTTTTGGCTATAAGTATTCCCGCAGCCAAAGGAATCAGCCCTGTAAATGACGTACAATTTACTGCAGTTTTTGGTCAGAGCATGTGGATCATCGTGGGAAGTATTATCGCTTTTTTAGTGTCGCAATTGATTGATGTATCTGTTTTTTGGTTTTTCAAGAATAGGACAGGAAATAAGAAAATTTGGCTCAGAGCAACGGGATCAACTATTATTTCTCAACTATTTGATTCTTTTATTGTTTTGGGGATTGCCTTTTATTTACCAGGAAAAATAAATTTTGATACGTTCCTCACTTCCGCATTGACGGGTTATACCTTTAAACTCGGTATTGCAATTCTCCTAACTCCTTTAATTTATTTAGGTCACTACATTATAAAAAACTATTTGGCCTCAGAAAAAGAATAACTATGGACGAGAAAATACGATGTGGTTGGTGCACTTCGAGTGATTTATACAAAAAATACCATGACGAAGAATGGGGCGTTCCCGCGTATGATGACGCTACTTTATTCGAGTTTTTAATTTTAGAAACGTTTCAGGCAGGACTAAGTTGGATTACCATTTTGAATAAGAGAGGAAATTTTAGAAAAGCATTTGACCACTTTGATTACGAAAAAATTGCTCAATACAACGATGATAAAATCCTCGATTTATTGCAAGATGCTGGTATTATTCGCAACAAACTCAAAGTATATTCGGCTGTTACCAATGCCCAAGCTTTTATAAAAATCCAAGAGGAATTTGAGAGTTTTTCCAATTATATTTGGAATTTCGTTGATGGAAAACCCGTTATAAACAACCGAAAATCCTTTAAAGAAGTTCCCGCCACTACTCTACTTTCTGACATGATCAGCAAAGATTTAAAAAAACGAGGATTCAAATTTGTAGGTTCTACGGTCGTTTATGCCTATCTGCAAGCCACAGGAATCGTTAATGATCATGTGGAAAATTGCTGGAAAGCCTCCCAACCCCCGAAGTAGGAGTTATGAATTTAAAACGTTAAATAGTAAACTTATATATAAAACTTCCCTACATTTGCCCCACACTTTAGGGGTGTCTACAACATTGTAGGCTGAGAATTACCCTCTGAACCTGATCTAGTTCATACTAGCGTAGGGAAAAGTAAGATGACTTCTTCACGCATTTTTATGCGTAATTGTAGCCATTCCTAAAGTATAACTGTATACTAAAACCAAAAGGAATGGAACTCAAAATCAACAATCAAACGAAACAATTTGCAACTGACAGTCTTACTGTTCAGGCACTCCTTGACTTGGAAATTCCCATAAAACAAAACGGAATCGCCATAGCAATTAACAACTTCGTTATTCCAAAATCAGACTGGAACTCTCATTCTATACAAGAAACCGATGACATACTTATCATCTCTGCCACTCAGGGAGGATAATTAGGCTGCTCGGGCGGGCTATCCATTTCAAGTCCGCAGTTGCAACCCTATAAAACATAGTCTTAGTCTAAGCTTCCTTTCGGTCGCTTCACTAACCCTTGTTTTATTTGGCTTTCAACTTTACGGGCTTTCCATTACTATCCCTAGCAGAATTTGGAATACGATCAAATTATTTTATAAAGGAGACTAAATACGATTTTAAAAATAAGAAAAAAAATATGCTTCAATTCCAAAATCTCCTTGAGCTAAAAACTGCTAAACAACAATCATTAAAACTTTTGACTTTACACCTTTAAGACACCCATAAATGAACAACGAAGAAAAAATATCCAGCACTCCTTTCCCTAATTCTACAAAAATTTACGTAGATGGAACCATTCATTCCATAAAAGTGGCAATGCGCGAAATTGCCTTGGCAGATACACAATTATCAAACGGGCGAATAGAAAAAAATCCTCCAATCACAGTTTACGATACTTCAGGAGCATTCACAGATCCAAATATTGAAATCGATATCCGAAAAGGATTGCCTCGCATTCGGGAACAATGGATTTTAGATCGCAATGATGTGGAAGAACTATTTGAAATCTCTTCAGAATATGGGAAACAGCGCCTCCATGACGAAAAACTAAACGAATTGCGTTTTGAATATTTACACAAACCCATGCGTGCCAAAAAAGGAGCAAATGTATCTCAATTGTATTACGCGAAACAGGGAATCATAACCCCTGAAATGGAGTATATTGCTATTCGTGAAAATCAGCGCTTAGAATTATTGGAAGAACAAACCAAAGCCATGCAACAGCAACACGAAGGAAATAGTTGGGGCGCAAACACTCCCTCTCCTTCGGGGAGGGCTGGGGTGGGGAAAATCACACCGGAATTTGTTCGTAGCGAAGTAGCCAGAGGCCGAGCCATTATTCCAAACAACATCAACCACCCAGAAAGTGAACCCATGATTGTGGGACGTAATTTCTTAGTGAAAATTAATGCAAATATTGGCAATAGCGCTGTAGCTTCAACTATAGAAGAAGAGGTAGAAAAAGCAGTTTGGGCTTGTCGTTGGGGAGCAGACACGATTATGGACTTATCAACGGGGAAAAACATACACGAAACCAGAGAGTGGATTATCCGCAATTCTCCTGTGCCTATCGGAACTGTACCTCTTTACCAAGCTTTAGAAAAGGTAAATGGTATTGCCGAAGATTTAACTTGGGAAGTATACCGCGACACCTTAATTGAACAAGCGGAACAAGGGGTTTCCTATTTCACCATCCATGCTGGTGTTTTATTGCGTTACATTCATTTAACAGCCAATCGCGTAACTGGAATTGTTTCCCGCGGTGGTTCGATCATGGCAAAATGGTGTTTGTTTCACCATAAAGAAAACTTTCTTTACACCCATTTCGAAGAAATTTGCGAAATAATGAAACTGTACGACGTGGCCTTTTCATTAGGAGACGGTTTGCGTCCGGGTTCTATTGCAGATGCAAATGATGCCGCCCAATTTGCCGAATTGGAAACACTTGGAGAACTCACAAAAATTGCTTGGAAACATGATGTTCAAGTGTTTATTGAAGGCCCAGGTCACGTACCCATGCACATGATTAAAGAAAATATGGACAAACAATTAGAACATTGTGACGAAGCCCCTTTTTATACTTTAGGCCCATTAACAACGGATATTGCACCCGGTTACGACCACATTACTTCTGCCATTGGAGCGGCAATGATTGGTTGGTACGGCTGTGCTATGTTGTGCTATGTTACGCCAAAAGAACACCTTGGTTTGCCCAACAAAAAAGACGTTAAAGATGGCGTTATCACATATAAAATTTCGGCACATGCAGCTGATTTAGCCAAAGGTCATCCTGGATCACAATACCGTGACAACGCACTAAGCAAAGCACGATTTGAATTTCGTTGGGAAGATCAATTCAACTTGTCTTTAGATCCAGATACAGCTAGAGAATTCCACGATGAAACCTTACCTGCTGCAGGTGCCAAAGTGGCTCATTTTTGTTCGATGTGCGGACCCAAATTCTGCTCGATGAAAATATCGCAAGAAATTCGTGATGTTGCCGAAGCCGAAAAAGGCATGAAAGAAAAATCAGAAGAGTTTATCGAACAAGGAAACGAGATTTATAGTTAATACTCCTGCAAGGCTTTCAAAACCTTTTCGATTTTTTAAATCATTAGCTCAATAGGTACAAGGTCCAAATAGATCTTGCAAGAAATTCAAAAACATGATAATTATATCCAGTCCAATAGCAATTCAAAATGAAATAGCAATAATCCATTCTCTTTTTCAGGAAGGAATGGAAGTATTTCATGTCCGAAAACCTGACTTTTCAATAGAAGAATTGCATGCTATTGTACTTGCAATTGGACTGGAATATAGAGAACATCTGGTTTTACACAGCCACCATCATTTGGCGAAATCCCTTGGAATTCATCGCATTCATTTTACAGAAAGTAATCGCACCACCATAAATGAATCTAAATTAAAAAGCTATAAAGAATTGGATTTCATTTTATCGACTTCGACACATTGTATCGAGGATTTCAATGATTTAGATTCCAATTTTGATTATGCTTTTTTAAGTCCCGTGTATTCCTCTATTTCAAAAGTCGATTATGCTCCAAAACGCGATTTATTCGAGAAAATAAAAAAGAGAACCAACTTCAAGACTAAAATAATTGGACTAGGTGGAATGGAAGCTAGCAATATCAAAAAAACAATACAAGCTGGCTTTGATGATGCAGCGCTTTTAGGAACAATTTGGAATCAAAACAACCCAATAGAAAATTTTAAAACATGTCAACAAATCGTCCATTCGTATTAACCATTGCTGGCTTTGATCCTTCGGGAGGCGCAGGTGTTTTAGCGGATGTAAAAACATTCGAGCAGCATAGCGTGACTGGTTTTGCCATCAATACAGGCAATACGATTCAAACCGAAAATGAATTCTTCGAAATACAATGGACTGACTTGGATTTTGTTTTGCGTTCCATAAAAGTGTTATTCAAAAGTTACAGTATCAAAGCAGTAAAAATTGGAATTATTCCTTCCTTGGATTATTTAAAAGAAATTGTTTTTGCTATAAAAAGGCTTTCGCCAAAAACAAAAATAGTTTGGGATACGGTTTTGAAATCTACCACAGAATTCCGTTTTACAACCATCGAAAACCAAACTGTTTTGATTGAAATATTAGAAAAAATTGATTTGATAACTCCCAATTACAATGAGATTTTACAACTGTCCTCGGAAGAAATTAATGCCCGAACAATTGCAATAACCCTCTCGAAATTCTGCGCTGTTTTAGTCAAAGGGGGTCATAATTCAGACGAAATAGGTATTGATTATTTATACATGGAAAATGACGTTTTCCAGCTGTTGCCAAAAGAAACTTTGGTTTCCGAAAAGCATGGCTCAGGCTGCGTATTATCAGCCGCTATAACTGCCAATTTAGCTTTAGAACAAGACCTGAAAACAGCTTGCAGTACTGCTAAAATATATATAGAAACCTTCTTGCAATCCAACAAAACTAAATTAGGATACCATCATGTATAACAAGTTACAATATATTTCACAGGGAAATACAATGGAAGAACAATTGTATAACATCCACAAAGCGCTGGACAATGGTTGCGATTGGATTCAATTGCGATTCAAAAATCAAAATAAATTTGAAGCTTTCACTTTGGCAGAAGCCGTAAAAAAATTGTGCAAAGAATATTTAGCCACTTTTATCATCAATGACAATGTGCATTTTGCAAAGCTATTGGATGCTGATGGGGTCCATTTAGGTTTGAGTGATAGGAGCATCCATGAAGCAAGACTCATTTTAGGAACCACAAAAATCATAGGCGGCACTGCAAATACATGGGAAGATGTACTGCAAAGAACTGCTGAAAACTGCGATTATATTGGTTTGGGTCCGTTTCAATTTACGGCAACCAAACAAAATTTAAGTCCAATTTTAGGATTGGAAGGCTATGATTCTATTATCGAACAAATGAAGATAAAAAACATCCAAATTCCCATTTATGCCATTGGAGGAATTACACTGGAACATGTTGAAGGTCTGATGCAAACTGGAATTCATGGCATAGCCGTTTCTGGATTGATTACACAAAATGAAAATCTATCGCAATTGATCACTCAACTTAACAAACAATTATATGTTACCATTTAAAATAGGAGATAAAATCTTTGAGTCACGCTTGTTTTTAGGCACAGGGAAATTTGGTTCGAATCGACAGATGGAAGAAGCCATTCTAGCATCAGGAAGCGAATTAATAACTGTTGCGCTAAAACGTATCGATTTAGAAACCGAAACGGATGCCATTTTATCACATCTTAAACATCCACACATTAATTTATTGCCCAATACCTCAGGTGCTCGAAATGCTAAAGAAGCTATTTTTGCAGCGCAATTAGCTCGCGAAGCGTTGGAAACTAATTGGCTCAAACTCGAAATTCATCCTGACCCAAAATATTTAATGCCTGATGCTATAGAAACCTTAAAAGCAACAGAAGCATTGGCCAAATTAGGATTTATCATCTTACCTTATGTTCATGCTGACCCTGTTTTGTGCAAGCGATTAGAAGATGTCGGCACGTCGGCAGTTATGCCTTTGGGCTCGCCTATTGGTAGTAACAAAGGACTGAAAACAATCGATTTTTTAGAAATCATAATTGAACAAAGTAAAGTTCCTGTGATTATCGACGCCGGAATTGGGGCGCCTTCTGATGCGGTAAAAGCAATGGAACTGGGTGCGGATGCTGTTTTAGTAAATACCGCTATAGCTATTGCAGGAAATCCAAAACTGATGGCAGAAGCTTTTAGAGAAGCCGTTATTGCAGGACGCAAAGCATTCGAAGCCAAACTTGGACAACAATATAATCGCGCGGTGGCTTCGAGTCCGTTGACAGCATTTTTATATGATTGATCCTCTCCTAGCCCTCTGTAAAGAAAAGGGAGACAAAAACGCATAAAAAAATGAATTGAAATTATATTAAACGAATAAATAGGATTACAATAAAAGGTCGTTTTACAGCAGCTTTTGTCAAAGTTCAAAACTTTGACAAAGGTAAAATGCAATGATATAAACTTAATAAGAATGCGTTTTTCCCGCGTTTTGCGTGAGGGATAGCAGTGAAAATCCTTTTTTTGTACCGGTTTTTTTAAACGGTACAAAAAAAGATTGAAACGAATAGCCCGACGGCTGTTTTGAAAATACGGAGAGGAACGAACCGGATTTTCAAAACAGCTGTCACGCCTAAATAATTTTAAATAATTAAAAACATGAACACTTTTAAATCGGTTTTTGAAAATTACGATTGGGATGCGATCAAAACCAAAATATACCAAACCACAGCACAAGATGTGGAACGAGCACTAGCAAAGAAAAAACGAAATCTTGACGATTTTTTGGCTTTGATTTCACCTGTTGCACAGAATTATTTGGAAGCAATGGCTCAAGAGTGCCACGAATTAACAAAAAAACGCTTTGGCAAAACGATTCAAATTTATGCGCCTTTGTATTTGAGTAACGAATGCCAGAATATTTGTACGTACTGTGGCTTTAGTTTAGATAACAAAATCAAGCGAAAAACCCTCAACGAGGCCGAAATAACATTGGAAGTCGAAGCTTTAAAAAGCGCTGGTTTTGATCATGTTTTATTGGTAACAGGTGAAGCAAATTACACGGTAAATATTCATTATTTTCTAAAAGCAATTGCACAAATACAAAATGATTTTTCTATCATTTCAGTAGAAGTACAGCCTCTTTCAACGGAAGAATATGAGCAATTGCATGCAGCTGGGGTTTATTCCGTTTTGGTATATCAAGAAACGTATCATCAAGAAGTGTATAAAAAGTACCATACTAAAGGAAAGAAATCTAATTTTGATTTTCGTCTAGAAACACCAGACCGAATAGGCACTGCAGGTATTCATAAAATAGGTTTGGGCGTTTTGTTAGGATTGGAGGATTGGCGTACAGATAGCTTTTTCAATGCCTTACATCTAGATTATCTACAAAAAACGTATTGGCAAACTAAATATACCGTTTCTTTCCCCAGATTACGACCAGCCGAAGGGGTTATTGAACCCAACTTTATCATGGATGATAAAGATTTAACACAATTGATTTGCGCCTATCGCTTGTGGAATGAAGATTTAGAAATCTCCATATCAACTAGGGAGAATGAAAAATTTCGTGATAATATTATTCCAATTGGTATTACAAGCATGAGTGCCGGTTCAAAAACTAATCCCGGTGGTTATGTCGTTGATCCGCAGTCATTGGAGCAATTTGAGATTAGCGACGAACGACCTGCTGCCGAGATTGCCCAAGTCATCTCCAACAGCGGATATGAACCTGTTTGGAAAGATTGGGACAAAAGCTTTAAATAATTTTAGATAGTTTATTTAAGATTGCTAGTTTTTGATTTTTAAAGAAGAAAAAAGATATAAATAGATTTTTTGATAGTAGAAAGAATGAGTGTTATACAAGATTTTTTAAGGTACAATAGACAAATGATGTTGCCAGAAATAGGTGATTTGGGTCAAGAAAAACTCAAAAAAAGTAGCGTTTTAGTAATTGGCGCTGGCGGATTAGGGTGCCCAATTTTACAATATATCGCAACGGCTGGGGTTGGGATTATTGGAATCGTTGATTTTGACAAAATCGAATTACATAATTTACACCGCCAAATTTTGTATACAGAACAACATGTTGGGCAATCTAAAGCGCTGAGGGCAAAATCAGTTTTAGAAACTTTAAATCCACTGATTGAGATCATCGCTTTTGAAGAAAAATTAACAATTGAAAATGCCAGCCGAATCATCAAGGATTTTGATGTAATTGTTGATGGTTGTGATAATTTTGAAACCCGTTATCTTGTAAATGATACTTGCGTAGCTTTAGGAAAATCACTAATATATGGCAGTATCTTAAAATTTGAGGGTCAGATGGCTGTTTTTAATCACAATGGAAATAAAAATCTTCGTGACTTATTTCCAGAGCCACCAAATCCAAAAGACGTACCTAATTGCAACTTTAATGGTGTAATGGGTACACTTCCTGGAATTATTGGCACTATGATGGCACATGAAACTTTGAAACTGATTATGGATTTAACAACACTAAAAAATGAATTAATACTTTTTAATACTTTAGACTGGAGTTTTAAGAAGTTAAAATTTTAAATATTATTCCCTTTTCAATATTTCCATAAAATCGACTCGTGCTATTTCTCGACAACCTAAACTTTCGAGATGCGGATTATAAACTTGGCAATCCAACAGACTGTACTTTTCTTTTTTTAATTGGTTGACCAAAGCAATGAAGGCAACTTTTGAAGCATTTGACACTAAAGAGAACATACTTTCACCACAAAAGACGTGTCCCAAATCAATTCCGTATAATCCACCGACCAATTCCTCATTTTGCCAAACTTCAACCGATTTGGCAATTCCACTTTCATTAAGTTTGCAATACGCTTCAATCATGTCGTTAGTAATCCAAGTCCCGTTTTGACCGTCTCGTTTTATGTTTTGACAGTTCGAAATCACTTCTCTAAAATTTTGGTTGAAAGTAACTTTGAAACTATTCCGATTCAAAATGTTTCGCATACTTTTAGAAATAATCATTTCATCTAGAAATAAAACCATTCTGGGATTTGGTGCCCACCACATAATGGGTTCACCATTTTCAAACCAAGGAAAGATTCCGCTTTTGTAGGCAAGTAGTAATCGTTCCGGAGATAAATTACCTCCAATCGCTAAAATACCATCGCGATTAGCTTGGTCAACAGAAGGAAATAACAAATCTGCAGATAAATAATACATATTTCAATTTCAAAAATAAATGGCAATTTCAAAAAATAAAAAAGTCAGAAATTCAAGTAAAACTTAAACTTCTGACTTATAAATGCTAACTTTTTTACCTCTTAGAATGGTAAATCGTCAGCTTCTTCTTCGTTTAGGTTTGTTGCGGGTGCAAAAGCTTCGGCAGCAGGCATTGGAGGCATTTGTGACGCAGTTGCTTCAGCCGCTACTCGTTCTACTCTCCATCCTTGAATTGCATTAAAATATTTAGTCACTCCTTGGGGATCAACCCATTCGCGTCCTCTTAAATTGATAGCAACTTTTACGGCTTCACCCACTTTAAAACTATTCAATAAATCACATTTATCTTGTACAAATTCTACTAAAATATGTTGTGGATATTGTTCTTCCGTGGTTACAACTAATTCTCTTTTCAAGAAACTTCCGCTTCCCACATTTTTTGCATCCCCAAGCATTTTAATTTTTCCTGTAACTTCCATCTTCGTTATTTTTAATGTTATTTATATTCTTATTTTTTTGCCAAAAGCACTTTCCAAGCAGACAAAACATCCTCGTCATCCAGATATTTTTTAGCTTCTAAGTGTACTTTTTGCTGATCATCAGCACTTAAAACGCCTTTTACAGCAAAATTCTGTTTTACAAATATACTAACTTCTTCCATTGTAGGCAAGGCTTCTATATTTCCCAACATCCCTAAATCATTTCCATTAAAAACAGGGCTTTCCTTTATAAAAGTTGGAATAGCATCTACCCCAATTCCTAAAGTTGACAATGGTTTTGGCACTTCAAAAAGTCCTTGGTTGGATCTGGAATACCAATTTCCGCCTAATCTGGAGACTAGATCTATTTTATATTGATCAATGGCTCCATTTTCGTCTAAAACGGATTCATCAATGTGAATGCGCACTACTTCACAAAGCACTAAATTTCCTGCCCCACCTTCTGTACCTAAGGGGATAATCTGAGTGACTTTGCATTCAAATTGAACAGGCGATTCCTTTACTCTAAAAGGCTTCACCACTTCAGAAGCTATTGGCGTCAAACCTGATTTCACAAATTCATCGATCCCAACCGCATACTCCGTACTCGCTAGCGAAGTTTGCTGCACCATATCATAATTCACCACGTTAATCACTACTTCTCGGGTTGCTTCGACATTCATTAAGGTATGTTTTACCGAATTATCACGCACCCGTCTTGCTGGCGAAAATATAAGAATGGGCGGATTAGCACTGAACACATTGAAGAAACTGAAAGGCGATAGGTTTGGATTCCCATCAACATCCATAGTGCTGGCAAAAGCAATAGGCCTAGGCCCTACAGAACTTTGCAAATACCCTTGTAACTTTGCCGTTTCAATACTTTTAGGATCAATAGTAATCATACTTTTTATTTATTTCTTAGAGATACAAAAGTAGACAAATGAATTAAGTTTTAGAAGCAGTAATGTAGAAATAGAATGAAATTAGGTTTTAGCTTTTTCAAAAATAAATTCTTTGATTGAAACTAAAATACTTCCGTATTAATTTCATTATATTTATACCTCAAAAATCTATTTATGCTGTTTTCTGAAAGAAGAAATACAACCCGTTGGATTATCATTTTCGCCTCATTTCTCATCATCTCCTTAATACTTTGGAACACGTATACTTTTTTTCAAATTTTTAAAAACGAAGAACGCTTAAAAATGAACCTTTGGGCACAAGCCCAAAAAACACTAATTAACGCGGACGAAAATACAGAAGTCGAACTTCCTCTTCAGATTTTTAGCAACAATACTTCTATCCCCATTGTACTCACCGAAAATGACAGCATAATAAACACCGTCAATATTGATGAAGCTGTCGTAGAAAACAAGCTAAAAGCAATTGCTTTTTTACAAGCCTTAAAAAATGAAAATGAGCCCATTGTCATTGAATATGTCCCAGGAAAATTTCAAAATTTATACTATGGTAATTCCGCTTTACTGAATAAATTAAAATATTATCCTGTTGCCTTAGTACTCATTATTGTCTTATTTGGAAGTTTGGTTTATAATTTTTATCGAAGTACCAAAATGGCCACACAAAACAAACTTTGGGCTGGTATGGCCAAAGAAACGGCACATCAAATTGGCACTCCGCTTTCGTCTTTGATAGGTTGGGTTGAACTCTTAAAATCGGAAAACGTAGAGGAAAGTACCACCTTTGAAATTGAAAAAGACATTGAACGCTTGCAAACCATTACCGATCGTTTCTCGAAAATAGGATCTGAACCCAAATTAGAAAATAAAGACATCGTAGCCGAAACACAGCAATCCTACGACTACTTACAATCCCGATTTTCCAAGCAAATTGAGTTTTCATTTAAAGCGCCAGAATCGCGCATTATGGTTTTATTGAACCCCACGCTACACAGCTGGACAATCGAAAATTTAGTAAAAAATGCTATCGATGCGATGAAAGGAAAAGGGAAATTAGCTTTACAAATTGAGCAGGAAGGGGACTTTGTAAAAATAAATATCTCCGACACCGGCAGCGGAATTCAGAAAAAACAATTCAAAAGCATATTTGAACCTGGTTTTACCACCAAAAAAAGGGGCTGGGGATTAGGACTTTCTCTAACCAAAAGAATTGTGGAAGAATACCACAAAGGAACCATTAAAGTCTTACATTCCGAAATTGGAAAAGGAACAACGATGCAAGTAAGTTTAAAAAAAGTCTTCTAATGTGACGAAACTCTAAGCTGGGAGAATTTAGAAAACATTGTTTTTCTACTACTTTTAGACTTGCTCAAATAGTTTTGTACAAATGAAGCATGTTCATTGGCTTGCGCCAAAGCTTTACTAAGGGACTTTTTGACTGAAGCCACATAAGCTGAACTCTCACTTCCTACTGGACCCACTGCATAAATTGCGTCTTGGCATTTAGCTAGTTTTTCCTGCGGCGTCTGGATCATCTTGCTAATTTCATCGTCTGAAAAAGTGGGTTTGAACTGATTGTTTCGGTAATGAACAAAATCATTCAGTAAGATAACTGCAAGGTTCATTTCGTTCACAATAGCGTTTAATTTCTCGATATTAGCGTTTCTTCGCAAGTACTCTAATTTTTTCTTTTTAAAATCGTAACGTTCTAGTACCAAAGCGTTTTTTAATCCGTTTTTTTCTATTCTTTCTGCTGCTGCATACAACTGATCGGTTTCGGACATAGCATTGTATTTGCTGATTTCTCGCTCAAAATCAAAGTACTTTTTGGATGTATTTATCTGGACTTTCCCTGCGTAAAATTCACTATTAGTAATGGGATAGTATAGAAATTGCCACAAATAATCAAATGGAATATGTGAAGCAATTATTTTAGCTGGATCCGCCTTAAAATAAACATTATTTAGTTTTTTACTAAATTGCCCATTGTGAACGTATCCCGATCCCCAAGTTGGATCAAACAGATACCATTTAGTATCTATTTTTGCAGCATTCCAAGCGTGTGCCAATTTTCCTACTGTACCATTTTGCTTATTATAGCCTTGAATAATATAGGACTCAATTCCAATTTTATCAGACAGTTCCTTAAAAACGGCAGCATAATGACTGCAAACTCCTTTTCTTGTTTTTAAAGTTCTAGTAATTTTATCTTGTGCTGTTTCACTAAAATTAACTGCATATCTAGTAGTTACATCATATCTAATATTTGATGCCGTCCAGTAAAAAGCGGCTCGAATTTTATCCGTCTCTGTTTTGAAATTAGTATTGATATATGCGGCAATTGCTGTTGTAGAAGTAGTTTGATTTGAAGGGATAATGGCCATTTTAGCGTCGACTAGCGTATAATCTGTACTACCTTGCCCAAAACTTAAAAGTGTAATAAATAGGGAGAAAAGTATAAAATTATTTTTCATATTGTAGTATAGCTCAAAGTAAAAGGGAATACGTTTTCACCTATTCCCTTTTAAACGAAAACCATACCAATTTATTCTATTTGTGCAACTATTATAAATTCGATTGTATTTTTATTGCTAAAGCTTCAAATTCATCTTTCGACATGGATACTTTATTTTGAAAACGCATTTCATCCATTTCATTCAAAGGAATCAAGTGAACGTGTGCATGTGGCACTTCAAGTCCAACAACCGCCATACCAATTCGTTTGCAAGGAATCGTTTTCTCTAGTGCAACCGCAATTTTTTTAGAAAACTGCATCAGCCCGATATACAAGTCCTCTTCCATTTCAAAAATCTTATTGATTTCCTGTTTTGGAATACAAAGTGTGTGTCCTTTTGCATTTGGATTAACATCTAAAAAAGCCAAGAAATTTGAGTCTTCGGCAATTTTATAACAAGGGATTTCTCCGTTAACTATTTTAGTAAATATTGACATAGTTGATTTGTTACCGTGGTTTTTTGTTTAAAATATTAAAAGAGTAACCCGCTAGACTTAAAAAAATTAATCTCTTGTGATTTCTAAAATTTCGAATTTTAAAACCCCATTTGGAACTGTAATCTCCGCAAATTCACCCACTGATTTTCCCAATAATCCTTTACCAATTGGCGAGGTTACAGAAATTTTTCCGGTTTTTAAATCGGCTTCACTTTCCGCTACCAAGGTATATTTCATTTCCACTCCATTGGTCTGGTTTTTGATTTTCACATTGGACAAAACCAACACTTTAGAAACATCCAAATGTGTTTCATCAATTAATCGAGCGTTCGAATGTACTTCTTCTAGTTTAGCAATACGCATTTCCAGCATTCCTTGCGCTTCTTTGGCTGCATCGTACTCGGCATTTTCTGAAAGATCGCCTTTATCTCTTGCTTCGGCTATATCCGCTGATGCTTTTGGGCGCATGACGCTTTTTAAATAATCTAATTCTTCTCTTAATTTCTTTAACCCTTCTGCGGTGTAATACGATACTGTACTCATAACTTCCTCATTTATATAAATAGAAAAAATCCCATCAGGACGGGATTTATTTCCACTAAGATACTACTATTGTTTTTTTGTCTATAAAAATATGTTAATCATATATAATTCAAAGTTAAATAAATTAAATTTGTTTCACTAATACTTTGACACTATTTTAAAATGAAAAAATATTCCTTCTTTTTATTAATTATCCCGTTACTTTTTTCGTGTAGTGATTCTGGTTTTAACAATACAAATCCATATCTACCTAATTATAGTTTTACTATGGATATCAATATGAAGTTGCCTTCCTATTCCAATCTTAAGTTTGTAAGTAACTCGGTTATTATTCCTGGACTTGGAATACGAGGCGTTATTGTTTTTAATACTGGGAGCGGTTATAATGCTTTTGACGCGGCTTGTCCCAATCAAGTTTTAAGCCCCTGTTCGACCATGACCATAAAAGGAATTAAAGCAGTTTGCACTTGTGACAATGAGGAATACAATTTATTTACCGGGCAGGGAACTTTACAATATCCAATGAAACAATATCGGGTGCAGGTCAACGGAGATGTACTTAGGGTATATAATTAATCTTTTGGGCGTGACAGCAAAAAACAAAAGGGGCTACTCATCGCATTTGTCATTGGCCCCATTTGTTTTTTGCTGTCGGGCTATTCGCTCCGCTGCGGCGGATTGCTGCTATCCCTCACGCGTTTCAACCACAAATTTTTTATAATAAACTTGTTTTTATTGTCTACCACTTTATTTTTTATCAAAGGAATACCGAACACCAATAAGACCTCTGAGGACTGCATTATCCTCAATTCTAAATTCAGGTGTAAGTTCTAAAACTAGTGCTATTTTTTTAAAATCCTTGATTGGAAAAATCTCTAAAGATGCAGGAATTACAAAAGAATTTATTTCATCAAAACCCCTAAAAGGACTCAAATTCACACCTAAACCAATCGAAAAACGGTGATACTCTTTAGTTTCAAAATTATAAAATACGTTTGTTTCTATAGGCAAGGAATCGAAGTAATTATAAGCAAAAACTTTTAACTCGAAGTTTATAGTTTTATTTTTACTGGTATTCATTCCTACAACATAGTTAGAAAACCCAGTGACTGCTATTTGTGAATGACCAGCGAGGCCAATAAAAAACAAAATAATGATGAAGGTCTGCTTGAAATTTTTCATTCTTACTGCTGGTTTGAAATTTTTAAATAGTGCTATGGTTAGTCTTCATGAAAATTAAAAAAAGAAAAATACTCCTTACGTATTTACTTATTTATTAACAAAAAATTAACGTGTTTGTTTTTATACTTCAAGAAGTAATACTCTTGTTTTTAGCTGTTTAAGTTTATTACAACTTATAACTCACTGACAACAAGAATACCCTTGGCAATACAAAAGTGGTTCGCTCACTAATTAAATAATCCGAGAAGGAGTAATCATTTTTGACTTTGTTGTCGAAAAGATTATTCACTAAAACTTCAAAACCAAAAGGGCTGTTTTTCTTTTGATAGCGCAAGGAAGTATTTGCTATATCATAAAAATTACTTTGATTGTTGTTATTGGTATTTTTTAGATTTTCGTAACTCAATTTATAGGTCCAAAATTTGGAGAAATTGATATCAAAGTCGGATGTAACGGCATCTGTCTGAAAATTAGATCTTGTTAATCCTAAAAACTGACTGAAACCTTTCGTATATCCAACACTAAAACCCGGCCATTTTTTATGTGCTGTTTTTAGTAAAATCCCAATTCTTTGATTCTTCCTATTGTTTAAAGTTTCCGTGTTGTTTAAAGTTTGAAAATAATTAAACCAACTTAAACTGGTATTGAATCGCAAACTAAAACGGTATATTTTTTTTGTAAACGCGCCATTTACATTGTAATTCGTTTCTGGATTGTCGCTCAAAATAGGCGTGTTGAACTGGTTAATGCCATCCAGCTGAATTTCGTCTCGAATTGTTTGTACTTTTTTGTTTACACTAGCCATTGCGTTCCAAGTAACGCCACGGTACAAATTCATTTTTGAATAGCGCAGGTTTGCGGAATGGTAGCGCTCGTTTTGTAACAACGCATTTCCTTTGTACACTAAATTGTAATTTTGCAGCGTAAATTGATCCGCCAATTGCGATACTTGCGGAAAACCATTTTCTAATTTGTAAGTAAAATTTAAGGTTTCTGATTTGTTAAACTCATAATCACTGTTCCATTGCGGTTGAAAAAGCGTTTTAGCTAGCGACTGATTTCCTGAATTTTGTTGCGTAATTAAATGATACCAATGCAAATACAATCCCGGTTTATTAGTCCATTTTCCTATTCTAAATTTGTATTCGAGTCCAACGTAGGCATCGTTCAACTGGTATTTTACAGCATTCCCAAAACCGTTCAAAGCAAAATCATTTATTGTTCCATTTGTCAGTAGCTGTTTCTCCGAAGTTTCAAAACGAGAAGCCCCATAATTGTTTCCCACATTGGTATACAAATGATTGAAATTATCGATAATCCAATAATGCTTGAACAACGCGTCTACACTATTGGTTTTTACCTTTTTAATTTGCGCTATGCGGTATGACGTATCATCTTGCAATGGAATCAAGCCATCTAAAAACGGCTGATCCGTAAACCAATTGGTTTGTGGGGTGTTGTAATCATACGCTTGGTTGACTACTACTGTGGTGGTATGTGCTAAACTATAGCTTTTGTGCCACTCGACGTATTGTTTTATCGCAGTATTATCAGCTTTGTTGATGGTTTCAAAAACACTGGAATTAAGCTTCGTTATCGAGTTGATGGTGTTGGACATCGCATTCGTGCTCGACTGGTATTGTCCGTTGTAATACCATTTCTCTTTCGCGTTTGGTGAATAATCTAGTTTTATATTACCAATTCCAAGCACGGAGCGGTTATCGCCATTTTGTAATTTATTCTCAAAAGCAAAAGCGGTGTTTTGCAAGTATTCAATGTTGCTTTCGGTTTGAGAAGCCGTCAATACCTTTGAAAAAATAGAAAAACCAGATATAGAAAGCTTAGAAGAAGTATCGTGACTAAAATTGACCGCGCCAAATTGTGAGGTATTCTGAACCACATCTTGATTGTCATTAGCAAAAGAATACAAATTAGTCAATGATTTTCGGCCAGAAAGAAACGTACTCATGCCGCCACCAAAACGCATTAAATCATCAAAAGTAAAGGTGCGTTTACCAATGTTATTCAAGTCGCCTATGAAACTCACATTTGATTTTGGACTGTAATAAAACAAAGCGGCATGTCCTAGATAAAAACCATTGTCCGCATTCCCGACTTCGGCACCGGCTTCGACATCACCAAAAACAAATTTCTTTTTATCGGCTTTAAGTTTTACGTTTATTGCCAGTTCATCGCTATCCGAAACCTGTTTCATAAATCCTACTTCGTTGAAGTGGTCAATGACTTCAATTTTATCTAATGCATCCGCAGGAATATTTTCTACAGCCAATTTAGAGCCACCACCAAAAAAGGATTTGCCTTCTACGAGCATTTTGGTGACTTTTTTGCCTTGCACGGTTACACCTCCGTTTTTATCGACCTCAACACCAGGGAGTTTTTCGAGGATTTCTTTCATTTTGCGTTCGTTGCCATTAGCAAAACTTTTCACGTCAAACGTCATGGTGTCTTTCTTGATCATAATAGGCTTGAACTCGTGCTTAATTACAATTTCCTTGAGTTGTTCTCCAGTAGGTTTCAGTTTAAAATCATGCGTGGCAATAGCTGCATCAGCCTCAAGGATAAATACTTCCTCTACAAAACCAATATACGAAACCGTGATTTCATATTTGACTTCCTTTTCGAGTTCTAAGCGGTAGCGCCCTTTGTTATCAGCAATAGCAAACTTAAGGCTTGCTTTTTCCTGCAAGGGTTTTGCAATGACATTTGCAGATTCTAGTGGTTTATTGTTATCGTCTGCAACAACGCCGATAATAGTGCGGGATTGAGAGAATGAAAAAAAAGAAAAAAGTAATAATAGATATTTAAAGGTATTCATTCAATAATTTTGAGAAAAGATTATAACTGTTTTAATTACCCATTAGAGACTTTACTAAAAAAATAGTTTGTTTTGATTTCAGACTAATACTATTCAAAAAAAGATTTTTAAAATCCATTTAGCTTATTATAGGCTACTTCTAACTGCTTCTCATTTAAAATTTTCAATTTCTCTAACGATTTAATATCAAAAGTAAGATTACTATTTAGCTGAATACTTTTAGCTCCAAAGACCGCATTTCTTACCTGAAGTTCTAAAATTAATCCTGGCAAATTTCCATAACCTACAGGCCCATAAGGATACGGTAATGCTGGACAATACCATGCGACTACTGGATGGTTGAAAACTTTAGTTTCATAACGAACCGTAAAAACATTGGTCGCTTTATAGCATAAATAATTGTCTATTAATTTGGTCTCACTTGTTAAAATCCAGTTACTTTTCAAAGCTTCTTCTGCGTAAATGTTTTCTCCTAACATTTCCTTTTGAAATAATAATTTTTCTTTCAAACTAAATACAATTCCAACATAATTTGCCATTGCAAGCGTGAACCTTTGTGAAGTGATAGCATCATCACTGTCTAATATTTTTTCACTATAAAATTTAGAACCATTTTCAGTTATGATTAATTGAAACGTTAGTTTTTTTGCATCTACAATTGACTTTTCAAGAAAACTTTTTAACGTAGCATTATTGTCAAATAATCCTTTTTCTTTTTCTATTTGTAATCCATAGGATATGACAACATTTTGACCTTGACCATATCCAAGCATCGTTGACAAGATTAGGATAATAAGAAATATTTTCATTTTGTGGTTATATTAAAAACACACCAAATTCATTGAAAATGGTGTGTTTGAGTTTTTCTAATTCTAATCGAAGCTTTATCTTTATTGTGATATATGAGCTTCCTGTAATCCCAGACACATAAAATAAACAGAATAAGAAGCACTTATTGCCTGATCATGAGTAAAACCAACACTTCTAGCATCCACATATGCTACATATCGCGCTAAATTACAATCTGTTTCGACGACAACTTCTTTTTTAGTTTTAATCTTTTTACTTACTTTTACTTTGCCAGTTTTTGCCATTGCAACTCTACTAAATGCCACTACTGCTAGAGCGGTAAACACTAATTTTTTTATTTTTAAATTGGTTTAAATTTATACTTTTTTTTAGTTAACCAAAGCAAATATGAAAAAGAAAAAAAATGAATATCCAGAATTTACCTCAATTTTTAACTAAAAATAAACAGATTATTTTTTACAAGAATTTCAAATATAGTCGTTTAAATTTACTGGTCACTTGATTATAATTAAGTTTTGCAATGACATTTGCAGATATTAGTGGTTTATTGGTATCGTCAGCAACCACGCTGGTTATAGTGCGGGATTGAGAGAAGGTGAGGGTTGTGAAAAGAAGAAAGTAGAGAAAGTGTTTATGCATTACTGTTTAATATGATAGTACTTTTTTAAAGTAATCCTCTTGGCTTGTTGTTTTCCCTGTTGGAAAATCTATTACCAATTCTTTATTATTTAAAATACTTATTGAGGTAGCATAAAACGTTGTTTCACGATCATTTAATTCTAAAATAAGGCCTGGTAATCCGTTAAAATACTTAGGACCATATCCGTAAAGCAAACTTGGTGCAAACCATGCTACTATGGGAACACTTGTATTAACTCCTTTCCTATTAATAAATTTATCATAGTACATTGCTTTATAACATAAATAGCCATCAATTATTTTACTTTCCGTTGTTATTTCCCAGTCTAATATTTTATTCGTTTTGTTAACTAGCTGTCCCTTCTCTTTACGCTCTATAGAAGTGTTGGCGCTTTTATCAAAGAAATAATCATTTAATACCGTTTGTATAAAAGCCATTGATCTGGCCCATCTTCTTAACTCAGTATTGTCAGATTCAGAAATTAAAAATTGGTTCAAAATAAAACTAGATCGTATACTATTAAAATTTAAAGTCGCAGTTTGTTTGTTCGCAAACTCCAATGTGGCTTCAATTAAGTCATTGTCAGATGAATTTTTAACATTTACATTATTATTAACTATTTGAATTTTATAAATTACTACACCGGAAGCGGTTTGTCCAAAAGAATTAGTCATTGCTGCAATAGCGATACACATCAGTATAATTTTTAATTTATTTATTATTATCATTTGAATGATTGAAGTCAAAACTTAAAACTGCTTTATCTTTATTTTTTGTTATAAAGTTTGTCTTTAATTAATGACAAAAGCTTATTATAATAATTTTCCAAAATTTAAATTATTATTTTTTAAAGAGCTCTGAAATCTTGGAACTTAATTCCTCACTTGATATTCTCCTACCAATATGAGGCTTGAACAATTTCGTCTTGGTTTTTTCATCTTTAAAATTTAATACAATTTTAGAAACGCCGTATAATATGTTCCTTTCTTGCAACTCTAGAATTAAACCTGGTAAATTCCCATAACCTAAAGGTCCAAAAGGGACAGGGATTGCAGGAGCATACCATGCGACTATTGGAAATTTAAAAACTCCTTTAGTACCATTATTTCTAACTAATGTAGAAGTAGCTTTATAGCAAAGGTAGCCATCTATTGTCTTAGATTCATTTAGTAAATCCCACTTAGTATTTCTATTCTCTACAATTATAATTTCACCAAAATCAGGATCATTTTCCGGCCTTAAGGAATATAGGCTATCTTTTTCTCTAAAATATAATTTCAAACTTTTATTTTTGCCATCAATTGAAAGACCCCCCTCACAATAAAAAACAGATTTTATAGTATTAAATTCAAGAGTATACATTTCACTCTCAATATCATTAATATAATCGTCTCTTGTTTTCTTATCAAATTGATTAAAAAGGTCGTCTTCACCCACTTTAAGCTTGTAATTCAAAACGCCATTAATAACCTGAGCGCTACTATTAAGGCTGAAAAAACAGCAAATCGCTGTTACTAAAAATTTGTTGTTCATATCAAATTTAATTAAGGCATCTAAATATTAAAATTATTTAGATGCCAATTACCATTTTACGCTTCTGATAATTTCTTGGGTTCTGGTTGTGGTGTTACTAAACAATCTGCTTTAGCGGCTCTAGCTTTTTCTCTTGAAACCTCATCACTACATCCTCGTCCATACCATATATAGTAGGAATCATAGGCAATTGCATCACAAACAGTACTTAAAACCACTGATGACTTTTCCTTAATTTCTTGAGTTCCTACCATTGCAACTCTACTAAATGCCACCACTACTAGAGCGGTAAACACTAATTTTTTCATTTATAAATTGGTTTAAATTTATAATTTCTTTTTGCTTAACCAAGGCAAATATGAAAAAAAACGTATTTAAGGAATGTACTTAAATTTTAGATCTATTTTTTTAGAAGTATGTCTTCGTATTCCTTTTCGGAAACTACTTTAAATTCTTTACGCTGCGGCACGAGTATATTTTTGTTTGGTTTTAAATCAATTTTTTTTACTCCAAATAAAATATTTCTAACTTGAAGTTCTAAAATTAAACCCGGCAATCCACCATATCCATTTGGCCCGTAAGAAAGTGGAATTTGAGGACAATACCACGCTATTACTGGAAAATGAAAAACACCTGCACTATTTATTACTGTTTTTACAGCAGTTGCTTTAAAACAAACAAATCCATTAATTTCTTTTGTTTCATTCTCTAAAGTCCAATCTTTTTTTTTGTTCTTTTTGATAAGAAAGTTACCTATTTCGCCTTTAATTTCAGAATACGAAAATTCCTCATTCTGGAAAATAACTCCCTCATATCCCGAAAATAATTTGGCATATAAATACCCTTGGTCATCAAGACCTAAACCATCTTTGATATAAAAAAAAGATTCATTAGAATTAAAAAGCAATTCAAAATTTATAAATGGCGAGTTCTCCATTGCTTTTACATAAGCAACTTTCATCCTTGTTGTTTTTTCAAGTCCTTCAAATGTAGAAATATGAAGCCCATATTCTATTTTCCCATTGTTAATTTGACTCAAGCAATTAAAGCTTATCAAAAAGAAAAACAATTGTATTAATTTCATAATTTTAATAGATATGATTAAGGCTGCCTCAAGTTTGATGAAACAGCCTTATATTTTGTTATTTATTCAGCTTTTACTAAAGCGTATTCTTTGATTTCGTAAAGCTAATTTTAGTTTTACTACTCAGAAAACTACCTTAGGCACGAATACTCAATTCTTTCATACAATTACCCCAAGCTACAGCTCCGAAATAAAATGCTTCCTTCTCACTACAACCATTAGACAAACACTCATTTACAGCAGCATCTTGTTCATCCTTGCAAGGATCATCAATAACAATGTTCTCTATTTTTAAATCATTAATTTCATTTTTCTGAACGCAATCGTTAGCCATTGCAATTCCACTAAACGCTACCTCTGCTAGAGCGGTAAATACTAATTTTTTTATTTTTAAATTGGTTTAAATTTATACTTTTTTTATGGTTAACCAAGGCAAATATGAGTGAAAAAAAAATGAATATACAGAACTTACTTAAATTTTTAACGAAAAATTAACAAAATATTTTTTACAAGAATTGCTGATTTACTCGTTCAAATTTACACTTTACCTCATTATAATTGTGTCTTGCAATAACATTATCCGATTCTAGTGGTTTATTCGTATTGTCAGCAACCACACCGGTAATAGTGCGGGATTGAGAGAAGGAGAGGGTTGTAAAAAAAAAGCATTCTGAACATAAAGTGAAGCTTGAAAACAAGGTAAAAATTATATTCAAATTTATTGTTTGTCTTTCTCCATTTCTCTTTTTTTACCTATTAACACGCATCCCATGCTAGATTCGAGTTTTTTATCGTATTCTTCTTTTGTTACTGTTTTTCCTTTTGGAAAGTCTATTTGGATTTCTTTTTCAAATAATTCTATTTTTGAAGCTATAAATGTTTTCTCATCCTCTGTAAACTCTAAAACAAGTCCTGGCAAACCAAAAGCACTTTTTGGGCCATAAGAATAAGGTAAACTTGGGGCAAACCAAGAAATTACCTCTCTTACTTTGGGATCTCCTTTTCTACTAATATATGGTATCTTTAAAATTGCTTTGTAACACAAGTAATTCCCTATATATTTAGATTCACCAGTTATTTCCCAATTATTTTTCTCCATTTTACCCTCGATTAGCGTTCCGTCACTCAATAATGAAACTTGACTTTTTTGGGTAAGATTGGTATAAGTGTCAGGTGAAGTAAATGCTGTTCTGGCTATATTATTTATTTTCCGTTCATAATCAGAACTATAATTCATTGTCTCAATCAATAAAAATTTCGATTGTAATTTATTGAAAATTAGTTCAAATTCCTGTTTATTAGCGTAATCAACCATTTTTATAACAAACTGTTTCGTGTTTTCAGATGGATTCCCTTCCAATTTTAAAGGCACATAAAACTTATATTTAACTTTACCCGATGATTGTGTGTAGGCTGTAGTTACTAACATTAAACATAGACATAAAAATTTCATAGTTTTAATAATTTAAACGCTTCAAGAAGATGTCTTGAAGCGTTATTTATAATTTTAATGACATAAACCTATTAAATCATTCAGTAACGCCAAATTGTCGGACCCACTACCCATAACTCCTTCATAAATATCAACTGCTTTTTCTTCACAAGTTTTTTCCGCTACTTTTTCTACATTTAATGAGTTGGTTTTTACTTCCTCCGTTTTTGCCATTGCAACTCCATTAAACGCTACCACTGCTAGAGCGGTAAACACTAATTTTTTTTATAGACAACCAAATGAAATAAATCATTTGACAGTAGCTGCCGTATTAGCATCTGTTAATTTAATTATTTTGTAAAATTCATTTTCGGATATTATTTTATGGTTCACTTCCTTTAATGTTACTTTCAAATTATTATTTAGTTCTATTTTTGAAGCCAAATATGTAATTTTATCATCTTGTAACTCCAAAATTAACCCTGGTAAATCTCCAAATTCTTTCGGACCGTTTCTTACAGGAATTGCAGGGCAGTACCAAGCTTCAACAATATGAAGTGGATTGCTTTGCTTCAATCTAAGTAGCTTTTCTCTAGTAGCTTTAAAACAAGTATATCCATTAATTATCTTTTGCTCATTTAGCAATTCCCATTGGGCTACTGAGTCAAGCTTAACATAAAAAATTTCATTTGAAAAATCAACTTTTTTAATGATCGTTTTTCGTTGTTCATCTTTAAAAAACTCAGCATTTCCAGCAAAAGCTCTCGCTAGTCTAGCCGGTTTTTCATTAAAATCTAACATTGATTCTAGATAAAAATGAGACTTTTGATCTTTTACTATTAACATGTAACTCAATCTTGTTAGTGCATCATCTATCCCAACAAATGAATTAGCTACTTTACTCTTGACTACATCTTGATTTTTTTCTAATGATCCTCCTGTAGGTGTAATTGAATATGTAATTCGGACGTTATTTTGAGCAATTGCCGCCAAACCATTTAACAATAAAACTAAATATAAATATTTCATATAAAAAAAATTAACCTGGTAAAAACTGGTTATTAAGCTAATTTAATACCTTACTTTCTTTACAGGCAGCAAAGGCTTCTTTAGCAGCATTATACTCTAACCCTAAATCTTGGAATTCTTTATAAGTTTCGTGATAAACATCGGTACAATTATCTGCAACAAAATCTATTGTCACCTCTTCTTTCACTTCTTGAGTTCCTAACATTGCAACTCCACTAAATGCCACCACTGCTAGAACGGTAAATACTAATTTTTTCATTTATAAAAGTATTTCCTTGGGTGCCAATAAAACTTAAACATCCTCCTTCATCTCTATTTAAAAAAATACGTCATTCCTTAACATTACAAGATTAGGTAAATTTTATCGTCTAAACAATACCCACGACAAAAACAGAAAAACAAAAAAAATCCAGTGCTTTGCAACACTGGATTCCAATTATCAACAAATACTTTTCTAAAAATTCAACGTCATCCCCAATAAGAAATTAATTCCCGCTTGCGGATAATAATATGGATACACATCATACATATACCCATTAGAAACGTATTTTTTGTCTAAGAAGTTATTCACTAAACCCGTAAAAACAATTTCTTTGAAGACTGTTTTAGGTTTAAAAGTGTAGGCAATGTTCAAGTCATTCACAAAATAATCGGCCAACTTTGCCGCTGGCAATTCGATATTATTCATGTATTGTTCGCCTACAAATTTTTGCAACCAGGAGATATGAAGATTTTCAATAGGTGTGTAAACCAATATATTTCCTGCAATAACGGATGGTGAATACGCAATATCAGTAGTTCCATAATTTTGCCCTGCAACAGCTAAATCAGTATTTTTATTGGCACTCAAGGTAAAATTTGGACGGATAATAAATTGATCGGATAAGGCAATTGTAGCATCAATTTCCAGTCCTAGTCGGTAGCTTTTTTCGCTGTTAGAACGTATTGGAGCGCCTACATCATCGAGATTTCCAGTTAAGATCAACTGGTCTTTGTACGCCATATAATACACATTTGTATTGAATTGTACTTTCTCAGCAACATGCCTCCAACCCAATTCAAAGTCATTCAACTTTTCTGGCTTCACATTACCACCTTCATAATCACCTCTATTGGGTTCTCTGTTTGCTCTCGCATACGAAAAATACAAAGCGTTATTCCCATTGACATCATAGGTTAATCCCGTTTTTGGATTAAAAAAATTAAAGGTATCATCAATCGGATTTGCTTGAACACCATTAGCTTTATAATTAACTGATCGGAATTGTAAATCGCCAAACAAACTTAATTTATCAGTGATTTGATAATTGGCTTTTGCAAAGATATTTCCATCAGTTTTAATGGCATAATCATCATAATATTTGTCTCCAAGCTCACTTTGAGATGCAAATCTCGCCCAAATCACTTTACCAAAATGGCGGCCTTCATACTTGTTCCAGCCACCACCAAAAATGACATCTAATTTTGTGTCCTTATAGTTGGCTGAAAATGTAGTTCCATAGAAATCATTATCCAACCACTTTTGACGAATTAAATCGGTTCTATTAATTGGTGTTGCATTGTTAACAATTGGTGTCAAGCCGTAACTAGAAAATTTAGCATCTTCTTTATAATTTTCAAAAAAACCTTTCCCTTTTGTATAATGCAACGCAAAATTAGTACTCCAATTTTCAGATATTTTCTCATTCCAATGCAATTGCGAGTGATCTTGCTGGTAATTATCGGTTTCATTATCGTAAAAACGAGCGTTGCCTTGTTCATCCGTGAAAGCACCTGCTGAATTATAGGTGCGATCCCTGTTCAGCGTTTCGCCGTCTATTCCGTTCCAAGATTGATACGTCTTCTCCGTTCCTCCAAAAACTAAGGCTTTTATCAACGTGGTTTTGCCCACATACGTTCCTTGCAGAAAATAGGATTTCAAATCAGAGGCACCACGATCCACAAATCCGTCCGATTTAATGGCAGACAAACGACCTGCAATTTCAAAATGATCATTCATCAATCCAGTACTGAATTTCACCGTGTGTTTTCGAGTGTTAAAACTTCCAAGCGAGTTTGAAATTTCCCCTGTACTTTCGTTGGCAAAATTATCTGTCAACATGTTTAAACTGGCACCAAAAGCTCCCGCACCATTGGTAGACGTTCCCACACCACGCTGCAATTGTAAACTTTGAAGCGAAGAAGCAAAATCAGGCATGTTTACCCAATACGTGCCATGACTTTCGGAGTCATTGTAAGGAATACCGTTAATCGTTACATTTACTCGCGTTGCATCACTACCACGAACCCGAATTCCAGTGTATCCTACGCCATTACCAGCATCAGAAGTGGTAACAACAGATGGCAAATAATTCATCAAAATAGGAATGTCTTGCCCTAAATTTCGGAATTTGATATCCTTTTTGTCCAAATTGCTAAAACTGACTGGTGTTTTATTGGTCACACGCACTGCTGAAACTAATACTGCATCCAGTTGGTTTACTTTGGTAGTGTCTTTAACTTGTGAAAAGGCGAAAAAAGAAGAAAGAGAAAAGAGAATAGACGTTAAAAAAGCTACACTTGACGCCTTTGTGTCTTTATGGCACGAAAAATTGAAAATAGTATTCATCCGTAAAAAGATTACGAATAAAAGGGGGAATTATTCTTTTTGTTAAATTAAAAAATGATTGTTTCCTATGACAAATAAAGTAGCGTGCACACTATTAGTTTGTCATTTTTTCCCTTGACAACATTACTTGTCCAGGTTCGTTGGGTATAATCTCAGCTCGTTATTTAGAGCACCCCTTTGAGACGGGGCAAATATAATTCTTTTGTTTAAAGTTCCAAGTATAACTTTTAAACTTTTTATCAAAAATCAAAAATCAGGTTTTCTTCGGTTTTTCTTAACCTCTGAAATGCTCTTCTTATCCTTAATTCGTTTTCGAATAACCGATTTTGGAATCTTTGTTGGTTTGCGCACTTTTGGAACCTGCAATGCCGTTTTTATCAGTTCTAGAAATCGCTTGGTAACTGTTTCTTTATTCCTAAACTGGCTTCTGTCTTCATCACAATTCAATATTAAAACGAGATCAGCAGTTAATCTAGAGGATAATTTGGTTTCAATCAAAAGTTTTTCAGCTTCGTTTAGCGCTTGAGAATGATGTAAATCAAAAGTCAATACCACCTTAGAGGATACTTTATTTACGTTCTGCCCACCCGCTCCACTGCTGCGGACGGCTTTATAGCTTAATTCGGATATGATTTTTTCTGTTTCCATTTATGCTGTCCCAACACTTTGGGATTGATTCAGTAAATCTATTTATATTGATGCGCTGGTTTCAACAAGTCATTCACAGTCTTGACTGGATTAAACGTGATCAGGGGAACCTCAACAAATACCGTTAACCAGTTTGCCATTGCACCATTCCAGAGACCAGGCAATTCATAAGCCTTAATGTTCTTGCCAGCGGTGTTTTTCTCCACTATGAATCCACTGTTGTGATCGACAAATTGAGGCAGATCAAATTTTTCGTTTTTATAATTTTTTATCCCGCAAACTAAATCAACAGGATTAAAATGAGTAGCGGCATTAAGGATCCCTTTTTGATGATCACTTTCCAAATCAACTTGAGAACTTTCTACAATTTGCAATGAAATTGCATCCTGCTCATTTCTTACCCAAAATGGCCCGCCGCCTGGTTCTCCTTCATTTTTTACCATTCCGCATACGCGTATGGGCTTATTTAAAGCCGCCTTAAGGGAGTCCACTTTACTTTCAAAACTACTTTCGTAAAAATCTTCACGCAGGTTAATACACAATTTTTCCTTTATAAAAAGAACCATTTCCTCTACTAATTCTATCTGAATTGTTTCAGAATTCAAGGCACTTAAATAACGGAACACCTCTTGCTGTAGGGCTAATAATATACCCGCCAACCCTTTCTTGTACAAAGAGATTTTCTCGATATTATTTTGAATAACGTTATCAATATTTTTGATAAATACAATATCAGCATCCAGATTATTCAAATTTTCAATTAAAGCACCGTGTCCTCCAGGTCTAAAAACCAGTTTTCCTTTTTCATCTCTGAAAGGTTTATTTTTCATAGTCACAGCGAGCGTATCAGTACTCTCGTTTTGATAGGAATAACTAACATTTATAGCCACACCAGCTTGGTCTTCAATTCTAGCTTTGATGTTATTTATTATACTTTCGAAATGCTGTTGATGTGATTCTGAAACCGTAAAATGCAAGTTAGAGCAATTAATTGCACTTGAATAATGAGTACATTCATGCAAATGCTCTTCCACCGGAGTTGCAATATGAGTTTTGTATTTGTGAAAAGGAAGAATCCCTTTTGGTTTATTAGCAAAATCAAAAGCATCGGACGACAAAAGCATCTTTATAAAATAATAATTCTTTAGACTTCGATCCATTACCTCAAAACCTGCGAATTCAGCTTTAAGCTTACTATCAATGGCATCAAAAAAAGGAAATTTTTCCATTCCTACGATAAAAACAGCAAGTTTATTAGCTTTTTTACGGTTAATATAGGCATTTATAGATTCGTTTTCGAAATCAAAATCATTGATAAATTCAGTTAAAAACTTAAACATTCTACTTGCAGCGCCTGATGCAGGAACAAATTTATTTAATTTCAAGTTGGATTTGTGTGCATCAAAGAAACTGGCATTTTCTTTAAAACCTTTTTCTGACACTTTCAAAACTCCATTTGACAAGGTTGCGGGACGAACCAAATTTACTTTGGAAATTCCATATTTAAAAAAAATCAATTGCTTTTGAATGTTTTTTATTGGAATTCCATGCTCATAAATTTGAATGAAATCAAGGGACGAAAACCCTAATTCTCTTGCTAAAGTCAAATCGTCTATAATCGATATTGCTTTTTTAAGTCGTAAGTCCTTATCCCCGGAAAGGGTAATAAATGGTTTATTATTGTCTAGTAAAGATTGTTTAAACACTGCAAATACAGATTCTCTACCCTCCGCTTTGTCTCTCAAATCGTCTTTTTCCCACGGCACATCAATATCCGTAAGGAAGAATAAATCGTATTGATGTTCGCAAGCCGCTTCATCTAATGAAGGATCACAATAATTGTAATAAACTTCAGAGAAAACCTTAGTTACCATTAAGTTGGTGTCGCAAAAAAGATAGTTATTGGCAATTAAAGCGCGTTCATTTTCTAATTTGGTCTGACCATAAGCAATAGGCATCATATCCTCACGATCACATACTTGTTGCGTTGTCTCCCATTTCTCCTGCAGATAATCGCGTGCAAATTCAGGAACCCATCCGGTTTTATAATAGTCCGCAAGCTGTCTGGCCAATGTAGTCTTGCCCGTGCTTTCGGGACCAAATAAGGCTATTTTAATTATTTTTGTGGCTCTACTGCTGAGCTGTCTGAGATTTTCTTCCATTCTAAATAGCCAAAAATGGCGACTACGGTAAATACTATATATTGAAAACTGGTAAAAGTATAGCCTTTCGCAAAATATAAAGGTATTGAAATCAAGTCTCCAATAATCCAAAATATCCAGTTCTCGACTTTCCTTTTTGCCATGAGCCACATTCCTACAAAGAAAATTCCTGTAATAAATGTATCTACATACGCAAACCAAGTGGTAAATTTATCAAAATAGTGATATACCGAAACCACAAAGGCAACGGTAAATATAAAAAGAATTATCGCAATTCGTTTTTCTGAGCTTGAAATTTTTGATATTGGAAACGCAACGCTGTCCCCTTTTTTTCGAGTCCAATGGTACCAGCCATAAATACTCATCACGAAATAATACCCATTAATCATCATATCGCCCCACAAAACCCATTTCCAAAGCAAATAAACGAATATGGAAGTACTCACTAATCCCGTTGGAAAAACCAAAATATCATCTTTTTTAGCATACCAAACACTCAACAAGCCAAAAATAACCGCTACAATTTCTAGGATGATATCTAATGTTGGATAGGATCTGTATTGGGCAAAAAAATATTCTATCATGTTTACATTTGGGGTTTACGAAATTAGACTTAGGTTTTCATGCCGCATTTACAAATTGTTTGTTAAGTTGCTCAAAAACCTTAAACGAATGGCCAATTTGGTAGCGCTCCAATTATAAATCAGTAAGCAACACACGTTAATTAAAAAAAGAGACGTCCTTTTCAAAAGCAGTTCCTATTACGACCAAATCTGCACCTGAATCGTAGGCTTTCTGAATTCCCTGCAAATCTATAATTCCGCCTCCAACAATCAGCGGAATTGTGATGTTTTTTGAAATTAATCGAATCATATCCAGTGGAACTGCGCGCTTAGCACCACTTCCCGCTTCCAGATAAATCAATTTATTGCCTAACATCTCACTGGCTTGTGCAGTTGCCAGAGCTAAATCGAGATTGTTTCTGTCCAAAGGTTTAGTTTTGCTGATTCTTTCTACCGCAGTTTCGCTACCACTTTCAATGAGCATATAACCAGTTGCTATAATTTCGAGTTGGGTTTTTTTTAAAATAGGTGCTGCTTTCACTTGATGTTCAATTAAATAATCAGGATTTCTTCCTGAGATTAATGATAAAAACAAAATTGCATCGGCTTGATCAGAAATCTGCGAAGGATTTCCAGGGAAAAGTACGATAGGTAAATCACAGTTTATCTTTATCTTTAAAATTAATTCGTCTAGAATATTCTTTTCCACAAGGCTTCCGCCAATAAAAATATGCGTTGCTGGTGACTGCTTAATTTTTGAAATTAAATGGGTAACATTTTCTAAAATTATTTTATCTGGATCAAGAAGAATGGCCAATAATTTTTGGTTCTTTACATTAGCCTCGAGTATCTGACTGTATATATTCTGCTTTTCATTTTTCATAATCGGCGTAAAAGTATACGTTTTTTTGAAAGTGAGCATTACTTTAAGAAAACTTATCTTTGCTTATAGATTCACAAACTTCACATTAACAAGCTTATGATCCAAATTGAAATGCTCGAAAAATATGATGCAGTGCGAAGGCTCTACAAAAAATCAGAAATAATTTTCGAGAAGGATAACTTTGCCACTCATTATTACCAGATTATTTCAGGAACAGTAAAAATGAATAATTTTAATGATGAAGGCAGGGAATTCGTGCAAGGATTTTTTTATGAGAAACAATGTTTTGGTGAACCACCGTTGTTTCTAGAAAGAACCTATCCCGCTAATGCTGAAGCTGTAGAAGACTCCGAGCTAATCTGTGTTTCAAAAGCTAACTTCTTGAAATTAATAGCTGAAAATCCAGCTGTTTCCATTATCATGATTGAAAATTTAGCTCGCCGATTACATTATAAATCGGTTATGGCTGCTGAGATTTCCACACAAGATGCAGAGCATCGCTTATTACAATTATTTGACTACTCGATTGCTTATTTTAATTTTAAGAAGGAGCAAGAGGGTTTTCATATTGATTTGACGCGGCAAAAAATGGGTGACTTGACGGGACTTCGTGTCGAGACCGTAATAAGAGCCATCAAAACACTAGAAAAAAAAGGAGAACTTAAAATCGTCAATAGAAAAGTGTATCGATAAACAATATCCGTTAAGTAGAAGCTTTGTCAAAGGCACAATCAAAGGATGACTAAATTTGACAAATAGTAAAACAGCTGCCGTACAGTAAGCATCATTATGATGTAGGTCATAAAATATTGAATTCAAGAGCCTGTAAATTTGCAGTAACAAACAATTAAAATATTATGACACTATATAACAAAACACTTACCGACTTCAACAACAATTTCATAGGTTTTGCAACATTAATCGTTATTGGACAAAGTTGTCTGGGCTCAGTTGCTGCAATGAACATTCTTCGCAACGGAACTAGTTTGATACAAATGTTTCAATTAGGCTTGATAATTCTAATTTGCATGTTGGTAAACACTTCGATTTTGGCGCAAATGAAACACAAGGTAATTTTCAACTTTACTATAATTAGCGTTATTTTGAGCATATCCTTAATATTTATTAACAAGATTATCATTTAATGAAAAAGCAAATTGAAAACCGTGACGATCTGAAACTTTTAGTTCGGACTTTTTATGACAAAATAAGAGCAGATCAGGAAATCGGTTTTTTCTTTAATGAAACGATAACGGATTGGGAAGAACATCTAGAAAAGTTGACCGACTTTTGGGAAGCGAATATCTTGGGTACAAAAAATTACAACGGAAATCCAATCACAGTCCATAATGCAGTAGACAAAAAATTCAATCATCAAATTACTTCCAATTTATTTGGAATATGGTTGAATTTGTGGTTTGCAACTTTGGACGAACTTTTTGAAGGCGAAAATGTAGAGATTCTAAAACGTAGAGCCCAAAAAATGAGTACTTTCCTTATTATGAATATTTTTAAAAGCCGGGAACACGCTTAGCTGATTTGAAAAGCGTAAACCAATGTAAAATTCTCTATTTCTTCAAAATGGATGTTAAAATCCTTGATTATGCTGCCAAAATGAAGTTCCGTTTGCCCTTGTTTATCTTTTATTTCAAAAGATTGCACTTTGATGTGATTTTTAAAACTGATTCCCTTTTCGTTTCGGATTTTGAAGATGGATTCTTTGGCGCCCCAGATTACAGTTAATTTCCGAATATAATCATTTTGATTTTCACTCCCGAAGCCCGAAGTCTCGCGACGCGATAAAAACTGAAATTCTGAGTCGCAGAATTTATCAGCAATCCGGATAATCTTGTCTCTCTGCAATTCGATGTCGATTCCTACCGTTTCATTGCTGACGATAATGGCCGAAAATTCATGGGAATGGGTTATCGAAATGTGTTTCCCGTCCTGTAAATGCGGTTTTCCTAATGCGTCATAATACAAATCAAAATCACTGTAGCCTAGTTCTTGAAACAATTTGCGAACACTGAGAAAGGCACGCTGGTGCAATTGCGATTTCATTCCTAGGAGACGTATTGCATTTTTCTCGTTTAACTGGACGTCGTTGTAGAGCTGTTCGAAGGATTCGGTTATTTTCCAAACTAGAACTTGGGTGTCGGTACTGAAGTGGATGGTTTTGAATAATGGCATGGTCGTATTCTGATTTTTAGCCCCGATTGAAACGAAAATCCTTTTTTCCCATCCTTTCAGGGCTTAAAACCCTGAAAGGATGGGAAAAAAGATTGCAGTGGAAAGCGGGAAATAGCTCCTAAAAACTAAAATTAATTCAGCTCTATAAATTTATTTTATTGATTTTTAAAAGATTACAGTACTAAACAATTCATAAATATTTGTGATTCCTTTTAAAATAACAACTTATTACGTAATTTTGCAAAAAATTTACACTTACAAATATACTATAAATGAGTACTACAACTATGCCTTTTGTGGCTTTCAAAGTAAAAGACATTTCTCTAGCGGCTTGGGGAAGAAAAGAAATTGAATTAGCGGAAGCTGAAATGCCAGGTTTAATGGCGCTTCGTGCCGAATATAAAAACGAACAACCTCTTGCTGGTTCTCGTATTGCAGGATGTTTGCACATGACAATCCAGACTGCGGTTTTGATTGAAACCTTGATTGCACTTGGTGCTGAGGTGACGTGGAGTTCTTGTAATATTTTCTCTACTCAAGATCAAGCTGCTGCTGCAATTGCTGCTGCTGGGATTCAAGTGTATGCTTGGAAAGGGCTAAACGAAGAAGATTTTGACTGGTGTATTGAGCAAACTTTATTCTTTGGTGAAGATAGAAAACCATTGAACATGATTCTTGATGACGGTGGAGATTTGACTAACATGGTTATTGACCGTTTCCCTGAATTAGTATCTGGTATCAAAGGATTGTCTGAAGAAACTACAACTGGAGTTCACAGATTATACGAAAGAGTAAAAGCGGGAACATTGCCTATGCCAGCTATCAATGTAAACGACTCGGTTACAAAATCGAAATTTGATAACAAATACGGTTGTAAAGAATCTGCAGTTGATGCAGTTCGTCGTGCAACTGATATTATGCTTGCTGCAAAAAGAGTAATCGTTTGTGGTTACGGTGATGTAGGTAAAGGAACTGCTGCTTCTTTTAGAGGTGCTGGTTCTATTGTTACCGTTACTGAAATTGACCCAATTTGTGCGCTTCAAGCGGCAATGGACGGTTTTGAAGTGAAAAAATTAGATACTGTTATTGCAACTGCTGATATTATCATCACAACTACTGGAAATAAAGATATCGTTTTAGGATCTCATTTCGAAAAAATGAAAGACAAAACTATCGTTTGTAACATTGGACATTTTGATAACGAAATTGACATGGCATGGTTGAACACAAACCATGGTGCATCAAAAGTGGAAATCAAGCCACAAGTAGATAAATATACCATTGCTGGAAATGACATCATCCTTTTGGCTGAAGGTCGTTTAGTAAACCTTGGTTGTGCTACAGGTCACCCAAGTTTTGTAATGAGTAACTCCTTCACCAACCAAACACTAGCTCAAATCGAATTGTGGAAAAACAGTGCGGCATACAACAATGACGTATACATGTTGCCAAAACATTTAGATGAGAAAGTAGCCATGTTACACTTAGCTAAATTAGGTGTTGAACTAGAAACGTTACGTGTGGATCAAGCAGATTATATTGGAGTTCCTGTTGAAGGTCCATTCAAACCAGAATATTACAGATACTAGTCCTATTTGTCATTCCGACAAAGGAGCAATCTGATTTATGATTTCATATTTAAAACCCTTGCAGCGATGTAAGGGTTTTTTGTTTTGGGCGTGACCCTGCGTAAAAACTGCGGGTCGGGCTTTTCACTTCAATCTTTACTCCACTGCGTTCCATAAAGGATTTCCATTGCAATCCCTCACGCTTCTGCAGGTGTAACGACATTGAAACACTAAGCAGCTATTTTTAAAATTAAAAACCAACTTAAAAAAACGCTCCTATTTATCATACTATGCCCTCTTCCTACAAATAAATAAAAATTTGCTCCACCAAAACAACAAATAGAAAAGCCATTTAGCGCCATAAATCAACGTAGAAAAGCCTCAAATTTAACAACAATCGAACCTCTTTCTCAAAGCAGTATAAAGGTTATAATAGCAGAATTAGTAAGAAAAGTATAGAAAATAATAAAAATAGTTGCAAGAAAAATGGGAAAATAAGGTCCTTTAAAAGCAATACAGGAGTGTAAATAAGATAGATCAGAAAAATAGTAGCAGTATTACTAACTAAACCTATTAGCTAGGTTTTTTTTAAAAAAATTATCTGTTAAAACTAGATATAAACTCAACACCTCTAATAAAACCCTTTATTTAGCATTTAATAGTACGTTTAACCTACCGCTCCCTCCATTTATATTCTTTAATCGATAGAAAAATAGTTGCGCTCTACACCCAAAAAAAAAATTCCTAAATTATTTCACGAAGGTACCTAAAAATCTAAAAGACATTTTGTTTAGATTGAGACGGGTTTTTCTACAAATGGAGATAATGGATGATTTATATGATAACCTATACTAATCATTCCACACAAAACCATGTAGCAATTATGAAACTTATTCCTAAAATTATACAATAGCATATCCCATTATCATACTTAATTTTATATTTATTGATTTAATTATGATGAATGATAGTAACTGGAGTTCAGCAATGGGTTGGGGAATGTGGGTAATTCCGCCTGTTGTAATTATAATTATTGTTATTATTGTTTTAAAAAGAAACCGTAACAGCAAATAAATTTAGAGCAAGTTTAAGCAATCTTTTCTAACTCTTTAATAAAGAGTTGTTATTTAAAAACGAGCAACAGCGAAACTGAAGATCAGGCAACAGGGTTTCTGAAGAACTATTATAAACACTACCAAAATGGAAAATACAAAAATGGAAAGTTGCGTTGCAGCTTTTGAAACATGTGTTGAAGCATGCGAAACCTGCGCTACTGAAAACAAGGGAATAGCAGGAATGGAAAATTGCACAGAACTTTGCAATACCTGTAAAGACGCTTGCAATGAGTTAATTACTGCAAGTAAAAATAATGCAGACAATGTAGATGAACTTTGCAAAAAATGTGAAGAAGCGTGTACTGCTTGTGCAGCGGAATGTGAAAAACATACAGATATGGAACAGTGTATGAAATGTGCTGACGCTTGTCGCAAGTGTGCATCGGCATGCAAAGCTATGCTTGCGTAGTTGATCCGTAAATTAGCGTTATAATAAAGTAAACAATTTCGATTTTAATATAATGTACTAAACCCGTCAGCTTTAAGCGAGACGGGTTTTTTTAATAAATTACAAGCATAATTATTCTCTAAATGAAAGTATAAAAAAATAAGTTATATCTTATAAAAAATGTATTTGACTTTGGGACTAAGGATCGTGTACTTCCCTGTTTTAGAGTTTTTTAAAATTTTAAAAATAGAAAGTTTCGTAATTTAAAAATTGACACTAATTTTATAGTTCGCGGTAATAAAACGAGAACGCATATTCAATTCTCAATTAAAATAAAGAGGGGAGCATCTTGTTCATTTCCTCTTTTCTTTAAAAAAACGCTTCATTACATCAGCCGCTTCTGCGGCTAACACACCGCTAACCACTTTGGTTTTAGGATGCAATTGTGTACCCATTTTTACAAAACCACGATTTTCATCTGTGGCACCGTATACAATTCTCGAAATCTGACTCCAGTACAAAGCGCCTGCACACATCTGACAAGGTTCCAGTGTGACATAAAGCGTGCAACCAATCAAATATTTCCCGCCAAGATAATTGGCAGCTGCAGTAATAGATTGCATCTCCGCATGAGCTGTAACGTCATGAAGTAATTCGGTTAAATTATGACTGCTGGCAATCACTTTATTATCAATAACTATAACAGCGCCTACAGGAATTTCATCTTTATCAAAAGCCATCGCAGCTTCCTGCAACGCTTTTTTCATGAAATATTCGTCAGTGAAAGGATTTATCATGGTATTAACCGCAAATATTAAATTCTTTGTGAAACAAGTTTTTTTATCGAATGTAAAAATACAATTCCAAATCGTATATTTGCTTTATGTCAACTAATTTACTTTTAAACCTAAACAGCCCCGCCGATTTACGCCAGCTAGAGGAAACGCAACTACCTCAAGTAGCTCAAGAGTTGCGCAACTTCATTATCGATATTGTCGCCGTCAAAGAGGGGCATTTAGGAGCTAGTTTAGGTGTTGTCGAACTTACGATCGCCTTGCATTATGTTTTTGACACTCCAAATGATTTATTGGTTTGGGATGTTGGTCATCAGGCTTACGGACACAAAATAATAACGGGAAGAAGAGATAATTTTCACACTAACAGGCAATTGGGTGGCATTTCCGGTTTCCCAAATAGAGGTGAAAGTGTCTATGATGCCTTTGGCGTAGGCCACTCCTCTACTTCTATTTCGGCAGCATTGGGAATGGCAATAGCTTCTAATTTAAAAGGAGATTACAACAAACACCATATTGCAGTCATTGGTGATGCCTCGATAGCCTCAGGAATGGCTTTTGAAGGCTTAAATCACGCCGGAGTTACTGATGCTAATTTATTAGTCATTCTCAATGATAATGCTATTGGTATTGATCCCAGCGTAGGCGCTTTGAAACAATATTTGACTGCAGTAAAAGCAGGCAAAAATCCGAGACAGAACAACATGATTAAATCATTGAATTTTGATTATTCGGGACCTATTGACGGTCATGATATTTTTGCCGTAATTAAAGAATTGAAACGTTTACAAAAAATAAAAGGACCCAAATTCCTTCATATTATTACAACCAAGGGTAAAGGATTACAGCAAGCCGAAGAAAATCAGGTAATTTACCATGCTCCTGGCAAATTTGATGCTACAACTGGAGCGCTTCAGCCCAAATCCGAAGAAAATTTACCTCCTAAATATCAGGATGTTTTTGGCTTGACCATTTTAGATTTAGCTAGAAAAAACGACAAAATTATAGGCATTACACCTGCGATGCCTTCCGGCTCCTCGCTAAAATTTATGATGGATGAATTCCCAAAACGGGCCTTTGATGTTGGAATTGCAGAACAACATGCGGTAACCTTAGCCGCAGGAATGGCGACACAGGGCATGATTGTTTACTGCAATATTTATTCTACATTTTTACAAAGAGCATACGACCAAGTGATTCATGATGTGGCTTTACAAAATCTTCCGGTGATTTTTTGTCTGGACAGAGCCGGTTTAGTGGGAGAAGATGGAGCCACACATCATGGGGTTTTCGATTTAGCTTACTTGCGTTGTATACCCAATATGATTGTGTATGCCCCAAGAAATGAAATTGCTTTACAAAATATTTTATATACCGCACAATTAGGATTAAATAATCCAATCGCAATTCGGTATCCACGAGGTCGTGGTGTAGTTACCAATTGGCAAGCTACAAATTTAGGAAAGTATCAAGAAATAGAAATCGGTAGAAGCATTTGCATTAAGGAAGGCTCAAGAATTGCTGTCTTATCAAATGGAAGCATCGGTAACAATGTTACTTTGGCTATAGCCAAAATGCAACATCCAGAAATGATTGCGCATTATGATTTTCCCTTTGTAAAGCCACTAGATGAAAAGGAATTACATACCCTACTCAATAACTTTAAAACAATAGTCACCATTGAAGACGGGACTGTAAAAGGGGGTTTTGGAAGTGCTATTCTTGAATTTGCCTCTGAAAATAATTATACCTCACAAATAACCGTTCTTGGTATTCCAGATGAGTTTATAGAACAGGGAACTGTAGCCGAATTACAACAATACTGCAAAATTGACGTTAAAAGTCTTGAAATCCTTTTTTCAAACTATTAAAATAATTATTTTGCCCTCTTAAACAAAATCGGTAATAAATTCAATATAGCCCAGTATATAGTGACCTATATTCATAACATATCGGTATTGTAAAAGAAAATTATTGACTAAAAAACAACTATAATCCGTATAACTCCCCCGAAATGAAATTGTTAACCTACACGCTACTATTCCTTACCTGCTCTATCTCTTTTAATTGTTTATCTCAAGAAGTAACAAAAACATTTTTATACGATACGATTAGACCTGCTATTGCAGTTTTGACTGCAAAAAAATCGCTAGCTGTACCACTCAAAATACAAACTAAAACGCATTACCTGCCATTAACCCATTGGAGTAAAAAAAACAGTTTAGGATTTGATATTTCTGAAGTAGCTTTTATCAATTGGAGTGCTGGAGGAACTAGTTCGATTTCAGGATTATTTAAAGGTAAATTCCACAGAATTTATAACCGAAGTAATTACAATTGGTCAAATGAACTGATTTTTAAATATGGGTTAAATAAACAGGACGGAATAGACCTACGAAAAACAGAAGATGCAATTCAGTTCAACTCTACGTTTGGCTATCGAAAAGACACGCTATCTAATTGGTTCCATTCGGCTAAATTTAATTTCAATACGCAATTCACTAATGGTTATGCCTATCCAAATACGGAAAAAGCCATCTCAAAACCTTTTGCACCGGCATACATTTTTATGGGAATAGGTGCTGAAAATATAGATCAGGAAAAGAGAAGAACATTTTATATCTCGCCATTTACCTTTAAAACTACCCTAGTTTTAGATCAAAGACTTGCTAATCAAGGTGCCTTTGGCGTTCCTAAAGCCACGTATGATTTAGATGGAAATCTACTTACAGAAGGAGAAAAATCAAAAATAGAACTTGGTTTTCTAATTACTAATAAATACAAAAAAGAAATTTTCAAAAATATCATTTTAGAAAATCGGTTGAGTTTATATTCTGACTATGTAAATCGTTTTGGAAACATTGACATCGATTGTGATTTACAAGTAGAGCTCGTAGTAAATCAATATGTCAAAGCTAATATTGGCGCACATGTAATTTACGACGACGACATCAAATCAAAAAGAGAAATCGCAGGAATACAAGTAACTGAGGGACCAAAAACACAAATAAGACAAGCTATTGGGGTTGGAATAGAATATATATTTTAAATAAAAAAGTCCTGAAATAACTTTCAGGACTCTTTGAAATAAAATTACTTTATGATGATTTTCTCTGTGTAGTTCAATCCTTCTCCTTTAATGTCCATTATATAAATACCTGGAGTGAGTTGGTTTAAATTAAACATTTTTTCGTTATTAAAATCTTCTTTAGTGATGGAATAAACTTCTCTTCCTAAAATATCAACTACTTTCATATCGACCGTACCACTATAGTTGTTAATTCGCACTGTAATATTTCCGTTAGATGGATTTGGAAAAATACTCATGACATTAGGATTATTAACATCAACAACAGTTAACGAGCAGTTCGGTCCGGTAGATGGTCTCGTAAAATCTTCGGTTTGATCATTACCTACATTTGTACTACCTGCTGTTGCATTCACACCTAAACCTCTAGCTGCGAAAACTTCCCAAATCATACAATAATCTTTTCCTCCTGTAATAGCTTGATCAGCTGCTAAAATTGCATTTCTGGCATCTACAAAGGTTGGACTGCAAGGCTGTAATTTAATACCATCTAAAACAATTCGCATTAGTTTGTTATTTCCACCTGTCCCGCTATATTTATTATTGTCATACCCGTATTTATTGATGTAAGCCCATGTTAAATCCCATAACATTGTGGCCCAAACAGATCCTACACCGTGAACAGAAGTTTCCTCTACACCATTAACGTCGAATGATTGAAAATTATTAGTAAAGGCATAAGTCATAGGATTATTAGCTCTATCCGTTGAGTACACGTAGTTTCTAATTCCCAATCCAGCTGGAGATTGAGAAGAAACAAACGTACCAATTCCTCTTTTTGCACCACCAAAATCTCCCGGTTTCAACTGCATCATCAATGCAAACCAATCAGACCAACCTTCTCCCATTTGATCCGTGTTATTTAAACAACTAGAATTATTACTTCCTCCAGTTAAACGGATAGAGATTCCATGTCCGTACTCATGGGCAATTATACCATTATCAAAATCCCCATCCGCATTAACAAATGGAGTAGATTGTGTTTGTATTTTTACATTCACAGGCGCTGTAGTCATTTGGTTAATTATATCTTCCCCAATAGTGTTATTAACGCTAATTGCGGGTATCGTAATTCCTGCATCGGCACCTGACATCGATAAATTTCCCTCCACATTATTCACTACAATAACAGCAATCGCTCCAGCATTTTGCGCTGACTTTACTTTGGTTACAAAATTGCAGCTGCCTCTCCTAAGTATAACTATTTTGCCATTTAAAGCGGTTTTATTGGAAGGAGTTACGCACGCTTCTGATGTGCCACCAGAACTATCTAAATACAGAACCAAATCAGATTGTAAGAATTGAGGTGCGATTGGCAAATCAATACGTCCTGGACTGAAAGAGTTTTGAGTTGCCACATAATTCCCTGCCAAACTTGATGGTGAATTAATAATTAAAGGCTTAATTTCAGGACCTCTATTCCATAAAAACATTTGCATTCTAGCCCTATTACCATCTACAGGAGAAGAAAAATTAGCATTGTTCAAACTAGGAGGTACCGCTGTCGAACCATCTTGAGCTTCCGCATTTACATAATCTCCAGCTTTTCCACCACGATCATAATTGTTTTCTTGAAAATTACCGCTAGCTTCATCAAAACCATACTGATACCAGACATCATGCATTACATTGTTCATGTAAAACAAATTGGTATTAGCTGCATTAATATAAGATGATGCGGCTACACTTGTTCCTCCATAAGGAAAATCAAATATCAATTCTACACCTCCATCTGGGCTCGCTCCATCATCAATATTAGCTGCTTTAAAATCATCTTTAGCCCACACATTATTACCTCGGGTTATCGTATAATCCGCACCAACTTGACCGTTAATGTCATGCCAGCCAAAAGGAGATGCCTTAGCATCTGAAGGATTCGAAATTAATTGAAAAGGACCATGGCTTGGACTTTCAAAATTAAATGGAATAACACGATAAGCGCCTCCCGGCACAAAAGAAGAAGGCCCAGTATAAATTTGTTTAGGAGTTGCCCCTAAATTTTCTATTTGCGATTTTTTTGTTACCGAAAAGGCTTGCTCTTGATGGAAACTGCACGAAACAACTAAATCATTTTTTTCTAACAGTTTACCATTTAACGCATCGATTCTGACACTCCACAAATGATCATGAACTGGAGTGTGAATGGTAAAATCCCATGCCAAGACCAATTTATTGTCTTTTGCTTGGTGATACACTAAAGTACCAATTACCGGTTCCTCAGTCCCAGTACCATTACTTATCCTAAACTTATGTGACCCTAATTTATCTAAAACGGAAAAAGTAGTATTGGTTGTTATGCCTAAATGAAAATAGGCTTTCACTAAAGCATCCGTTGCAAGTAAAGTTGGATTTGTTGCGTTTACTTTCTGGGAGACATTATCAACTATTCTTTTTTGAACATCAATTACTTTTGTATTTTTTAAAGAAAAGTTAGAAACTGCCCTAAAAATTTCAATTCCTTGGTAACGCTGAATAACATAACAGTTTTGGATTCCAGAAGTTGTAGTTCCGCCTTCACTCTGAATTACCCAGTCGTTAAAATCACGATTTGAAATGATGCTTTTCGCACTCGGCGTAGTTAAATATTGCTGAATAACTTCTCTATTAGATTGCGAAAAAGCATAAAATGGTATTAAAAAAAGTAAAAAAAGTATGTTTTTTTTCATAAAAAATTATTAATTGGTCAATAAATAAATCCAAAAACAAATCTAATTTTTTAAATCTACATTAACAAATTAATAATGAACACACAATTGTTAATTTTTCACAGCCGTTATTGTTTTATAAAATAACAACGCATTACCATCGGTAAGCAAGGAAATAAAGTGGCAGATATGTAGTAATCGACCGTATAAATTTTCTTTTTCTAGGTGATGTTTCTCTGGTAATAGTTTTAAAATTAATGCATCATAATTAGAAGCATTTCCATTGAATTTATTATTGTAAGCGGTAATAAATTTATCCAATAACGTTTGAATAATCTGATAACCCACAATTTCTTTTTCAATTACTTCGCGGCTTTGGTAAATATTATCGACACTAATCTTAATTATATCATCCATCTGTGCCTTGTATTTACTTTTATCCATTATAGCAAAAGGGAATTTTCCATCTAAAATCAGCGTCTCATTTTCAACAAATACTTTGACGGCATCATTTATTAAACTTCCTATTGCTAAAGCGCGCAGATAACTAATTCTATCCTCTTTGGTTTCTAATGTTTTATATTTAGACGTATCAATACTATCCTTTACCAACTTTATCAGATATTCCAATGCAAAATCTTCAGAGACTAATCCAAGATTTATTCCATCTTCAAAATCTATAATTGTGTAGCAAATATCATCGGCTGCTTCAACTAAATAAGCCAAAGGATGCCTTTCAAATCCAATATCGTTTCCTGATTTATTTGGAATCAAACCCATATCAGCAGCTACTTCCTGAAAAAAAGAGGTGTCGGTTTGAAAGAAGCCGTATTTTTTATCAGCGATATTTTTCGTTGGTTTTTTGGGCAGACTTTCTTTCGGATATTTCATAAAAGCTCCCAAGGTCGCGTAGGAGATTCGGAGTCCCCCTTCAATTCCTGGACGACTAGCCGTAAGCACTGAGAAACCATTGGCATTCCCTTCAAAATCTATTAAATCCTGCCATTCCTTCTCAGAAAGCTGGTCTTTGTATTGTTGTCCTCTCCCAATGGAAAAATATTCTCCTATGGCTTTTTCACCCGAATGACCAAAAGGGGGATTCCCGATATCGTGCGCCAGTGATGCTGCCGCTACGATAGCCCCAAAATCATTCATGTGATAACCGTGAACTTCTTTGAGATGCGGATATTTTTCGATGATTTTCTTTCCCACTAATCGTCCCAAAGAACGGCCTACAACCGAAACCTCTAAACTATGAGTCAATCTGGTATGCACAAAGTCCGTTTTCGACAAAGGAATAACCTGCGTTTTATCTTGTAAACTTCTAAAAGCCGCCGAGAATATAATGCGATCATAATCGACTTCAAAGCCCAAACGGGTGTCGTCTTGTTCGATACGCAATCGCTTTCCTTTGTCTCCTTGTCGTCTTAGTGATAAAAGTTGTTCCCAGTTCATCTTTGATAGTTGTAATTTCTGAATTTTTAATGAGCGAATATAAAGAAAAAGATGCCAGTTGAAATAAAAAAAGCTGCCAAAAATGACAGCTGTTCCAATTGAAATTCGAAAATAATAATGATTACAACTTCATTTTTGATATAAATTCATGCTTATTTACAACATAAGTAACAGATAAAGTATCATGCCATCCTCTTGCATTATCTGATAAAAAAGAAAAGGCTTCAATAGGAATCATGCGCACTAACGTTCTTAGGACAATACTTTTTACGTTTGGCTTACTGCCATTATACTTAACTACCATTGTTTTGGTAAAATATTTACCAAACGTCCTAGAGAAATACAACTCCATAATTAAATAATAAAAAAATAGTACTACGAGCATAAACAATATGTTTTCAATTAGCGTTAAAGAAATAATCCATTCCGCTAGACTATAATTTTCTGTCAATTCTCCAATAATGTTTACAGCTGCTCCTATGCCAACTGTGAACATATAAACTACCAATAGATCAATAATAAAATTTAAAAAGCGCTGGCCTTTAGAAGCTAATAAATCATCTGTAATAGTAAATTCTTTAGTTTCCATTTTTAGGTTTTTAGTTTAGAAAATAACAGTTTTGGTTTTACTGCTTTCTCAAATATAGTCAATTTTTACTGCTTTACCTCGGTCATTAGCCGATATTAGTACAGAACGAAAAGAGAAAATTTGATTGTTTTGAAAAATAGGAACAGCACTAATGACTTTTAAAATGGCTTCTCTAGTAATGATTTTTTTCAAATATCGTTATTTTATAAAAAAAACTGCAATCATTTTTAGTTTTGAAAAACGCCAAAAGAGCATTCTTATTTTCAATCCAATTCATTTTAAAAAAAGTCTTTGTAGTAGCCCACTCTGCTTCTACTTTTATGATTACGTGCTTTTGTACTTCATTCATCAAAAGACTATCAGCCATAAATAGTCGGTTGAATTCAATGCAAAATGCAAATAAAAAATCCTTAATAACACTTGATCGTTTAGAATTCACAACTAAATCATTGGTACAGGTAGAAGAACGTAAACGAAAAATAGTAGCACTCCATTTATTAGTATGGGTAACTGCTCTCATAATAATGTCCTTTGCTACTACAAATATATCGTTTACGGAGCCTTTTGTATTTACATTATTATAAGATAGATTTATGAAATCCTCACACGGATAGTTGTTTTGGGGTACTTTTATAGATAAAAAAGTTATTTTGAGTTTTTATTGACCTGCGAGTCGTGTGTATTTTTGGGCACAAGCGGGACGCTGGCGCAAGCGGAGAATTAAAATTTCAATTAATAATAAATCTTCTTTTAAACCTAATTCCCTAGCCCTGATAGCAGTGGAAATCCTTTTATTTTTTTTCTTAAAAAAATAAAAGATTGCAACGAATAGCAGGAAATAGCTTCAAAAAAAAACAGCTACCAAATGTGATAGCTGCATTAAAATTAAATATTTTTTTTGATTCGAATTTTAAAACAACTTCCGTCAGTTTTACAAATTCTTCTTCCATTTCTGGTTGTAATACATTTTCTAAAAATATACTCACAACTATCATCCTGTTTTGGACTCATATTTGAAAAATTAAAATTTAACAATAAAGAAGTCCTTTTTTTACCAAAATATTTTATATTTGATGTGTTAAAAATCAATACATTTTTGGTTATAGAATAGAACTTCAATTCTATTATCTATAATTGATTAAAAAAAGGCTTCAACTCGAATTGAAGCCTTTTTTATTTTATTTAAGACCCACACATTTCGCATTCGTCTGGACCGGCGTTTTTAGACAATTCAATCATGGCTTTGTATTCATCAGAAGTCATTTCTACTGCTTCTGCTACTGCAGGAACAGCTATTGATTGCTCTTTGATCTCAATAGGCTCTGCTTTTTTATCGTTGTTTAATGTAAATTTAATGGCATCCACCGCAGCTTTTGTTCTTAAATAATACATTCCTGTTTTCAATCCAGATTGCCAAGCGTAGAAATGCATTGATGTCAATTTAGAATAATTGGCATTCTGCATGAATAAGTTCAATGATTGTGATTGATCTACAAAATAACCCCTTTGACGTGACATATCGATAATGTCTTTCATCGACATTTCCCAAACGGTTTTATATAATTCTTTCAAGTCTTGAGGAATATTTAAGTCCTGAACAGAACCGTTATTTCGCATCAATTCTTGTTTCAAAGTTTCGTTCCACAAACCACGTTCTACTAAATCGTGCAATAAATGCTTGTTTACGACAATAAATTCTCCCGAAAGTACTCTTCTAGTATAGATGTTAGAAGTATATGGTTCGAATGCTTCGTTGTTACCCAAAATTTGAGATGTTGAAGCAGTTGGCATTGGAGCTACTAACAATGAGTTACGAACGCCATGTTCCATTACTTCTTTTCTCAACGAAGCCCAATCCCAACGACCTGACAATTCCTCATCTTTCATTCCCCACATATTGTATTGGAATTCCCCTTGAGACATTGGCGATCCTTGAAAACTAGAGTAAGAACCTTCTTCTTTAGCCATTTCCATAGAAGCGGTTACGGCAGCAAAATAAAGCGTTTCGAAAATTTCCTGGTTCAGTTTTTTAGCTTCATCACTAGTAAATGGCAAACGCAACATAATAAAGGCATCTGCTAATCCTTGTACTCCTAGACCTATTGGTCTGTGTCGTTTATTAGAATTTTCCCCTTCTTTTACCGGATAATAATTTCTATCAATAACTTTATTTAAGTTTCTGGTCACACGTTTTGTAACGGTGTACAACAATTCGTGGTTGAATTTCTTGTCTTCTACAAACATGGGCAAGGAAAGTGAAGCCAAGTTACAAACTGCAATTTCGTCCTTAGAAGTAAACTCCATAATCTCCGTACACAAATTCGATGAACGAATGGTTCCCAGATTTTTCTGATTTGATTTTCTGTTTGCTGCATCTTTGTACAACATATAAGGTGTTCCAGTTTCAATTTGCGATTCTAGAATTTTCTCCCACAATTCATGCGCTTTGATGGTTTTTCTACCTTTTCCACGTTTCTCGTAATCAATATACATCGCTTCAAATTCTTCACCATAAACATCATACAATCCGGGACATTCATTAGGACACATTAAGGTCCAATAACTGTCTTCCTGTACTCTTTTCATGAATAAATCCGAAGTCCACATCGCAAAGAATAAATCTCTGGCGCGCATCTCTTCTTTTCCTGTATTCTTTTTTAAGTCTAGGAATTCAAAAATATCAGCATGCCACGTTTCGATGTAAATCGCAAAACTTCCTTTGCGCTTTCCACCACCTTGATCCACATATCGTGCTGTATCGTTGAATACTCTCAACATAGGAACAATTCCGTTTGAAGTTCCGTTGGTACCACGAATGTAACTTCCTGTTGCACGAACATTGTGAATAGAAAGCCCAATTCCACCTGCAGATTGCGAAATTTTTGCGGTTTGTTTCAACGTATCGTAAATCCCATCAATACTATCGTCCTGCATCGCCAAAAGGAAACAAGAAGACATTTGCGGTTTTGGCGTACCTGCGTTAAACAATGTTGGAGTAGCGTGTGTAAAGAATTTTTTCGACATCAAGTCGTACGTTTCAATCACTGACTTCAGATCGTCTAAGTGAATTCCAACTGAAACACGCATCAACATGTGTTGTGGACGCTCCACAATTTTACCGTTTATTTTTAGCAAATACGAACGCTCTAGTGTTTTAAAACCAAAATAATCGTAGTTGAAATCTCTATTGTATATTACATGGGAATCTAAAAACTCCGCATTTTCCATAATCACTTTATGCACTTCATCAGAAAGCAACGGAGCATATTGTCCGTTTCTTGGATTTACATAGTTGAACATATCAGTCATCGTTTCCGAGAATGATTTTTTAGTATTGGAATGCAAATTCGAAATCGCAATTCTCGCTGCCAATTGTGCATAATCCGGATGCGCAATCGTCATGGATGCCGCTGTTTCGGCTGCTAAATTATCTAATTCTGACGTAGAAACTCCATCATAAAGCCCTTCAATTACGCGCATTGCTACTTTCACAGCATCTACTAAATCATTCAAACCATAGCATAGCTTTTTAATTCTATCCGTGATTTTGTCAAACATTACAGGCTCTTTGTGACCGTCTCTTTTTATTACGTACATACTTTTATTTGTTTTTAAAAACAGAAAATCCCTTCGCTGTTCTTCGTTATTTGTTATTTGTTATTCATTACGAGGAACAAAGCAATCTCATTTATTGCATTGTTTACTCATTTTTTAGTGCTGATTTGAGGTAAAAGTTCAATTTCTTTTTTAGGAGCTAGTCCCGCTGTCATTCCAATCTTTTTATTTTTTAGTCCTGCTACGCTGGGACTAAAAAATAAAAAGGATTTTCCCTTCCATCGGGGCTAAAAAAAATTTACTACAGATAAACTAATTAAAAATCAGCGTCAAAAGTTATTTTTTGAGCCTCGATATCTGTATTCATCACCCCCGCTTTTTGATATTCAGCTACTTTCTTTTCAAAGAAGTTTGTTTTCCCTTGAAGCGAAATCATATCCATAAAATCAAAAGGGTTTGTAGTGTTGTATTCTCTGTCGCAACCCAATTCCACTAATAATCTATCCGCTACAAACTCTAAATACTGTGTCATTAATACCGCGTTCATCCCAATCAAACTCACTGGAAGTGATTCTGTAATAAATTCTCTTTCGATATTCAAAGCATCTACAATAATACTTCTAATCCTTTCTTTCGGTACTTTATTCACCAAGTGATGGTTGTGTAAATGCACGGCAAAATCACAGTGAACGCCTTCATCACGAGAAATCAATTCGTTAGAAAATGTCAATCCTGGCATTAAGCCCCGTTTTTTCAACCAATAAATAGAACAAAATGCCCCTGAAAAGAAAATTCCTTCTACCGCAGCAAATGCAATCAATCTTTCGGCAAACGAATCCGATTCAATCCATTTCAAAGCCCAATCCGCTTTTTTCTTAATCGCCGGAAAAACTTCTAAAGCATTAAACAATTCATCTTTTTCAGCTTCATCTTTTACGTAAGTATCAATTAATAACGAGTACGTTTCACTATGAATATTTTCCATCATGATTTGGAAACCATAAAAGAATTTTGCTTCGGCATACTGTACTTCGTTTACGAAATTCTCCGCTAAATTTTCATTTACGATTCCATCAGATGCAGCGAAAAACGCAAGAATGTGCTTCACAAAATAACGCTCTTCATCAGAAAGCTTGTTATTCCAATCATTCAAATCTTGAGACAAATCTATTTCTTCAGCAGTCCAAAAACTGGCTTCCATCTTCTTATACCATTCCCATATATCATGATGTTTAATTGGAAAAATTACGAAACGGTTTTTATTTTCTTGTAAAATTGGTTCAACTTGCGTCATAATATGATAGTTTATTTTTTGAAATTTTAACGAAATTTTAATCATTTCGTGAGTTACAAAGATTGTGAAATATTGCCGAAATTAAAAGCCAAACTTATTCACAATCCGGTTTAGTTTTTAACAAATAGAGAAATCCTGATACTTTTCATACGAATTTTAAAGCGCTATAAATGAGTGATTTAAAAAATTAAAACAACAAGGACGTACCGTAAAATATAGGATTTTTAAAATGTAATATTACAGAAAAAGGTTTTTTTTGAAAACTATTTTTTCATGTCTGCAGCTACCTTTTCAAGCTCAGCATACCAGTCTTCACCGAACCTTCTAACTAAGGCTTCTTTGACAAATTTATACACCGGCACTTCGAGTTCTTGACCTAAAGAGCACGCTGGATCGCAAATATCCCATTTGTCATAATTAACGGCAGCAAACTCCGTAAAATCTTTTACACGAATTGGATACAAATGACAAGAAACTGGTTTTTTCCAATCAATAATTCCTTGATTGTATGCTTGCTCAATACCACACAATGCGGTTTTACCGTCAAAAATCACATAGGCGCAATCTTTGTTATCAATTAAAGGCGTTTCAAGCTCTCCATCGGTGCCCTTTACCCAAGTGCCCTGCGCTTCAATAGCAGCAATTCCTTGTTTGCGTAGAAACGGTTTAATCTTTGGATATATAGATTCGAGGATTTGAGTTTCCTCCAGACTTAAAGGCGCTCCAGCGTCGCCGTCTACACAGCAAGCACCTTTACAAGCGGTTAAATTACAAACAAAATCTTTTTCGAGTAAGTCTTCTGAGACGATGGTTTTTCCTAGTTGAAACATTTGGCAAAGGTATTCAAAGAAATTCAAAAAAGCACTTCAGCAAATCATAAATTCGCAAACCAAACCAGACAAATTACAAAGCAAATTACAGGAATGTATAATCCGATTTAACAAATGAACTGGCTTTTTTATCTAAACTAATGCATGTCATCGTAGTGATTTGACCTTTGTTTTTTAAATCTTTCATGCTCATAGTCATCAGTAAAGGTTTATCTTCTGGCTTGAAATAATCTTTCAAAACAGCAGGATTTTTTTGCTTTTGCTGTGCGCTAAACAAATCCGAAAAACTCACTCGAGCTTCATTGGTGTAGTAAAAAACCATGGTAAAATCTTTGCTCATAGCTTGAATTCCTTTACAATTATAACCCATAATTACTTTATTGGGAAGTGTTTTATATGAAAACGATTCGTTCTCCTTTTCATTCCCTTTTTCTGTCGTTCCAGAATAATCAGGCGTTTTAGTTGCCATAGCTACCTTTTGCTTTTCTTGCTCAAACGTGGTAATCATCAACTTGTTTTTATTGTCAATAAGCATTACCATCTCTGCAGCATCTCTCATTTTAAAACCAAAATATTCCGCATCAGGCTCCAAAAAATAATCTACAATCATCGCTTTTCTATTTTCACTTTGAATTTCCAAAGAATACTGCCAACTAAATGCATAGGAATTTGGAATTAATGCGGCATCCACTTTACTTTTACCATAAGCCATCGCCATGGCGTCAGCATTCAAAATAATGTCTAACGATTTTTCTGTTTCTTCTTGTACTTTATCCACCGCTTTCTGTCCCAGTTTGTCTTCCACTTTTTTTTGCAATTTTTTTAAAATTTGCGCTTCTACTCCATCGCAAAAAAGCAATAAAAATACACTACTAAAAACCCAAACTATCTTTTTCATAATACTATCTTTAAGAATAAATACAAATTTACAATTTGATTTTCAGATAGTTACGTTTTTAATAGAAAAATAGAATAAGAAAAAGAAGGCTTTTTTTTACAGCAGAAATACCACGTCTGTAAATATAAATTTCACCTAGCCTTTAACCAACCAAAATTCAATACTTTTGCATTTGAAAGAAACACAAATTATGGAATTAGATATTAGAGAAATAATAACCGTCGGAATGGTGCTTTTTGCAGTAATTGATATCGTAGGATCAATCCCAATTATTGTTGATTTAAGGGCAAAACACGGACATATTGAATCTGAAAAAGCCGCTATTGTTGCTGCTGTCATCATGATTGTTTTTCTTTTTGCCGGAGAGGAACTTCTAAAATTAATTGGAATCGATGTAAACTCTTTTGCAGTTGCGGGTTCATTTGTGTTGTTTTTTCTGGCGTTAGAAATGATTTTAGGAATTCGGATTTATCGTGATGAAGAAGCAAGCTCGGCCTCTATCGTTCCATTGGCATTTCCACTGATTGCAGGAGCTGGAACCATGACTACTTTACTTTCCTTGCGCTCTCAATATTACACTATTAATATTGTGATTGCCATAATCTTGAATATAATTTTGGTTTACATTGTTTTAAAATCATCCTCAAAAATCGAAAAAATGCTGGGAGAAAACGGACTTGGAGTCATAAGAAAGACTTTTGGTGTAGTACTTCTGGCTATTGCTGTTAAATTATTCGCTGCGAATGTTAAAGGTTTGTTTGTCTAAAATATATTTTCCTAAATTTACCCCATAATGTGACACTTTAAAAACAGATAGATTTTTAGGGAATTTCATTTCAGTATCAAGAACCCAACAATCTGTTCCTTTCAAAACAAAAACAATAACGTATTATGAAAATTTTCACTAACATATTGGTGTTTTTAGCAATTGCTCTAATCCTATTTAATGTTACTTTGCTGGATTTTAGAAATCCATTCCAAGGAGAGAGTGCTGTTGCTTTTATTGGAATCGCAGCTTCTTTTTGCGCTGTAATGATTCTGCTGATCTTTAGAATATCCAAAAGAATCGAAGAAAAAACCAATGAAAAGTAATCATTGTGTTTGATGTTTTAATTATCGGAGGTGGCGTTTCAGGCATGTCATGCGCCCTCGTTTTGGGTTCCGCAAAAAACAAACCTTTTGTAGCTAATAAAAAAATCGGCATTTTTACCCATCAAAAAACAGCTTCTCTTCAAGAGGCTTTATTTAACAATGCGTATGGAATTCCTGCTGGAACATTGGGATCTGACTTACTTAAAGAAAGTACTAAACAGCTCTCAGACTCCTATCCGCACGTGATACAAATTCCTAATGAAAAAGTCCTTGCTATTGAAGGCGAATTTCCAGAATTTACCATTACCACAAATAAAACAAGTTATAAAACCAGGAGGATCGTAATTGGAGTCGGTGCCGCAAATACTTTTTCCATAAAAGGTGTATTGCAGTATGTTGAACCTCACCAAAAATCTCTTCCGGAAAAACAGAGAGTACAGTTAAAAAATAAAGATCACAAAGTCGCTGAAGGAATTTATGTAACTGGCACTTTAGCAGGCTGGAGAAGCCAACTATCTATAGCTGCAGGAAGTGGCGCAGCAGTCGCAACAGACATTCTCACGTTGTGGAATGACGGTGTGCAAACACACGCTCATGATAGTATTAGATAACTGATTTTAATTTGTATTTTAAGATTAAACTTTTGATTAAGTAAAAAGACTTACAACTTTTGCTTTTTGCCGTCTGTTTTTCTTAAAACACCCGTAATCCTTCCTCTTTTTTTTCGAAATAAAAATAAAACGCAGTGGCGAACCCCTTTCCTTAACAAACTCCATTATTCGATGCAACTTACGTCAAAACGCATTTTTGCACTAAAAAATGAAAACCTTATGTATTTCTTTTTCTAGAAGATGTTTTATTTCAACACAGCTTTAATCATGGCATCTTCCGCCAACACAATCTGGTAGTAATTGCTTTCACCAAACAGTTGGCGAGCAAACTCCGCAGTCAGGTAACGTTTAACCACCGATTTGCTCTTTCCAAAATTCAAATCTAATCCATTACCAAAAATAAACTTCTGAAACGCGTTGAAATACAAATCAGTCCCCTTCATTTTAGCTTGAAACTGATCAAAAGATAAGCCTGTAAAAGCACCTCTATTTTTGTCCAATTGTTCGAATACAAAATTACCTACGATTCCAGATTGCAGTAAATAGGCCGTACTTTCATTTCCATGTTCTACTTCAAGAGGCACAAAAACATCGGGCACAATGCCGCCTCCACCATACACTAGTTTACCTTTTTTTGTCTTAAATTTTATGGTATCCGAGACTTTTATACTGTCTTTTTCAAATAATTCTCCATTTTCAAAACGCGCTTCTGATTCTTTAAAATAAGCTTCATTTCCCTTAGAATATGGTTTTTGAATTGAGCGACCTGTTGGCGTGTAATATCTTGCAATGGTTAAGCGGACTGCGGAACCATCAGCAAAATCCATTTCTCGCTGTACCAGTCCTTTTCCAAATGAACGGCGTCCCACAATAGTTCCCCTGTCATTATCCTGAATCGCACCTGCTAGAATTTCACTGGCTGATGCACTATTTTCGTTGATTAGAACAAAGACATTCCCTTTCTCAAAATTCCCTTTCCCAGTTGCGAATGTTTTGTCAATAGTCCCATTTTTGCTTTTTGTAAAAACAATCAGTTGTTGGTTTGGTAATAATTCATCAGCGATTGCTATGGCTTCTTCCATGTAGCCTCCACCATTATCCCGAACATCAATAACTAGTGTTTTTGCCCCTTGTCCTTTGAGTTTTCCTAAACCTATCATAAACTCTTGATACGTAGTTTCGGCAAATCTATTAATCTTTATATATCCTGTAGTTTTATTTAAAAGTAAAGCCACGTCAACGCTCTTTATAGGAATTACATCTCTTTTAATTCTTAGTTTTAATTTTTTTCGCTCTGATTTCCTGTAAATAGTAAGCTCAATGTCAGAACCTACTGATCCCTTCAACTTAGCATACAAGCTGTCAGTAGGTAATTTTCGACCAAATAATTTAGTTTTATCCGCATACAAAATTCGATCTCCGGATTTTATTCCTGCTTTTGCCGAAGGTCCGTCAGCAACTGGTTTTATCACTGCAACAGAATCTTTGTACATGTAAAAATTCACGCCAATACCCACAAAATTCCCTTTCATACTCTCCGCCACCTCCAGTTGTTCACTAGGTGGTATGTAAACGGAATGCGGATCAAGTTTTGCCAGAATAATATCAACAGTAAGATTTACAATAGAATCTGTATTGACATCATCAACATATTCGTTGTCAATGAAATCAATGAGTTTATTGAGCTTGCTTTTCGAATTATTTTTGACTAGGTAATCCGCTGTATCAGGAAAATTCAATACTCCACCTAATACAATGCCTAAGGCAAATGTCGAGAAAATAATAATGGGTAAATATGTAGCTTTAAATTTCATTTGAAGATCCAATTAATTTTTAATGAAAGACAGCCATGTCTCTCTTTATAGAACTTACTTTCTCTTTATTCTTCTAATACTGGAATGTGCTCTACCTCAACTCCAGCTTTTATCAAGAACTGAATTCCAGAATCATCCCGATATCCGTTATGATAGACTACTCTTCTTATTCCGGATTGGTGAATCAATTTACTACATTCCTTGCAAGGTGAAAGCGTAATATATAAGGTAGCTCCTTCACAGGATTGTGTAGAACGGGCTACTTTTAATATTGCATTTGCCTCGGCGTGTAAAACATCCCAACGGGTTAATCCTTCTTGATCCTCACAACAATTTTCAAAACCAGTAGGGGTTCCGTTATAACCATCAGAAATAATCATACGATCACGCACAATAATTGCGCCAACTTGTTTGCGTTTACAATAAGATAGAAGACTCCATTCCTTAGCTATTCTGAGGTAGGCTTTATCGTATTTATTTAATTTTTTTTCGTTCATTTCTATCTCTTCCAGATTTCACTTTCCACAATCATTGGTATCACTATTCCTATTATAAACGCTGACATGACGAGAGTCCAATCGCGTTTCGAAAATCGAAAAACGGTTTGAACGATATACGACAGTATTAAAACGACAAAAACGACTACAATTTGAGCCGCCTCAATCCCTAAAGCAAATTCACCTAAAGGCAAAACTTTAGAGGTCGCGCTGCCTCCTAGAATTGATTTAAAGTAGTTTGAAAACCCCAAACCATGAATTATACCAAAGAAAAGCGTGATAAAAAACACCAAATTGATACTTTCTTTTTGGTTGGTTTTTCCTGCAGTAAAAAGATTAAATAGCGCTGTTATTAATATTGTTATTGGAATTAGCAACTCGACAACATTTACTTTTATAGCAATTATACCAAAAACAGAGAGCAACAACGCCATTGTATGCCCAACAGTAAAAAGGGTTACCAAAAGGACGACGCGTTTCCAATCCTTGAAAGAGAAAGGCACTGCAAGTGCGATTAAAAATAAAACATGGTCGTAAGCATGAATATCTAAAACGTGTTTTAATCCTATTTGAAAGTAAATCCAAAATTCTGACATCGGTAAAATATTAGGTTGATAAAGGGGTTGTAAACTTACGATTAATTTTGAAAAAGTATCCTTTGAATATTTAAATAAATAGAATTCTAAAGAGAACATAGTAAAAGAAAAAATATAAAAAAATTAAAATCAATAATTTAAAAATAGATTTATCTTTGCAGGATATAAAACCAATAATTATGTCATTTTCAGATTTATTTGATAGCGAATTTAAGCAAAGAAATAGAGGCCATTTTTCATCAATTGTCCGTGTAGCACTTACTGACGAGAAGTTTTCTCCAGAGGAAAAAGCATTTTTAGACAAACTGGCAGTTCGATTAGAAATTTCTCCAGCAGAATATGAGGAGATCCTAGAAAATCCTTTGAAATATCCAATCAATCCTCCTTATTTACACGAGCAAAGAATAGAGCGTTTGTATGATTTAGCACGAATCGTTCATGTAGATCATCATCTAGGAGACAAACAGGAGTTACTCCTCAGAAAAATTGGTGTAGGTATAGGGTTTAATGCTGACAACATACAATACATTGTAGATAAAGCTCTTAAATTAGTAGATAAAGAAGTAGATTTAGATACTTTTATTTTTGAAATGCGAAGCATGAATAAATAGTAAAAGTGATAAAAAAAAGCTTCCGCCATGGCGGAAGCTTTTTGCTTTTTAGTATTTGCTTAGTTTTGCTTTATGCATAAATTCCTCCGCTTTTTCGACCATATTATAGCTTCCACAGAAAAAAGGCACCCGTTGATGCAGTTCTGTTGGCTCAATTTCCATTATTCTTTCAAATCCATCTGACGCTTTTCCTCCTGCTTGCTCCACGATAAAGGCTAGCGGATTACATTCATATAATAATCTTAATTTCCCTTTGGGTGCTTTAGAACTTGTTGGATATAAATAAATACCGCCTTTGATCATATTTCGATGAAAATCAGAAACTAAACTGCCAATGTATCGAGAAGTGTAAGGTCTGTCGCCTTCTTCCAGTTGGCAATATTTGATATAATCTTTAACGCCCTGTGGAAAATGAACATAGTTTCCCTCGTTGATCGAATAAATGTGTCCGTCTGTTGGGAAATGCATTTTTGGATGCGACAAATAAAAGGTTCCGATAGCTGGATTCAGCGTAAATCCATTGACTCCATGTCCTGTTGTATAAACTAACATCGTCGAAGTTCCGTAAATCACATATCCTGCAGCTACCTGATTGATTCCAGGTTGCAAAAAATCTTCCATTGTAACTGGAGTACCTATTGGAGTGATTCTCCTATACACTGAAAATATTGTTCCAACGGAAACATTTACATCAATATTAGATGAACCATCAAGTGGATCCATCAACACTACGTATTTGTTATTATGACTGTTATCACTTCCTTCGACAGTAATAAAATCATCATTTTCTTCAGAAGCAATGCCACATACTATTTCCCGGTTGATTAAAGTTTGTATAAAAACTTCGTTAGCGTAAACATCCAGTTTTTGCTGATCTTCGCCTTGAATATTTTGTTCTCCAGCCGCTCCAACAATATCTACCAGACCCGCTTTATTTACTTTGTAGTTGACCACTTTGGCAGCCAAACGGATGGAGTTAATGATTCGGGATAATTCGCCTGACGAATACTGAAAAGCATTTTGATTTTCAATTATAAATTCTCCTAGTGTTTTGTTGCGTTCTTCCATTACGAAATCGATGTAGTTAATTTGAAGTCACAAAGATCGTTTTTTTTGTGAAAATGATTTGAATAATATGAACTTAGTTTATCACTATTGTATATTTGCTGAATAAAACATAAATTTAATATGTATCAGTGTAGTTTTATTGCATTTTCGAATCAATAAAATAAAATATTATGAAATCAACCTTTATAAAGTTGACCACAAACCATGCTGAAAACTGCGAATTTCTTAACATTACAAATACATACCACACATGAATATTAGAAAAGGTACTCCCAACGATATGGCGGCGGTTTTAGGTCTGATCCAAGAATTAGCCGCATTTGAAAAAGAACCAGATGCCGTTCTTGTAACTGTGGACGATTTAATTCGCGATGGTTTTGGCCCTGTTCCTCTTTTTCATGTTTTTGTAGCAGAAGTTGAAAATGAATCGAAGGATAATCAAGAAGCAAAGCAAATAGTAGGCATTGCTTTGTATTATTACCGCTTTTCCACTTGGAAAGGAAAAACAATCCACTTAGAGGATTTAGTAGTTAAAGAGACAATGCGCGGCACGGGATTAGGCTATGCTTTGTATTCTGAAATTATAAAACAAGGTAAGAAGGATCAGGTTCGACGAGTAGAATGGAACGTTCTAGACTGGAATACTCCAGCGATTGAATTTTATGAGAAATCTGGAGCTAAGGTTCTTCGTGATTGGTACGTGGTACAAATGGATGAAGCAGGAATCAATGATTTTGTTAAAAATAAAATAAGAAAATAAATTTCTAATTCCACTTGAAAGTTAGGTTTTAGATTTCTAAATAAAGGAATTTTTATTAGTATGAGAGTATTCAAATTTGGTGGCGCTTCTGTAAAAGATGCCGAAGGAATTAAAAACGTATACGACGTTCTTCAAAAAGTGGGTTATGAAGATGTCTTGCTCGTGGTTTCTGCTATGGGAAAAACGACAAATGCATTGGAACTGGTTATTAAAAATTATTTCGGTAAATCGGATGAATTAAATTCATCGGTTCAGGAAGTAAAAAAATACCACAATCAAATTTTGTTGGATTTATTTGAAGACGAAAAAAATGAAGTTTTTGCAGCTGTAAATGCTCAATTTGCTGATTTGGAATATTTCTTGGCCCATAATAAATCTCCAAATTATAATTTTGTTTACGATCAAATTGTTAGTTATGGCGAGTTAATTTCGACTACTATCCTAAGCCAGTTTATGAATTTCATGGGCATTAAAACTCAATGGCTGGATGTTCGTAATTTTATAAAAACGGATGCCAATTACAGAGATGCCGAAGTAGATTGGGAATTGACGCAAAAGAATATTGCCAAAAACGTAAAACGTAAAATACTGAATATTACACAAGGGTTCTTGGGTTCCGATGAGAATAATTTCACAACCACTTTAGGACGAGAAGGTTCTGATTATACTGCGGCAATTTTTGCTTATTGCTTGAACGCGGAAAGCGTAACCATCTGGAAAGATGTACCTGGAGTAATGAACGCCGATCCAAGATACTTTGAGAACACAAGTCTATTAAATCAAATTTCGTATCGTGAAGCCATTGAATTAGCGTTCTATGGCGCAACCGTTATTCACCCAAAGACATTGCAACCGCTACAAAAAAAGGAAATTCCTTTGTATGTTAAGTCCTTTATAAATCCTTTACTAAAAGGAACTAGTGTATCTAAAGGCGTTGCTTTAGAACCGTATTTACCTTGTTTTATTGTCAAAAGAAATCAACTTTTGATTTCGCTATCTTCTATAGATTTCTCTTTTATCATGGAAGAAAACATCAGCGAAATTTTTGCTTTGTTTCACCAATTTAAACTTAAGGTAAACTTAATCCAGAATTCGGCTATTAGTTTCTCTGTCTGTGTAGAGGATAAATTTGACAATTTCAAAGCACTAAAGGCCATTTTATCTAAAAAATTCAAAGTAGAATATAATGAAAATGTGACGTTATACACGATTAGGCATTTCAATGATTCCGCAGCACAAACGGTTGAAAAAGAAAAGGTAGTTTTGTTGAAGCAAGTCAGTCGGGAAACCATGCAAATCGTGACCAAAGAAGTTTAAACATGCGGTACCATTTTTAAAAACGGGCATCAAAATTTTATTTTGTTGCCCGTTTTTATTTTTTTCAAAGTCTAAAAAAGAGCCCAAATAGGGATTTTCTGTCTTTATTTAAATCCAAATTTTCTGAGAAATACATATTCTGATTATCAAATTATAAATACTACTTTTGATCCTTTCGAGTTATAGTATTTATGTTGAAAAAATTGCTTTTTTGGATTCTAATCAGTTGTTTTTCTGGGCTTCACGCACAGCAAACCAATTCGTTGTACAAAACCAAAAAAATCTTTCCTATACGCGACACCATTCACATTGAAAATGAAAGTATTAATTCTAGTTTTTTCAAATTGCTTGACGCCAATGGCAAACCCATTGACAGTACTTTATTCATAGTAAATTTTGCTAAAGGAACTTTAATTCTAAAGGAAAATAACACTTTCAATTCGGATTCCCTCACTTTACAGTATTTAAAATTTCCCGAACTATTGACTAAAGAATACCGGATTTACGAAACCAGCAAAGTGGTGAGTAATGAAGCTGGATTAGGGGATTTATATGCTATAGACAACAAAAATGCGAAAAAAAACATTCCTTTTGACGGACTGAATACTTCGGGGAGTATTACACGAGGTGTGACTATAGGAAACAATCAAAATGCCGTTTTGAACTCCAATCTGGATTTACAAATCACAGGAAAAATTTCAGAAAAAGTGAGTTTGAGAGCCTCGATCCAAGACAGTAATATTCCGCTGCAAGACGGTGGCTACTCTCAAAAATTAGATCAATTTGACAACATTTTTATGGAATTATTCAGCGATGAATGGAATATACGTGCTGGTGATATTTTTCTAGAAAACAATAAAACGCAATTCCTAAATTTCAATAAAAAAGTCCAAGGCTTAGCCACAAACTTCAACTTTGGAACCGCAGCAAATAAAACGAATGTATTTGCATCAGCAGCATTAGTTCGCGGACAATATGCCAAAAGTAATATTATAGGACAGGAAGGCAATCAAGGCCCTTACAAACTAAAAGGACAAAATGGCGAACTGTATGTTTTAGTCGTTTCCGGTTCAGAACGGGTTTATGTCAATGGAATTTTATTAAAAAGAGGCGAAAACAATGACTACACCATCGATTACAATGCCGGCGAAATTGTATTCACACCGCTTTTTACTATTACTTCAGAAATGCGCATCGCGATAGAATACCAGTACTCCGATCGCAATTACACTCGGTTTGTGACTTATGCTGGGGCTACCCATGAAAACAAATCATGGAGTTTTGGAGGCTATCTGTATTCAGAAAATGATTTAAAAAACCAACCATTACAACAAAACCTTTCTCCTGAACAAGCCCAAATATTAGTCAGTGCCGGAGACGATCCCAATTTAATGACAGCACCTTCTGCCTACGTTGACACGTATTCTGAGAACAAAGTGCTGTATCGAAAAACAATCAGCAATGCCACTGAAATTTTCGAATATTCAAATGATGCTCAACAGGAATTATTCAATGTGCGCTTTACTCTTGTAGGCTCCCAAAATGGAAATTACGTCCTGTCTAATGCAGCTACAATAACTCGGGTTTATGAATTCATTGCTCCTATAAACGGGATTCCTCAAGGAAATTATGAACCAATAATCCAACTGATTGCGCCTACGAAAGTACAAGTTGCAACGTTTTTAGGAAAATACAAACCTACAGAAAAAACAGCTGTTGCCTTTGAAATTGGGATTAGCAACAATGATAAAAATTTATTTTCGGCTATTGACGATGCCAATAACAAAGGCTTAGCAGCGAAAATAAATGCCAAGCAACGCATTTTTTCTAAGAAATGGCAAATGGATGCTTTCGCTAATTATCAATTTATTCAGAACGAATTTAGGTCCGTGGAACGAATTTATAACATCGAATTTGATAGGGATTGGAACTTAGGAACAACCGCTATCGGAAATCAAAGTTTACTCGTTACCGGATTGCAATTAGATTTAAATCCAAAACCAAAATCTACAGACAAAGGGCTGCTCGTATATCAGTTTGAAAAACTAGATTTTTCTGAAAATTTTTCGGGTAGCAGGCACGTTTTAAATGGATTATTTCTAGTAAAAAATTGGACCTTTCAAAATCAAGGAAGCTATCTCAAAAGTGACGCTAGCCTTTACGTATCCCAATTTTTAAGAAACCAATCTCAAATGCGATTTCACTTTGATAAAAACTGGGTTGGATCCAGTTTGCGATTAGAGAACAATCAGGAAAAAGACAAAACAACGAAACAATTTTCGGCCTTAAGCCAAAAATTTACAGAATATGGTCTTTACGCTGGACGTGGCGATAGCACCAAGGTTTTTGTTGAAATGGGCTATTTAAGAAGAGTGAATGATAGTTTGCAATCCCAAAGTTTCGGGAGTTTGATTCAGCGCGTAAATTCCTCACATACGCTATTGCTAAAATCCAAATTGATTCAAACCAGTAAAAGTGATTTATCCATTTATGCCAATTATAGAGTTTTAGATTTTGTAGCTGCAACACGAAAAAAAGAACCTACATTAAACTCCAGAATAGTGTACACGGATCGTTTTTTTAATCAATTAGTACAAAGCACAACGGTCTATGAAACGAATTCAGGAAGTATTCCGCAACAAGAATTTACGTATCTGGAAGTTTCGGCGGGACAAGGCGTTTATACTTGGAACGACTATAACGGCAATGGAATTCAAGAATTACAAGAGTTTGAAATTGCGCCATTTATCGATCAGGCAAAATTCATTCGCGTTTTCTTACCCAATAGGATTTACATAAAAACACATCAAAATAAGTTCTCACAATCCCTAACCTTAAATCCAAATCAATGGCAAAACGAAAAAGGATTCAAAAAATTACTCTCTTATTTCTATAATCAAACTGCCTTTATAATCGACAGAAAAAACAGAAATGAAGGTGCTAATTTCGAATTAAATCCCTTTGGTGGATCTGAGGAGAACGTGTTGGGATTGAACTCCAGTTTAAGAAACAGTTTGTTTTACAATCGAGGGAAGCAAAAACACTCGACAACGTATTCATACTTTAAAAACAAAACTAAAAACTTATTATCCATTGGTTCGCAAGAAGCCACAAACAATTCGCATCAATTACAGTACAATCATTTGTATCAAAAAAGCTGGCTTTTTGGTTTTTTTGCAAAAACAATTCATACCACCATTCAATCTGAGAATTTCGCGGAGAAAAATTACGATATCAACGGGTATCAATTGGCTCCAAAAATCAGTTATTTGTTTTCTAAAAGCACCAGTTGGGATCTTTTTTATGAACTGCAAAGGAAAGAAAATCAAATAGGCGTTTCAGAAACATTATTACAAAATCGTTTTGGTACTGCTTTTTCTTATGCAGGAACTAAAAAATTTACAATGAACGGGGAGGTTTCTTTTTACCAAAATAAATTTGAGGGAAATGAATTCTCTGCTGTTGGATTTCAAATGCTGGAGGGATTACAAACGGGACAAAACTTGACTTGGAGATTGCTTTTGCAAAAAAATATTACACAATTTTTAGATATAAATTTTAATTACCAAGGTCGAAAAAGTGAAACAAGCCAAGCCATTCATACGGGAAACGTTCAACTAAGAGCTTACTTCTAGTAGTGTAACTTAATGGTTTGATAATCCCTTAGCAATATGTAAAACGGACTCATTGTCTAACTTTAAAATTAAAAACAGCAACCCTATCTATTGCAAATGGATTTAAAAACAAACCAAAAGACCATACTAATCGCACCATTAAATTGGGGATTAGGTCACGCTACCCGATGTATTCCTATAATTAAGGCGCTGTTAGAAAATAATTATACGCCCATAATTGCGTCCGACGGCATTGCATTAGCATTACTAAAAAAAGAATTTCCTAACGTACAAGCGTTAGAACTTCCCTCTTATCAAATAGAATATGCTAAAAAAGGTAAAAATTTTAAATGGAAGTTATTTATAAACGGTTCGAAGACAATTAAAGCCATTCGAAAAGAAAAAATAATAATTGAAAATTGGATTAATAAATATGGTATTAACGGCATTATTTCAGACAATAGATTAGGTGTATTCAGCAAGAAAGTGCCATCAGTTTACATAACGCACCAATTGAATGTGCTGACAGGAAATACCACATGGTTAACGAGTAAGATGCATCAATATGTTATAAAAAAATACACAGAATGCTGGGTTCCAGATCTTGCAGGTTCGCAAAATTTAAGTGGAGAATTAGGCCATGTTGACCATTTAAACTGCCCGATTAAATATATAGGCCCATTAAGCCGACTGCAAAAAAAACTTATGCCAAAAAAATATGACTTATTGATTATTCTTTCTGGACCGGAGCCTCAAAGGGGCATATTGGAAAAGCATCTAAAAAAAGAAATACTTCAATTCAAAGGAACAGTGATTTTCATTGAAGGCAATATAGAATCGGAGCAAAAAACGGTTATAAAAGGAAATGTAACCTACTACAACTTTATGAATTCAAGCGAACTGGAACAAGCTTTTAACGAAAGTGAAATGGTGTTATGCCGCTCTGGTTACACCACCATAATGGATCTTGTCCAGCTGAGAAAAAAAGCTTTTTTCATTCCCACTCCAGGGCAATACGAGCAGGAATATCTAGCTAAAAAATTGAAGAAAGAAGGTTTGGTTCCTTATGCCAATCAAGATGATTTTAGAATGGAGGATATTCAAGAAATCCAAGAATATAAAGGATTGCCTCGATTGCATACAACTATTGAATGGCCTGCTTTATTTCAGGTTTTTGAAAAATAACTGACTGTTTTAAAACAAAAAAAACCGATTCCTCTGAAACGGTTTTTTAAAATATAAAAAGGGTGACGCTAGTTTAATTTTTTGATGACTTTTGCTTTTTCAAGCGTAAAAGAAAATTCAGACCCAACGCCAAAGGTGCTGTCAATATAAATTTTCTCATCGTGCGCCTCAACAATGTGCTTTACGATGGACAGTCCCAATCCAGAGCCACCTTCTGTTCTCGCGCCACTTTTATCAACGCGGTAAAAACGTTCAAAAAGTCTTGGAATATTTTTTTTCTCTATTCCTTCACCGTTATCGGTTACTCTAATGATTACTTTATGCTCCGTTAAATCTTCGATACTCACCTCGGTTGAGCCTTTTTCTTTTCCATATTTGATTGAATTTACAATAAGATTCATGACTGCTTGTTGGATTTTTTCTTGATCTCCAACCACCAGCACAGGCTTATTGTATTTCATATCAAACATGAGTAGAATATCTTTTTTGGAAGCTTTCATTTCTAACAAATCAAAAACATTTTGAACTAGTTTAACAATATCGAACTCGGCGATCTCTAAATTAAGCTCTCCAATTTCGAGTTTAGATATCATATCTAAATCCTGTACAATATAAATAAGTCTTTCCACCCCTTTTTCAGCGCGTTCTAGGTATTTTTTGCGAATTGTTTTATCATTCATCGCTCCATCAAGTAAAGTAGACAAATAGCCTTGAACCATAAAAAGAGGTGTTTTGAGTTCATGAGAAACGTTACCAAGAAACTCTCTTCTATATTCTTCCCTACCTTTTAAGGTTTCGATTTCCAGTTTTTTATCGGTAGCAAATTTTTTGACTTCACGTGTAAGTGTCGCCATGTCGGTTGTTATGGGTTGGTTTCTAAAAGTGCTTGACTCTAATAAAGAGACATCATCGTATATTTTTTTCACCTTTTTATAAATGAAACGTTCCACCCGATATTGAATAACTACAAAAGAGAATGTTGCTATAGCCAATGCGAAAATCGAGCTGAACCGATACGAAAAGGTAAAAAATAAGTAGGTCAGAAAACTAACTAATCCTGTAGAAAAAAGAGTAATATACAGCGCCGACTTCACGGCAAAGCGATATGTTTTTTTAAAATTTATTGTCATTTATACTTCAAACTTGTATCCGACTCCTTTTATTGTTTTGAATAATTCTTCGCCAATTTTTTCGCGTAATTTTCTGATGTGGACATCAATCGTTCTTCCACCAACAACAACTTCGTTGCCCCAAACTTTATCCAGAATTTCATCTCGTTTAAATACTTTTCCGGGTTTTGAAGCCAACAGATAAAACAGTTCAAATTCTTTTCTAGGCAATGCGATTTCGATATTATCTTTTACAATTTTGTATTCTTCGCGATTAATTTCGATACCACCCACATTCAGTGTTTCACTATTTTGTTCTTTTTCTTTCAAACGGCGCAACAAGGCTTTTACTTTGCTAACTAATAATTTAGGCTTGATTGGTTTTGTGATATAATCATCTGCACCGGCATCAAAACCAGCAACTTGAGAATAATCTTCACTTCTAGCCGTTAAAAAAGTGATGAGCACATTACTGAGTTCAGGAATTTTACGAATGTTCTCACACGCCTCCATGCCATCCATTTCTGGCATCATGACATCCATTATGATAAGGTCTGGGATTTCCTTTTTGGCTTTGGCTACAGCTTCTTTACCATTTGCCGCTGTAATGATCTGATATCCTTCCTGAGAAAGGTTGTACCCTACAATTTCTAAAATATCCGGTTCATCGTCAACTAATAGAATCTTAGTGTTTTTTTTCTTCATAAAGCGTCAAAAATTTATTTTGCAATGTAAATGTAAACATAAAAGGGGTATTGAAAAGCTGTTAACCGTAATTTAATATTGGAGTGACTTTGATACCCAAAACAAAACATAACCATAACAAGCCAATAACTTACGTTTCACATTTCAGGCGTTACTTTGCAAAAAAATTAAAACCAAATGAAATTCAAGTTACTATTTTTCACGTTATTACTAACAGCTATTTCTTTTTCACAGAATAAAGGAACGATTACTGGAACGTTAACAGACAAAGATGCTAATAATCAATCCTTACCTTTTGCTAACGTTCTCCTTAAAGGAACTAGTATAGGAACTAATACTGATATTGATGGTAAATACACTTTAACAGTGCTACCGGGAAGCTATACTTTACAACTTAGTTTTGTGGGTTATGAATCAGTAGAGATTCCTGTGACAGTGACTGCCAATGAAACTATAACAGTAAGCAAAGCGCTGGGTTCTGCCGGATATAAATTAGAAGACGTAGTGGTTCGCTCTACCGTAAACAGGCAAAAAGAAACTGCCTTATTATTAGACCAAAAAAATGCGGTCGAAATAAAACAAACTATTGGAGCCCAAGAGCTTTCTCGTAAAGGTGTAAGCGATGTAGCAACAGCCGTAACTAAAACTACTGGAATAACGAAACAAGAAGGTTCTGGAAATATATTTGTCAGAGGTCTAGGAGATCGCTACAACTCTACCACCATGAATGGTTTACCAATTCCATCTAATGATCCAGAAAAGAAGAATATCAATTTAGAAATTTTCTCCACTGACATCTTGGAATATGTTTCTATTGACAAAGTATATAATAGTAAATTATACGGTGATTTTGCCGGAGGAAATGTAGACATTGTATCTAAAGATTACAAAGGAAAAGGTTTTCTTAAAGTTGACATTGGATCAAAAGTAAATACGAATGCAATCAGCGAAAACAACTTTTCATTACAAAAAGGACCTAGCAGTTTTGGTTTTAGTGCGATTTCGGTACCAGCAAGTCCTTTGACGCAATATAATTTTGGGTCTTTGCAACTAGATAGTAAAACTCCACTAGGAAGTTCTATTGCTATTTCTGGAGGAAAATCATACAACTTAGGAGCAGAAAGTAAACTTAATGTTTTTGCAGATGTGTCTTTTGGTAGTGACTTTACATCAAGATCTGATGGTTCAGCTAAAGGAAATGTAACTGGCGATGGTATAGTTAACAAAAATTTTGAGAATTATTCTTCAATTAGCTACAATACTAACTTCACGAGTATGGCTAATATTGGTTATAAAATAAATAACGATAACAAGATTAACTTCAATTCCGTTTTTATAAATAATTCATCTCAGAGTAAAGAAGAATATGCCGGGTTTATCATTGATATTGCAAACGATGGTAATGGTTTAATTCGTCGTAACAAGTATGAAAAAAATAGTTTGTTCATCAATCAATTGTTAGGAGAACATAAATTAGCGGAACGTTCTAAATTAAACTGGGGAGCTTCTTACAACATGATTAAAGGAGACATGCCCGACAGAACTCAAAATATTTTTAGAAAAGAACCTAGTGGATATGTTTTATCTAGTATTTCTTTTCCTGACAATCACAGATATTTTCAAAAATTAACAGAAGATGAAGCCGCTGCAAATATTTCTTTTGATTATAAATTTAATAAATCAGAAGACGATACGTACAATGGTAAATTTACTTTTGGTTATAATGGTAGATTTAAAACCAGGAATTTTGAAGCGTCACAATTTAATTTTAGAGCAACCAATGCATTCCGTGGGACACTAGTAGATCCAAATAATTTAGATTTATTTTACAACCAGCAAAATTTCAGCAATGGCAATTTTGAAATCGCAACCTTCCGTGGCGGACCTCAAGTTCCAAATGCATTAGATCCGCAAACCTATAACGGTGATCAGTTTATAAATGGTGCTTTTTTGAATACGGAATATAAATTTAAAAAGTTAACTACCGTAGTAGGATTAAGAGGAGAGTATATTTTTCAAAAAGTAGACTGGAATACGCAATTAGATCCAGATGGTGGCTTTAATGAATTAGAAAAAATTGCTTTTTTACCAAGTGTAACAATGAAATATGAACTAAACGAAAAACAAAATTTACGTTTTGGGTTTAGTAAAACCTATACGCTACCACAATTTAAAGAAAGAGCATTGTTTGTTTACGAGGATGTTACTGAGGTTAAAGTAGGAAATCCAAATTTATATGCATCTGATGATTATAATTTTGACTTAAAATGGGAGATGTTTCCAAAAAGCGAAGAATTAATATCAGTAACCGCATTTGGTAAATACATACTTAACCCAATGAATGAGGTAACAATTGCGTCATCAACAAATGACATTTCATTTATTAATACTGGGGATTTTGGTTATGTTGCTGGTGGAGAGATTGAATACAGAAAATTACTTTTTGATTTTGATCAAAATAATGCTAAAAAATTATCAGCAGGTATCAACGCTTCTTATTTGTATAGTAACCAAGATTTAAGTACTGAAAAAGTAATAAGAGAAACGGATTATAATGTAGTTTTTACTGATACTGAAAGTAAATTTACTGGTGCATCTGATTTGTTATTGAACGCAGATATCTCGTTGCTAAACGAATGGAACAATAAAGAAGGAAGTCTAAACACCACCTTAGCTTACACCTACTTTTCAGATAGAGTTTATGCTATTGGTACAAATGACAAGGGGAATCTAGTAGATAAATCATTTGGTTCACTAGATTTTATCGCTAAATCTAAATTGAATAAAAATTTAGGAATTGACTTTGTAGTAAAAAATCTTCTAGATCCTACTATAGATCGAGTACAAGAGAACAGATCAGGAGATATAAATGTCTTATCCTATAAAAAAGGGCTATTATTTAGCATCAACTTAAACTATCAATTTTAATATAAAAGAGCAGCTTCAACTGCTCTTTTTTTTTACAAAAAACGTTCTTAACAATGGAAACGTTAAGTTAACAATAACCTCGAGTTAATTTAAACAAACAGTCACAGTGCCTTAACTTCCGTAAAGCAAACTTACCTGACCTTTGACAAATCTAAACAAACACAAATTATAGTACAATCATGAAAAAATCAATTTTACAAATTTTAGGAATTTTAACTGTATCAGCAACTTTAGTAACAAGTTGTACATCCGATACTAATGGATCTGATAGTCCTTCGTCAACATTTGTCGTTACGCCTAATGATTTTAAAGGGACAATTACTGAGGGAGAAGTTGTGTTAGTCGCTGGAACGACCTACAAATTGTCTGGAAAAATTCAAGTCAATAGTGGTGCTACTTTAACTATTCCTGCAGGAACAATAATTGAAGGTACTGGCGGTACAGCATCATATATCGCCGTTGCTCAAGGTGGAAAACTAAATGTAAATGGTACAGCAAATAAACCAGTTGTAATGACAAGCGGACTGGCTACTAAAAAAGCAGGAGACTGGGGAGGTTTAGTAATATGTGGTAAAGCACCTATCAACCGCGTAAGTGGAGGAGCTAGTACTGCACAATCTGAAGTTGCAGATTTAGCTTATGGTGGTACAGTGGCCAATGACAATTCTGGATCTATCAGATATTTGAGAATAGAATATGCTGGTGCAGCTTTTAACAGTGAAAAAGAATTTAACGGAGCTTCATTATTTGGAGTAGGTTCTGGAACAACTTTCGAGTATGTTGAGACTTACCAAGGTGCAGATGATGGTTTCGAATTTTTTGGAGGAACAGTTAACACTTCTAATTTAATTTCTTTCGGTAATGAAGATGATCAGTATGACTGGACTGAAGGTTGGTCTGGTACCAACACAAACTGGTACGGAAAAATAGCATTTGGAAAAGGAAACAGAGGAATTGAAGCAGATAATTTTGAATTAGGTTTCGCTAATACTCCCATTGCTAACCCAACAATTACGAATCTTACATTAGTTGGTCCTGGAAGTACTGCTTCATCATTAATATACACGGAAAATCAAGGTTTAAAATTGAGAAGAGGAACAAAAGGAATTTTTTCTAATGTAGTATTAAGCTCTTGGGCTACAGGTGTTGATATAGAACATGATGAAAGTTTAAATGCAATCGGAACTGGTCTTAAAATTACTGGAATAAACTTTATAGATGTCACTACTAAAACTAAAGGTAAAAAGACAGCTGTAGCGCCTGCTACAAGCGGAGTTAGCGCAGATGCCTCCTTAGTTCTTGCCTCTGAAATAAGTACTGCAACTGGAGCAGGAAATGGAGTAAATGCTCCTTCTTGGTCTACAGGATGGTCTGTTGGACTATAATTAAAACATTATGTAATACTAAACATCCTGAGCAATCAGGATGTTTTTTTTTGGTATGCTTTTTGAAATATATTTTGTATATTTACTATTCAAACTAATCTGATGGCAAAAAACTACTTTTATACAATTACATTATTGGTTTTTTTATTATCCCTTAGCATTAGTGCTCAGGAAAATAAGCAACAACCAAGAACACAAGAAACCGCTTCTATTGAAGGTTTAAGCTTGTACCCAAACCCAGTGAATAATGGCAAAGTCTACGTTACCACAAAAAACGATCTCGATAAAGAAATAATTATCTTTGATGTTTTAGGTAAAAAAGTACTTCAAACCGTATTGAGCTCAAGAGAATTAAATGTTTCTACGCTTTCTTCTGGTGTTTACATCATCAGGATTAATGAAAGGGAAGCCTCCGCGACCAGGAAATTAATTATAAGATAATTTAAAAAATAAATACAAAAGCTCCATTCCTATTGAGGGCACTGAAAAACATCGTCTGTTTTGATTTGTGTCATTTTTATAGACCAAAAAAAACGCTTATAATCGAATTTTTAAGATTCGTTATAAGCG
>NZ_FRDK01000014.1 GCF_900143245.1 Flavobacterium fryxellicola
AAGTTTTAAGAGATCTATGTAATTTTCCAAAGCTTGTTATTTTGGCAGCTAAGTTAAGAAATCTTCAATTCCTCCCCAACTTTTAGGATTGATCCGTTTTTAGATGATTTCTTATATCGGTTAATGTCAATTGTATCGCAAAAGTGGAATAAATTATGTAGCGAGCAATAATCCAAATCCAACAACTCCTGTTATTCAAAACTACTTTCCTTTAATAAATGGACGTAATTTTTAATCGTGTTGTGATGAACACCTAGTTCTTAGGAGATTTCCCGATTGCTGAATTTCATCAACCTTAACATAATGATTTCTCTTAATTCCATAATTTCTAATAAACTTTGGACTTGATGTTCAGTGGTTTTGAATTATTAAAATAGACATCTTGTTTGTATAAATTAGTTCTAAGCATTTCTAGGTTACATCCTTTTTTTTATAAATAGCCAATATGGCAATTTTACCATAAAACTAAATAAAAATCGCATAACATTATCTGAAATGCAAACGCGATTTTTTGATCTTGTAATGGTATATCTTGAATTGGAATGCAAAGTAGATTTTCGGTGTTTTTTGTTGAATAGCAACAACTTGTTTATGCAGTTATTATAGTTCTTTTTTAAATTTAATAGCTTCTCTACGGTATTCCGTAAAGAAGCTTTTTCTATTAGTTATATGTTTGACTAATCATTTAAAGAAATAAAAAATCAGACACGTCCTATTTTACAATTTGACTTCAACTTTGTCAGTTTTTTAATAGTAGCCATACTAAATTTAAAATCTATGTTAGAGCAAAATCGACCGTATAGCAGAGTAGAAATTGACCGAGTTTTTGACCGAGTAAAAGCAGCCATGCACGTAACGGCTGCAGTAAGTGGAAAATCTAAGGGATTGAGCCAGGCACATTATTATGATGCTTACACAGGAAAGGAACTATTAGGCGGTGATGCTTACGACTACGAGCACATTCGATCATCAGAAGAAATTCACACGAGGTATAAATCTATCTTAACAGATGAACAAATCGCTTTAGTCGTCAACTGTGTGGAAAATGTCGCCGTTACACTTACCGCTATTATTAAATCTAAAGGAAAGAAAAAAACCGAAGATTGGTTGCGTAACAATGACAATATTGTTACCCACGGCATAGACTTGAAATTAGCTTTAACAAATTTAAAAAAAGCGGATGATGGCATTGAACGGATTGTAAAATGGTTTTAAATGTTTCCTTTTAAGATGATTTATTAGTAAGATTTATGCAAATGTGTGTTTCAACTTACCTGTTACCATAAATTATATTTCTAGATAAATCCTCTTTGTTCATTATTTGTAGCGACTTAATAATAATTTAGTAACATAGTAGATAAATTCATTTATATAAAGTACTTTAGTGGGAAGCTATTTTACCAAAACAAACCACTTTATTTATGAAAAGAAGATCTTTTTTAACCACTGCAACTTTAGCGTCTGCAGGTCTTACCTCACTTTTAATTACAGGTTGTACATCAAGTACCAAAAAAGACCAAGATTTGGTACCCGCTAACGTTATTGATACTAACTTTGAACTGGAAGAAGAAACTATTGCTAGTCTGGGAGAGAAATTAGCTTCTGGAAAATACACTTCGGAGCAATTAGTACAATTGTATTTAAAACGTATTGAAGCTGTTGATAAAAATGGTGCTCAATTGAATTCAGTTATCGAAATTAATCCTGATGCCATTGCCATTGCTGTTGCAATGGATAAGGAGAGCAAAGCAGGCAAAAGCAGAGGTCCTTTACATGGCATTCCAGTTTTAATAAAAGACAATATAGACACCGCTGATAAAATGCAAACTACAGCAGGATCTCTTGCAATGGTTGGTAATATTGCGTCAAAAGATGCTTTTGTAGTTAGAAAACTCAGAGAGGCAGGAGCTGTTATTATCGGCAAAACAAATTTGAGTGAATGGGCTAATTTTCGTTCTACGCAATCCAGTTCAGGATGGAGTAGTAGGGGTGGTCAAACTAAAAATCCTTTTATTTTAGATCATAACCCCTGTGGTTCTAGTGCGGGCTCAGGTGCTGCAGTGTCAGCTAATCTTTGCGTGGTAGCGATAGGAACAGAAACGGATGGCTCTATTGTTTGTCCCGCTTCGGTTAATGGAATTGTTGGTATTAAGCCAACTGTTGGTTTAGTAAGTCGATCGGGAATTATCCCAATTTCAAAAACACAAGATACCGCAGGTCCAATGGCAAGGACAGTATCTGATGCAGCTATTTTGCTTGGAGCCATTGTGGCTATTGACCAAGATGATGCTATAACTCTTGAAAGCAAAGGAAAAAATCATAAGGATTATACACTATTTTTAGATGTAAATGCTTTAAAAGGGAAACGTATTGGTGTAGAGAAAAAACCACAAGGTAATAATAAATATATAAATGCACTTTTAGATAATGCTATCAGCGTGCTAAAACAGCAAGGTGCAGTCATTGTTGAAATTGATTATATAGAAAAAATTAATGCTTTTGGAGAAGCTGAATTTGAAGTTTTACAATATGAATTTAAAGATGGATTGAATAGTTATTTGGCTATAGCCAATGCAAAAGTTAAAAATTTAAAAGAGGTTATTGATTTTAATATTAAGAATGAAGATAAAGCAATGCCTTACTTTAAACAAGAGACATTGGAGAGTTCAAATGCCAAAAAAGGGTTGGCAGATACAAAATACTTAGAGGCACTTAATCTAAGTTTTGAGGGAAGTAAACGTATTTTGGGCGCTGTTTTTGAAGAAAATAAGTTGGATGCTATAACCGGAATTACGATGGGGCCAGCTTGCAGTATTGATGTGATTTACGGGGATCGTTGGGGTGGATATTCCTTAACCTCTCCAGCAGCAATAAGTGGCTTCCCACATATTACAGTACCTTGTGGACAAGTTTATGAGTTACCTGTTGGATTGTCTTTTTTTGGAACTCCTTATAAGGAAGGCGAATTAATAGGTTTGGGTTATGCTTACGAACAAGCGTCAAAAAAACGTGTTAAACCAGAGCTTAAAGCTTCTTTTCTGTAATTAATTCTTATTTAAAAAGAGGTAAAAGAGCAAAAAGTGATTCACTTTTTGCTCTTTTTATGATATTGACCAATTTTTGTACTAATCAAGTTTCATCTGTAGGCAATAATATGCCAAATACTTTGGGCTATAAAGAAATAACCAGTCCAATTTTACCTTAAATTTTTTATCGGCAAATGCATCAAATGGTTTACAGCTTTGCCTCTGTTATTAAATTTGACCTTTAAACCAAGTTAAGAGTTAATTGTTGAACATTATGAAAATTGATAAATTAATCCTTTGTACTATTCTTTAAAGTCGACTGATAAAGAATTAACGCAATAGCGTTGACCAGTTTTCGTAGGGCCATCATCAAACACATGTCCGAGATGACTTCCGCAATTAGCGCATAGGATTTCAGTGCGTTTCATTCCGTGTGTCACATCCGAAATGTACTGTACTTTTCCAGGTATGGATTCATCAAATGAAGGCCAACCACAATGTGCATCAAATTTAGAATTACTTTCAAATAATGGCTCGCCGCAGGCGCCACAACAGTAGGTGCCTTTTTCATAATTCAAATTGTATGCCCCGGTGTGCGGATATTCAGTTCCTTTTTGACGCAGGATTCTATATCGTTCTTCACCTAATTGTTCTTTCCATTCCTGTTCGGTTTTTTCTATAGGATATTTCATGATGTACTACTTTTTTAAAAAATTATTATTTTGTATTTTACTGTTTAGCTGTTTACATTAAAACAGCATTTAGCTCATTGCAATTTAGTTATTTGTTTTTGATGAATTGAACTATTCTTTCTATTACTTTAGGATTACCAAGAATTTTTCGGTGTCCTAATCCGTCTGTTAATAGCAACTCTCCATTTCTAAGATGTTCATAAATATGTTTTCCTGCTTTTACAGGAACTTCTGGATCATCATTGTCATGGATTACCAGTACGGGAATACTGGTTTCTTTTGCTGCTAGAAAAGCAGAATAATCATTCATTTTTTCTCTATATTTTTTTTCGAAATGCAATCGTAAATGGGTGCTTACTTTTGCTTTCAATTGTAGTTTAGCTATAAAATCATCTATAATATCTTCTACAATATCACCGCTGCCAATTACTACGGCATATTGTACTGATAATCCTTGTTTTATGGCATTCAAAACAGACATTCCTCCCAAAGAATGACCAATGGCCACATCAAAGGGACCAAATTGCTTTTCAATTTCTAAAATTGTAGCAATAAAATCGACCATAATAGTAGTTTTTCCAGGAGATTTTCCATGTGCTGGAGCATCAAAACTTATAGTGGAATAACCATTATTTAGAAGTTCATCGGCTATTTTGAACAACTGTGTTCCGCGTCCGGACCAGCCGTGGACTAGCAAAATCTTCTTTTCACTTTTGCCATATTTGTATACAACTACTTCTTTGTTAATTGCAGGAATGGAAATCAGTTTTTGGATGCTCGTGCAATCCATTTCCAATTCTCTTTTTGGAATTTTGTGTTTTATAGGAGTAGTAAACAATTTAGCGGCAAATAAAGTAATCAGTTTTGGCGAGATAAAAGAGATTAATTTACTGGTTAATAAAATACTCTTAGGAATTTTCAAAGATTGTGTATGAATAGAACTTTTTTTTGTCATTATGATAAATTTTCAAGCGGGTTACTATTTTATAATTTTTTCACTAAATTTAGAAAAACATAAATGTAGTATTTTTTAAAAGGTTTTAGTTGGTATTAACATAAAAACAGATTTAGTACTTCTAGGAAATACTAAAAAATAAAGTCATTGAAGCTTCTTTCTTTCTAACAATAAATAAAGCAAAATTTCATACATGGAAATATTTCATATTAGTGCAGAGTGTTACCCTGTTGCAAAAGTTGGCGGTTTAGCTGATGTAGTTGGCGCATTACCAAAATATCAAAATAATGCAGGCAATGCAGTACGAGTAGTGATGCCTTGTTATGATACCAAATTCAAAAAAGAAAATCATTTTGAATGTGTTCATTGGGGACATGTAACGTTGGGTAATTTTAATTTTCCGTTTAATATCCTCAAAGAAAAAACAAATAAATTAGGATTTGAATTGTATCTGGTTGAAATTCCAGAATTATTTAACAGGAAAGAGGTTTACGGTTATCAAGACGATATCGAACGTTTCTTGTCTTTTCAAATTGCCACTTTAGACTGGATTATAGGAAGAGAAGATGTTCCGGATGTCATTAATTGTCATGATCATCATACCGGTTTGATTCCTTTTATGATGTTGTATTGTAATAAGTACGAAAAAATACACAATATACCATCAATGATTACGATTCATAATGGCTTGTATCAAGGACAGTTTGGTTTTGATAAATTAAAATATTTGCCTGAATTTGATTTGGCGCATGTGAATGTTTTAGAATGGGATAATTGTATTAATTCATTAGCTGTAGCTATAAAGTGTGCTTGGGCTGTGACTACGGTTTCGCCTAATTATCTGAATGAAATCAATTATTCAGCTAACGGTTTAGAATCCTTACTCAATTTAGTTCGTTACAAATCCAAAGGAATTTTAAATGGAATCGATATTGAGGTGTGGGATCCCGACACTGATCGTATGCTTGAAAAAAACTATTCTATTAAAAATTTTGAAAAAGGGAAACAAGAAAATAAAGAAAAATTGTGCAGCCTTTTTAATTTAGATCCCACAAAGCCTCTTTTTAGTTTTATTGGAAGATTGTTAGAAGAAAAAGGAGGAGATTTATTACCACATGCTGCAGCGTTAGCATTATCTGAGAATTTTCAACAAATTAATATCTTGATTTTAGGGTCTGGAAACACAACGATTGAAAACCAACTGAATAGTTTATTACCAGATTATAAAGGATTTTACAATACATTCATTGGATACAATGAAGAATTAGCACACTTGATTTATGCCGGTTCTGATTTTTTATTAATGCCTTCCCGAGTAGAACCTTGTGGTTTGAACCAAATGTATTCACTTAGGTATGGCACTATTCCTATTGTTAGAAGAACAGGAGGTTTAAAAGATACGATAGTAGATTTTGGTGATGATGGAAATGGTATTTGCCATGATCAGGCAAGTGTGGGAGATATATGTTATTCGATTCAAAGGGCAATATATTTATATGATGATAAACATCACTTGAATAAAATCAGAAAAATAGGAATGAACACGGACCATTCTTGGGAACGTGTTTGTCAAGAATATATAGAAATGTACAAACTAATAATTAACAAGAAATGAAAGCTAAGAAGAAAAATGTAATTGCAATTATTTTAGGTGGAGGACAAGGTTCCAGGTTATATCCGTTGACTGAATCAAGGTCTAAACCGGCTGTGCCAATAGGAGGAAAATATAGACTGGTTGATATTCCGATATCAAATTGTATGAATTCAGATATCTACCGAATGTTTGTCTTAACACAATTTAATTCTGCCTCACTAAATGCTCACATAAAAAACACCTATAACTTTAGTATTTTTAGCCACGCCTTTGTTGATATTCTTGCGGCAGAACAAACTCCTGACAATCCAACTTGGTTTCAAGGTACAGCTGATGCTGTGAGACAATGTATGCCCCATTTTTTGAACCATGATTTTGATTATGCTTTGATTCTTTCTGGGGATCAGTTGTATCAAATGGATTTTAATGACATGGTAGAAGAGCACATCAAACGGGAAGCAGATATTACCATTGCGACTTTGCCCGTTAATGCTAAAGATGCCCCTGAATTTGGAATACTAAAAACAAACTCCGAAAGTTGTATTGAATCCTTTATCGAAAAACCAGCTAAAGAATTGTTACCCGATTGGGAGTCTGATGTAAGTGAACAAATGAAGAGTGAAGGAAAACATTATTTAGCTTCCATGGGTATCTACATCTTCAACAAAAAATTGTTAGTGGATATTATGTCCAATAAAGACACCAAAGATTTTGGTAAAGAAATTATTCCTCAGGCTGTTGGACATAAAAAAATATTAAGTTATCAATACGAAGGATATTGGACTGATATTGGTAACATTGATTCCTTTTTTGAAGCGAATATTGGACTTACAGAAGACTTACCAAAATTTAATTTATTTGATAACGAAAATAAAATTTTTACTAGGCCAAGATTATTACCTCCTTCAAAATTTCAAAAAACTATTGTCGATAAATCATTAATTTCCGAAGGTTGTATTCTGAATGCCAAAGAAATAAATCATTCTGTAATAGGAATTCGCGCGAGAGTAGGAGATGGAACCATTATTCAAAATTGTTACATCATGGGTAATGACTTCTATCAGAACATAGATGATATGAATGAAGATCTTAAAAATGGACGGCAACTAGTAGGTATTGGAGAAAGATGTTTTATAAATAATGCGCTCGTAGATAAAAATTGCAGAATTGGCAATGATGTTTATATTAGTGGAGGTAGTCATTTAGAAGATTTCTCGAATGAATTGTATGCCATAAAAGATGGAATTGTTGTTATCAAAAAAGGAGCAATAATACCAGATAATTATACTATAAAGTAAATTAAAACTTTTTTTCTTAAATTAATATTCTGCTTTATTTAAAGTAGAAGCATAAAATTGCTATATGAGTAAAGTTATCTCGCATTCCCTTTTTACCGATTTTGACATTGATTTGTTTAAAGCAGGAAAACATTTCCGTCTTTACGAAAAATTAGGAGCACATCTTGTAACGGTTGATAACGTCGAGGGAGTATACTTTGCGGTTTGGGCTCCTACGGCGCATTCCGTTTCTGTTGTCGGGGATTTCAATTTTTGGACAAAAGGAGAACATCTGTTGCAAGTTCGTTGGGATTCTTCTGGAATTTGGGAAGGATTTATTCCAACTATATCAAAAGGTACAACCTATAAATATAGTATACAATCTAATAATGGTGGAGCGATTACAGAGAAGGCAGATCCGTTTGCTTTTTATTGTGAAAAGCCACCTCATACGGCATCAGTAGTTTGGGATTTAGAGTACCAATGGAAGGATACGGCTTGGATGGAAACGCGTCAAAACCATAATGGTCTAGACAAACCTTATTCCGTTTATGAAGTTCATTTAGGTTCTTGGAAACGTCATGCTGAGGATAATCGATTTTTGACGTATTTAGAATTTGCCGAAGATTTGGTAAATTATATAAAAGAAACGGGCTTTACTCACGTGGAGTTTATGCCCATAATGGAATATCCTTATGATCCGTCTTGGGGATATCAATTAGTGGGTTATTTTGCGCCAACTTCTCGTTTTGGAAACCCACAAGAATTTATGCTCTTGGTTGATAAATTGCATGAAGCAGGAATTGGAGTGATACTGGATTGGGTTCCTTCTCATTTTCCAGATGACGCACATGGTCTAGGATTTTTTGATGGGTCCAATCTTTTTGAACATCCAGATCGTAGAAAAGGCTATCATCCAGACTGGAAAAGCTTAGTTTTTAATTATGGACGAAATGAAGTTCGTTCATTCTTAATTAGCAATGCATTGTTTTGGTTGCACCATTACCATGCGGATGGACTGCGTGTCGATGCCGTTGCTTCAATGCTGTACTTAGACTATTCGAGAGAAGAAGGCGAGTGGGAACCTAATATTTACGGCGGCAGAGAAAATCTGGATACCATAAGTTTCTTGAAAGAATTTAATGAAGCTGTTTATTCTAATTTTGAAGGCGTTCAAACTATTGCCGAAGAAAGTACTTCTTTTCCTATGGTTTCCAGACCAACATCTGTTGGCGGATTAGGATTTGGTATGAAATGGATGATGGGTTGGATGCACGATACTTTAGAATATTTTCAAAAAGACACAGTTTACAGAAAATACCATCAAAATGACTTGACTTTCTCGATGACCTACACATTTTCTGAAAATTTCATGTTGCCACTTTCACATGACGAGGTAGTATATGGTAAAAAATCAATTGCAGGAAGAATGCCAGGAGACGAATGGCAAAAATTTGCAAATCTAAGATTATTATACGGTTATATGTTTATGCATCCTGGAACAAAATTATTATTTATGGGTTGCGAATTTGGGCAAAGCAGCGAATGGAATTTTGAAGGAAGTCTGGATTGGCACTTATTGCAATATCCGTATCATGAGGGAGTGAAAAAATTGATTACGGACTTGAATAAACTGTACAAAACGCAGCCTGCATTACACGAAAAGCAGTTCAGTCCTGAAGGTTTTGAATGGATCAATTATTCAGATCATCAAAATGCTGTAATGTCTTTCATCCGAAAAGGGAATGAACCAAAAGATGCTGTCATTGTAGTGTGCAATTTTACTCAAGTTGTGCGTCCTAATTACCGAATTGGTTTACCCAAGAAAGGAAAACTAATAGAAATTTTTAACAGCGATGCAGAAAATTATGGAGGTAGTGGAGTTTCTAATTCTAAAAAAATAATAATTGAAGCTATGCCTTATGACGGAAGAGATTATTCAGCTGAGCTGCTTTTACCTCCTTTGAGTGTTTCTGTATTTAAAATTTCATAAAACGAAGAGGTTTACAGATAAATCGAAGCTTATTTTTCTAACAATGACGTTTAGAGATAAAGAGGCATATTGAAGTTCACTAGAATCTTGGACTTGGTTTAATAGAAAGCATTTATCATAAATGTTTGGCCCACGAATTAAATGGAGAAATATTAATTTTTCTCCTGAAGCTGTATTTGATTTTAGTAATAAAAATTTAAATTTAATAGCTGTTTTGAGAGGCAATTTGTTTGTGGAAGATTTTATTATGCTGGAATTAAAAGCCGTTCAAGAGATAATTCTAAATCAAAGCAAACCTAATTAGTCAAATGAAAATCGCAAAAGAGCCAAAAAGAATTCTTGTAAACTTTACTGTAAAAAATATAATGTCAGAATGGAAATTTATATTTGTAAATGAATATAACAGCCAATTGCCATAAATAAAACGGAAAAATGAAGCTCATATCCCAGCCCTCTATGTATTTAAATTTGCTTGTTAAATTACATAAAAATCGCTCCTAATTCCTAACTCCCGTTGTCAAACAACTACAACGTTTTCGCTAATAAACCTCGCATATATAACTGTTTACAAAGTAATTTTGTAATTTTGAGACTTAGAAAAAGATTAAAATTAATACCATAAAAATGATCACAAATACAGAATTAGAATACAAAGGAGATTTATATCCTACTAAGATAATTGCTTTTGAACATGAAGTAGATTCAATATGTTTTCATACTGATAACAGTGTTATATTAAAAGTAACGGTATTAAGGGATAGTTTAATCCGATTTAGATTTACGACCAAGGGGTATTTTAGCAACGATTTTTCGTATGCAGTTGATAAAAGTCATTCTCATGGCTATAATTTTTTAGAAGTTTCTGAGGTAGAAGATTATTATCAAATTAAAACTAGTAAAGTACAATGCCGAATTCAAAAAATAGATATGAGACTTTCTATTTATGATTTGGATGAAAATATTATTTTAGAAGATGAATTGGGTTTTCATTGGGAGGAAAGTTATGAATACGGTGGAAACATCGTAAAAATGAGTAAAGCTTCTAAAGATGGGGAATGTTTTTACGGACTTGGCGATAAAGCGACCCAGTTAAACTTGAAAGGAAAAAGACTGGAGAATTTTGCTACAGATCAATATGCATTTCAAAAGGACCAAGAGCCATTATACAAAGTTGTACCTTTTTATATTGGCCTGCAAAATAAAAAATCCTACGGTATTTTCTTTGATAATACGTTCAGAACCTATTTTGACTTTTGTCATGAAAGAAGAAACGTTACCAGTTTTTGGGCTGAAGGAGGCGAAATGAATTACTATTTCATTTACGGACCGCAAATGCAAGACGTTGTTACAACCTATACAGATTTGACCGGTAAACCGGAATTACCACCGCTATGGGCACTTGGCTACCACCAATGCAAATGGAGTTATTATCCAGAAAGTAATTTAAAGGAAGTTGCAGCAAAATTCAGGCAATTAAAAATACCGTGTGATGCGCTTTATTTAGATATTGACTATATGGAAGGGTTTCGCTGTTTTACTTGGAACAAAGATTATTTTCCCGACCCTAAACGAATGGTAGCTGAACTAGCTGAAGATGGTTTCAAAACGGTGGTTATTATAGATCCAGGTATAAAAATTGACAAAGAATACGCTATTTATAAAGAAGCTTTAGAAAAAGATTTTTTCTGTAAACGGGCCGATGGTCCTTACATGAAAGGAAAAGTATGGCCTGGAGAATGTAATTTTCCAGATTATACAAATCCAGCGGTACGAGAATGGTGGGCAGGATTATTCAAAGAATTAATTTCGGAGATTGGGGTAAAAGGGGTGTGGAATGACATGAATGAACCTGCAGTAATGGAGGTGCCAAATAAAACATTCCCTATGGATGTGCGCCACGATTACGATGGAAATCCCTGCAGTCATAGAAAAGCACACAACATTTATGGAACTCAAATGGCTAGAGCGACCTATCACGGTGTGAAAAGATTTGCCTATCCTAAAAGACCTTTTGTAATTACGAGATCGGCATATGCGGGTGCGCAACGTTACACGTCTTCATGGACAGGTGATAATGTGGCCACTTGGGAACATTTATGGATAGCAAATATTCAAGTGCAACGTATGTCAATTTCAGGAATGGGTTTCACAGGATCTGATATTGGAGGATTTGCAGAACAACCTTCTGGAGAATTATATGCGCGCTGGATTCAATTGGGTGTATTTCATCCTTTTTGTAGAACACACTCTTCTGGCGATCACGGGGACCAGGAGCCATGGGCATTCGACGATGAAGTAATTAATATTACTAGAAAATTCGTAAATTTACGATATCAATTATTGCCTTATTTATATACCATGTTCTGGCAATACATTGAAGAAGGAATTCCAATGCTGAAACCCTTGGTGTATTATGATCAAGATGATATTCAAACACATTATAGAAATGACGAATTTGTTTTTGGAAATCAGATATTAGTTTGTCCTATTTTAGAACCCAATTCTGTAGGAAGAAGAATGTATATCCCAAGAGGCTCGTGGTATAATTATTGGACAAATGAGGAAGTTAAAGGTGGAAAAGAAATATGGGTAGACACGAAGTTTGACCAAATCCCACTTTTTGTGAAAGCAGGTGCTATAATTCCTAAATATCCTGTACAACAATACGTAGGGGAACTTGATTTTGATGAATTGACATTGGATATTTATTACAAAGCAGGTAAAGAAAAGTCAGTAGTTTATGAAGACGCCCAAGATGGCTACGATTACAAAAAAGGAAGGTATAGTTTTTTATCTTTTCAAACAACAGGTAAAGAAAAAGAACTAATTATTCAGTTACATAAAGAAGGGAAATATGATACTAATTATTCTAAGTACAAAATAAATCTTATTGGACTGCCATTTAAAGTAAATACTATTGAAATTGATAATGTTGAAGTTTCTTTTGATAGAAATACTTTAGAAAGAGAAGGCTATTTGATTGTTGATAAGGAGTTTACGTCGTTGCATATTACTGGGGAATAACAATAAATTTGAAACTTTTATATTTAATTATGTAAATTTAAAAGTTTATAAAACGTGTATTTTTGTATAATACTTAAAATATAAAATTATGAAAAAGCATTTATTTATAGGGATTCTTGCAGCAGGTATGATTTATTCTTGTGCAACTAATCCTCTTACAGGAAAAAAAAGTCTAAATTTTGTTTCTAATAGTGAGTTGTTTCCAACATCTTTTCAACAATACGGTACTTTTTTAAAGGAAAACAAAGTGATAACTGGAACCGCAGATGCTAGAAAAGTAGAAGCGGTAGGGCTGAGAATTAAAGCTGCTGCTGAGAAATATTTGACCTATTTAGGTCAATCACAATACTTGAAAGATTACCGATGGGAATATAAACTTATTGATAATAAAGAAGTGAATGCTTGGTGTATGCCAGGAGGGAAAATTGTGGTTTACTCAGGAATCTTACCTATTACAAAAGATGATGCTGGTTTAGCAACTGTAATGGGACATGAAGTTTCTCATGCCTTAGCAAATCATGGGGCGCAACGTATGAGTGCTTCTCAATTGCAACAATTAGGCGCTGTAGGAGTCGCAGTAGCAACTGGAGGTAAAAGTGAACAAACCCAACAAATATGGGGCCAAGCTTATGGATTGGGTTCTCAGTTTGGTGTAATGCTCCCTTTTAGTAGAAACCACGAAACTGAGGCTGACAAAATTGGACTTACTTTAATGGCAATTGCAGGATACAATCCTGATGAATCTATTGTTTTTTGGCAAAGAATGTCGGCTCAATCAGCAGGACAGGCACCACCAGAATTTATGAGTACGCACCCCTCTGATGCGACTAGAATAGCTAATTTAAAAGCTTTGATTCCAGAAGCTAAAGCTTTAGCTGCTAAAGTTGGAGTGATGAGAAGATAAAATGTTAAAATTATAATTTTTAGTTATAAAAGATTTAAAGGGCTATTCTCAAACGAGAGTAGCCCTTTTTCTAGAAAAACCTTTTGTAAAATAATACAAAACATAGTTTTAGATGAGTTCAAAGTACTTTTGTATCAAGTAAAATACAGAAGCAATTTGTTACTATCAAAAAAACACATTTTCAGATTTTTTAAATATAAATTAAATAAATTCGCGTCACAAAAAATGTAACATGGCAGATTTACCAAAAGGGAGTAAAAAATTATTGAATGCATGGGCTTTCTATGATTGGGCGAATTCCGTTTATACACTTACAATTGCGTCAGCAGTTTTTCCAATTTTTTATGAAGCTTTGTTTTCAGAGGGGAATCATTATATTACAATTTTTGGTTTTAGTTTGAAAAATTCAGCTTTGATTAGTTTTGTTACAGCGACAGCATTTTTAGTAGTTGCTTTTATCTCTCCGTTATTATCGGGAATAGCAGATTACGTAGGGAACAAAAAAGCATTTATGAAATTCTTTTGTTATGTAGGAGCACTATCCTGCATGGGATTGTATTGGTTTAATCTAGAAAATATCTACATTGGATTAGTGTTTTATTTTTTTGGATTGATTGGATATTGGGGCAGTTTAGTTTTTTATAATTCTTATTTGCCAGATATTGCTTTTGTAGAGCAGCAAGATAAAATTAGTGCGAAAGGATATTCGTTGGGATATATTGGAAGTGTTATTTTATTAATTTTCAATTTAGCGATGATAATGAAACCAAAAATTTTTGGAATTACAGGAACAGATGGAGAAGCTGCAATGAAAGCGATGCGCTATTCCTTTGTAATGGTAGGAGTGTGGTGGATCGTGTTTAGTCAATATTCCTATTATTTTTTACCAAAGGGAAATAAAAATGCTGACCGTAAGGTAACGCATCATGTTGTTTTCAATGGCTTTAAAGAATTGAAAAAAGTATGGTTTTTATTAAATGTAAATATTCCATTAAAGCGCTATTTAGGAAGTTTTTTTGTTTCTAGCATGGCGGTACAAACTTTAATGTTAGTAGCGACCTATTTTGGGGCTCAGGAAATAAATTGGTCTTCTGAGGAGGAAGGTACTGTCGGCCTAATTATTTGTATTTTATTAATCCAATTAGTAGCCGTTTTAGGAGCTGTTTTAACGTCAAGAGCTTCAGCAAAATTTGGAAATATTCCTACTTTGATTGGTATAAATTGTTTTTGGGTTATACTTTGCGCCGGCGCCTATTTTATTACCAAGCCAATAGAATTCTACATCATGGCAGGTTTAGTTGGGCTCGTAATGGGAGGGATTCAATCATTATCCCGTTCAACTTATTCAAAATTATTACCTAAAACAGACGATACCGCTTCTTTTTTTAGTTTTTATGATGTTGCTGAAAAAATAGGAATTGTAATAGGAATGCTTGTTTATGGGATAATTGACCAAATCACGGGAAGCCCTCGTTTAGCAATTGTATTTTTGGCATTATTTTTTGTTTTAGCTGTAGTTTTATTGAATAGAGTTCCGAAAAAAGGGGGTTTTAAATCCATAAAAACCTGATTAATAAAACAATTGAAGCAGAATTAGGACTTTGAAATAGCTCCTGAACCACTAACTTTAGTATCTTTTTTCGTTGGATTGCCAGCATATTCAATAGCACCTGAACCTGAAACTCTAGCATAGATACTTACTGAACAGAAAACAGAGGTGTCTCCAGATCCGGAAACAATTGCATTTACATTTTTAGCTTTTAAATTGGTAGCGTCTATGTCGCCTGAACCATTTAGATTACTAGTTAAATTTTTTGTAATTCCGGTTAGCTGTAGGTCTCCAGAACCGCTTAAATTAACCTCAATATCATTTGATTCTACTTCTAATTTCATGTCACCCGACCCAATTAATTTAGCCGAAAATGAATTTGATTGGATGCGGTTTTTAGAGGCGATAGCTCCAGAACCGGTTAAAAAAATCATATTAATACTTTCTACCGGTACAGTAATAACTATTTGTTTGCCTTTGCTGGTGCTGATGTATGTGTTTTTTTGGGTGTATATTTTTAATTGCTGATCTATAACTTCAACTTTGATCATAGGCAATAAATTTTCTTCTCCTTTTACCGTTATACCTCCTTCTTTTCCTGATACTAACTCTACATCAAAAAAACCTGTAACTACAATTGCATCATAAGAAGCAGTTGTTCTCGTTTGAGAAATTACTTTTCCATTTCCTTTAAATTTTGCGCTTGACGACCATTGTCCATGAGTCACAGCTGTTAATAATAGGGCACAAGTGACAACTAATTGAATTGAATTTTTCATAATTTTGTTGGTTAATTGGTTAATTGGTTAATTGGTAAATTTGTTTTTTGCTACTGATACAGTACCATAATCTGAGAGTACGACTATATTAATTAGTCCTCTCTTTTTATAATAACCGCTCTAATTCTTTGAGTTTAAAACTTCTTCATTGGAGTATAGTTCTAAGTCATTGTAATGCTTAAAGTTAGCATATTTTAACATAATATTAAAATCAAAAGCAAAATTTGATTTGTTTCACTTTCAATTCTTCGAAAGTACAATTATCTGAGATACCAGTTTTCGCTTCCTTAATTTTATAAAGTGTAGTGTCAAAATCTTCTGTTTTGAATTGATTATTTTATTTATAAAAATCTATACTAGAGTTTATGACAATTCGCTTTAGCAAAGCGCCAAAAGAAACTTCCTGCTTGTAACCGTTTATCTTCGTGACTGCCTTCAGAAAATCATCTTGCATAACATCTTCTGCACAATGGGCATCTTTAACAATGCGATACGTAACATTATACATCGCCTTTGCCTACCGATGATAAAATTCGCTCTGTGCTTTATGATTTTTTTGCTTGCAAAGCAAAATCAATTCTTCGATATTTTGATGGGTTAAACTCAAATAGTTTGTTGTACTTTATAATAATGAGGTGTTATTTGGGACTATGTTACACTATTATAAAAATAAAACTAAATTTTAATTTTGTGTAATCACGATTAGTTTTAGTTCTTGTTACAATTGAGTTTTAAATAATACTTTTTGATAAAAAATAGAATAGCTATAGTTTGTTTTGGCACAAAGATTGACTCCTTTAGGGTTATGCAAATTTTAAAAATTAAAGATTGTTTTTAGCTACAAAGACTCTTTTGAAATCCTATATTTGCTTAAAGGATTAATTTTTTAATGACAAAAAGACTTAAATAATACTATGTCAAATCATAAAATACTTACTATTGACAATCTGTCACTTCAAGAATTTGATTCGGAAGCAGATTTAATTCCACTTTTGACTCCAGAGGACGAGGAGGAAATGAATAATGAGGCATTACCTGAATTATTAGCGATCTTGCCATTGCGAAATATGGTTTTATTTCCAGGTGTTGTCATACCAATTACTGCAGGACGTGATAAATCAATCAAATTAATAAATGATGCTAACGCAGCTGGCAAAACTATTGGTGTTGTTGCTCAAATTAACGAGGAGGATGAAGATCCAACTAAAGCAGATATCCATAAAATAGGCACCGTGGCTCGTATTTTAAGAGTATTAAAAATGCCTGATGGAAATATAACTGTTATTCTTCAAGGTAAAAAACGTTTCGAAATTGATACTGTTTTAGAGGAACTACCTTATTTAACAGCAAAAATTAAAGAGGTTCCTGAAAAACGACCGAAAAAAAATGATACCGAGTTTGTAGCTATTCTAGATTCCGTCAAAGAATTAGCGATTCAAATTATTAAAGAAAGTCCAAACATTCCTAGCGAAGCAACCTTTGCCATCAAAAATATCGAAAGTCAATCCTTCTTGATCAATTTTGTTACTTCTAACATGAATTTATCAGTTAAAGAAAAACAAGATTTATTAGCGATTAATGAATTAAAAGAGAGGGCTTTAGAGACGCTGCGTTATATGAATATTGAGTTGCAAAAACTCGAGTTAAAAAATGATATTCAATCCAAAGTTCGTTTTGATTTAGACCAGCAACAACGTGAATATTTCCTGCACCAGCAGATGAAAACCATTCAGGAAGAGTTAGGTGGCGTTTCTCAAGAAGAGGAAATAGAGGAGATGGTACAGAAGTCTCTAACCAAGAAATGGGATGAGAAAACCAAAAAGCATTTTGATAAAGAATTGTCAAAAATGCGTCGTATGAATCCGCAAGCACCCGATTTTGGGATTCAAAGAAACTATTTAGAGCTGTTCTTAGAACTGCCTTGGAACGAGTATTCTAAAGATATTTTTGACTTAAAACGCGCTCAGAAAATATTAGATAGAGATCATTTTGGGCTTGAAGATGTGAAGAAAAGAATGATTGAACATTTGGCAGTTTTAAAATTGCGAAATGACATGAAATCTCCTATTATTTGTTTAACAGGACCTCCGGGAGTGGGTAAAACATCCATTGGACGCTCTATTGCAGAGGCTTTAGGTAGAGAATATGTACGGATTTCATTAGGAGGTTTGCGCGATGAATCAGAGATCAGAGGCCATAGAAAAACGTATATTGGTGCTATGCCGGGGCGAATTATCCAAAGCCTAAAAAAGGCGGGTACTTCCAACCCAGTTTTTGTTTTGGATGAAATCGATAAGTTGTCAAACAGCAATCAAGGTGATCCTTCATCCGCTTTATTGGAAGTTTTAGATCCAGAGCAGAATAATTCGTTTTATGATAATTTCCTTGAAATGGGATATGATTTATCAAAAGTGATGTTTATTGCAACTTCAAATACGATGTCATCCATTCAGCCTGCTTTAAGAGATAGAATGGAAATCATTAAAATGTCAGGATATACCATCGAAGAAAAGGTAGAAATTGCACGCCAACATTTGTTTCCAAGACAACTGAAAGAACACGGTTTAACGACTAAAGATTTAACCATTGGAAAAAAACAATTAGAGAAAATTGTTGAAGGATATACACGTGAATCTGGTGTTCGCGGTTTAGAGGCTAAAATTGCTCAAGTGATTCGTAATGCAGCTAAATCAGTTGCAATGGAAGAAGAATACAACAAGAAAATAACTGACGATGATATAATAAGAGTGTTAGGTGCGGCTAGGTTAGGAAGAGATAAATACGAGAGTAATGATGTTGCCGGAGTAGTAACTGGCTTGGCATGGACATCAGTTGGTGGTGATATACTTTTTATAGAATCGTTACTTTCTCCAGGAAAAGGAAACATGACCATTACTGGAAACTTAGGTACCGTAATGAAAGAATCGGCAACCATTGCTTTAGAATACATTAAAGCCAATGCTAATCTATTAGGATTAGATTCAGAGGTACTTTCTAAATATAACATTCACTTGCACGTTCCGGAAGGTGCTACTCCTAAAGATGGACCTAGTGCAGGAATTGCTATGCTGACATCATTAGTTTCGCTTTTTACACAAAAAAGAGTGAAGAAAAACTTAGCGATGACAGGAGAAATTACATTGCGTGGAAAGGTTTTACCTGTTGGCGGAATTAAAGAAAAGATTTTGGCTGCTAAGAGAGCCAATATTAAAGATATTATTTTGTGTCAACAGAATAAAAGTGATATTGATGAAATAAAACCAGAATACCTTGAAGGTTTAACTTTTCATTATGTGAAGGAAATGAGCGATGTATTGAAATTTGCTTTGACGGAGGAGAAAGTTAAAAACGCAAAGAATTTATAAGAAAAAGACTTTCTGAATTTTAAAATTCCAGATTCTAAAACCTGATTTTCAGTACTTAGAATTTGGAATTTTTATTTGCAAGTACCAGTTTTAAAATTGCCATTTATTGTATTTATAATTTTATCTTCGCAATTGCGTTTTACCTTACATCAACTGCCATTTTAAGCATGCTAAAAAAACTCATTTTATACGGTTTATTTTTTGTTTGTGTTGTGTCGTACAGCCAAATAGGAGGGAAATATACCTATCAGTTTTTGAACTTGGTTACCTCTCCAAGACAAGCAGCTTTGGGAGGAAAAGTAATCACGATTTATGATGATGACGTAAATCAAGTCCATTTTAATCCGGCTACTATTAATGCTGAAATGGACAACCATTTAGCTTTGAATTATGGTAGTTATTTTAAAGAAGTAACCTATGGAACAGCTTCGTATGCCTATACTTACGACCGTCATTTACAAACTTTTCAGGCTGGGGTAAATTATGTAAACTATGGAAATTTTGAAGGTTTTGATGAAAATGGTCAACCTACATCGGCCTTTACCGGTAGCGAAATAGCACTTTCTTTTGGCTATGCCTATAATATTCCCTACACTGATATTCATATTGGAGCAAGTGCAAAATTGATTTCCTCTAGTTTAGAAAGCTACCATTCTTTTGGAGGAGCATTGGACATTGGGGCTTTGTTTATTGATGAAAGAAACGATGTAAATTGGGCTTTAGCAATACGCAATATTGGCACACAATTCTCAACATACAATGGAACTAATGAGAAACTGCCGCTGGAAATTATTGCTGGTGTCTCACAGGAGTTAGAAAATGTGCCTATTCGTTGGCACCTTACCTTAGAAAATTTACAGCAATGGAATATTGCTTTTTCAAATTCAGCAAGAGCACAATCTTCTTTTGATGGAGAATCTACCGCAGAAAAAGTATCCTTTGTGAATAATGCCTTGCGACATGTAATCGTGGGAGTAGAACTTTTCCCTAAAAAAGCATTTAATTTGCGGCTTGGTTATAATTTTAGAAGAGCGGAAGAATTGCGACTTTTAGAACAACGAAATTTCTCAGGAGTCTCGTTGGGTTTTGGGCTTAAAATGAATAAACTGAAATTCAATTATTCGTATTCCAGATATACATTAGCAGGAAACACAAGCCTTTTTGGGTTAACAGTGAACTTTCAATAATAATTTTGACATAACATAGAACTTTAAATATTACATTTTGATTAAAAAAATTACTATCGCAATCGATGGATTTTCATCTACCGGAAAAAGTACTTTGGCCAAGCAACTCGCCAACAATTTAGGATATGTGTACGTTGACACTGGAGCAATGTATCGTGCCGTGACTTTTTTTGCCATGCAAAAAGGATATATAAATGCTGATTTTTTTGATAAAGAATCTTTAATAAACAGTTTGCCATACCTTATATTACAATTTAAATTTAATGCTGATTTAGGTTTTGCTGAAATGTATTTGAATGATGTAAATGTAGAAACTGAAATCAGAACGATTGAAGTGTCTCGTTTTGTTAGCAAAGTAGCTGAAGTTTCAGAAGTTCGTGCCAAATTAGTAGAGCAGCAGCAAGAAATGGGAAAAAATAAAGGTATCGTAATGGACGGTAGGGACATAGGAACCGTAGTTTTCCCGAATGCCGAGCTCAAAATTTTCATGACTGCCAGCGCAACTACAAGAGCACAAAGACGTTACGATGAGCTTATCCAAAAAGGAGATAACGTGACCTTTGAAGAAGTACTTAAAAATGTAGAAGAGCGAGATCACATTGATACACATCGGGAGGATTCTCCTTTAGAGGTAGCTCAAGATGCTATTGAGATTGATAATTCACATTTGAATCGTGAGGAACAATTTGCACTTGTTTTAGAATTGGTAAACGATACGACTAAAACGTTATAATTATTTGCAGATTTCATTTTTAATAGTAGATTTACGGCTTGTAAATTTTTTAAAGTAAAAAAACAATTCATCTCATGGGAATTAAAAATAGATTGGTAATAATGAGTTTTCTTCAGTTTTTTGTTTGGGGAGCTTGGTTGATTACAATTGCAAATTACTGGTTTGGGACAATGCAATGGGATGGTACACAATTTGGATTGGTTTTTGGCACGATGGGAATTGCTTCTTTGTTTATGCCAACACTAACGGGTATTATTGCCGATAGATGGATAAATGCTGAAAAATTATACGGAGCGCTACACATTTTGTATGCAGCGGTTTTATTTTACATACCACAAGTTTCCACTCCCGAAACCTTTATTTATATTATGCTTTTGGCCATGTGTTTTTATATGCCAACAATTGCTTTGAGTAATTCTATTTCTTACACCGCTCTTAAGTTAAACAACAAAGATGTGATCAAAAATTTCCCTCCAATTCGGGTTTGGGGAACGGTTGGTTTTATAGTAGCCATGTGGATTACAAATTTAACGGGAAATAAAGCAACAGAATATCAGTTTTATATAGCAGGAATAGCCGCGGTGGTATTGGGAATTTATTCTTTTACATTGCCAGAATGTAAGCCACAACGCTTATCAAAGGAGAATGCGTCATTAATGGAAACATTAGGTCTAGAGTCTTTCAAATTGTTTGCGGATTATAAAATGGCTTTGTTCTTTATTTTCTCCATGTTTTTAGGTGGAGCATTGCAACTTACGAACGCCTATGGTGATGTTTTCTTAGATGAGTTTAAGCATTTTCCAAAATATGCCGATTCGTTTGTTGTGGAATATTCAACAATTATAATGTCAATTTCTCAAATTTCAGAGACCTTATTTATTCTTGCCATTCCTTTTTTTCTAAGACGTTTTGGTATCAAGCAAGTGATGTTGATCAGTATGTTGGCGTGGGTACTTCGTTTTGGATTGTTTGCTTACGGAAACCCAACAACTGGTTTGTGGATGATTATTATGTCATGTGTGGTTTACGGAATGGCATTTGATTTCTTTAATATTTCAGGATCTTTATTTGTAGAAACCAATACAGATCCAAAAAATCGATCGTCAGCACAAGGTTTATTCATGATGATGACTAATGGTTTTGGAGCGGTTTTAGGGAGTTTTACTTCTGGGTGGGCAATCGATAAATATTTTACAAAATCATTTTCTAACACTACTGACTTAGCTGGTTTTTTAGAAACGGAAACGACCAATTCGAAAATGTTAGAATTTGTTGTAAGCCAAGGAAATTCAATAGGAGCAGATGGCTTGTTTAGCAAAGCTATTTTTATGAAAGATTGGCATACGATTTGGTTGGCTTTTGCCATGTACGCGCTGGTAATTGCGATTGCTTTTGCGTTGTTGTTTAAGCATAAACATGATCCAAAAGCTTTAGAGAATGTAAGTCATTAAAAAGTAGCTTCATAAAAATAAACCCAATAAAATTTTATAAATTTAACGGGGTTTATATTGTGCTTTTTTAATAATGTCCTTTAAGTGAATATACGAAAAGCGTATTGTCTTCAACTTTATAAACGTATCTATGTTCTGTAGTTATTCTTCGAGACCATTTTCCAGATAGTTCGTATTTTAGTGCCTCAGGTTTTGCAATGCCAGTAAAAGGTGATTTTAAAATATCGATAGTTATCGAAGTAATCTTTTTTAAAATACTTTTATTACTTGTTCTTATCCAATATTGTAAATCTAAATCGGCTTGCGGAAGATATACTATTTCCATAAACGATTGAGTTCTTCGATAGTGACTTTTCTGCCTTTACCTGCTTTGATATCTGTGTCGCCTTGTATTATTTTTTCAACAAACTCAGAATTATATGGTTTGCCTTCAGAGACCTCAAATTTAATTTTTAAGGCCGTCATAAATGCTTTTACAGCTTCTACTTGAGAGGCGTCTTCTGGATGTGCAGTAATACTTATTGTTGACATGTGCTGTGGAATAAATTAGTAAGAGTACAAAAATACAAAAAATAGATCATACACTGCATACTTAGATTTTCATAATCTTATTCAAAGCTTAAAAATTTGAAAAATAAATTAAGGAATTTACATTTGTCTACAAAAACTTTATTTAGTAGAAGTTTGTTATTTTTTTCTTTTTTGTGATAAAAAGGATCAGTATGAAGTTCCTAAAAATATAACGTTTAGCTTACTGCTTTGAATGATTAATTATTTTGCAATTACATATAAATGTGTTACTTTTGCAAACCTTTTGGTGAATAAGAGTTTCCTCTAGGGTTCAATTAATTATACAAACAACTTCTGCTGTTTTCTAACACATTCAGAAACTCGAGAGAATACAGAATACAAATTTTTAATCAGCATGTCTGAACAAGTAAAATCACAAGAAGAGTTTTTAGCAAATTTCAACTGGCACAATTTCGAAGAAGGTATTGATGCTGTTGATGAGAAAAACTTATTAGAATTCGAAGAACTAGTTTCAAAAACATTTATCGCTACTGATCAAGAAGAAGTGGTAGATGGTACAGTTGTTAGAATTACAGATAGAGACGTTATCGTTGATATCAACGCAAAATCGGAAGGTGTTATTTCTTTAAACGAATTCCGTTACAACCCAAGCTTAAAAGTAGGTGATACTGTTGAAGTATTAATTGACATCCGTGAGGATAAAACAGGTCAATTAGTGTTATCTCACAGAAAAGCACGTACTATTAAATCATGGGATAGAGTTATTTCGGCTAACGAAACAGGAGAAATCGTTAATGGTTTTGTAAAATGCAGAACTAAAGGGGGTATGATCGTTGACGTTTTCGGAATTGAAGCGTTTTTACCAGGATCTCAAATTGATGTTAAGCCAATTAGAGACTACGATGTATATGTAAACAAAATGATGGAATTTAAAGTTGTGAAAATCAACCACGAATTCAAGAATGTTGTTGTATCGCATAAAGCGCTTATTGAAGCGGATATCGAAATCCAGAAAAAAGAAATCATCGGTCAATTACAAAAAGGACAAGTATTAGAAGGTGTTGTTAAAAACATTACTTCTTATGGTGTCTTTATTGATTTAGGTGGAGTTGATGGATTGATTCACATTACTGACCTTTCTTGGTCAAGAATCAACCACCCATCTGAAGTATTGGAATTAGATCAAAAATTAAATGTTGTAATCCTTGATTTCGATGATGAGAAAACAAGAATTCAATTAGGATTGAAACAATTAAACGCTCACCCATGGGATGCTCTAGATGCTAAATTAGCAATTGGAGACAAAGTAAAAGGTAAAGTAGTTGTAATCGCTGATTACGGTGCATTTATCGAAGTTGCTGAAGGTGTTGAAGGTTTGATCCACGTTTCTGAAATGTCTTGGTCTACTCATTTACGTTCTGCTCAAGATTTCGTAAAAGTAGGTGATGTTGTTGAAGCTGTTATCTTAACATTAGATAGAGATGACCGTAAAATGTCATTAGGTATCAAACAATTGTCTCAAGATCCTTGGACTGACATCACTTCTAAATACCCAGTAGGTTCTAAACATACAGGTATCGTTAGAAACTTTACAAACTTTGGAATTTTCGTAGAATTAGAAGAAGGAATTGATGGATTAATTTACATTTCTGACTTATCTTGGACTAAGAAAATCAAACATCCATCTGAATTTGTAAATGTTGGAGAAAAATTAGATGTAGTAGTATTAGAATTAGATGTTGATGGACGTAAATTATCTTTAGGTCACAAACAAACTACTGCTAATCCTTGGGATCAGTATGAAGGTTCTTTCGCTGTAGGAACGATCCACAACGGTGAAATTTCTGAAATCGTTGACAAAGGAGCTACTGTAGAATTTGGAGATGATATCGTTGCTTTCATTCCTACGCGTCACCTTGAAAAAGAAGACGGTAAGAAATTGAAAAAAGGAGAATCAGCTGATTTCAAAGTAATCGAATTCAACAAAGAATTTAAAAGAGTAGTTGCCTCTCACACTGCGATCTTCCGTGAAGAAGAAGAGAAAAATGTGAAAACTGCTACTGAAAACACTTCATCTAACTCTTCTACAAATGCACCAGCTGCAACTTTAGGAGACAACAATGATATGTTAGCTGCATTGAAAGCTAAAATGGAAAAATCAGAGAAAAAATAATTTCTTTAAATTTTTTAAATAGAGATAGCCTCACAGTAATGTGAGGCTTTTTTTTGCTTTATAAATTGATGTTTTAATTTTTAGGAGCAGCATAATCGATTTTCATTTCACTAATCCTCCCGCTTTTCGCAGTATCTTTTATAAAGCTTCCAGCCTTTAAAAGGCTGGAAGCTTTATAAAAGGATACTTGCTTCAATCGGGGCTAGTTTACACGTTCTATTTTTATAAGGCTATTAAAAAACAATTATTGTATTTCGCTTACAATCAATGCTTTAAATATTTTTTTATTTTTTTTAAAACCAAATCGACTCTTTGTGCGTAAATGCTTTTATATAACTTTAAAAAATAGATTATTATGAAAACTAGAAAATTTTTATCGATTGCATTTATGACATTAGTATTTGGAGCTACTTCTTTCGCTCAAAAAACAGTAATGGTGGGTGGAGCAGCAATGTATCCAACTAAAAATATTGTTGAAAATGCAGTAAACTCTAAAGATCACACTACGCTTGTTGCAGCCGTTAAAGCTGCAGGATTAGTAGAAACGTTGCAAAGTAAAGGACCTTTTACGGTTTTTGCGCCAACAAATGCTGCTTTTGCTAAATTACCAATGGGAACTGTTGAAACGTTATTGAAACCTGAAAACTTAAAAATGTTGCAAACAATACTTACCTACCACGTAGTTGCAGGAAAAATGAACGCTTCTGATATAGCAAAAGCTATTAAAATGGGAAAAGGTAAAGCGACTTTAAAAACAGTTAGCGGTGGAACGCTTACGGCTTGGATGAAAGGGAAAAACTTATATATTACTGATGAGAATGGTGGAAAATCTAAAGTTACAATTGCAGATGTAAACCAATCAAATGGTGTGATTCACGTTGTAAATGCTGTAGTATTGCCTAAACAATAATATTTAAGAAGAGGTTACTATTGCGCTATTTTAAAGAGCTCTGCTATTTGCAGGGCTCTTTTCTATAAAAAAAATCCCATTCGTAGACCGAATGGGATTTAGTATTCTATAAAATGAATTTATCTCAAAGTGGCTCCAAGTTCAGTTTCAAAATTCTTTTGCAGCTTGCTCATAATTTTATCAATTTGAACATCTGTCAATGTTTTTGAATTGTCCTGAATAGTGAAACTCAAGGCGTATGATTTTTTACCTTCTGGAAGTTTTTGTCCTTCATATACATCAAATAAATTAATGTCTTTTAACAATGCTTTCTCCGTTTGACAGGCAATTGTGTAAATACGGTCATATGTTACACTTTGGTCAATTAATAAAGCCAAATCTCTACGAACTTCTGGATATTTAGGAATCTCAGTGTATTTTATTTTGCTTGAAAGTAATTTCAAAATTAAGCTCCAATTAAAATCTGCAAAAAACACTTCTTGTTTGATTCCAAAATGTTTTAAAATTGATTTTTTTACAACTCCTAATTCTACTAGAATTTCGTTTCCAACACTAATCGCAATCCCTTCAGAAAACACATCTGAAGTTACAGGTACATTTTGTGTTTTTTGAATGCCCAAACGAGAAAGAATTCCATTTGCAAACCCTTTAAATAAAAAGAAATCGGATGGTTTTTGAGTTGATGTCCAGTTTTCCTGATTTCTGTTACCAGTAAGGAATAAACTTAAATGCTTTTTTTCTTCATAACCGGCAAGGTAGTTATGATATGTTTTTCCAAATTCGAATAATTTCAAATCGGCATTTTTACGATTGATATTATACGATACTGCTTCTAATCCTGAAAACAGTAAAGACTGTCGCATTGTTGACAAATCAGCACTCAACGGATTTAACATTGTCACGTTATTTGTTGGATTCAAATCCTCTGAAAGTGCAACGTAGGACGCGGTGGTTAATGAATTTGCCATCATTTCATTGAATCCCTGAGAATTTAATTGTGTGGCAATCACATTTTGTATTTTGTAATCTTCGTTTCTAGGCGAATTAGAAACGGTAGCATTTAGTTTTTTAGAAAAATTAATATTGTTGTAGCCATACACTCTTAGTATCTCCTCTATAACATCTATTTCTCTCTGGACATCAACGCGATATGCAGGAATTGTTAATCCTAATCCAGCATCTGAGACACTATTTACTTTGATATCTAAAGAAACTAATATTTTTTTAATCGTATCTTTTTGTAATTCTTCCCCAATAATTTTTGCGACTTTACTAAAGTTTAAGAATACGCTGAAATCTTCTATTTTCTTTGGATAGACATTAAAAACGTCAGATGTAATCTCTCCACCCGCCACTTCTTGTATTAATAACGCAGCACGTTTCAAGGCATACTCTGTAATAGTAGGGTCAATTCCTCTTTCAAAACGAAAAGAAGCATCCGTGTTTAGCTGGTGTCTTTTTGCTGTTTTACGAATACTTACGGGATTAAAATAAGCACTTTCTAAAAATATAGAATTCGTATTTTCAGAAACTCCAGATTTTTTACCGCCAAAAACACCGGCAATGCATAAAGGACCTTTTTCGTCACAAATCATTAAATCTTCTTCGTGTAAAGTTCTTTCAACATCATCAAGGGTCGTGAATTTTGTGCCTGCAGGAAGCGTTTGCACTATTATTTTACCATTAATTTTTGCAGCATCAAAAGCATGGAGTGGTTGTCCTAATTCATGTAAAACATAATTAGTAACATCGACAATATTATTTTTAGGATTTAATCCTATTGCTTTCAATCTGTTTTGCAACCATGCAGGAGATGTTTTAACCTCGATCCCTGAAATAGTTACACCGCAATAGCGAGGGGCAAGTTTAGGCTCTTTTACATCTATATCAATTTTCAAAGTTCTTTTATCTACTCTAAAATTACTAACCGATGGGGTAATTAATTCTACATTTATACCACTTTGTAAAAGTCCAGCTCTTAAATCGCGAGCTGTTCCTAAGTGGCTCATGGCATCAGCACGATTAGGAGTAAGTCCAATTTCAAAAACTTCATCATCTTCAATTTTAAAAACGGTTGCAGCAGGTGTTCCCGGTACTAATGCATCGTCTAGAATCATAATACCGTCATGGCTGTCACCAAGGCCAATCTCATCTTCTGCACAAATCATTCCGTGGCTTTCCTGTCCGCGTATTTTTCCTTTTTTTATAGAAAAAGCAACTCCTGCTGCATCATATAATGTAGTTCCTATAGTAGCGACCGGTACTTTTTGACCCGCAGCAACATTATTGGCACCACATACAATTTGTACAGGAATACCGTTGCCTAAATCTACGGTGGTTATTTTTAGTCTGTCAGCATCGGGATGTTGGACGCAAGTGAGAACATGCCCTACAACAATACCTTCTAATCCGCCTTTTACGGATTGGTATTTTTCTACTATTTCCACTTCTAGACCTAAGTCCGTAAGTAATGCAGCAGTTTCATCCGATTTCCAATCTATTTTGATGAATTGTTTTAACCAATTGTAAGATATTTTCATTTTATGTTTTTTTCAAGATTGCAAATATAAGGATTGCAGGTTGGAGTAAGAAACAATTTTTTTTGTTTTTTATAATTCATTCGTAGTAATAAGCACGTGTAAGAAATGTTAATTTGGCATCATTAATTATAAATAAATGTGAAATAAATAATAAAATTAGGTTAAAAAAACAGATAGTAAAATTTAATGCTACTAGTTGGATGATTAATGCTATTCTAATAATAAATAAGAACCTAACTTTGGGTAAATCTAAAAATAAAACCAAATGGATAACGTAGTACAAAGACCTGAATTTAAGGCAAAATATGATAATTATATCGGTGGTAAATTTGTAGCACCAATAAATGGTGACTATTTTGACGTGGTTTCTCCAATAGATGGAAAAGTTTTTACGCAAGCTGCGCACTCTAGCAAGGAAGATGTAGCATTTGCTGTTGATAAAGCTTATGACGCTTTTCAAACTTGGGGAAAAACTTCTGCTACGGAACGCAGTAACTTATTGAATAAAATTGCTCAAGTTATCGAGGATAATTTGGAATATATAGCAACGGTTGAAACAATAGATAATGGAAAAGCGATACGGGAAACTTTGGCTGCAGATATTCCTTTGGCCATAGACCATTTTCGCTATTTTGCTGGTGTAATAAGAGCAGAGGAAAGTTCAATTGCCGAATTGGATTCGCAAACTGTTTCTATTGCTTTGAGTGAACCTTTAGGGGTAATTGCCCAAATTATTCCTTGGAATTTCCCTATTTTAATGGCAGTTTGGAAATTGGCTCCCGCTTTGGCAGCAGGGAATACGGTGGTTCTAAAACCGGCAGAAAGCACACCAATTTCTATTTTAGTATTAATGGAATTGATTGGGGATATTCTTCCTCCTGGAGTTATAAATATTGTGAATGGTTTTGGGGCCGAGTTGGGTAGAGCTTTGGTAACCAATAAAAAAGTGTCAAAAGCGGCATTTACCGGTTCGACTCCTACAGGTCGTTTAGTCATGCAATATGCTACTGAAAATATTATTCCAGTTACGTTAGAATTAGGCGGAAAATCACCTAATATTTTTATGGAATCGGTTGGTGATGCTGATGATGATTTCTTTGACAAAGCAGTTGAAGGTGCTGTCATGTTTGCTTTAAACCAAGGTGAAATATGTACTTGTCCTTCCAGACTATTAGTACATGAAGCAATTTATGATAAATTTATTGCCAAAGTTATTGAAAGAACTGCTGCCATCAAGATGGGAAATCCGTTGGACAGAACTACGATGATGGGTGCACAAACTTCTTTGGTTCAAAAAGAAAAAATACTGACCTATATTAAATTAGGAAAGGAAGAAGGAGCTGAATTATTAACAGGAGGGGAAGAAAATCAACTGGAAGGGGAATTAGCAGCCGGGTATTATATCAAACCGACCCTTTTCAAAGGACACAACAAAATGCGTATTTTTCAAGAAGAAATATTCGGACCTGTTTTAGCAGTTACTACTTTTAAAACGACTGAAGAAGCAATTGCAATTGCAAATGATTCAATGTACGGTTTGGGAGCAGGACTTTGGACGCGCGATGCACACGAAATTTATCAGGTTCCAAGAGCGATTCAGGCGGGTCGTGTTTGGATAAACCAATACCATTCTTATCCTGCGGGAGCTCCTTTTGGAGGATATAAACAGTCCGGAATTGGCCGTGAGAATCATAAAATGATGCTATCACATTACCAACAAACAAAAAACATGCTGATTTCTTACGATAAAAAGAAATTAGGTTTCTTTTAGAATGAATTATTAATTGAAAAAGGAAAGGTAAAGTGCTTTCCTTTTTTTTATAAATCGAAATATTATGCTACCAAAAACAATGAAGGCTGCGGTGATTAGAGAATTTGGGTCATTACTAAAGATCGAAGAAGTAGAAGTTAAACGTCCTGGTCGAAATGAAATTTTAGTAAAAATAATAGCAAGTGGTGTTTGCCATACGGACTTACACGCTATTGAAGGGGATTGGCCAGTTAAGCCAAAAATGCCATTGATCCCAGGACATGAGGGAGTAGGATATGTTGTAGCGGTAGGTCCAGATGTAAAGAATGTCAAAGAAGGGGATGCTGTTGGGGTGCCATGGTTATATAGTGCTTGTGGTGGCTGTGATCACTGTATCACGGGTTGGGAAACGTTGTGTGATACCCAGCAAAATGGAGGATACAGCGTAGATGGAAGTTTTGCCGAATATGTGATTGCCGATGCAAGATACGTTGGGCATTTACCTTCGAATGTAAATTTTTTGGAGATGGCACCCATCCTTTGCGCAGGTGTCACTGTTTATAAGGGATTAAAAGAAACGGAAGTTAAACCTGGAGAATGGGTAGCTATTTCAGGAATTGGTGGTTTGGGTCACGTTGCCGTCCAATATGCAAAAGCTATGGGAATGCACGTTGCTGCCATTGATATTGCGGATGATAAATTAGAGTTGGCAAAAAAATTAGGTGCTGATTTAGTAATCAATGCTAAGAATCAAAATCCTGGTGAATTTCTTAAAAAAGAAGTAGGTGGAATGCACGGATCTTTAGTTACGGCTGTTTCTCCAATCGCCTTTAAACAAGGATTAGAGACCTTAAGACGAAAAGGAACCATGGTGTTGAACGGACTTCCTCCTGGAAATTTTGACTTGTCGATTTTTGATACGGTCTTAAATAGAATTACAATTCGGGGTTCTATTGTAGGAACACGAAAAGACTTGCAGGAAGCGATACAATTTGCTGTAGAAGGAAAAGTTAAAGCAACCGTTACATCAGCAAAGTTAGAGGATGTAAATGATGTTTTTGAAAAAATGAAAAAAGGACAAATTGAAGGACGTGTCGTACTTGAAATTGCCAAGCAATAATATAAATTAGTAAAACAGAAAATTTGTGTTCGCATAAGTTTTCTGTTTTTATTTGTACCCATAAACAGATGATAAAAAGAATTGATGCCACCGAAAAGGCAATAGAATTGATAAAAATTTTGCAAGTAAAACATGGGGATTTAATGTTTTATCAGGCAGGTGGGTGCTGTGAAGGAACACAACCCCAATGTTTTGAAAAAGGAGGTTTTTATCAACGACTAGGCGATGTATGTATTGGTTTAGTAGAAAATACGGAGTTTTGGGTAGACAAAGATTTATTCGAATACTGGAAGCATGCACATTTTACTTTAGATGTAATTGATGCTTTTGGAGTAGGAGGATTTTCATTAGAAACCCCGTTAAAAAAAACATTCCGAATCGATTATCGGATTTTTACTCCAGAGGAAGAAAAGTCCCTTGAACCCGTTACTTATATTGAATAATTTAATTCACGCACAATAATTGGTATTGTTTGGGTGTAATACCCTCGTGTTTCTTAAACAAACGAATAAAGTAATTACAATCCTCAAACCCGGACATGTGGCAGACTTCATTAATTTGTATCGTAGGATTTTGGAGTAATTGTTTGGCACATCTCATTTTTTCATTAATTACAAATTCTATGGGACTCATTCCTAATTCTTTTTTGAAAAATCGATAGAAAGAAGTTGTGCTCATACATGCTTTTTCACTCAAATGTTTCATGTTAAAGTTTTCTTTTAAATTCAACCGGATGAATGCTACAACTTCGGTAATGGGATTCTTTGGATCTATAAAGAGTCCATTTTCAATTGCTTTGGCAGTTTGAGTTTGAATAATGCGAATCAATAATTCCTGTAAAGTCAAGTCGGCTAGAACATCTTTGGTTATTGAAGTACTCATGCATTCGTTTATCAGTTTATTAATCGTTGTGGCTAATGCTGCATTGTTATAAAAGAAATAGCTTTGGTAATTCAAGTGCCAGAATTGATCATTCCCCTCTTTTGGATAGCGCTCATTCAAAAATTGTAAGGTATCAGTTATTTTTTTTTGGTCTATCGCCAAAGCCAAACATTGCGTTGGATTGTTTCTAGAAGCTTCCGGAAAATCAATTTTCATTTCCACATTCGAAGGAATCACTACAGTTTCTCCCGGCAAATATACAAAGCTTGGATCATCAAAAAGGTGCATTACTTTTTTGCCTCTCAACATGCTGGTGACCACTAAATCATTAAACTTTAAAGGAACTAATGTCGAAGATTCGTAGTTCTCAAAAAGATTGAGCTCGCAATGCTTCAAGGAATATACGGTTCTGTTTTCTACTAATGTTTTCAACGATTTCTCGTTTGAGAGATGTGGAGGATGAATAAAAGCACGGTTACTAGTCATAGTTTTAAACTTTAAAAAGTCAAAGCTTAAATTTAATGAAAATAATTAGATTGTTAAAGGTGTTTAACAAAATTTAAATTAACTCCTCAACATGTTTTTTAATGTTTTCTGCCATTTTCCTCGTTGGTAAATCATTGGCGTCAGTTCCAAAAGGATCTTCGATTTCTTCAGCAATGAGCTCTAAACTCGCTAAAACATAAAAAATAAATACGACAACTGGAATTACATAATAGCCCAGGCTAAAGACATATCCAAAAGGCAAAGTTAGGACGTAAATAAAAATAAATTTTTTTATAAAAGCACTATAAGAGTAGGGTATAGGCGTATTTTTTATTCGTTCACAAGCCCCGCAAATATCTGTAAAAGATTGTATTTCAGTATTCAAAATAATCAATTGGTCTCCTGTAATTTTGTTGGAAACATATAAATCATTGATTTTTTGAAATAATATTTTGGCCACCTGATTTGGTTTGTGTTTGTGATGATCAATTTCTAAATCGACATCATCAAACAATTGCATACCCGTTTCACTATCATTTAAATGTTTGTGTAAAACGGAGGCATACGTGGGAATCACTTTCCGAAAAAAATTACGATCTTTTTCATCCTGCAATATGATTGATAATTTGATCGCTAAATTCCGACTGTTATTTACAAGTCCGCCCCATAATTTTCTTCCTTCCCACCATCTATCATAAGCAGTATTGGTGCGGTAAGCCAACAGTAAGGAGATTACGAAACCTAACATTCCGTGCATTATTGAGATATTTTTGACATGGCTACTATCTGGTAAATGCCAATATTCAATTTCTAAATAACCGATTCCACCAGAATAAATCCCGATAATAACCATCATTGGTATCAGTTTTCTAAAGGTGTCTCCTTTGCTTAATTGGAAAATAAAACTGATCCAGTCTTTGGGATTATACGAAGTCATTCTGAATTTTTATTTACAAAAGTATATTAAAAAATTAGATTGCCAGCTAATTCACGAAGTGCAATTTCAGATAATTTACCTTGAAATTGCGCGTTGCTGTAGCGCACTTTGGCATTCACATAATTCAATTGTGCCGTTCTGAATTCTAACGTTGTAATAGTCCCAATTCGAAATTTATCTAAAGTAATACTCAAATTTTGTTTGGCAATTGACTCATTTTTTTCCTCTAAAACAATCAATTCTAAATTGGTCAAATACGTTTGGTAAGAAGTAGACAATTGTGAATTTAGCGCTAAATTTTGCTGGTCTATACTCAATTTAGAGTTTTCAATAAGAATCTTGGCGATTTTTTCATTCCGGTTTTGTGCAAAACCATCGAATAGATTCAATGAAGCACTGAAGCCATAATTAAAGCCTCTGGATTGAGATTGCACCACAAAACCAAGACTAGATTGACTTTCAGAAAAATTATAGGCAGTATTTACGCGAAGGGTAGGATAACGTGCCGCTTTAATTTGTTTTAATTCTAATTCGGCTACTCTTTTAGTAATAATTTGGGCTTCCAATTGAGGATTTTGTTTCTCGGCTAAAGCTTTTAGTTCCGGTAATAATAATAAAGAATCGACTTCCAGTACATCAATTACTTTAAAATTGGTCGTTACCTCTCTCGCCATTAGCTGGTTTAGTAAAATCTTGCTATTAGCATACAATTCTTTTTGTCTTAGCAGCGCTACTTGATCCGTATTCAAATCTACTTGTGCATTCAAAACTTCTAATTTAGATGCTTTTCCAATGGTAAATCTATTTTGTGCCAATGTTAATCGCTGGTTAGAAATGACGATTGTTGTATCTAATGCCGCCAATTGTTGCTGTTGTTGTACTAAATCGTAATACGCAGCATTTACATCGCTAATTCTTGTGATTAAGGTCAGTTTTAATTGTGCTTCGCCTAGCTTTTGTAATTCTTTGAGCTGATCTAATCGGGCAAACATTCTCAGTCCGTCAAAAATAGTCCAATCTAATCCAACACCGTAGGTCAAATTATTATTTTTGGCATTATCTAATTCATTTTTTGTACCATCCTGACGCGTTTGTGAACTATTTTGAATACTGTTGTTATCTATCACATTTGCGGTAACAGTTGGCAGCATTCCAGCATTTCCAATAGCCACGTTCGTTTTTTCAATAGTCAAATTATTAGTAGCAATTTTTATTTCATAATTATTTTCCAATGCAATTTTTACCGCACTTTCTAAAGTTAAGACTTCTTGTGCATTGGTTTCCATTGCACAAAAAAAGAGTAAGATTAAGCTTTGCAATAGTATTTTAGAGTGTGTCATATTTTTATTTTTTGACTTGGATTATTATTGTAATTGTTATATAATCCCAAACATCAGCGTTCCATTAAATTATTTAACTTCTTTCTCGTATTCTTCAATATGGTCAAATTCAGGATAATGTTTACGAGCTCTCGACCACATTAAATACATGGCTGGTATGACAAATAAAGTTAAAACTAAGGAGAAAATAGTTCCCCCAACAATGACAACTCCCATTCCAATTCTACTAGTTGAGGCAGCTCCTAAGGACAAGGCAATAGGCAATGCACCTAGGGAAATAGCTAAACTTGTCATTAAAATTGGCCTCAATCTCGCTTCTGAAGCTTCTAATATCGCCTCAAATTTTGGTTTTCCTTGTTCCCGCAACTGATTGGCAAATTCAACAATTAGAATTCCGTTCTTGGTTACTAAACCAATAAGCATTACGGTTCCAATTTGGCTGAAAATATTCCAAGTCTGGTCAAACAACCACAACGAGAATAATGCCCCTGCGACGGCCATTGGTACAGTCAAAATAATGATGAAAGGATCTATGAAACTTTCAAATTGTGCTGCTAATATTAAGAATATTAATAATAAAGCCAATCCAAATGCGAAGGCAGTATTTGAGCTACTTTCGACAAAATCCCTTGATTCTCCCCCTAAATCGGTGGTAAAAGTATCATCAAGCACTTTAGCCTTAATTTCATTCATGGCATCAATTCCATCGCTAATACTTTTGCCTGGAGCAAGACCTGCAGAAACCGTTGCAGCCATATAACGGTTGTTATGATACAGTTGTGGCGGATTACTTTTTTCTTCGATGCTTACCACGTTATCCATTTGGATCAATTGTCCCATATTGTTTTTTACAAACATCGAGGTTAAATCCAGTGGTTTTGAACGGTCTTTTTGGTCAAACTGTCCAATAACCTGATACTGTTTTCCATTTCTCATAAAGTATCCAAAGCGTTGTCCACTCAAGGAAAGTTGCAATGTTTGTGCAATGTCAATCACGGATATCCCTAGACTTTCGGCTTTTTCTCTGTCAATGGTGACATTAACTTCAGGTTTGTTAAATTTTAAATTTACGTCACTAACTGCAAAGGTTGGGTTCTGAGCCACTTCATCCATAAAAAGAGGAATTTTTTCTTCCAGTTTTTTAAAGTTGGGTGCTTGTATAATGTATTGAATTGGCAATCCCCCGCGTCGGTTTACTGCTATGGTTGGTTGTTCAATAACAGAGGTTTTTGCGTCTGGATATTGCTTGGTCCACTTGGTCAATTTCTCTGCAATTTCTTTTTGTGAATCGGTTCTTTCATTTGGTTGAACCAATGATACGCGGATGAAACCACTGTTTACGGACGAGGATCCAAAACCAGGGGAGGTAATTACTAGAGCTACTTTTTTTCCTGGAATAGAGTCATCTACTAATTTTGATATTTCCTGCATGAAGCGATCTGTGTATTCATAAGAGGATCCTTCTGGTGTGGTCATTCGCAATACAAAACCACTGCGGTCATCATACGGTGCAGTTTCTTTTTGTAAGAGGTTAAAAAACAAGTATATTAACCCAAAACAAGCAATAAGAATAGGGAAACTCAACCATTTCTTTTTCATAAAACTACTCAATGAACTGGCGTAACCGCTATTTAATTTTTGAAAATAAGGTTCAGTTCGAATGTAGAATTTGGATTTCTTTTGTTCGCCACCTTTCATGAGATAGGCATTTAACATTGGGGTTAAGGTCAACGATACAAAAGCCGAAATCAAAACGGCAGCACCAATCACGACCCCAAATTCCCTAAACAAGCGCCCGACGAATCCTTCAAGGAAAATCACAGGCAAAAATACCGCTGCTAAGGTGATTGAAATCGAAATTACGGCAAAAAATATTTCATTAGATCCTTTGATAGCCGCCTCGATAGGCGTCATACCTTCTTCTACTTTTTTGAAAATATTTTCGGTGACTACAATTCCGTCATCAACCACTAATCCTGTTGCCAAAACAATTGCTAACAAGGTCAATACATTGATGGAAAAACCAAAAAGCCACATGATAAAGAAAGTAGCGATTAGCGAAACGGGAATATCTATCAGTGGTCTAAACGCAATAGCCCAATCCCTGAAGAATAAATAAATAATTAAAATCACCAAAATAATGGAAATCCCTAATGTTTCCGCTACTTCAATAACTGATTTTTTTACAAAAATCGTATTGTCAATAGCAATATTTAGCTTGATGTCTTTTGGTAAATCCTTTTTTAATTTTTCGAATTCTTTGTAAAAAGCAGTCGAAATATCTAAATAATTGGCCCCTGGTAGTGGCACAATTGCAACACCCACTAACGGTGCTCCAGATTGTGTCATTTTAGTTTCTGTATTTTCAGGTCCAAGAATTGCGGTTCCTACATCACTAAAACGCACCACTTTTTCATCTTCAGCGCGAATAATAATATTATTAAATTCGGCAGCAGTAGAAAGGTTTCCCACCGTTTTTACCGTTAATTCGGTATTATCACCCGTCAGTTTTCCGGACGGTAATTCAACATTTTGCTTGTTTAACGCATCTCGTACTTCAGAAACGGTACATCCATACGAAGCCAGTTTTACTGGATCAATCCACAACCTCATGGCATATCTTTTTTGGCCCCAAATTTGGACACCACTCACACCAGGAATGGTTTCAAGCCTTTGTGAAATGACATTTTCAGCATAATCACTAAGCTCTAATGCATTTCGTGTATCACTTTGAACGGTCATCGAAATAATCGCATCCCCATTGGCATCCGCTTTAGAAACTACTGGCGGAGAATCAATATCTTGTGGTAGGTTTCTAACGGCTTGTGATACTTTATCACGGACATCATTGGCTGCATCTTCCAGATTTTTATCCAAATTAAATTCAATCGTAATGTTGCTGCTTCCTTGTGCGCTAGAAGAGGTTACATTTCTGATTCCGTCAATGGAATTTATCGCCTTCTCAAGCGGTTCCGTAATTTGAGATTCGATTATATCTGCATTTGCACCAGCATAATTGGTACGAATGGAAACTTGCGCGGGATCAATTGAAGGAAACTCTCGAACGCCAAGAAAGGTGTATCCAATTAAACCAAACAAAACGATGGCTAAATTAATTACTATGGTAAATACAGGTCTTCTAATACTTGTTGTGGATAAACTCATTTAGATTTTAGATTTTTAATTGCTGATTTTAGATTTTTAATTGCTTTGAAGGAATCTAATATCGCAATCTACTTAATTGTAACAGTCACAGGAGTTTCGTTTTTTAAGGATATCACACCGCTGGTAATGACTGTATCGCCTGCTTTTAAACCAGAAAGTACCAAGATGGTAGCATCTGTTCTCGTTGCCGTTTCTATCATTACCTCTTTGGCTTGGCCATTAGAGGAAATGAAAACTTTTTTGCCGTTTTGTATCGGGATAATGGCTTCAGTAGGAACAACAATTGCATCTTTTATAATGTCCAAAGGCAATTCAACATCTGCAAAAGTGCCTGGTAATAATGTACCTGTTTTATTTTCAGCGATGGCACGAACTTGTAATGTTCTCGTTGCGATGGCCACTTCGGGTTCAATAGCGTATACAATAGCGCTAAATGTTTCATTAGAACCAGCCACTTTAAAGGTGAGTGTCGTATTCGTTTTTACTTGGCTAGCATATTTTTCTGGGATTGAAAAAGTAATTTTTAGTTTTCCCGTATTTACTAGTTTTGCTACCAATATCGCAGGTGTAATATAAGTTCCAGGCGAAATAGAACGCAATCCAATTCTTCCAGAGAATGGAGCTCTAACAGATGTTTTGGCAATTTGCGCCTTTATCAATTGACTTTGGGCTTGCGCCGATTTTAAATCAGCTCTCGCTAAATCATACTCTTCCTGACTGATAGCTTCTTTTTGTAACAGCAATTTGGCTCTTCTTTCGTTTTCCGAGGCTAATCCTTCTCTAGTAGAAGTTTGCCGCAACTGTGCTCTTAACTCTAAATCATTTACCTTAAAAAGCACCTGCCCTTTACTCACGTTGCTCCCTTCCTTAAAATAAATGCCTTCTACAATTCCAGAAACTTCACTTCGGATTTCAACTTGTTCATTCGCTTCAATAGAACCAGAAAGGGACAAATTATTGTCAAAAGTTGCTGGTGTTGCCACAATTCCGTTTACGCTCATGGATTTGCCTTTTCCTTTGGAATCTTTAGAATCTCCGCTTCCCCTTTTATTTTCTGTGATTCTGTAACCAATAAAGCCAATGATTCCAATAGTTAACAAGGCATAAACTAAGTATTTAATTTTCATAAGTGTACTATAAAGTAGGATTAGGTTTCAGTATAAATAGTTAAAAAGCAAATTTAGGTTTTAGAAATGGTATTTATGATGTTGTTGATTTTTATTTAACGTTTGTACATACAACTATACAAATTCTAAAGGTAAAATAATGCAAATTAATAAAATCATTACTAATAGGACTCCAAAAAACAGCATTAGTTTAATCAACAAGTAAAAAATAGTTTTCAAAAGGATTTATTGTAAAAATGAAAGCAAATAAATGTGTCAATTTGCTTAAACTGTACCTTATATTCCTAAAAAATAGGTGTTAGACAAAAATTAACTGATGTAATTCCAAATGTTTTTCTTTTTAGTCATTTCTATAAAAACAGCTCTTAAAGAGGCGTGCTCTGGTTTTTGCATTCCCGCATCGTCCTTGAGTAATTTTAAAGCATAATTTCTGGATAGCGCCAAAGTATCTCTATCGCGAACCAAATCAGCAATTTGAAGGTTTAGCACTCCGCTTTGCTGCGTTCCCATCAAATCACCGGGACCTCTCAGTTTTAAGTCGACTTCGGCAATTTCGAAACCATCATTCGTTTGTACCATGGTTTCCATTCGGGTTTTACTATCGGCACTTAATTTATGACTGGTCATCAAAATACAGTAGCTTTGTTCTGCTCCACGACCCACGCGACCTCGAAGCTGATGCAGTTGCGATAGTCCAAAACGTTCTGCACTTTCAATAATCATCACACTCGCATTAGGGACATTTACACCCACTTCAATCACAGTGGTGGCAACCATAATATTGGTTTTTCCTTCCGAAAAGCGTTTCATTTCTGCTTCTTTATCAGCAGGTTTCATTTTTCCATGAAGAATTGAAATCGAATAGTGCGGCAAAGGAAAATCCCTTGAAACACTTTCGTAACCGTCCATCAAATCTTTGAAATCCATTTTTTCCGACTCCTGAATTAAAGGATAAACAATATAAATTTGGCGTCCCAAAGCAATTTCGTCCCGCAGAAATTTCCAAACTTTTAATCTGTTGCTATCAAAACGGTGTACAGTTTGAATGGGTTTCCGTCCCGGAGGCAATTCATCGATTACTGAAATGTCTAAATCGCCATACAAACTCATTGCTAACGTTCGCGGAATTGGTGTTGCAGTCATGACCAAAACGTGTGGCGGAATTACATTTTTTTTCCACAATTTAGAGCGTTGTTCTACACCAAAACGGTGTTGCTCATCAATTACAGCTAAGCCTAAATTCTTAAATTTTACTTTGTCTTCTAATAAAGCATGCGTTCCGATAAGGATGTGTAACGTGCCGTTTTCTAGTTCTTCATGGATAATTCGGCGTTGCGCAATTTTGGTCGAACCCGTTAGCAAGCGGATATTTATTTTAGGCCCAGAACCTTCAGCTGCAGCCAATTCTGATAAACCAACAAAATGCTGGTTGGCCAAGATTTCTGTTGGTGCCATTAAGCAGGCCTGAAAGCTATTATCCAGTGCCAATAGCATGCTCATAAAAGCCACAATTGTTTTTCCAGATCCCACATCACCTTGTAGCAATCGATTCATTTGGGCGTTGCTACCCATGTCGGTGCGTATTTCCTTAATCACTCTTTTTTGCGCATTTGTCAGTTGAAAAGGCAAATGATTTTGGTAAAAATCATTAAAATAGTCACCCACTTTTGCGAATGGATGTCCTTGAATTTTATGTTTGCGAATCAGATTTTTCGTGATTAATTGCAATTGGATAAAGAATAATTCTTCAAATATTAACCGGAATTTGGCTTTCGCCAAAACGTCTGCGCTTTTAGGAAAATGAATGTTGAATAAGGCTGTTTTTTTAGGAATCAACTTCAATTCGTTGATCAAATAATCTGGTAAAGTTTCCGTGAAAAGTGCTTGGGTTTCCAGAAACAATTGTTGCATCAGTTTATTTATTACCCGATTCGAAATTCCGCGATTGGTCAAGGTTTCTGTCGAAGGATAAACGGGTTGCATCGCGGAACGCAAACTTTGTTCGTGCTCGCCCATCAATTCAATTTCGGGGTGCGGCATATTAAAGGTATTCCCAAAAGAAGAGCACTTGCCAAAAATCACACACATTTCATTGAGCTTTAAACTCTCCCGAATCCATTTATGGCCTTGAAACCAAACGAGTTCCATTTGTCCCGTATCGTCTACAAACGTAGCGACCAGTCGTTTTTGATTCCGACCAAACTCAACCGTTTTAATATTGATGATTTTACCAATGATTTGAACCTCAGCGGCATTATTTTGCAATTCATTAATCTTGTAATAGCGCGTGCGGTCAATATATCGGTTGGGAAAAAAATTAACCAAGTCCACATACTTGTAAATTCCCAATTCCTTGCGCAGCAATTCGCCCCGATTGGGACCAACGCCTTTTAAATATTCGATAGGAGTGAGGAGCAGGTTATTAGACATTACAAGTATTCAAATTAAAATTGCAGATTTTATAATTTCGAGGCTATTCTTCACACACTCGATTCTTTTTTGTTTCCACAAGCGAAGGTAGTTTTTTGTTTGGAAATTTAAAAATGGTAAAATTGAGTAAAAAGCCAGATGTTATCGATGGAAAGCACTAAAAAGTTCTGCGATATTTCAAAGATATTTCTTTTCGTAGAAGCTATTCTCGCTATTCGTTGCAAGCTTTGCGGCATCAAACCTTTTTTCTAAGTTGGGGCAGGAGCTTCCTTCGGTCGCTCTGCCACAACTAGAAAAAATGGTTTTCTGCTCGCAAAGGCTTTCCACTGCTATCAAGGCTAGGAAACGCGGTGTAAATGACTAAAATAGTATGAAATCACGATTATTGGTTTTTCGTTCTTTATTTTGACAATTAAGGGAAATCATATTCGAGATCAACGTTAGGAAATAACTTAAAAAAAAATCTGGAAAAAAATCGACGGATTTTAGACGTCATTTACATTCGATCGATTTGTATTGTATTTCAAATCTTTAAAAGCTTGGCCATTATCCTTTCACTAATTTCAGAGTTTGAATTTAAATACGTTTCAAAAATTCAATAGCGTCGGGCTTCAGCCCAATGCGTATAAATGCAAAGGAATTTGGCTTTAGCCAAAACTTATATATTGGTTTTGGCTAAAGCCAAATTAAATTTTACTGTTAAAAACGGGCTAAAGCCCGCTCCAATTGATTTGTTTTCAAAAAGAAATAAGTGACCTCAGTTATTTCGGAAATGATTTTGAAAAATAATTTTCTAAATAAAAAGTACGATAATTATTATTATATTTGAAAATCATAAAAATTAAATTAATCCACATAAGAAATAGTAGATGCTTTCTTGTTGTTGTTTTTTTTTTGCTAACGAAGTGAATACATATTAAACTTTCAAAGTTTATTGTTTATAATTATACAATACTATTAGCTACGGATTAAAAAAAATTAGTAAAAACCTATTAAAATATCGAATAATATCAAAAGATGAAAAGGGAAGACTTTATGAAGTTCTTCCGTAATAATGAAAAATTAATTAAACTGACAGGCGATTATAGAGGGCAGAGTTTCCGACCATTATTTGTGAGAAGTTCCGATTTGAATGAAACTTTACTGGACGATATTTTATCTGATTAGTAGGTTTCTAATCTTGAAATAATAGAAATTGGAAGATGATAAAAATAGATTAACAAAGCAGAAGATAAATATTTTATCCCCAAAACTTTCCTTAAATTCTCACTTACAACATTAACAAAAACTCAATCAAATTTACCAATCATGAAAATATCAAAAACAATTTATTTAATTCTAGCGATTTTATTCTTGATCTCTTTTATCTATTCCTTATTTGATGCGGGAACGAATCATAAAGTTCTATTTTGGGAAACTAATATTTGGGTGTATCGCTTGTTTCGTTTGGCAGTTGCTGTTTTATTTATGAAATCGTATTTAGATCTTCGAAAAAAACAGAATGTTAGTGAATAAGGGATTATTTTAAATGATTAAAAAAATTAAAACATCGATAGAATGTTGAAAGTTGTACATTTTATAGTTAATTACTAAATTGTGATTTCAAATTTAAACGCAATACCTTCGCAAAATATAAAAACACAACAATGACAACTCATCTCGCATTACTACGTGGCATCAACGTTTCCGGTCACAGCATGATTAAAATGGAAGTTTTAAAAACGACTTTGGAAGCTATCGGTTTTCAAAATGTACAAACCTACATACAATCAGGTAATGTTTTTATAGACACCGAAGAGGAAAATGCGGCTGCTGTTGGGTTTAAAATTAAACAGGAAATTTTCAAGGTTTTTGGTCACGAGGTTCCTGTGGTGGTTATTAGTAAAGGAGATTTAGAAGCTTGTCTAAAAAACAATCCTTTTTTAAAAGATAAAGAAGTGGATAGTAAAAAATTATACGTCGCTTTTATTTCCACCACTTTGTCAAGTAACAGTATGAATGATTTAAGAATAAGCCAGTTCAAACCAGATGAAGCCAATATTGATGGAAATAAAATTTTTATAAAATATGCAGTAGGTGCTGGTAAAACACGCTTTGATCAAAAATACATCGAGAAAAAACTAAATGTAATTGCCACAATACGAAATTGGAATACCGTTACACAACTTCTTAAAATGTACGAAGAGCGATAAAACTAATCGCTTTTTTTTAATCACGAAAGCGGAATCTCTTGCTACAGCGATTCTTGATGGTAATTGCATTTTTATATATTTAATAGATTATAGAAATAAGATATAATCGCTAAAAATTAAAATAAAAGCTGTTTTTTTTTGAATCTCAATTTTGTTTGTACTATTAAATTTTCCATAAAAGACTGCCTCTAAAAAATACAAAAGACAGAATTTGAGTATTTTTGTAAAAGTGCGTTTTGCTGATTTATTCGAAGGAATTGGAAAATCTCAGATAGCACATCTTTATAATATTCAAAAAAGTTACAGCAAAATGGTCGCCCCATATAAATTTATTAAAGAAAAAGAAAGAATAAAATTACTAAAATCATACTCGATTTTAGATAGTTTACCAGAATCAGATTATGATAATTTGACAACATTGGCTTCGCAGATATGTGAAACTCCTATTGCCTTAATTACTTTTATCGATGATGACCGCCAATGGTTTAAATCCCGCAAAGGCTTAGATATTTCTGAAACGCCAAGAGACATTTCTTTTTGCGCTCACGCAATTAACAATCCTAACGAAGTTTTTGAAATTAACGATGCTCGAAAAGACAGTCGTTTTTATGACAATCCTACCGTAGATGGTTCAAACAATGTTGTTTTTTATGCTGGTGCACCGATAAAAAATTTGCATGGACTTCCGCTTGGTACAATTTGCGTTATTGATCATAAACCTAAAATTTTAACAGAGGAGCAAAAAACAGCATTGCAAGCGCTAGCGGACCAAACAATGAAATTACTTGAGTTGCGTCTCAACAAAATTGAACTTGAAAAAACGATGGTTGCACTGAAAAAAAAGAATGATGACTTAGAGCGATTTGCCTACATTGCTGCTCATGATTTAAAATCTCCTTTGGCAAATATTTCTGGTTTGAGCGATTTTTTCACAGATAACTATGGCAATTCAATTGATAAAGAAGGTAATGAGGTTATTAATTTGATTAAAAGTTCAACAGTAAAATTAAAGGAAATGATTGATAATTTATTGCTTTACAGTAAATCTAGTTTACTAGATAAAGAAAATTGTAGTGATGTACTTATCTCTGATCTGGAAAAGGATTTTTCAAATCTTTACATTTTTAAAGATAATTGTATCATTACTTTTAAAGCTACCGTAAATTCTATTTGCGTTAATAAAGGCGCTTTTGAACAAATATTGAATAATTTAGTCACAAATGCAATAAAGTATAGTGATAAAGAAAAAATCCAGATTGACATTGTTATCACTGAAGAGCGCGATTTTTATATGGTTACTGTAACTGATAATGGTATTGGAATTTCAATAGAAAATCAAAAAAATATTTTTGATTTGTTTACAATAGTTAATAGTGTAGATCGATTTGGCGCTAAAGGAACGGGAATTGGTTTAGCGACTGTAAAAAAATTAGTTGAAGATCTTGGTGGCACTATTTCAGTATATTCAAAGGTTGGCAAAGGATCCAAATTCATTTTTACGTTGGCACGAAATTAAAACTACTTGTTTTTTCAAGTATCATTTGGGAATTAAATCACAGTACCAAAATCCAAATTTGAAAGGATCAGAAAAATTTGTTTCACGAATTGTGCTGGAGGAATTCTCTTGTTTTGGACTTTCATATTTTTGATACGATGTCTCTCCAATATCGAAATAGATGGGTTTAGAGAAAATGGGTCCATCAAAAGTGAAAGTGTGAAATTCGCCGTTTTCACCACAAACATCTACATTTTCAGGTAAATCGTCGATGAAATCTTGATTTAGTATTCGTCCGACAAAACTTTTATCTAAAAAGCGTTCGTTGACACAAACCACAATCGTTTTGAATCCAAGTCTTAAGAATTCTTGAATTAGTTCGTGAGTTGGGATTTTCCAAAGCGGAAAAATACCTTTAAACCCTATTTCGGCTAATTTTTCTTCTCGATATTTGCGCAAATCTTCTAAAAAAATATCTCCAAAAACAGAATGGGTAATCCCTTGTTTTTTTAGTTTTACCAATGTTTCAGTCATGATCCTTTCATAAACTTCCATGGTAGGCATTTCAGGAACTTGCATAATTTCAAGCGGCAACCCAATGCTTTTGGCTTGCTGTTGCAATAACTCCACTCGCACGCCATGCATGGAAATGCGCTGCAATTCTTGGTTGATACTCGTCAGCAAACAGCTAATCTCAAAGTCGGGATTTTGTGCTATTTTGTATAGGGCAAGTGCAGCATCTTTTCCACTGCTCCAATTAAGTAGGGCTTTCGTTTTCAATTTAGTTTTCATGTCTTTTCTGAACGTAAATCTACAAAATTTGTCGGGTTAGTTTGTGAAACCTTTGTAACTTTGGGAATTGCATCATTAAATATGCTAGTAATGAAATACCTATTCTTTTTTATTTCCACATTGACATTTGCCCAACAAAATCAATCGGTTGATTTTAAAACGGTTCTAGGTAAAATCACCATTAATCCAAGGGAAAAAATTGTGTCAGGAGATGTCAATTATAATTTTGAAGTGTTAAAATCCATAGATACTATTAAAATTGATGCGCAAAACATGGAGATTTCTAATTTGAGACTTAATGGAAAACCAATCGATTATAAAAATACCCAAAAGCAATTACAACTTATTTTCCCCTTTAAAAAAGGAAAAAACAACCTGACTTTTCAGTATTTGGCGAAGCCAAAGCAAACTATATATTTCGTTGGTACGGAAGAAATGGAGAATCTACAAATTTGGACACAAGGGCAAGGGAAATACACAAGTCATTGGTTTCCTAGTTTTGATGATGTAAATGAAAAAGTTGTTTTTAATATGAACATCGTATTTGATAAAGACTATCAGGTAATTTCAAATGGTACGTTGCAATTCAATTCGGAATTGAATGGACTTTCCGTTTGGAACTACCGTATGCAAAAACCAATGAGTTCTTATTTATTGATGCTTGCCATTGGAAAATTTGAGAAGCAAACTCAAGTATCAAATTCGGGCATTCCGTTAGAGATGTATTATGAATCTAAAGATAAAGCTAAGTTTGAACCCACATACCGTGATTCAAAAAGAATGTTTGATTTTTTAGAAAAACAAATAGGAGTGAAGTATCCATGGGAAATTTATAAACAGGCACCTGTTCGTGATTTTCTATATTCTGGAATGGAAAATACTTCGGCAACTTTATTTTCTACTCGTTATGTAGTCGATTCGATAGGATTTGAAGACCGAAGTTATACCAATGTCAATGCACATGAATTGGCGCACCAATGGTTTGGAAATTTGGTCACAGCTGAAAGTAGCAAACACCATTGGCTTCAAGAAGGTTTTGCTACCTATTACGCCTTATTAGTCGAGAAAGAATTATATGGTGAAGATTATTTTTATTCCAAATTATATGAATCGGCACAGCAACTGAAGTATGCTTCGAGAACAGATACTATTCCTGTCCTGAATTCCAAAGCAAGTTCATTGACTTTTTATCAAAAAGGCGCTTGGGCATTATTTGTTTTGCAGGAAGCAATAGGTGAGAAATCCTTTAGAAAAGCGGTAAAAAACTATATAAAAAAACATAAGTTCCAGAGCGTAAATACCCAGGATTTTTTTGCTGAAATCAAGAAAGTGTCTAATTTTAACCTAGATGATTTTAGTAAAGTATGGCTTGAAGAAAGTATATTTAATACACAGCAAGCTAATCGGTTACTAGAAAAAAATGAGGCTGTAAAGATGCTTTTAGACGTAGATAAAATGCGAAATAGTGCCTTATCAGATAAAAGAGATTTTTTTGAGGCAGTCATGAAATCCAATGCGTATTTTTCGGTAAAAGAAGGAATTCTAAATCAATTAAAAAAAGAAAAATTTGAAGATAAAAAGCAGCTGTTAATACTTGCTTTGGAAACCAATAATACACAAGTTCGTCAAGGAGTAGCTGGCAATTTGAATGTAATTCCAGCCGAATTTAGGGAGAAATATGAAACTTTATTGGATGACAAATCGTACCAAACTCAGGAAATAAGTTTATTTAATTTATGGAATAACTTTCCCGAACAGCGTTTTAACTATTTGGATAAATCAAAAGATTGGATTGGATTTAGTGATTATAATCTTCGGAATTTATGGTTGTCGTTGGCGTTAACAACGCCAAACTATGTACAAGATAAAGAGCAATTAATAAACGAGTTAATAGGCTATTCGTCTAGTCAATATGAAGCTACTACACGTCAAAATGCGTTAGAAAACCTGATAACTTTTAAATTAGTAAACGATACGGTTTTGAAAAATTTAGTCAATGCAACCACACATCACATGTGGCAATTTTCTAAATTTGGCAGAGATACCATAAGAAAATTATTAAAAAGTTCAGAAACGAGACTTGCGTTGGAAAAAATAATTCCTGATTTAAACGAAGTAGAACAATTTCAACTGCAACGTTTGCTAAAAGAATAAATTGGTTTTAGATTGATTTTTTTTTAGATTTGGGTTTGATATTTTTTAAATAAATCTTCATCTCATTACCTTCGATTTAAAGTGGGGTTCTTAAAGATGAAAAATAGCAGATAGAAGGATATAAATAGGTTTTCATAGCGTCTAAAAGTAGTGTTGCACTTCGTCTTTTTGAAGTATTAATATTTAATGTAGTAGCAAAACAATAGCACCCAAAATCTGATTTATAACCAAAGCAAATCAATTTAAACGAGATAATAAGATGGGAATAAAAAACTATATTTTTGCTTTGTTGGTGCTATCGGTTTGTAGTTGCAGTACGCAAAATGAGCTACTAAAAAAGACATTGGCCTCCGACAATCCCAATATCAAGAGGGTTATGGAAAATCCAAAGCAATATGAGCTTCAAATTATCTACACTCAAATTATCAGAGATCAAAAGGGAAAAATTTCATTTAGGGATTACACGTATCATTTAGACGCTAAAACTTACTTTTATCCGGCGAGCACAGTAAAATTGCCTATCGCAGTTTTGGCTTTAGAAAAATTGAATACAATTCCTAATACTTCTATTCATACAGCATATACAATAGAAGGGAACGCAGCTAAAATAAAATTTTCGGAAGAAATCTCAAAAATTTTTGCCGTCAGCGATAATGTAGCCAGCACAAATTTACTTGAATTCATTGGCTTTGATTATGTGAACCAAAAGATGAGAGAAAAAGGGTTGCATCCTTTTCGATTAAGCCACCGCCTTTCAGCTCCAGACTCGAGAAACCCTTTAATAAAATCGACAACAATCTACAAAGATGACAAAACGGTCGAAGTTTTTCCTTCAAAACTGAATGAAAGTCCCGTTCCTCTAGTGCTTTCAGGTATCAAAAAAGGAGTGGGCTATAAAAATGCCGAGGATAAATTAATAAAGGCACCTTTCGACTTTTCTAAAAATAATTACTACCCACTACAAACCTTACACAATACTTTAAAACGAATTGTATTTCCTCAAGCGTTCAAAGAAGCAGAACGTTTTAAAATAACAGAAAAAGATAGAGAATTTATTCTTTTTTCAATGCAAAACCTACCTAAAAATGCAGGCTTTGATCCTGTTACTTATTATGATGGTTATTGTAAATTTTTTATGTTTGGAGATACTACATCAAATATTCCGTCGAATATAAAAATTTACAATAAAGTAGGCACTGCGTATGGCACCATGATTGATTGTGCTTATATTCTTGACAAAGAAAACAAGGTTGAATTTATGCTGTCTGCGACTATTTTGGCTAATAAAGATGGTATTTTTAACGATGACACTTATGAATATGAAAGTATAAGCCTTCCTTTCTTAGCAGAATTAGGGCGTCAATTGTATGATAAAAGCAAACAATAATTTAGTTTGGCTACCTCTCACTTTATTTTTTGGAGTGAAAGAAATAATGTAACCGTAAAATATATAAATGCATGGCAGAATTGTCCTATTCAGCAGCATGATAAAGGTATTGCTTCCTTAAAAAGTAGTAAAGGGTTTGAAAATCAGTAAAAATCACTTACATAAATCGCAATTTGCAGAATGGCTTGCTTACCACAATTGTGCCACTTCGTTTTTGATATAAGCCAAAGCCGCATTGCTTGGAGATTGTTTTTCCATTAAATCATTCAATAGAACTTCACGTAACTTATCAGCAGAATCTACACGATCACTTCTGTTGGCAGCACGTATCATTTGGATTGTCGCATTTTTTGCAGTTACAATGATGGTCCAACATTCATCTGACATGTAAATTTGTTGTGTTGAATTATGTTCAAATTCCTGCTCGATTTGCGCCATTACAAGATTTTCATAATCATTTTTATCTTGGGAAAGAGGAGTAATGCGAATCAATAATTTGGTAGGATTGATGCGTTCTAAATACAAGGCCATGCGCTCGTATGCTTGCAAACGCAGTGGTAAAGCATCTTTCTGAGCTTCTTTTTGTAACAACCAGCGTCTGGTATTTTGCTGGTCTTTAAAATAAGAGTCAAATAAAAAATAGGCAACGCTACCAGTTATTAGCGAAGGTATTGTGTAAGCTAGAATTTCTATGATTTTTGTTAAGTCCATTTTGGTGTAAAAATTTTGGAACAAAAATATACTTTTTTGATTAAAAATCAATTTCTATTTTATAGCAATTAATCAAACCGAATAGTATTTTTGTCGTTAGTAACGCTACTTTTTAAATTAAAATACCGTAATGGAGACTTATGTACTTGTTTTACTTTGTTTAGCCGCCTTTGCTGCAGGCTTTATTGATGCAATTGTTGGCGGTGGTGGCTTGATTCAAACACCTATGGGACTGATTTTGATGCCAAATCTTCCCGTTTCTACAGTTATTGGAACTCTAAAAGTGCCTGCTTTTAGCGGAACATCATTTGCAGCATATCAGTACCTCAAAAAGGTAGATATGAACTGGAAATTACTAAGTATTATGATGCTGCTGGCATTTCCATCGGCCTTTTTAGGTTCTACTTTGTTAACGTATGTTAGCAATGATTTTATGAAACCTTTATTGCTTGTTGTCCTTTCATTTTTAGTTATTTATACTTATGCGAAGAAGAATTTTGGACAACATGTTGAAAAGATACAATCTAATACAACACAAATTTTTAATGCAATAGGAATTAGCTTTATAGTGGGTTTGTATGATGGATTTATAGGTCCTGGAACAGGCAGTTTTCTGGTGGTTGCATTTATCGCTATCATGGGATTTGATTTTTTACATGCTTCCGCAAATGCTAAAATGGTGAATTTATCAACTAATTTTGGTTCCATTTGCCTCTTTATTTTGAAAGGTAAAATTATTTGGGCAATAGCAATACCGATGGCTGTGAGTAACGCATTTGGCGGATGGATGGGTGCTAAATTAGCGATAAATAAAGGGAATAGTTTTATAAGGGTATTCTTTTTGGTGGTTGTAATTGGTACTTTAATCCGTTTTAGCTACGATGTGTTTTTCAAATAATAAATAAAGAATCTCTGATAATAATTGCCAGTAAAATGAATTAGCTGATTGTTCTTTTTTGATACTTAAAACCTCAGTCAAAATCGCTATTTTTGCATAATATAATTTAAAAATTTCCATGCATAAATATATCGATCAACTTAACGAAGCGCAACGCGAACCCGTTTTACAAAAAGACGGTCCTATGATAATTATTGCAGGCGCAGGTTCTGGTAAAACGCGGGTGTTGACTATAAGAATTGCTTATTTGATGCATCAGGGAATCGATGCGTTCAGTATATTGTCTCTGACTTTTACTAACAAAGCAGCCCGAGAAATGAAAAAACGGATCTCTGACATTGTAGGTGCAGGTGAGGCTAAAAACCTTTGGATGGGAACCTTTCACTCTGTTTTTGCACGAATTCTACGTTCCGAAGCAGACCATTTAGGGTATCCTTCTAACTTTACTATTTACGATTCTCAGGACTCACTGCGTGCCATCTCTGGAATTATAAAAGAAATGCAATTGGATAGAGATGTGTATAAACCCAAACAGGTTTTAAGTAGGATTTCTAACTTTAAGAATAGTTTGATTACGGTAAAAGCCTACTTTAATGATCCTGATTTACAAGAAGCGGACGCGATGTCTAAAAAACCTCGAATGGGAGAAATTTATCAAAATTATGTAGATCGATGTTTCAAGGCAGGAGCAATGGATTTTGATGATTTGTTATTGAAAACAAATGAACTACTGACCCGTTTTCCTGAGGTTTTAGCTAAATATCAAAACCGTTTCCGATATATATTAGTGGATGAGTACCAAGATACGAATCACTCACAGTATTTAATCGTTCGCGCATTATCAGATAAATTTCAGAATATTTGTGTAGTAGGTGATGACGCGCAAAGTATTTATGCTTTTCGTGGAGCCAATATTAACAATATTCTCAATTTCCAAAAAGATTATGAAGGCGTAAAAACCTTTCGATTGGAACAGAATTACCGTTCGACTAAAAATATTGTGGAAGCAGCAAACACCATTATTGATAAAAATAAAGTTAAACTCGATAAAATAGTTTGGACGGCTAATGATTTTGGTCCAAAAATAAAAGTACATCGTAGTTTAACAGACAATGAGGAAGGTCGGTTTGTCGCTAGTACCATTTGGGAAGAAAAAATGCAAAAGCAACTACCCAATGGTGCTTTTGCTATTCTCTATCGGACTAATGCGCAATCTCGTGCTATGGAAGATGCTTTAAGGAAAAGAGATATTCCGTACCGAATCTATGGCGGACTTTCCTTTTATCAAAGAAAAGAAGTGAAGGATGTTTTGTGTTACCTGCGATTAGTGATCAATCCAAAAGATGAGGAAGCTTTAGTGCGGGTAATTAATTATCCAGCTCGTGGAATAGGGAATACTACTATCGAAAAATTAACCATTGCTGCCAATCATTATAAACGTTCCATTTTTGAAGTAATGCAAAATATAGAACGCATTGATTTAAAATTGAATTCAGGAACAAAGCAAAAACTTCTGGATTTTGTTACAATGATTCAAAGTTTTCAGGCGATAAATGAAAATCAAGATGCATTTTATCTTGCAGATCATGTTGCTAAAAAAACGGGATTGATACAAGAATTAAAGAAAGATGCTACTCCGGAAGGAATGGCTAAAATTCAGAATATTGAGGAACTATTAAACGGAATCAAGGATTTTACTGATGGCCAAAAAGAGGTAGATGGCGCTAGAGGAGCATTATCTGAATTTATGGAAGATGTGGCTTTGGCAACGGATTTAGATAAAGATACTAGCGATGAAGATCGTGTGGCGTTGATGACAATTCACTTGGCTAAAGGTCTTGAATTCCCCCATGTTTTTGTAGTAGGAATGGAGGAGGATTTGTTTCCAAGTGCCATGAGTATGAGTACCAGAAGTGAACTTGAGGAAGAACGTCGCTTGTTCTATGTGGCTTTGACACGTGCGGAACACCAGGCTTATTTAACGTATGCGCAATCGCGCTACCGTTGGGGGAAATTGACCGACAGTGAACCTTCTCGTTTTATTGAGGAAATCGATAGTCAATATCTGGAATATATGACGCCGCCCGAAAACAATTACCGTTATAAACCGATGATTGATAGTGATATTTTTGGTGATGTTGATAAATCTAAATTACGTCTGGCGAAACCTATAGGAGGAACACCACCTAAATACAACACGGATAGTGCCCCTAAATCAGATATAAATGTTCGGAGACTGAAACCAGTTTCTAATAATTTGGCTTCAGGAGCGGCAAATTTATTTGATAATAAACTGGCTCCGGGAAATATTGTCCTGCACGAACGCTTTGGAAAAGGAGAAGTTATAAATCTTGAAGGGATAGGAGCGGATAAAAAAGCTGAGATCAAATTTGATGTCGGTGGTATAAAAAAATTACTACTGCGGTTTGCAAAACTAGATATTATTGGATAAAAACTTGTTGTAGCTTGTAGATTCATCGTTCTTTTTTAAAAGATCTTTAAACTTCAAACCCTTAAACTTTAAACTAAATAAAATGGCTCAATTTATAAAAATATACCCCGATAAACCCAATGAAGTGGCAATTGCCAAAGTAGTTAAGGTTTTAAAAGATGGAGGATTAGTGATTTACCCCACAGATACCGTCTACGGATTGGGTTGTGATATTACGAATACCAAGGCTTTGGAGCGCATTGCAAAGATAAAAGGAGTAAAACTTGATAAAGCAAATTTCTCTTTTATTTGTCATGACTTGAGCAATATTTCAGATTACGTGCGACAAATAGACACAGCTACTTTTAAGATATTAAAAAGGGCTTTGCCAGGACCGTACACTTTTATTTTACCAGGAAACAATAATTTACCTAAAGAATTCAAAAAGAAAACTACGGTAGGGATTAGGGTTCCTGATAATTCAATTGCCTTGGAAATTGTCAAGTTGCTTGGCAATCCTATTGTATCGACTTCCATTCATGATGATGATGATGTGATTGAATATACCACTGATCCAGAACTGATTTTCGAAAAATGGCAAAACCTTGTAGACCTAGTTATCGATGGCGGTTATGGTGATAATGTAGGTTCTACAATAATCGATTTGTCCGGCGAGGAGCCTACTGTAGTAAGAGTAGGTAAAGGAAGTTTAGATATTTTGTAAAAATGTAAAAATTTGGCAAAATATTTGATACTTTATTATAAATTTTTATATTTGCTGATAGTTTACAATTTTTAATTACAAAATAATAGCATGTTATTCTTAATTATATTTAATTGGTTGTTAAAGAAAAATTGAGGATACATAAAGGCAGGCCAATTGGCCTGCTTTTTTTGTTTCAATCTAAAGTCAATTTTTGTACAAGTTTCAGAATAGAAATATAGCAAAAAAAAACGCCTCAAATTTGGAGGGCACTGAAAAACATCGTCTGTTTTGATTTGTGTCATTTTTATAGACCAAAAAAAACGCTTATAATCGAATTTTTAAGATTCGTTATAAGC
>NZ_FRDK01000015.1 GCF_900143245.1 Flavobacterium fryxellicola
AAATATCAGACTGTAGGATTTGTTTTCTGATTCAAAATGTGTAATTTCGAATCGAGAACAAACGATTTACAATCTGCTTCCTGCTCATGCAGGGCTCACACAGCCGTTTGGCGTGATTGGGGATTTAGTGGAATTAGCGTTTTTTCACTACATTTACGTTAAGCCGAAAATACTCGGTTTCAAAAGTCCCCAACCACGCCAAGCGCCAAGACGTTGGCAGTAACTTAAGAAAAACAGAACTTAAAAATGGAAATAAAAATAAATAATTTTAGGAGTTTTGAAAATCAAAACTTTGACTTCTCTAGAGTAAACATCCTAATTGGAGAGAATAGTGGTGGAAAAAGTTCACTATTAAAGTTTTTATTGTCTCTTAAACAAACTATAGATTCGCCTTTAGAAAGTAATTTAAAATTGCGAGGCGATTTAACAGATTTGGGAAACTATCAAGAAGTTGTAAAAAATAAAATTAAAACGAAAAAAATTCAATTTGGCTTTTCACATGGTGAAGAATATTTAAAATATTTCTTAGATTTTATAAATAGATTTGAAAAAGAAAATGAAAAATTAGAAAACTCAATTATTGTAAACCTCTTAAATGAAATCACAAAAAACGATTCAAAAACAAATATTAATTTTTCAATAAATTCTATTCTTAATAATCATAAAAATATTTCAACTATAATAAAAAACGATTCAATAGGAAGAATTTTAATTAAAAGTAAGCAATTAGATAATTATGATTCACAAAGAGAGTTATCTACAAATATATTTCTAAAATTTGGAAATTTGGAAATCGAAATAGCAAATTGCTTAACTTATAAAGAAGGTTTTTTTACGCTTTTTGATTCAGATATTAGAAAAAAAATATTAGCAATAAAAGAAATTGATAATCATCAAGAGATTTATTACAAAGTAATATTTCTTTTAATTTATCAAAATTATTGCATGGAATTTATCGATGGTATTCGATTTGTAAATCCAATTGGTAGTTCACCTAAAAGATTATACTTTCAAGAAGATAAAAAATCAAATTACAAATTAATTGACATTGAAAAATTTATAAATATACTGGGTGATCCATCATTATCGGATAGAGAATTTAAGCATCGAATTACCGAACTTAATAAAATTATAAAAAATTCAGGTATCGCAGAAGAAATTGATATAGTAAAAAATAAAGATCTTCCAGTATTAGCATTAAATGTTAAAACAAAAGATTTTTGGGCAAACATTACTGATGTCGGATATGGCGTATCATTACAATTACCAATTTTATTTCAAGCACTTATTTCAGAACAATTTACTAAAAGCAAAGAGACTTTACTGATAGAACAACCCGAAGTGCATTTACATCCATCATTACAAGCAAGATTTATAGAAACATTACTTAGTATAGGGAAAAAAAATCAATATTTCATTGAAACTCATAGCGAGCATATAATTAGAAAATTACAAGTTCTAGTTAAATCTAAAAAATTCGATTTAAAATCGACAGACATAACAATTCATTATTTCAAACGAACCGAAGAAAAATTTGAAATAACAATTCATAAAATAGATGAGAATGGTCGCTTAACTCCAAATTTCCCTACTGGCTTTTTTGACAATACGTATAATTTAGTAAAGGAATTATTATAATGACAGTACTACCTTCAATAGATATTTTAAATAAATATTCTTCAAATACTCGTGATAAATGTTTTAGTGATATAAATAGTATTTTTTTTAATAGTGAAATTGATATTTTATTTACTAAAAATTACATAGAAATTATAGAAAGTGAAATAGACGACATGGAAGTATTTAGTGCTCTTTTAATCGAGTTAAGTGATAGCAATCGTTTGTCAATAAATTCAATAGACGCTGAAAATGTATTAAATAGTCAAAATGCTTGTGAAAAATTATATGTGGGAAATGTTAATAATTTTGATTCCTTATTTGTAATAACTAAAGAGGAAAATATAAATGTTACTCATTATAAATATGATTCTATAAATGAAAACACAAAAAATTCGGAATTTTTATTATTTGAACTTTTGAGATGCAATAAAATAATTTTGAAGTATTACAATTTTAAGAATGATTTGGAAATACAAAATATATTTAAAACATTATTCAATCTACCTAATAAATTAGGTCGAATTAATATTTATAACAGATACGTAGAAACCAATCATTTTCAATTTCTTAAAAATAAATCAATCTATTATTATAATCTTACTCATTTAAATTATAGGCAAAGAATTAATGAATATATCAATAATTTAGCAGTCTTAAAAAATGATTTAGGAAGAAATGTAAATTTATTTACTACTAGCAGTACGAATTTAATTCATGAAAGGAAATTATTTTTTAATCACTTTATACTAACTCTTGACAATTCATTTAATTATACCATTAAAAATGAGCCGAATTGGATATTAACAATCGAATGTGATAGAAAGGTATACCTAACAGAATGGATTAAAAAAAACTCACAATTTAGAAGATTAAATTAGAAAAATAAGCTACTGCCAACAGCTAAGGGTTCGTTGGGCTTGAAAAGCCAACAATGAACCCGCGGTTGAACGGAACCGTTTACATGCCGTTAACTTTATGGAGTTATCGTAAAATTAGTAGAAGGATTATCAAAAGGATTTAGAGTCCTCTTTTTTTTGTCGTATCATGAAAGTGGTTTTTATCGTGATTTCCTTCACATTTACTCATAAAATCCCTTACCCATAATGCTAACTTTCACAGGGACTTGAGCTGTGGCTATCGCCAAGATACCAAGCAGGCGGACCACGCTGGTCAAAAACCGCTATTCGATGCAAATTACCTGTCTTGCAACAAGGACATTTGGGTAGAAAAGGTTTCTTCTCTACTTTTTCTATCACTTTTACCTTTAGTTTTTCCTGTAGAACCTTTAATTTCTCCCGTTTCCAAAGCCTGTCCCGTTTTTGCGGGATGCTACTCAAAAAACCATAATGACGTATTTTTACAAAGCGTTTGGGCAAAATATGCAACGCAAACCTTCGGATAAATTCGGCGTGCGTGAGCGTCATTTGTTTCTTGAACCCGTTTTGACGGTAATCCTTGTATGTAAAAGTCACGTTTTGATTGTCGATGCTTTGAATGCGGTTGTTGCTAATGGCTATTTTATGGGTATATCTACCCAAATATTCAATTACTGATTTCGGACTCCCAAAAGGCTTTTTAGCAAACACTACCCACTGTTTCTCCCACAATTGTTTCTTGACTTTAGTGTAATTGTCAGGACTTCTCTCTTTTAGTTTCTCGCAATATTTTGCCCTGAAAACTTTAGACAACGCCTTGACTGGAAACAAAAATTTACCATCGCCTTGTATGTTTTGCCACTTGTTATTTTTGTCCACGCCGCCGCCAGGCACAATACAATGCAAGTGTGGGTGCCTCTTTTAAAAAAGAAACAAAGAGTTTGAATAGTTTTCTTAGCTCTGCGGGGTTTTGCTTTCTAAAATCAGAAATGCTATGATAATTTGGGCAAATAGCCTCTAAGAGCCATTGTAATTAAATATTGCGAATGCAGTCTTTTCCTAACTTTCTTGAGCTTCTAAGGCCATTTAAGTACCCGTATAAATAGATTTTAAGAAACAGCTTAGTGTCAAAACTGGGACGATCTTCTGTCTATATCGTTTGAATTGTAAAGCCTAAAGTTTGTAATGATAACGCTTCGACAAAAGCATCGATAAAACGAACGGGGTTTTCTGGTAAAATAGTGTCTTCTAAACTAGAAAAAACCATCTGATTGCGAGGAATTCCTGTAATGTGTTGCATCATTAAATATACAATTTTTCTTGCTTTTATATTAGTAATATACGTTATATTTGAAACAACATAACGACGGTTTTTTCACAGACTGACGTTAGTGGCAATGCGAAAAAAAACCGTAAATTTGATAACTAAAGAAAATAGAGATTAATTATATCACTAAAAAACAAATTATGTTAAGAGCTGGCATGGTAATAGGTTTAACAATCGCTTTTATAGGATGGATTTTATACAGATTTTTCATTAAAAAAGATTTAAAGAAAAATTTACATAGCTTATATCTTGGATTCTTTTTTATAGGAATATGGATTATATTTTATTTTTTTATTCAAACTTTTTAAAATAGTCCATTAGTTTTCTATTCAACCGCAGAAAGGAAAAATCAGCAGAAGAATATATTCTTTCTGAAATAACCGAAATTTAAAATAACTTACTTGGAAAAGATGACACTTTAGAATATAAAAATGCAAATGGAATTGAATCCACCAATGTTTAACAGGAATTATTTCAAAAGAATTGACGGAAGTTATATTAGGGAAATTTATCACCCAACTTTGTAAGAAGTTAAATTACGGAGAGATTGGATAAATAAATATCACGGAAAGTTTTACTACGCCCCAAAAGAAATAAATAATCCACATTATAAAAAAGTAGTAGTCTAATGTGAAAAAGATAAATTTAAAAGTAATTATTGCGAATAATAAGCACAGCCACTAACAGCTAGGGTTTCGTTGCGTTCGAAGAACGAACAATGAACCCGCGGTTGAACAGAACCGCTCTACTTCCACCACTATGGGGATATCGATAAACAAGTTTAGGTAATTCAAGAGGACAAAGCGTCCTCTTTTTTTTTGAGCCGTAAATTAGGCTGTTTTTATCGTGTTTTTCTTCACATCATCGCATACGTGCCCTGCCCACAAAACTATTTTTTGCAGGGAGCAGATCTTTGGCTAATGCCAAGATAGCAAGCAGGAGGACCACGCTGGTCAAAAACCGCTATTCTATGTAAATTGCCTGTTTTGCAACAAGGGCATTTGGGGAGAAAAGGCTTCTTCTCTACTTTTTCTAGCACTTTTACCTGTAGTTTTTCTTGTAAAATCTTTAATTTTTTACGTTTCCACGTGCTACCCCGATCGCGCTGATATACCACAATCGGTAGCGCAGTTTTGCAAACTGCGCCCACACTATTGAGCAAAAATTAGTGAGCAAAAAATACAAATAACACAAAAAATGTCTACAAAGTATAAAGCTACAACAACCGAAGATGCTTACTTCATTACGATAACTACACTGGACTGGGTAGATATTTTTACACGATTATATCAGAAAAAAATTATCATTCAAGCGTTACAACATTGTCAAAAAAACAAGGGTTTAGAAATCTATGGCTATTGTATTATGCACAGCCATATTCATCTGCTTTGCAAAGCAACAGATGGTTTTATGTGATCTGACGTGCTGCGTGATTTTAAAAAATATACCTCAAAGAAAATTATTGAGACCATTATAGAATAACCAGAAAGTAGAAGAGAATGGATTTTGGATTATTTTAAAAAAGCTTGTCAACATTTAAAACAAGAACAACACTACAAAGTTTGGCAAAACGGCTACCATGCGGAACACATTTACAGTAATAAATTTATAAAGCAAAAAATGGATTACATACACAATAATCCTGTGAAAGATAAAATTGTAACGACGCCCGAAGAGTATTATTTTAGTTCTGCAAGAAATTATGCGGCATTAGAAAATGAGTTAGAGGTGATTTTATTAGATTTATTTTAGTTGCCAATTGCAATGGGCACAGTTTGCAAAACTGCGCTAACGATTCTCTAAAAATAAGAGAGAGTCAACACAAACAATAATAATTATTTACAATTCGATTACACATAGTAGGTTCAATACTAAATTATAGCTCCTTTTTTACAGATGCCACTTTTTTATAGCGTACCTTACATATTAAATGAAAATCATGAAAGCACTATACATCATCCTCGGAATTGGATCCGTTATCTTCATCGGAACTCAACTTTTTGCCATGAGCAGTCAAAAAAATATAGAGACCTATCCCTACAAAGTAATCAAGAAATACAAGAACTTTGAAATACGAACCTACGAAGCCACTTTGTTTACATCGGTGCAACTTTCGGGAAATAAATACAAGGAGTCTTCTAGTAAAGGTTTTTCAATTTTGGCAGGCTATATTTTTGGTGGAAACGACAAAAATGAAAAAATAGCCATGACTTCACCGGTAGCCATGTCTCTTGATGATTCCATGACGATGATGTTCATGGTTCCAAAAAAGTTCAAAAAAGAAGCATTACCAAAACCCAATCAATCCGAGATTAAATTTCGCGAGGAACCTGCAAAAACAGTTGCTGCGATATCCTTTGGCGGTTGGGCTAACGATCAAAAGATTGCTACCTATAAACAGCAATTAAAAGCTGCTTTAAATGCCGAGGGAATAAAATACACCAATCGATTTTACTTTTTAGGCTACAATGCACCTTACGAAGTTTTTAATCGAAAAAATGAAATTATAGTGGAGTTGGAAACTAGTATTCCACAAATCGCACGGTAGATTCAGTAAATACCGCGGCTTCCTGTTTTAAGGCTAATTTTAGAACACCGTTCGGAAACCCAACCAATCCGAGATTAAATTTCTGGAGGATATATCTCACAGGAACTATAGCGCGATTTTATCGAGTTTTCTTTTACTTTTTAGTCTACGACAAATCAACTATATTTACAAAATAGTTAGAGCGTTTTGAAAACTTTAATTTTTTTTACACTAAATAAGATTGACTTTAATTCCACTGTGTAAAAAATGAAAAAATACTATTCCATTATATTATTAATATCAATTATTAATCTGGGATCTTCACAAGTAAAAAAGAGACTTTTTTATAATGAAAACAAAGTAGAAATAACAGAATTGAACTTTTATAAGCAGAAAAATCCTCAAAAGAATTTAGGTTTATATTTTGAAAATGATACCATTGCACTGTCCTTACTGATCAAAAGAAAAAACGATGGTCAGCTTAATGACAGTATTTTTAAAAATTTAAAAAAATCTCTTTCCGCTGATGTAAAACTAACTAATGAGCTAATGGTTATGGTTTATCATCCTGGAAAAGACCAATGTAATAGCACAGAAATAATTTCCGAATGGAACATTTTCGATGCTGATTATTTAAAAAAACTAAAGCGAATCGGTACCTACAATCATTTTTGGATTTATAAAGATGATGAAAACTTAAAATATTATCATCCAACTCAAGTAAAATGGGAACAAGATAACAATCAACTTATTGAAAAATTGTTTTTTAAAAATCATTATCCTTGCTTTAGCGCTGTAGTTATTGACAAAAAAGGAAAATATAGCACCTACTTTGGAGAGTTTGGGAAAACTGAAATTTGGGAGCTAGCCAAAGAACTAATGGAAGAGAAAAATTAGGATAAAAAAAAATAACAACTTTGGCCAACAACTATTTTACTATCTTTGAATTGCACGAGTTCAGTTAAAACATAATAAGTAAACAACTAAAATAATACCGATGAAAAAAATAATAGCAACGCTAATTGTAGTTTTGAGTTTTATTGCTGCTAAAGCCGCTGAAAAAGAAATTATCGCAGACGTAGTTTTTGAAAACTTAACCGGCCAAGAACTTAAATTTGGCGAATTTTTCATAACCGAAACAAATGAAAAAATTGCGATTAATGAAACTAAAAGTTTCAAAATATCATTGCCTGGCACAGGCAAATATCAATTTGGATTTACAACAAAGGACTTTACGGCTTACACCTATTATCCCGCGAGAATTACCGCCAAACAAAATATCATAACAATTCGATTAGTTGCAAAAAATGAAGCGACTTTTAATAAGAACACGTTCTCCTTTCCAATGAATTTAGACACAACTCTGACTAATAAACAAATGGAACAACTAATCATTGCTGGCAAATTAAACTTTATTATGCACGGACTGGACAACAAAATACCAAAAGAATTCGCTGTTTTCAAAGAAAAATACGGAATTGGTCTTCGTAAGGAGAATTGTGTGATGGACCCAATGTCGTTTAAAATAGCAACTGAAAACAATCAACTGATTGCTAGTTATTTAAATAAACAGTATGGAAATGATTGGGTGAATGAATTACCAAGCAAACCATTTGGAATCAAATAAAAACGTTCTAAAAAAAATCATCAAGGATTCACAAAACATTTTCCATGACAGTCAATAAGTATAGGGAAGATACTCCTAACCTTTTGTACATTTTACGATATCAATTCATTTCCATTTACGCAAATGGATTCATCAAAAATTTTGTAGACTTTAAGGTATTTAATGGCCTCGATTTCGGCATTTGTAATTGCTAAATTATCCGAATAATGATGCATCTCATAATGTTCAAGGACCCCTTTTTGTTCTAATACTTTGATTTGTAGTTTCGCTTTCTGTCTAAAATTAGCCAATTCCAGCTCAATCGTTGTCAATTTTTCTTTTGATATTTTCAGGTTTCCATTTTTATAATTGGACAAATTATAAATTTCAAGCAAATCCATTTCCTCTACTTGCTGGATTAAAATTTTCAAATTAAACGGATTGTTTACCAATGGCAGTATGATTCGTATGGATCGAATGATTCGCTTTACCACAGTTGGATCCTCTTTTCCCCATTGAAAAATTTGATCATAACAAAAGTCAATAAACTCCTCAAAATTAAATTCGTTGATTTGAATTTTTTTTGATCCTAACGTTCTCGAATCTGCTGAAGGAAATTCTTTGATGGCTAATTCTTTTGCAATTTCGCCAATTTGATCAATACAATTCAAGCAAGTAGTTGGATCATTAACGGCAGGAGAAATGGCTTTTATTGCAATGTCAACTAGTTTTCTAACGCCAAAATTAATATCCTGTGTATGACTCCTAAACTGAGCCACCTTAAAAGTATCTTTTACTAAAATACTCATTTCCTGTTTCAAAATATTGATTTGACTAGGTTTGATTTCCTCACTAAAAACCAATGCCAAAAGTGTGGTAGTGTCTTTCATGATAAACTCTCCTACAACAGGTTTCTGATAGGCATTCTCAAAAAGCGACCCGACATCAGAGTTCAAGATAAATTCCGATAATTTTTCCAATTTTTTATAATTCACGCTGTACAAATAGCCCGTTTCAAAAGGACTGAGGATTAGAATTTTAAATGTATCAGGATTTATGACAGCACGCTTATAAAGTAGATTTTTTCCAACAATCCAATTTTCGGGATACAAATTAGTAATCTCCTCCATCATGTCTATTTTAATTCGATTGGTGATACTAGAAACATTCATATTGACACTTAAGTAGGTAATCATCTTAGGATAGGACCAAGCCAAACCATAAAAAGCAAAAAGAGAACCCACAAAAAGGGTTAATAAAAAAGGTCTTTGATAAAAAAACACCGAAGCCAATTGCGGCAAAACGCACAATGATATGGTTCCCACAAACAACCCAATAAATTTTTGCATTTTAAAATCCGTAATTAAAAAATGCCGTAAAATTCGGGGTGAAAATTGTGAGATGCCAATTGCATGACTACAAAAATCACTGAAAAAGTAGTGAGCGAAATTCCAATTAGGATCGAAATCAAAACGTTAGAAACTGCGATCAACCGAGAGTACGTGTCGAAAATATTAATTTTAAAAAGCACTCCAAAATCTATATTGTACTCTAAAATCATCAAAGCAGAGCCAATAACCAGCGCATAAACAGCACCTAAAAATGTTCCTAAATCTTTTAATTGATGGATAAATATATTTTTAATCTTATATTTAAGTTTTTGTGTCATCATTGTTTCTTTAAAAAGTAAAACTACTAAAAATCAGTTTAAAAATTCGAAAGTAGGTACAGATCGCTGTCTTTTTATTACAATCAGCACAACCATCATATAATAAAAATGACACTCTTTATTGATCTGCAGTTGGTCTTATAAAATTGTATGCAAAAATACCTATTAATTAATGTATTGTTATTTACTTTTGTTTGCATTGAAATAAACCGTTTTATTTCCTCCAAAAATGAGGCAACTACCATCGAGTTAATATCCTTTCTCTAATTTAAACTGTATTACTAATGACTTTACAAATAGAAACTCCTGCCCTGCTTTTTGGTGCCACTTCGTTAATTTTATTAGCTTATACCAACCGGTTTTTGACACTTGCCACAATTGTCCGAGGATTAAAAAAAACGTACAAAGAAAAAGAGAACGATATGATTTTACTGGAAATCAAAAATATGAACTTACGACTAACGCTCATACGCAACATGCAATTGGCAGGTGTGTTGAGTTTATTCCTTTCCGTTTTTGCCATGCTCCTGTTGTTTTTAGAGCAACAGACGGCTGGAATTTATCTTTTTGGATTGAGTTTATTAGGACTATTGATTTCGTTAGGATTGTCGTTTTGGGAAATAAGTATTTCCGTCAATGCCTTGCGTTTGCATTTGAGTGATTTGCTTCAGAAATAATTTTTTTAAAAAGACATAAAAAAGAGCTGTAAAATTAAATTACAGCTCTTTTTTAGTCAAAGCAAAACACTACTGATTTAAAATCCCGTCTTCTTCCTTCTTCTCTTTGTTTAATAAATTCGGATTTTCTTTGGCTAATTTATTTTTTGTCGGAATCTTGTAATTAAGACTGAAGCCGAATTTCCTCGTATCTTGTTTACTGCTTATAAGCAAGGGCGTTTCAAACGAATTGAAAGCATTTCTATTGGTATTCAAAACATCATCCGCAAAAATAGAAAGTGTCAATTGCTCTTTCAGAAACTTTCTAGAGAATGTTAAATCCAAAGCGTTTCTGATGGGTTCCACGGCTATGAAATAAAAGTAATTGCCTTTAGGAATAATGTAATTATAATTGGCCACAAATTTTATCTTTTCTGGCAATACAATTTGCGACATTAAGTTAAACATCCAAAAGCCGTTAGTATCAACATTTGGAATTTGGTGGTATTGATAGCCGGCATACACATATAAAAAATTCATGGTGTCTGGATTCACATTCATTTTCAAAGTTTCGGTTAAACCTTTGGTAAACAACATGTACGGAATTGGCATTCCAACACTAAAATTATGAATCTTCACCTCTGGAATATTTTCATTAGTGTTGACTACCAAATCAGCATCAAGCGTGACTCTATTTATCACTTGATTCTTAGCTGAACTGATATTGTAACTAATAAAAGCATAATCAAAAGCACTCAATTTTACGTCGTAATTATCAAAAATAGTAGGTTGTAAGTTGGGATTACCGGAATAATCTACGTTTGGATTTTGATAATTGGTGTTGTTTGGGTTCAAAGCCGAAGTACTCGGTAACGTGATTTTTTTATTGTAATTCACGTTAAAATTAACTGAATTGCTAAAATTATATTGCGCACTTGCATTTGGAAAAAATCGAAATTGCTTAAAAGTACTCAAGACAGCCACATCCGTTTTACCGGTAATGTTGTACTCCTCGGCGCGACCACCCATTATAAAATTCATTTTGTCAAATTTAGTCTGCACTTCTAAATACGAGGCCGCGGTCCTCCTTTTATACTCTAAATTGAGAACACCTCTGCTAGCTGCATCAAAAAGCAACTCTTCGTACAAAGCACCCAAACTCACTTTTCCTTCATCAGAAAACTTGATTGGTTGCGAGTAATCAACCTTTGCGTTGTATAAATTTTGATTCGAAGAATTGGCTAAAGTCACTGCTGAATTCCCCACTGGACTTAATTCAAAGTCATTAGTATTGTTGTTGTAATTCAACTTGAATTCTAACTTTTTGGCTGTATTTTTAAACTTTTTCTGGTAGGTAACCACAGCATCTTGGCGCAAGCCTGAACTCATAGAGGCATCATTAGTGCTAAAACTAGGTCCATTTCCAAGCGTGTAACTGTCATTGTTGTTTTGAGTCAAATCGTAATTCAAGAGCAAACGATCCTTGCCAATATCAAATGTCAATGCCGATTTGATAAAATTGTTTCGTCCCACACGATCTGCATCTGTTTTGGAAAGTAACGAGTTCATCCCATTTTCCTGTTTTTCCAAAGCTGTCCACACCGCACTTTCTCTATAATTTTGACCCAAATTCAACTGCCATCCAAAATATTTATTCTTAGCACTCAACAAAAGACTGTTGTTCATTCTCCACCGCACCTGATCATAACTCGTAAAACTTGTACTGTTAGTATAAGTGGCACTCAAGTAATTCTTCGCATTTTTATTAGTTATAATATTCAAAATCGCTCCACCAGAAGTAGCGGGAAATTCAGCTCCAGGTTGTGTAATAATCTCGATTTTTTCAATAGCATTGGCAGGCATTCCCTCTAAAAAAGCGTTCAGTTCAGTAGTCGAAATATTTAATGGTCGACCGTCCAAGAACACATCCAGTTGTTTTCCTTGGTACATCATTCCTGCAATATCCGAGGCTATCACCCCCGGAAGTTTTTTTATTCCTTCCAATACCGAGCCTGTGTTTAAACTAGGTTGGTCTGAAAAATTAAAAATAGTACGGTCTGCTTTTTGCTCGATTGCTTTTTTTGTTTTTATAACAGTAACCTCATTTAATTCAGTTGTTTTTTCGGGAGCTTTTTCAGGAGTAGTTTGAGCAGAAACGGCAAACACACTTGCTAAAGTCATCATGGCGATTAGACCTAATTTTCGCATATTTTTTTATTTGATTTTTGCTATAAGACTTTGTAAGATAATATTTGTTACAGTTTTTAGAATAATTTTAGTACCTAAAAAAATCGGTCGTAAAAAAATTCATCTATCTTTGCCCGCTTTTTAAAATTGAAAAAAATGATAAAAAATAGTGTATTAAAAGGAGTTTTACTAGTTGGTCTAGGTGCTACGAGCTACGGAATGCTAGCCACTTTTGTAAAAATAGCCTACGGTGAAGGGTATACCACGCCCGAAGTTACCATCGCTCAATTTGTTTATGGAATTACGGGAATGCTGTTGATTAATCTTTTTCAAAAAGTTAAAAAAGGAAATGATGTAGTTAAAGCATCCAAGAAAAACATTTCTCAATTAATGCTGGCAGGAACTTCCTTAGGTCTGACTAGTATTTTTTATTATTTGGCCGTAAAATACATTCCTGTTTCGATTGCCATTGTTTTATTGATGCAAACCGTTTGGATGGGTGTTTTATTCGAAATGATTCTAGAAAAGAAAAGACCGTCAAACCAAAAAATAATAGCTGTCATTATCGTACTTATTGGCACAGCGCTTGCCACTAATCTCATTCAAAGCAAAGCAAATTTAGACTGGCGCGGCATTGTTTTAGGATTTTTAGCAGCAACCTCGTTTACCACAACAATGTTTACGGCTAATCGTGTTGCTACTCATGTATCCTCAGCACAACGCAGCCTGTATATGCTGCTTGGCGGCGCGGTTATTGTAACTGGATTTGCCATAGCTACACAAACAGGCGCATTCAATTTTGAGATTTTCCTAAAATGGGGACTTATACTGGCACTGTTTGGCACTATAATTCCGCCTTTGTTGTTAAATGCCGGTTTCCCACTTACAGGAATTGGTTTAGGAAGCATCGTTTCGGCCCTAGAACTTCCTGTATCAGTATTAATGGCTTATTTTCTATTGAGTGAAAAAGTAACACTCATCCAATGGATTGGCATCATTTTAATTATTTTAGCGATTGTGATTATGAATGTCAACTTTAAAAAAATCAGGTAACTTCAATTTGACGGTATTTACTTTTATTTCATTTAAATTTTTATAAATTCGTACTAAATAACTTTATTATGAATTTACCTTGGCATTTGTACGTGATGGCATTTATATACTTTATTGCTGGATTAAACCATTTCAGAAACCCGAGACTGTACCTGAAAATCATTCCTCCTTATTTTCCGAATCCAAAATTACTAAACCAAATTAGCGGTTTAGGGGAGGTATTTTTGGGAATTGCACTTTGTATTCCATTGCTTTCAAGCTACGCTGCCTGGGGAGTTATTGCGCTGCTGATTGCCATTTTTCCCACACATCTTTACATGTATTTTGATGAAAAAGCAAGAATGGGCTTGCCTAAATGGGTTTTACTCTTAAGAATGCCTTTACAATTATTATTAATTTTTTGGGCTTACCAATATACCTAATCCCGTGAAATCACTCTTTGAATCTTCATCAGAACCAGTGTACCTTGACTTGCCAGACGCTGAGATTATTTATTATCCTCATTTTTTTGACAAAGAAGAAGCTGATCTTATTTTTGCCAAATTAGAGACAGAAATCCCCTGGCAGCAAGACGACATTAGGGTATTTGGTAAAATTCACCCCCAACCTCGCTTGACCGCTTTATTTGGCAACGAAGGAAAACCATATTCTTATTCTAATATAACCATGCAACCGCACCCCTGGGATTTGCTTTTACATGAAATAAAGGCAAAAATCGAAACCGTTGCGGCTACTACTTTTACGACAGTGTTACTCAATCAGTACCGCGATGGAAAAGACAGTAACGGCTGGCACGCCGATAACGAGAAAGAATTAGGCATAAATCCGGTAATTGCATCGGTGAGCTTTGGTGCAGAACGAGCGTTTCACCTGAAGCATAATTTTGACAAACAGCTGAAAAAAACTATTATTCTAGAACACGGAAGCTTATTATTGATGAAAGGAACAACACAGCATTTCTGGAAGCACCAAATTCCAAAAACCGCAAAGAGTATCGGCTCCAGAATAAATGGTACTTTTCGGGTAATCAAGTAGATATTATCTTAAAAATGTAGTAGATTTGAAATAAATACTTCATACATGAACGATATTATTGCGTATTTTTCTACTATTCCTTCTTCTCACAGAAGTTTAATTCTTGTGGGCGGCATCACTTTTTTTTGGCTAATAGAAAATGCTTATCCCCTTTTTAACTTCACCTACAAAAAATGGCATCATGCGGGTATCAATATTTTCATGACATGTACCACTATTGTAGTCAATTTTTGCTTGGCTTTTATCTTGTTGAAAACAGCTGATTGGACCATTGCACACCATTTTGGTATTTTGCAATGGCTACCTAAAATGTCGGTATGGCTTTATGCTCTTACTGGACTACTGCTACTGGATTTAATTGGAGCCTATCTGGTCCATTTAGTAGAACATAAAACTAAAATCCTATGGCGTTTCCATTTAATTCATCATACTGATACGTGGATAGACACCACCACAGCAAACAGGCATCATCCTGGTGAAAGTGTTATTCGGTTTACCTTTACTGCGCTAGGCGTTTTACTCATTGGAACCCCAATGTGGCTGGTTTTCCTGTATCAAACCCTATCTGTTGTCGCAACGCAGTTCAACCATGCTAACATCTCGCTGCCAAAAAAAGTCGATACTGTTTTGAGTTATCTTATCGTTTCTCCAGACATGCATAAAGTACACCACCATCATGTTCTCCCTTACACGGATAGTAATTACGGAAATATCTTCTCCATTTGGGATAGACTATTTGGCACTTTTATGACACTCCCTAAAGAGGAAATCGTTTACGGAATCGATACGTATCCCCATCCTGAAGAGCACAATGAATTAAAAAATTTATTAAAAATACCCTTTCAAAAACAACCTTTAAAAAAAAATGAGCAAAAAATATAAAAAAAGCAATCTTTTGATACAAGCTAAATATTTTTTTCTTAATATTGGTATTAAATTAGAATTGTAAATTATTAATCATTAAAACTTATTTGAATTAATTTTCACGTGATGAAAAAGAGTAACCGAAAAGAATTGAACTGGGAACAAACAGAAAAACTTGTTACAATGGCTTTAGAAGAAAAAAATCCTTTTGAAATCATCAAAAAAGAATTTGGTCTGGCCGAGAAAGAAATTCTTGAGATCATGAAAAAGAAGATGCCAGCTGAAAAATTCGAAATGTGGAAAAAGAAAGCAACTGCAAACAAACCAAAACCAAAACCCGTTAAAATTGACGATTTTGATGAAGATTTGGATGGTAAATATTATATAAAAAACAAATTAGATTAAATACAAAGCTCCTGTAATTCAGGAGCTTTTTTGTTTGGTTTCTTCAAAATATAATTAATGTGGTATCAGTACTAGTACAAAATGATAATTTCATTTTAGAAATTATGGGACTTCATAAAACTTGGGCACTGGGAAGAAAAATTGTTGCACCAATAACAAGCATCATCAGAGCCCATCAAGAACCAGAAAATTTCACTTTTTGGAAAGGCTTTAGACTTTCCAGGAACTGAAATCCCAGGATTAATTGCTGCAGCAACATTTTATAAAAAAGGCAGGATTTTTTGGGACGTCATGAACAAAAAAAGTGTGGTAATGGTCGAATTGAAAGACCATTATTTTAAAAAATTGATAATAGAACTACAAAAACCAGAAGAAATACTGCATTTATTAAACACGAAATAATCCAATTTATCACAACAATTCGAAAGTAAAGAAGACTAAAAATCTAATTCAGTCTGCTGAAAGTTGAACCCTTTAAAAATGTATCACAATTTTAGAAATTCCCACAAATTACTCAGTTTCAAAAAGCGCTACTAGCCTTGAAAAAATAATTTTAAAGACTACAGCTTAATACCGTAAAGCGCCTCTTTCCAATCTAATTATCCCTAAAATAATCTAAACGTAGCTAGAGGAGCCATTCCAAATTAATGCAACTTGTTCTAATAAAAATAGCTGCGCATTTATTTTTGAGAACGCTGAAAATCTTGTCTAATTTTTTGTTCTTTCAGAATACTATTTAAAAAAGGCTTTGTTACCGTTTCAACTTCACTTTCAGAAATATCCAATACTTTAGGATTCGCAACTAATTGCAACCATGGTTTGGCAGCGGCAAAATCATACGCACCAAAAACAATTACCGGAGTTCCTTTTACCTTTACAGTTTCTGGATTGGCTAATTCCCATTGCTCTGCCCAATCATACAATTTGCGCGCGTCTTTTTCTTGAAGTCTTAAACAAGAATGAGAAGCGGGATATCCTGGTAAAGCATATTGATGCCATCCTACACCCAATTTATTTTCTATGTTGAAATTCCAATGTAGTTCCCACTCATCATCAAAAGTGCTGGTGGTTTGCTCTGCTTTCCAATTTGTAAAAAAAAGTCCCGTAGGAGTTTTATCTTTTTCACGTCCCATATTTGTAGGACCAGTGTAAATTAGCTGCCCTTTTTCATAAGCCGCAAAGGTTTGAGTAGGATACGAAAAAAAAACAATCTTATTGACTTCTTTCAACGATGAAACCACTAATGGAAATGGGAAGTAAAATTCTATATCTCCACTGCTATCATCTGGAATAACAACAGAATCCATTTCTTTAAAATTGGCTTCGTCAGTTCTATTTAGGGCGTACACAATATTTAATTGAGCGGCGTCACTACTGTTTTTTAACAAAAATTCTTTAGCACTTTCGATATGGTACGATCTGTTTTTAGGCTCATGTCTTTCTTTGACAGTGACAGTTTCGGTCGTTGCATCTGGTTTATCTTGTTGCTTACAAGAAAAAAACAAGATTGCGACACTAATATTTAAAAGAAGGGCTATTTTTTTCATAAGGAGATTTTATTTTTATTACTATAGATAATTCGTATAAATCATCATCGGTATTAGAATCGAATTTCAATTTTCCGCATTTCATAGTTTTAATTCTACAATGCAAAAGTGACCTATTTTACAAAGATGATTGTTACATAATTACGATATTATCTTGTCTTATTTAAATATTGGTAAAACTTTCATTCGACACTGGTTTACACCAAATGGTTCTATGTAGTAGTTGAAGAAATTATTTGCCACTACGCAGCACTGCATAAAAAAAGATCTTGTGTTTCTTTTTTAGAGGTACAAAAACGTTAATACTATGCCATTTTACCTTTTCGTACCGCTTAAAAAAAGCGAAACGCTTAACTTTGCTAATCTCATCACGCAAAACGAAAACAACATGAACGACTTAAAAAATAAAAATGCACTAATAACCGGTGCTGGAAAAGGAATTGGTAAAGCTGTCGCTATTGCTTTAGCTAAAGAAGGTGTTAATGTCATTCTAGTTGCCCGAACACAATCGGATTTAGATGAAGTAGCGCAAGAAGTGACTGCTTTGGGAGTTAAATCATTAACCCTTATCGCTGATGTTGCCGATATTAATTCAGTTAACATAGCAGTCGAAAAAGCCTTATCTGAATTTAAAACAATTGACATTTTAATCAATAATGCCGGAATTGCTGCTTTTGGTAAATTCCTCGAACTAGAACCTGAAGCTTGGGAACGCATTATTCAGGTCAACTTAATGGGAACTTATTACGCTACACGTGCTGTTTTACCAAATATGATTGAAAGACAAACTGGAGATATCATTAATATTTCCTCGACGGCAGGATTAAGTGGCAATGCGTTAACCAGTGCGTACAGCGCTTCAAAATTTGCGGTTTTAGGATTGACAGAATCATTGATGCAAGAAGTTCGTAAACACAACATCCGAGTTACAGCCTTAACGCCAAGCACTGTCGCCACTAATATGGCCAAAGAATTGAAACTAACCGATGGGAATCCTGATAAAGTCATGCAAGCCGAAGATATGGCGGAATTAATCATCGCTCAGCTCAAATTAAACCGAAGAGTTTTTATCAAGAACAGTAGTATTTGGTCTACCAATCCATAATTCGTTTTTATTTTTACATACAGGAGCGGATGCCTAAAACACAAAACCATTAAGAAATTAAGTTTCATTAAGTTTTTCGCTTAATTTCTTAATGTCTTAATGGTTTAAAAATTTTAATGACTTGTTTTAGTACACCTTACTATTTTTGAAAGCTCGTGCACTTCATGTTAGTCCCAAAAACTTAAATGACTTATATGTTTAAAAATGATTTAAGCTTTACACCAAAACCGAAACAAAATCCATCCGAACGCTTCCATCTTCATCGATTTTAGTCAAATTAATTTCGTGCAACGTATTTACTAATTCGGGATTCCAAGGTGTTTTTACTTTTACGTAATTCTCCGTAAACCCATGAATATATCCTTCTTTATTTTCACTTTCGAACAAGACAGTTCTATTATTACCTAACTGACTTTCGTAAAAAGCACGGCGTTTTTTTACCGACAATCCACGCATCATTTTGCTTCTTTTCACTCGGACATTTTCAGGAACTACGCCATTCATTTCCGCTGCTTCTGTATTATCACGCTCGGAATATTTGAAAACGTGCAAATAAGAAATATCCATTTCATTTAGATAATTATACGTCTCTAAGAAATGCTCCTCCGTTTCTCCGGGAAAACCAACAATTACATCTACGCCAATGCACGCATGAGGCATTACTTCCCGAATTTTATTCACTCTTTCAGTGTAAACTTCGCGCAGGTACCGGCGTTTCATCAATTTTAGAACAGCATTACTTCCAGATTGCAATGGGATGTGAAAATGAGGAACAAAAGTCCTACTTTTTGACACAAATTCAATCGTTTCGTTTTTCAACAAATTAGGCTCAATAGATGATATTCGCAATCTTTCGATTCCTTCTACTTTATCCAATTCCTGAACTAATTCCAGAAAAGTATGTTCGTGTTTTTTATTTCCAAATTCTCCTTTTCCATAATCGCCAATATTCACACCGGTCAAAACAATTTCCTTAATGTCTTGCGCTGAAATAGCTGCCGCATTTTTCAATACATTTTCTAATGCATCACTTCTGGAAATTCCTCGTGCTAGTGGAATCGTGCAATACGTACATTTATAATCACAACCATCTTGGACTTTCAAAAAAGCGCGCGTTCTATCCCCTATCGAGTAACTTCCCACATAAAAATCAGCTTCACCAATCTCACAAGAATGCACTTCACCAAAATCATTTTTGGACAAATCATTAATATAATCTGCCAGTTTAAATTTTTCAGTTGCCCCAAGAACTAAATCAACCCCATCAACTGCCGCCAACTCCTCCGGTTTCAATTGCGCATAACAGCCTACCGCCGCAACAAATGCTTTAGCATTCAATTTCATTGCTTTTTTTACAATCTGCTTGAATTGTTTATCCGCATTTTCAGTCACAGAACACGTGTTTATCACGTACATATCAGCCACTTCTTCAAAATCCACACGGTCAAAGCCTTCGTCTTCAATAGAGCGAGCAATCGTCGATGTTTCGGAAAAATTTAGTTTGCAACCAAGCGTATAAAAAGCAACTTTTTTTCTTTCTGTCATATTCTTTTTGTTTGTGCGAACCCCTTACTTCGTCGGGTCAGGCTATCCGCTGTATCTTTTGTTGCGCTATCGCTCCACAAAAGGATGCCGCTGTTATCTTTCTCGCAACGTGTTGCAAATTTACACACAATATTCTTTAAAACGAAATCTATAATTTTCTGGATATTAGCATTAACTTGCACTAAAAATTACTCTATGAAAAAATTAGTTTTAATAGCATTGGTTTTCGTAACAGTACAAGTAAATGCTCAAAATAACGTGGAGTGGGATGGAAAATACCAATTGCAACTTTCCGATTTTCAATCTACGGCTACTCAAATTGGTGCTGTAGATATAAATAGCATTCATACGGCTTCCAGCCTTGATTTTGCATTTCAAATGAGCAATGTTGAGTTTATGTTTACAAAAAACTTTAATGCTAAAGTAGTTTCTTCATTCAAACGGGATGCCGCATCTATTATCGCAACTGACAGTATTACTGCGAAATATTTATTGAATTTTGCACAATACGAATTCGACTTATCTGAACTGTATGCCAGAAAACTACGAAAAGAAATATACGATAAAAAAGGTACTTTTTCTGACGTGAGTTTTTTACAGGTCGTATTCAACAGCATTCAGCAACAATACACTGAAGATCATGCCATGGCTTCAAAAAATACTAATCTTGGTCAAAAGGAGGAGAAACTCGCTGCAATCCATTCTGCCGTGCAGCAAAAAATAAAGGAATTACCTGATTTTTGTAAAAGCTGTAAACCACCAAAAAAAGCCAAATAAAGCGCTTAATTGTAGCTGTAAACCTGAATCCCTAGTTTAATATAAAGCGACGCACTACCTCAGCAACACCATGATTATTATTGGAGGCAACAACAACGTCTCCTTTATCTCTCAATTCTGGATCTACATTATCGACCCAAACGCCCAATCCTGCATATTCAATCATGGATAAATCATTGCCTGCATTTCCTACGGCAATAATTTCGCTTTGAAGGATGTTTAGTTTCTCAGCCAAAAATTGTACACTTGCTGCTTTATCTATTCCGTTTTGTGCCACTTCCAAGAAAAAAGGTTTTGACATCGAAACACTCAAATGCGGCATGGCCTCTTTTAAGTCTTTTTCAACTTTTTTGAGATAACTTGGTTCTTGCAATAAAATACACTTTACTGCCGCTGTAGTCACAGCTTCCTTGAAATTAAAAACTTTATTATGTTGCAGTCCTGTGATATTTTTTTCGATATCAATATATTCCGAATCGGTTTCACTAACTATTGTACCATCGATATACGTAATAATATCTGTGTTACTCTTTACACTATAATCATACAATTCATGAATTTGCTGTTGCGTCAAGGTTTGCTCAAACAGCACTTTGTCTTCTTTTAAATCCGTAATAACGGCGCCATTAAACGATAGCATATACGAGTTATTGACATCCAATTGTAATTCTTTGGCAAAAGCAGTCATGGCTAACGTTGGTCTGCCCGAAGCCAAAACAACGTACACACCCAATTCCTGCGCCTTAAACAACATGTCTCTATTCTCTTTTGAAATTTTATGATCATCTGTCAACAAGGTATCATCCATGTCTATAACCAACATTTTATATTTCATCTACTTCTTTTTGCACTTATAATTTGAGCTTAAATACTCATTCTAAATTCTTCAATAACTGGATTTACTTTTGCAAATTCCGTTTCCTGAACGAACAATTCAACTGCCAAATCCGAATTTCCAAAACCACCCAATCGAGCCGATTGTATGTTGTTTTTTACCACTACATCTACGCCAATTGCCTCTATTTTTTGCTGTAAAGCCATTGCTAGAATTTCACTTCCCGAAAACACTTTCATTAATCCCATTTTTTCTTTTTTTTCTTAATTGATACCGTCTTCATCCTTTTCTTCCTCTAATTCTTTTGTTTCAGTAAAAGGTTCTAGCTCTTCCCTACTTTCTGCTTCTAAATCTTCGTCTTCTTCCTCCTCTTCTTCTATTTCGAATAAAAAAGGTTCTACTAACATTTTTTCAGCCAAAATGGCTATTCGTTCTGTTAATAGATCTGAGAAAATAATACGTTGTGTTTTTGTAATACTATTCGAAATACGCATAATTTTAGTTTCATGTCGCAGTTTCAAAATTGGATCTGCATCGTCCAGAATAAGCATTTTTAGTCTGTTTACATTAAACCCTGCTGTGGTAAACATATCACTCAATTTATTGGGCGTTCCAATCAACACATCAATTCCGGTCGAAATATAATTTTTATCGTATTCCATATCGCCTTTGTCGTGCACTCCATAAACACGCAAGTCCGTGTATTTTCCAAATTTTTCAAAAAGGTCTTCCATCTCCAAAACCTTAGCTTTGTCCTCTACAATTACTAAAGCTCGAGGCGATTCCTCACCCTCACGAACTAATTGTTGAATTACATTTAGTACAATTGTAGTCGATTTACCACTCCCTTTATCTGCAATAATAATACAATCCGCGCCGCTTTTCAGGGTCGAAAAGGTTTCTTTTTGCATGGTATTAGCCTCGATTAAACCATTTTCGATTAAGGCCTCTTGTAATTTTTCGTTTATTTTTTTTAGTTTCATTTTTTTTATTTCACAAAGATTTTCAAATGGATCAAAGACCACTAAGAATTTATAGTTATTGAATCAAATATTATTCGATTGAATTAGTACACTCATTTTTTTTATAATCCCATTTTCCTCCACTATCTAAGCAACTATCAATTTGAAAGAAACGGTATGTTTTAAATGCTACAAACAAAATGAAAAGAAGTAAAATCAGCAGCTGATACTTTTTAAATTTTTTCATTTATTACTTAGATTAAAAAACGACTATTATTTGCTTGCAAACAGCTTGACATCATTCTCGGAAATTTCGCTTCCGCCAAGGATAATTAAACGCTCCACGACATTTCGTAGTTCACGGATATTGCCAGTCCAATCGTATTCCTTGAGTAAATTTATAGCTTCTTTAGAAAACTTTTTTACCACACTTCCTTGTTCCGAAGCGATTTTATCAGCAAAATGAGAAATTAGCATCGGAATGTCATCGCGTCTTTCATTTAAAGCTGGAACTTTTATCAAAATAACTGCTAAACGGTGGTACAAATCTTCTCGAAAACGCCCTTCAGCAATCTCCACTTTCAAATCTTTATTGGTGGCCGCCACTACACGCACATCTACTTTGATGTCTCTGTCCGCTCCTACTCTGGTAATCATACTTTCTTGTAACGCTCGCAATACCTTAGCTTGCGCAGAAAGACTCATATCCCCAATTTCATCTAAGAAAATAGTTCCTTTATCAGCCGCCTCAAATTTTCCTGCTCGGTCTTTTACTGCTGATGTAAAGGCCCCTTTTACGTGACCAAACAACTCACTTTCTATCAATTCAGATGGAATTGCAGCACAATTCACTTCAATTAAAGGAAAATTAGCGCGAACACTTTTTTCATGTAATTGATGGGCAACGAGTTCCTTTCCAGTTCCATTTGGTCCAGTAATCAAAACACGGGCTTCCGTTTGCGCTACTTTTTCAATCATTATTTTAATATGATTGATAGCTTCACTTTCACCAATCATTTCGTAGTTTTTACTGACTTTTTTCTTTAATATTTTGTTTTCTACTACCAGTTGCTTTTTGTCTAAAGCATTGCGAACTGTATTCAACAATCGGTTTAAATCAGGTGGTTTTGAGATGTAGTCAAATGCCCCCAAACGCATTGTATTAATAGCTGTTTCCATGTCGCCATGACCAGAAATCATAACCATTGGGATTTCGGGCTTAATTTTTTTTACCGCTTCCAGCACCTCAACGCCGTCCATTTTTGGCATTTTGATATCACACAAAACCAAATCGTAATCGTTATTTTTTATTTTCTCAAAACCTACAATACCGTCTTCAGCCTCTTCTACTTGATAGGTATCATTTTCTTCAGAAAGTATTTTTGTAAGTACTCTTCGAATTGCGGCTTCGTCTTCTATGATTAATATTTTTGGCATACTAGTTATTTTTTTTAGCCCTGATGGAAGCGGCATCCTTTTCTTGACTTTTTCAGTCCAGAAAAGATATAGCGTACAGCAGGAATCAGCTCCTAAAATTGATTAGGATTGTTTTTATCTCTTTTTAATATTTCAACCATTTGTACAATTCGGCCCAAGTTGGTTTTTTGCCGTACATCAGTATTCCTATTCGGTATATTTTTGCGGCAAACCATACCACACTAAAGAAGGTACCAAACAACAAGGTTACTGAAATTGCAATTTGCCACAAAGGTACGCCAAACGGAATTCGCATCAGCATCACAATTGGGGATGTAAGCGGAATCATTGAAAAAACTACGGCGATTGTGCCATGTGGATCATTGATAACCGTGAAAAAACCTACGTAAACGCTCAACATCAATGGCATAATAATAGGCAGAAGGAATTGTTGTGAGTCGGTTTGATTGTCCACAGCTGCTCCAATTGCTGCATAAAAAGAGCTGTATAAAAAATAACCACCTATGAAATAGATTACAAATCCAGTTAAAATACTTGCAATGGGTAAATTCCAAAGCTCCTTGATATACATTTGGGCTGTTCCAGTCATTTCTTGCTGAGCGGCTTGTACTAGTTCTGGTGATAGTTTAGCGGTTGGTCCCACATCTACGCCAAAAAATAGTGAAGCAGCAAACATTAATGAAAGTCCTATAAGTGCCCAAATAAAGAATTGCAGCAGTCCTGCTAATGCAGTTCCTATTATTTTTCCCATCATCAGCTGAAATGGTTTTACCGAGGAAATAATAATTTCTACAATTCTACTGGTTTTTTCTTCTATGACACTGCGCATCACCATATTGCCATAAATAATAATAAACATCATTATTAAATAGCCAAAAGCACCACCAATACCTATTTTAATTTCGTTAAGTCCTTTGACACTTTCTTCACCAGATGCTTTTGATAGACTAATGGTCACATTGGCCTTAGCCTTCGTAATGGCTAGTGTATCCAGTTGTGCTTGTACAAGATTGGTTTTGGTCAATTTATCTGCAATTACCTCTTGAACATTTTCTATGAAGGAAATACTGGGACTGTTATTGGAGATGAATTGTATTTTATTTTCAAAATCTTTTGAGCTTTCTACTTTAGGAATGTACAGCAGCCCTTCATAACTTTCGTTAGTGATGCTGTCTTTCAAAAATTTTAAATCAATAAGCGACAAATCGAGGTATTTATATTCCCCATTCTTTTGATTTATAGCTGTAAACTCCTGCGCAAACAAACCGGATTCGTCGTGAATTGCGATTCGTTTAGTATCCGCTTTCATAGTGCTTAAGTAGCCCACAAATGCAGCAAGTCCAACAAATAATAATGGACTTAAAAAAGTCATGACTATAAAAGATTTGTTGCGCACCTTGGCAATAAATTCTCTTTTTATGATTAGTGAAATAATACTCATTTAATTTTTTGATTGGTGATTTCAGGTTGGTGATTTTAGAAAACTAAAATCAAAGCGCCAAAATTTGTGTTTTTATTTACTAACCGCTTGAATAAAAATATCATTGACAGTCGGTATTTTTTCTACAAAATGCGTGACTTGACCCCGTTGCGTCAAGACCTGCAATAATTCGTTTGGCAAAGCCGTTCCAAGTTGGATTTCCAATTTTAACTCGTTATTAAGCGATTTAAAATTTGCTGGTGCCACGGTGAATTTCTGGGTAATATCGTACATCAAACCCTCCACATTATCCGATAAAATGCCCACTTCATAACTATTGGTTTTAAATTGTCTTTTGACATCGCTTAATTTACCTTCTATCAACTTATTAGATTTATGGATCAAAGCAATGTGATCGCACAACTCCTCGACACTCTCCATCCGGTGTGTAGAAAAAATGATAGTGGCTCCTTCCTCTCTAAGCGCAAGGATTTCATCTTTAATAATAGTCGCATTTACAGGATCGAAACCTGAAAAAGGTTCATCAAAAATTAGTAATTTTGGCTTGTGTAAAACACAAACTACAAACTGAATTTTCTGCGCCATTCCCTTAGAAAGTTCTTGTATCTTCTTATTCCACCACCCTTGAATTTCTAATCTTTCAAACCAGTATTCCAGTTGTTTTTTAGCTTCAGCCTTCGTGAGCCCTTTCATTTGCGCTAAATACAAGCATTGTTCTCCCACTTTCATGGTGTTGTACAATCCTCTTTCTTCAGGTAAATACCCTATATATTGAACGTGTTTGGGTTGTAGTTTTTCACCATCTAGGATAATTTGACCACTATCTGGCAAAGTAATTTGATTAATGATTCGGATCAGTGATGTTTTCCCAGCTCCATTTGGACCTAAGAGTCCGTAGATACTCCCTTTTGGAACTGCTAATGAGACACCGTTTAGCGCTACGTAATCACCATATTGCTTTACGACTTTATTAACTTCAAGAATAGTATTCATGCTAAATTTTTAATTGGTGTAAAAGTAAATAATTAGTACCAAAATACTTAGAATAGTTGCATAAAAAAACCCATTCTTGTTGGAACAGGAATGGGTTTTATTTTTTATATAGTTGGGATCAATCGCAGCTTTTATCACAATTAAACCCTTACTAAATCTAATGTGATTCAAGATGCGATACATCGGCATCTCTACTATGAAAACATATCTTTTACCTTCTCAAAAAATGATTTATCGGATTTTTCAGGATTAGGAATAAAATTATCGTCTGTCAACGCGTTTTCAAAAAACTGTTTCTGCTCTTTGTTTAATGTTTTTGGAGTCCACACATTCACATGAACCAACAAATCTCCATTCCCGTATCCATTGATACTTGGAATTCCTTTTCCTTTTAATCTTAGAATTTTACCCGATTGAATTCCTTCTTCCAACTTAATTCTCACTTTGCCGTTTATAGCCTCAATATCTTTTGAAATTCCAAGCACCGCTTCAGCAAAGCTGATGTACAAATCAAAGTGCAAATTCTCTCCTTCACGTTTCAACGATTCGTGTTCTAATTCTTCAATGGCAACAATTAAATCTCCTGGAATACTATTTCCTGGAGCATCATTTCCTTTGTTAGACACTTTTAACTGCATGCCATCAACCACACCTGCAGGTATTTTTATTGAAACGGTTTCATCTTCAAGAATCATTCCTTGAGAATCAGCTTCCGTTGGTTTTTTATCTAGAATTTGACCAGAACCTCCACAAGTAGGACAAGTTGAAGCCGATTGCATTCTACCAAGAATTGTATTGGTCACGCGCATTACTTGCCCCTGACCATTACAGGTAGAACACGTTTTATAGGTCACGCCTGGCGCTTGAACCTTGCGTTTTACTTTTACTTTTTTCTCGACACCATTGGCAATTTCTTCTAATGTCAATTTAACTTTAATACGAAGGTTGCTTCCTTTAGCACGACGAACTCCTCCGCCTCCACCGCCAAAACCGCCAAAACCACCTCCAAAAATATCACCAAACTGACTGAAAATGTCATCCATATTCATTCCACCTTGACCGCCGCCGCCAAAACCTCCAGAACCATCAAAAGCTTGATGTCCATGCTGGTCGTACTTTGCTTTCTTCTGTGGATCACTTAATATTTCGTAAGCTTCAGCAGCTAATTTAAATTTTTCTTCTGCCGATTTGTCTCCAGGATTTTTGTCAGGGTGATGCGCTATAGCTTGCTTTCTATATGCTTTTTTAATTTCGGCAGCATCGGCACTTTTGGTAATGCCTAATATTTCGTAAAAATCTTTTTTCATTTTTATTTTTTCTTGTAAAAAATACAGACGCGATTAATCGCGTCTCTATACTTACGCATTACTGACCTATAACAACTTTTGGAAAACGAATGATTTTATCTCCCAGTTTATATCCTTTTTCAAGAACATCAACAATTTTACCTTTCATCTCGTCTGAAGAGGCAGGAATTTGAGTTATGGCTTCCGCAAAATCAGCATCAAATGCATCTCCCGCCTTAACCTCAAATTGCTCCAATCCTTTAGCAATCAATGTATTTTTTAATTTTTCATGAATAAGCTCCACTCCTTTTAACAAAAGTTCATCTTCGGATTTGCTTATTTCTGTAATTGCTCTGTCAAAATCATCCAATACAGGCAACATGGCTAATAAAACTTCCTGATTAGCCGTTTTAAATAACTCAATACGTTCTTTAGTCGTTCTCCTTTTGTAATTTTCGAATTCAGCGAATAATCGTAAATATTTATCTTTCTCTTTGGCTAAATCTTGCGTCAATTGCTCTTCTACACTTAATTCCTCAACAATGGTTTGCTCTTCATTGGCATTATTCTCTAATGTCGCCTCCTCTAATTCTTGATCGATTTCTGTATTTTCAGTAGTCATATTACTAGTATTTTTAAAAATATTCTTAAAGTTCATTTTTATTCTTTTCTTTGGATTGCAAAAGTACTGCCAATTCTTTTTAAATGTCAAATTGTCATCTTTTTAACGAATTCACTTTTCTTAGCCACATGACGCATAACAAGCTAAAATTTTAAGATTATTTTAAGATTATCTTATTATTGTTTTTTTTAGTTTTGTTAAAATTTTTCTTTGATACTGATTCAACAGTAAAAATTCCAGAGTTTATTCTCAACAATTATTAATTCACCATTAGTGTATATTAAAAAAAAGCTTCGTTTACCAAAACGAAGCTTTTTTTATGGCTGTAATTTACGAAGCTGATAAAGTTTCCTTTAAACTTTCAAAATTCAGCGAAAGCTGCTCTCCCGTAATTAGATTTTTAAGTAAAAATGTGTTGGATGTCATCTCATCTGGGCCAACGATAACGGCAAAAGGGATCCTTCTTTTATCCGCATGCTGAAACTGCTTCGCTACCTTAATAGCATCGGGATACAATTCTACTTTGATTCCTGCCGCTCTTAATTTTTGAATGGCTTGTAATCCATAAAAAGCCTCCGTTTCTCCATAATTTATAAATAGTGCTTGAGAAGTTGCCGAGACGGTTTCTGGAAACAAATTTAATTCTTCAACCACTAAATAGATTCGGTCTAATCCAAAAGAAATCCCTACTCCGCTCATGTTTTTCAAACCAAAAATCCCAGTCAAATCATCGTATCTGCCACCACCACCAATGGATCCCATGGCAACGGATTTTGGAGGAGCCACCTCAAAAATAGCCCCTGTATAATAATTTAATCCTCGGGCTAAGGTTACATCTAAGTCTAAAACAGCGTTATTCAATCCAAGCTTCATGACATTGTCACATATAAAGCGTAATTCTTCCACTCCTTTCAAGCCTTCCTCTGATTCAGTAAGCAAAACGGAAAGTTTTTCGATTTTCTCTGCAATGGTTCCCGTGAAATTAAATAATGGCTGCACTTTTACAAGTGCCTCGGCAGCAATTCCTTTTTCCACCATTTCTTTTTTGACACCGTCCTCCCCTATTTTATCGAGCTTGTCCAAAGCAACTGTAAAGTCTATTAATTTATCAGAAGCGCCTATAACCTCCGCAATTCCCGATAATATTTTTCTGTTATTGATTTTTATGGTTACGCCATTTAAACCCAAATCAGTAAAAACAGCATCATAAAGCTGCACCAATTCTATTTCCTGCCATAGAGATTTAGATCCTACAACATCAGCATCGCATTGAAAAAACTCTCTAAAACGTCCTTTTTGGGGTCGATCTGCACGCCAAACGGGTTGGATCTGATAGCGTTTGAATGGGAATTCAATTTCGTTTTGGTGTTGCACCACGTACCGTGCAAAAGGAACTGTTAAATCATAACGCAACGCTTTTTCCGAAATACTCGCCGTTAGCTTGGTACTCTCTTTGCTTTCTAAATGAGCGGCATTGGCTTTCGCCAAATAATCTCCAGAATTCAATATTTTAAAAATCAAACGATCACCTTCTTCTCCATATTTGCCCATTAAGGTTTCGGAATTTTCAAATGAAGGAGTTTCTATGGGCTGGAAGCCAAAGTTCTCGAAATTACTTTTTATAATCTGTATAATATACTGCCGTTTTGCCACCTCAGCAGGTGAAAAATCTCTGGTTCCTTTTGGAATGCTCGGTTTTGATGCCATTTTATGAGTATTGGATTTTAGATTTTCAGATTTTGGACGTATTGAAAACTCCAAATTCTAATTCTTTGCAAATATCCTATTTTTAAAATTATTCTGTTTACAAATTTCATCATTTTATTGCAGGACAACTAGCCCGGATTGAAGTGAAAATGAGGCAGTAAAAAAATAATAATGTTTTCTTGCTGGAAAGAGCGACCGCAGGAAGCTCCTTTCAGGCAATTGAAAACAAATTATTTTTTGCTGTCGCATTGTAACGGAAAGCGGGAAATGGCTTCAAATAAAAGAGATTGCAATAAATTAGTTTTTAGCTAGAGAAAACCTGTAACAAAAATTGTATTTTCGTGTCAAACCATTATGATGTTAAAATTATTCAAAGAAAATATTCGGATTGCATTGGGTTCTATTAGAACGCAATTGTTACGAACGGTTCTTACTGTGATGATTATCGCTATAGGAATCACAGCTTTAGTCAGTATTCTTACGGTTGTTTCGGCACTTGAGAACACCATCTCCTCTGATTTTGCATCGATGGGAGCGAATACTTTCAATATGAAACAGTATGAAAATACGACGCGAAATCGTGGTGGTGACGAGCGTGTCATCATAAATCCAATTATTTCCTATCCTGAAGCAGTGGCCTTCAAGAACAAATACACGTATCCTTTTACGGAAACGTCACTTTCTTTTACGGCAACATCCGCTGCTGAAGTAAAATATGAAGCGACTAAAACTGATCCCGAAAATTCTATTCTTGGAGTGGACGAGTATTTTATGACCAATTCGGGTTTGGAAACCAGCGCTGGACGGAATTTTACTGGTTTTGACATCGACAATAATGCTTATGTATGTGTTGTAGGATCTGATTTTGAGAAAGGATTGCTAAAAGACGTGAATCCAATTGATAAAATAATCGCAATCCGAGGCGCTAAATTTAAAGTTATTGGAGTGTTGAAAGAAAAGGGATCCACCTTTGGAAACAATCAGGATTTACGCGTTTTAATTCCTATTCAATTGGCCCGCTCTTTATTTACGGCCCCCAACATAAACTACACCGTAAGTGTTATGGTAGGCAAAAAAGAATTGCTAGAACAAGCATTAGACAATGCTACAAGCACCATGCGCAGGGTTCGGAAATTAAGCCCTGTAAAAGATAATAATTTTGGTGTTGTTCGCAGCGACGATCTTATTAACCGAATTTTAGGAATCACAAAATACTTAGGACTGGCCTCTTGGTTGATTGGTATCATCACCGTTTTAGGCTCTTCTATCGCCTTGATGAACATCATGATCGTTTCCGTGACGGAGCGTACTCGAGAAATAGGAGTTAGAAAAGCTTTGGGAGCCAAGAAAACAACCATCGCCATTCAGTTTTTTATAGAGACATTATTGATTGGTCAAATGGGTGGATTGGTAGGCATTATTTTTGGAATTCTGATTGGATTTGGAATTGCCACCGCAATGGATTTTGCATTCGTAATTCCGTGGGGCGCTATTATGGCAGCTTTTATTACTAGTTTCATCGTAGCTATTGCTTCGGGCTTGTATCCTGCTATCAAAGCTGCGGTTCTCGATCCCATTGAAGCGTTGCGTTACGAGTAAAGTCCCGCACCCTGTCGTGGCAGGGTGCAAAAAAATTAGTAGGATTAGGTAGCTTCTTACAAATTGCATATTGAAAATCCTTTCCTGTAATAAGCATGGGGATTATCCTTTTATAAACGGACCCTTTTAGCAATCAAAAGAAAACACTTTATATTCTATACGCTATCTAGTACATCTTATCATCCTATCATTCCCATAAATATCTTTGCGTAATTCAATGTTTTTGAAATGCAATTGCTGCAGCAAATCAATCATTGCTGCACCTAAATATTGATTAATCTCAAAGTACAGTTGTCCGTTTTCAGTGAGATTTTCCTGCGCTAATTCGGCTATTTTTTTGTAGAAAATCAACGCGTCATCATCCTCTACAAAAAGAGCCAAATGCGGTTCATTATCCAAAACATTTTTCTTAATTTCTTCTTTTTCCAGATTACGAACATAAGGAGGATTTGAAACTATAATATCGAATTTTTCGTCGATTCCTTCGACTGCACTTAATGTTATTGCTTCAAGAATATTTTGATGGATAAAATGAACGTTTACTGCATTATTGGCAGCATTTTTTTTGGCTGTAGCCAAAGCTTTTTCAGAAACATCAATAGCAAAAAGGGTAGCATTTGGAAGATTTTTTGCTACGGAAATAGCTATGCAACCGCTTCCTGTGCCAATATCCAGCATTTTTAGAGTAGTAGCGTGCTGTTTTTTCCGATTATCCGCTAGCATCCAATCGACCAACTCCTCTGTTTCTGGTCTTGGAATTAAAACGTGTTCATTGACAATAAAATCCAATCCATAAAAGCTCGTTTTACCTAACAAATATTGTATTGGGATTTCTTGTTTCAACGGTGCTAAAATCGAGTTCCATACCACAATTTCTGCGGCGGAAAAAACCAAATCAGGATGCAGCGCCAAATCAATTCGTTTTAGTTGCTGTTTTTCTTCTAAGATTATGTAGAAAAAACTCTCTGCTTCACCAGCATCATAAAGAGGGGTGAGTTCTTGAATAAAATGAGCTCTGTACTCCTTAATTTTCATGGTTTACTACGTATCAATTTAATTGTATTTCAGACGAAAAAGCAGCTTAAAATGGATTGTTATTTAAAAATATAAGGAATAATAAATAATAACTGCTTGCTATTCATAAACTCCTATCTTCTACATTAAAGGAATTAAGTCAAAAGCATCATTCTAAATTTTTCAACATCCAAATGGGACAACTGACATGTCCTGTACTGCCCATTGGGGCCGTAATAGATTCAAAACCAACTTTTTTATATAATTTCTGTGCGTCCAGCATAAAGGGCATAGTTTCTAAATAGCAGCTCTCAAAACCAAAATTCCTTGCGCTTTGTAAACACACCGCCATCATTTCTGCACCAATTCCTAAACCGCGTGTTTCTGGTAGAAAATACATTTTTTGTAACTCACAAACAGTTTCCGCTTCGTTTTCTAGTGGCGCAATTCCGGCAGAACCAATGATTCTTCCGTTATTTTCAACCACATAGTACACAGACCGTGGCTTACTGTACTCTTCAAACATAAAATCCAAATAAGGATCTTCATAAGCCGTCCCCACTTTTGGAATATTCAATTCATCAAAAACCGCTCGTATCAATTGTGCCACTTCCTGATTGTCTTCTTTATTTATTTTTCTGATACTGTAATTTTCCATTTTTTAAAAATCTAATTATACCTGCAAAAATAGAAATTGTTTAGTATTATTCTTCAAAGTTTTGAAACAAAATCATAAACTCAAAAATTACTACTTTTGTAATGTGAAAATACATGAAAAATACATAAGAAGGTGCATCGAATTAGCTGAAAATGGTTTAGGAACTACGTATCCAAACCCCATGGTAGGTTGCGTAATTGTTTATGATGGTACGATTATCGGCGAAGGTTGGCATAAAAAAGCGGGAGAACCACATGCAGAAGTAAATGCCGTAAATTCCGTAAAAGATAAGACCCTATTGAAAAAAGCAACCATTTACGTAAGTTTAGAACCGTGTAGCCATTTTGGAAAAACACCTCCATGCTGCAATTTGATTATCGCTAATAAAATCCCAAAGGTGGTCATTGGAACTATAGATCCTAACGAAAAAGTAGCGGGAACGGGAATCAAAAAACTAGTTGAAGCCGGAATTCAAGTAACTGTGGGCGTACTAGAAGCGGCATGTTATGAATTAAACAAGCGTTTTTTTACATTTCACAACAAGAAAAGACCGTACCTTATTTTAAAATGGGCCGAATCGAAAGACGGTTTTATCGCTCCAATGGAAAAACTAGAAAAAAAACCCGTTTGGATTACCAATGGGTATTCCAGACAACTAGTCCACAAATGGCGCACTGAGGAGCAGGCAATTCTGGTGGGAACACAAACTGTAATTGACGACAATCCTAAACTTGACGCACGAGACTGGCGGGGAAACAATCCTGTAGGAGTAGTTTTAGACCAAAATAATCGCATTCCAGAACATAGCCAAATTCTTGACAGTCACGTTAAAACTATCCTATTTTCTAAATTTAAAACCGCTGCTGAAAAAGAAAATGTTATCTTTGAGATAATTGATTTTGAAAAAAACGTAGTACAGCAAGTAGTTCAATCGCTGTACGAACATCAAATTCAGTCCGTTATTATTGAAGGCGGAAGGCAAACTTTGCAATCTTTTATAGAAGCCAATCTATGGGATGAAGCACGAATATTTGTTGGAAACATCCCATTCCATTCCGGAATCAAAGCGCCTATTCTCGGTAAGAAACAGTTCGACAAATGTTTTATTGGTACTGACGAACTTCTAATTTCTAGAAACTATGATTAATACTATAATTTTTGATTTTGGTGATATTTTTATCAATCTAGACAAGCACGCCTCCGTTACTGCTTTTAAAAACTTAGGATTAGCGGAATGGAATGATGAGCTAGAACAGTTGAACCTGCAGTTTGAAACTGGAAAAATATCTCGTGAAGATTTTCTGTTTGGCATTCAAAAACACATTCCAACGGCTAGTATTACGCAAATAACAGCGGCTTGGAACGCCATCCTTCTTGACTTTCCTTTGTATCGATTGGAATTTTTACAAATGCTTTCCCAAAAATACCGCTTGTTTCTATTGTCAAACACGGACGCCATCCATATTGAAAATTTTGAGCAAACAAATGGAGTTTCCTTCTACAGCGATTTTTATCAATGTTTTGAAAAAGTATATTTTTCTTTTGAACTTGGTACTAGAAAACCCAATCCTGAAACTTTTAATCATTTGATAAACAATCACGAATTAGCTCCCAAAAGAACCCTATTTGTAGATGACAAAAAAGAAAATACAGATGCTGCGCTGGCTTTAGGATTTGAAGTGTGGAATTTACAAGTTGGAAAAGAAGATGTCATCCATTTGTTGGACAAAAAAATAATTTAAAAAAAGGCTTCAAAAGCAAACCGAGTTTTAAAATTCATTCCCTTTTTAATTTCTATTGAAAGATACGTACAACACCATCGAATTTCCTGTAGAAGGAATTCTCCACAAAGACAAAAACAGTAAGTTTTTTGGTTACGCATTCCCCATACAAGCGGAAGATCAGCTAAAACCTATTCTAGACAATTTACGAAAACAACATCCGCATGCTGGTCATTTTTGTTATGCCTATCAAATAGGCACTGATGCGATTACCTATAGGACAAACGATGATGGAGAACCTAGTAACAGTGCTGGTATGCCCATTTATGGCCAGATTCAATCCTTTGCCATTACAAATGTATTGCTTGTAGTCGTTCGCGTTTTTGGAGGAGTAAAATTAGGCGTTGGAGGATTGATTACAGCGTACAAAACAACTGCCCAATTAGCACTTACAGCCTGCGAGATTGTCGAAAAAACCATTGATGTTCATTTTATAATCTCATTTGATTACAAAAACATGAATAAAGTGATGCGGGTAATCAAGGAAAAGAAACTAGAAATTGTTTCACAAGAAATGGAAATAAATGAAATCTCAATGCTTCCAATGGGGATAATTGAGGTAAAAACACGAAAAAAAAATGCCGAAATAGTCTTCGACATTTTTCAAACGTTTTTTGAAATAGACATCAAACGAGTCTAATTCTGATTTAAAACAGTACTGTTTTTTAATTTATTCCATAGTTTTTAACAATTCCAAAATATAATCTGGAGGAGCAGTTGGACGACCCGTTTTTAGGGACACAAAAACCAAAATAAACTGGGCAGTTGTTAATAACTCATTGGCTTCATTATGGATTGCACAATCGAATTCTATCTTTACGGAAGTCTGACTTTTGAAAACCGTGTGAACCGTAAGCAGCTCATCATAACGCGCTGATTTTTTATAATTTATATTCATGGAAACAATAGGAAGGGCAATACCACTTTCTTCCATTATTTTATAGGATATCCCTTTGTTTCTAAGCCATTCCACTCTTCCTATTTCAAAATAAGGTATGTAATTACCGTGATATACAACGCCCATTTGGTCTGTTTCCGAGTAGCGTACTCTAACTTCTATTTGATGATCTATCATTAATTTTATATTAAATATTTAAATTTTAAATAGTGCCTTACAACAATAATTCGTGAAATTATTACCCTATATATTTTTTTTTACAGAAATTTGTTCACATATTTGTTACCCCGATAAATAAGTACAAAACTCCTTTTTTTTAGTAAGATAACAATTACCAATTAAAAACAATTTAATAGAATATATGAACAAAACTGCTCAATCAGTATGGGAAAACTGTTTGTCTTTTATAAAAGACAACATCCAAGACCAAGCCTACAAAACTTGGTTCGAACCAATCAAATCAGTTGAACTTACCGATAACGCATTATATATTCAAGTTCCAAGTAAATTTTTCTATGAATGGTTGGAAGAGCACTATGTAAAATTACTAAAAGTAGCCCTTACAAAAGAACTTGGAAAAAACGCTAAGTTACTTTATAAAATTAGAATGGAAAACACTTATGGCAACAAACAACCTTTTACGGAACAGTTGCCAAGTGCGAATAGAGTTCCTATGAAACCGCAAGAAGTGGATGCTCCATTTAAAAACTTAAACCCAGAGTTAAAAAATCCTTTTGTCATTCCAGGTATAAGAAATTTAAAAATTGAATCTCAATTAAATGCTAATTACAGTTTTGATAATTTTTTAGAGGGAGATTCTAATAGATTGGCCCGATCCGCAGGTATGGCTGTAGCCAATAAACCGGGTGGAACTTCATTCAATCCTTTATTGATTTTTGGGGGAGTTGGTCTAGGAAAGACCCATTTAGCGCACGCTATTGGTGTGGAAATAAAAGATAAATATCCTGAAAAAACCGTTTTGTATATCTCAGCAGAGATTTTTACACAGCAATATATTGACTCCGTTAAGAAAAATAATAGAAATGATTTCATCCATTTCTATCAGTTAATTGATGTCTTGATTATAGATGACGTACAATTTCTTTCTGGCAAATCAGGAACTCAAGATGTGTTTTTTCATATCTTCAATTATTTGCATCAAAATGGAAAACAAGTCATTTTGACCTCAGATAAAGCACCTGTTGACATGCAAGATATCGAACAACGTTTGTTATCTCGTTTCAAATGGGGATTGTCTGCTGAAATTCACCAACCAGACTATGAAACTCGAATTTCTATTTTAAAGAATATTTTATATCGAGATGGTGTAGAAATTCCCGATGAAATTGTGGAATATGTTGCACGCAATATAAAATCGAACGTCAGAGAATTGGAAGGAGCAATCATTTCACTGATTGCACAATCCTCCTTTAACAAAAAGGAAGTTACTTTGGAACTGGCTAAAAGTGTCGTTGAAAAATTCGTTAAAAATGTAAAACGAGAAATTTCTATCGATTACATTCAAAAAATTGTTTCTGATTATTTCCAATTGGATTTAGAAACCCTACAATCAAAAACAAGGAAAAGACATGTGGTACAAGCCAGACAATTGGCTATGTTTTTCGCAAAGAAATTCACAAAAGCGTCTTTGGCAAATATCGGGTCTCAAATTGGAGATCGTGATCACGCTACCGTGCTACATGCGTGCAAAACGGTTGACAATTTAGTGGCAACCGATAAACAATTCAAGAAGTTTGTAGAAGATATCAACAAAAAATTAACGTTGTAAACGCATTATGCCTGTAAAAATTTTAATGGTTTGCTTAGGGAACATTTGCCGTTCTCCGTTGGCTGAAGGAATATTGGCTTCAAAACTTCCAAAACATAAATTTACTGTTGATTCAGCAGGAACAGGTACTTGGCATATCGGTCATCCACCTGACGAACGCTCTGTTGCTGTTGCTAAAAAAAATAAAATTAGCATTTCACATCAAAAAGGACGACACTTCAGCTCTACTGATTTTGATGCCTATGATTATATTTATGTGATGGATAATGCTAATTACAGCGATGTAATTACTTTAGCCAAAACAGACCTTCACAAAGAAAAAGTCCAGCTGATTTTAAATGAATTATTTCCAAAAGAAAACGTTGATGTTCCGGATCCTTATTTTGGTTTACCCAATGGATTCGAAATTGTTTACAACATGCTGGATGAAGTTTGCGATGTAATTGCCAGAAAACTATTAGCCAAACACCAATAATTTTTCTGTACGAAAATTGTGGTTAGCACTTAGAAGCTTATAATTCGTGCCAATCGCCGACAATAATAATCCTATAAACATCTTCATAGGAAAATAAATAACACTCATGAAATCAAACACTGTTTTAGGAAAACTTTATTTAATCCCCACCACCATGGGCGATTGTGATCCTATGGATGTTTTACCACAAACCATAAAAAGAAGTATTGATCTTATCGATTATTATATTGTTGAAAACGACAAAACAGCCCGGAAGTCTATTAAGGAAGTAAGTCCAGAGAAAAAGCAAGCTGAGCTAAAGCTTTTTGTACTGAATAAACATACCGAAATCAAAGAACATTTAGACTTTATAGTACCGCTTCTGGAAGGTCAAAACATGGGTTTAATGAGTGAAGCAGGTTGTCCAGGAGTTGCTGATCCAGGTGCGGTAATTGTAAAACTAGCGCATGAAAAAGGCATACAGGTTATTCCTTTGGTAGGACCTTCCTCTATTCTTTTGGCCATGATGGCATCAGGAATGAATGGCCAAAGTTTTACATTCCACGGCTATTTACCTATTGAAAAAGATGAAAAAAAAGCCAGTTTTAAAACCTTAGAAAGAGTGTCTTTTGAAAAAAATCAGTCTCAGATTTTTATTGAAACGCCCTATCGTAATAACAAATTATTAGAGGATTTAATTCAGACACTGCATCCCGAAACGCATTTATGCATTGCAACAGATATCACTTTACCCACAGAATATATTAGAACAAAGAAAATTGCAGCGTGGAAAAAAGAAACTATCGATTTGCATAAAAGGCCCACAATTTTTATCATTCATAAAATGTAAACTATAAAACAGCAATTATACTGTTGTTTCGTATTAAGATTGTGTGCAATTGAAAAAAGTAATTAGTCGTATAGCTGCAATCCTATTGCTAACAACGAATACCGCTTTTCAATAAAGTATCTAAAAACGATACTAGCAGTCCTTAATTCTAATTATAAAATACCTATTTTTATAATTAAAATTAAGGGCTTTTTTTATGAGTAAACTTCCAAATGTCAGCACGAGTATTTTTACGGTTATGTCTCAAATGGCAACGGAATACAACGCCATCAACCTATCACAAGGTTTTCCAAATTTTCCGGTGAATGAACAATTAACGGATATTGTTGCCAGACTTGCTAAAGAAAATATACACCAATATACCCCTATGTCAGGTTATCCGGAGCTGTTATCAAAAATAGCGGTGCTGCTTCATACGTCCTATGGAAGAATTGTTACTCCCGAAACAGAACTTTTAGTAACTGCGGGAGCCACACAAGGAATTTTTACCACTATACTGGCTTTGGTGAAAGCCAATGACGAGGTGATAATTCTGGATCCTAGTTATGACTGTTACGAAGCACCTGTTTTATTATCGCAGGCCACTCCGGTTCGAGTGGCACTTAACGATGACTACACACCCAATTGGAAAATTATAGCCAGCGCTTGCTCCTCTAAAACAAAAATGATTATCATTAACAATCCGCACAATCCAACAGGAAAAATCTTAACGGAAGCGGACTTCAAAACTTTGGAACTCCTACTGGAAAAATATCCTGACATCGTTCTCCTTTCGGATGAAGTGTATGAATACATTACCTTCGAGGAAAAACATATTTCGGCTCATTCTAGACAAAATCTAATTAATCGTTGCGTCATGGTTTCTTCTTTTGGGAAATCATTTCATGTAACGGGATGGAAAATTGGCTATTTAGTAGCACCCGATTGTTTAATGAAAGAAATCAAAAAAGTACATCAGTTTTTAGTTTTTAGCGTCAATAGCATTTGTCAAGCAGCTATTAGTGCGTATTTGGACTTGGTTTCTACAGCTGAAATTGGAAAATTATATCAAGAAAAACGAGATTATTTTAGACAATTATTAAAGAACAGCCGTTTTGAACTGATGCCGTGTGAAGGAACTTATTTTCAAGTTGTCTCCTATTCTGCAATTTCAAATGAAAACGATGTTGCTTTTTGCAAACGTCTGATTATTGAGCACGGTGTAGCTGCTATTCCCATTTCAACTTTTTATGCCAATGGTAAAGACCTAAAATTAATTCGTTTTTGCTTTGCAAAAGATAATGCCACGCTGGAAGAAGCTGCTAAAAGATTGTGCGTCATTTAAAAGTATTTGTTTTTATTATGCATGCATACTATTTTAATTTAATATATTTACATTATTAAAACATCAAAACATGAGGTATACAGATAAAATGTTACGTGACGATGCCCTAAAAGGCAAAGTAATTGTAGTAACAGGTGGTGGAAGCGGCTTAGGAAAAGCAATGACTAAATATTTCTTGGAATTAGGGGCACAGGTTGCGATCACCTCAAGAGATCTAGAAAAATTAAAAAATACCGCTAAAGAACTTGAAACAGAAACTGGTGGAACCTGTCTTCCCATTCCGTGTGACGTTCGTCATTACGAAGAAGTAGAAAACATGTTGCAAGAGGTGCTGAAAACTTTTGGCAAAGTAGATGTTTTACTGAATAATGCCGCAGGAAATTTCATTTCACCGACGGAACGATTATCTGCTAATGCTTTTGATACTGTAATTGATATTGTTTTAAAAGGCACTAAAAACTGTACACTAGCTTTTGGAAAACATTGGATTGAAACTAAACAGGAATCGTCTACCATCTTAAATATCGTAACCACTTACGCATGGACTGGTTCTGCTTATGTAGTACCTAGCGCTACGGCAAAAGCAGGAGTTTTAGCCATGACAAGAAGTCTTGCTGTGGAATGGGCTAAATACGGAATCCGTTCGAATGCGATTGCTCCGGGACCATTTCCAACTAAAGGCGCTTGGGACCGATTGTTACCAGGAGATTTAGCCGAAAAATTTGATATGGCAAAAAAAGTGCCTTTGAAACGGGTGGGAGACCATCAAGAATTAGCCAATTTAGCGGCTTACTTGGTTTCAGACTTTTCAGCTTATATTAATGGCGAGGTAGTAGTAATTGATGGCGGAGAATGGCTAAAAGGAGCAGGACAGTTCAATATTTTAGAAGCGATTCCAGAAGAACTTTGGGATCAGTTGGAAATGATGATCAAAGCCAAGAAAAACAAATAATAGTTTTTTATAAAATAAAAAAAGAGAGTCACATGGCTCTCTTTTTTTAGTTGGCTTACTGAATATTTTAGTAAACATCCTATTTTATAAATTAAAACATTTAGAAAAATTAAGAACTGCTGTTTCAAAAAACTTAATTTATTAATGGTGAAAAAATAATTTTTTATTATTTATTATTTTCCAAGGTAAGTACGACTTCACTTTTTAGCAAACCACTTCCACCGCCATAGTGCTGAACAATACTTATTTTTGGATTTTTATTTTTGAAAAAAGCACGCAATTCAATTTCACTTTCTTCCCGAATTCCAGAACCCAACAATACAAGTGAAAATTCTTTTCTGACGAAAATTGCTTTCGCTTCCTGATCATTCATTACGCCTACTCCACTCCAATTCTCATTCGCATTAATCAATCGGATTACAGTGTTTAAAATTTCAAGATGCCTTCCTATGTATAAAATATTTATCCTTTCCATGGTTCTTTTTTTATAACAACAAATCCCCAAAGATTATTAATTCTTTGAGGCCTTATTCCACTTTCTCGTAGCAAATTATTGTTTGATGAATTGCAAATCAATACTTAATCGCACTTTTAGACCCAATAACACGCTCCCAGTTTGAAGAGTTGAATTTTAATTCAATCCCCAATCTTTTCTATTAATGTGTCCTTCCAGAGAAAAAGCTAATTATGTATTTCCACACGGATCTTTCCGTAATCCACTACATCCTGCTGGCATTGACACTGATTTCGTAACGCCGTGCATTGTTAAATTTTCAATTAATTCATAACCTCCTTCCTTTGTTTTGGTAAATGATGCTGCTTAGAATTTGATTTCTGGAAACTGTACAGCATCAAAAAGTCTGGACTTACTACATGGGTATCTCTATGCGCACATCCTGTAGCTATTAAGTCGGTTGCTCCGGTAAATTAAATCCTAGCATTTTCAAAACCAATGTCATCTGACTGAAGTAAAGCCTCAAATTTTGAAAATTCCCTTGAAATAGTCGTAAACGTTATGTGTTTTACCTTAAAACCAATTTGTGAATGTAGTCGGTCTAGTACCCATTTTGTTATTGACAGAGTAGCGTAGTTTTGTATTAATTAGTTCTATTTTATATTTATTTCGCTACAACTGCATTGGCACTTCCATTAAAAGGATTTGTGCCTCCTCTGAAGTGGCCTGAATTGAAATTTTTTCTGTGTCCCAAATTCCTATTCCATCCCGCTCGTTTACATTGATATTATCAATGCTAAAATCCCCTTTCAAAACAAAAGCATAGATTCCATTTCCTGGTTTTTTTATTCGATACGAGGTAGAGAAACCGTTATCAAATTTTCCAATATGAAACCAAGCATCCTGATGAATCCACACGCCTTCATCTTCTGGATTTGGTGATAAAATTTGTTGTAATTTGTTATAGCGATCTTCAAGATTCAAGGTGATTTGGTCGTAGCGAGGGGTTACATTTTTTTGATTTGGATAAATCCAAATCTGTAGAAACTTCACCGCTTGATCTTTATTTTTATTTTTCTCACTATGAAAAATCCCTGTACCTGCACTCATAATTTGAATATCACCTTCCTTAATTACGGTTGTATTTCCCATACTGTCCTGATGTTCTAGATCTCCTTCTAGTGGAATAGAAATGATTTCCATGTTATCATGCGGATGTTTTCCAAAACCCATCCCCTGACTTACGCTATCATCATTTAAAACGCGCAATACTCCAAAATTCACCCGTTCCCGATTTTGGTAATTCGCAAAACTAAAGGTGTGGTAAGACTCTAACCATCCGTGATTAGCATGGCCGCGAGTATTGGCTTTATGCAAAATGTGCGGAATAATTGCTTGGCTTTTTTCGGTTTTTGTATTTTCCATTGTCTTGCTCTTTAATTGTAAGCTGCAAAGTTGCATCAAAAAAAAAGCGCTTGCATTGAACTAGGACAAGAAATCAAACGATTGAAATTTAGTATTTAGCGATCTTGTTTCTAATTTTACTTAAAAACTCGGCTGAAATACCAAGATAGGATGCAATGTAGTGCTGGGCAACACGTTGTGGTAGTGCTGGGTACTGCAACAAAAATTCTGTGTATTTATCAGTAGCCGTTTTAGAAATAGTATGGAATAAGCGATCTTGCGTAACGGCTAAACTGCGTTGCATTAGAATTCGGAACGCACGTTCAAATTGAGGTGCTTTGCTAAACAATTTTTCTTTTGATTCAGGACTGAACATAAAAAACTCACAATCTTCCAATGTTTCGATAAAAACACGGCTTGGCTTGTCTTCGTAAATACTGAACGAAATATCGCTTACCCAAGCATTCTCGATAGCAAATTGAAGAATGACTTCAAAGCCATTGGCATCTATATAATATTTTCGAACACAGCCTTTGACAACAAAAGCTTCAAAGTTGCACATCTCTCCTCCTTGCAACAACATCGTTTTCTTTGGAACGGATTTAAACTCCAACAAAGAATTAAAAATTTCTAATTCTTGCTGGTCAAAAGAGACGTAACGGCTTATATTTTTGTTGATTTGAGAATACAAAGTTTTACTTTAGAAACTAAAGGTAAAAAATGTTTACTGAAAACCCCTAGTACATATATTAAATTAGCAATATTTCCTAAAAAAACAAAAACTGCTCCCGATTAAATTCCTATTTTTGTATCCATAAAATCACAACAAAACATTTATGCTCATTATAGGAATTGCAGGTGGTACAGGAAGCGGAAAAACAACCGTTGTACATCAGATTATGAATGAATTACCACAAACGGAAGTTGGTATTATTTCTCAGGACTCATATTACAAAGAAAATCATGGACTTTCATTTGATGAAAGAGCTTTAATTAATTTTGATCATCCGCGTGCTATCGATTTTGAGTTACTCGTTGCGCATCTTAAAGAATTAAAAGAGGGAAACAACATTCACCAACCTGTTTATTCTTTTGCAACGCACAATAGAACTGATGATTCTGTTTTTACACATCCTAGAAAAGTGATGATAGTAGAAGGAATTCTCATTCTTGCAAATCCGGAGTTAAGAGAATTATTTGATGTAAAAATATTCGTTCATGCCGATTCTGATGAACGATTAATCCGACGAATGAAACGGGATATTGTAGAGCGTGGCCGCGATATGCACGAGGTCATTAATCGGTATCAAACCACATTAAAACCCATGCACGAGCAGTTCATTGAACCTACAAAAGCGTTTGCCGATATAATTATTCCAAATGATAAGTACAATACCGTTGCCATAGATGTAGTTCGAGCAGTAATCAATCAAAAAATTCTGTAATTTAGTTGTAATTTTGAAACTATAAAGGAATAGTCGCTATTTTCCGTTTTCCATTGCTACTAAATTTATGGAAATTCGTTAATAAAGTAGTAAAATGAGGTTCTCTTTATTCCCAGCAAAAGCTGGCTAAAAAAGAATTTTTATTGTAATCGGGGCTAAAAAGAACAAAATGAGGAATCCGTATAAAGATACATCTTGGTTTAAATTTTTAAGTAACAAATACGTTTGGGTATTATTGTTTTTTTGTACATGGATGATTTTTTTAGATAACTATTCCTATTTCGATCATCGCATTTTAGACAAACAAATTGAAGATTTAGAGGACAATGCTACTTATTACCAAGAAGAAATTAAAAAAGATCAAGAGAATATTAAGCAATTAAAGAACTCCGAACAAATAGAAAAATACGCCCGCGAAAAATACTATATGAAAAAAGATAGTGAAGATATTTATATCATTGAATTTGAAGGCGACACGATTGAAAAATAAAATCAGCTTCCGACCATTTCCAAAGGGGAAAAGAGCATGAAATTAATAGAAAATATTAAACAATAAAATACCAATTTTTGGCTCAATTTCTTTTGGAGACCAGCTGGGATTGGGAAAAATACAACTAAAATGACAACAAATCTTTTCGATGATTTCAATCCCGTTTCCTCCAAACAATGGAAGCAAAAAATTCAATTTGAACTTAAAGGAGCTGATTATAATGAAACCGTAGTTTGGAATTCTCCAGAAGACATTCAGGTCAAACCTTTCTACCACAGAGATGAATTAACTAAAACTTATTCTGTTGCCACAAAAGCGACTCAATTTAAAATTTGTCAAAATATATTTGTTTACGATATTGAAAAATCGATTGAAAGAGCATTGGACGTGCTCCATCGGGGTGCTGACAGCCTTCGCTTCACAATAGAAAATGAAGCTATTGACGTAACCAAGCTGCTGGAAAATTTACCTTTAGAAAATAGCACGATCTATTTTAATCTTAGTTTTATTTCAATCGATTTCGTTAAAAAAATAGATGCATTTGCAAAGAAAAACAATACTGTTATTTTTTGTAATTTAGATCCTATTGGGCAACTAGCACAAGACGGAAACTGGTTTGTAACTGCTGAAAAAACAAATTTTGAAACACTTAATTTACTTTCGAAACAAACCACATCACTCTCGCTAATTAGTATCAATACCGCTTTGTATCAAAATGCAGGGGCAAATATGGTGCAGCAAATTGCTTATAGTTTAGGACAAGCAAATGAATATTTCAATCGGATTGACTCCATCCAGCAACCTATTGTTTTTGAAGTTACGGTTGGGACAAATTACTTTTTTGAAATTGCAAAATTGCGTGCCCTGCGTTTACTTTTTAAATTAATTGCTGAAGAATACGATCACAATTTGGATTGCAACATCATTGTTTCGCCTACCAAGCGCAACAAGACGTTATACGATTATAATGTAAACATGTTGCGCACCACAACGGAATGTATGAGTGCCATCATTGGCGGAGCGAATGCTATCGCTAATTTACCTTATGATGCTTTGTACCATAAAGACAATGAATTTGGTGATCGAATTGCCCGAAACCAATTGTTGATTTTAAAAAATGAAAGCTACTTTGATAAAGTCAATAATCCGGCCGATGGAAGTTATTATATAGAAAACATCACCAATCAATTAGCCGAAAAATCGTTAGTTCTATTCAAAGATATCGAAGCAAATGGCGGATTTCTAAAACAACTTAACGATGGCATCATCAAAAGAAAAATTCAGGAAAGTGCCGGTACGGAACAAAATCTATTCGATACAGGAAAAGAAATTTTATTAGGAACAAATAAACATCCTAATAAACAGGATAAAATGAAACATGATTTAGAATTGTTTCCTTTTGTAAAAGTCAAACCAAGAAAAACTTTGATTACGCCTATAATCGAAAAACGTCTGGCAGAAAAAATAGAACAGGAAAGATTGGATCTTGAATAGTCAGCCCGACTCTGTTATTTAATTTAATACCATTGGAAAGGAGTATATTTACTTTACTAAAACACAATATAATGGAAGCCATAAGACAAATCGTTAAGGTGAAAAATCACAAAATAAATATCACATTGCCAGATGATTTTAATGCTGATGAAGTTGAAGTCATTATTCTTCCAAAGTCGAATAATGTGGACATCCCTCAATGGCAAATGGACCAAGTTTGAGAAAGAACAGAGAAATATCTTAAAAATCCTTCTTCAGCTCAAGATATTGATGATTTTATAAAAGATATTGATGGTGAGGTATAAAATTGTAATTGTAGAGGAAGCTAAACTTGATTTCAAAACAGTTTTGGATTGGTACAAAAGTATTCAACCTAAATTGGGTGATACGTTCTCCAATTCATTCAAGGAAAGTTGAAAGATAATTAAGTCAAATCCATTACTTTTTCAAATAAGATATGACAAGACCAGAATGACTTTAATTGAAAATATTCCATACGCAATTCATTTCAACAACTACGATAACATAATTGTCATTACAGCTATTTTCCATACTTCAAGAAATACTGAAATATGGATTGAAAGGAATTAAAAATTTCAAAAACTATAATCTTTGTACTAAACAAATGAAAAGAAAAGATTTACAACATATAAAATTAAAAAGCACACATTTGAAATTGGAGAATGAAAATTCTCTGTCTGATGCATTTCTAACCGCAGAAGGAATCGAAATAAAACCAACGTATTCAGAACAAGATATTGATAATATCAAGCATCTTGATTTTGGAGCTGGTTTTGCACCAAATCTACGTGGACCGTACGCAACCATGTACGTTCGCCGACCTTGGACCGTGCGACAGTATGCCGGATTTTCTACTGCTGAAGAAAGTAATGCTTTTTACAGAAGAAATTTAGCTGCAGGGCAAAAAGGACTTTCAATCGCTTTTGATTTACCTACACATCGTGGCTATGACTCGGATCATGAGCGTGTGGTGGGTGATGTAGGAAAGGCGGGAGTTGCCATTGATTCCGTGGAAGATATGAAAGTATTATTCGACCAAATCCCTTTAGATGAAATGTCAGTTTCCATGACGATGAATGGTGCTGTTTTGCCTATAATGGCTTTCTACATTGTTGCAGCGGAAGAGCAAGGTGTACCACCTGAATTACTTTCCGGTACGATACAAAATGATATTTTGAAAGAGTTCATGGTGCGAAACACTTACATTTATCCGCCAACCCCTTCGATGAAAATCATTGCGGATATTTTTGAATTCACAAGCAAAAAAATGCCGAAATTTAACTCTATTTCTATTTCGGGATACCACATGCAAGAAGCGGGAGCAACTGCAGATATTGAATTAGCGTACACGCTAGCCGACGGATTGGAGTATATTAGAACAGGATTAGCAACCGGAATGAAAATTGACGAGTTCGCTCCACGATTATCCTTTTTCTGGGCCATTGGCATGAACCATTTTATGGAAATTGCTAAAATGCGTGCGGGAAGAATGATCTGGGCCAAATTAGTCAAACAATTCGAACCAAAAGACGATAAATCATTAGCATTACGAACGCATTGCCAAACATCAGGTTGGAGTTTAACGGAGCAAGATCCTTTCAATAATGTGGCTCGAACGTGCATTGAAGCAGCCGCAGCCGCTTTTGGAGGAACGCAATCCTTACATACCAATGCATTAGATGAAGCGATAGCCTTGCCTACAGACTTCTCTGCCAGAATTGCCAGAAACACACAACTCTATTTACAAGAAGAAACAAAGATTACTAAAACAGTTGATCCGTGGGCAGGAAGTTATTATGTAGAAAGTTTGACAAATGAAATTGCAGAGAATGCTTGGAAGCTTATTGAAGAAGTAGAAGAATTGGGTGGAATGACCAAAGCTATTGAATCTGGCATTCCTAAATTGAGAATCGAAGAAGCTGCAGCCAGAAAACAAGCTCGAATAGATAGCGGCCAAGATATTATTGTTGGAGTGAATCAATACCGCTTGGAAAAAGAGGATCCTTTGCAAATATTGGATGTAGATAACCAAATGGTCCGCAAACAACAATTAGAACAATTAGACCAAATAAAAGCAACTAGAGATGCTGAAAAAGTAAAAAAATCACTTGAAAAATTAACCTTGTGTGCAAAAACAGGCGAAGGTAATTTACTGGAAATAGCCGTTGAAGCTGCTCGAAACAGAACAACCTTAGGCGAAATCAGCGATGCTCTAGAAAGTGTATTTGGAAGATATAAAGCACAAATTAAATCTTTTAGTGGCGTGTACAGTAAAGAAATAAAAGACGATAAAAGTTTTGAAAAAGCAAAACAAATGGCAAACGCATTTGCCAAACAGGAAGGACGCCGCCCTCGAATCATGATTGCCAAAATGGGGCAGGACGGACACGATCGCGGAGCAAAAGTAGTGGCTACCGGTTATGCTGATGTAGGCTTTGATGTGGATATTGGCCCACTTTTTCAAACACCGGAAGAAGCAGCCAAGCAAGCCATAGAAAATGATGTTCATATTTTGGGTGTTTCCTCTCTAGCCGCAGGGCATAAAACTTTAGTTCCACAAGTAATTGAGGAGCTAAAAAAATACGGTCGTCAAGACATCATGGTTGTTGTAGGTGGAGTAATTCCTGCACAAGATTACCAGTTTTTGTTTGATGCTGGCGCAGTAGCCGTTTTTGGACCAGGAACAAAAATAAGCGAAGCTGCTATTAAAATATTAGAAATTTTAATAGAGAGTTTCGAATAAGCAAACGCCATTTCATATTCAATTTTACCTTAAAAACACCAATCGAAAGCTGAGGGCACTGAAAAAGTCATTTTATAATTATTATCATAAAAACGAGGCAGAAAAACTTTATTTTCTGCCTCGTTTTTTGTATTTTTAAATGTAAT
>NZ_FRDK01000020.1 GCF_900143245.1 Flavobacterium fryxellicola
AGTTATTTCCGATTTCAGCCGCGCAACAGAAAATTAAAACTTAAAAACTATCTTAAGTTTTTGAAAAAGTTGCATCGTGAATAGGTCGCAGCATATTATTTATAAAATGTAAATATCAAAAATATTTGTTCCTCTATAAAAAACATTTATCAGTGTTAATGAGAATGACAATGAATCTAAAATGATTATAATTTAGAATATTATTTGTAAATAATTCAGCACAAAAGAAGATTTTATGAGTTTAAACGATTATAATGGTTTTTTATCGATAAAAAATAAATAATATACTAAAAAATATTTTACATTTGAACTGTTAAAATACACAGTTAAGACGCTAATTAAATGAGGATTAAAGCTCCTTAATAAAGCGTAATTAATCTAATGTATCATAGCAGTTTATAATTATGACCACGATCATTAATATATTTCCAAAACATGAAAATAACTTTACTTTTTTCCAAAAAAAAATATTTGGTTATTGCCTTATTATCATTTGTTTTACAAGGGTATAGTCAAGCTTCAGAAACATTTTCTACAGCGGGAACATCTACATTTACAGTTCCTGCTGGAGTAACTAGCATTAATATTGAAGCTTGGGGTGCAGGTGGTGCAGGTGGTGGTGCAACAGGATTCAATTCTTCCGGAGGTGGTGGTGCAGGTGGAGCTTATGCGAGAAGAAATTCTTTTCCAGTAACCCCTGGTGCTACCTATACGGTAACAGTTGGTTCTGGAGGGATTGGTAGTAGAAACAATGGTACATCTGGAGGATCTTCATCATTAACTAATGGCGCTACAACCCTATTATTAGCTGTTGGTGGTAATGGAGCTGCTTTTACTGGAGCAAATAATACCTACACATTGGGAGCAACTGCGGTTACCACTGGTAATATAGGCTTTACTGCCCCGCTTAGTTATTATGGAGGAGCTGGAGGTACTGGTTTGACCGGTGGAGGTGCTGGAGGTTCAAGTGCAGGTACAGGTTCTAATGGTAATGCTGGTAATAACCAGACTGGTGGTGCAGCAGTAACTGGAGGTGTTAAAGGTGCTGATGGTTCTACGGAAAGTGGCGACGGTGCTTTTGGCACCCCGCCTGGAGGTGCTGGTGCTGGAGCAAATGCACTTAATAATATAGATAGATCTGCGGGTGGTGGTGGAAATGGACGGGTCATTATTTCATGGACATGTCCAGTTTTTAGTTTAACAGGAACCTCAATAGCAACTCCTTTATGTTCAACAAATACAGCAAGCGTGTCTGTTACTTCAAGTGCAACTGCATTACCAAGAGGAATATATACCGTAACATATAACATTTCGGGCACTAACAGTGCTTCAGGAAACACTGCAACAATGAATGTTACCACTGCTGGTGCAGGAACTTTCATTAGTAGTATCTTACCTAACTCTGGATCAACTACAATAACGATAACAAATTTAGCGACTAGTTCCTGTAGCAATACAATTGTGGCATTAAATAGCGCAACTGTAACTGTAGCTTCTACCCCAACGATAACTTCAACTACACCAAATTCAAGGACAGGAACTGGAACAGTAGACTTATCAGCTACAGCGTCTGTAGGCACCATCTCATGGTTTTCTTCAGCTACCGGAGGAACTGCGTTAGCTTCAGCAAATAGCTATACAACTCCATCTATAACAGCTACCACTACATATTATATTCAAGCTACAAATGGATCTTGTACTTCAAGTCCAAGGCGAGCAATTATCGCAACCATCAATAATCCAGAAATTGCAGTTTCAGGAAATGGTTTCAACATAGCCGATGGAAGCGTAACCCCAAGCGCTACTAATTTTTCTAATCTAGGAAGCTCTAATCTTTTGATTAACCTAACAAGAACCTATACTATCAATAATTTAGGTGCTGCAACATTAAACTTAGGGAGTATCACTATTGGAGGAGTAAATGCTTCTGAATTTGTAGCTACAAATCCACCTACCACTATAGCACCGCAATCAAGCACAACTTTTACGATTACATTTAGACCTACTGCATTAGGAGCACGGAATGCAACAGTATCTTTCACTAATAATGATGCTGATGAAAATCCTTTTGATTTTAATATTTCTGGAACAGGAGACTCAGGAGTAACACCTGAAATTAATTTACAAGGAAACGGAGCAGATATTGTTGATGGAGCATCTGCTGGAACCACAGTCAATGATACTGATTTTGGCTCTCCTTTAATAAGCACTAACGTAATAAAAACATTTACCATTCAAAATATAGGGACTGGTCCTTTGACGCTAACGGGAACTCCAAGAGTAACCCTCACTGGAGATGCTGTTTTCACAGTGACGAGTCAGCCAAGTAGCACTACAATTGCACAAGGTGCTAGTTTAACCTTCCAAGTAACGTTTAACTCAGCAATAAGTGGTAATTTCTTGGCAATTGTAAATATATCAAATAGTGATAATGATGAAGGTATTTATGACTTTGTAATCACAGGGAATACTATAGTTACAGGTAGAGAGATAGATATTCAAGGAAATGATGTATCTATAGTTTCTGGAGATACTACTCCAAGCTCTTTAGATCAAACTGATTTCGGAATAACTGATGCAACTACTCCTATTAGTATTCCATTTCAAATATTTTCTTATGGTACCTCAAGTATAACTATAAATTCAGCAGTTGTAGTAACAGCTATTACTGGAACAGGGTTTAGTTCAACTGCAGTAAGTGATACTACTGTACCATACTTAGTAGGTAGTCAATCTAGAAATGTAACTGATTTTGTAGTAACTTTTGCACCCTCGGCAACATTAGGAATAAGAAGAGCAAGAATCACAGTTACTAGTAACGACCCTGATGAAGGAACCTATACATTTGTGGTGCAAGGAGAAGTTAGAACTCCTACCTCTATAATTACTGCACCTGGTGGTGTGACCTCAAATTTAAAATTTTGGCTTAAAGCAGACAGTAATATTGGCACTTTATCCGATGGAGCTACAATGACTACGTGGCAAGAAAAAACATCTACTAGTACAAAAAATGCGGTAGCAAAACTTGGAAAAGAACCTAAATTTCAGCATAACGCCAATAACAATGTCAACTTCAATCCCGTAATTTATTTTAATGGCGCAAACTCTATGGCAGGTGGACAAGGTTTTAATAACCTTGACATGTACATTGTTGTAAAACCTACAGGAACTATAAGAAACTCTACTGGTGCCAAAGACATGTATTGCGGAGATGATGTTATATCTAACAAACCAGATCAAGATGTAACTGGTTTTGAAATGGGAGATACATCAAATAGGTTTACCAATGATCTTTTGGCTTATAATCAGGGATCTCAAACGAATTATGGAGTAGCTGAAATTAGTACCACAAAATCCTACACTGGAGTAAATATCTTTAATCCAAGATATAATGGTACAAGAATGAGTATTTTTAATAATGGAGGGACTCTCAATAATGGTACTGGTGCTCTATCTACTACTGAAGTAAACACAAGTACTTATAAAAACATCATAAATTCCAGATATTGGTTGGGTGCTAGTGAAACTTTTGGCCCAAGTTATGAAGGTGATTTTTTGGAAGTTATCAACTACAACATCAGCAATACTGTTAGAGACAGAAGAAGAATTGAATCCTATTTAGCTATTAAATATGGTATTACATTAGGAAGTAATGGAACAAGTTTAGATTATTATAATTCTGCTTCTACAAATACCGCCACCTCCATTTATGATGCAAGTGCTGGTTTTAATTTCAACATAGCAGGAATAGGACGTGATGATAAATCCGAACTAAAGCAAAGACAATCTAAAACTGAAAATACAGTTGACGACATAACCATAGGACTTGGAGGGATTTTTGATAGAAACTCTGACAATCCAAATAATTTTGCAACCGATAAAGAATTTTTAGTTTGGGGAAGTAATAATGGAACATTACTAGCTCAACCTGCCGTAATTGTAAACATGAGTTCAGGAATAATACCAACATTAACCACAGAAGTTGATTTTATTTCAATAGGACGTACTTGGAGAATTAAAGAAACTGGTGGTAACATCCCTACCGTAAAAGTTTCAATACCTTCTACACTACTTACCTCGACTATAACACCTCCTGGAGATTTCTTAATGTTTATATCAAATACGCCATTATTTAATCCAACATCAGAATACAGGGTCATGCGCGTTAATGGGTCAAAATTAGAAACTGAGTATGATTTTGACGGAACTAAATACATTACATTTGGTTATGCACCCGAACGTACTTTTGAAAGAGCTATCGATTTTGATGGTGTGAATGATTATCTAGATGCTGGAAAAGTTTTAGATTTAAATACTTCATTTACAGTTTCTGCTTGGATAAAAAGTAGTTCTGCAAACCAAACAATTCTTTCCAAAAGAAACAATCCATATACAGCAGGATATGATTTAAGTATAAATGCATCTGGAAAAGTTGAGATGAGTTGGTTTAATGGAACTAAACAATCTATAGTCTCTTCTATAATAATGCCAACAGAAAAATGGCATAATGTATGTGTGGTATATAACAATACAACTTCAACTGCAAAATTATACCTTGATGGTTTTGAAGATTCAAGTAAAACATTAAGTAATGTACCTGCAAATCCAACACAATCTTTCTTGATAGCGGCTGCAGATGGCGTAACACCAACATCTTTCTTTAATGGTTCAATAGATGAAGTTAGAGTTTGGAACGTAGCACTCTCCGAAAAAGAATTACGATACGTTATGAATCAAGAAATTCTAAGTAACGGTATCGCTACTAATGGAAGAATTATCCCCAATACTATTTCATCGAATGAAATTAGTAGTATACCTTGGTCTAATTTAAGTGCCTATTATCCTATGTCTACCTACACTTTTACAAATGCAAAAGACATATCAAATAACAATAATACGGCGGCATTAAGAAATCTTACAACTGTAGATTTACAAACAGCACCTTTACCATATGAGTCATTAACCGATGGAGACTGGCAAAATCCTGGAACATGGAAAAATAATACGGTACAGGACATTCCTTATAGTTTATCCATTGTAGATGATACAGAAACAATAAATTGGAACATAGTCAAAACAAGTCATAATATCACCTCGATAGGAAATAAAACCGTATTGGGATTGTTTGTCAATAGTAATATTTTGACCGCTACAACTATAGGAGGAACACAAACGGATGGAACCAAAATTGAAGTTTCACACTACCTAAAACTGGATGGCAGAATTGATTTAGTGGGACGTTCCCAATTGGTACAAAAACTAGGCAGCGACCTAGACCCAGCAAGTGGAGGTTCACTAGAAAGAGACCAACAAGGACAATCTAATAAATTCAATTATAACTATTGGGGATCTCCTGTTGGTGGAATGAATACAACAACAAATAACACTGATTTTACGGTAGCCGGAGTTTTAAAAGATGGTACAAATCCTGCGTCACCAGGACCAATAACGTGGACAGATGGTTTTAATGGAGCTACATCCCCATTTAGTTTAGCACGCTACTGGATTTATAAATTCGACAGTAACGTAAATGCCATTGATTATGCCAACTGGACTCAAATAGGTGAAACTGGGATACTTCAAGCAGGCAAAGGATTTACTTTAAAAGGATCAGGATCTTCGGGAACACAAAACTTAGTTTTCACAGGAAAGCCAAATAACGGTACAATAACAAATACAGTTGGTTCTGATCAACTATTACTAGTAGGAAATCCATATCCTTCAGCATTAGATGCTGATAAATTTATTTCGGATAACATTGGCTCTCTAGAAACATCAACTACTAATGAAGCAATTGATGGTGCCTTGTATTTTTGGGAACATTACACAACAAACTCATCCCATAATTTAGGCGCTTATCAAGGTGGTTACGGCATACGCAATTTGGCTGGAGGGGTCGCTCCAAGTGCTACTGGAGTAGATTTCATAAATGGCTCTGGATCTACCTCAAAATTGGCTCCTAAAAGATATATCCCTGTTGGACAAGGTTTTTTTGTAATAGGAAAAATTGGATCTGGTGGAACAGTTACTTTTAACAACACCCAAAGAGAATTTATTAAAGAAGAAAATACTGAATTGTCACAAACTACGTATAGAATCCCTACAACTCCCAAAGATTCTAATCATTGGACTGACAATCGTGATGCTGCAATAGAAATTGACACCCATAAAAGAATCCGTTTAGGTTTTAATTTTTACAATCAAAGTTTCCACAGACAAGTATTGTTAGCCTTTATGGACGACAAGGCAAATGCTGAAATGAATGCTGGCTACGATGCTTTAAATATAGATGATTCACCAAGCGATATGTATTTATTGAATGGCGAAAATGAATTAGCTATAGCAGGCGACGGTTATTTTGATGAAGACGCCTCTTTCCCTATTGGTGTAAGGGCAGAAACAACAGGAAAAATCTCTTTCGTTTTAGATGGCTTAGAGAACTTTGATGAAAGTCAAAATATTTTTATCCACGACAGCGATACAGATACCTATCATAGTATAAAAGAGAAAGGGTACGAAGTAGAACTTCCTGCTGGTACTTTTAACGATCGGTTTTCGTTGCGTTTCGCGGACAAAAGTCTCATGGTTAAAGACCCATTGTATGAAAATGCCATTACTGTTTTCTTTTCCCGTTCTAATAATATGTTGACTATTAAAAACAACGCTGCTGACAATACCGTTTTAGCCGTTTCCTTGTATAGCATTCAAGGAAAATTAATTTCAAAATGGGACGTAAAAGAAAGGGACCAAGCGCTACTAAAAATCCCGATTCTGGATAAAACAACTGGTGTATACATCGTAAAACTAAAAACAACCAAAGGAAATAGCAGCAAGAAAATTATTATTAAGTAATATAAATTGCCTTTTTACCATCACAAAAACTTCTCTTCATCGGGAAGTTTTTTTTTGATCCTACAAAATCAAGTGAAGGGAGGATTTATGAAAGTGCACTGCAAAAAATCATTTTTAAATTTTTATTTTAAAATAATTATATACTTACATTTTTTACTTTTTTATGCTTTTAATCGATTTTATATGCGCTTAATCTGATTTATTTAAATTATAAGTCTAATTTCGAGCTACAAAATAGGTCTTTTTTGAAGATTTATTTTTATTTGACCTCGTTACTTGACCCATAATTAATTAAATACAGTGAGTACATTATGAAAAAAACTACTCTAAAGCTTTATGCAACATTGGTATGTATCCTCCTTCCGCTTCTGGGATTTACGCAACTACAAACATTTATTTTATCAGAATCTTTTGTTGTGCAAACTAGAATCAGTACCCGTTCGATCGAAACATTCATTGGTGGTTCGTGCTTTAAGCCAAATGCAAATGGCATTGCAATTGAGAATACGAACAACACTATCGATCCTACTGCAGCAGATCATTGGAAAACTAAAAAAAAATCAGAGCTAAGTACTGTTACTCTTGTTATTGCACCTGAAGGATCCCGTAATTCACACCAATCCGCAACAGACAATAAAAACGAACTACTTTTAGTTCCAAGCCCCATATTAAAGACCTATGCTGATCCCGAGATCACTATTTTGGGTAATGCGGCGACTATAGTCGACGGGGACACTACTCCAACGAGTACGGATTGGACCGATTTTGGATCTATGGAAACCAGTACAGGAGCCATCATTAAAACCTACACCATTCAAAATACGGGTACGGCTGATTTATCCATAGGAGCCATTACGATTTCAGGAACTAATGCGGCTAATTTCACACTTGCTACGAGTCCAAATGCTATAATTCCCGCTGGAGGAAGCAGTACCTTTTCGGTTCGTTTTGACCCAGACACCCTAGGTTTAAAAACGGCTGCCCTTTCGATCGTAAATAATGACATTGATGAAAATCCGTATAATTATTCGATCCAAGGAACAGGAATCCAAACTTTTTTTGATAGTGATGGCGACGGTATTTATGACAATTTTGATATAGATGATGACAATGATGGTATACTAGATGCTACCGAAGAACTAAATTGCAACAATGCAAATGGTACTAAAGTAGCCTACAAATTCTTAAATGAAACCTTTGGCACAGGAGGAAGAACTGCCAGCTTTACGGCCGCCTATAATGCCACAACAACCTATTGCTACGAGGATGGAATTGCTGGGCCGAATACAACACAATGTCCTTTTCAATCCAGTAAAATATTGGATGACGGTGAATACACCGTAGTCTCTAAAATAACCGGAACAACAGCCAGCGATCCTGAAAATATTCACGGCGATTTAGCTTGGTACAATGGAGAAGATCATACCCCAGGGGACGTTAATGGTAGAATGGCCGTTTTTAATGCCAGTTTTACTCCAGGTATTTTTTATGAAACCACCATTACCGGTGTTTTGTCTAATTTACCAATAACCTACAGTTTTTGGGCCTTAAATATCATGGCAAAAAATACGTTTCCTAATTCTATTTTACCCAACATTACTGTTGAATTTTATGATTTGTCAAATAATTTTCTAACGTCATTCAACACAGGAGACATTGGGAGATGTTCTGGAAGCACCACAGACAACAGTTGCGCTCAAGGAGTTTGGAAACAATTTACCACCAGTGTCAACTTAGGAAATATCAATGCCTTTACCATCCGTTTCAAAAATAATGCCCCTGGAGGTGGCGGTAATGATTTGGCTTTAGATGATATTTTAATTTCACAAACGTTGTGTGATTTAGACCGCGATGGCGTTGCTGATGTATTTGATTTAGACTCCGATAATGATGGAATTGAAGATGTTATCGAAGTTGGTTTAGCCCACTTGAGCGGTGGTCAAGGAAAAATAGCTACCGCATGGGCAGACGCTAACGGCAATGGACTGCACGACAATGCGGAGGCTATCGCCATGCTACCAGCACTAGATTCTGATGGAGACGGTGTTCCTAATTATTTGGATTTAGACAGTGACAACGATAGTCTTTTTGATGTAGACGAATCGGGTGCAGGGAATTCAAATGCGGTTGCAGGTTTCATCAACGGGGATGGAGACATTAATGGCGATGGTACTGGAGACGGATTAGATACGGAAACTTTTAGAAGCAAAGACACAGATGGCAATGGAATCAATGAACTTTTTGGTGATGGAATACTGGATATTTATGATTATGGTACAGGCCTCAATCAATATGGCAATTTAGGACAAGGAAGTACAGTGGCTCCTTTTCTGAATTATCTTCTCGATACCGATGGCGATGGAATTCCGAACTATATTGATATAAAATCCAACGGACTGACCTTTGATATTGCCAACACCTTGCTACTCTATTCTTATAAAACCTTGGACGCTGATAATAACGGTATAATTGATGGAACTGCTGATGTTGATAAAGATGGTATTCTAGACAACTTTGACACTAATACAGCGCAATTTGGTTCTCCAAGAGACCTTCGGACCAAATTATTTCTTGACTTTGACGGTCGAAACGATTATGGGCAAAGCACATCTATTCTTGGCGGTCTAGGTACTGCCACGCTGATGGGATGGATTAATTTAAATCCAAATTTTGCAACAGCCGGTGTACTTGTGGGTCAGGATAAGTTCCAAATTAGAGTTTCTGCTGCGAAAAAACTGGAAGCAGTAGTGAATGGCACTTTAGTAACTTATGCTACAGCACTAAACGTTTCTCAGTGGTATCATGTCGCTGCCGTGTATGATAGCAGTACGATAAAACTGTATCTGAATGGCGCTTTGGTGGCAACCCAAGCTAAAACGGGAAGCATCACAACTGACGCATCACTGTTAACTTTAGGTAGAAATCCCCTAGCAAACAGCAGTTATTTTAAAGGAAAAATAGACGAAATACGCGTTTTCAATGTGGCGTTGACAGAATCGCAAGTACAAAGAATGGTCTATCAGGAAATTCAGGATTCGGGCTCAGAAGTACGAGGTGCTTTTATTCCCAAAAATATTGCTACCGCACCCGCTTCCTTGCCTTTTGCAAACCTACTTCGGTATTACAGAATGGATTATTATAAAGATGACATTATTGATGACTTATCAACACCTGCAATTGATGTCAGCGGCACTAAAATATACAATCACAAGAACATTTATCAGCAACAAGCACCTTTGCCTTTTTTAACGGAACGATCAGGCAGTTTTGCCACCGCAGTAAATAATCCTGCCAAAGAAATCAGAGGAAATGACATTATGGAGAATGACTGGTCTATTGTAAAAGTGCAACATGATATTACCGAAACAGCAAACAACTTAGATCTAGGAATGGTTGTTGATTCTGGCAAAAAAATCACCATGAACAACAACACCAAAATACAGAATGACTGGTACCTAAAATTAGACGGTAAAATAGATTTAACAGGAATGTCACAATTAGTCCAAACAACGGAGAGCGATTTAGACGTAGCCAGTGCTGGATCAATAGAACGAGATCAGCAAGGACAATCTAACTTGTACAATTACAACTATTGGAGTTCGCCAGTAAGCCCTATAAATACTGTTACTAACAATACGAATTACTCCGTAAATGGAATCATGAGAGACGGAACAAATCCAGCAACACCAGCAAGTATTACTTGGGTTAGCGGCTACAATGGCGCTGCAACTAGCCCCATTAGTTTGGCCCGATACTGGCTATATAAATTTGATAATTATGCTAGTGTCTACGCCAATTGGGTACAGATAAATGAAACAAGCCCGTTGCGAGTAGGTCAGGGATTTACCTTAAAAGGTGACGGAGCAGCCTCTGGGACTCAAAATTACACCTTTGTAGGAAAACCTAATAATGGAACTATTCTAACCAATACCGTCAGTGCCGAACAACTATTGCTAACCGGAAATCCGTATCCATCGGCTATTGATGCGTATGCCTTTATAAATGATAATCTGACGTCAGTAGACCGACCGCAAGACACGGGCTTAGACGGAACCATTTATTTCTGGGAACATTCCTCCAGTAACAATTCCCATTTTCTAAAAGAGTATTTAGGCGGATATGCGATGCTCAATTTATCAGGAGGCTTGCCGCCCGTAGTTCCAGAGTTGATTAGCGGTGTAGGTTTGAGTACTAAAATTCCAAAGCAACACATTCCCGTTGGGCAAGGATTTTTTGTCTATGGAAAAACAGGTGGTGGCGGTGCTGTTATTTTTAATAACAGTCAACGAACATTCCAAAGAGAAACGGACGCTACATCCAACACCCTTTTCAAAAATAAATCTAAAACGAAAGAAGAAAATTCATGGGATACAAATTCTAATGATCCTATAAAAAAAGACACCCTAAAAAGAATCCGCTTGGGTTTCAATTCGGCATCTAATTTTCACCGCCAAGTATTGTTGGCCTTCATGCAGGAAAAAGCGACCAGCGCCATTGATTATGGGTATGACGGCTATATTCTAGATGATTTTCCTACTGACATGTATTTTCTAAACGGTACCGAGCAATTGGTCATTCAAGGCGAAGGCTTCTTTAATAGCGAGTCCTCCTTCCCTATCGGCGTAAAAACGAATGCCGACGGACCGATAAAGTTCTTAATTGATGAACTGGAGAATTTTGAGTCTGACCAACCGATATTTATCTACGATGACCAAACAAAAATATACCACAATATTAGGAATGAAGTTTTTGAAATCAATTTGCTCAAAGGCGAATTTCACGACCGGTTTTCACTGCGTTTCAAAGATAAAACGCTAGGAACAGCGGATGAAATCGAGCACAATACCGACATTGTAATTTTGTATGCTCCAAACAAAAATGCGCTTATTATCCATAATAATAAAACAGCTTCAGCCGTTCAAGAGGTCACCTTATTTAGTATTCTGGGACAAGCGATTGCGCATTGGGATGTTGAAAATCAAGGGCAAGAAAACATTCAATTGCCCGTCAAAAAAATAAGTTCGGGCGTTTACATCGTAAAACTGAAAACAGAACAAGGCGTATTAAGCAAAAAAATCATCGTACTATAATTCCTTGCTTTTTATTACTACAAAATTGATTTTGAGGCTGTAAATAATTATCAGAAATGCAAGATTAGTTTGATTTATTTTTTATATTTGAATTGGATTTGATAGACTACGATCCACCTAAAAAAGAAACTAATTTAAACTTTATACAATGAAAAAAATAGTAACATTTGTAGCAATTGCCTTTTTAACTGTTCATCTTAGTGCGCAAGAAGTAAAAGCTGTCGCTAAAGAAAAAGCCAAAACGACGTCTTGTTGTGCCAAAAAAGATGCCAATACAAAGGCTATGACCGCAGCTGAAGTGGCGAAATGTCAAGCAAAATGCAAAGCCGAAGGGAAGAAATGTAAAACAGCTTGCTAACCAAAAAGCAATAGTACCCCCGAAAAATATACGTTTCCTACAAACAAAAAACGCTTCTAAAATATAGAGGCGTTTTTTCGTTGGATTCCTTTAAAGAGGATCTTTTATTTTACTCTTACACTCCATTCGAAGTCCATTTCGGATACTTGTACTCCTTTTTCATCTGTTCCAATGGATTTCATCCAGAAGGTTTGCCCCTCGCCTGTTGCCACGGTTTCCTCAATAGCTTTTTCTATTAAATGCCCATCGGTGCAAGTGAATGTAATTCGGCCAGTTGCCTTCTTGGTAAAATTTCCTTTGTTGTTGGCGACTAGCATGGAGATTTTCCGACCACTTTTTTGAATTTGGAACATAACCAAAGCTCCCGTAGAAAGTTCCGCAGCCATGGCTTGCACGGCAAAATACATGGAATTAAACGGATTTTGATTGATCCATCGGTGTTTTACCGATACAACACATTTATTTTCATCAATGGCTGCGACACGAACACCACAAATAAATGCCGAAGGCAATTTGAATAAGAGAAATTTATTAAGTTTTGATGCTGTAAGATTCATTATTGCTCGATTTTTTGCTAAAATACGAAAAAATACTAGGCATGCCTACTACATTTATTTGTTAATTTTCTGTTAATATTTGGTACTATGCGAAACAAGATACTGTCTTTTAGATATATATTTGCATAAGAAATTACTATGTAGCCTAAATGCTAATATTGTCAACCCGTTTCAATCATCATCAAAAATCAAAAAAAAAAAAAAAAATGGAAACAACTACTGAAAAAAACACCGCCACTTTTACTCACCTGAGTACCTTGACCCAATATTTTATTCCCTTTGGAAATTATATTTTTCCAATAATTTTATGGAGTACAAAAAAGGACGAATCGGAATTTGTGGATCATCACGGCAAACAAGTGCTTAACTTTCAATTGAGTTTATTGTTGTACTCCTTACTACTGATTATAATTGCAATTCCTTCGTTTCTTATTTCTGTATTTAAGGATATGCCGCTTAACACCTTGATGCACGATCATGAGTTTACCTATTCAAATTTCAACTTTGATGGTAATATTGGCTTACTAACCCTTGGATTGATTTGTGTATTGATTTTTGGCCTTTTAAAAGTGGCTGAATTCTTTTTAATCATTTATGCTTCAATCAAAACATCAAACGGAGAAAAATATAAATATCCAATAACGATTCCGTTCATTAAATAAGACCTCATCCGAATAAATTATCTCGGGGCAGAGCCCCAAAGGTATTAGCAAAATAACAGCCACAGATTCACAGATTTTCAATAATCTTTTTTAATCTGTGAATCTGTGGCTAAAAAAATCGAAGTAAAGCTTCGTAGCATTAAACCTAAAGAGATTAAAAGAGAATAGACATACTACATAAAGCGAACGAACTAGCCCTGATTGCAACGGCATCCTTTACTTGCTTTCTTTAAGCAAGTAAAGATAAAGTGGAAAGCAGGAATAAGCTTCAAATAAAATAAAGTAATCATCACCCGAGCCAGAAAGGCGAACTGGCACAGCAATCAAAAAAGGAACCGTTTAATCAACACAAAATCAAAAAAAAGGAATTATGAACATTGAAAACACAAAAGCCCAAATGCGCAAAGGTGTTCTCGAGTTTTGCATCTTATCTGTATTGAAAGAAAAAGATGCCTACACATCGGAAATATTAGACACTTTGAAAAACGCAAAATTATTAGTCGTGGAAGGAACGATTTATCCCCTCTTAACTCGATTGAAAAATGATGGATTACTCAACTACCGTTGGGAAGAATCAACCTCAGGACCACCGAGAAAATATTACGGCCTGACCGAAATTGGACAAACTTTTTTAAATGAACTGAATAGCACCTGGACTGAATTATCAGATGCCGTAAACCTAATAACCAACCAAAAATAATAGTCATGAACAAAACAGTAAATATAAACCTAGGCGGAATGTTTTTTCACATAGATGAAGATGCATACCAAAAATTGACCCGCTATTTTGACGCCATAAAACGTTCTTTATCCAATTCATCCGGTCATGATGAAATCATAAAAGATATTGAAATGCGCGTTTCGGAATTATTGCATGACAAACAAAAAACCGACAAGTACGTTATTGGGTTAAAAGATGTCGATGAAGTGATTGCCGTAATGGGACAACCGGAAGACTACATCATTGAAGATGATTTTAAAGAAGCAAATACCGCATACAGCACTGCCAGCCGTAGAACAAAAAAATTATACCGTGACAGAGAAAAAGGGATGATTGGTGGCGTTGCAGCAGGTCTAGGATACTATTTTGGGATCGATGCCGTATGGATCAGAATCGTGCTGATATTATTAGTTTTTGCTGGATTTGGAACTGGAATTCTGGCTTATATCATTCTTTGGATTGTAACTCCAGAAGCGGTTACTACCTCAGAAAAACTAGAAATGACGGGAGAACCCGTTACTATTTCAAATATCGAAAAAAAAGTTCGGGAAGAATTTGAAAACGTTTCCGACAAAATTAAAAATGCGGACTACGATAAATACGGCAATCAAATAAAAACGGGTGCTGGCAAAATAGGAAACTCTTTTGGTGATTTTATCATTACTGTTTTTAAGATTTTTGCGAAATTTTTAGGTGTGATTTTAATCATCACAGGTGTTGCAACATTAGTTTCTTTACTAATTGCCGTATTCACTTTAGGTTCTTCAGATTTTATAGATGTGCCATGGAGAAGTTTCATTGAAGCAGGAAATTTCACAGATTACCCAATATGGTCTTTTGGATTGTTAATGTTCTTTGCTGTTGGAATTCCGTTCTTTTTCTTGACACTTTTAGGGTTCAAATTATTGTCTCCAAGCATCAAATCAATAGGGAACATTGCTAAGTACACCTTATTGGCACTTTGGATTATTGCTATAGCGATACTAATTTCGATAGGAATCAACCAAGCATCGGAAGTGGCTTATGAAGGAAAAACGGTTCAGAAAGAAACTATTAATGTATTGCCAAATGACACTTTGTTTGTAAAATTCAGATACAATGAGTATTACACAAAAGATATTGACAACGACGAAAACTTTGAATTTGTTCAGGATTCAGCCAACACTCAATTGATTTACTCCAACAATGTAAGCTTAGAAATTTTACGTACAGATGAAAAATTACCTTTCATTCAAATTGAAAAAATATCTAGAGGTAAATCATTTCAAGATGCAAAACGAAGAGCAGAAAAAATAAAATACGCTATCAAAATTGAAGGAAATCAGTTGATTTTAGACAATTATTTATTGACTGAAGTCACTAATAAATTCCGTGATCAGGAAGTCGAAATATTCTTATACGTACCAGAAGGAATTCTTTTGAAACCCGATTCTTCAGTACAAAATTATGACAGATCAGACGACGAATACTTCAATTTACACTACAGTTCAGACAATTACATTTATAAAGTAGAAAATTCTCAAATAAAATGTTTAAATTGTCCTGCCAATGAAAATGAATATAATGATGTAACTATAGATGCTCAAAACGATAGTACTGATGTAACCGTAACTATTAATAAAAATGGAGTTTCTATTGAGAAAGACTCTGTAAAAACAAATAGCGCTAGCAAAGGATTGAAAATAAATAAAGACGGAATAATCATTAAAACGAATTAGTCATGTTAAAAATCATCACCTTAATTACCAAGTTTATTGTAATAGCGTTAACGGCTTTGTTATTCGCTTCATGCAATCATTCCCTTAATTTGGATTCCATACAAGGCAGTGGAAATGTAACCACAAAGAAACGACTCGTTGATGGTGATTTCAAGAGCATAGAGGTTGACAATGCCATTGATGTAGTTATTGAACAAGCTGATAAAATAGAAATAGTTGTGGAAGCAGATGATAATTTACAAAAACACATCACGACTAAAGTTGAAAATGGAACCCTGATTATTTCTTGTGACAAAAATTATTTTATCAATACCGGTTCTAAAAAAGTGATGGTTAAAATGCCTTTTATTGATGAACTAGAAGCCACAAGCAGTGCTACCATTACCAGTAGGAATACGCTAAAAGGAGAAAATATCCGACTCAACACATCTAGTGGAGGGACAATTGACCTGGGTATCGAATCCGACGACATCACCTGTGATTCTAGCAGCGGAAGCAGCATCACAATCAATGGAAAAGCGTTACAAATGAAAACTACCGCATCAAGCGGAAGTGCAATCAATGCCGACGATTTATTAGCTAATACAATTATTTCCGATGTATCAAGCGGTGCCAACACCAGTGTTCACCCTATTGTTAGCTTGAATGCCGAAGCGTCTAGCGGAGGTACTATTACCTATAATATCCAACCAAAGACACTACAGAAAAATACAAGTTCTGGTGGCAGCGTCAATCAACAATAAGACAACCTCACAATAAGTCAAAAAATCATCCACCACAAGTGGCTGATTTTTTTATATTTGTACGGACTCTAATTCAACTAATCATGAAAAAACATACCGCTATACTCCTACTCGTCTTATCTACGACCGTACTATTCGCACAGAAAAAAGAAAAAATAAAAGGATCAAAAATGGTAACTGTTGAGCAGAGAGCCGTTGGAAATTTCGAAGCGTTGCTCGTCGAAGACAACCTGGAGGTACATCTAGAAAGGGGCGAGAAAACGGAAGTAAAAATCGAGGCAGATGACAACCTGCACGATATCATTTCTATAGATTCAAAAGACAACAGCTTACGCCTTTACACTACAAAAGAAGCCGTCAATTACAAAAAAATAATTGTGAGAGTGACCTATACCCATGATTTAAACTTAATTACTTTAAAAGATGAAGCGACTGTTAATGCAATTCAGGAACTTTTATTGAATACTATTACAGTAAAAGCCCATGATGCTTCTAAACTGTTTCTAAATGTAAACACCAAAGATTTCTTATTAGAGGCAGACGACAAGTCTAAAACAGAATTAAATCTAAAATCGGAAAATACGATTATAGAACTCAGTAAAAATGCCGCTCTAAAAGCATTAGTTACCACAACCGATTTAAAAGTAGATTTGTACCAAAAATCAAATGCTGTACTGGAAGGAAACGCGACACATACTGCCATTAGACTCGATAACAATGCATCCTTTACTGGAAATAAATTTACTACTAAAAATGCGGACATCACCACCGAAAGTTACACAAACTGCAGTTTATTTGTGGAAACTGCCGTTGTTATTGATGCTGCTGACAAATCTGAAATCCAACTTTTAGGCACCCCAAAAATAGAAATTCGGAAATTTGCCGATGAAGCGCAATTGATCAAGAAATTGAAATAGGGAATACGCTTGCCAACCCGCTGCAAAGGAGAGGGAGGTATTGATGGCAAAATATAATCTTGAAAATTTATTTATAAGTTTATGAAAATAATTCTAAAACAAAGAGTCCAAATTTTTGCAAATTGGGACTCTTTGTTTTAATGCTCTTTTTATCTTATTCTTTAGAAGCTAAATATCTTTCAGCGTCAAGTGCAGCCATACAGCCCGTTCCAGCAGCGGTTATCGCCTGACGATACACATGATCAGCAGCATCACCAGCTACGAAAACACCCTCAACATTTGTTTTAGAACTTCCGGGAGTATTGATAATATACCCTGTTTCATCTAAGGAGATGTATTTTTTAAAAATATCCGTATTGGGTTTGTGTCCAATAGCGACAAAGAAACCAGTAGCTTCAATATCAAAAGTTTCATTTGTGGTTTTGTTAAGTGCTTTTACACCAGTAACAACTTGTTCATCTCCTAAAACTTCTATCGTGTCATGATTCATCAAAATGGTAATATTCTCCGTTTTGCGAACGCGTTCTTCCATAATTTTAGAAGCTCTGAATTTTTCACTACGCACTAACATCGTTACTTTTTTACACAATTTAGATAAATAGTGTGCCTCTTCGCAGGCTGAATCTCCTGCTCCAACGATTACTACTTCTTGATTTCTATAGAAAAAACCGTCACATACCGCACAAGCCGAAACACCACCGCCCATTTTTAAATAGTGTTGCTCTGAAGGCAAGCCTAAATATTTAGCCGAAGCTCCAGTGGAAATAATCACTGTTTCGCAATGCAATTCTTTTACATCATTGATCCAAACTTTGAAAACATCTCCAGAGAAATCAACTTTTGTAGCCCAACCATCACGAACATCAGTCCCAAAACGCTGCGCTTGGGCTTGTAACCCAACCATCATTTCAGGCCCCGTTATTCCTTCAGGATTCCCTGGCCAGTTTTCAACTTCATTAGTTGTTGTTAGTTGGCCTCCAGGCTGCATTCCTTGGTATAAAACCGGAAACATATTTGCTCTGGCAGCGTAAATAGCAGCAGTATAACCTGCAGGACCAGAACCTATAATAAGACATTTAATTTTTTCGATTGTATCAGACATAATGATGTGAATTATAATTTTTACCGTGCAAAAATAGGATATAATTACGGTACAAAGGACGTTGTAGTATCAGTTTTAATTATTTGGTAATAAAAAAATCCCTTCTGTAATACTACAGAAAGGATTTATTGTCGGGGTGGCAGGATTCGAACCTGCGGCCTTCCCGCCTATGCGGGACGCTACATCCGAGCTACCAAACATTTATTTAAAAAAAACCAAGATC
>NZ_FRDK01000001.1 GCF_900143245.1 Flavobacterium fryxellicola
TATTTAAAGGAACGTTTGCCGTTGTTGCGGGTGCAAAACTAACACCTTTATACCGTTATTCAAGCTTTTTATTCGCTTTTTTTTATCGCTTTCTTAATACTGCATTTAACTCGCTGAAAATACGCTTCTTGAAAAAAAAGTTTTTTCTGCTTACCTCACCCTATCCAAAGCAAAGCATGCAAAAATGACCAAATTCCAGTTTTTTTATCATTATATCCCTCTAGGAGCGATTGGAAATGCAATCCCTTTTCGCTATTTATTGGTTCTCTAAGCCGCTTTGGTAGGATCACAGACAGGATTAATCTTGAAATTAGGTCCTTGACTGCATTATCATCTGAGATAGGTTAGGTTTTTTATCGCCTAGGCACTTGTTCCTTGTCTATTTCTTACGGTACTTATTATAGTAAGACATTTTATACCTACCTATATATAAGGTACACCGAATTCTAAATCAATTACACAACTCCCCGCGTTAGGGATAGTAGCGCAAAGCCCGCAGCCAAGTGAAGTGTAACGCAACTTGACGAGGACTTGTAGCGAATAGCCCGACCCTTTATAAAAAAGAGGCTACTACCCAATTAGATAATAGCCTCTTTTTTATAATGGGAAACGCCCAAATGAAGTTTAATCGAAACGGATGGCTTTTACTGGTGCTATTTTGGTTATTATATAGGATGGAATTAGCAACACCAAGAAACAAACAGAAACTGTGAGGGCATTAAGCATGGCTATATATCCCCAGTTCAAATAAACTGGTGCTTGATTGACATAGTAATTTTCTGGATTGAGTTTGACGACACCAAAATGTTGCTGGATTAATAACAACGATATCCCTATCAGATTTCCCCAAAACAGACCTCTCACTATTAAGTAAAAAGCATTGTATAGAAATATTTTTCTAACTGACCAATTATTTGCCCCTAAGGCTTTAAGTATTCCTATCATTTGAGTGCGTTCAAGGATGAGGACTAAAAGCGCAACAACCATATTAATGGTCGCAACGAGTATCATGACCGCTAAAATTACAATAATATTAAAATCGAATAATTGAAGCCATTCGAATATATAACTGTATTTTTCGATTATGGTTTTCGTATCTAACGTAGAAGATGTTTGTGCATAAACCTGCTCACCTGTTGCCTGAATAGTATTAAAGTCATCTACAAAAACTTCAAAAGCTCCCACTTGATCGGGACTCCATTTATTAATGCGCTGCAGGTGTCGAATGTCACCTATTAAATAAGTAGCATCAAATTCCTGAAATCCAGAATTAAAAATACCTGTGATTTTGAATCTTCGGATGTTTGGTAATTTGTTTTGACTTTCTTTAATGAAAAACGTGTTAAAAGAATCACCTACTTTTAGATTCAACCTTTTAGCCAAGAATTGAGAAATTAACACCTCTTGATTAAGCTCTTTTGAGAAATCAGGCAATTTACCTGAAACCAGATATTCTTTAATGTTATTCCATCGGTAATCCTTGCCGACTCCTTTGAGGATGATTCCTTCGAAAGCAGTTTCAGTTCTTATTATTCCCGCTTTAGTTGCGATGGCTTGAATATGACTTATTCCAGAAACTGAAGTGAATTTTGGATAAAATTCCTGTTTTTTAGAAATAGGAATAAGTGTAACTTCCGATTGATTATTATCATAATTCGAAATAATAATATGGCCATTGAATGCAGAAATCTTGTCTCGTATTTTTTGTTGCAATCCAATACCAGTTGCTACAGAAACAATCATCATGATCATTCCTATGGCAATTGCCGAAATTGCAATTTTTATAATTGGCGAAGATATACTACTTTTATAATCTTTAGCAGTGATAAGTCGTTTGGCAATAAAGTATTCTAAATTCAATTTGATATGGTATCTAGTTTGGTGTTCAAAAATACATTTTTATTATTTGTTTTACTAATCGTGTCTTGCGGAAGTTCCATTAAGATTAAAGAAGAAACAAAAAACTATAAAGAAATTCCAATAAAAAATCCCATTCAAACAGTAAAAACTGGTGCTGCTAATTTTGATGCTTATATGCCATTATTAAAAGATAAAAAAGTTGGTATTGTAACCAACCAAACAGGCATCTTACCCAACAAAACCCATTTGGTTGATTTCTTTTTAGCAAAAAAAATAGCTATTCAAACTATTTTTGCTCCAGAGCACGGTTTCCGAGGAACTGCAGACGCGGGTGAACATGTAGTCGACGGAAAAGATTATAAAACAGGATTGCCAATTATTTCGCTTTATGGGGATAACAAAAAGCCTAGTTCCGAACAATTAGCTGGAATAGAGATCTTGGTTTTCGACTTGCAAGATGTGGGTGCACGATTTTACACGTACATTTCCTCTTTACATTATATCATGGAAGCTTGTGCCGAAAACAATATTCCTGTAGTGATTTTAGACAGACCCAATCCAAACATAAGTAGTGTAGACGGTCCAATTTTAGAAAAGGAATTTACGAGTTTTGTAGGGATGCATCCAGTGCCAGTACTTCACGGAATGACTATTGGCGAATACGCACAAATGATAAATGGAGAAAAATGGTTAAAACAGGGAATTCAATGTCAACTAACAGTAATTCCTTGTCTCAATTACACTAGAAAACTAAATTACAGTCTACCAGTAAAACCCTCACCTAATCTTCCGAACGACCAAGCCGTTGCTCTTTATGCTAGTTTGTGCCTTTTTGAAGGCACTAATGTCAGTGTGGGTCGAGGTACAGAGAAGCAATTTCAAATTTATGGATCACCCTACTTACCAAACAACACCTTTAGTTTTATTCCAAAACCAAATTTAGGGGCCAAAAACCCATTGCATAATGGAGTAAAATGTTTTGGCGAAGACCTATCAACTCAAACTAAAGAGAATCAACTGGAATTGAAATGGCTTATAAAAGCATATAATTCTACTTTAGATAAATCAAAATTCTTCAATTCTTTTTTCACAAAATTGGCGGGAACTAAAAAACTTCAACGGCAAATAGAAAATGGAATTTCAGAAAAAGAAATCAGAGAAAGCTGGACCGACGGCTTACAAACTTTTAAGAAAATGAACAAAAAATATTTGATTTATTAACGCTTAAGCCTATACTCAGCAGGAAAGGATTGCAAGTAACAACAGGAATTCGATGATAGTCAATTATAGCGGCAACTTCTTTTTCATTTCTTCTACAATATTAAAAGCAGCTGGGCAAATTGCAACGTTCTTTAAAGTTAGATCTGTAATTTGCTGAAACTTCTTTCTGTCCGTATGTGGGAATTCTCGACACGCTTTTGGTCGAACATCATAAATCATACATGCGTTTTCATGATCTAAAAAAGTGCACGGCACACTTTGCAAAACATAATCCTGGTCTTCATCAACACGCAGATATTGTTCTATAAATTGCTGCGGCTTTTGTCTCAAATATTTCGACACACGCTCAATATCAGCAGAAGTAAATAATGGCCCTGTTGTCTTGCAGCAATTAGCACATTTTAAACAATCTGTTTTTTTGAATTCAGCGTCATGTAAATCCTGCATTACATAATCTAAATTTTTTGGTGTCTTCTTTTTCAGCTTATCGAAATACTTTTTGTTTTCGATATGCTTATCTTTGGCTTCTTTAGGAAGTTCGTTTAAAGTAGGTTTCAATTTGAAAGTTTAAATTTTTTACAAAACTAACACTTTTTAAACGAGGATTATAGCTTTATAAATGTTGAATTTAGAATTACAAACAATGAAAGACCTTTTTGGCCAAGCCATACTTGATTATCAAACTAATAATGCTCCAGAGGATTTGATTACTGAGACCACCATCTCTGAAGAAGATGAAATGTCTGTTGCTTACTTATTCCGTTCACATGCCGAGATGCCCTTAATGGAACAAAAAGCGCTACAACTTGCCAGAGGAAAAGTGCTAGATGTAGGTTGTGGCGCAGGAAGTCACAGTTTGTATTTACAAAACGAGAGAAATTTAGATGTTACTTCGATTGATATTTCTGCAAATGCCATTCAAGCCTGCGCGCTTCGTGGACTTAAAGACGCAAAAATTCAGGATGTCATGACATTATCTAATGAAAAATACGATACCATTTTATTGTTAATGAATGGAGCTGGCATGTGCGGAAAGTTAAAAAACATCCCTAACTTTATTTTAAAATTAAAATCGTTACTACTTCCAGGGGGTCAGATTCTACTAGACAGTTCTGACATCATATATATGTTTGATGATGACGAAGATGGCGGGAAATGGATTCCTTCAGACAATCATTATTACGGCGAAATAGTTTTCAATATTTCGTACAAAGGAGAAAAGGAAAAACCATTTGATTGGATGTTTATAGATTACAACACCCTGCAAAATGCTGCTTTAGACAACGGCCTACAATGTGAATTAATTCTCGAAGGGGAACATTATGATTATTTAGCCAAGCTTTCTTTTTAAAGTAAGACAAAGAAGGAGGCAAGATAAAAATAAATCCTTCAATAATAAAAAAGTGAAGATGCTGGCACTCAACAAATCGATATTTTTACATTTTATCCTAAACAAAAACCCCAAAACAGACTTATCTGTTTTGGGGTTTTTGTTTATGGTATATTTAAATATTTATGAGTTTGCAACGAGACACGCCATTTCGGATTTTTCATTACATAATCCACAATTAATGGTGTCATCTCTTCCTTTTTACTCCATTCTGGTTGCAGAAATAAAATAGCCTTTGGATTCACTTTTTCGGCTTGTTCTTCTGCAAAAATAAAATCATGCTTATTAAAAATTATTACTTTCAACTCGTGTGCATTATCATAAACGGTTTCTGTGGGTAATTTGTTTTTCTTTGGCGAAAGACAAATCCAATCCCAAGTTCCGGAGAGCGGATAAGCTCCTGAGGTTTCAATATGTACTTTTAAATTTTGTTCTTTTAGCTTTTGAGTAAGCAAAGTCATATCCCACATCAAAGGTTCACCACCAGTAACTACAACAGTATTAGCATAATTATTTGCATTTTCGACGATTAAATCCACACTCGTTGGAGGGTGCAATGCTGCATTCCAGCTTTCTTTTACATCACACCAATGGCAACCCACATCGCAACCACCTATTCGAATAAAATATGCTGCTGTTCCTGTATGAAATCCTTCTCCCTGAATGGTATAAAATTCTTCCATCAAGGGTAACATCGCACCTTTGTTAACTTCTAACTGTATTTCTTTTGATAACATTATTTTATTTTAAAGTGCAAAGATAGTTAATTTGAAAAGGAGTTAATTTGAAATCAGTAGCTAAAATTACAAACTACGAAAATGCCTTAGCAATCATCATTAAAATCAATAGTTAGAAATGACAATTTGATCTTAAACCTATCTGCCTTAAAAATACTAACCACAAAAAAACCGATAATCAAATGACTATCGGTTTCTATTATCCTTACAAATTTCAACTATTTTAAAATCTTGATGGACTCAGCAGCATAACTATTTGCTGGATCTAAAGCAAGAGTTTTTTTAAAGTACTCAATAGCTTTAGGCTTGTTAGTATTTGCAAAACTTGCTGCCATATTATTGTAAGATTCAATGATCTTAGTCTTAACGGCAGGTTTAGCAAGTTCTTCTGCTCCTAGTTCCGTAGTTTTTGCTACATAGTCTTCATAATTCTTAACCATTATATCATCTTTTTCAAGCAATCTACTAGTTCTCGCTTTATAAAGATAAGCTTCTAAATACGTAGGAGAAGCTACTAACACTTTATCAAAAGCTGCTTGAGCCTTTTCCAATGCAACTACATCAACTTTAACTCCTTTTTCTTTATTAATGTTAGCATAGTAATTAGCTAAACCAAAATAGACATTGTCATCAAGAAAATTTGAAGAATCATTGGTGTTTGCACCATATTCAAATATTGCAGCAGCTTCAGCATACAGTTTTTGTGAAAATAATTTTTTACCTACTTCACTTAATTCTTGAACGGCTAAAGGTTCCATTTCAATCGCTTTCTTGATATCCACTAAACCTGCTTGAAAGGCAATTGGATCAATTGATAATCCATCAGCACTAGTTCCTTTTTTAATTTTAGTTAAACCCAAATATAAATAATCTAATGCTATGGCTTTATTTCCTGGCGAAGTGATAAAACTATCCAACGATTTAATAGCCACATCAACATTACCGTTTTTGTATGCAGCATATCCTAAATAGCGATAGATTCTTGGATTAACTTTGTCTAATTCTATCATTTTATTTGCTTCAGCTTCAAGTGCTACATAATCCTCTACTAGAATAAGAAAATCGGCACGACGCATTCTAGAATGAATAGAATAATCTGTTAAAGACATGTATTTATCATAGTATCCCATCGCAGTCTTATAATTTACATCAGCTTGAGATGGCTTATTACGTGCAATTTTATAATACGTTTCTGCCAACTCTCTGTATACCGGTCCATAATTTGGATTCAGTGCAATTACTTCATTGTATGCTTTTAAAGCTTCATCATACGATTTAGCCCCTTTCAACAGAACACCTAATTGCATTTTTGCCCTAAGCAAAGTATTATCTGCCTGAAAAGCATTTCTATAGGCAACATAAGCTTCATTTTGCTTACCATCGCCATAATAGGCATCTCCTAACGCCAATTGCAATTGGGCATCTTGAGCATTATTAATTGCCGCTCTACTTAAAACTGCGATTGCATTTTTGTAATCTGGTTTCACAGCATTCATATAGGCTCTACCGATATAAATAAATTCTTCGAAATCTTTTCTTCTCATGTCAGCTGTAGCCAAAGCAAATTTAGCCTGAGCACCTGCAACATCATTTTTATCTAAATCCATTTGGCCTAAACCAATTTGATTCACTTTTGCTCCATCAGAAGCGCTTAATCCACTTTGAAAATAAATCTTAGCAGAATCTTGTACATTTTGATTCAGATAAACATTCCCTAAAGTAAAAAAGGCAGCCCCATTAGATGGCTTTGCTTTGATGATCGATTTTAAAATTGTTTTTGCGCTTTCAAATTGCTCCGCATCAATCGCTTTCTTAGCTTGATTAATATCTTGTGCTTGCAGCGTAAAAGCAGACGCCACTAGGGCCACACTTAACGTTGTAAATTTATTCATGTTCATTGTAGTTAAATTATTTTTCATCTTTTTTTGATTTTGTATCAATTATAAATTTTCTTCCAGGTATACGTATAGGTAGCAAACCTGATTTCAAAATTATCCTTTGCCCTATGTCACCCCCAACAAATGAAGCAAACCCCATTCCTAATCCAGAATACCCTTGACAATTTATAATAAACAAATCGCGTGCCAAAGGATACTTTCTTTCTGCTAAATTATTTTGTGAAGGAAAATAGGATTCGTTCCCTACCAGCCCTTTTACTCTTAAAGCATTCACATTATCAACATATTTTTGCATCGCTGGACTTGGCTGCGATAGCCAGTTGACACCTACAATACCAATCATGTCGGTATTTTCCGAGACATATTTTATTACTTCATCATTCGTTTTAAAGGAGAAAACTCCACTTTTAGGGATACTCGTAATCCCAGCAAGTGCATTCATGTAGCGCACAGTACTTGAATTCAAATTATCAAAAACCAGCCCTTTAATAGATGGGGTAGGTTTTCCTTGCATAAAACTTATAACCTCTATTAGAGAGACAATCGAGTCTTTGCTACTCTTATTGGAGATAAATGCAACTGCATCTGTGGCAAATGGTGTTATTTTAGGATTAATTTTCCTTGCTTTAAAAATATTTAGTTCATCCGCTGTCAAATTTCTAGATAAAATCGCAATAGCCCCTTTTTCATTAAACAGTGCGTTAACGACTTCAGACTCCGATTTTGAAACAAGCTTTATTTTAGCCTCATAATTTTTCTCAAATACCGCTACCTGATCTTCAATTAAAGGAGATAGCGTTTCATCAACAAAGATCGTTGCGTTACCTTTCAAAATAGTTTCCTCCTCCTTTGACGTTTTAGTTTGATTGCAAGCACAAACTAATACTAATATTAAGAAAAGAACAAAATAAGGAAGTGGAGCAAATTTTTTCATAAACTAGTTGTTATTATCATTAATAATTCGAAAGAATCTATAAGAAGCATAACCTATGAGCAACGTTCCAGCTGCAATTCTATAAGTTGGCGTCAAATCTAAAGGGAAATTCTTCATGAAAATAATGAATAAACCCACAAAAAGATATACCATAAAAAACAAAATTCCTAAAACAAGAAGAAATCGCTCTTTAAGCGATTTCTTCCTAATATTACTAAGTATTTTATTCAACATTAATCTGCAGATTGAATAGTGATTGGAAGCGAATAAAGTACCCTTACCTTCTTACCATTTTGCTCACCTGGTGTCCATTTTGGACATTTCTTCAGAACACGAATCGCTTCTTTTCCTGTACCATAACCAATATCTCTAATTACTTTGATATCTGTCAATGAACCATCTTTTTCAACTACGAAAGTAACGTAAACTTTACCCTTCAAACCTTCTTCTTCCGGTGTTTGATAGTTATCACCTACAAACTTATAAAATTTATTGATTCCTCCTGGAAAGTCCGGTTTAACTTCAATACCAGCCGTATTATAAATTTGGTTATCAACTTCTTCAACTACAGCTGCTTTACCAGTTCCTACTGGTTCTACAGTTAAAACAGCATCAGGATCCCCTTTTATGGTTACGGCTCCTAGTGTTTTATTTTTTACTTCGATAATTTTAGGTGGCTCTTCAGTTACCTCTTCCGCTTTAGCAACTACGGGTTTCACGAATTTGATCACATCCACTTTAGGAGCTGGCGGTGGCGGTGGCGGAACATTTAATTTAGGCTCTTCCTTCTTTGGAGGCAGTTTAATGGCAGTGATTTTAATGTCTCTGTCGATCTCCTGCTCCTCACCTTTAGGAATTAAGTTAATGATAAGAGGAGTCGCAACAGCGATACTAAAAAATACAGCTCCCAAAATGAGTGCTTTAATAGTAGTTTTTCTGTTTGTCCTTCTTAATTCATACGCTCCGTACGCTTTATTACGCCCTTCGAATACGATATCAAGCCATTGATTTTTTAATATATCTAATTTCATTTTTCTTAATTATTAGGTTATTGGGGAATAAGATTACTCTTGTTTTCCTTCTAACAATTTTTGTTCTTCAGGAGAAAATTCAGGAACAATGGCATAGTTACCAAAATCTCCAATCCCCACAATTGCCATTTCATCAAGTATATCAATCAAATTTTTATAATTTGATTTTTTACTTGGTTTAATAATTACAATCAATCCGTTTTTGGGTTTACCCTTAGCAGCCGAATATTCCAAAACCGACTTTTGCCTTGAGATTAATTCTTTACGAATACCATCTTTACCAAAATTCAAATCTTTAGGACCTCCTATTGGAGTAGCTAATAAACCGACATAATACACTAACTTATTATCAGCACCCAACAGAATTGTCATCGTCCGATTTTCGTCAACTTTCATATCAATATTATCTTTGTTAGGATCCTTATCTGGCAAACCTAAGCTCATAGATTGAGGTTTTGACAACGTAGTGGTTAGCATAAAGAACGTGATTAACAAGAAGGCTAAATCCACCATAGCAGTTAAATCTACCTTTGCATTTGCTTTTTTACTTCTTATTTTTCCACCTTTTCCGCCTTCACCGTCGCCAGTATTTAATTCAGCCATTTTAGTGTCTTTTTTATATTAAAAATCATTTCCTCTTAAACCAGTAACTAAACTAAAGCTATTGATTTTTTGCTCTTGTAAAATGTCCATTACTTTTCTGATAGCTGGATATTCCTCTTTTCCGTCTCCTTTAATAGCGACTTGCAGTTCTTTATCGTTGATTTCAATATTTGCCTTACGAGCATTAAAAATCCATTCTTTCAACTGGTTGTCGAGGGAATCTGCAGGGATACCAGGTTGACCTGCCTTACTCCTGTCAGATGCGTCCATTTCAATGATTTGTTTCAAATTCTGAATTGGAACACCAAAATCATCCATTCTTGAAAACGTGCTTTTATCGTCTTCGGTAAAAGTCACATTATACTTCTCTGCCATCAACTCTAACGTTCTCAAGCGAACTTCTCTACCTTTCAGATCAAAAAACACCATGCCTTTACCTACAGTTAATGTAGCCAAATCAGTTTCAGGCAATTTAGTCTGAACTGTTGATGCAGGTGTATCAACCGGCAATGCTTCCGGTATTTTGGCTGTTGAAGTCATTACAAAGAAGGTAAGCAAAAGGAATGCAACATCACACATTGCCGTCATGTCTGTCGATCCCGGATTTTTTTTTATTTTTATTTTAGCCATTCTTTTTGTTTTTTAATTGCTATAAATACCAACATCTACTATTGCTTCAAACTTCCTCTAAATCTTCTGTAAGAATTTACAATTGATACAGCAGCTTCGTCGATTGAGTAAGTCAAATCATCAATTTTAGACGTAAAGAAATTGTAAGATATAATTGCGACAGCCGAAGTTCCAATACCTGTTGCAGTGTTAATTAGTGCTTCAGAAATACCAGCTGCAAGAGCTGCTTGATCAGGAGTCCCAGCAGCAGCTAAGGCGCCAAACGCTTTAATCATACCCGCTACAGTACCCAACAATCCAACAAGAGTACCTAACGAAACTAAAGATGAAATAATGGTCATATTTTTTTGCAACATTGGCATTTCAAGCGAAGTAGCCTCTTCTATTTCTTTGTGAATAGTCTCTGCCGCTTCTTCACTATTAAATCCTTCTTTCTTGACGGCTTGGTACTTTACTAATGCCGACTTAATTGCATTTGCAACAGACCCTTGTTGTTTATCACAAGCAGCAATCGCTTCATCGATTTCACCTTGTTTGATACTTAATTGTATCTTTGTCATAAAACTATCCAATTTAGTTTTACCAGCTGCCTTAGATATCACAAAATATCTTTCAATAGAAAAAACAAGAACCATTAATAACATTCCTAATAATATTGGCACAACCGCACCACCATGATATACTTGCCCTAAAGTGTTCAAAGGAATACCTTCATTATTTCCTCCTTCAAAATTCGAAGGATTACCCATAATAAATTTCCAAATCAACACACCAACACTAATACATGCAACAATAATCATTCCTGAAACCATTCCTCCACCGTTTGAAGTGCTTTCTTTTTTAACGTTTGCCATTTTTTTTAATTTTAATAGTTTTAAATAATTTATCTTAGTTACATTAAACTTGTAGTGGAGCAAATTTATATTTTTAGTTCAAATAAAAAAACTTTTTTTAATTTTATTACAATTAAATTTATTTCAAAAACATATTTACAGATTTTCACACTACATTTATATCAATATACGCAAACAAATAGGCTGTTTTATAAAAAATAATATATTTTTTTATGAATAATTAACATAATATTTCAACAAGAAGCTCTTTAGCAGGAAAACTATTATTTTATGGTATTAACAATAAAAAAGCAGGAAAACTGCAGTATACACCAAAATTGTTAATTTTAGAAAAATATAATATCTTGCAGTTGATTAAAAATAACCCACTATGAACGCAAAGGAAAATTTCATTCAACATATATCACAAGGATATAGTTCTAAAGGCGAAAGCATTATTCTTGGCGGGGCAATTTTAAACGGAGAGGCTATACCCAATACATTTGTAAAAGTTCCTTTAAAGACCTTAGACCGACATGGCCTAATTGCGGGCGCTACCGGAACTGGAAAAACCAAAACCATTCAAGTTTTTTCAGAACAATTATCAACCTTTGGAATACCTGTTTTAATGATGGACATCAAAGGCGATTTTAGCGGAATCGCTAAGGAAGGAGAGGAAAAACCTTTTATAACGGAGCGCCATGCTAAAATTAATATCCCTTATTCTACCGCAAGCTTTCCCGTTGAATTATTGACTTTGTCGGAACAAAATGGCGTTCGACTTCGCGCCACACTATCTGAGTTTGGACCAGTATTATTTTCTCGAATCCTAAATTTAAACGACACACAGGCGGGTGTGGTTTCTGTCATCTTCAAATATTGTGATGACCACAAAATGCCTTTATTGGATTTAAAAGACATCAAAAAAGTAATCAATTACATTACCGAAGAAGGTAAAGATGAAATTAGAAAACAGTATGGCAAAATTTCAACTTCGACCACGGGAACTATCCTTAGAAAAATAATTGAACTTGAGCAACAAGGAGCAGACTTATTTTTTGGAGAAATGTCTTTTGACATAGAGGATTTATTGCGTATTGACGAAAACGGAAAAGGATACATCAATATTTTGAGACTGACTGATATTCAAGATAGACCAAAATTATTCTCCACATTCATGTTGAGTTTATTAGCCGAAATTTATCAACAAATGCCCGAAAAAGGAGATTCAGACCAACCAGAATTAGTGATTTTCATCGACGAAGCCCATCTGATTTTCAATGAAGCTAGCAAAACTTTGTTAGAGCAAATAGAGACCATTGTAAAATTAATTCGTTCTAAAGGCATCGGAATTTACTTTATCACACAAAACCCTATGGATATTCCAAGTGGTATTCTGGCTCAATTAGGTTTAAAAATTCAGCACGCTTTACGAGCATTTACAGCCAATGATCGAAAAGCAATCAAACAAACCGCCGATAATTATCCAACATCCGAATATTACAATACTGATGAAATTCTAACGAGTCTAGGAATTGGCGAAGCACTGGTTACCGCATTAAACGAAAAAGGAATTCCAACTCCACTTGCAGCAACCATGATGCGTGCGCCAATGAGCAGAATGGACATTTTGACAGAAAGCGAAATTCACGAGATTAACAGCAAATCAAAATTAGTTAAAAAATATAGTGAACTTATAGATCGCGATAGTGCTTATGAAATGTTGAACAAAAAGATTGCCATAATGGAAGAGGATACAACTGCAAACAAGCAAGCACAAGAGTATCAACAACAACAACAACAACAACAACAACAACAACAACAACAACAACAACAAAATCAGAGTTCTGATACAGCAAGTGCTGTTGGAAAATCTGTTTTAAAAGTACTAACTAGTGCCACTTTTATCAGAGGCGCTTTTGGAATCTTGACAAAAATGTTTAAAAAATAAGTGAACCGAACCCCATTGTAAGGTTAATTTTAAAAAATACAAATCAATCATGAAAAAATATTTTATTCAAAGCACCCCTTTTGTAGTCCCAACCACCGATGGAAAATTAATCGAAGAGCATCATGGAAAGGCATCAACAGCCAACAATGACATTTCTATAGCTCACATGGTTGCTCCACCTAAATGGAGTGAGCCATTTCAAACTCCTGATTTTGAAGAATACACGTATATTATTAAAGGTAAAAAGCAATTTATAATTGATGATGAAATTATTATCCTTGAAGCAGGACAATCTATCAAAATCGAAAAAAATACCCGTGTACAATACTCCAATCCTTTTGACGAATCTTGCGAATACATCGCCATTTGCAAACCCGCATTTTCTATAGAAAACGTTAATAGAGAAGACTGATCCTGCAATAAATTGTATCTTTAGATTTCAAAAATATATTTAATATGGGAATTCAAAAGAAAATTGTAATTATTGGTGCTGGGTTTGCCGGTTTGCGTTTGGCACAAGATTTAGAAAACACGGATTTTGACGTTTTATTAATCGACAGAAACAATTATCATCAATTCCAACCATTAATGTATCAGGTGGCAACCGCTAGACTTGAGCCAGCGAGTATTTCATTCCCTCTCAGAAAAGTATTTCAGCATTCAAAAAATGTACGGATTCGGATTGCAGACGTCTTAAGCGTTGACTCACAAAATAAAATTGTAAAAACTTCTATAGCTGATTTTGATTACGATCACCTTATAGTTGCTTTTGGATGTACAACTAATTATTTTGGAAATGCTGAAATTGAAAAATATGCATTTCCCATGAAATCCGTTCCTGAGGCTATTCAACTTCGAAACCAAATTCTACAAACTTTCGAAGATGCTTTAATTGCCCCACCAGAAGAACTTCAAGCCCTAATGAACTTTGTAGTTGTAGGAGGTGGACCTACCGGAGTTGAACTTGCTGGTGCTTTGGCGGAAATGAAAAAAAACATTCTCCCAAAAGATTATCCGGACAAAGACTTCTCAAGATTAACTATTTTTCTACTAGAAGGTTCACCCAACGTCTTGAACCCAATGAGCATCGATTCACAAAAAATGTCTCGCAAATATTTAGAAGAATTAGGTGTAATTGTCAAAACAAGTACCATCGTAAACCATTATGACGGTAAAAATGTAAGCTTACAGAACGGTGATATCATCAAATCAACTAATGTTATTTGGGCTGCAGGAATTATTGGAAACATTCTTGAAGGCATTCCTAACGAGAGTATAACTCGAGGGAACCGCTTTATTGTGGACCGATACAGTACCATTTTAAATTTGGAGAATGTCTATGCACTTGGCGACATTGCTTTTATGGCTACTCCAAAATACCCAAACGGACATCCACAGGTGGCTAGCGTGGCTATAGAACAAGCCAAAGTTCTAGCTAACAACTTCAAACTTACCTTAAAAAACAAAGCAAAAATTAAATATGAATACCACGACAAAGGCTCCATGGCGACGGTAGGAAAGCGAAAAGCAGTTGTTGATTTGCCAAAATTTAGTTTTCAAGGCAGACTAGCTTGGTTTACCTGGATGTTTATCCATTTAATGTTAATTTTAAGTGTCAAGAATAAACTCTCCATATTCATCACTTGGATGTTCAGCTATTTTAATAATGACAGCACCTTACGAGTCTTGTTAAAACCGGCTACAAAAAATAAATAAATCTAAAAAGGACTCCTAGAAGAGTCCTTTTTTTATTTTAATAGTTCTAATATTTTATTTTCAACAGTTGGAGAGTCCCATATTTTAGCAATATTTTCCATTTTTAAAACTTCATCCATAATTGAGTTTTGATAATCGCCTATGGCTAACGCTTCTGTATAGGGACGATCGCTAAAAGTAACTCTACTATAAAGCGGAATCCATTTATCTGGATGTTTGTCTGAGAATAATTTTTCGATTTTCTTTTGGAGGAGAAAATTCTCATCGGCTGTTTTAGAACTCATTTCTAAGAAATTGCGATAGGAAAGTTCTGCAATCGCATCAGCATTAGGCTTGCGTGATCTTTGGTATTCAGAGAAAATAGTTTTCCAATCGTCGTCATACTTTTCAATCATCTCGTTAAGAATAAAAATGTCTTCAAACCCGGAATTCATCCCTTGGCCATAAAACGGGACAATTGCATGACTAGCATCACCTATAAGAGCGACTTTATCTTCATAAGTCCATGGATAGCATTTCATTGTGACTAATGTGCTCGTAGGATTCTTGAAAAAATCTTCGGCTAATTTTGGAATTACATCAATGGTATCTGGTAGGTTTTTTTCAAAAAAAGCTTCAACCGAAGCTATGGTTTTCAAGGAATCAAAAGAATTTTCTCCTTCAAATGGCATAAACAAAGTACATGTAAAAGTTCCATCTAAATTAGCCAAAGCAATCAACATATATTCGCCGCGAGGCCATATATGAAAAGAATTCTTATCTAATTTATGTGTTCCATCAGGATTGGCCGGAATGTTTAGTTCCTTATAACCAATAGGTAAGAATTCTTGTGAATAATCAAACATGCTTTGACGTTGCATACGGTGACGAATTCTGGAAAAAGCGCCATCTGCACCAAAAACCATATCGTATTTTTTATCCTCCCACGCACCACGCTCTGTTTCCCCTATATGAAGTGTTGCACTCTCTAAGGAAACATCCCATATTTTATGCTCAAAAAAGAATTCAGCACCGGCGGCTTCAGCCAAATCAATCATTTTTCTATTCAAAATTCCTCTAGAAATAGAGTCAATCGTCTCACCTTCTTGTCCGTAATTTTGAAAATTAAGTTTATCGACTAAATGAATCGCTCGCTTCTCCATGGGAATGGCAATTTTACGAATCTCATCTCCTATTTCTACTGCATCTAAAGCTTTCCAACCACGATTAGACATAGCCAAATTGATGGAACGTCCTGAAAATTGTATTTTGCGGATATCAGGGCTTCTATCGTAAACATGTACTGTATGACCCGCTTTACGAAGGTAAATAGCTAATAAAGATCCTACTAATCCAGAACCTACAACTGCTATTTTTATGGGAGTTTGCATTATTTTTTTATAAAAAGTTAAGCAAAATTACTCATTTATTATTTTAGCTCCTTTATAAAAATCATTTTTTACCAGGAATAAGAATCAATTTTGTCGAAGTCCTAATAATCTCTTTCTTATTCAGCATCATTCTTCTGAATTTACCAGCGTTATACAACTCAGCCTGATCGCTATAATGAGCACTTAGTGGATTACCAGATTGTCCTGTTGGCAAGATACTCCAGCTGTTTTCTATATCCGAAAAGTCTATGATTCGTCTTGTGGACGGACCCCCTTTTACCACATAATTACCGTCTTCAGTGTAATCAAAAAACAAGTTATTAATCACTTCCGTAGCCCCTGAAACTTCAAAAGGCCCTACGTTAAAAATACTTCGCAAAGCTGCTACCTTTCCTAATGGATGCTGGTGCTCCAATGTATGTACTCGATTCCAAGTCCAATCCATAACGGAATTCCCTAACTGATTTTCCAAAGCTTGAATTGATTCTTTAAAAGATTTGGATACGATTTGCTGTCTTGTTTCTTTCACCGTTTTGGTCGTTATATTGTCCCACCAAAGTGATTTTTCGTTCGTAATTTGTGGTGCAATAATTTGCTTCATGATATGTGTTCCTAAAAACATCTTAAAATTTTCAGGTCCTAGTTCATCTTCGAACGTATTTTTCAAATAATTAAAAATCCATTTATTATAGATCGTAGGAGCTACATCATTGAGATTATTAGACCCTTTCCATTCTCTTAAAACACCAAGTGCCTGTTTTTCATTTTCAGACAACTCTTGAAGATTACTATTTGCAATCAAATTCTTAACCACTGATGGAGCAACAGCAGATGTGTTGTCAAACACCATTCTTCCTACAGAGGCTTTGTCCCAATCTGATTTTGAATTCAGTAATTGCGTGATTCTTTTGGCTCGATCTTCTGGAAGATAATAACCAGGATACAAAAATCCATCAATTGGTTCCGGTTGATTATTTGCAGAATAGACATAATTCCATCTTGGATTCACCGCCGAAGGATTTTTGGAGAAATCTAAATATTCTATTATATCATTTTTACCACTAGCACCATCCAGGATAAAATTACGGTTTACGCCTGACTTGTGCTTGTATAACTTTCCTGTTGCCCACCAAGCCACATTTCCTTTTGCATCGCCATACATAACATTCAAACCGGGTGCTGCTATTAAACTGACTCCATTTTGAAAATCACCTTTGTTCTTAGCATGAGAAAGCTTGTAAACCGCCTCTAATATATGAATGGGTTGTTGGGTATAAATCCAAGACATTGCAACCGGTTTATCTTTAGGCAAACCATCAATTAAGTCATTCATCACTGGACCATGGCGAGTGACTTTTACCTTTAAAACCACATCGGATGAATCTTTTACTTTAATAATTTTTTTTCGGTTTTCATACGGACTAAATCCATTGGGCGTCTTGTATGAATTAATGTCCTTTGGATTATTTTCTTCCTGATACAAATCAATATCATCATTTTCAAACATAGTTAAACCATAAGCATATTCCCTATTGTGGCCTAATAAAGGATAGGGTGTTCCAGCTAAATAACAACCATATAATTCAAAATCTGGAGTGACAATATGCGCTTCATACCACGTTCCTGGCTGCGAAAATCCAATATGTGGATCATTAGCAAAAATAACCTTCCCATTCTTTGTTTTCTTTGGAGCAATAACCCAACTGTTACTTCCAATAAAAGGAGCAATAGGAGACTGATCTAAAAGCAACGCAACCGACTTTGAAATTGCAGCATATTCTTGAGGCCTGTCCTTTGCGTTTTTAATTTTTGTCGTATTAAAGGCACCATCAATTCCAAAATCTTTAAGATAATCCATTCCATATTTGTTTCGAATATCGGTTAATAAAGGATCTGATTTTTGAGCCATCGCAAAACTAAAAGACATGTATCCAAAAATATTATACACATCCTTAATGGTAAACTTTTCTTTTTTAACTCCCACTAAACTAAATTCTATGGGTGCTGTCCCTTCCTCCATATATTGATTAATCCCATCCAAATAAGCCATCGTTAATTGATAACTGGGACTGTTTTTATCCAATAATGCAATCGCTTTTTCGGAAGCTTCTTCAATTCCCAATCCCGCAAAAAACATATCGTTTTTAAGAGCAACAGAACCGAAAATGGCTGACAACCGCCCAGGAGCAATACGACGCATCAACTCCATCTGCCACAATCTGTCTTGAGCATGAACATAGCCCAAAGCAAGCATTGCATCTTTGGAGCTAGTGGCATAGATATGTGGCACACCAAATTCATCAAAATAAACTGTAGTTTCCTTTTGAATATTTTTCAACTGCACTTTACCTTCATATTTTGGTTGCAAATAAAAACCATAGACAAGGATAGCTACCACTAAAATTAATAGCAAGGCAAGCAAAAAAACAAGGGATTTTTTTAGTATTTTCATCATTGGATAAATTGAAAAACAAATATATAGGATTTAGCAGCTAATTAAAACTATTTATTTCAATGTCTTCTTTCTAAACAGCCAACACTAAATTAATATAATATTTTGTTTAATTTATTTCTTAATCAATTAAACAAAAAGTATATTTGTTTTAAATAACAGTAAATATGAAAAACATTTCAAGAGATGCTATTGCTCAAATGGGAAAAATCGAGAGATTAAATTTAATTAATTCCTGCACTGGTTATAAATCTGCTAATCTACTTGCTTCAAAATCCGTTGATGGCAAATCAAATGTTGCTATTTTTAGTAGTGTCACCCATCTAGGCAGCAACCCAGCGCTGATTGGATTCATTATGCGCCCAACAACGGTGCCCAGAGACACGTACAAGAATATTAAAGAAACCGGATATTTCACAGTGAACCATATTACTGTTGACATGATTGCAGATGCGCATCATACGTCAGCAAATTATGAATTGGGAATTTCTGAGTTTGATAAAACTAATTTAGAAGAAGAATATAAAAAAGGTATTGAAATCCCTTTTGTAAAAGGAAGTCCTGTTCAATTGTATTGCAAGTACGTTAATGAATATTACATCAAAGAAAACGACACCATTCACCTGATTGCTTCTATCGAAAATTTATTTTTTGAAGAAGAACTAGAACACAAAGACGGCTGGTTGCAAATTGACAGAGGGAACGTTGTGGCAATAAATGGCCTAGATGGGTACTGTTTACCCAAGTTAGTGGATCGTTTCCAATATGCCAGAAAAGAGATTCCAAGTACTTCCTTTCCCAAAAAATAAGAAATGAAAAAACTCCGGTTAATCCTTGGTGATCAGTTAGATTCACAGCATTCTTGGTTTCAAGAATACGATGATAACACCATTTACGTTATGGCAGAAATGCGTCAGGAAACAGATTATGTAAAACATCATATTCAAAAAGTTGTGGCCTTTTTTCTGTCAATGAGGAATTTTTATACAACTATAAAAAACTTGGGACATCAAACGGTCTATTTTCAAATTACCGATAGTACTAATCCACAGGATTTAGAAAAAATAATTGCGCTTTGCATCGAAAAATATAAAATCGAAAAATTCGAATACCAATTCCCTGACGAATACCGACTGGACGAGCAACTAAAAACAATTTGCTCCAAATTAAAAATTGATTCGGAAGCTTTTGATTCGGAACATTTTTATACCACACGTCACGAACTTTCTGATTTTTTTGAAGGCAAAAAATTGTTATTGATGGAGAATTTCTATCGCAACATGCGCAAAAAACATCATGTTTTAATGGATGGATCCACTCCTGTGGGAAACCAATGGAATTTTGATGCCAACAATCGCAAGAAATACAAAGGAGAAGTTCCAGTACCTTCAGAAAAAAATTTTCAAACCAATGTGTCTGAAATTGTTGCCCAAATAAAAAAAACTAACATAGTAACCTTTGGCAACATTGATGTGCAACATTTCAGTTGGCCGACTTCACGGGAACAATCATTAGCCGTCTTAGATTATTTCTGCAAGCATCTATTAAAACATTTTGGTGATTATGAGGATGCGATGCATACAGATGAAAAATTCCTTTTTCACTCTCGATTGTCTTTTGCTATGAATAGTAAAATGCTTTCACCAAAAGAAGTCATAGAGACTGTCATCGCTTTTTATCACGCACATGAAACTGAGATCTCCATACCACAAGTAGAGGGTTTTGTGAGGCAAATTCTGGGTTGGCGCGAATACATTCGAGGAATTTATTGGAAAGAAATGCCAAACTACGCGCAACTTAATATTTTAAAAAACACAAATAAGTTACCTGATTTTTTCTGGACGGGTAATACCAAAATGAATTGTATGAGCCACGCACTCAATCAAAGTTTGGACGAGGCTTATGCGCATCACATTCAGCGTCTAATGATAATTGGCAATTTTACGTTATTAACGCAAATTCATCCTGACGAAGTGGATGCTTGGTATTTAGGAGTTTACATCGATGCAATCGAATGGGTCGAAATGCCCAATACTAGAGGAATGTCACAATATGCTGATGGTGGAATTATTGCTACAAAACCGTATGTATCTTCAGGAAGTTACATTAACAAAATGAGTAATAATTGTGCCAAGTGCCATTACAATGTCAAAGAGAAATTTGGAGATAAAGCGTGTCCCTTCAATTCATTATATTGGAATTTCCTAGATGAAAAGAAAGAGTACTTTAAAGGAAATCAGAGAATGGCCATGATGCTGAATTTATTAAATAAAATAAATCCTGAAGAATTGTACAAGATCAAAACAAAGGCAAACGCCATCATTGAAAATATGGATTCGTATTAAACGAAAATTGACTCAAAAAAAAGAGTGTTTAAATTCTGAAGGAACTTAAACACTCTCTTTTTTTATATAAAAAATACATTTACTCTTTTTTGCTTCCGTCGATAATTGCCCCAGTACCAGCACCTATTCCAGCGCCAGCAACACCGCCAATTATGGCTCCTTGTACTTTTTTCTTGCTTATAATAGCTCCGGTAGCAGCACCAACTCCTGCACCAATTACAGCACCCTTAGCGGTACTACTCCACCCTTTCCTCCTAGTTGTTGTTGAATTTGTAGTAGTGGTAGTTGTTCCAGGGGCCTGTTGATTGACAACAACAACCTCTCTTTTCGTTTCAATTTTTGCGGCTTCAATAGCAGCTATTTCAACTTGCATGGAGTCGATAACTCTTTGTTTCTCCATTTCAACTTTCATGGAATCTACAGTAGCTAGTTTTGCCTTTTCAATTTCCATTTTTCCTTGATTTTGACAAGACACAACTATTAAAGATAACAATATAAAATATACAATTTTCATAATTTGATTTTTATTAATTTCTAACCTACAAAGGAACACTTAAAGTCGTAAAAAACAGTTATACGATTAAAACTATTTTTTATACAATTTAAAGCTGTCGTTTATTTAGAATTCCTGTTTTCAAAATTTGACCAAATTCATACATATCCGTGTAGGATGTATACAATGGAACTGGTGCTAGGCGAATGACATTAGGTTCGCGCCAATCTGTGATGACACCATTTTTCATTAAATAGTCAAATAAACTGCGGCCTTCACCGTGCAGCAAAACTGATAATTGAGAGCCTCTTTCTAAAACATGTGATGGCGTAATGATTTCGAAACTACTATCAACCTCTTTATCAATCTCTTGTAAGATAAACTCTAAATAAGAAGTGATCCTATCTCTTTTTTGTATTATCGCATCCATTCCAATTTCATCAAATAGCGCTACAGAAGCTAAATAAGGTGCCAATGATAGAATAGGTAAATTGCTAATTTGCCAACCATCGGCTCCATGAATAGGATCGAAAGTTTGTTCCATCTTAAATCGGCGTTCTTTATTATGTCCCCACCATCCTGCGAATCGTGGCAACTCTGAATTGTTATGGTGGTTTTCATGTATGAAACATCCTGAAGCATTTCCAGGTCCAGAATTCATATATTTGTAACTGCACCAAGCCGCAAAATCCACGTTCCAATCGTGCAATTCTAGTCTGACATTTCCAGCAGCATGCGCTAAATCCCATCCTACGTAAGCACCCACTTTTTGACCTGCAGCTGTTATGGTTTTCATATCAAATACTTGTCCGGTATAGTAATTAACACCCCCTATTAAAACTAAAGCCAACTCGTCGCCAACTTCTTCAATTTTAGCTAAAACGTCTTCAACACGAATATTATGTTCCCCCTCACGACGTTTAATTTCGACAATAGTGTCCTCTAGTTTGATCCCAAGGTAGTGTGAATGAAAATCAACCTGACTTTGAAACATGTACTGATCCGAAGGAAAAGCTTTTTCCTCACAGATAATTTTATATCTGCTTTTTGTAGGTCGATAAAATGAAACCATCAACAAGTGAAGATTCACCGTTAAAGTATTCATTACCGTAACTTCGCTTGGCAGCGCTCCAACAATTTTACTCAGTGGTTGTGCAAAGCGCTCGTGATAGTCCCACCATGGTTTTTGACTGTAGAAATGCCCTTCAACAGCTAAATTTGCCCAATCATCCATTACTTCATCGACGTAAGATTTAGTCCGTTTGGGTTGTAGCCCCAGCGAATTTCCTGTAAAATAAATTACTTTTTTACCATTTACCTGCGGGAAAATAAACTCTTCTTGGTACTTATTTAATAGATCTTGCGAATCTAACTGTCGTGCAAATTCAAGGGTATTTTCGAAAATCATAATTTGTTTTTTGTTTTGTAAAAGTACTAAAAAAAGACCTATCGATAAAAGACTTTAGAAGGATTGAATATAAAACATTAGTTAAAAAAATAGCCTTTCTAGAACTAAAAACAAAAAATCTGTACAATATCACACTTCAAAATTGACTATATTTGATTGCCTATAAAAATTAAAAGATGCTTAAAAACAGTTTAAACGTGATTATTATTGCCATAGCCTTAGTAATTTCCTCCTATCTCTTTTCCAATGCTTTTCAGAATCGAAATAAAAGTAACGACACCATAAGCGTAACTGGTTCCGGGAAAAAGGATTTTGTCTCCGATTTAATAGTTTGGAGTGGTTCCTTTTCTAAAAAAAGTATGACGTTAAAAGAAGCATACGCAGCTTTAGACGCTGACCGAGAAAAAATAAAAAGCTATTTATCAAGCAAAGGAATTGCTCCCAATGAAATGGTTTTCTCAGCAGTAAGTTTCAATAAAGATTTTGAAACTATTTTTAACGAAAATGGAACTACAAGACAACAAACATTTACTGGTTTTACCTTAACGCAAAGTGTCAGTATCCAATCCAAGGAAGTTAATAAAATTGAAGAACTATCCAGACAATCGAGTGAATTGATCAACTCAGGCGTAGAATTTTACTCTTCTCCCCCTGAATATTATTACACCAAACTTGCCGAGTTAAAAATAAAAATGATTGCTGAAGCCACGAAAGATGCCAGTATCAGAGCTAAAAGTATCGCAGAAAATGCAGATGCCAGTTTAGGAAATTTAAAAAAATCAGACATGGGTGTTTTTCAAATAACAGGTCAAAACTCATCGGAAGATTTTTCTTATGGAGGATCTTTTAATACCCAATCTAAAAATAAAACGGCTAATATTACTGTACGATTAGTATATCAAGTAAATTAGCATTTGCAGCAAAATCTTGTGCACTATGGTCCACTCTATTTTTTGTGAAATCGAGCTCAGTCGAGATCCAAATGATGATTCTCCCCTGCACCCGAACTGGCAACAGCACTAGGTAATAAGAAGTATTGGTATTATGCTGTATCTGGTACCATTGTATGAGGGATTTCAGCAGCATCCATTATTTTCTTCCTTTAAGAAAATAAAGACAAAGTGGATAATCCGACCGGCTTTTATTGCGGGACACACCCCAATTATAATTTGCCAAAAGCAAAAAAATCTCGTCATTACTGACGAGATTTTCATATTTAAAACTGAAATGCTTTCGGATTAGATGATTAACATCGCGTCTCCGTACGAATAGAATTTGTATTTTTCTTCGATAGCTTCGGCATACGCTTTTTTCATTAAATCATGTCCACAAAATGCGGATACCATCATCAATAAAGTTGATTTTGGCGTATGAAAATTGGTAATCATACACGTTGGAATAGCAAAGTCATGCGGAGGAAAAACGAATTTGTTAGTCCATCCATCAAAAGGGTTCAAAGTATTTTGAGAAGAAACAGAACTTTCAACTGCACGCATAGAAGTTGTTCCCACTGTGCAAATACGTTTCTTTTTAGCCTTAGCACCATTGACAATGTCGCATGCTTCTTGACTTATTTTTAATTCCTCAGAGTCCATTTTATGTTTAGATAAATCCTCAACTTCAACTGGATTGAAAGTTCCTAAACCTACGTGAAGAGTTACTTCAGCAAATTTGATTCCTTTAATTTCTAGCTTTTTCAATAAATGTTTAGAGAAGTGTAATCCTGCAGTAGGTGCTGCAACGGAGCCTTCCTCTTTAGCATAAATAGTTTGATACCGTTCTGCATCTTCCGGAGTTACATCTCTGGAAATATATTTTGGAATTGGAGTTTCTCCAAGTTCTGTAAGTTTATTGCGAAATTCTTCATAAGAACCGTCATAAAGAAAACGCAATGTTCTACCACGGGAAGTAGTATTATCGATTACCTCAGCAACTAATGAATCGTCATCTCCAAAATATAATTTATTACCGATTCTGATTTTACGTGCTGGATCAACCAAAACATCCCAAAGTCTTTGCTCCGAATTCAATTCTCTAAGTAAAAACACTTCGATTCTTGCTCCTGTTTTTTCTTTGTTTCCATACAAACGTGCTGGAAAAACCTTAGTGTTATTCAGAATTAACACATCGCCTTCATCAAAATAATCGATAACATCTTTGAACATTTTATGTTCTATAGTTTGTTTCTTGCGATCAATAACCATTAGACGTGCTTCGTCTCTGTTTTCAGCTGGATACTCTGCAAGAAGTTCTTTAGGTAAATCGAATTGAAAATGTGATAATTTCATTTGATATATTTATGAGTTATGGATTTTGAAGCATGAGTTTTGAGCTCAGGCTTTTAAATCGTGTGCAAATATACGATTGTGAGATAGGCGTTGTCAAGTGTTTTGCTGTTTATTTTCAAAAGCTGTTGATTCACTAGCTTTTAAAGCGATTATTTTTCGGAAATATCAAAATTTAAACTTTTTAAATCCTTCCAAAAATCGGGATATGATTTTGAGACCACCTCAGCATTTTCGATAATTATCGGCACTTTTAAAGCCAATGGTGCAAATGCCATCGCCATCCTGTGATCGTTGTAAGTGGCAATTTTGATATTGTGATTGATTTCATTCGAGGCCATAAGCGTCAAGCTATCATTGGTAACTGAGATTTTCGCACCTAGTTTTGTTAGTTCAATTTGAAGTGCTTCCAGCCGGTCCGTTTCTTTAATTTTTAAGGTATGAAGTCCCGTAAAATGGCAACCAATCCCTAGCCCTAGACAGGTAACTACAATAGTTTGGGCGATATCCGGGGTGTTGTTTAATTCTAAGTTTAAAGATTGTGGTTTAAAGTCTAGCCGTTTAACTAAAATCATTTTGTCCCCTTCAAAATGAGTTTCAACGCCCATTTGTTTGTAGATTTCAATCAAAGCCGAATCGCCTTGCAAACTAGTTTCTGTATAACTGTTCAATGAAATCGTAGCATTTTCGGCCAAAGCAGCCAGACTAAAAAAGTACGAAGCAGAACTCCAATCGGATTCTACGGTCATTACTTTTGATGCTACTTCTTGTTTTGGATAAACGGTAATAACATTTCCTTCGAAACTCGTTTTAATGTTTAAATCATTCAACAGAGCCAACGTCATTTTGATATAAGGAACCGAAGTGATTTCTCCCACCATAGTGATTTCGATTCCATTTTCCAGTTTTGGAGCCACTAATAATAATGCCGATATGTATTGACTACTTACATTGGCAGGAATATTCACTTTAGAAGCCGTGATTTTTTGTCCTTTGATTCGAATAGGCGGATAACCAACTTCTTTCTCGTAGGAGATTTTAGCCCCTAATTGCTCCAATGCTTCCACCAAAACTTTTATGGGACGCTCCGTCATTCGTTGAGAGCCGGTCAAAACTACTTCTCGTCCTTCATTTACAGCAAAAAAAGCTGTCAAGAAACGCATCGCCGTTCCCGCATGATGAATATCAACTACTTCCTCGTTTCCTTTCAATGCCTTTTGCATGACTTCGCTGTCATCAGAATTGGAAGTATTGGCTAAAGTAATATTTGGAAATAAAGCTTGTAATAATAAGAGTCGGTTGGTTTCACTTTTTGAACCAGTAATATTCAATTGTGAATTATCAATTGTTAATTGTGAATTCGTACTTAATTTTAAATTCATGTTGCTAATTATGAGTTATGAATTATGAATTATCAGTGGTATAATTCAAGTTCGCAATTTACCACTCCGCATTTATAATTCATAATTTATAGTTCACAAATTATTTGAGTTTTTCGTTGTTTTTGTGACGGTCTTTGTCTCTAACGGACTTTAAATCCATCTTTTTGTCGAAAGCGGCTTGTAAATCGATTCCGGTTTGGTTTGCCAAACACAATACCACAAAAACCACATCGGCTAATTCTTCGCCAAGGTCCTTGTTTTTATCGCTCTCTTTCTCGGATTGCTCACCGTAACGACGCGCTATAATTCGGGCCACTTCGCCTACTTCTTCGGTAAGTTGCGCCATATTAGTCAGTTCGTTAAAGTAACGAACGCCGTGTTCTTTGATCCAAATGTCAACGTCGAGTTGGGAATTTTTTAGGTTCATGATTATTTTTTAATTAATACTATTTTTTCATTTTGTTTTTCAATCATTTTTTGATAAAATTCTTTTAACATTGGATAATAATCGGCAATAACGATTGGTACGTTTATTTGATGTGTTAGTACTAACTGAATCGCATTATCTAATGTATTTATCATAAATTTAAATCCTCCTAAATTATCTTCCATATTTAAAAGTAACGGAGTTGGCACAGACTCCACTTTATAACCTTCGGGAATTTTAATTGTTATGTTGTATTTATCTAAAAAAGGGAATCCATAATCTACTGGATAAGCTCTAATTTCTTGTTTGAAAGGATTTTGTGTAACGGCAAAAAACAACATTGGATTTATATAAATTGATCCTCCAATTATCTCGCTAAAATTCGAACCTGAAAACGCAAAGTTTTCTAATATTGGTAACTTTAAATCCTTTTCATTTGTTCTTGAATAGTCACTTATTTCAATTTTATCATTTTCATTTTCTAATTTCTCCAGATAAGTATCTTCTTTGATATTCTTAGTATTTCCTCTAAAAATAATAGCATTGTAATCTGTTCTTTGACGCTTCAACCTTCCTGATACTTCCCCTTTAGCATCAATTTCATAGTTCATAATCACTACGTCGTTGGAGGAAGCTTTAGGCATTAAATCGACTTCTATCGAAGTACCGTCTTTACGAATCAATCTTCCTACCCAATTCAAGGCTCTTAACGGCAAGATATTTGGAGTAGAAAATGGATCCGTCGCATCCAGTAAAACAAGACCATTAGGAGTTTCAACGGCAGCAATAACATAATTGAAAGCAGTTCGGTTGGGAAAAAATGCAATCCCGTTAGATCGGGTACTAACAAGAACAGGATTCGCAGTTAAGCCCACATGACGCAGCATAGCTGTAAGCATCAAATTAATTTCGGCCACATTACCTGTTTTATCCTTGTACGCTTTTTTTACACCATCATCACAAGAATATCCATAATAATCATTCCATTTTACAGACGCTTTCACATGGTTAAAAATTGCCAAAATCTTTTCATCAGCAGAAGAAAGCCCGGCAAGAACAACTTTTAAATCTTCCTCAAAGTACCCTGTTTTATTTAATTCAGGTCCAAAATCTTCGTAGTCATAAATTGTTTTGGTAACGGATGGCCAATCGGTTGATAATGTCTGGTATGGTTGATTTGGAAATTTTACAACTGAAAGTTCGTGAGAAACACTTGTAGTATAGTTAGCAATGTTATTCACATAAGCTTCCTCTTTCATCGCAGGAAGATTTTCTGCAATATAAACCGTTCTGGTTTCTACAAATTCTAACTTTTCTTGGGAAGTAGATGTATGCAAGTTATCTCCTGGCATTACCTTTGGTTTGTACGAATAACTTAAAGATTTACTACTTTTCTCCTTGGTTATGTTTGGAGAGACAAAGCCTTTTATGTTTGGATTGTAATCAAAATACTCTGGAATGAAAGTTTTAAACTCCGAATAATTTACTGGAATACTCGATTGAAAACTCCACTCTGTTAACTCGCTAAAACGGGATGAACGCACTACGTACTTGAATTCGACAACAGAGCCAACTTTTACATTAGGAAGAGTGATTTTTTTTCGCCCCCAATATTTGTTCACTTTTTCATCAAACTCCCCATCACTTTTTAATTTTGTTTTCTCAATCTTACCATTTATCAAATTATACGTAGCAACATCTGAAAAAGATAATATTTCTTTCGCATTTGAACCAATGTAGTAGCTGACCGCTTTGTTTGCCCATTCATACCCTTCCTTTTTATAAATTTTGATACGAGTTGTAACCTGTGTAATCATTTTAAAACCATCATCTTGAGTATATTCAAAATGAACTGCTCCTTTTTCGAAAAGAATAGCAGCTACTGCAGTTGAATCCATCTCATGGTTTTTCTCTTGAAGTTCCTCAACTGAAACATTTCCTAATTTAAAATCTTGTGCATTGGCTTTATAAAAATAAAAAGTACAAAATAGAATAATAACGAGTTTATTGCATTTCATGATTTATTGGTTTGAGGTTAGAATAATTTTGGCATTGTCATTTTTTGAAATTTGTTCTATGAAAAGTCGGTATTCATCATACTCTTTATTTGAAAATAATCCTTTTTTTATGAATAACGTTCGTTTGTAAACTAAATTTGAACTGTCAATTTTTATAATCTCCGTTGTATAAGTCCCGAATTTATTACTCAATTCATAATAAGCGGGCATATATTCTACAGAAAAACCAAGAGGAAGAACTACGTTGATCTCATCTTCATCAAAAAAACCTCTCTGTATTTCTAAAGAATTCGTACGGTTTCTTATTCTCTTTACATAAGCGCTTGTTTTATTGAAAGCATTAACAGCAAATATCAATTTATTTGATGTAAGACTTCCATATTTTACAGCTTCTACAGCTAAGTTTTCAGTTAAATTAATTTTATCTTTATCATTAGAAAATGATATTTTGTTGATTTTTAAATTGTTTATATGCCCCCAATAATCCTTATAATGAGCTTCTTTTTCCGTTGGTTGTAAATTTTCAATAGACGCTTTTTGACTGTATTGTGAACCTCCTGAAACAATTGTTATTTTTCCCGAAAAATCTCCATTTGCTGTTAAAGAATACGAACCTTTACTAATTTGAGTATTTCCTTTATCTTCATATATTTTTGTTCGTACAATCTCTCCTCCCTCTGGTTTTATTACCAAAACTTCTCTGTCATCCGTAAAAATTCCTTGATAACCAAAAGGATCGTCTTGGCTGGTACATTCCAGCCAAGTATAATTATCACCATTTGGAATCGATAAAATAACATGATTCCCTTGCATGGATACAAATTCAGACTGAATATTTAATTTCTTCCTGTCTCCATACAAAATAGTGTAATAAGATGGCACATTAACCACATCCAATAAGGCCTTAGTATAATTAGTCAACGCCTTGCAATCTCCATAACCCAAACGATCCACATCACTGGCAAGCATCGGTTTCCATCCGCCAATTCCAACTTGAATACTAATATACCGCACTTTATGTTGCACGAAATTGTAAATCAATTTAGCTTTTTTGATAGGATCTTTTTCATCTCCAACGAGAGCCTTTACTTTCATTTTGGTTTCATCTGGCAAGTCAGTTGTCCCCAATAAAATTTTATCAGAATACCATTGTCCAAACTCCTTCCAAGTCTTTGCATTTCCGTCTACTCCTTCTAAATGAAACAACTCCAATCCCATCATCAATTTTGGAAAAATAGTGCTAACAACAGGACTGTAATCCTCTTGTTTTTGAGCTAGAATATTAGTTGCGGTGTAGGACAAATTTGTTGACGTGTCTAAGGTTTTCTCAATTTTAAAATTAAAAAAGTTGAACTCCATTTTTTTAAAACCTAAATTATCAGGATACTTTACATTCAAAATACTTTTTTCGACGCTGACAAAATAACTATTTAATGGACGCCAGTCTGGTATAAAAGCGGTAGTTGAAGTTTCGATTTCACTATCAAATACAATAGTAAAAGGATATTGAATGGGAGTATAATCTAAATAAAGATATCTGTTGTCAGAAAAAAGTGTACCGCCGCCAACCGCACTTTGATCTTTGAAATCTTTTCGTTTAAATTTTTTAATTTCTTTTCCAAAGGCATCATAAACTGTGGTTTCAATGTTCCTGATGGTAGTCCTTTTATCGTAGTTCCCTACTGCATCTATCGCATCTAAGCCTTTTTCGTTTAAAACTGTAACGATTCTTTTAGTAATGACATTCATATTTCTTTGAGAAGAAATAAGGATATCTATTTGATTCAAACGAATAACAGCATTAGCATTTTCTTTTAAGCTATCAGAAATAGTGAAAGAGGTATATTCTACCTTTTGAGCATAAATAAAGGTGGTACAAAACAAAAGCAGGGAAGAAACATATTTGAAAATCATAAAAATTCTTTTTATCAAAAATATAAGAATTTTTCGATTAAAGGGAACTTAGTCTCTATTTTTACTATCTATGATTATAGTAACCGGTCCATCATTCATTAAAAGCACTTTCATATCAGCGCCAAACACTCCAGTTTGGACGGTTTTACCCAATTCTTTTTCCATCTGATTTACAAAATTCTGGTATAAAGGAATGGCGATTTCTGGTTTTGATGCTTTGATATAGGAAGGGCGATTGCCTTTTTTGGTTGCGGCATGCAATGTGAATTGAGAAACGACAATGATTTCGCCATCAATAGCTGCAACAGATAAATTCATCACGTCGTTTTCATCACCAAAAATGCGAATGTTCGTGATTTTATTCACCAACCAATCAATATCTTCTTGACTATCGGCATCTTCAATACCAACTAAAACCAATAGACCTTTTTGAATATCCGCTACGATTTTGTTATCTATTGTTACTGAAGCTGAGGAAACTCTTTGTATTACTACTCTCATTTGTAAGTCTTAAACTTTTAAAGTCATAAGGTCCTAAGTCGAAAAACTATTCCAGATAAATAGTTGGTACTACCAAGCAACTTTCGCCACTTTTATTCTCTGGTCTTATCACTAATGATTCGATCTTCGTTATGAATATCCGTACGATAGTTCTCATCATCGCCTTCTAGAATTTTCAAGTAACTTCTATAACGAGACCAAGCAATTTCATCTTTTTCCAAAGCTGCTTTTATAGCACAATGCGGCTCTTCCTTATGCAAGCAATTGTTGAATTTGCACTGCTCTTTCAATTTGAAAAACTCAGGAAAATAACCACTGATTTCTTCTTTTTCCATATCCACAATTCCAAAACCTTTGATGCCTGGTGTATCGATAATTCTGGCATCAAAAGACAGATCATACATCTCAGCAAACGTTGTTGTGTGCTGTCCTTGTTTGCTTGCTTCGGAAATCGTTTTTGTTTTTAAATGCAATGAAGGTTCCATAGCATTCACTAAAGTTGATTTCCCAACTCCAGAATGTCCAGAGAACATACTCACTTTACCAATCATCATTTCCTTTAATTGCTCAATTCCTTTCATTTCAGTAGAAGAAACCCGCAAACATTTATATCCTATTTCCTGATATACATGTTGCATGTAAAGCTGTTCGTCTAGAGTAGCATCATCAAACGTATCTATTTTGTTAAAAACAAGAACAGTTTCAATTCCGTACGCTTCAGCAGTAACCAAAAAACGGTCAATAAAATTAAAAGTCGTAGGTGGATTATTGATCGTAACCAACAAGAAAACCCGATCAATATTAGACGCTATAATGTGCATCTGATGCGATAAATTTACCGATTTACGTACAATATAGTTTTTTCTATCGTGTATTTTATGAATCGTTCCTGTAACTGTGTCAGAGGATTCTTCTAATTCATAATCTACAATGTCACCTACAGCGATAGGATTCGTACTTTTGATTCCTTTGATTCGGAATTTCCCTTTCATACGGCATTCTATAAAACCCCCTTGATCTGATTTTACGGTGTACCAACTTCCTGTAGATTTATACACGAGTCCTGTCATGGAGGATTTTTGATTGAAGATTAACGATTTTAGATTTCTGATTTAAAATCTAAGACTTTGCAAAGATAATTCTTTGTTTCAGGTTTATCCCGAAGCTTCGAAATAATGTTTAAAATTTTTACCCATTTATACAAATAAAAAGATCCCCACGACTTTGATTGTAAAGTAGTGGGGATTGATTTCAAAATATACTATTAAAAATAAAATAATTATTTTTTAATCTCATAAGGAAAATTACGACCTACTTTTCTCATCATTCTTTCCATTACTGCATTTGCAGAACTCATAACATCTTCATTCATTTCTTTATAAAATCGCCAAAGCAGACCACCATCCACTCCATTATACACATTCATCGTCATTTCCCCGCTAGCAACTTTTCCTGTTCCAAAACCTATTAAAAGTGTTTTGGCGATCGCTAAACCTTCACTACTGGTTTTTTCATAAGCATAACCACATTTGATTACAGCATCAACACCTAAAATTTTAGCAAGTGCGTCTGGAGTCATTTCGTCAATTTTATCATACACTTCACTTTGTTTTAAAAGAATATTTGTTCTTTCCACATCCTGAACCTTGACAGTATAATCATCTGATTTTCTCAAAAGATAGGTATACATACCTGATTGCAAGCTAGAACCTAACTTCTTTTCTTCATCCCTATTTGTTTGTGCATCAAAATTTTTAGGAAGCCTTTTATAAGAAATAGATGCTTTAAAAGGCAAAATAGCAACCGTTTTGTGATCTGCAATTAACTCACCTAATTTAGGCGATTCAAAGATTTGTTTTGAGCCTTCAAATTGCGCTAACATAAAAGTTGAAGACAGCAAGCTAATTAAGAGTAAAGTAATTTTTTTCATAATAATGAATTAATTTTAGGTTCGTTGTTAAAGAATGCAATACTACAAAAAAACCTACAAATAAATTGCAGGTTTTAGTAAAAAAAATAAATAGCTTTTTTTAGCTCCTTAAGCATTCAACACTTTATCTTGATGATTTATACTTTCTTGGTGTATGGCTTTGAATAAACGAAGAACAAATTCTTCTGAAAGTCCTTTTTTCTCTCCGTCCAAAATCATTTTTCCTAAAATTTCATTCCAACGGTTGTTTTGCAACACAGCAACATTCGCCTCTTTTTTCACGTGACCTATTTCGTCTGCTACTTTCATTCTTTTTCCTAAAAGCTCAACCAAAGTGGCATCTAAGACATCGATATTTGCTCTCAATTTCTTCATCTTATGCGTAAACTCATCTGAAACATCATCAAGCTTTCTAACCTTTAAATCAATAAAAATTTGTTTCAACGCATCTGGTGTCACCTGTTGTGCGGCATCACTCCAAGCGTTATCAGGATCAATATGCGTTTCGATAATCATACCATCATAATTCAAATCTAAAGCTTCTTGCGTCACTTCAAGAATCATTTTACGATCTCCTGTAATATGAGATGGATCTATAATTAAAGGTAAATCAGGGAATTTATTTTGCAACTCAATAGCAATTTGCCATTCTGGAATGTTGCGGTATTTTGTTTTCTCGTAGGTCGAAAACCCCCTGTGAATCACCCCTAATTTCTCGATTCCTGCATTGTACAAACGCTCTACACCACCTAACCACAGAGACAAATCTGGGTTTACAGGATTTTTTACCAATACAATTTTCTTAGTTCCTGCTAATGCATCAGCAATTTCCTGCACCGCAAAAGGATTTACTGTTGTTCTTGCTCCAATCCACAAGACATCAATATCATATTCTAACGCTAATTTTACATGTGCAGCATTCGCTACTTCCGTTCCCATTAGCAATCCGGTTTCTTCTTTTGCTTTTTTCAACCATTTCAAACCTATTTCTCCCACACCTTCAAATCCTCCTGGGCGTGTTCTTGGTTTCCAAATCCCAGCTCTAAAAATACTTACATCAGAATCTTTCAACTCGTGTGCTATCTTCAATACTTGTTCTTCAGTTTCGGCACTGCAAGGTCCTGCTATTACTAATGGATGAGTCAAATTGAATTCATTCAACCAATTTCTCATTTCTTTTTTATTTTCCATCTTTTCTAAATTTTATTTTTTATTTTGTGTTGTTTTTTTAACTGCAAACTACGACTGAACACTGCCTAGCTCTTCATGCCGTTTAATATATCCTTTATTTTATTCACACTTTGCATTTCATTATAAATAGCCTCGTAATCCTCATTTTCTAGCAACTCCTTAAATTTGGACAAATTCAAGATATACTCGTTCAATGTTTTTACGACTTGTTTTCGGTTTTGTTTGAAAATTGGCGTCCACATTGCTGGAGAACTTTTAGCCAGACGCACCGTACTTTCAAAACCGGAACCCGCCATGTCAAAAATATCCTGCTCATGTTTCTCTTTATCAATCACCGTTTTACCTAACATAAAAGCACTGATATGAGACAAATGAGACACATAAGCAATGTGTTTATCATGTGATTTTGGATCCATATACCGTATTCTCATTCCCATGGCGATGAAAAGTTGCAACGCTTTTTCTTGTAATTTGAATGTGGTTTTCTCCACCTCACAAATAATATTCGTTTTCCCTTGAAACAATCCTTTTATCGCTGCTGAAGGTCCTGAAAACTCTGTTCCCGCAATAGGATGTGTTGCTATAAAATTGCGCCTTCTAGGGTGATTCGCAACTGCTTCACAAACTGGCATTTTAGTCGAACCTACTTCAAAAACAATGGTTTGATTGCCAATTGCATCTAAAACTTTTGGCAAAACGGTCAACGCAACATCTACAGGAACCGATACAATTACAAAGTCAGCATCAACCAAATCCGTAAATGTCGCCCCAGCATCAACAACCCCTAAAGCAATGGCTTCAGCTAAATGATTTTCGTTAGTATCAATTCCGTAAATCTTGACTTCTGGATGCAGCGTTTTAATGTCCAATACCATCGAACCACCTATCAATCCTATTCCTACTACAAATACTTTCATTTTTTATTTTTAACAATTATCCCAATTTTTAGCAGGAGCCATGTGCTTCGCCAGTTCGCTTCGCTCGTGCCCTGCTATCCGCTACAATCTTTTATTCGCTGAGGCGAATAAAAGGATTTCCTCTGCTATCAGGGCTAGGGAACTTCGTTTTTTCAGAACGTTCTTCTTTTTACAACCTTTGTCAAAGTTCTAAAGTTTAACAAAGGTTTATATTCTCTAGGAAATTTAAAATCTAGCAATTGCCTCCTGCACTTTTTCCTCTTTCACACACAACGCAAATCGGATGAATCCTTCGCCGTTACTACCAAAAATAGTTCCCGGCGTGATAAAAATTGATTTTTCATATAATATGGAATCAATAAAATCTTCCGAAGAGGTGATTCCCTCTGGCAATTTTGCCCAAACAAATAATCCAACCCCTTCTTTGTACACTTTGCAACCCAATTTTTCTGCTAATTGTTCCGTAAGTACACGCCTTCTTTTATAAATTTCGTTCATTGAATCAAACCAAGTCTTATCGCTTTTCAACGCTTCAGTTGCTCCTTTTTGAATCCCATAAAACATACCGCTGTCCATATTGCTTTTTACTTTCAAAACTGCATCAATGCAAGCGGCGTTCCCCAACAACATTCCAACTCGCCAACCCGCCATGTTAAAAGTCTTACTCAAAGAATTCAATTCCAAAGCCACATCTTTTGCTCCTGCCACTTGCAGCAAGCTCATTGGATTGTCATTCAAAACAAAACTGTACGGATTGTCATTCACTAATAATATGTGATGTTTTTTGGCGAAAGCCACCAATTTTTTAAACAATTCCAAACTTCCTCTGGCTCCCGTGGGCATGTGCGGATAGCCAATCCACATGATTTTTACTTTCGCTAAATCCAGTCTTTCCAAAGCTTCAAAATCAGGCTCCCAATTAGTATCTTCTTTCAAGTCATAAAAAACGGGCACTGCACCAACTAAATTAGTCACTGAGGTGTAGGTTGGATAGCCTGGATTCGGAATCAAAACGTGATCGCCTTCATTCAAAAAAGCTAATGAAATATGCATAATTCCTTCCTTAGAACCCATCAAAGGCAAAATCTCGGTTACAGGATTTAAGGCTACTTGATAGTTATTAGTATAAAAATCTGCCATTCCTTGACGCAATTCCGGTAAGCCTTGATAACTCTGGTACTGATGCGCATTTTCATCTTGCATCGCAACCACTACAGCATCAACAACCGCTTGCGAAGGTTGCAAATCAGGACTCCCTATCCCCATATTAATAATAGGTTTGCCTTCAGCTGCAAGTTGCCGCACCTCTCTCAATTTTGACGAGAAATAGTATTCTTCAACTGTATTGAGGCGTTTTGCTGTTGTTATCATTTTATTATTTTTTATTCATTCGATTTGAATTTCTGCTTTTTTCTCCCTCTTCGGGGTCTAAGGAATTATTTTGTGTTTTTATATTCCCCCAACACTTTAAAGTACTCTGCCATGATTAGCATCAATGATTTTGCTTTGGCATAATCCTGATACTTATCAAAAGTAACATCTACAAAAAAGGAATATTTCCAAGGGGTGTCTATTTTTGGCAACGATTGTATCTTAGTTAAATTCAGTTTGCAATCACTCATGACATTCAAAACTGCTGCTAAACTTCCCCGTTTATGATCCAATTCAAATTTGATTGATGCTCTGTTAATCTCGTTTTCTGGAACAAATGAATTTTCCTTTTTTATAATAACAAAACGCGTCATATTATTTTTAATCGTTTGAATTTCCGGCGCCAAAATTTCCAAACCATACATTTCCGAAGCCGTTTTGCTAGCAATCGCCGCAATCCCTATCAACTGCTTTTCATTTATTCTTCGCGCTGTTTCAGCTGTATCTTTATCTTCAACTAGTTTTATATTTGGATATTTTTTTAAAAATTCCATACATTGTAAAATGGCCATGGGATGCGAATGTACTTCCTGAATATCTTCTATTTTCTGGCCTTTCAGCGCCATTAAATTCTGATGTATACTTAAATAATGTTCTCCTATAATGTGTAAATTGTTTTTGTCAATCAAAGCGTAATTTGGAATAATTGGACCTGCAATAGAATTTTCGATCGCCATAACTGCTTGGTCTGACTTCCCTGACAACAAGTTATCCACTAACTCTTCAAAGGATAGACATTCGTCAAGAGCAATATTTTGATCGAAATATTCCTGTGCCACCTGATGATGAAAAGAACCCGTTATGCCTTGTATCCCAATTATTTTATTCATTTTACACACTTTTAAGCAAAAAAAAATCCCGATTCACATCGGGATTGTATATTTATAGTATCAATTTAATTTTACTAATTAAATAACCATACAACAATCCCTTTCTACTTTCCAGAAGAAATAATAAGAGTTGCTAAAATAAAATCGGTTATTCAACATGTTATTGTTTTTTGTATTACTTACTCTGCGAATGTATACATAATTTCCAGCTAACCCAAAAAAAAGGGCGCTTTTATTGCACTAAAAAAGGATTCACTAAAAAACTAGTTATTAATTATGTAATATTTAAAAAAAGGCGTTAAAAATCTCATTTAGTCAGTGGGCATTTGAAATTTATATCCGTTAAATATTTTCTGTCCAACATTTTATGCCAATTACACTTATGGTCTGCGCTTTCCAATGCCTATCGGCAGTAGTACAATGCCCTTTAATATGAAAATGATCTTATTTACAGAGGATTACATCGGCACTACTTTTACGTAAATACCAAATTAGATTGCTCCTTTTTCCGAAAGCCATTTTTTTCCTTCTGCAATTCGGGTCACCAACATCGCTGATACTAAATCCCCATTGGCATTTAGCAAAGTTGCCATCGGATCTACTAAAGTTCCTATAATCATGGCTGCTGGCAAAGCTTGTTCCATAGGAAATCCATAAACAGTGATAGCGAGAATTTCGCCAATATAGCCCCCATTGGGAATTCCGCCTTCAACAACAGATACGATTACTGTAATCCCAATTGCCATAAGTAAGGTGCTGGGATCCGTAAAATCCTTGCCAAACATCGCAAAAATAACTGCAATTTTAATAATCGACGACATGCTCGACCCATCCTTATGCAAAGGAGCGCCAAGCGGAATTACCATATTTCTAATATGTACGGGAATTTTTATTTGTTCTGCACCCTCTAAATTGGCGGGAATCGTTGCAATACTACTGCAGGTTCCTAGCGCAGTGAGGGAAGGGGTAATGTTATTTCTCCAAAACACTTTAAAACCTAACGTACCACCAGCAAGAAAAGCATATAAACTAAAAAACACAACAAAGTAAAAAGCACAAACAGCATAGTAAAGCCCTAAAGGTTTTGCGTACGCGCCAAATAATTGCGGACCAAAAATGCCGACTTGATAAGCAAAATAAGCCCCCAAACCTATTGGAGCTATTTTCATGATCAGGTGCAGCAATTGTTTCATTACCTCATTCCCTGAATTTAAAAATCGGCTAAAATCTTTCCCCTTCTCGCCCGAATGTAAACTGGCGAATCCTATTAGAAATGAAAATATAATGAGTGCCAACATGTTTTTGCGAGACAACAATTCAAAGAAATCATTTGCGGTAAGCAATTGTGTGATTTGCATCCCTGCAGATCCCGTTTTGACCATTTCCAAAGGGATTTTAGAAATGATTATATCTTGCTGAATCGGGAAAAGTAAAACCCCCACAATCATCAAAATAGCAGAAATAAGTACCGTAGTTAAAAACACTCCAATTACGATTCCAAAAAGCTTACCAAGCTTCTCTGTCTTTTCTAAACTGGCAATTGATGATGCGATTGTAAAAAATAGCAACGGGATAATTGCTGTAAATAGTAAATTCAGAAAAATATCGCCTAGTGGCTTGATAACTTCTACGTCTTTTCCAAAAACTAATCCTAAGATACTACCGGCTAGAATTCCTCCCAGCAGCAATAGAATACTTTTATAATTTTTTAAGAAACCACCAGATCGGGTATTATTTAAATTCATTTCTTTAAAGTTTGTGGTAAATATATAAATCTAGCGGAGAAATTGATTGTTGTTCCTACTGTTATTTAGGCAAATGAAGTTTACGTTAAAAACTAGAGACACTACTTTGTATGAATTTTATAGACGAAGACGGAATGTGTGTAAAAAACAACAAATCAATCCTTTTTCTGTTTACTTTTGCAACAAATAATACATCATGTCAATAGAAGTAAATAATATATCCAAAAGTTATGGTGCTCAAAAAGCACTGGATAACATATCATTTTCTGTCAAAAAAGGAGAAATAGTAGGTTTCTTGGGTCCTAATGGAGCTGGAAAATCGACTTTGATGAAAATATTAACTACTTATATCAATGCCGATGAAGGCTCTGCATTAGTAAATGGCCATGATGTAAATACCAACCAAAAAGCGGTGCAGCTTTCTATTGGTTATCTGCCGGAACACAATCCGTTGTATTTGGATTTGTTTGTGCGGGAATATTTAGCTTTTAATGCCGATGTTTATAAAGTGGCCAAATCCCGTATTGAGGAAGTGATTCAATTGACGGGTTTAACAACTGAAAGTCATAAAAAAATAGGGCAATTATCGAAAGGATTTCGCCAGCGTGTGGGTCTTGCCAATGCCTTGTTACACGATCCCGATGTTTTGATTCTCGATGAACCCACAACAGGTTTAGATCCAAACCAATTAATAGAAATACGTAATGTGATAAAAAACGCGGGAAAAGACAAAACCATTTTCCTTTCTACACACATCATGCAAGAAGTAGAAGCGATTTGTGACCGTGTCATCATCATTAACAACGGAAAAATTGTAGCCGATAAAAAACTGGATAACTTAATCTCTGCCGATAAAGAACAAATTATAGAAGTAGAATTTGATTATAAAATCGAAGAACAAGCGATTGCAAAAATTCCACATTTAAAATCATATAAAAATACACACGATTGCTCTTGGGAATTGACTTTTCTATCCGATAAAGACATGCGTCCAGCTGTTTTTGATTTTGCACATGATAACGGATTGAAAACGTTACAACTCAATCAGAAAAATAAAAATCTTGAGGCAGTGTTTAGGGAGATTACAAAATAAGTACTCAGTGTACCGTTTTTAGCTTTCAGTTAAGATCTCAGGTAAAAAAGCTCCCTTTTTTCATTCCGACGAGGGAGTACTTACAAAATGATGAGAATTTGGAATTGCGAACGTCATTAACAGCACTAAATCCCTAGCCCAGATGGAAGCGGCATCCTTTTTTGATCCGTTTTTCAGGATCAAAAAGATAGAGCGCACAGCTGGAAATAGCTCCTAAAAAACTTTACTAGCGATTTGCTTAATATTTTCTGATTTTCCCATAGAATAATAATGCAAAACGGGAACGCCTGCCGCTTTAAGTTCGAGGGACTGCTGAATTGCCCATTCTATTCCCACTTGTCTGATGTCACTATTATTTTTGCACTGATCAACGGCTTGAATTAAATCCTCCGGCAAATCGATTCTGAAAATTTGTGGCAAAACTTGTAAATGTCTTTGCACTGCAATAGGTTTGATCCCTGGAATAATAGGAACTGTAATTCCCATTTCTCTGGCTTTGGCAACAAACTCAAAATACTTTGCATTATCAAAAAACATTTGGGTTACCACATAATCAGCACCGGCTTCAACCTTCTCCTTCAAACGTTTCAAATCAGAAATTAAAGATGGAGATTCCAAATGTTTCTCTGGATAACCTGCAACACCAATGCAAAAATTAGCTTTATTATCAACATCCATCACATCATGCAGGTACTTTCCGCAATTGAGCTGATTAATTTGCTTAACCAAATCAACTGCAAAATCATTCCCCCCTTTTTTAGGAACAAATGACTGTTCATCCTTCATAGCATCTCCGCGCAATGCCATCACATTATCTATTCCTAAATAATGACAATCCACCAATAAATATTCGGTTTCCTCCTGAGTAAAACCACCGCAAAGCACGTGGGGAACTGTATCTACATTGTACTTATGCTTAATTGAGGCACAAATACCCAAAGTCCCTGGTCGCATTCGAGTTAATTTTTTTTCCAATAAACCGTTTCCTTTATCCACATAAATAAACTCTTCGCGAGAAGTGGTTACATCTATAAATGGGGGTTTGAACTCCATTAACGGATCAATATTGTCGTATAATTCCTGAATACTTTTCCCTTTTTGAGGCGGAATAATTTCGAAGGAGAATAATGTTTCTCCGCTTGCATCTTCTATATGTTGTGTTACTTTCATTTTAAGTCTTAAAGTTTGAATGTCAAAAACCGAAAGTCAAGTCCTTTGGACTTAATGACTGTGTTTTTTATGACTGTGTTTTTTAGTCTGCTATATTTGGACTCAACCACTTCGTCGCCACTTCAGTGGACACGCTTCTTCGTTTCGCATAATCGATGACTTGGTCTTCTTTTATTTTTCCGAGTCCAAAATACCTACTTTCTGGGTTTCCAAAATAATATCCAGAAACCGAAGAAGCCGGCCACATCGCCATGCTTTCCGTTAAAGTCACTCCTATTTCTTCGGCTACATGTAGCAATTTCCAAATGGTAGGTTTCTCTAAATGATCCGGACAAGCAGGATAACCTGGTGCTGGACGAATGCCTTTATACACTTCTTCAATCATCGCCTCCGTGCTTAAATTTTCATCGGCCGCATAACCCCAAATCTCTTTACGGATTTTTTCGTGCAAATATTCCGCGAAAGCTTCCGCAAAACGATCTGCTAATGCCTTCACCATAATTGAACTGTAATCGTCTAAATCTTTTTCGAATTCTGCTGCCCATTCATCAACCCCAAAACCAGTTGTCACACAAAAACAGCCCATATAATCTGTTTTACCAGAATCTTTTGGCGCTATGAAATCAGCCAATGCAATGTTTGGCGCTCCTTTTGTTTTTTGAGATTGTTGACGGAGAGTCAAAAAGAGTGCTTTCGAATCAGTTCCCCCTTCGGGGGTTAGTGGGCTTATTTCAATATCATCATCATTGACTTGGTTAGCAGGAAAAATACCATAAATTCCCTTCGCTGTCAGTTTCTTTTCTTTCAAAATAACTTTTAACATGTCCTGTGCATCTGCAAATACAGAAGTTGCTTGTTCACCCACCACTTCATCGGTCAGAATAGCTGGGCATTTACCAAACAATTCCCAAGTTCTAAAAAACGGTGTCCAGTCGATATACGGAACCAAAACATCTAAATCAACCTCGATGGTTTTTGTTCCAATAAAATTAGGCTTCATCGGGTTGTAGTTTTCCCAATCCAATTGCAATTTGTTTTTCCGAGCTTGCTCAATTGTCAAGAAGTTTTTATCGCGCGAACGATTTAAGAACGTCTCTCTAAAAGCATCATACTCTGCTCGGATATCACTGGCATATATTTTTTTGTCTTTATTCAATAAACTTCCAGCAACCGTTACGGCTCTCGACGCATCGTTTACGTGAATAACTGTTTCTCTATATTGAGGCGCAATTTTCACGGCGGTATGTGCTCTAGAAGTTGTTGCACCGCCAATCATTATTGGAATCTTCAAGCCTCGCTTATCTAATTCCTTAGCCAGGTGTACCATTTCGTCTAAGGACGGCGTAATTAATCCACTTAATCCAATGATATCTACGTTGTGTTCTATAGCTGCCGCAATAATTTTCTCTGGAGCAACCATTACACCAAGATCAACAATCTCATAATTGTTACACGCCAAAACCACCGATACAATGTTTTTTCCAATGTCGTGTACATCTCCTTTGACAGTTGCCATTAAAATTTTTCCATTCCCTCGCTTGTCGCCCGCCTGTTTACTAGCTTCAATGTAAGGCAATAAATAAGCTACGGCTTTCTTCATTACACGAGCTGATTTTACCACTTGCGGTAAAAACATTTTTCCTGAACCAAATAAATCACCAACTACATTCATCCCAGCCATTAAGTTGATTTCGATTACTTCAATAGGTTTTGTTGCCGCTAATCTTGCTTCTTCAACATCAATTTCTATAAATTCATCTACTCCTTTTACTAGTGAATGTGTTAATCGTTCTTGAATAGTTCCCGACCGCCATTCTTGGATTGCTTTTTCAATGCTTTTGGTATCTCCTTTTACATTTTCTGCAAAGTCTAACAATCTTTCGGTTGCATCATCGCGTCTGTTCAGAATTACATCTTCAACGCGCTCTAATAAATCCTTTGGAATTTCATCATAAATAGAAAGCATTTCTGGATTCACAATTCCCATTGTCATTCCGTGTTGGATGGCATGGTATAAAAACACAGAATGCATTGCCTCCCGAACCGTATCATTTCCTCTAAACGAAAACGAAACATTACTTACACCACCACTAATGTGAGCATGCGGTAAATTTTCACGAACCCATTTAGTTCCTCTAAAAAAATCTAAGGCATTCAGGCGGTGTTCCTCCATACCCGTTGCCACTGGAAATACATTTAAATCGAAAATAATATCTTGTGGAGGAAAACCAACTTTGTCAACCAAAATAGCATACGAACGTTGGCAAATTTCTACTCGACGCTCGTAATTATCTGCTTGTCCCGTTTCATCAAAAGCCATGATGATAACCGCAGCTCCATAGCGTTTGATTAGTTTAGCGTGATGGATAAAAGCTTCTTCTCCCTCTTTCAACGAAATTGAATTCACCACACTTTTTCCTTGCACTACTTTTAGACCTGCTTCAATAATATCCCATTTAGAGCTGTCAATCATAATTGGCACTCGAGATATATCAGGTTCGGCTGCAATCAAATTCAAGAATTTTGTCATCGCATATTCGCCATCCAGCATTCCTTCATCCATATTAATATCGATGATTTGAGCGCCGCCTTCTACTTGTTCTTTAGCAATACTGAGTGCTTCTTCGTATTTTTCTTCCTTGATTAAGCGAAGGAATTTTCTAGAACCCGTAACATTTGTTCGTTCACCAATATTTACAAAAACGCTATCCGGCGTAATGATTAAGGGCTCTAATCCCGATAACACAAGGTTTCTTCTAGTTTCTTTTTGTACCATTTTCTTTATTTTGAATTCTACACCATTTTCAAAATGAAATAGATTTGATCTTTATTTTTCTTCTCCTTCTTTTGGGCGTGTCCCTTCAGTTGCTTCGTCGTTCCTCCTCGCAACTTCGGGTCGGGCTATTCGTTACAAGTCCTCGTCAAATTCCGCCAAAGCTTCATTTGTCTGTGGGCTTTTCACTACTATCCCTCACGCGATTTGTGCTTCAATTGTCATTGCGAGGAACGAAGCACGAAGCAAAGCAATCTGATTACGCATCCCTGTTTTCCCATATTCTTGTCATTCAGACCGAGGAAGAATCTACGTTAAGTGAGCAACATGATGCGATTGCTTCGCCTGTTCGCTGACGCTCGATTCTTCGTTCCTCAGAATGACAAAAGCAACCGTTTAATCCTTCTTTACAGGCACAAGCAGTACAATCGCCTGAGTAATTTTAATAATTTCAAAACAATTGTCAAAGTTCAAAACTTTGATATTGGTCATATCAACATTCTACATCACCGCCGTCGAAACTCTTGGTTTATACTCCTTTGCGATATCAGCAATTAACCTGATATGTTCTGGCGTTGTTCCACAGCAACCGCCTATGATATTTACTAAATTATCGTCTAAATATTCTTTGATGAATGCCTGCATTTGCTCTGGTGTTTCATCGTATTCTCCAAAAGCATTTGGCAATCCTGCATTAGGATGTGCTGATACGTTGAAAGAAGTATTCTGAGACAAAGTTTGCAAATACGGCTTCAACAAATCGGCTCCAAGGGCGCAATTAAAACCAACACTCAATAAAGGAATATGTGAAACTGAAACCAAGAAAGCTTCTACTGTTTGCCCAGAAAGTGTTCTTCCAGATGCATCTGTAATGGTTCCTGAAACCATGATTGGAATATCAATATTGCGTTCGTCTTTGACTTCTTCAATAGCAAAAAGTGCTGCTTTAGCATTTAACGTGTCGAAAATGGTTTCAACCAGTAATAAATCACTTCCACCATCAATTAAGGCTTCCACTTGTTGCTTATATGCAATACGCAAATCATCAAACGTCACTGCTCGATAACCTGGGTCGTTTACGTCCGGCGACATACTTGCCGTGCGGTTTGTTGGCCCTATAGATCCAGCAACAAAACGAGGTTTGTCTGGGTTTTTGGCGGTGAATTCATCGGCTACTTCGCGAGCGATTCGTGCGGATTCATAATTAAGTTCATAAACAATATCTTCGAGGTGGTAATCAGCCATGCCTATTGTTGTCCCAGAAAAAGTATTGGTTTCCACAATATCGGCTCCCGCTTCAAAATAGGCTGCGTGAACTGCTCGAATCGCTTGCGGCTGTGTCAGAGATAATAAGTCATTATTTCCTTTTAACGAATGTGGAAAATCCTTGAAACGTTCGCCACGGAAATCTTCCTCCGAAAAATTGTAGCGTTGCAACATGGTTCCCATTGCTCCATCGAGAACAAGAATTCTTTCTTTGATTGCCTTTTGAATGTTTGACATAACTTGTATTATTTACCTCAGTTTGCGGTGAGATTTATTCTTTTGATTAATAATTACAAAAGTTCTCATATAGCAGCTCTTTAGCCCCGATTGCAGCGATATCCTTTTTTTATAAACCCTTTCAGGGTTTTAAACCCTGAAAGGGTTTATAAAAAAAGATATAGCGTAAAGCGGGAAAATCATCGGCAAAAAAGGCCTGATAATTCGCTCTAAAAATAATATCGATAGGTTGTCAAGAAAAGGTTTGAGAAATACTGTGGCAGTATTCTTGTGTTATCTATCTTATAGTTCTGAAATAAAATCAGAATAAAGTAGAATGTAGCACCTTCTTTAAAGATAAAGGGTTGCTAAGGTTTCATCGGGTCTTTCCCTCCGCCTTTCGTGATAACTTGCAATAAATATAGGAACAGTGCAAAGTAAAGAAATAGCGTTACTACTTCCAAGTAATAACGCTATTTTTTTGATTTATGAATGATGATTAACGATTTTTGATTTTTGATGTATCAAAAAATCGGTAATCCGCAATTTGAACTATTTAAACTATGGCTTTCACCACCGCTTTTGGTGCTTCTTTACGGGTTCCGTCAAAGCCATCTACTCCAGAAACTGTCGTATATTTCAATACATATTTTTTACCTGGATTGATAATTTGATAGGCTGCTTGGCACATCAAAGTAGCTTCATGGAAACCACAAAGAATCAATTTTAATTTTCCAGGATATGTATTTACATCTCCTATTGCGAAAATTCCTGGAATATTAGTTTGATAATCCAATGAATTATTTACTTTGATGGCATTTTTTTCAATGTCTAATCCCCAGTTTCCTATGGGACCTAATTTTGGTGTAAGCCCAAAAAGCGGAATAAAATAATCCGTTTCTATCGTTCTTCTTGCCCCATTTTCATCAAGGACAACTGACTCAATATGCTCCGCTCCATTGAGCCCTACCACTTCGGCTGGTGTAATCAACCTGATTTTTCCAGCATCTTTTAATTCCTGGACTTTTTCAACAGAATCCAATGCTCCTCTAAACTCATTTCTTCTGTGAATCAAAGTCACTTCTGAAGCAATATTGGAAAGGAAAATACTCCAGTCTAAAGCAGAGTCTCCGCCACCTGAAATAACGACTCTTTTATCTCTAAATTTTTCTGGGTTTTTGATAAAATACTTAATTCCTTTCCCTTCATAAAAATTGATTCCGTCAATAAGTGGTTTTCTAGGTTCAAAACTTCCTAGTCCTCCAGCGATAGCCACTACCGAAGCCTGAATTTTTGTTCCCTTATTAGAGGTAACAATGAAGCTTCCATCTTCTTGCTTATCAATTGTTTCTGCGCGTTCTCCAAGTGTAAACCCAGGCTCGAATTGCTTTATTTGCTCCATCAGATTATGCACTAAATCTCCTGCTAAAACCTCTGGAAATCCGGGAATATCATAGATTGGTTTTTTAGGATACAATTCTGATAATTGACCACCCACTTGCGGGAGTGCATCTAATATGTGGCATTTTAATTTCAATAAACCTGCTTCAAAAACGGCAAATAAACCTGTTGGTCCAGCTCCTATAATAAGTATGTCTGTTTTAATCATTTTTTTTAAATTAGCTTCCCCCACCATACCCTTCAAGAAGAGGGATGACTGAGTGAAAATTTGTTTTATTATTAGATTGATGAAATTACTTTGTTAAGATGCAAAGTAACTATGCTTTCTTTTATTTTTTAATGACAAATATCATAATTATCCGTTTTAAAAAAAACAGAAAGTTGTTATTAAGATTTATTACAATTTAGAATTTGATTTTACTTATCCTTTTCTCTTTCGCCTTTGCGGGCTGAGGGGATTTTTAATGCTTCTGTGATCTCATTCATTTTTTGTACTTTTTCTTCAAAATTGCCCTTTAAAGTTTTGCGATATTCATTTAAATTCTCAACCATTTTATTGATATCGTCTGGAATTACTTCCTCAAAAAACTCTCGCAATCGTTTGGCCGTTGTAGGTGATTTTCCATTGGTTGAAATCGCAATTTTAACATTGCCTTTAGTTACAATTCCGCCCAAATAATAATCACATAATGGCGGTGTATCAGCAATGTTACAAATCAAGAATCTTTTTCTGCACAAATCATAAATCCTTTTGTTGACCTTTAAATCATCAGTACAAGCGATAACCATATGGCGTTTGCGTAACATCCAGCGATTGAATTTTTTATACGTCAATTTTACGGATGAATGGCTTGCCGCCAAGGTTTCTAATTCAGGCAAAAATCGGGGTGCAACCACCTCAACATTTGCATTTGGACTGGATTTTAATAGAAATGACAACTTTTCTAAACCCACATTTCCTCCACCTACAATAAGGGTACTGAGGTTTTGTAATTTTAAAAATATTGGATATAACTCATTCCTTTCCATATACCAGTACCTTATTGTGATTAGATCTCAATTGATTGAAAAAAGCTACTTTTTTCTTGCCATCACCTACTACTTCTCCAATTACAATTATAGCCGGAGAACTTAAATTATTTTTAGCCACGATTTCTTGGATGGTATCAACGGTCCCAATTCCTGTTTTCTCTTGAGGTGTTGTTCCGTTTTGAATAATTGCAACGGGCATTTCTCCTTTCGATTCTTTTTGGAACAAAGCCACAATTTGATCTAATTTGCTCATGCCCATCAAAATCACAACTGTTGCAGTAGATTGTGCTGCTAAAGCTACATCGGCAGATAATTTTCGTGTTGAAGTTGTTCCGGTAATTACCCAAAAACTTTCCGATACTCCTCTTTTTGTCAGCGAAATCCCCTGAGAAGCAGGAACTGCAATCGAGGATGAAATTCCCGGAACCACAAATGTAGGAATTCCGAAACTTTCTACGAATTCTATTTCTTCGCTTCCTCTGCCAAAAATAAAGGGATCGCCTCCTTTTAACCGAACCACATTTCCGTACGTAAGTGCATTATCTACAATCAACTGATTTATTTCAGTTTGCGTATATTGATGACAGCCTTTCCTTTTTCCGACAAATATTTTCAACGCTTTTTTGGGAGCATAAGACAATAGTTCTTCATTTGCCAGGGCATCATACAAAACAACATTTGCTTCTGCCAAAGCCTTCGCCCCTTTAATCGTCAGTAAATCCGGATCTCCAGGACCAGCACCTACCAGCGTTACTTGCGGTTCTATTTTATTTTTCATCTTGTAGGTCTTTGGTTCTGAAAGTTTCTATTGTGTCAAAAAAAGTAGTTGCTTCTTGGATGTATTTTTTAGCAAATGCTTCAGATGGTTCGTTCTCTTTAATTTGAAATACTAAAGCTTTTAAAGTCGATTGCAACGGAATTTTATTTGTTTCTACAAAAACAGTATCAAATAAGTCTACTATACCCGCTTGATGATTTGTTTTTTGGTTTTCTGAAAGCAATAAGGCTTTGGATCCATTAACAAAACCGGCGTACGCATGATAAATCGCGTCAGACCATTTTTGTTCTTCGAAAGCTTCTCTTGCAAAAGTCAACTTATCTTTGGCTTCCAATAGAAGCGTGGCAACTAAATCAATCACAACTCCCGCACATTCTCCTACACCAACTGCTTTTACATAATTATCTGCATTTCCCCAATCTACAAAATCAGCTTCGGTAAGATTAGTTAAGTCGGCTAAGGGTTTCAACATTTCATAGAAGTATTTCTCGCCTTTGTCATCATAATAATGAAGGAATGATAATCCGTTTGCATTAGCGTGAAAATCATTTAAGATAAAGCGCAATGCGTCGGGTCCTCTTCGACTTGGGATTTTGATCACTTTGTCAGAAAAACGTCCTGATCCGTTTCCTAAATTTCCACCACCCAATAAAACTTGAAGTGCTGGCGCGACTAATTTCCCGGAATTGATCGACATTCCTTGAAAACCAATTTCGGCCATATTGTGTTGTCCACAAGCATTCATACAACCACTAATTTTTATAGTGATTTCACGATTGTTGCTGTATTGTGGATATTCTGCTGCTAATACTCTTTCTAGTTCTACTGCAATTCCGGTGCTGCTCGCAATTCCAAGATTACAAGTATCTGTACCCGGACAAGCAGTAATATCCGCTGTACTATCATATCCTATGGCTACATAGGCAAGTTTGGCTAATTCTTGATAGAAAAATTCGAGATTCTCCTCTTTCACATTGCGGATTAAAATATCTTGACGCAACGTAAAACGCAATTCGTTAGCTCCATAATTCTTAATTAATTCAGCCAATAACCTTGCTTTATCAGTGTAAAAATCCCCTAACAAAACTTTAATTCCAATCGCTACGTAACCGTTTTGTTTCTGAAAAATTACATTTGTTTTTTTCCATTTTTCGAAAGCAACGCGATCTTCAAGTATCACTTTTGGGGCTTTCAATAACGGTTCTGGAATTGATCCATCAAAATCTGTAGTGTCAATTTCAACCACTTGATGCGATAAGGCTTTTTTCTCTTCTTCCACCAATGCTAAAAACTCCTCTCTACCAATATCTTTGATTAAGAATTTCATACGAGCTTTTAATCGTTTGGCTCTTTCTCCAAAACGGTCAAATATTCGCAAAACACCCTCTGTTGTTGGAATAATTTGGTTTACCGGAATAAACTCCGATAATAATTCGGCATGACTTGGTTGCGAACCTAATCCACCTCCAAGCATTACTTTGAATCCTTTTTCCCCATTTACAATTTTTGGAATAAATCCTAAATCATGAATATAACTTAGCGCCGTATCTTTATCCGATGAAGAGAATGAAATTTTAAACTTACGTCCCATTTCTTGACAAACGGGATTTCTTAAGAAAAACTGAAACAAAGCGTGTGCGTACGGCGAAACATCAAACGGTTCGTCCACATCAATTCCCGCGGTTTCACTAGCCGTAATATTTCTAACGGTATTTCCACATGCTTCTCTCAATGTCACATCATCTTTCTCTAATTCAGCCCAGAGTTGTGGAGTTCTATCCAAACTTACATAATGAATTTGAATATCCTGACGCGTTGTAATGTGCAAACGCCCTGTTGAATACTCGTCAGAAACTTTTGAAATACGCACTAATTGTTCGCTTGTCACCTTACCAAAAGGCAATTTGATACGAATCATTTGCACACCTTCCTGACGCTGACCATAAACTCCGCGAGCCAAACGCAGGCTACGAAAACGCTCATCGTCAATTTTTCCATCACGGAATAATGCTATTTTTCGCTCTAAATCGATAATGTCTTTTTGGACAATCGGATCTTCTATTTCGGTTCTAAAACTTTCCATACTGTGTTATTATTTTCCTCCCATCGCCCCCCTCCGAAAGAGGAGGAGCCACTGAAGCGCTTGATTCGACTTTTTATACTATTTTCTTGTTCTCCCTTTCGGGGGCTAGGAGGCTTTTATAAAACCAACTCCTGCTGTTGTATTCGTTGCAATATCGATTAAGATAAAAGCACCGTTTGATTTATTGTCATTGTAGGCATCAAAATATATGGCTTTACTCAATTTAATATTTACTTCTCCTATTTCATTAATTGCCAATTGAGTTGCTGGTGTTGAACCCGAATAATCAGTAGCAATTACGTTTTTCACACTTTCAATTTTAGCCAAAACACGATTTGTATTGTGTTGTACAAAATATTTTGCACCAGGAACTAGTTTTTTACTGTCCATCCAACACACTGTGGTATTGATTTCTTTTTCAACTTTAGGCAATTCAGCTGATTTTACAATCATATCGCCACGTGTTACATTGATATCATTTTCTAATTCAATAGTAATCGAAGAACCCGCTGATGCTTCATCAAATTGCTTGTCGAAAAAGTGAATTTTCGTAACTGTAGATTCTGTCAAAGAAGGCAACACAGTTACTGCATCCCCTACTTTTATATTGTTACCGTATAACTTTCCAGCGTATCCTCTAAAATCATGGTATTCTTCGGTTTTTGGTCTAATAACTGTTTGAACTGGAAAACGCGCCTTTCCTTTTTCATCAACATCTTCAGGTTCTAAAGCTTCCAGATGTTCCAATACGGTTTGTCCGGTATACCAAGGCATATTGTCCGATTTATCAACCACATTTCCGCCATTGATCGCGCTTAAAGGAATATAGCTTACCGTTTGTTCTTTGAAAGTACTTTTAGCATTTAAAGCTTGAAAATCCTCTTTAATTTTATTGTAGACTTCCTCAGAATAATCCACTAAATCCATTTTATTGACCGCAACAATCACTTCTTTTACTCTCAATAAATTATTGATAAAAAAGTGACGGTACGTTTGCTCAATTACTCCTTTACGAGCATCAATCAAAATAATGGAAACCTGCGAAGTCGAAGCTCCCGTAACCATATTTCGTGTGTACTCGACATGCCCTGGAGTATCTGCAATAATGTAACTTTTCTTGGCTGTCGAAAAATAAATATGCGCCACATCAATGGTGATTCCTTGTTCTCTTTCAGCAACCAAACCATCCGTTGCCAATGAAAAATCAAGATAATCATATCCTTTTTGTTTGCTGCTTTTTTCTATTGCTTCTAATTTATCTGTCGTCAACGATTGTGTATCGTACAATAATCTGCCAATTAAGGTACTCTTTCCGTCATCTACACTTCCTGCTGTTGCTATTTTTAAAACTTCCATATTATTTATAAGTATTAAGATCGTAAGTATTAAGTATCAAGATCGTAAGTTCAATAACTTACTTTTTATGTCTTACTCCTTAAAAATATCCTTGTTGTTTTCTTTTTTCCATAGCAGCTTCAGAACGTTTATCATCAATTCTGGCACCTCTTTCGGAAATAGTTGAGGTTCTAATTTCACCGACAACTTCTGCAATTGTCGCTGCATACGAATCAACCGCCGCTGTGCAACTCATATCACCAACGGTTCTAAAACGAACGATGCGTTCCTCGATTTCTTCATTTTCTTCTTGGTAAACAAATGGAGAATGAGACCAAATCATTCCATCTCTCAAGAAAACTTTACGTTTGTGTGAAAAGTAAATGGATGGAATTTCAATTTTTTCTTGTTCGATGTAGCTCCAAACATCTAACTCGGTCCAATTTGAAATAGGAAAAACACGAACGTTTTGACCATTTTCAATTTTACCGTTCAAAATATCAAATAATTCGGGACGTTGGTTTTTTTCATCCCATTGCCCGAAATCATCACGTACTGAGAAAATACGTTCTTTGGCTCTTGCTTTTTCCTCATCGCGACGCGCACCACCTATACAAGCATCAAATTTAAATTCTTCAATAGCATCTAAAAGTGTTGTGGTTTGCAAACTATTTCTACTCGAATATTTCCCTGATTCTTCTACTACTTTTCCTTCATCAATAGCGTCTTGTACATTACGAACGATTAATTCCAATCCTAATTCTTTTACCAATCGGTCTCTAAATTCAATCGTTTCTGGGAAATTATGCCCCGTGTCTACGTGCAACAACGGAAACGGAATTTTAGCTGGGAAAAAAGCTTTTTGCGCTAAGCGCACCAAAGTAATCGAATCTTTTCCACCAGAAAAAAGCAATACGGGTTTATCAAATTGACATATTACCTCTCTAAATATGTATATCGCTTCGCTTTCTAAAGCGTTTGTTTTTACTATTGAACTCATTTTTTTTATTTAAAGATTTAAAGGATTGAAAAATTTAAAGATTCCAACAACCATTTATAATTTATAATTACTTCTGATGCAATCCGCATTCCTTATGACTGGATTCCCACCACCATCTGCCCGCTCTAATATCTTCGTCGTCAGCAATTGCTCTGGTACAAGGCGCGCAACCGATACTAACAAATCTTTTTTTATGCAATGCGTTTTGCGGTACATTGTTCGTTTCTAAATAATCTTCTACTTCTTTCAATGTCCATTTTAACAAAGGGTTGAATTTGATTATTTCAAAATGAGCATCGTATTCAAAAAGAGCTAAATCGTTTCTGTTTTGAGATTGTTCTGCTCGTAATCCTGTAATCCAAATTGAATTTCCATTCAAAGCTTTAGTCAATGGTGCTACTTTTCGAATGAAACAGCATTCTTTTCTATTCTCCACGGATTCGTAAAAACTGTTTGGACCTTTTTGATTTACTAATTCTTCTACTGCGGTTGCTTCTGGAAAATAGGTTTTAATGTCTATTTTATACTTTTTCAATGTCTGATGAAAAACAGCATAGGTTTCTTCAAACAACCTTCCTGTATCTAATGTAAAAATGCTAATTGGCAAATTTTGCTCCGCAATTATAGCCGTAATCACCTGATCTTCCTGCCCAAAAGAAGTAGAAAAAACTACTTTATCTTTATACTCATTCGCTAAAAAAGCAAGTGTTTCTTTCAAAGAAAAAGTTGCAGTTGTATTTAGCAGAGCCTTTATACTTGCTATACTCATTATAATAATTTAGATAATGTTCGTAAACTCAAAACAATAATTAAAATTCCAACCAAAATCATCATGGGTTGTCTTTTGATTTTGTTGACTAACAAAGCCGCTATTGGCGCCGCTATCACGCCTCCTAATATCAATCCTATTATCACTTGCCATCCTTCAATTCCCCCAAAAATCATGAAAGTGATTCCGCTAGCGAATGAAACGGCAAATTCAGCGGCATTCACAGATCCGATAGTGTATCTCGGATTTCTGCCTCGTCCTAATAAGGTTGAAGTCACAATTGGACCCCAACCGCCTCCGCCCACAGCATCCATAAATCCCCCAAAAGAGGCCAAAATACCCAAACGTTTGGTTTTCTTTTTTATAATATTTTTTTGCATTGCTTTTCTAATAATGATACAAGCCAATCCAATCATGTAAACAGCAATAAATGGCTTAATCACATCCCCATCAATCACATCTGACAATAAATAGGCTCCAGTGATTGACCCTAAAACACCTGGTATCAGCAAGTGTCTTACTAATTTTTTATTGATATTTCCAAATTTATGATGCGAAATAGCCGATACTCCCGTAGTAAACATTTCGGCAACATGAACTCCCGTGCTGCTTACCACAGGCGGAACGCCGTACGCTAATAAAAAAGAAGTGGAAGTCGCTCCATAACCCATTCCTAATGTCCCGTCAACTAATTGTGCAAAAACACCAATACAGAAAAAGATTAAAAATTCTGTATCGAATCCAGCAATAAATCCATTCCAAGAAAATTCAGCATGATGATTATAAACCAATGTAGCAATTAATCCAACTAATAAAACTACCGGAATCACAACCCACAGACGCTCTTTAAAGGGTGTTTCGATTTTTAAGGCACCATTATTCTCTTTCACTTCTTTGCTCATGCTTCTTAAATTCAACTGTTTTTTATTATTCAAATCTATTACCCCATCGGAATAGTAGATTATATTGCAAAAGTAAAGATTTAAACTTAACTACAAAATTTATTTTGTGATATTTATCTAAAAAGCAATGTCCGCCAGCGTATTGTTTTCCAATATTAAGAGTGTATTATCACGCACTTCTGTCATGAGCTTACGCACCGCGCACGTCGCCTCATCGGAGCAGTCGGCACAAGGCTCATAAAAATTGTGGCTGGCACATGGAAGTAGTGCGATTGGTCCTTCAAGAATACGATAGACGTGTGCCATATTAATATCCTTTGGCTCTTTTATCAAGTAATAGCCTCCACCTTTTCCTTTTTTGGCACCCAAAAATCCAGAATGACGCAAAAGCAATAAAATACTTTCTAAAAACTTAACCGATATATTTTCACTTTTCGCAATATCAGCAATTGCAACAGGAGTTTGATCTTCTTGGCGTGCCAAAAAAGTCAACGCTTTTATTCCGTATTTTGTTTTTTTGGAGAGCATTTAAATAGATTTATGATTTTTGAATGAAAATTAACGATTTTTCAATTCTTAGAACCAAATCTACAATCTATAATCGTTAATCCCAAACCTAAAATCTACGAAAGCGCCTGATCTAAATCGGTAATAACATCTTTCACGGTTTCCAATCCTACTGAAACACGGACTAAACCGTCTGTAATACTTACCGCTAAACGTTCATCCACTGATAATTTACTGTGCGTGGTTGAGGCTGGATGCGTGACAATAGTTCTGGTATCTCCAATATTTGCAGAAAGGGAACAGAGTTTTATTTTATCCAAAAATGCTCTTCCTGCTTGTAGTCCACCTTTGATTTCAAAAGCAATAATATTACCGCCTAGTAGCATTTGCTTTTTGGCTACTTCATATTTTGGATGAGATTTCAAGAATGGATATTTTACGCTGTTCACATTCGGATTTTTTTCTAAAAATTCGGCTACTATCAATGCATTTTCGCAATGCTTCTCAACACGAACTGCCAACGTCTCTAAACTTTTGGATAAAACCCAAGCATTAAAAGGAGATAAAGCAGGTCCAGTATTTCTTGCAAACAAATAGATTTGGCGAATTAAATCTTCATTTCCAACGGTTACTCCACCCAAAACGCGTCCTTGTCCATCAATTAATTTAGTGGCAGAATGGATCACCAAATCGGCTCCCCATTTGATAGGTTGCTGGATATAAGGCGTTGCAAAACAATTGTCAATAATCAAGATTAAATTGTGCTTTTTAGCAATAGTTCCTAACAACTCCAAATCGATAATGTCAACCGCTGGATTCGTAGGGGATTCTGCGTAAAGAATTTTTGTATTTGGTTTAATAAAACGTTCAATCGTTTCTGGCTTGTTAATATCAAAATACGAAGTTTGAATATTCCATTTTGAAAAATACGTCATAAATAACGCATGTGTAGAACCAAAAACACTGCTTGCAGAAACGATGTGATCGCCAGCATTTAGCAAAGCTGCAAAAGTAGAATACACGGCTGCCATTCCGGTTGCAAAAGCATATCCCGCTTTGGCGCCTTCCATTTTGCAAATTTTCTCTACAAACTCGGTTGTATTGGGATTGCTAAAACGACTGTAAATATTTCGTTCTTTCTCTTCGGTAAATGAAGCGCGCATGTCTTCGGCATCTTCAAAAACAAAACTGGAGGACAAATACAATGGAACAGAATGCTCCTGAAATTGTGTTCTTTCTAATTGGGTGCGGATGGCTTGGGTTTCAAAACCAAATTCTTGTTCGTTCATTCTGCTAATTTTTAGTAGTGTTTCTTAGAGATTCATTAAGAAAACTCAGAGATTCACAAAATAATAGGATCTTTTTTATTTAAATGCTAAACCGAATTATATTAAATTTTCGCTAATTCAACATGATTCAAAACTACCTTGTAATGTATTGTTGCAGTTGGTTCTAATGTTTTAGAAACCGAGCAATACTTTTCAAAAGAAAGTTGGGCTGCTTTTGCCGCTTTGTCTTCTTTAATCTCGCCTTCTAAGTAAAATACCACGTGAATATCTTTAAAAGGTTTTGCTTCTCCGACTTGTACACGCTCACCCTCAACCTCAGCTTTGAAAGAAGTGATTTCCTGACGTTGTTTTTTCAAAATTGAAATCATATCAATAGCGCTGCACCCCGCAACACCCATCAATACTAATTCCATTGGACTTGCGCCCATATCGTTTCCACCAAATTCTGGTCGGCTATCTACGTTAACTAGATGTCCTCTTTCGTTTTTTAATTCGAAATGGAAGTTGTCGTTTACTCTGTTTAGTGTTATTTTCATTACTTTATCTTTTATGGAACACGGATGAAACTGATATTCAAACGCGGATTTTACTATTATATATCTTAAATCAATAATCTGCAATCATAAATTATTTATTCACCCTTCGGGGGTAAGGGGGCTTTTACCCTTTATCAGACAATCTCAAAATATCTCCAAAAACGCCTCTTGCTGTTACTGCGGATCCTGCGCCTGCGCCTTGAATTACAATTGGTCGGTCTCCGTACGATTCTGTGTAAATTTCGAAGAAAGAATCAGAACCTTTCAATCCGCCTAACGCCGTATCTGATGGCACAGAAACTAATTTCACTTCTAGATTTCCTTTGTCGTTTTGTAAATCACCTGACAATTCACCAATGTATCGCAAGACGTGATTTGGTTTTTGATCTGCTTTTATTTTGGCATAAATGGAATCAAATTCCGTCAATTTATTTAGAAAATCCGAAACTTCTCCTTCACGTAAATGTTCAGGTATCAAATTTTGAATGTCAATTTCTTCAAATTCATTTTGCAAGTCTAATTCCCGGGCTAGAATCAATAATTTCCGACCCACATCATTCCCACACAAATCTTCTCTTGGGTCTGGTTCGGTGTAACCGTTGTCGATTGCTTCTTTCAATATTTCACTAAATGGGGCATCCTTAGCAGAGAAATTATTAAATAAATAACTCAAAGTTCCGGAGAAAACGCCTTTAATTTTTGTAATGTTTTCACCTGAAAGGTGCAACAATTTGATGGTGTCAATCAACGGTAAACCTGCTCCAACATTCGTTTCATAAAGATAACTTTTTTGATTGTCAGTAAGGACTTTTCGCAATTTTTTATAAAAATTATAACTCAACGTATTGGCTACTTTATTGGATGAAATCAAATCAAAACTACTTTCTATCAAAGTACTATAATTTTCAACAAATTCAGTACTTGCCGTATTGTCGATTGCAATCAAATTCTCCAGATGATGCTCATTTGCGTAAGCAATCACATCCTTTATTGTATAGGAAAAACCGTTATTTTGAATTTCATTTTTCCAATTTGGCGTAACACCATTTTTGTTTAAAAGCACGTTACTTGAATTGGCAATAGCAAAAACATTCAACTTAATGCCTTTTCGTTTTTCGATAGCTGCTGCCGATTCTAATATTTGATTGATCAACGTACCTCCTACTAACCCATGACCAAAAATAGCAATATTGATTTTCTTTGAAACTCCAAAAATTTCTCCATGAATCACGTTTAAGGCTTTGTTCAGTTGTGATTTTTTAACAACCAAACTCACGTTTTTACCCGTAACCGTATTATTGAAAAGTATAGGGACTATTTTATTTTTTATCAAGGCAGTGTAGGGTTTGTGAAACGTGCTCAAATCCTGGCCAATAATAGAAATAACCGAAACATCATCCGTCACCGTGATTTTATTCACATCCTTAGAATAGAAATCGTTTTCAAATTCTTTTTCTAATTCAATCATGGCTGTGGTTGCTTTGTCAGCGGCAACTACTAAACCAATTCCGCGCTCTGAAGAACCTTGCGAAATGATACTAACGCTAATATCATTGTCGCCCATCACTCTAAAAATACGGGCATCAACACCGGTTTTACCCAGTAAACCTCTGCCTTCCAAGTTTACTAATGCCACGTTTTCTAAAACCGAAAGTGTTTTAATTCCTTCTTTATTATTGTTGGAAGTGATTAATGTTCCCTTGTTCTCATGGTTGAACGTATTTAAAATGCGAAGCGGGATGTTTTTTTCTAGAAGTGGAATAATCGTTTTTGCATGCAGAATGGTTGCACCAAAAGTGGCAATTTCATTCGCTTCATTAAAAGACAAATGATCGATTTTCTTGGCATCAAGAACTAAATCAGGGTTGGCCGTGTAAATGCCGTCAACATGTGTATAATTTTGCAATTCATCTGCATTTAGATAATTTGCAATTAAGGAAGCGGTATAATTACTTCCATTTCTTCCAAGAGTAGTCGCATCATTATTGGTATTTGACCCAATAAACCCCGTAATGATATTGACCGTCGTACCGTTATTTTGTTTGAAATACCCAATCACATTTTTCTTTGAAAGTTGTTCTAAAGGTTGTGCATTTCCAAATTTTGAATCGGTCTTTATTAATTCTCTACTATCTGCAAAGCGAGCATTTATTCCTTTTTTAACTAAAATAGCTGTTAGCAATTTAGCCGAAAGCAATTCTCCTTTTGATACTACTTGGTCTTTTATTTTGTTACTGTAGTCGCCAGTTAGACTAACGCCTTCAAATAATTTTTCTAAAATATTGAATTCTTCAGACAAATCGACATCCTCATATTCCGCTTGTTGGTATTTTTTGAAGTCTTCAAAAAGCGACTTGTAATTTATATTTTTTGAGGCTGTACTTAAAATCTCTTCGAGTTCATCTGTGGCGTTTCCTCTTGCTGAAACCACAATTGCTATTTCTTCTCCTTGATCTACTTTACCGGTAATAATAGCAACGACTTTATTTAATCCGTCTCCATTCGACAAAGATTTACCCCCAAATTTTAATATTTTCATTTTGTTGTATTTTTTTGGCTTAGAATATATCCTTCAGCAAATTGTCTAATTGTTTGTATTCTATCAAAAAAGCATCGTGTCCATGAATAGAGACAATTTCTTGGTAAGTGACTTTATTTTTGAGTTTTTTTAATTGCTCGTAAGTGGCTTCATTTTCACTTGCTGTAAAAAACAAGTCTGAATTTATTCCTATAATATGAATATCGGCTTCGATTTTTGCCGCTAAAGCGTCAAATGAGTTACTGTTTCTAGTAATATCTATTGTCTTCAACAACTGATTCATCATTTTGTAAGACGAAAGCTGAAAGCGTTTCTGCAATTTTTTCCCATGATGTAGCAACCAGCTTTCTACATTAAAAATAGCCAATTCCTGATGCGTACTTCTCTGGAATTTAGCAGCAAATGATTCGGGAGTTCGGTAACACAGCATCGCGTGAATTCGAGCATCTTCGATAGGTCGTGAAGAGTTGTGTAAAATTTGCTCTTGTAAAAAGCAATTAGCAATCAACCAATCCGTTGCTTTCCAATCTGTTGCAATGGCAATTAAATGTTGAGTGATTTTTGGTTCCAAGGCTGTCATTTCCCAAGCAATTCCGCCACCAACTGAGCCCCCAATAATAGCGTACAGCTGTTTGATTTTAAGAAATTGAATACCTTCAATAAAAATTCTGGCAATATCTCTGGCATTAAAATTTAAGTGTTTTTCAATAACACAACCATCGAAACCATTTCCAGGAATGTTAAATGCAAGGACCGTGTAGTCAGCCGTGTTTATTGTTTTGTTTTCTCCAATTAAATCATTCCACCAACCATTCTCCCCAATTACTTGAGAATTTCCTGTTAAAGCATGATTGACCAAAACTAGCGGAGCGGTATGCAAAGCTCGTCCAAAAACTTGAAAACTTAAGTTTAGGGAAGCATAAAAAGCGCCACTTTCGGTGGTGAAATTTTGTATGGTAATTGATGTTGGTTTATTTTCCAATTTCAAATCTTTTATGATTTTTGATCTGTGTCTGGAAATATTAGAAAGAAAGCTAGGCGATATCTAGACAAATTCTTAGTGTTATCTTCCCACGATGAGCGTGGTAGAATGCAGCACCTTCTTCGATAAATCGAAGGGTTGCTAAGGCTTCATCGGGTCTAATCCCTCTGCCTTTCTTTATAACATTTCAATACGTTTATGAACTTATAAATGCAAATTAAGCACAATTTTTGTTAACAACCAAATTTTTGTTAACAATCGATTTTTTTTTATCTGTTGCAATAAAAACTTTAAAATCAAAAAAATCTGATTGCTATTTTGACGAGGCATCACCAAACAAAACCATTTCCTACCCCGCCAAAACAACAATTTTGAACGTTCTCTTGAATATCTCAAAACCGAAAATAAATTCCGATTTCTTAAATAAAAAGCGCCTCATTCTCTTGTGAATACATTAGAAAAAGCAGTGAGTTGGGCACGGACTTTTGCGCCAGAGGATCGTTCTTTGAAATTTCAAATCTAGGATGAATCAATTCGTTTTTAGAAAGGTTCTCCTTCTTTTTTTTACCCCTTATGTCAATCCTTTTTAATAATTCAAAAGTTTTCGGAAAATACTTAGTTGTACTCATAATTTTAGGTGTTAGGTTATTAAAATCATATATGATCGCTACTTATTTTTAAAATTAAATTCAGAAACAAAAAACCCTTTTAGATCCATATCCAAAAGGGTTTTAAGTTGTGTTATAAACTTATACTTTTGGAATCAACACACATAAAGAAACAGCATAGCTTGGACCATTTTCATCTTATTGACTGTCAATTTATTTGCATGCTGAAATTTCAACTTGTTCATTTATACTTTTATTTCTGTAAAATTTAGTCTCTTAGTATTCAAAAAAAAAGCTTCCCGTTATCTGGGAAGCTTTTGCTATATAATTTGATTTAAAAATTATGCAATAAGCGACCCATAGGAGTTATCCTTTGCGACTTTGAACGTATTACAAATATCAAATCTCATTTTTTTAATTTTAAAAATCAAATATGCAAATTATTTTTTAGATTTCCAAATAAAATGCATTAAAATATTCTGTTTTAGACTGTCTTTATTTCTACTCGGTTTTTTAGTAGATAAAAAGCAACACTTAAGCCAATTGTCCTTTTTTTATACTTTCAAAAACGACTCTTAAATCTGTTTTCAAATCTTCAACATCCTCTAAACCAACAGAGAGTCTGATTAAATCTTTAGAAACTCCTGTTGCAATTTGCTCTTCTGCGGATAATTGCTGATGCGTGGTGCTAGCTGGATGAATAATCAATGATTTAGTATCTCCAATGTTGGCCAAAAGCGAGAACAGCTTGGTTTCATCGGCTACTTTTTTAGCAGCTTCAAATCCTCCATGCAAACCAAAAGTCACTATGCCACTTTGTCCTTTTGGCAAATAACGCTGACCTAAAGCATAATATTTATTGGATATCAATCCTGGATAATTTACCCATGCAACCTCTTCCTGACTTTCTAACCACTGTGCTAAAGCCAAAGCATTTTCACTATGTCTTTGAATTCGGATTGGTAACGTTTCTAATCCTTGAATGATTTGGAATGCATTAAACGGACTCAAAGCAGCGCCATAATCACGCAATCCTTCAATACGAACTTTAGCAATAAATGCGGCATTTCCTAGGGCTTCATGATATACCAATCCATGATATCCGGCAGAGGGTTCTGTGAATTCCGGAAATTTCCCATTGGTCCAATCAAAATTTCCTGCATCAATGACCACTCCTCCAAGCGAAGTTCCGTTTCCAGTAATGTATTTTGTCAGAGAATGAATAACAATATCAGCTCCGTATTGGATGGGATTTAATAAGTATGGAGAAGCAACGGTATTATCTACAATAAATGGCACTTTGGCTGCTTGGGCCTCAACCGAAATAGCTTTCAAATCCAAAACATCCAATTTTGGATTTCCCAAAGATTCCACAAAAATTGCTCTGGTATTTTCTTGAACAGCATTTTTAAAATTAGCTGGATCAGATGGATCAACAAATGTGGTGGTAATGCCTAATCTAGGCAACGTAACTTTTAATAAATTATAGGTGCCGCCATACAAACTATTTGAAGCTACGATGTGATCTCCAGCTTTTAACAGTACTAATAATGTAGTGGAAATGGCTGCAGTTCCAGAGGCCGTTACCACTGCACCAATTCCACCTTCTAGGATGGCTAAGCGCTGTTCCAGAATATCATTTGTAGGATTGTTTAATCTTGTGTAAATAAATCCGGGCTCCGCAAGACCAAAAAGATTAGCGGCATGATCCGAATTATTAAAAACATAAGAGCTTGTTTGATAGATAGGAACAGCTCTGGTTCCTGCGTTTTTTGATACATCGTGACCTGCATGCAATGCGTTTGTTTCAAATTTTTGTGTGCTCATAAGGTTTAGATTTTAATATTATAATGTTGCTATTGTTTTTATAATTGATTTTTTTAAAGCGTTCTTTATACCACAAAAAAACCCCTGCTAGTAGCAGAGGTTCTCGTTATATATTTTAAAATTTTTAAAACTACACAACAGTAAACTCTGCGGACTTTTCCGGCATCATAAAACACATATTGATAGTACTTAAGGTCATTTTTTTCTTTTTAGTGAAACAAATTTGCAAACTATTTTTGAATCTACCAAATAAAAATCAATATAAATTGTATTTCCTATGGATTAACTAGGATAATTTAAAATACAATTCATTCGCTTAAAAAAAACAAAAGATTAATTTGCAATTCAAAATGGTTTCATACCTTTGCACCCGAATACAAGAGGAAAAATTTGAACTGATTGCAACCTCTTCATAATGAAATCAATTCATTGTGAATACTGAACATTTTTCAGTAGAAAAAATGCTAAAGCAGAAACGCTCCTTTAGTCCTTTTCAGCAATTATTTTTCCTCGCTTAATTTTAAAATAATAATTATTATGGCCTATTTATTTACGTCAGAATCTGTAAGCGAAGGACATCCAGACAAAATTGCAGATCAAATTTCAGACGCATTAATTGATAATTTTTTGGCATTTGATGCCGATTCAAAAGTAGCTTGCGAAACTTTAGTAACAACTGGTCAAGTAATTTTGGCGGGTGAAGTAAAATCAAACACCTATTTAGACGTACAACATATCGCTCGTGAAGTAATTAGAAAGATTGGTTACACCAAAAGTGAATACATGTTTGAAGCTAATTCCTGTGGAATCCTGTCGGCTATTCATGAACAGTCCGCTGATATCAATCAAGGTGTGGAGAGATCCAATCCTGAAGAGCAAGGCGCAGGAGATCAAGGAATGATGTTTGGTTACGCAACGAATGAAACCGAAAATTATATGCCATTGGCACTTGATTTATCTCATAAATTACTACAGGAATTAGCAGTTTTAAGACGCGAAAATAACGAAATTAAGTATTTACGTCCAGATGCTAAGTCTCAAGTAACATTAGAATACAGCGATGACAATAAACCTACACGTATTGATGCGATCGTAATTTCTACACAACATGATGATTTTGATGAAGAAGCTACCATGCTGGCTAAAATTAAAAAAGATCTCGTTGAAATATTGATTCCAAGAATCATAGCTAAAAATCCGGCACACGCGCATTTATTTAATGATGCGATTCAATACCACATTAACCCAACTGGGAAATTTGTTATTGGTGGACCACACGGAGATACTGGATTAACGGGAAGAAAAATAATTGTTGATACGTATGGCGGAAAAGGAGCTCACGGTGGTGGCGCTTTTTCTGGAAAAGATCCGAGTAAAGTAGATAGAAGTGCGGCGTATGCTACACGTCATATTGCTAAAAACCTAGTCGCTGCCGGTGTAGCTGATGAAATTTTAGTACAAGTGTCTTATGCGATTGGTGTAGCAAAACCTATGGGTATTTTTATTGATACGTATGGAACTTCAAAAGTAAACTTGACCAATGGAGAAATTGCTAAAAAAGTAGAAGCCATTTTTGACATGCGACCTTACTTTATAGAACAACGTTTAAAATTAAGAAACCCTATCTATAGCGAAACTGCTGCTTACGGGCACATGGGTCGTACTCCGGAAACGGTGACTAAAACATTTACTGCCCCAGGCGGTTTGTCAAAAACAGTGACTGTAGACTTGTTTACATGGGAGAAACTAGATTTTGTTGACCAAGTGAAAACTGCATTTGGATTGTAATTCAATGCAGACTAAAATAAAAAAGGAGATTTTGTTCAATCAAAATCTCCTTTTTGTTTTTATTAGATATTATACTTCAAAATAAAAGTTACAAATCGTGGTAAAATAATAGTTTCATTTGCATTGAAGCCATTCACGCTGAACGTATTATTCAATCTTGACTTTGTATTCAAAAGATTGTTTGCCTGAATTCTGTACTCAAACTTAGAGTCTTTTTTGATATAATTTAAACTCGCAGTCATAATTTCAAAATTATTAGCAATACCACTAGTTTCATTTTTAAAGCGATTAAACGAATAATCCCAATTGATATTCAACCCATTCAAAAAATAATAATTCAATTTTACTGTTGGCGTTTGCGTAGTAAAACTGTTTGCCGCTTGCTCAGAAAAATTAATTCTATACCCTAAATCAATATTTGGATATTTTTTAAATTGTGTGGCTAAAGCTAGATTATAGCCATGGTTCACATTTTCAATACCTTGAATAAATTCCTGCGTATTCCCACTTACTATTCTCCTATTTAAGACAAAATTTTTGTTCCAACTTGCGTTTACACCACCCGTTACTTTGTAATATTTTTGAAAACTTTTGGAGTAAAATAAATTACCATTTAAACTTTCATTTTCTGCATCTAGATTTAAGCGGTCTGAAGTAGAATAAATACTTTGGAACGCTATTCCGTTTACTACCGGATTTTTTGTGGTAGTGTACCCAACACTTCCAAAAATAGTTGTGAAATTATACAAATTGTACTTCGAGTAATTCAATCTATGGCTGGTAACTAACGAGTTTTCTAGCTGTGCATTCCCTCTGGAGATACTATTAAAATTAGTAAAAATATAGCCCTCAATAAGTGAATTCACATCGTTAAATCTGTTTGCTACATTAAAATTGTAGGTTACGTTTTCAGATTTTTTTAAATCCCAGCGGGCAAACATATCGGGTAGAAACCGACTAAAATTCAATTGAAAAGGATTGTTGAATTGTTGGTTATTTGTATTGTATTGATGAACAGAAAACCCAGGATTAAAGGTAAACTTACCTTTTATAAACTTGTAATGCACTCCTAAAAAAACATCATTAAAAGAATACTTAACCTTATTATTGTAGGCTTCTTGTTCAACAGGATTAACCGAATTGTTTTGTAAGATTTGCAAAATACTCGAATCATACGTTTGAAATGCATTTGTATTGCCTACAGTAACATTTAAAATACTTTTATTAGAAATTTGATAAAAGTAATCCACTTTCGCATCTACTTTATTGGTTTTAACAAATCGAGACTGCTCTATATTTAAACTGTTTTCATTGACAAAAACGGCACTTGGATCGTTTGGATTTTGCGAAGTGCTATTTTGATATGGATTAACAGAAAGCTGCGGATTGTAAAATGGATCTTCATCCTCATATTGATGTTGCACCTCAATCACCCAAGTACTTTTTGGGTTTTGCGTATAAAATAAATTCAGACTCTGATTGAACGAAGCTGGCGCTTGCTTTTGGAACGCAACTACGGTATTAGAACTGTTGAAAACTGTTCCATTGGAAGTAGAACTGAAATTACTTTGACTATTGTCTATGTCTTGCTGATCATTTTTTCTAAAAAAAACATCGTAATCCAACTGAAAATTATCATTTGCTTTGTACTTCGAACCCAATTTAGAAATGAAAGCATTGTTTCTAGAGTCGGTTCTATTTTTTCTGTTTTCTAGCGTTGCTATATTTGTTGTGTTAGGCTCAAAAATACCGCGATCGGAGTTCGTTATCGACTGATTAAACGTCGAAGAGTAGGCTGCAAAACCAGTTAAGGTCCATTTTTTAGAAACAGAATGATTTACATTTAGCGTTCCAAATTTATCACTGGCTTTAGCAACATTATCGCCACCAGAAAGCCCGAAGAAATTTCGATTTAAGTTCAACGTAGTGCCGCTTTTACCAATTGTATTCCTGGCACCACCGCTTATCCTAAAAAAATCAGCAGAGGTCAAAGAAACTTCCCCAATATTATTTAAATTGACGATGGAGTTGATGCTTGTTTTAGGTGAATAATAGAATAATTTAGGATTAAAAATATACCCTTTATCATTTGCTAAACCACCACTGACATCGCCAAACCAAAACTTATCTTTTCCTTTTTTAAGTTTGATGTTTAGCGCAATGTCATCATTGTTGTTCTCCAGTCCTTTCATCTGAGAAACCTCATTGAAATTACGCATCACTTGAATTTTATCAACCGCATCTGAGGGTATGTTTTTTGATCCTAATTTTGTATCTCCTTCCATAAATGGTTTTCCATTTACAAATAGTTTAGCCACTTTTTTACCCTCCACTTGAACTTGTCCGTCTGCCATAACCTCAAATCCTGGCAATTTTTTGAATACATCTTCTAATTTTCGCTCTTCACCTGTTTTAAATGAATCCGCATTATATACAATCGTATCCCCTTTTATAGAAACGGGCATCTCTCGCACAATTTCGACACCGTCTAATTCAATTCCGCCAGATTCCATAGTAATATTTTGTACCATGTTTTCAGATTGAGTGGTAATCGTTATTTCTTTATTCTGCATTCCAAGGTAACTCAACTTGATACTATAAGCAGTATTGGGCTTTAAGTTCAGTATATACTTCCCTTTATCCGTAGTAATTGCATACCCATCCATAGCTTTGGTAGCTTGATTGACCGCCATAACATTAGCCATTTCTAAAGGCGATTTACCTATATCTTGAATTACACCTTCTAAACGAATGTTTTGTGCGTAAGAAATGGATGTAACAACAAGTGCAATAAACAGTAAAATATTCTTCATTTTATAACCTTTTAATTTAAAATTGACCCTGAATTAACCTCCAAAACGTATTTGCATTCCTCCATCTTTTCCACCGCGACCTTGGTTCATTTCTCTAAACTCCTCCATCTTTTTTACTACGGCTTCATCATACTCTTTTTGAGAAATCACTTTACCCTTAGTCGAAGCTTTAATTTCTGCTTTTTCTTTAGGATTCAAAACCACTTTAGAACATAAAATAATTGTTTTACCATCATTCACTTCCAAAATCAATCCTGGCAAACCCCAATAGCCTTCAGGACCTTGACTAACAGGAATTTCTGGCGTGTACCACGCTGTAATCGTAACTTCTTTTGGTACTTCAATAGCATCCATAAAATTAGTTTTCTTTTCTGCTGCAGGCTTATCAGACTCTTTCTTGTCTGATTCTTTCTTAGCCTCTTCTTTTTTAGCTCGGAAATTTCTAAAATCAGTTGCACTTGGCGCTTTTACAGCAGTTGCTTTGTAACAGGTATAACCACCAATTACTCTGGTCTCACTCTCCATTTTCCACTTTAAATTGGGCAAGGAATCTTTAATAAGAAACTCTTTCCCCATAAACTCTTTATCAATAGTATACAATTTCTCTTTTACGTTTTTGTAGTAGGTTCCGCCGCCACCGGTCATGGAACTCATCATTCGCATACCTCCACCGGCTTGCGCAGCAGCTTCAAGCTTTTCTTCTTCTTTATATATGGAGGCCGATTTATTAAAATTAAGAATAAAAGTTTTTTCAAACATTTTCTTCATTCTTTCCTCAATCATTTTTTGCATGTCTGGAGTCATGTCCTTGTTGCCTTGCATTCGCGTTTTAAAATCGGAAGTACTCGTTTTCGATTCGTAAACGGCCATTCCCTGAAATTCCTGAGCGTGAAGCCCCATAAATGAAGCGACTGCTAATACTAATGTGAAAATTAATTTGTACATACAATTGGATTTTAGTAAATAAGACTGAAAAATACTATTTTTGTTACAAGCATTCTGTTAAAATAATAATAAGACAATCATAAATGTAGAAGGTTTAATCGTAATTTCGCTTTTATGAAGAAACTAGTACTTTTACTCTTTATCACTTCGTTTTCAGTGGTCTCAAGTCAGAACCAAAAACTGGCTTTCCTTGAAATAGACCGTATCGTTTTAGATGGAGCTGAATTTTTAGGATACGATTCTTTTGGTTTTTATTACACCATTAAGAATAATGTGTTTTCTAAAATTGATACCAAAGTTACTTTAGAATACAAAAATATTTCTTTGGGCAAAATCACCAAAGTAGATTTAAAAAATCCATTAAAAATTGTCTTGTTTTATGAAAATTTCAACACTGTCATCATAGTAGACAATCAATTGAATGAAACCCAAAAAATCAACTTTTCAGAAAACTCAATTCCAATCGTAGCAACGGCCATTGGATTAGCCTCTCAAAATCAGCTTTGGGTTTACAACAGTATGAATCAGCAGCTGGGACTTTATGATTATTTAAGTACTACTTACAAAACCATTTCGGTACCTTTTACAGAAAGCATCAAGAATTATGTTTCTGACTTCAATGTTTTTCATTGGATTGACATTAAAAACGACTGGTACATGAGTGATATTTTTGGAAAAATAATCAGTAAGGGGAAAGTACCTGATTTTGAATCAATAACAATCATTAATGAAAACCAATTTATTTACTGCAATAACTCCATTTTGATTTTACAAGATGTAGAAAAAGAGACCAAAACTCAAATTGAAATTTCAGAAAAAACGTTTAAAAAATTCTACTACAAGGACCAAATTTTATCTATTTTTACAGCAACAGGAATTACAAATTATAAAATCACAATACCATAATGCACATAGCAATAGCAGGAAATATAGGTTCTGGAAAAACAACTTTGACACGTTTATTAGCGAAACATTTTAAGTGGGAACCGCATTATGAAGATGTGGTTGACAATCCCTACTTGGATGATTTTTACCATCAAATGGAGCGCTGGTCCTTTAATTTACAAATTTACTTCTTGAATAGTCGTTTCCGTCAGGTCATGCAAATTCGGGAAAGCGGTAAAAAAATCATTCAAGACAGAACTATTTATGAAGATGCGCATATTTTTGCACCTAACTTGTATGCTATGGGATTGATGACCAATCGTGATTTTCAGAATTATTCATCGCTATTTGAATTAATGGAATCTACGGTGAAAGCACCTGATCTATTGATTTATTTAAGAAGTTCAATTCCAAATCTTGTTGGACAAATACACAAACGTGGTCGCGAATACGAAAACTCCATTTCTATTGATTACTTGAGTCGTTTGAACGAACGTTATGAAGGTTGGATTCAAACGTATGACAAAGGAAAATTAATGATTATAGATGTAGACAATATTAATTTTGTTGACAATCCAGAAGATTTAGGAACTATTTTTAATCGCATTGACGCGGAATTGAATGGGTTGTTTTAATCCGCTCCCCGACCTTCTCCGAAAGAGATGACACCAGAACTGACTATAAAAAATACCTCACTTTTACTTTTTAAAAGTGAGGCATTTTTTGATTAAAATTTTCAGCAAAGTTTACCACTTTGACAACCCCTATTTTGACTCTATTTCAAAGCATTAATTTTAGCTTTTACTTCTTCGTCCGTTCCTTGGAACGATTGAGTAGTAGTCTTACCATTGCTGATTTTTGTATACGTACCCATTACAGCACCATTTATATTTTTTATTTCAACAGTCACATTTTCGGTAGCATTTAGTTCCGTTGCTACTTCATTTTCAGCAACTGTGTCGCTTCCCTCTCCTAAAATAGGCGCAATTACCAAACCAATCAAGCACGTTAATTTGATCAAAATGTTCATTGATGGTCCAGAAGTATCTTTGAACGGATCACCAACCGTGTCGCCAGTCACTGCTGCTTTGTGCGCATCAGAACCTTTGTATGTCATTTCTCCATTGATCATCACACCTGCTTCAAAAGATTTTTTAGCGTTGTCCCAAGCACCACCAGCATTGTTTTGGAACACAGCCCAAAGTACACCTGAAACAGTCACTCCCGCCATGTAACCTCCCAGCATTTCGGCAATCAATTGGTTATTGTCCGCGTATACTAGTTTCCCAAGCAGCACAACTGCAATTGGAAAACCGATAGTCATTATTCCCGGTAACATCATTTCACGTAAAGCGGCTTTGGTAGAAATATCGACACATTTTGCATATTCCGGTTTCGCGGTTCCTTCCATAATTCCAGGAATTTCTCTGAACTGACGGCGCACTTCATACACCATATCCATCGCTGCTTTTCCAACAGAATTCATGGCCAAAGCAGAAAAAACTACGGGTATCATTCCGCCCACAAATAACATTGCTAAAACGGGTGCTTTAAAAATATTGATTCCGTCAATTCCTGTAAACGTTACATACGCCGCAAACAAAGCCAGTGAAGTCAATGCAGCCGAAGCAATTGCAAATCCTTTCCCAGTGGCTGCCGTTGTGTTGCCTACGGAGTCCAAAATATCAGTTCTGGTACGCACTTCTTTTGGCAATTCACTCATTTCCGCAATTCCACCCGCGTTGTCTGATATAGGTCCAAAAGCATCAATTGCAAGTTGCATCGCTGTTGTTGCCATCATTGCTGAAGCCGCCAAAGCCACACCATAGAATCCTGCGAAAGCATAGGAAGTCCAAATTGCAGCAGCAAATAACAAAACAGTAGGAAAAGTCGAAATCATTCCCGTTGCTAAACCTGCAATTACGTTAGTTCCGGCGCCTGTACTTGATTTTTGCACAATCGCCATAACAGGTTTTGTACCCAAACCAGTATAATATTCGGTTACTGATGAAATAACTGCACCTACTACTAATCCAACAATGGTAGCATAAAACACACGCATCGACGAAATTTCTTTAGTGCCTTCGCCAAAGAAATCCATTTTCATGGTTTCTGGTAACATGTATTGCACTAAAAAGAAACAAGCAACAGCGGTCAATAAAATAGAAACCCAGTTTCCTATATTCAACGCTTTTTGAACTTGTGCTTCTTTTGCATTTTCATCCGTAATTTTTACCAACATGGTCCCGATAATAGAAAATAAAATTCCAAAACCAGCAATGGCCATAGGCAATAAAATAGGTCCTATTCCGCCGAAGGCATCTTGAATATTTCCACCCATGTCTTTGATCACATAATTCCCTAGAACCATAGCAGCCAATACGGTCGCAACATACGAACCAAATAAATCGGCGCCCATTCCGGCCACATCGCCTACATTATCTCCTACGTTATCCGCAATTGTGGCTGGATTACGAGGATCATCCTCTGGAATTCCTGCTTCAACTTTACCTACTAAATCAGCTCCAACATCGGCAGCTTTAGTGTAAATTCCGCCTCCAACACGAGCAAACAAAGCGATCGATTCTGCTCCAAGAGAAAATCCAGCTAATGTTTCCAGAACAATAGTCATGTCTTCGGTCGAAGTCCAAACGCCGTTCATAAAAAAGTGAAAGAACAATATAAAGAAAGTGGTTAATCCTAAAACGGCTAATCCTGCAACACCTAATCCCATCACCGTTCCACCACCAAAAGAAACCTTTAAAGCTTGTGGTAGACTAGTGCGAGCGGCTTGAGTCGTTCTAACATTTGTTTTGGTTGCAATTTTCATCCCCATATTTCCAGCTAAAGCCGAGAAAAATGCTCCAAAAACGAAAGCAACAACTATCAATATATGTGTCGTAGGAACAATAAACGAGATTACTGCCAATACGGCACTGGCACCAATTACAAAGAAAGTTAATAAACGATATTCTGCTTTGAGGAAGGCCAAAGCGCCTTCATAAATATAATCTGAAATCTCTTTCATTTTACCATCCCCTGGATTTTGTTTCAAAACCCATGCTCGCTTTGTAAACATGAATGCCAGTCCAATGAATGCCATGGCGATTGGCAAATAAATCATAATTGTATTCATAATTTTGGTTTGGTTTTTAGTTAATAGTTATAGTGTAACCAAACGAATTTAAACAAAAAAGCAATACTCCTAACGGAATATTGCTTTATTTATAAAAATTATGCCAATTATTTATCTAATACTAAACAATCCTTCTGGTTTGTTTTCAATTTGATTAAAACGCTCCGTACACTCCTTAATGATAGCATATGCCTCGTTTACATCTCCCCAACCACCTACATCAACTTTTTTGTTTTCAAGGTCTTTGTACACTTGGAAAAAGTGCTCAATTTCTTTTAATAAATGGGGGTTCATGTCAGATAAATCATTTAATGAGTTCCAAATTGGATCTGAAACGGGCACACAAATTACTTTTTCATCTGGTCCTTTATCATCGGCCATGTGAAAAACTCCAATTGGTTTCACTTCCATTACACATCCAGGAAAAGTAGGTTCGTTAACCAACACCAACACATCCAATGGATCTCCATCTAAGGCTAATGTTTCAGGAATAAATCCATAATCAGCTGGATACATCATCGAGGAGAATAACATTCGGTCAAAACGCATTCTTTTTATTTCGAAATCATACTCGTATTTATTTCTACTTCCTCTTGGTATTTCGATTAGGACATCGAAAGTTATTAATTTGTCTGCAGTCATTTTAGTTTTTTCTTTTCTATATTTATGGGTGCAAATGTAGGGAAACTATCTCTTTTTACAATAAAAAATTGCTGTTATCTCTGCATTAAATTTTAACAATGAGTACTTTAGTACACTACCGTTCTATTTCTTTTATTCAAATAATGATGCCATAAAAGATAGGTAGCCACGGAACGATGCGGACTCCATTTTAAAGTATGAATTTCCATTGCCTCTTTATCATGAATATCCAGCAATTCCTTAATGGTATTTACGACCGCAACATCTCCCAATGGCAATAAATCTGGGGCTTCCAGACAAAACATTAGGTAAATATCAATCGTCCAGTTTCCTATTCCCTTGATTTTGATGAGTTCTTCCCGCACGTGTTGGGCCGTTTTATTGGGTAGACTTTCTAAATCAAGTTCTTTATTTAATAGGGCTGTCGCCAACGCTTTGATGTAAGACGTTTTTTGACGGCTTACGCCAAGATTTCTATATTCTTCCTCCGAAACAGGAAGCAAAATCTCTGGCTCTATTACTTTTAGACTGGCTTTTATCTTTAAAAAGGTAGCCTTAGCGGAATCAATGGACACTTGTTGTTCCAAGATCAATAAGACTAAAGTTTCAAAACCTTGCGGTCTTCTCGGGATAATTGGCATTCCATAGAGGTCGATAATAGATTTGAAAATAGAGTCTTTACCTGTAAGATAATTGATGGCTTCTTGCATAATTTCATGTTTTATTAGCCCGGATGGGAACGGCATCCTTTTTATAAAGCGATTTTTTCTCGCTTTATAAAAAAATATAGTATATCCCGAAGCTTCGGGAGGAATAGCTCCTAAAAATTAAACCCAAACGATCCTTTTACAGTAAACCGATTCGTATCTGGTGTATTAAGATAATTGCCTCGCCATGCAAAATCGATACGGATCACCTTGAAGATATTCCCAATTCCGGCGCTGTATTCCCAATACCCTTTTTCGGGTGCATTGTAGGCTAAACCGGAGGCATTAATCGCTCTATTTTCATCTGAAATAGTACCATAAACCCCTTTTACCGATACAATTTCCCTCCAATTGAGTTTGCGCATGAATGGAATTCGGGAAAAAAGACGTCCATTAAAGTTATGATTCCACTGCAAAGTTGCATATTGATCGGATAAGAATTCATAAAAATTAAGATTACTGAACGTGTTTTCCAGCGTAAAAAAAGTTTGATTTCCTGGAATAACACTCATTAATCCTAAAGGAACGGTTCCAAAAGTTTTTCCTACTTCCATAATTATATTCGTGCGACCTAATGGCCCAATAATGATAGGTTGCTTGTAATACACTTGCAATTTATCATATTTAAAATCGCTGTTCAACAATCCTTTAAAACCATGACTATAATTAACGAAAAACCGCGTGTATGGACTGTCGACATTCTCGCGTTCTACAGCAAATCCAATCGTTTTTCTCTTGGGAGTATATTCCACTTGAAAGTTCACCTCTGACTGTTTGACATCGCTTTTTGTTACAGCATTTGCAATATCTGTGTAATAATCCAAACTAAATGTAGGCGACGCAGACGCGAGCGTGCGGTATGAAATTCCTGTCTGTAAAGTTAAATTTTTCACAGGCTCTATTTCCACCGCTATATTGGTCAAATTAATGTTGGTCAATTTTCCGTTATTTCCAGACGAAAACACGGATGACGATGCAAAACTTCTGCCTAGAATATCATACGTAGTCGTGAGACTGGCGCCAATTTGTTCAATATCACGCCTATTGCCTCCGGACAAAATGATTCTTTTTTTCTTATCGACCATCCATTTCCCAGAAAATCCATATTTGAATTTTTCATCCTTAAACCCATACGCCGTGTAGCCTTGCAAACGCCAAGTATCATTGGTTCCAAAATAGGTTCTTCCTCCCGCTCGCAATCGAACGCCTTCTACTTCGTTGTAACCAAATGTGGAAAAAATAGGTCCATAATCAAAATTTCCAAACTGTAAAAAGCCACTTGCCAAAACTTGCACTGTGCTATAAATTTGTTTGAATTTCTTGACCGTTTGCAACGTATCGAGCATTTTATACACGCCCAATTCATCTTTAGTCAAATTCTCAAACCGATTTTCATCCCAGTACTCCTCTGACTTATTATAGACATCCGGCTCCATGTAATTGACCTCCTCTTTATAAAAAGCAACCGGTTTTTCTTTATTAAACTGATGGTTTCTGTAATAGGTGGTTCGTTTTCCGTAAACCCCTTTTGATTTTTCTTTTTTGTTTAATGCAAAATCCGACATTAAATAATCCTTTGTTAGTAGGAATACCGAATCACTAACCACTTCAAATTCTTGCTCAAGGTAAATGTCTTTCACCCAGTTAATATTGGCACTCTTAGTAACGGCCATATTAATTTTCTTGATGGCATAAGTGGTATCGTTAACCCAGAAATCGCCTTTAAAAGTCAGTTCGTTCTTGCGTCTTGGATAAAATACGATATTATAACACCACTTTTTATCAATATAGGCGCTGTCTTTCAACACGTAATTATAAACATCAATACCGGTTTTAGATAGTGGACTAGTAAAACTTTTATCAAAAAAAGTCAAGTAATTATTATAAATATCATAATTGGAATACAAGTCCTTTACAAAAGTCAGAATTTGCTGGTTTCCGTTAAAACCAGATGTTTTACTGGCTTTTATTTTCTCTTTCAGTTTCTTGAGTTTGTTATCTCCAAAAACATCATTCAAGGATTCGTTGACAAAAATGGGCAGGTACGTCTTACCCGTAATTCTTGAAGTATCCATTTGGTTGAAAATAAATTCCATCCCCTTAAAAAGAGTGCTCTTCATAAAAGCGCTATCAATAGAATTCATATCAAATTCTATTTTTTCATACTTTTCCATCTGGTATTGATCGTACAAATAAAGTCCATTTTTACGTTTTCTTTCCCAAATTTTTCTCAGAATGTCTAGCGCTGGATTATCTTTTTTAGACGTTTTCCCCGCAAAAACTACAACTTCGTTTAAGCTTTCGGCTTCACTTAATTGAATTTTAAAATTATAATTTACTGCCTTGTCTAACGCTATTTCTTTTTCAGAAAATCCTACCGACGAAATTATCAAAGTGCTATACGATTTTTGGGATTCAAGATAGAACCTACCATCCTCATTAGTCACAATTCCTTCGCTGGAACCTTTGAAAACCACATTAGCAAAAGGAATCGGCTGATTTTGCTTATCAACCACAACACCGCTAACTTTTGTTTGTGCAAATACAGCACTTGCAGAAACAAACAAAAAAACCAAGAGAAACAAGACATTCTTTTTCATAGTCATTCAAAAAAAAACTTCATCAAAGATAATTGATGAAGTTTCAAATATAGTTAATTACAGTATTTGATTATTCGTGGTTTAGCATTCCAATTGTTAAATTTTATCTAAAACCGAATGTATCAAAAACGATTATTTTTTATACATTACTTTTTTAACCGCTTTAACAACGTCACCAGCATTTGGCAACCATTCTTTCAATAAAACTGGAGAATATGGCGCTGGAGTATCCGCAGTTGTGATACGTTGAATTGGCGCATCCAAGAAATCAAAAGCACGTTCTTGAACAATATACGTAATTTCAGAAGCAACACTTGCAAAAGGCCAAGCCTCCTCAAGAACTACTAATCTATTTGTTTTTTTAACCGAAGTTAAAATCGTTTCATAATCCATTGGACGAACCGTTCTCAAATCGATAATTTCACATGAAATTCCTTCTTTGGCTAATTCATCAGCAGCAATATGTGCTTCCTTGATGATTTTTCCAAAAGAGACAATGGTTACATCTGTACCTTCTCTTTTGATGTCAGCAACCCCTAGCGGAATTACATATTCACCATCTGGAACTTCTCCTTTATCACCATACATTTGCTCTGACTCCATGAAAATCACAGGGTCATTGTCACGTATCGCCGCTTTCAACAATCCTTTTGCATCGTAAACCGTAGAGGGAACTACCACTTTAAGACCCGGAGTATTGGCAAACCAATTTTCCAAAGCTTGTGAGTGTGTTGCTCCTAATTGTCCTGCTGAAGCTGTTGGTCCACGAAAAACGATAGGCACATTAAATTGTCCACCAGTCATCTGACGCATTTTGGCAGCGTTATTTATGATTTGGTCAATCCCCACTAAACAAAAATTGAATGTCATGTATTCCACAATTGGTCTGCATCCATTCATGGCAGATCCTACTGCAATACCAGTAAAACCAAGCTCAGCAATAGGCGTATCAATTACTCTTTTCTCACCAAATTCTGCAAGCATTCCTTTAGATGCTTTGTAGGCACCATTATATTCCGCAACTTCTTCACCCATTAAGTATATGGACTCATCGTGACGCATTTCTTCACTCATCGCTTCACAAATGGCCTCTCTAAATTGTATCGTTCTCATATTTTTTTATATTTTGTCCTCCTGAGCGCAGTCGAAGGATAATTTTCGAAAAGCAAAAATAAATATTTTAAATCACTTTAAAGCATAAATGTTCCTAAATTAATCAGGATTTATATTGCTAATTTTCAGGAGCTATTTCGCGGTCCCGACGCTTCGGGACGCTGTATCTTCCTGTGGCTAAAGGAGCCACAGGAAGGATGCCGCTGCTATCCGGGCTACGAAAACGTAGTAGTTAACTCTAGTTTATTTGTAAAACTTGTTTTAAACCAAAAAGACAATAAAATATATAACCTTTACATAATTAAAAAAATATTACTGTTTTTTCTTGCAAGAGTCGTTTTTTTTTTTTTTATTTTGCCTGTATAACTTTAAAAATTTATACTATGAAAAAATTATTATTTACAGCAATTGCGGTAATTGCTTTTTCTGGATTAGCGATGGCTAATAATGAGACAAAAACTACTAGCGCAATTGTGAATTTACAATTTGAGAAAGAAGAAAAAACAAAAACCAACACTTTAGAAGAAAAAGATGTTTGGTTTTGCTATAAAATCTCTGAATCTTCAAGTTATAACTTTATGACTAAGGAAACTACAGTTACGACAACATATCAATGTACTTGGTATGATTTATCTCCAGCATTAACAGCAGAATAGAAAACTATCTCTTATTTTGACAGGGAAAATTCCCTGTCAAATTTCATTAAACCACATCTCATGAAAATCAAACTTGTAATTCTATTTTTTTTAGCAGTACTTATAAATCAATCGTATAGCCAAACTCTAAAAGGTATTCTTACTGAAACGCCATTAAAAGGAATTGGAGACGAAACTAATCTGTCTAAAAAAGCAGCGAAACCAATGACTTTTTCTTATGTGTTCTCAGAAAAAAAATCGATTCAAAACTTAATTTCTATAGAAAAGTCGGCGATAGACACAACTTACATTGAAAAATACGGAAAAAAATATGAAACTACGTCATCCGTTAGCAGACCAACTTCACTAGCTTACTACAAAGATTTAGAAACTAAAAAATATAAGGTTGTTGCAACACAAGAAGCAAAAGATGTTAACATAATTGAGAAATTAACAAAATTTGATTGGAGATTAATAAATGAATCTAAGACTATTAATGGTTATGCGTGTAAAAAAGCTACAACAACTAATACCGCATACAATTCCAATCAATCCATAGTTGCTTGGTTTACAGAGGCGATACCTGTAAATGATGGGCCAGCCCAATACCATGGTTTACCAGGTTTCATTATTCAAATTGAGATAAATGACAACACAACACTAACTTTTGATAAATTGGTTTTCAGTAAAGAAAACACAGCAATTGCGGAGCCTAACAACAGTGCTCCTGAATTAAGTTTCAGTGACTATTCAAAACAAAGTGCTAAATAATGGTTAGTTTTTATCAAGATATTTCTTCACTTAAAAAAGTAGTTTAGACGACTGATCAGGAAGAAGATGCTTGGTTTTGCCACAAAGCAAGCAAAACAACAACTTAGTATTCTTTTAGTGATGAGACTGCTTTTACAACTACTAATGATTATAAATGGTATGATTTCAAAGTAGCAACGACAAAAGTGTAGATAACCTAATTACATTTGACAGGTAAAAATCCCTGTCAAATTTTTAAAATCAACAACAGTTATGAAGATCAAATGTTTTTTATTTTTATTAATGCTCGCCTCAATCAACCAATCCTACAGCCAAACTTTGAAAAGTATTCTTACTGAAACACCATTAAAAGGGATTGGAGACGAAACTGAATTGTCTAAAAAAGCAGCAAAACCAATGACATTTTCATATGTGTATTCAGCAAACAAATCAATTCAAAACTTAATATCTATAGAAAAATCTTCGATTGATACAATCTATATTGAAAAATATGGAAATAAATACGAAACTACATCTACGGTTAATAGATCTTCTTCGATCACATACTTTAAAAATTTTGATTTAAAAAAATATAAAGTTCTTTTCACTCGAAATGAAAAAGACACCAATGTGAAAGAAATACTACCTTCATTCAACTGGAAATTAATCGATGAAAGCAAAACTATTAACGGATATACTTGTAAAAAAGCCACCACTAGAAATACAGCATTCAATTCCAATCAATCCATCGTTGCATGGTACACTGAAGATATATTTATAAACGACGGACCAATGCATTATAACGGATTACCCGGATTCATTATTCAAATTGAGATTGATGATAATTCGATTCTGACTTTTGACAAATTGGTTTTCAACAAAGAAAACACAGCAATTGAAGAACCTAACAATAGTGCACCTGAATTAAGTTTCAGTGACTATTTGAGACAAGGCACTAAATAATGACTCATTTTTATCAAGATATTTCTACACTTAAAAAGCAGTTTCTCTGCTTTTTTTTATTGTTTGCTGTACCTATATTTTCTCAAAACAGCGTGACCGGTTCAGTCCTGGACAGTTCCAATACACCAATAAGCCAAGTCAACGTACAAATAAAAGATTCTAAAAATGATAAAATAATTGCTTTTTCCTTTTCTGACACTTCAGGAAATTTCCGCTTGGAGTTAGACAAGAAAGGTTTGTATATCCTAAAAATAAGTTATCTGGGTTTAAAGTCGTTCACAAAGGAGATTGAAATAACAAATAATTTGTTAGACGTAGGTAAAATTATACTCGAAGAAAACAAAATTGATCTGGAAAATGTGATCATTAAAAACGAAGCTGCCGGAATGACTGAAATTGGCGATACACTAAGATACCGGATTGAAAAATTTCTAAATGGAACCGAAGAAACGCTGAAAGATGTCATAAAAAAATTACCCGGCTTAGACATAGACTCTCAAGGAAAGATAAAAGCTAATGGAAAAGAAGTAGATAAACTTTTAATTAACGGAGAAGAGTTTTTTATAAATCAACAAAAAATTGCCACTGAAAATATCACTGCTGAAATGATAAAAAATATTGAGTTAATAAAAAACTATACTGAATTTAAGAATATTAAAAAAAATGATAAATCAGGGATAACTGCATTAAACGTCAACATCAAAGAACAATTTAAAAACAAATTGACAGGAAACGTATCCGCAGCTGCTGGTGAGAATAGATACAAATTACATGCAACATTATTTAATTTTAGCAAGAAAACGTTATTCAGCTTAATTAGCGATTCTAATAATACCGGAGAGCTGTCTATGAATATTGAAGAGTACACCAAATTTACCAATCAAAACGAGGCAAGGACGATTGGTGAAACTACTTTTTCAAAAAATGATGATTTACCGAGATTTTTAACCATTGGAAACAATGTAAAAGAACGATCCTCGTACTTTACAGGTTTAAATTTAAAATATTCTCCTACTAAGAAAACGCAAGTAAATTTTTATTCCATTTTCAACAGTGTAGATCAAGTGGAACAACAATCTAATACGCAATTCTACGCTTCGAACTCAGGTGTTTTTTCAAACAAAGACAGTCGATTCATCAATGAAGAGACAATGTTTACTAATTCCGCTTTGGATGTAGCTTACAAACCCAATGAAAAATCGCTAATTAGTTATAAAGGATACTTTTCAGGTGTTAATAAAATAAACACTGTCGAAATTGCCAACAATACAAACCAATTAGACAACGAAAACAAACTTACGGATTACACAATCAATCATCAATTAAACTACACAACACTGTATAAAAATAATACTGGATTGAATATTTCTGTAAAACAGCAAATTATTAAGAAATCCAATAGGTTAAACATCGAATCCGATGCTCCTTTTTTAAATTTAAACTTCAATAATTCTACCTATAAAATTCTTCAAAATAGTCAACTAAATAAAAACAATATTGATTTGAATGCTAACTATACCTTTAGCATAAAAAAAACAACTAATGCAATCTTTATGGAGTCCTCAATACGAAAGGACGACTATAAAACTACAGAAGAACAGTTTACTCAATTTGAAAACAATGTAAACATTGAAAACAAAGTTCAAACTATTGGATTACAAACTAAATTTAAATTGTTTGAAAAGACAACATTCTCATCTGCTTTGTCTTATTCTAGGCTTCAATTTAAAATGGACAACTTAAACAAAGCAGAGTGGTTATTTATGCCCACATTAAGTTTAAAGACAGATTTTAATTCTAATCATTATATCAAATTATCATTTTCACAAAACAATAACCTCACACAAGCTGAAAATTTAGTCCCCAACAATGTTATCAGCGATTACAGAACTATTTTTTCAAATGAGAATTTAAGACTAAGTACGATTACACCAAACAATCAATTAGCTGCAGATTATTTTTATTTCAACAACAAAAGAAAGTTATCCATTATTTCTAATCTTTCCTATTATAAAGCAACCAATATCATATCCAATAACTCCAGTGCAGATGCAACGGTAAATTATATCCAATATGCTGTTGCTCCCTTTGAAAACCGTTTTCAATCTATGCTTTATTCAGAGAAAACATTTTCTTTCTTACCTTTTTCTCTTAGAGCAAGCGTTTCCTACTCATCGAGTAGTAAAATTTTATTTTACGACAGACTTAGTCAGACTTTTAAAACGGAATCAACGTCTGCATACCTCTCCTTTGTGTCCCGGCTAAAAAAAACAAGTCTGCAATTTGAAACTGGAGTAGCAGTATCAAGAGATAATTATCAAGATAATTTTTTTAGTAATTCTATTTTAATAGTAAACCCGTTTATCGAAACTAGTTATAAAATTGCCTCCAATATATCATTCAACAGTACATTTTCGTATAAAAAAATAACTGCGGCAACTTCATCTAATGAAATTTATATGCTCAGTCCACGATTACGTTTAAATTTTCCTAAGTCTAAGTTCGAAATTAGTATGATAGCCCATGATATTTTGAACATCAATAATTACGAACAAATCACACTTACGCGATTCGACAATTTTACAGAAGAAAGAATTTCTCAATCGTTAACCGGTTACTATCTTCTAAATATCAAATTTAAACTGTAATGCTACGAAAACGTAGTAGTTACCAAAAAATATTATGCATGCATAGTATATTATTCAAATTAATATTTTAAATTTGTAAAAGAAATTAAGAATACTAAAATATATACTTATGAAAATATTAGTTTGCATCAGTCACGTTCCTGATACTACTTCAAAAATTAACTTTGTCAATGGCGATTCTGAATTTGATACCACTGGCGTACAATACGTAATTAACCCAAATGATGAATTTGGATTGACACGTGCGATTTGGTTTCAAGAGCAACAAGGCGCAACGGTAACTGTTGTGAATGTTGGAGGACCAGAAACGGAACCTACCTTAAGAAAAGCACTAGCAATAGGAGCTAACGAAGCCATACGAGTGAACGCAACTCCTACTGACGGATTTTTCGTTGCCAAACAACTTGCTGAAGTCATTAAAAACGGAGGTTACGATGTAATTATCGCTGGAAAAGAATCATTAGACTATAATGGCGGAATGGTACCTGGAATGATCGCTGGAATCTTAGGATATAACTTCCTGAACTCTTGCACCAGCCTTACTGTTGAAGGAACAAACGTAAAAGCAGTTCGCGAGATCGATGGTGGAAAAGAAACTGTAGCTACCACTTTGCCACTAATTATCGGTGGTCAAAAAGGATTAGTAGAGGAAAAAGACTTGCGCATACCAAACATGAGAGGCATCATGACCGCAAGAACAAAAGCCATGACTATTCTAGAACCAGTAGATGCAATGATAAATACAAAAGCGGTGAAATTTGAAAAACCGGCTCCTAAATCAGCGGTGACATTAATTTCAGCCGACAATTTAGACGAATTGATTAATTTATTACACAACGAAGCAAAAGTAATCTAATCCTCATAAAGTCAAATGTCGAAAGTCAAAAAGATAGTAGTGTACACGAACTTCCCTTTATGACTTTAGACCTTAAAACTTGAAGACTAAAATAAAATAGTATGTCAATATTAATATACGCGGAGTACGCAGAAGGAAAATTTAAAAAAGTAGCATTCGAACTGGCTTCTTATGCGAAAAAAGTAGCTGAAACATTAGGCACAACGGTTACTGCTGTAACGGTTAACGCAGGTGACGTTTCGGAATTAGCAAAATACGGAGTAGATAAAGTTTTAAAAGTAAACAACGATAAATTATCTGGTTTTACTGCAAAAGCATACGCTGATGTTATTAAACAAGCCGCAGAAAAAGAAAACGTAAAACTAGTTTTGCTTTCTTCTACAACGGATAGCATTTATCTTTCTTCACTTGTTGCCGTGGCTTTAGAAGCTGGCTATGCATCAAATGTGGTTGGATTACCACTTTCAACATCTCCTTTTCAAGTAAAAAGAACGGCGTTCTCTAACAAAGCATTCAACACCACTGAAATTGAAACTGAGGTTAAAGTGTTGGGCCTAGCCAAAAACTCTTATGGGATTTTTGAAACACCTTCAACATTAACGGAGGAAGATTTTAACCCATCTATTGGTGACAATGATTTTGGTGTAAAAGTAGAATCAGTTGAAAAAGTTTCGGGTAAAGTTTCCATTGCTGATGCTGACATCGTGGTCTCAGCAGGTCGCGGACTGAAAGGACCTGAAAATTGGGGAATGATTGAGGAATTAGCCACTGTTTTAGGTGCTGCAACCGCTTGTTCAAAACCAGTTTCTGATTTAGGTTGGAGACCTCACGGAGAGCACGTAGGACAAACTGGAAAACCAGTAGCTACAAACTTATATATCGCCATTGGAATCTCCGGAGCGATTCAACACATTGCAGGGATCAACTCCTCTAAAGTAAAAGTAGTTATCAACAGCGATCCAGAAGCTCCATTCTTCAAAGTAGCAGATTATGGAATTGTTGGGGATGCTTTTGAAATTGTACCGCAATTAATTGAAAAATTCAAAGCTTTCAAAGCACAGAATTAATAAGGAAATACAAATCATTACATTATTTAAAATGCTACTTAAATCAAGATATTTGTATCTTTGCTTTTAAGTAGCATTTTTTTTACTCAAAATGCTACTTACTTTTTATTAAAAAAAAGTACTTCGTACTTTCCCATTACAACAAATATGAGCTTAGTTAAATTATCTATAAAAGGAATTTCATACAGTCAAACTCAAAATGGAGCCTACGCTTTGATTTTGAATGAAGTTGACGGCGAAAGAAAATTACCTATCGTCATTGGTGCTTTTGAGGCTCAATCCATCGCCATTGCCTTGGAAAAAGAAATAAAACCACCACGCCCTTTGACTCATGACTTATTCAAAAATTTTGCGGAGCGTTTCGATATTGTGGTAAAACAAGTCATCATTCACAAGCTCGTGGATGGTGTTTTTTATTCCAGTATAATTTGCGAAAGAGATAAAATTGAGGAAATTATTGATGCAAGAACCTCCGATGCGATTGCGCTAGCGTTGCGTTTCAATGCTCCTATTTTTACGTACAAAAACATACTGGATAAAGCCGGAATTTATTTAAAAGCAAATCCTTTAGACCCTAATAAAGACTCTCAAGAAATTGACGATGTACTTTCTAACCCGGACACTTTTGGTCATGAGGAAGAGAGCAATCAGTCAGGCGAAACTTATGCTAAACACAGTCTACAGGAATTAAATGAACTACTCGACCAAGCAGTAGCCCATGAAGATTATGAGAAGGCAGCAAAAATAAGAGATGAAATTTCGAAGAGAGAATCATAAATTGACATTTCAGTTATTTGATAATTAGATTCCGAATAACCAATTAAAAAATTACCGAACCCACCAAAAATGAAGCAATATTTAGATTTAGTGCAACACGTTATGGAAAACGGTTGTCAAAAAGGAGACCGCACTGGAACGGGAACAAAAAGTGTTTTTGGCTACCAAATGCGTTTTGATTTGAACGATGGTTTCCCAATGGTTACCACTAAAAAACTACATCTAAAATCAATCATCTACGAATTGCTGTGGTTTTTAAAAGGCGACACCAACATTAAATACCTTCAAGAAAATGGCGTTAAAATTTGGGATGCGTGGGCTGATGCTAATGGAGATTTGGGACCGGTTTATGGACACCAATGGCGCAACTGGAACAGTGAGGAGATTGATCAAATTTCAGATTTGATACAAGAGCTAAAGACCAACCCAAATAGCCGTAGAATGCTAGTTTCGGCATGGAATCCTTCGGTACTTCCAGACACGGCAAAATCATTTGACGAAAACGTCGCCAACAATAAAGCGGCTTTACCTCCTTGTCACGCGTTCTTTCAGTTTTATGTTTCTGATGGCAAATTATCCTGTCAATTGTACCAGCGAAGTGCTGATATTTTCTTAGGCGTTCCTTTTAATATCGCCTCTTATGCCTTACTCACAATGATGATCGCTCAGGTGTGCGACTTACAACCGGGAGAATTCATTCACACTTTTGGCGACGCACACATTTACAACAATCATTTTGAACAACTCGAATTGCAATTGTCTCGTGAGCCTAAACCATTACCAAAAATGATTTTGAATCCCAATATAAAAGACATCTTCGCCTTTGATTATGACGATTTCACACTGGAAGGTTATGATCCGCATCCTCCCATAAAAGGCAGTGTTGCAGTATAATATAATAAAGAAAACGGTGTTTTAGTTAAACTACTAAAACACTGTTTTCATTTCCTGCAAACGCATTCCATTTAAAAGAATCGGCTTCAGGCTCATTAACAAAGACACCATCAATCAGGTATTTAAATTCGTAAGCAGCATCTTTATCTAAATCAAAAACACCTTTAAAGGTTCCGTTTTTTAATTTACTAAGGACACCTTCAGATTCATTCCAATTGTTGAAATCACCAATAACGGAAGCTTGATTTGCCCCTGCTGCTTTTACTGAAAAAGTAACTTTACAAACGGGCTTTGTTTTTACAAATTGTTTTTTAATCGACATAACTGTTTCATTTATAGGTTTCTGAAACAAAGTAAATAAAACATGTTGAAGTTACAATAGCCCGTACGAAGATTTAATGGAATACCTTAAACTATGTTAATTTATAAATAATTTAAGAATTATAAGGGATTAAAATTGCAATTCAAAAATGAGAAAACGTTTTCTTCCAAAATAATACAGAGCCAAAATAGCGACTTTCCAAAATAAATTTTATCTTTATAAACTAAAATAAGATCGATGGAAAAAGAAGTACACGAACAATACGAATATGCGAGGAGAAGAATAAAACAAAAAAAACGATTGTATTTTCATTTTGTCGTTTTCGTTTTAGGAAGTTTATTGCTATTCCTTGGACACAACTTTCTGAACAGCACCGTAGTTTCTGATTGGTATCTTTGGATAATTACATTCTGGTTGTTTTTATTCATACTGCATTTTATCAAAATTTTCATCACCGATCGATTTATGAATAAAGATTGGGAAAGAGAACAAATAGACCGACTTGTCGCTTTGCAGAAAAAGAAAGTGGAACAATTACAGATTCAGATAGAAAACGACGAACCTAATAATAGTACAAAACTATGATGATAATGATTGCGGCAGCTGCCGAGAATAACGCATTAGGAAAAGACAATAAAATAGTCTGGCATCTGCCAAACGATTACAAAAGATTTAAGCGACTAACATCTGGCCATCATATTATAATGGGGCGGAAGACTTTTGAAAGCCTCCAGAAACCATTACCAGACAGAATACATATTATTGTTACAAGACAAAAAGACTATCAAGTCCCAGGTTGTATAATTGTTGATAGTATTGAAAAAGCACTGCAAGCCTGTCCTCAAGGCCAAGATTCATTTATTATAGGAGGCGGCGAAATTTACACGATAGGACTTCCTCATGCTGATAAAATAGAACTTACCAGAGTACATGGAAGTTTTGAAGCTGATGCTTTTTTTCCTGAAATTAATGATACGGAATGGAAACTTGAAGCCTCCGAATTTAATGAAAAAGACGAAAAGCATAACTACGATTATACCTACCTCACTTTCATTAGAAAATAAAACAAAAAAACATCCTTTTTACGGGATGTTTTTTTTTAACCATTGATTTAAAGAAATGACCTAGTCTTGGAAGAGTATTTGATAACATAAAATAAAAATTACAAACACTAATAATGCTCCAGAAATGGAGATTATAATATTTGATGTTTTTTGAGAATACATCTCAAAAAAGCCTTTAATACCAAATACCACGAAGGTACTAAAGACGAAAAAAATTAAAATTTCCAAAAACAAATTTAATCCTAAGAACGTATGTTGCGCTTTAAATACAATACTGCTTTGTAAAACAGTACTTTCAAAACAGCTTACAAGAACAAATGAGATAAGTAGCGCTAAAAATATCCATTTGATTTGGCTCATCGACTCTTTTTTAATCATATAATATGGTTACTTTCTTAAACACCAAAATTGATTAATAAAAACTAGAGTTACAATACCCACTTTTAGTGATATTTCGATAAAAACCATTTTTTTTAATTTGCCAACTAAAGCTCCATAAAACCTGAAAAAAGAGTAAAAAAAAACTTGATTCTAATTTTTGAAACTCATTTTAAGTTCATCAAGTTTATCCTATATTTGTACAAACTAAAAAAGATGTCCGAAAAGATAACTCCCTATAAAGATTCTGCCTTAGGCAAAAAAGAACAAGTTGCTCAAATGTTTGACACTATTTCTGGAAATTATGACAATTTAAATCGTGTCATCTCTTTTGGAATAGACCTAAAATGGAGAAAAAAAGTATTGCAAATGGTCTCTAAATCCAATCCAAAAATAATTTTGGATATTGCAACCGGAACGGGAGATTTAGCCATTTTAATGGCGCAAACTAAAGCCGAAAGAATAATTGGTTTAGATATTTCTGCTGGAATGCTGGACGTAGGCAGGAAAAAAATTGCTCAAAAAAAGCTATCGTCTACTATTGAAATGGTTCTTGGCGACTCCGAAAACATGTCTTTTGAAGACAACTACTTTGATGCCATCACAGTTGCTTTTGGTGTTCGTAATTTTGAGACATTAGAGAAAGGATTAGCCGAGATCTTAAGGGTGTTAAAACCAAATGGTGTTTTTGTGATTCTAGAAACTTCAGTACCCGATAAAACTCCTTACAAACAGGGCTACAAATTTTATAGCAAAAACATTTTACCTATAATTGGAAAATTATTTTCTAAGGATGACGTTGCTTACGGATATTTATCAGAATCTGCGGCGGCTTTTCCTTATGGCGAGGCTTTAAACAATATTTTAAGAAAAATTGGGTTTATAGATGTTGTGGCGTTACCTCAAACTTTTGGCGTAGCTACTATTTATTCCGCTACAAAAAAATAATACTGAAGATTTTAGCATAAACATGAGAAAAATATTTGCCTTACTCTTTTTTGCCTGTATTCTAAATGGATATGCTCAAAGGTCTAAAAACATCTTTAGTAGATATCCAATTATTAATTTGGAGAATTTTCAAAAAAAAAGAGTGTATTATGGTTTTTACTTGGGATTCAATTCTTATGATTTTAAGATTGATTATAAAACAGAATCGCCTGATATTTTGGTCACAAAAACAACCGGTTTCAATGTAGGAATTATAGGTGATTTAAAATTACAGGAATACATTAACTTGCGATTTGAACCTGGACTGTACTATACCAAAAGGGATTTAAATTATCCGAATTTTTCCAACAGTGGAGATGCGTTAAGAGAAATAAATAGCACGTACATCCATTTTCCATTATTACTGAAACTCTCCTCGCTTAGAACTGGAAATATCCGTCCTTATGCATTGGGAGGCTTGTCTGCTACTCTAAATTTATCTAGCAATGCTAAAATAATGGATGATAATTTGCAGCAACGTTTTCGTGTAAAATCATGGACAACTAACTACGAGTTGGGTTTTGGAATTGATCTTTTCTCAGAGTACTTTATATTTTCACCTTCAATAAGAGGTGTTTTTGGTATCAGTGATGAATTAATTCGAGATAACGATCCGAACAGCCCATGGACAGGAAACATCGAGTCACTAAAAACCAGAGCAGTCTTTATCAATTTTTCTTTCCACTAGAAAGTCAATTCTAGTAGATTGGCTAAAGCATTCGTTTCATCACAATCAACTAAGCTCGGCGAAATTCACTTAGGACAATAGCCGTTGCGGTTGCTACATTCAAACTTTCTGTTTTTTGAAGATCCCCAAAGCGAGGAATGGTAAGGCGGTTTTGAACCAATTTTTCAAGTGAAGCAGAAATTCCATTGGCTTCATTACCCATAATTATAACTCCTTGCTCTGGCAAGACCGATTGATAAATGCTGGCTCCATCCATAAAAGTTCCAAAAATTGGCATTGTAGTCTGCGCCAAAAAAACATCCAAATTAATAAAATTCACATTGACTCTGGCGATAGAGCCCATAGTAGCCTGAACCACTTTTGGATTAAATAAGTCTACCGTTTCAGTTGAACATAAAACTTGCTGAATACCAAACCAGTCACACAAGCGCAATATAGTTCCTAAATTCCCAGGATCCCTAATCGAGTCAAGCGCTACGATCAAACCAGTTTGCACTATTGGTTTTTCCAAAGGCATTTTAAAAAGAGCCAAACATGAATTAGGCGTTGCCAACGCACTTATTTTCCTCAAATCATTTTCTGTAATGATGGTTTTTTTTTCGTTAAAAACTTGGTCGAAATCATTTTGAGTAGTGTACAAATGTTCCAAATCAAAATTAGAATCCAAAAGCTCCTGAATTCCTTTTACACCTTCGGCAAAAAATAATTTATTGGCAATTCTATATTTTTTTTGCTGCAAACTCGTTATAAGCTTTATTTGGTTTTTACTAACCATAAAATAATGTACTTTTGAATTAAATATTTTAGAACACTTGAAAAAAATTTATACAAAAATAACTGCATTTATCGTAATTGCAATACTAATTTGTGCATGTAACGCTGTAAAAAGAGTTCCAGAAGGAAAACTACTGCTTACGAAAAACGAAATTACAGTAAATGACAAAGTAATTAAAGATGAAAATGTTTTTAATCAACTGTACCAGAAACCTAATAGCACTTTACTGGGATATCGCTTGCGTTTAAATCTTTATAATCTTGCCAATCTCAATCCTGATTCAACGTACCGAGCTAAGTTTATAAATAATCCTGAAAAATTTAAAAGGAAATCAAAATGGTTGTCAGAGAAGCAAGTCAATCGCTTAGGCAAATCATTCTGGTACCACGGAATTCACGATTTTTTGAGAAGAACTGGCGAACCCCCTATAATTATAGACAAGGAAAGAGCAGACAAATCAGTACTCCGTTTGAAATACTACTATTTCAACAATGGTTTTTTTAATGTACGAGCTGCTTACACAATTGATACTTTGAAACTTAAAAAGGCGAAGATCAAATATACCATTACGTCCGGAAATGCCTTTTTTTTAGATTCGTTAAGAGCCACTATTGCAACCCCGGTTTTAGATTCTTTGTATCAAATAAACAAATTTAACACCTTTATAAAATCAGGCAACCAATATAAAACAGAAGATTTCGACAATGAAAAAAACCGCATCACCACAAATTTCAGAAATAATGGCGTTTACAACTTTCAGCCAAATTATGTAACTTTTGATATTGATACTATAAAAAAAGTGAATCAGGCAAACATCACCTTAATGATCGCTAATTACTCCTATCAAGACGGTGATTCTACTAAAACAGCCCCTTTTAAAATATACAAAATAAGTGATGTAAATATATACACTGATTATTCTCCAAGTTTAAACACCTTGAATATTAAAGATAGCACCACTTATAAAAATTTTAATTTGTACAGTCAGGAAAAGTTAAAATACAAACCGAAAGCTATTACTAATGCTATTTTTATCACTAAAGGTGGATTGTATGCAGACAATAAAACCGTTTTAACAACGCGCTATTTGAATAATCTTAAAATTTTCAATTATCCGTCAATACAATATGAAGTTGATAAAAGAGACACCACCACGCAGTCATTAATTGCCAAAGTATATTTGACTCCAAGGAAAAAATACAGTTTTGGTACTACGCTGGACGTAACGCATTCTAACATTCAGGATTTTGGTATTGGACTAAGTGTATCGGAGACGATTCGCAATGTATTTAATGGCGCGGAAACTTTAGAAATTGCAGCGCGTGGCAACATTGGCTCTTCGAAAGATTTGGCAAATCCAAAAAATAATTTCTTCAATGTTTCAGAATATGGTTTGGATTTAAAACTAAATATTCCAAGAATTTTTATGCCGTTTAATACCGACAAAATCATTGCCAAGAGTATGATTCCCTCGACTTTAATAACTGTTGGTTTTGCAAAACAAAGAAATATAGGATTAGACAAAGAGAATTTTACAGGAGCACTTTCCTATAATTGGACTCCAAAAATAAATCATACTGCACGATTTGATCTTTTTAATACTCAATTTGTACGAAATTTAAATCCGACGAATTATTTTAATGTTTACGGCTCCTCGTATAATGCTTTGAACGAAATAAGCAAAGCATACAATACAAATACTTCTTATTACAACAATGCCATCGATAAAGATTTACTAATTGAGCAAGGCACACGTGGTTTTACAAATGATGTTCTTTCAGGTAATGCTGCTTTTTTAAAACCATTAGAAGCTGCTGATTTCGAATCCGTAAAAAGCATCGAAGAACGAAGACTACGACTAACAGAAAATGACTTCATTCTAGCCACTAGTTTTACTTTTTCAAAGACAACCAAAAAAGATTTAACAGACAATAATTTTTATCTTTTCAAAACCAAAATAGAATCTGCAGGAACCATTTTATCTGCTTTTGCAAAAACCACAAATCAAAAGAAAAACGTTAATGGCAACTATGAAATATTCAATTTAGAGTATTCAGAATATGTAAAAACGGAATTTGACTACATTAAGCATTGGGATCTATCAAAAGAAAAAATTCTAGCCTTCAGATCCTTTTTTGGAATTGCCATTCCGTTTGGGAATTCTAATTATATTCCGTTCTCCAGAAGTTACTTCTCCGGGGGATCTAATGACAACCGGGCATGGCAACCCTATGGTTTAGGTCCAGGTAGCAGTGGTGCTTTGGATGATTTTAATGAAGCAAACATGAAGATAGCAATTAGTGGCGAATTCCGCTTTAAACTTTTAGGAAATTTAAAAGGGGCTATTTTTGCTGATGCTGGAAACATCTGGAACGTGTTGGATAATGTAGTGGATGAAAAGTCCACATTTACGAGCATCAGTGACTTGAAAGATATGGCATTGGGAACTGGATTTGGAATTAGGTATGATTTAAGCTTTTTTGTAATTCGTTTTGATTTAGGATTTAAAACCTACAATCCAGCTAATGAAACCAACAAAAGATGGTTTAGAGAATACAACTTTTCGAACTCCGTTTTAAATTTTGGAATAAATTATCCATTCTAATGCTAATTAATTCTTATTTTTGCAAAACTAAAAACTAAAAAAAATAACTAAAAAAAGTACAATGGCACACAACATAAAACCAGGCGTAGCTACAGGAGATCAGGTTCAGGAAATTTTTAATTATGCAAAAGAGAAAGGATTTGCACTTCCGGCGGTAAACGTTACGGGATCAAATACTATCAATGGAGTTCTTGAAACTGCAGCAAAACTAAACGCGCCAGTGATCATTCAATTTTCTAATGGAGGAGCACAATTTAACGCTGGAAAAGGACTCTCGAATGTTGGTGAAAAAGCAGCAATCGCTGGTGGAATTGCTGGAGCATTGCACATTCATACTTTGGCGGAAGCTTACGGAGCAACCGTAATCTTGCATACTGACCATTGTGCAAAAAAATTATTACCGTGGATTGACGGATTATTAGATGCATCAGAAGCACACTTTGCTAAAACCGGAAAGCCGCTTTATTCTTCTCACATGATTGATTTATCTGAGGAGCCTATTGAAGAAAACATCGAAATCTGTAAAGGATATTTAGCTCGAATGAGCAAGATGGGAATGACATTGGAAATTGAGCTTGGAATTACAGGTGGTGAGGAAGATGGCGTTGACAATTCTGATGTTGATAGTTCAAAATTATACACACAACCAGAAGAAGTTGCTTACGCATACGAAGAGCTTTCTAAAATAAGCCCACGATTTACAATAGCTGCCGCTTTTGGAAACGTACACGGCGTTTACAAACCTGGAAATGTGAAATTGACTCCAAAAATATTAAAGAATTCTCAAGATTTTGTACAAAACAAATTCAATACAGGACCAAATCCAGTAGATTTTGTTTTCCATGGCGGTTCTGGCTCTACTTTAGAAGAAATCAGAGAAGGAATTAGTTATGGTGTAATAAAAATGAATATCGATACTGATTTGCAATTTGCATTTACGGAAGGTATTCGTGACTATATGTTAAAAAATATTGACTATTTGAAAACTCAAATTGGCAATCCAGAAGGTGCTGATGCTCCGAACAAAAAACATTATGATCCAAGAAAATGGTTACGTGAGAGCGAAATCACTTTCAACACAAGACTGGAGCAAGCTTTTGCTGACTTGAACAACGTGAATACACTATAAAAATAGTATTCAGTGTACCGTATCCAGTTAGCAAAACTGACTATTGAATAGTAAAAACGGAACACTGAATATTGGATTACTGAACACTGAATACGACAAAAATGGCTTGGTTTAAAAGAAAAGAAAAAGGGATTACCACTGCTACCGAAGACAAAATGGACATTCCAAAAGGACTTTGGTACAAATCACCTACTGGAAAAATTATTGATGCCGACGAACTCGCGCGTAACTTATTTGTAAGTCCCGAAGATGGTTTTCACGTTAGAATAGGAAGTGCTGAATATTTCCAAATTTTATTTGACAATAATGAATTTGTTGAATTGGATAAAAACATGACTTCTAAAGATCCGTTGCATTTTGTGGATACAAAGAAATATGCCGATCGCCTAAAAGATGTTATGGAGAAAACCAAACTGAAGGATGCCGTGCGTACCGGAGTTGGAAAATCAAAAGGAAAAGAAATAGTGATTTGCTGTATGGATTTTGCCTTCATTGGCGGATCTATGGGTGCTGTTGTAGGAGAAAAAATTGCACGTGGAATCGATCACGCTATCAAAAATAACTTACCCTTTATAATGATTTCTAAATCAGGTGGAGCTCGAATGATGGAAGCAGCATACTCGTTGATGCAATTAGCCAAAACATCTGTAAAACTGGCTCAACTTGCTGATGCTAAACTTCCTTATATATCGCTTTGTACGGACCCTACTACGGGAGGAACTACTGCTTCCTATGCAATGTTAGGAGACATTAACATCTCTGAACCAGGCGCATTAATAGGATTTGCAGGACCAAGAGTAGTACGAGACACTACTGGTAAGGATTTACCAGAAGGTTTCCAGACTGCGGAGTTCTTACTTGAACATGGTTTCTTAGACTTTATAACACCACGAAAAGAATTGAAAGATAAGATTAACTTATACATCGACTTGATTCAAAACAACGTTATTCGATAAATAAAAATCCCGAGCAATCGGGATTTTTTGGTTAAACTAAATAGGCTACAAATTAAAACGGCTTTCAATTAAATTTGAAAGCCGTTTCTATATGCCTTTTAGAATGTGCAATGCCTGATTTACATCCCCGTTCTAATTGCTTCCACAGGATCTAATTTAGATGCCGCAATAGCAGGAAGAATTCCTGAGATCAATCCAATTGTTGCGGCCAATCCAGTTCCTAATATAATATTACCCATCCCTAAGACGAATTCGAAATCTAAAGCTTTTGTTAAAATAACAGAAATAATCCAAACCAATAAAAGTCCAATTACGCCCCCGATCACTGACAGGATTACTGCTTCAAATAAAAATTGAAACATAATAAATCGATTTTTGGCTCCTAATGATTTTTGGATCCCAATTAAATTAGTTCGTTCTTTTACCGAAACAAACATAATATTAGCAATGCCAAAACCGCCTACTAGTAATGAAAAACCGCTGATAATCCATCCCACAAGGTTCATTTGTCCCAAAATACCATCAATAAGATCGGTAAAACCGGAGAACACATTAATAAAAAAATTCTCAATCTCCCCTGCTTTCAAACCTCTAAAGCCTCTTAATTTTTGAGATATCTCACCTTTATAAGCTTCCATATCCACTCCTTTTTCCGGCTTGAAAATAATTACATTGGTTAAGGACGTATTATTATCCCCGTACAATTGTCGGACAAAATTAACCGGAATATAAGCAGACGTATCATTACTATCCCCAAATAAACCAGAGCCTTCTTTTTTAAGAACACCGATTACCGTAAAACGTTTGCCGTATAAACGCACATTTTTGCCAATGGGCTCGGCATCTTCAAACAAGGATTTTGCAATTTCATTCCCCAAGACAATAACAGTAGATCCAGAATTGGCTTCAGATTCATTGTAGAAACGTCCTTTTTCGAATTCAAGACCTTGAATGTCTATAAATTCATGAGAAACCGGAACAATATTAATGGCACTTACCGTTTTTGAATCATATTTAATTGACTCTCTTCTGGTAAATATCTGATATGCCATTTGGTCTGTATTAGTCATACTTCCTTTCATATAAGTATATTCATCATACTTAACATTGGGAAATTGCTCTCTTTTCCATTGTGGAATTTCAGAAGGACCAAAAGAAAACTTGATTAAATAAATGGTGTTTTTATCCAAACCGCTCAAATCTTTAGAAATTTTTCTATCCAATGAATCTACCGCAGCAAGTACTGCTATAATCGAAAAAATTCCTATCGTAACTCCTAACAAAGAAAGCAAGGTTCTTAACTTGTTATTTGTTAATGCATTCATTGCAAAACCAAAACTCTCTTTTAATAATCGAAGGTAAACTAGCATACAATCTGTTTTGTGTTAAAGTAAAATTCCATAAATATTAATCAAAAACCTAAAGAAAAAGTGTTTCGTGGTACTGCTAAGATATGATTTTGATCGAGCCAATGAAATAGCTACAAAAATTATAATTATCTCAATTTCAAATGGCTTAATTTTGACATTAAAAAACTATTTTTGCATTTTATAACAATAACTACATAATGAGCACAACTAAAACAATTCAATCGGCCTTAATCTCCGTTTTTTCGAAAGAGGGATTAGAACCTATAGTAAGACAACTAAACAGTCAAAATGTTACACTTTATTCTACCGGTGGAACAGAAGATTTCATAAAAAACCTTGGAATTCCAGTAATCCCTGTAGAAGATGTGACCTCCTACCCTTCGATTCTGGGTGGTAGAGTCAAGACCTTGCATCCTAAAGTTTTTGGAGGCATATTAAATCGCCAAGATAATGAAAGTGATGTTCAACAAATGCAAGAGTTTAACATTCCCCAAATTGACTTGGTTATTGTTGACTTATATCCTTTTGAAAAAACGGTTGCTTCGGGAGCAGCTGAAGCCGATATTATTGAAAAAATTGATATTGGTGGTATTTCGTTAATTCGCGCTGCTGCAAAAAACTTCAAAGATACTGTCATCGTAGCGTCAGTACATCAATATAGTTTATTGCTGGATATGATTACGGAGCAAAATGGCGCAACGACATTGGAAGACAGAAAATTATTGGCGACAAAGGCATTTCATGTTTCTTCTCATTATGATACTGCTATCTTTAATTACTTCAACACGGACGAGACCATTTATAAAGAAAGCATCGAAAATGGCCAAATTTTAAGATATGGAGAAAATCCACATCAAAAAGGATTTTTCTTTGGTGATTTTGAAGCTATGTTCAACAAAGTACACGGCAAAGAGCTGTCCTACAACAATTTATTAGATGTAGATGCTGCAGTAAATTTGATCAATGAATTTAAAAATGACGGCCCTACATTTGCCATATTAAAACACAATAATGCTTGTGGATTAGCAACAAGAACTACCATTAATGAAGCATATTTAGCCGCATTGGCTTGTGATCCGACTTCGGCTTTTGGTGGTGTTTTAATTTCCAATGTTAAAATTGATACAGCAACGGCTGTTGAAATAAACAAACTATTTTGTGAGGTTGTCATTGCTCCAGAATACGATCCAGAAGCAACGGTTATTTTACAGGAGAAGAAAAACAGAATTATATTAGTTCAAAATGAAGTAGCATTACCAGAAAAATTAGTGCGAACTTGCTTAAATGGAATTTTAGTTCAGGAAAGAAATAACGTTACTGACAATAAAGAAGCACTAAGAACCGTTACAACAACTGCGCCTACTGAACAAGAAATTCAAGATCTAATATTTGCTTCTAAAATTTGCAAAAATACAAAATCTAATACGATTGTTTTTGCAAAAGACGGCACACTTATTGCTTCGGGCACTGGACAAACCTCTAGAGTTGACGCCTTGCTTCAGGCCATTGAAAAAGCTAAAACTTTTGGATTTGACTTGCATGGAGCGTCGATGGCCAGCGATGCCTTTTTCCCTTTTCCAGACTGTGTGGAAATAGCGCATAAAGCTGGAATAACGGCTGTAATTCAGCCCGGAGGCTCGATAAAAGACGAATTCAGCATTAATTATTGCAACGAAAATAAAGTTGCAATGGTATTTACAGGAACTCGTCATTTTAAACATTAATTTGTTTAACTTTGTCCGTCACAAATTTATAACTTTTAACCCTTAAAAAACTTATGGGATTTTTTGATTTCATGACCGAGGATATTGCGATAGACCTTGGTACCGCTAATACTTTAATCATACATAATGATAAAGTTGTAATTGACAGCCCATCCATAGTAGCTAGAGATAGAGTATCAGGCAAAATCATTGCTGTAGGTAAAGAAGCAAGTATGATGCAGGGTAAAACACATGAAAATATTAAGACGATTAGACCCTTAAAAGATGGTGTAATTGCTGATTTTGATGCTTCTGAAAAAATGATAAGCTTGTTTATAAAAAGCATACCCGCTTTAAAGAAAAGAATGTTTACACCCGCATTACGAATGGTTGTTTGTATCCCTTCAGGCATTACTGAGGTGGAAATGAGAGCTGTAAAAGAGTCTTGTGAAAGGGTTAATGGTAAAGAAGTATATTTAATTCACGAACCTATGGCAGCAGCTATTGGTATTGGTATTGATATTATGCAACCTAAGGGAAACATGATTGTAGATATCGGTGGTGGAACAACTGAAATTGCAGTAATCGCCTTAGGTGGAATTGTATGCGACAAATCAGTTAAAATTGCTGGTGATGTTTTTACAAATGACATTGTATATTATATGCGTACCCAACATAACCTTTTTGTAGGAGAAACAACGGCTGAAAAAATAAAAATTCAAATTGGCGCTGCCATAGAAGATCTAGAAACTCCTCCCGAAGACATGTCAGTTCAAGGTAGAGATTTATTGACCGGTAAACCAAAACAAGTTGAAGTTTCATATCGAGAAATTGCTAAAGCATTAGACAAATCGATACAACGCATTGAGGATGCCGTAATGGAAACCTTATCTCAAACACCTCCAGAATTAGCTGCAGATATTTACAACACAGGTATTTACCTTGCCGGTGGAGGATCAATGCTAAGAGGTCTGGACAAAAGAATTTCTCAAAAAACAGACTTACCTGTTTACATAGCAGAAGATCCATTAAGAGCCGTTGTTAGAGGAACTGGCATGGCCCTTAAAAATATCGTGAAATTTAAAAGTATCCTGATAAAATAAGAAAAACTAAATTCTAAATTCCGATATATATTTGATAAAAATAGGCCTATTGGGATTTAGAATTTAACTTTTGATTTATTTAAAATATTTAATTTTAAACAATGCAGCAAATATTTAATTTTATTTTTAAAAACAGTAACAGAATACTGTTTTTGCTGCTTTTAGGGATATCGTTATCACTTACGATTCAGTCTCATTCCTTTCATAGAAGCAAAATAATAAGTTCTGCAAACTTTTTAAGTGGTGGCGTCTATGAAAAAGTAAACAATCTAAATGAGTATTTAAATTTAAAAACTCAAAATGATGCGCTTGCTCTTGAAAATGCCAAGCTCAAAAGCCTTCTTTTTAATTCTGAAGATACAACTTCCGCAAGAAAATTAGACAGCCTGAAAGGTGTCAAAGTAGAAGATCTAATTGTATCCAAAGTAATCCACAATTCTTATAATGTTTATGAAAATTACCTAACGTTAAATTCAGGTGAATTACAAGGCGTAAAAACTGATATGGGCGTTGTAAATAGCTTGGGTATTATAGGTATAATAGAAAACACATCTCCCAAATATGCCACTGTAATCAGCATTTTGAACAAAAGAACTCAGATCAATGCCAAAATTAAAAAATCCAATCATTTTGGTTCATTGAACTGGAATGGAAAAAGTACTGGTTTTGTACAACTGACCGATCTTCCAAGATTAGCATTGATAAAGATAGGAGACACCATTGTTACTGGAGGACAATCTGTTATTTTTCCTGAAAATATCAACATAGGGACAATAGCGAAGATTTATAGAGATACACAAACTAACTTTTACACCTTGGATGTTAAACTTTTTAATGACATGACCAATCTGGGCCATGTTTATATTATAAAAAGTAAAGATCGCGACGAAATTACTAATTTAGAAAAAAGAGAAAAAGATGAATAGCACCTTGTTAGTCAACATTTTCCGATTTATACTGTTATTAGCCATTCAGATTATCATATTTAACAACATGAATTTTTTGGGCTATATCAGTCCTTTTCCTTATATTTTATTCATCATATTGTACCCTGTAAATGGCAATAAATCTGGTTTAGTGGCGGCCAGTTTTTTACTTGGAATCATTATGGATCTTTTTAGTAATTCAGGAGGAACACATGCAACGGCGTGTTTAGTTTTGGCTTATTTTAGACCCTCAATTTTTAAGTTTGCCTTCGGATTGAGTTACGAATATCAAACTATAAAATTGAATGATGTTTTAACACCACAACGATTCTCTTTTATATTATTATCAGTAGTTATTCATCACTTTACCTTGTTTTTACTAGAAGCATTCCAGTTGTCTTATATCCTAGACACCTTAATAACAACATTATTAAGTACTGTATTCACCATTATAATATGCATTATCATCATATACCTTATTAAGCCCAATAAAAGATGAGAAAAGTCTTGTTGCCTTCTTTAATTATTCTTGCTACTTCTCTACTTGTGATGCGAATCTTTTATTTGCAGGTGGTTGACGATACCTTGAAATTAAAATCGGAAAATAATGCTATTAAAAAAAAATACGAGTATCCTGAACGAGGTTACATCTATGATAGAAAAGGGAAGTTATTGGTAGCTAATCAAGCGTCCTATGACATCATGGTAATACCTCGAGAAGTAAAAAAAATAGATACTGTAGAATTTTGCCAATTATTAAATATCACCAAAGAAGCTTTTATAAAAAATATTAAAAAGGCCAAAATATATAGTCCTCGCCTTCCCTCTGTTTTTTTATCTCAGTTAAACAAAAGTGAATTTGCTGCGTTTCAAGAAAAAATACGAAAATACGAAGGATTTTATGTTCAAAAACGTTCTCTTAGGGATTACGAAGTGGCTTTTGGCGCTAATGTTTTTGGATTTATAACTCAGGTGAATGAAAAATTAGTGGCTAAAAATCCATACTACAACAGTGGGGATTTAATAGGCCGGCAGGGTGTAGAGGAAAGCTATGAAGATCTTTTACGAGGCATTAAAGGGGTGAAATATATCCAAAAAGATAAATACAACCGCGAAATTGGCTCTTACAAGGATGGGAAATACGATACTATCGCTGTGCAGGGTGAAGATATTAATCTTACGATAGATGCGGAACTGCAAAAATATGGGGAAGAATTAATGATTAATAAAAGGGGGGGAATTGTTGCCATTGAACCTAGCACAGGAGAAATACTGGCCTTAGTTACCGCACCATCTTACGACCCTTCCATATTAGTGGGAAGACAACGATCTAAAAACTACACTGAATTATACCGCGATTCTATCGCAAAACCTTTATACGACAGAGGATTGTTGGCTGAATACCCTCCTGGTTCCCCTTTCAAAATTTTGACTGGTCTCGTTGCTCTTCAAGAAGGAGTAATTGACGAGAACACAACTGTCAGTTGTAATCATGGTTTTAGTTATGCTAGAGGTCGATTCATGCGCTGCCATTGCAGAGGTGGTGCCCTTCAATTGCACCGAGGAATTTATGAGTCCTGCAATTCCTATTTTGCGACAGCTTATATGAAAACCATAAATAAATATGCTAAACCGGCTCAAGCGGTTGACGTGTGGAGCAATCACATTCGAAGCTTTGGACTTGGACAATTTATGGGATACGATTTACCAACAGGTAAAAGAGGCAAAATACCAGATTCTAAAACCTACAAAAGAATTTATCCTAATGGTGGCTGGAGAAGTACTACAATTATTTCAAATTCAATAGGTCAAGGAGAGGTTGTGATGACGCCAATTCAACTTGCTAACATGATGGCAACAATAGCTAATCAAGGATATTACTATACTCCTCATATCATAAAAAGAATCGAAGGACATACAATTGATAAAAAATTCACAACCAAACATGTAACTACGATTGACAAAAAATATTTCAAACCAATTATAAGCGGCCTTTTTGATGTTTATAATATGGGTACCGCAAGCGCTCTTAAAGTAGAGGGAATTGACATTTGCGGTAAAACCGGAACTGCTGAAAACTTCGCAAAAATAGGAGGTCAAAGAGTGCAATTAAAGGATCATTCCATATTTGTAGCTTTTGCACCAAAGGACAATCCAAAAATCGCCATTGCCATTATGGTTGAAAATGGAGGTTTTGGAGCTACGATCGCTGGACCAATTGCCAGCTTGATGATTGAAAAGTACCTCCGTCAAAAGATTACAAGACTTGATTTAGAAAAAAGAATTCTTGCTACAAGTTTACAAAGTCAATATGCTAAACTAGGTGGACTTTCTGAGGCAGTAAAATTACAGTTAAGAATTAGCGATTCACTTCTAAAAAAGAAAACAGTAATTCCAACTGTCAAAGTAAAAATAGATTCTACAAAAGAGAAAAAACAAGCTATTTAATCCTGATGAAAAACCAAAGTGTAACAAATAATATTGACTGGATAAGCATAATCATTTATGCGTTGTTGGTTATTTTGGGTTGGCTAAACATCTATTCGTCTTCCTTATCATCTATGGAAGATACTTATGAAAAACAATTGATTTTCATCGTACTAACCATTCCTTTAATTTTTGTTGTACTATCGGTTGACGGGAAATTCTATGAGAAATACGCCAGTATAATTTTTGGGATTTCATTATTAACATTAGCGGGCTTATTCTTATTTGGTAAAACTATCGCAGGACAACGCTGTTGGTATGCCATAGGAAGTTTTACAATACAGCCCTCTGAATTTGCAAAAGCAGCAACAGCATTAGCTTTGGCAAAATATTTAAGCGATACCCAGATCAATCTAAAAGATGTGGCTCGACAATGGCAGGCTCTCGCAATCATCATATTACCTGTTCTGCTGATTTTACCACAACCCGATCCAGGAAGTGCATTAATCTATAGTATATTTATCATTGTTTTATACCGTGAAGGGCTTCCATCATGGTATGTTTGGACCGGCTTTGTAACTATTTTTTTGTTTGTATTAACGCTGGTTTTAGAGCCCCAATATGTCATTCTCATTGGATTGGCGGTTATTATTATTGTGCACTTGAAATCTCGATTAGCAGACAGAAATATCGTTCTAAGCAGTATTCTCTTCGTGCTAATTTCAGGATTCGTTCTCTCTGTGGATTATGTTTTCGACAATGTATTTAAACAACATCATAGGGATCGTTTCAACATCCTTTTAGGGAAGACTGTAGACATGAAAGGCATTGGATACAATACCAATCAATCTGAAATTGCTATAGGATCTGGCGGTTGGTTTGGAAAAGGATTTCTGGAAGGAACGCAAACTAAAGGAGGTTTTGTCCCTGAACAACATACCGATTATATTTTCACAACAGTAGGCGAGGAATGGGGCTTTGTTGGCTCTTTGGCTGTTATAGCTCTTTTCGCAGGTTTGTTACTTAGAATAATCTATTTGGCCGAAAGGCAAAAAACAAAATTCAGTAGGGTTTACGGGTATTGTGTGGCAGGTATTTTATTTATGCACTTTTTTGTGAATATCGCAATGGTTATTGGTATTTTTCCAACCATTGGAGTTCCGCTTCCCTTCTTTTCATACGGAGGTTCCGGTTTATGGGGATTTACAATATTACTATTTATATTCATAAAAATGGATGCAAATAAAGTGAACGAATGGTAGCTTGACAACTTTTAGTCCTACACGATTTATTGTAAAAAACATAAAATAACAGCCGTAAACCATCACCATTTAGACTTTGATAAGCACCTTTCAAAATCAGGTGACGTTACCTAGATCACTGCTACTATAATAAGCAATCCAAGAATTCTGATGGTGAGTTGAAAGAAATTACTATCTTAATGTAAACCAAATTGAGCGCGCTATATTTCTAAAAAAAAGAGGATTAGAGCTCAATTACAATCTGTAAATTCAGGACTGAAAAGACAGTAGTCAACTACCATCACAATCCAAATAAGCAATGAAATCCCAGTAATAAAATAAAAATGCCCTAGAAACTCAATCGAATTTCAAGGGCATTTATAAATTAAATCGTTACTAAAAAAAGGAAAATACTACGACTTTGCCAATTTGTCCTTTTTTATTTTTAAAGGCAAGCTATTTTTAGACACGGTTTTTGATTGCAGATCATCTAAAACGTTAAGTGCTTCTTCCACATAAATATCTTTTGATAATGCTTCATGCCATCTTTCTCTTTTCTCTTTCAAGGAAACATCTTTATTCATCGCATCCGTTTCATAAGGCAATGAAGTAAATGTCAATGCATTTTTATAATCTGAAATTGGTTTGTATTTTTTTGCTTTTTCTTCAATTTCAGATTGAGCAATTTTGAATTTATCAATGTTCAAACTGTAGACATTCTCTTCGCTTCTACTGTCAATCCACTTCGCATTTTCTTCAATTAATTGAAATTGCGAATTGGCACTAATTCTGTTTTTACTATTGGTAATCGCCTTATTAAAGTTCGCATTCTTATCCCAAACAGAATATTCTGCCTGATCTATTTTATCCCAAGGCATAGCATTGTCTACATCACGTTCGCCCATTTTCAAATAAGCATATCGATCCGGCATAACAACATCACTGCGTACCCCTTCTAATTGAGTTGAACCTCCGTTTATTCTGTAGAATTTTTGAGTTGTTGTTTTTATAGCGCCTAAATCTCCAACAGAGCTACTGCGAACAAATTGGTTCAGGTCAATCACATTTTGAACCGTACCTTTACCATACGTTTGCTTGCTACCAATGATTATCCCTCTTTTGTAATCTTGTATAGCAGCAGCTAAAATCTCAGATGCAGAAGCAGAGAAACTATTCACCATGATTACTAATGGACCGTCCCATTCGATCTTTTTGTCTCTATCATACAAAACCTCTTTTTTTCTGCCAGCAGATTTAATCTGAACAATTGGGCCTTGTTCGATAAACAATCCTGCAATATCAACTACAGTGGATAAAGACCCACCTCCATCATCACGTACATCCAATACAATTCCGTTTACACCTGCTTTTTTTAAACGATCTACTTCAATGGCAATATCTTTTCCAGCATCTCTTCCATCTGTATTTTCAAAATCAATATAAAATTTTGGTAAATAAATTACTCCATATTTCAATCCGTTTTTATTTACGATACTTGATTTTGCATAAGTTTCTTCTATTTCGACAATATCTCTAATTATGGAAATGACTTTGATGGTTCCATCTACTTTTTTAACGGTAAGCCGAACTTCAGAACCTTTTGGCCCTTTAATTTTCTTGACAACATCATCAAGACGCATCCCAACAACATCTACCGCCTCTGTATTTCCTTGAGCCACTTTCATGATCAAATCACCCGCTTCTAATTGCTTTCCTCTCCATGCAGGACCGCCAGAAATAAGCTCTGAAATCTCAGTCAAATCATTTTTTTTCTGAAGGCGAGCCCCAATTCCCTCTAATTTTCCGCTTATACTTACATCAAAACGTTCTTTCTCTTCTGCTGCAAAGTAGTTTGTATGTGGATCAAAACGCGCTGTTATAGAATTTATGTACACTGAAAACCAGTCGTTTCTATCTAAATCTTTTATAAATCCAAAATACTCATCAAGCGATTTACCGGAACTTTCTCTTGTTTCCTTTTCTAGAACATCAAAAGATTTTATAGTATACTTTTCATCATTCTTCTTTTTATCTTCTTCTAATTTCTGTTTATCAATGAGAGATGAAAGTGTAGACAATTTAATTTGCTTTCTCCATTTATCATTCAGTTCCGCAGCATTTTTAGGATAAGGTGCTTTCTCATAATCAATATTGAAACTTTCATCAATATTATAATCAAAAGGTTTATTTAAAACGTCTTTGTAAATGGCGGTACTTTCCTTCATTCTTTTCATCAAACGATCATAGGTCAAGTTGAAAAAGCTCAAATCTTTGTTTAATAGCTGATCGTCTAATTGCAATTCAAATTTTGAAAATTCATCAATATCAGATTGCAGAAAAAATCGTTTGGAAGGATCCAAAGCTTCAATATAATCTTTGTAAATCCCTTTTGAAAAAGCATCATCAATTGTTGCAGGACTGTAGTGTCCTTTTTCAATTACGAATGTCAACAGCTCTAAAAGCAATTTGTCTTTTTCAGGATCGGTTGCTTTTGGCGCATTCATTTTAAAAGCAAACAATGTCACCGAAATACATGCGATGACAAGAATAATTTTATAATTTCTTTTCATAAAGTTAAGAATAGTATTCATGAATTTTTTATTCTAAATTACGGTAAAAACTATACCAACTTTAGTAAGGCTCCCATAAATATTTGTTAAAGATATAAAAATGTTTTTTTTTATTATGGTAAATAATTCAAGATAACATATTTTTATCTTTTGTTCCTATATTAGCATTCAACGTATTTACATTTGCCATCGAAATCAACTTACTTTTTAACTTATTGATAATGAAAAAAACTAGACCTTTAATTTTAATAACGAATGACGATGGTGTATCTGCGCCAGGACTTAGAGCTTTAATATCGGTAATGGCCGAATTGGGAGAAATCGTGGTGGTTGCCCCAGACACTCCACAAAGTGCAATGGGTCACGCCATCACCATCAATAACACTTTGTATTTAAATAAAATCTCTAAGGATACAGATCCCTTTACTGAATACAGCTGCTCCGGAACACCGGTTGATTGTGTTAAGCTGGCGGTTAATGAAATTTTAAAACGAAAGCCAGACTTATGCGTTTCAGGTGTGAATCACGGCTCTAATTCTTCGATCAATGTCATCTACTCCGGAACAATGAGTGCTGCCGTTGAAGCTGGAATAGAAGGAATTCCCGCTATTGGGTTCTCGCTACTAGATTTTGATTGGAACGCCAATTTTGATGCTGTAAAATCTTTTATTCGAAAAATAGCGTTAGAAGTCTTAGAAAATGGATTGCCTGAAGGCGTAGTTCTGAATGTAAATTTTCCAAAATTAGAAGAAAAGGACATTAAAGGGATCCGAATATGCCGTCAAGCCAAAGCACTTTGGGTAGAAAAATTTGATAAGAGACAAACTCCTCAAGGAAGAGATTATTATTGGCTAGCGGGAGAATTTGTAAATCAAGACAATGGAGAAGATACAGATGAATGGGCATTAGAAAACGGCTTTATATCTATAGTGCCAGTGCACTTTGATCTGACCGCCCATCATGCCGTTCAGCAACTTAATACCTGGAAATGGAATGAATAAGAAAGATTTAGTGTTTGGATTTTTAATCGGATTAGCTACAACGCTAGTGGGATCTTATGTATTTATAACTTTTTTTACCGACTTTAAATTTATCGCGGGAATCCAAATCATGAAATCCCAAGGAAATTTAGGGAAAATTATCACATTAGGATCAGTGCTGACATTGATTGCATTTGGCATTTTACTAAAAATTAACAGAGAAATAATGGCACGTGGTGTGGTTTTAGCGATCATCGCATTGACGATACTTACTTTATTTATTTAAGTTTATCTTTGTAAACAAACAAACTGATACCGTTCAATATGGTTTCAACAGTTTACAGTTAGAAATTCGAAACCAAAAAAACATGAAATATTATATTATTGCGGGCGAAGCTTCAGGTGATTTACATGGTTCTAATTTGATGAAAGAACTGTATAAAAAAGACCCTACTGCTGAAATCCGGTTTTGGGGTGGTGATTTGATGATGAGCACCGGCGGAGTTTTAGTAAAACATTATAAAGAACTGGCCTTTATGGGTTTTATTGAAGTGCTATTTAATCTTAAAACTATTCTAGGAAACATCAAAACCTGTAAAAAAGACATTCTTGCATTCCACCCTGATGTTGTACTATTTATAGATTATCCCGGCTTTAATTTGCGAATTGCGAAGTGGGCAAAAGCGCTTGGAATGAAAACACATTACTATATTTCTCCCCAAATCTGGGCTTGGAAAGAAAGTAGAATTGCTGACATCAAAAGAGATATTGATAAAATGTATGTGATATTGCCTTTCGAGAAAAAGTTTTACGAGGACAAACATCATTTTCCTGTTGCTTTCGTAGGTCACCCATTGATTGATGCAATTCACAATCAAAAAAAAGTAGATCCCGCTCTTTTCAGGGAAGAAAATCAATTGAACGAAAAACCAATTATCGCTATTTTACCTGGTAGTAGGAAACAGGAAATTACAAAAATGCTTTCTGTGATGCTGAGCGTCGTTGCTGATTTTCCAGACTATCAATTTGTAATTGCTGGCGCTCCTAGCCAGGAATTCTCTTTTTACAAAGATTTTATTTCTAATGAAAACATAAAATTCATTGCTAACAAAACTTATGATTTATTGCAAAATGCGACTGCAGCATTAGTCACTTCTGGAACGGCAACACTAGAAACGGCACTTTTTAAAGTTCCTGAAGTAGTTTGTTACAAAGGCAGCTGGGGATCCTACCAAATTGCAAAACGAATCATTACACTCAAGTACATATCCTTAGTAAACTTAATCCTGGATGAAGAGGTGGTCACTGAACTAATCCAAGACGACTGCAACACCTCACGCATACGCGAAGAACTTCAAAAAATACTACAACCTGACCATCGCAATACGCTTTTAGAAAAATATGCGTTATTAGAAGAACAATTAGGCGGAATTGGCGCAAGCGAAAATACGGCCACACTCATTGTGAATGATTTAAAATAAGTTAACACTGATTTCAAAATCTAAAAATCCATTAAAAAAACTCTTTTGAAATATTTCCTATTGCTTTTATTATTGGCCTGTTTTTTTACATCTTGTAAATCAACATCGCCCATCATCACTTCAAAAAAAGGGGATCCAACAGCGAAATCGACTCGTTCAGAAAAAAGAAAAACGAATCAATTAGCCGAACAGTTAATCAATACAGCTACTGAAAATATCGGTGTAAAATACAAATACGGCGGTATTACCAAAAGTGGTTTTGATTGTTCCGGTTTAACATATACAGTATTTAATTCGGAAAAAATCTTGCTACCCCGCAATTCCTTTGAACAATCAAAAATAGGAGTCGTATTAAATCAAAAACGAGAACAAGCCCAAAAAGGGGATCTTGTATTTTTTAAAACAAATAAGAACAAACAAATAAACCATGTTGGGATTGTAATCGAAGTAAACGGAGACGAAATAAAATTCATCCATTCCTCCACTTCAAAAGGAGTGATTATATCTTCAACAAAAGAACCCTATTATAAAAATACGCTAGTTCAAATCAACCGAATCCTTTAATTAACCGCCAATCTTGAAAGGCTATTGTACCTTAACAAAAAAATACTTATAAAATAAATCGTTTGTTACTGAAAATATGTACTTTAGAGTTATGAAAGTACTGCAATTTCCGTTAGCAAGAATAACAATTGGATTTGTTTTAGGACTGCTCTTTGCTTACTATTTTCATCCATCCGCGCTGATCGTATTCACGCTGCTGATCCTATCGATAAGCATTTTTGGCCTACTGTTTTACAGTACTAAAAGCAAACTTTCCCTTTATTTTGGAATGGCAACCTATTTCTTATCTTTTATTATAGGTGTTTCTAACCAAATAGTGCATCTAGATTATTTCCAAAAAAGCAATTACGTTCACCATAAAACTGTATTTGAACAACCCCATTTTTTATACATAACCATTAGAGAAAAGTTAAAAAGCGCAACCTTTAGCAGCCGTTACATTGCTATTGTTAACCGTATTGATACAAAAGAACAAACGGGAAAAATAATTCTAAACATTCAAAAAGAGGGTGAAAATAAAGATCTAACAATTGGATCCTCTTTACTTATTAAAGGAACTTTGACTAAAAACAAACCTCCAAATAATCCAAACCAATTCAATTACAGTAAATATCTTGAAAACAAGCAAATCTACGCACAGCTTTATGTTGCTGATGACCAAATAAAAGTAGGCACCCAAATCCAAAAGAATATTTGGTATTATTCGTCTGCATTAAGGACAAGAATTATTCGGAATTTAGAAAAAAATCACTTCAATAAAACAGAATTGAATGTTGCAATTGCCTTAATCATGGGACAACAGCAGGACATCTCGCCAGAAATCATTCGAGATTATCAATATGCGGGCGCTGTTCATATTTTATCCGTATCGGGTTTACACATTGGATTCATCTTACTTTTCGCAAACTTTGTACTGAAACCAATACCAAATACTAAGCGAGGCTCTTTTATTAAGTTAATCATCATTCTTTTATCTTTATCGATGTTTGGAATCATTGCTGGCTTAGCGCCTTCGGTGGTTCGTTCCGTTACTATGTTCTCATTTGTTGCTATTGGAAATCACCTGCGACGAAGCGTTAATATTTACCATACTCTATTGGTTTCCGTCCTGCTTATATTACTTTTTGAACCTTCTTTTCTGTTTGATGTAGGTTTTCAACTAAGCTATATAGCCCTGTTTTTTATTATCTGGTTGCAACCTTTGTTAGCCTCCACTTGGCATCCTAAACACAAATTGCTAAAATATATTTGGGACATTCTTACCGTTTCGTTTGCGGCCCAAATAGGTACTTTACCATTAAGCATTTATTACTTTCATCAATTTCCCGGTTTGTTTTTTGTAACTAATCTTATTATCATCCCATTACTCAGTATCATTATGATTCTAGGGGTTTTGGTTATGTTTTTAGCTGCATTCAATAGTATCCCTATTTTTCTGTCGCAGCTGCTGGAATGGAGTATTTATTATTTGAATAAAATAATAAACGCAATAGCTTCTTTGGAGCAGTTCATCATACGAGACATTCCACTGCATTACTATTTATTGATAAGTAGTTATTTACTGCTATTCGCCGTCATTGTTTGGTTCAAAAAACCAAGTTTTGGTAAGCTCTCTTTCGTCTTGCTATCCATAATCACGATACAAATTTCCTATTTTAAAATACACACTACTACTATAAATGAAAAGGAATTGATTGTTTTCAATAGCAAGAGAAGCTCCCTAATTACAGAAAGAGAAGGTATCAATATTCGAGCTTACACCAATGATAATCTTTTAAAATCCCCTCAGCAAAACAGCCTCTTACAATCCTATCTGCTAGGAAATGGCAGTACTATAAAACAGCAAAAACCACTTCAAAATTTCATGTATTTCAACGGAAAAAAGATTTTTGTCTTGGATAGTTCTGGCTTTTATCCCAAAAATATCCAACCTGACATTATCGTATTGACGCAATCTACCAAAGTAAATGCAGAACGTTTATTCACCGTAATGAAACCATCGTTAGTTATTGCAGATGCATCCAACTTTAAAAATATTCAAAAACAGTGGAAAGCGAGTTGCAAAAAACGAAAAATCCCTTTTCACGCAACTGGTGAAAAGGGATTTTATAAATTGAATTAACCTTTTTATTTTTTCAGAAAACCATTGGCAACTGCTAACCATGCGTCTGGTCCACCAGCCACGTAGCCTGTACTTCCAATCCCTTCAAAATTGACTTTACCCTCTTTTGTAGAACCATTTGCTAATATAATAGTGGGGAAACCTTGAATTCCAAAAGCCATCTGCAATTCACTATTCTGATTTTTTATGGCATCAGTCTGTGGTGCTTTCCTTGGATAATCTAATTCAACTAAAACTACATTTTCCTTAGCCCAAGCCGCAAATTGAGGAGTTTTTAAAACTTCCTTTTGTAAACGAATACACCATCCACACCAATCACTTCCTGTAAAAAACAACAACAAGGGCTTCTTCGTTTTATTTGAAATCTCCATTGCCTTAGTGACATTCGTTTCCCAAACTAATTCTTGTGCTTCAGCGGCAAAAGATCCCGCAAACAATAACAAAGCAACTATAATTTTTTTCATATTTATAATTTTAATCATTCGAAATCAAAAATGATGCCTAAATTAACGAACCCCGTGCATCAGTTTTTTAATAACCGGAGTCATCGCAACAGAGAATAAAGCAACCACAATAGAAATAATTGTTAGCATCCAAAAGAAGTAACTTAATCCATGTTCATTAGCTATTTTATCAATATTCTCACCAAACATTCCCGCACCTTTCATTCCAATTGCAACTGCTAAGTACCACACACCAAACATAAAAGCAATCATTCTGGCTGGAACTAATTTACTCACGTAAGACAATCCCACTGGTGAGATACACAATTCAGCCATAGTATGGAAAAGGTACACTAAAATTAACCAAATCATACTTACAGATGCTGTTTTTGCACCGGCTTCGATTCCGCTTGCGCCAAAAGCTACACAAGCCATTCCAAGAGCTAATAATCCCATTCCGATTCCATATTTCAAATTAGCAGAAGGATTGTATTTACTTTCCCACCATTTTGAAAATAAGGGTGCTAATGAAATAATAAACAAGGAGTTTAATGTTGAAAACCAAGTAGCAGGAACTTCCGTTAATGCAGTAGTTACTTTATCTATTTTTAAAGCCTGTAAGGTCGAATCTGATAAGGACAAATATCCGGCTGTATAATAATCTTTAGTCAGCATCCAGATGGCGATTCCCCAGATGATAATAAAACTGATACTCAGAATAACATTTGCAACAGCATAGAATTTGAATGTTTGTTTGAATAATAAAATTAAAACCCACGTAATAATAACCAAAGGTAAAATTGTAATTAGCGAATTGATTACTAAAAACACCACGCTCCAATTACCTGTAAGCACACGATCTGTATAATCACTGGCAAAAATGGTCAAACTGTTTGGCGACTGTTCAAAAATGGCCCAAAAGAAAATAGTCAAGAATGCAAAGAAGGTAACTGCTATTAATTTTTCTTTGGTGATTTTTGAGTATTGAGTAAATCTATAAATCAATAATATAATAAATACAACCAAGGCCGATACAATGGCTATAGCATTTCCATTAGCACCTAAGAAAGAAAAGATATTCACTTTACCACCAGATATTTTTGACGCCGGATCATTTATCAGCCACAATAATGCTAAAATAGACGAAAATGCGATTGCTGCTAATTGTATTGGAGAAAAAGGATTTCTTTTATCTGTATCCAAAGCTTCTGCTTTAGCTTTGCTTTCTTTATTTGGTTTTAGTCCAATGTCTCCAAAGATATCTTGAGACAACCAAAACTGCAACATTCCAAAGAACATAAAAATTCCAGCTAAACCAAAACCGTAAGTCCAACCTACTTTTTCACCTAAATAACCACAAAGTAAAATACCAAAGAACGCTCCAGCATTTACACCCATATAAAATAAAGTATACGCACCATCTTTCTTTTCCGGACGGTCTTTATACATTTCAGATACAATTGAAGTCATGTTTGGTTTAAAAAAACCATTTCCAAAAACCAACAATACCAATCCTAAATAAATTGAAAATTCCGTTTCAACAGCCATAGCAGCATGTCCTAAAGTCATTAAACTTGCTCCTACTACAACTGCCCATCTAAAACCGATAACTTTATCAGCAAAATAGCCACCCAACATCGTAGACAAATAAACCAACCCTACGTAGGACCCAAATAATGCAGACGCATTTTCACGAGTCCATTCCCATCCACCATCTGTAAAAGAGGCGGTTAAAAATAATATTAATAAAGAACGCATTCCGTAGAATGAAAATCGCTCCCACATCTCTGTAAAGAATAAAACGAATAATCCCGCTGGATGTCCTAGAACGGTACTTTTAAAAAATTGATCTGTAGTATTTTCACTCATATTATTAATTGTTTAATTCTTTATCTACTCCGTGCATTAATTTTTTGATCACTGGCGAAAGTGCTAAGAGCACCACTCCAAAACCAAGTCCTGTATAAAATAAGTATTGAAAAAGGACTAAGTAACTCTGTTTTGCTAAGTTTAAATCCGGTGCTGTGCCATTTGAAGTATCCACTGACGCGATGTTCGCTAAAATGGATGCAATAAATTCGGAACTGGCTGTAGCCAAAAACCAAACCCCCATCATAAATCCCACGATTTTCACTGGAGATAATTTAGTAACAGCGGACAGTCCTACAGGTGATAAACATAATTCTCCGCAGGTATGTAAGAAATAGGTAAGAATCAACCAGATCATGGCCACTTTACCTAAACCAGAGAAGCTAATCCCTAAAACCAAAGACCCGAACCCCAAACCTACCAACAACAATGCCATAGAAAATTTTACCGCTGTATTGGGATTGTATTTCCCCAACTTCACCCACAACCAGGCAAAAACCGGCGCTAATAAAATAATAAACAATGCGTTGAAACTTAGAAATTGCCCAGCAGAGATCGTGTATCCAAAGATTGTTCTATCTAAAATACGATCCGCAAATAAATTTAAAGAAGTATAAGCTTGTTCGAATAAAGCCCAGAAGATTATGGTAAAAACTATCAAAATTGTCAAAGCGATTAATTGTTCTCTCGCTTTCTTGTCCAGTTGTGTAACGGCATAATACACGATGTAAATAAAAGAAACGGCACCAGCAACCATCAAGGAGATTGAAACGACTTCATGTCGTTGCACCATCTGCCAAAAAATAAGCGCAGAAGAAACGCTTACCAAGTATATTAACCATTCATTTTTGATACCAAATGATTTTTTCTCTAACGTTTCTGGAACTTTTGGCTCTCCTTTGCCCATCAACAATTTTCTTCCGGAAATAAAAGTCACCAAACCAAAAAACATTCCCACCCCAGCAGCGCCAAAACCATAGCTCCAACCGTACGTTTCACCTAGCCAAACGCAAATTATAGTTGCCAAGAAAGACCCTAAATTGATTCCCATATAAAACAATGTGAATCCAGAATCCCTTCTTTTATCACCCGTTTCGTATAACTCTCCAACTAAAGAGGAGATATTGGCTTTCAGAAAACCAACCCCTACAATTATTAAGGATAAGGAAAAGTAAAATATTTGCAAGGCAGTTTCGTCTCGCGTAATCTCGCCTGTCATAGATTGTGTTGCGGCATTGCCTTCATAAGCCATTCCTATATGTCCTAAAACCAGCATAATCCCACCAAAAACGATGGCTTTTCTAAAACCTAAATACCGATCTGCTATAAACCCGCCTATAACTGGCACGGCATAAACTAGAGCGGCATAACTCCCTATCAATAAATTTCCTGATGTATCTGAAAATAGATGGTATCGTGTCAAATAGAAAATCAACAATGCTTTCATTCCGTAAAAGGAGAAGCGTTCCCACATTTCTGTAAAAAACAATATAAAAAGCGCCTTTGGATGTCCAAAAAATTCTTCCTTATTTAATGCGTCGTTTGTCATAAAGCCCTGTTATAAATTTTCTTTAATGAAATTGGTCATTTTCGTGTACAATTGAATTCTAGTTTTTCCACCATAAATCCCATGATTATTGTCTGGATAAATTTGCGAATCGAATTGTTTATTAGCTTGAATCAAGGCTTCCATCATTTGCATGGAATTTTGAACATGCACATTGTCATCTCCTGAACCATGTATCAAAAGAAATTTTCCTTTTAATTTACTTACATGATTTATAGGCGAATTATCATCGTATCCACTTGCGTTCTCTTGTGGTGTTTGCATGTATCGTTCCGTGTACACGCTGTCGTAAAAACGCCAGTTCGTTACTGGGGCCACTGCTATTGCCATTTTGAAAACATCATTTCCTTTCAAAATGCAATTAGACGACATAAATCCACCATAAGACCAGCCAAATATACCAATTCTAGCCTTATCCACAAATGAATAATTTCCTATTGCTTTGGCCGCATCAATTTGGTCTTCCACTTCGTACTTTCCTAACTGCAATTGCGTTACTTTCTTGAAATCAGCTCCTTTAAAACCAGTCCCTCTACCATCTACACAAGCTACAATATACCCTTGTTGTGACAGCATCATAAACCAGTAATCATCTGTACTGTTCCATTCATTATTCACTTGTTGTGAACCGGGACCCGAATACTGGTACATAAAAACCGGATATTTTTTAGTTGCATCAAAATCTTTCGGTTTAATCATCCATGCATTCAGTTCAATTCCTTTTGCTGTTTTTAAAACAAAAAACTCTTTAGCCGGCAAATCATAGTTTTTAAGTTTTGCAGCCAATGCTTCGTTGTTTTCAATAACTTGAACTTGTTTTCCAAATTTAGCATCGTTCAACGTGTACTTCGTAGGTTGAGCCGCACTAGAAAATGTATTGATGTAATATTGAAAATTTGGGCTGAAGGTCGCCGCATTCGTTCCTGTAAATTGTGACAGACGTACTTTGTTCTTTCCGTCAAGACCTATTCTGTAAACATCTCTGTTGATGGAACCATTTTCAACAGATTGATAGAAAACGGTATTGGTCTTTTCGTCTAAACCATAGTAATTTGTTACTTCCCATTTTCCTTTGGTCACTTGATTTTTCAATTTTCCATTTTTATCATATAAATAGATATGATTGAAACCGTCTTTTTCAGATGTCCAAATAAAACTGTTGTCTTTCAAAAAGGTCAAATTATCCGTTACATCAACGTATGCTTTGTCTTTTTCATTCAAAACTACTTTTGCACTGCCTGAATTTCCATCTATAAAAACGAGGTCTAAATTATTTTGATGGCGATTCAATACCTGTGCAGACAAAGTATTTGCATCATTAGTCCATTTCATTCTGGCGATGTAAAAATCTTTATAATTGCCAAGATTTATATTTTTTACAGCATTCGAATTAACATTATAAATATGCAAAGAAACTACCGCATTATTCTCCCCTGCTTTTGGATATTTAAATGTTTGCATGGTTGGATATAAGTCTTTAGCAAACATAGACATTGAAAATTCTGGAACCTGAGTTTCGTCAAAACGAATGTAAGCTACTTTTTTGCTATCCGCACTCCAATCAAAAGCTTTTACGAAAGCAAATTCTTCCTCATAAACCCAATCCGTAATTCCGTTGATGATGCTGTTTTTTTGTCCGTCTGTAGTTATTGGAGTCGATTGATTAGAAGCGAGATTATATACATACAAATTATTTTCTTTGGCGTAAGCAATCATTGATCCATCCGGTGAGAAAGTAGGTTCTTGAATTTGAAAATCGAATAATTTACGCAACTTCTTACTGGCTATATCATACAAAAAATAATCAGCCGTAAAAGAGTGGCGGAAAATTTGATTGGTATTGCAAGCCAATAAAATCATTTTCTCCCCTGCATCAAAAGTATAACTGTCAATACCATCAGACAATTCTTTGTGCGCCTTCGTGTCAATTAATGTGGATACTTTTTTTAATGTTGCAAAATCATACAAATCAATCTGCATGCTTCTGGACTGTCTGTCCGCATTCAAAACGGTATACTGATTGGTGTTTTTCAAAGACTGCAACTCCTCCATTCCTTGAGCTCGGAAAGTGCCGTTATACATTTCATCGATTGTAATTTTTTGTTGTCCGACGACCGTAAAACACAAGAATAAAAATAATGCTATAATTTTTTTCGAATACATGATATTTATTTAAAGATAAAAACCGTCAATTTTAGTGAAAAAATTACAATTATCGGTCATTTTATATGTTAAATGTAAAAAGTATTATAAAAAATAACCTTTCGCTGAATATAATTTGATTGTAAATAAATTGGCTAAAACCGTATATTTGCATCAAATTACACCATAATCAATTGAGAATGAACAAGGCCATAAGCGGATTTTCTAAATTATCCAAAGAAGAAAAAATTAAATGGATTGCCGATCAATATTTTTCAACACCTACAGAAGCCATTGCCTTGTTGAAAAACTATTGGAACTCTGATGAAAAAATACAGAAATTACACGATGAATTCATCGAAAACACGATCACTAATTTCTATATTCCGCTGGGAGTTGCACCTAATTTTCTAATTAATGGCAAATACAGCACCATTCCCATGGCCATCGAAGAAAGTTCTGTTGTTGCCGCTGCCGCAAAAGCCGCTAAATTCTGGTCCACCAGAGGCGGGTTTAAAGCAACCGTAATCAATACCGAAAAAATTGGTCAGGTTCATTTTATCTATAAAGGTGACGCTTCCAAACTGAACTTATTTTTTGCAGAAAATAAAAGCAAATTTTTCGAAGAGACAGAATCGATTACAACAAACATGCAACAACGCGGCGGCGGAATTTTAGACATCATTCTAAAAGACAAAACCGATTTGTTGCCGAATTATTTTCAACTGCATGCCACTTTTGAAACCAAAGACAGCATGGGAGCAAATTTTATCAATTCCTGCTTAGAACAGTTTGCCAAAACTTTGCAAGAGGAAGCGCATCGCTATGGTTTATTCACCGAAACAGAGAAAGAGATTGAAGTGGTCATGAGTATTTTGTCGAATTATGTTCCAAATTGTATTGTAAGAGCAGAGGTTTCCTGCCCAATAGAAGACTTAGAAGAAAAACACATTCCGAATCCCCAGGATTTTGCTAAGAAATTCGTTCAAGCAGTTCAAATCGCCGAAGTAGAACCGTATCGTGCTGTAACGCATAACAAAGGAATTATGAACGGAGTAGACGCCGTGGTTTTGGCAACAGGAAATGATTTCCGCGCTGTCGAAGCCGGAATTCATGCCTACGCTTCGAGAAACGGAAAATATTCCAGTCTTTCACACGCCAAAATCGAAAATGATATTTTTACTTTTTGGCTAGAAATCCCACTAGCATTAGGAACTGTTGGTGGTTTAACTTCGTTGCATCCATTGGTGAAATTGTCCTTAGAAATGCTGGAAAAACCATCTGCTCAGGAGTTAATGCAGTTTGTAGCCGTAGCGGGTCTGGCCCAAAACTTTGCCGCTTTACGTTCTCTAACTACGACTGGAATTCAGGAAGGACACATGAAAATGCATTTGAACAACATCATCAACCAGTTTGAAGCCACCGATGAAGAACGCGTTTTGATTCAGAAACATTTCAAAAAGAATACTATTTCGCATAGTGCGGTGGAAACCTACATCATAAGTCTAAGAAAATAATTTTAAGAACCCTTTCAGGGTTGTAAACCCTGAAAAGGTTAAAAAGATACTGAAATAAATTCAGCGTAAATGAAAAAAACATTTTACAGCAACGGCAAGCTTTTAATCACTGGAGAATATCTCGTTCTAGAGGGCGCAAAAGCCTTTGCATTACCTACAAAAATGGGACAAAATCTCATTATAGAGGAAGGAAATAACAACGAAATCATTTGGAAAAGTTACGATGCGGATGGAAGCATTTGGTTTGAAGACACCCTTTTATTTTCTGACATTACAACAGGAGTAGCTGCTGAAAATGAATCGGTCACAACAACACTGATTACCATTTTACACGAAGCTTTTAAACTCAATCCGGATTTTATTTTAAATTCAGATGGTTACATTATCACCACTGAACTTGGATTCCCGAAAAGCTGGGGTTTGGGCACGTCATCGACTTTGATAAACAACATTGCCAAATGGTTGCAAATTGATGCCTTTACATTACTTAAAAACAGTTTTGGAGGCAGTGGTTATGATATTGCGTGTGCACAAAATGACACTCCTATCGTATATCAGTTAAAAAACGGAAAACCTATTATTGAAAAAGCCACATTTAATCCAGAATTCACACAAAACCTATACTTTGTATATTTGAATAAAAAGCAAAGCAGTAAAACTGCAATTGCCGCTTACAATATGAATAAAAAGAATAATCTGCCGAGAACAATCGCTATAAATGACGTGATAACATCTGAAGTTTTGAATGCTACAACAATTCAATCTTTTGCTTCCGCCATACATAAACACGAGGTACAAATGAGCAGTATACTAGAAACACCAACGATAAAAGAATCTTTGTTTCCTGATTTTAATGGTGTGATAAAAAGTCTGGGAGCTTGGGGAGGCGATTTTGTGATGGCAATTGCAAGTGAAAATCCAAGCAACTATTTTTTTTCAAAAGGGTATAAAACTATTCTTCGCTATGATGAAATGATCATAATCTAATTGGATCCGTTTCCAATAGCCACTATATTTCTTGATCGTTTTTCTAATTAAATCCTTAAAAGCAAAATCCCGATACATTCAGCATGTATCGGGATTTTTTATTTTGATTAATTCCTTTTTAACTAGTAATTAAAATCTTGTCTGTTGTCTTCAATTTTAGCATTTCCTTTCAATGCAGGAATTACTCTATTTACTTCTGAAGCACTTTGCCCTTTCAATTTAGCAACGTAAGGAGCATGGTTCTTCATTGCTGGAGCTTTTACAGTATTTGTGTTTTTAACTACGTAAACACCTGTATTCCCTTCGATAGGAGCTGACATTTTATTTGCAGCTAAAGCAAATGCATTTCCTACTACTCTTGGCTCAGGACCTACATTTGGCAACATGGTGTTTTCCATGGTGACATCAGCCGCTTGTTGTACTGTTCCACCTACTGCTTTTGCAATAGCCTCAAGTGAGGTACCAGTCATTTTAGCTTTGATCAGTTCTGCTTTTTTCTTGTTTTTAAGTATTTGTTCTACATAAGGTCTCGCTACAGAAACAGCAACTAAACCAGATTTATCAATACTTTTTACCTTTGCAATAACGTGTCCAACATTAGCCACTTCAAATCTTTTTACAGATCCTTCTTTAACTCCGTCTTCAAAAGCCCATCTTACAATAGTTCTTTGATTTCCTAATGTTCCAAAGTTTTCATCCATCCCTTTTACAGAGACAGCTGGAGTAACTTTAAGACCCATTTCTTTTGCTGCTTTGTTGAAATCTTTGTCTGCAGCATCCATTTCAAATTTAGTTGCTTGCGTAAACATTTTATCAGAAGTAGCTTCTGACGCTTCAATTTTTTGAGCTACAGTAGCCAAACGAATTCCATCTTGTTTGTCTGTTACTTTAATAATATGATAACCAAAAGGAGTTTCTACTAAACCAACTTTTCCAATCCCACTGTTAAAAACAAAGTCATTGAAAGGTTTTACCATTTGGTTTGGACCAAAATAACCTAAATCACCCCCTTGTTGAGAAGACGAGTCGTCAGAGGCTGTAAATGCTAGCATCAAAAAACTATCAGGATTAGCGGTAACTTGAGCTAGGATATCGTCTGCTTTTGCTTTTGCTTGTTCTTTAGTTCTTTTTTCTTTTTTGTTAGGAACTTGAGTTCCTTCATAACTAATCAAAATATGACTTGCTTTTGCATTAACTCCTGATTTCATTCCCATAGATTTTGAAATACAGTAGTATTTTCCAAACATGTAAGGACCATAAACTGCTCCTGGAGCCAAGTTGAACAATTTATCAGCATCTACAGCTGGTAAATCTTTCTTTGCGATATACGTTGAATCGTAAGGAACATCTGAATTTGAATTCACAAAGTCGATTGCATTTTTGGTAGTTCTAAATCCAGCCAAAGTGTCATTCTTTCCAGTAGCTTGGTTGTACACCACACTTCCTGTCAACAACGCATTTATTTTGGATTTTACTTCAGCCTCATCTACTGTAGAGGCTTTGTCTTCAATCAAGACATATTCTACCTCACGAGATTCATCTGCTTTGAATTTTTTTTCATTTTTCTTCATGTAGTCAACAATCTCTGCATCGGTGATTTTTACATCACTATCTTTAATCGTCGAATATAAACCGGCAACGTAAGCAAAATTCACTTTGTTTGCTTCCATTTCGTATTTCATTTTCCCTTCACTTTCCGTTGTAAAAACGGCCGCTTTGATCATTGTGTTGTACATTTGATATTTAGCGTTTAGTTCAGCGTCTTTTTCTCTATCTTTTAAAAATTGAGCTTGTTCAGGATTTGACTTGAAGTATTCTTTGAATTTAGCAACATCAAATACACCAGCGGCATTCATAAATAATGGATTTCCACCAATATTTTGATCTGCTTTTAGAACTTCTAGCAAGTGCTTTTCCCCTACTCTAAGTCCTAATTTTTCAAATTCAGAAGTCAACAAAGCAATAGAAACTTCTTGGTCCCAAACTCTATTTGCAGCTTCTGTTGAAGTAATCCCTTGCCCACTTTTCTCTACATTGCTTACTTTAACTCTAAAGTCTTCAAATGAAATATCTTTATCATCAATGCTTCCCACATCTTTTGATGTACTGTTAAAACCACCACTGTTGAATATATCACCTATGATAAATGCTAATAAACAAAACCCAATAACGAGTATCAGAAGAAGTGAACGTTGTCTAATTTTTTGTAAAACTGCCATTTTATTGTTGTTAATTTTTATATTCAGTTTGCGAAAATACAATTATCTAATTAATAATTATACTACTAGCGTTTTATTTTGCAAGAAATTTTATTATCACAATAAAAATCAGTCTTGAACGCTCATTTTTACTAATTCTATTTTCTTATTTGTTGCTTCTTCTATTACAAAATGATAGATTCCTATTGGAATTACGGCTCCTTTTTGCGGTATTTCCTTTGTAAAATCGACAATAAATCCACCTAGCGTACCGTAAGAATCCCCCTCCGGAATTTGCAATTTATAGGTTTGATTCAAATATTCTACATCTAGGCGAGCTGAAAATATAAAAACACCTTCACCGAGTTCTTTTTCAACCAATTCTTCATCAGAGTCATGTTCGTCTTCAATTTCGCCAAAAAGCTCTTCAACAATATCTTCAATAGTAATGATGCCTGATGTTCCGCCATATTCGTCCAAAACAACCGCTACACTTTTTCGCTTTTTAGTTAGCAAACTCATGGCATCCTTTATAAAAATTGTTTCCGGAACAAATTGCACCAAAATCACAATTTCTTTGATACTCTTTGGTTTTTTAAACAAGTCAAAGGAATGCACGTAACCAATAATATCATCCAGAGAATTTTGATAAACAACAATTTTAGAATAGCCCGTTTCTATAAACAACTCCCTTAATTCTTCGATTGAATCAAATAAGTCAATGGCTATAATTTCAGTCCTAGGACTCATTACATCTCTGGCTTTAACCCCTGAGAATTCTAATGCATTTTGAAACATGAGTATTTCTGAATCTACCGTTTCATTATCCTCTACCGCACTCATTTGTTCTGTAATGTAGTTTCCGAGTTCAATTTTACTAAAAAACAATGAGACACTATCCCCTTGTGTTTTAAAGAATTTTTTTAGTATAAAATCAGAAATTCCTACGAAGAAAGCAGCAATATATCCAAAAATCTTGTAAAAAAAATAAGCTGGAATTGCAAAAAATTTAATTAATGAGTTGGCATAAATTTGAAAAAAAACTTTAGGAAGAAATTCTGATGTAATCAAAATGAGCATCGTTGAAACCAGCACTTGTAATAGCAGCAGAAATCCTTCGGAAAGAGAATAACCTAAGGCTAAAAACCAACGCATCAAGACATCTCCCATTAAAAAACCATAAACCACCAAAGCGAGAACATTGCCTATGCCCATGGAGACAATAAAATTCGTAGGTTTCTCCGTCAGTTTGGTCAATATTTTTGATAGAAAATTATCTTGCTTTTTTTCAATCTCAAGATATATTTTATTCGAAGAGACAAAGGCTATCTCCATTCCTGAAAAAAAAGCACTTAGTATTAGACAAAGTATGATAATACTAGCTTCCATCACTTAGGAATTTTTGTTTCTATCTTCAAATTTTTTGGCAAATTTTCTTCTAAAGAAAAACATAAAGACGGCTAATCCTGCGATCATAAAACTCAACCACGGATTTCCCAATGCAGGATCGTTTACTTTGGTAAAGCCATCGTAAATGAAATAAGCTCCAAAAACAAGATAAACGTATTGTGTGTATTTTAAGTAATTCATAGTGTTAAAATTATTCGTTTGTTTCTACTTCGCCTGTTATTTTCTGAGAATTAATGACCTTGAAATCTTTACTGAAATCAATTCCTTGACCGTTTGAAACCCCTTTTGGATCGGTAAATTTAAATTTTCTTTCGGTAAAAAACCATTCGTTTTTTTGATCAAAATACAACTGCTCTGTTTCTAGCATTTGACCTTGCTCTGTGAAAATTTTCACCTTGCCTTGTAAATCGATTATGTTAGTCCCTTTGAAAGAGATGGCATAATTTGATTTTATAAAGGTTTTTTTTTCTTTTTTATCGTATAGTGTCACATCAATCCCTTTTGGAAATTCGGTAAAAGGGAAATCAACACTTGCGTAATCAAGCATTTTGGAGCTCACAAGCACTGCGGTAATGCGACCGGAATCCGTGTACTTGAGATTGACCATATCTGCATCGCTGCTGGGTACAAATTCAGAAAAATTAATTTTTTGTACCTCTTTAAAATTACTTTCGCACCCCAAAAACAGTGTCACAGCAAAAACTGTGACAATCCATTTGATAGTATATTTTTTAAATAAAGTCATACGCTTAACTTACGAAGAAGTTGTAGTGGCAATTCCTATTTTAGTTGAATTTTCGCTTCACAAACCATTGTTCGTTAAGAGAAAAACCAACACTTACGTTCGCATAGTTTTCTTCTACTAAGTTGGCAGCAGTAGTCCCTCTTTTTCCTAATTCAAGACCAATATTTACATTGGAGAATGTTCCCGTCAACGGCAATCCAACCCCAACTGTTACTGCCATATCTTGGATCGGTTCTGTATTAATAACCAAACCTGTCTTCTCAAATCTAAAACCACCTCGATAGGTAATTCTTTTGGTGTAGCTTGTAAATGAGTTATAATTAGGCAAATAATACCCTCCAATACTATATTTAGAGTGTTTTTCGTAGGTTACATTGTCAGGTGAATTATAATTATTACTTATGGAACCCGCTTCCTGAAAAGTATAACCAACTCCAATCAACCATTTTCTAGCTTCCCCAAAACCTGCAGCGGCAGCATATTTACTTGGTATTTTTAAATTTCTCTCTGTTTTTACATCTTCCAAAATATCTACAATTGATAAATCAAAATTTGTGTTATACAATGCTGTAGCAATATTTCTAGTGTTTTTAGCCTTCAGAGTGCTTTCCAGCGAGTAATTAAAACTACTGAAAAAAGATATTTTTTTATAAAATTTGGTTTGATACATTACTCCAGCATTAAAATTAACCCCAGATAAATCTACCGTATTTAATTCTCGTGTGCCTATTGCAATATCCGTTATGTATTCAAAATTATTAGTTTCAATTTTTCCAAAATTATAATTCACATCAGCACCTATGCTTAATCCCTTCATAATTTTATAACCCAGACCAATAAATGCTTTGTTCAAGCCTCCTTTGCCATTAAAACTTTGATTGTTTTCAGTAAGCGACCCTGCTGTTCTAATTTTATAACCAACAGAAGAGTAGGGTATCAATCCAAAACCTAAGCCAAATTTACCAAGTGGCAAACCTACGGCCAAATAGTCTAAAGTGGTCCGACGTGCATTTGACGACTCCGTTTCGGTTTTTAATTTTGTAGTAGCTTGAGTACCGCCTAAAGAAAATGTTGTCAATTTCAAACTTGCGAAACTAGCAGGGTTTTGTAAGTTCATGTGAATACTATCTTGTTCAATAGCGATTCCACCCATAGATCGATTTTCTAATGTTCCTTTGAATCGCACATCACCTATTCCGTAAAAAGAGTATGGGGATGCTGTCCCCTCTTGAGCAAAAGATACTAATGATAAAAGCAAACAAGCGCTTACTATAATTTTTTTAATCATTTTTGATTTTATATTGAAATGTTTGGTTCAAACTTTCCATCAGAAAATTTGAATTGGCAAATATGGTATTTTTTAATCGTTTGGCCAAAAAATCTGTGTCCCCACCCGTTAAAATTATTATAAAATTTGAATACCGTGTACTATATTCTGTTATGAAACCATCGATCTCATATACTAATCCATTAACAACACCAGAATGAATAGAATTTGAGGTGGAGTTTCCTATTAGTTCTTTTGGACTTTCCAATGCTAATAGAGGTAATTTTGCAGTGTTATTGTGCAATGATTCATACCGCAATCGCAATCCTGGCGTAATAGCTCCTCCCAAATAGTTGTTTTGGTCATCAATAAAATCATACGTAATGCAAGTTCCTGCATCAATAACTAGCCGGTTTTGATTTGGGAACTGAAAGACTGCTCCAGCAGCGAGAACCATTCGGTCTATTCCTAAAGTTTTGGGAGTACTATATTTATTTTGGAAAGGAAAAGGATCATCATTGGTCACAAAACTAATATTTAGAACCGAATCAAATGCTAAAAAAGACTGCTTTTCGACATCTCCTACGGAGGAAACAACCAAATGGGCTACTTTTTGAAATTTTTTTAAAATATTTTTAATGTTTTTCTCGAGCTCTATTTTCGTAAAAACAAAAATCTCTAAAAGTATAGCACCCTCAAAGACAGCTGCTTTAATTCTGGTATTTCCCACATCGACAACTAAAATCATAATTTGGTTTTTGATGTCGCGAAGGTACGAATTGATTTTTTTTAAAAAATGTTTTGGATAAACTAAAAATCATTCTATATTTGCACCCGCAATGAGCAAGCATTACAGCTTTCGAAAAGCACAAATAAGGTACCTTAGCTCAGATGGTAGAGCAATGGACTGAAAATCCATGTGTCCCTGGTTCGATCCCTGGAGGTACCACAAAACCCGAATAGAAATATTCGGGTTTTTTGTTTTAAAAATTTAATGAAATCATTAAATGCGCCTGAAATAGTGCACAATATTTAACAAGTTTTACATTTCCGTTGGCGCATCTTTTACTGTAGTGAAAAAGCAGACAACTACCTGCAAATTGTAAAATACCTAACGAGCGCTCCATTTTATTTTTTGCCTCCTAAGAAAATACCTTACAATTTATTGAATTGGAACTTTTGCCCTCCTACTGATGCTTCATACATGAGCCCTCCTTTTTGCATGGTAAATACCATCACACCACCAGCATACTTTACATTAGTTGAAGCACCGGCCGTTACAGCTACCGCCGAAGCTTGGGCAGAAAACTCGAATTGGCTACCTTTAAACCGCTCCAAATCATTTTTTCCTTCAAAAAATATCACCTCTCGATAGGCTTGTCCACCGGCCTGAAATCCAATGCTTACTTGCGAAAGTTTAGCCATACCTGCTATTTTTCCCCGTTCATAAACCACTCCGTTACCCGCTGCACCTCCAATACCAAATCCAGCTTTACCCACATTAGGAAAAATTACATACCCATAAGCATCTTCAAAAAGACCCTTCATTAGTGCATCCGCCTTAACAAACTCAACCTTTGCCATCTTACTATCGGCGATGATTTTATTTTTCTTTGCTGTAGATTGCCCAAAAACGGGCGCTATACACAGCATAAAAACCATCATTACTACCCAAATACTATTTGAATTTTTCATCTCTCTAAATTTAAATATTGTTAAAAAATTGAACCACACTACCTTATTATTGCTGCATAAGAAGCAAAATATGGCTATTCAAATATACCCTATTTTTTTAAAATAGATACTACAACCACTGATTATCAATTGTTTATTAAAAAAAACATAAAGAAAACCAAAGAAACCTTCATCCTCCTCGATTACAGCACGAAACATTTAAATAATTGGAATTCCCTTTTAAAAAGACTGTATCGCATTAAAGGGATTGAAGCACTTCGTTCTTACTTTTAATAAAAAAAGTTTTTGATACTTTACCAATCACCTCCATAGCTTTCCTATATAATAAGGTTAAGAAAAACCAACGCATTGTTGTAAACTCCAACAATTTTTTTTAGAACAGCCAAAAACCACCAAAGATTTTCACTTACAAGACCTTGGTTCAAATAAAAACTACGCACTGTAGAAGGTATTCAAGAGACACTTTAAAACAGGCCACACTATTATCAAAACCACATCATTTTTTCAATAAAAATGCACCTTTCGTAAATTTAAAACGATATAATTATATAATTCTCTTTTATATTGTTGCAAGATTGCTATATTTATGCAAAATTTATATATATGGAGATTTTAAGCTGTCCAAAATGCCAAAGCAACCACATCATTAAAAGCGGTGTAATTAACAGCAAACAAAGGTACTTATGTAAAAAATGTAATTATTTTTTTACGGTTAATAAAATTGGAAAAAAGATAGATGATTACTACGTAACCAAAGCATTACAGCTCTACTTAGAAGGCCTAAGTTTTCGGGAAATAGAGCGAATAATCGGGGTTTCACATGTAACGGTGAGCAACTGGGTCAAATCGTATAATATCAAAAAGCCCTCTCACGCCAACTACCATCCCACCTACAAGATTTTTAGCCACTTAGAACTGGTGGAATATTTAAAAAACAAGGAATTACTATCTGGCGCAGGGATGATTATTACCGAACTTGGCGATAAGTTTATGCTCATTAAATGGGAGCGATTTAAAGATTAACTATAGTACTTTACACAAAAATATATTGGACTTTTTTTCTAGAATTAAATAACTGAATTTGGCACTTTATTAACCAACCATTTAATAACCAATTTCTATTTATGAAAAAAATATTTTTTACAGCGACTTTATTTCTACTGTCGCTACAAGTTTTTTCTCAAGGCTCTACAGACTATGGTGCTGGACTGAAATTTAACTTGAACGAAGACGGTACCAAATTCATGCGCGTAATTGCATGGAACCAGATCTGGATGCGTTCCGCTCAGATGAATCCAGGAACAATGATTGGCGGAGAAGCAACTTCCACCGCAACCGACATTGGCAACCGACGTTTACGCTTTCTAGCCTATGCGCAAGTTTCTAAACGATACATGATTTTGACTCATTTTGGTATTAACAATCAAACTTTTATCAACGGTGGCGCAGCAGGAACTTCCGGAACAGGAGGCTATGGCGCCGGTAAAAAACCGGGTTTATTCTTTCACGATGCGTGGAACGAATATGCAGTTGCATTACCAGAAAAAGATAAAAAATTCAGTATGTCGCTAGGTGCGGGATTGCATTACTACATGGGATTGTCTAGATTAACAATGGCTTCTACTTTGAACTTTCTTACCATAGACGCGCCTATATTTAACTGGCCTCTAATTGAAAATTCGGATCAATTTGCCAGACAAGTAGGTTTATTTGCAAAGGGAAAATATGGAAAACTAGAATATCGCTTGAGTTACAACAAACCTTATGCTACTAATCTAGTTCCTACAAATGTAACTAATGCAACTAATGCTGTAGCAGTGGATAATAGCGGTATGACGAAATGGTCTAAAGCCGGTTATTTTGAATATCAGTTTTTAGATCAAGAAGCTAATTTATTACCTTATAAAGTTGGAAGCTATTTAGGAACTAAAAAGGTATTCAACGTAGGTGCTGGTTTTTACACCGCTCCTGACGCCACAAAAACATCTGTTAATAGCGCAATCACCAAGCATGATATTAAGCTTTTTTCTGCTGATATTTTTCTGGACTTGCCTGTTGGAAAAAAAGAAAACAAAATGGCTGTAACAGGTTATAGTGTGCTGTATGATTATGATTTTGGACCTAATTATTTGCGTAATGTTGGGATTATGAATATTGGATCAGTAGATCCTAATTTTACAGGAAATAGAGCAATAGCGGGAGCTGGAAATGCACAACCTACTATTGGATCTGGAAATATATGGTATACGCAAGCAGGTGTTCTATTACCAAATAATGAAGCGAAACCTAAAATTCGCATCCAGCCTTTTGGTGCTGTTACCTATAAAAACTTTGATGCTTTAGAACAATCAAGCACACAGTTTGATGTAGGATCTAACTTTTTCTTAGATGGACACCATGCCAAAATAACAGCACAATATTCAACAAGACCCGTTTATACCTCTTTAACAAATCGTTCGGGATCATTAGGAGACTTCGTAGTACAACTTCAAATTTATTTATAAACTAACTAAAAAAATTATGAGCGATAAACAAGACAAAGCGACCGCATATTGGAAGGAAAACCTAAGATACCTTCTGATTTTATTAAGCATTTGGTTCGCGGTTTCTTACGGAGCCGGAATCCTTTTCAAAACTGCATTAGATTCTTTTAAGATAGCTGGTTTTCCACTAGGTTTTTGGTTTGCACAACAAGGTTCAATTTATGTATTTGTCATACTGATATTTGTTTATGTTCGATTGATGAACAAATTAGACAAAAAATACGGCTTCGACGAATAAACTCAAAACTATAAAAAAATAAAACATCATGGATTTACAAACTTGGACCTACATAATTGTTGGAATAACATTTGCTCTTTATATTGGAATTGCAATCAAGTCTCGCGCGGGATCAACTAAAGAATTTTATGTAGCTGGAGGAGAAATTTCTCCATTGGCAAACGGAATGGCAACAGCTGCCGACTGGATGAGTGCGGCATCTTTTATATCGATGGCGGGCATCATTTCTTTTGATGGGTATGACGGCGCTGTTTATCTGATGGGCTGGACAGGTGGATATGTTCTGCTTGCCCTTTTACTAGCCCCATATCTGCGAAAATTCGGGAAATTTACCGTTCCGGATTTCATTGGCGAAAGATACTATTCAAATTCAGCGCGAACCGTTGCCATAATATGTGCGCTGGTGGTTTCTTTCACCTACGTGGCAGGACAAATGCGCGGAGTGGGATTAGTGTTTTCTAAATTTTTAGAAGTAGACATCAACACCGGTGTTATTATAGGAATGGTAATCGTATTGTTTTATGCCACTTTAGGTGGAATGAAAGGAATTACTTATACCCAAGTAGCACAGTACTGTGTGCTAATTTTCGCTTTCATGGTTCCAGCTATTTTTATTTCTATCCAAATGACGGGAAATCCGATTCCTCAATTAGGTATGGGTGGTAAAGTATTAGGAACCGATACTTATTTAATAGACAAACTAAATGGACTTTCCACTGATCTTGGGTTTTCAGTTTACACAGACGGAACGAAATCAATGATTGATGTATTTGCAATTACACTGGCCCTTATGGTGGGTACCGCAGGATTACCACACGTTATTGTTCGTTTCTTTACCGTTAAAAGAGTAAAAGATGCCCGCAAATCAGCCGGATACGCGTTGGTTCTAATTGCGATCTTATACACTACCGCTCCTGCAATTTCAGTTTTTGCAAAAACAAACCTGATTGAAACAGTAAACGGAAAAGACTACTCCTCAATGCCTGCTTGGTTTACCAAATGGGAGATTACAGGTCTATTAGCATTTGATGATAAAAATGGCGACGGGAAAATTCAGTATTACAATGATAACTCAAAAGACGCTGCATTTCTAGCAGCTGAAGCAGCTAAAGGAAATAAAGGAAGTGAATTGACTATTGATAAGGACATCATGGTGTTGGCTAATCCTGAAATCGCCAACTTACCGAACTGGGTTATTGCACTAGTAGCTGCCGGAGCGTTAGCTGCCGCACTATCTACTGCTGCTGGATTATTATTAGTGATTTCAGCTTCTGTATCTCATGATATCATCAAGAAAATGGTAAATCCAAACATTTCAGAGAAAGGCGAACTTTGGGCTGCTCGTGCAGCTGCCGCAGTTGCTGTAATCATCGCAGGATATTTCGGTATAAACCCTCCTGGCTTTGTCGCCGCAGTTGTCGCACTTGCCTTTGGACTGGCTGCTGCCTCATTATTCCCAGCAATCATTCTTGGTATTTTTGACAAAAAAATGAACAAAGAAGGTGCTGTAAGTGGTATGATCGTAGGGTTACTATTAATGCTCTACTACATGTTAAAATTCAAATTTGGGATTTTTGACGGCGGGAAAGATGCGGTAGCCGGATTAAAAGAAAGCTGGTGGTTCGGAATCTCTCCGGAAGGTTTCGGAACGATCGCCATGGCCGTAAACTTTACTGTTGCTTTTATAGTGAAAAGTTTTACTCCTGTCCCACCACAAGACGTCCAAGACATTGTTGAAAATATTAGAATCCCTTCTGGTGCTGGTGAAGCTACCCATTAGAAAAGAAACAAATTCAAAGCAAGGCAAATTACTTTTTTAATACACAATCTCTACATTTATTTGTAGAGATTGTTTATTTTCATTCCATGAAAAAAAGACACGAACAAAAGTTGGTTATTCTTTCAATGCTAATACTATTAGCGTTGAACATACCGCTTTTGCTGTTATTTGACAGTTCAAAACCCCTTTTCGGGTTTCCAATTATCTACATTTATATCTTCTCAGCATGGCTGTTTTCAATCGCCATATCGTACTTAATCATAAAAAGATATTATGAATAGCATTGGACTCTTATTAATATTGGTGCTTTATCTGTCGATTCTTTTTTACATTGCCTATTGGTCTGAAAAAAGAAGTCATTCTAAATGGACAAATAATCCCTACATCTATACCTTTTCATTAGCCGTATATTGTACAGCTTGGACCTATTACGGAAGTATTGGCGTGGCCGCAGAATCCGGTTTAAGTTATTTGCCTATTTACTTAGGCCCAATACTTATCGTCCCTACATGGATGGTAATTCTCAAAAGAATCATTAGAATTTCGAGAGTAAATAAAATTTCCAGCATTGCAGATTTTATTTCTTTACGATACGGAAATAGTAGATTTCTCGGGGCATTGGTAACCATGATTTGTATTATTGGCATATTACCATACATTTCTTTACAGCTAAAATCAATTTCAGAAACGTTTCATATTGTTACCAAAACGCAGGCCAGCTCCAATATATTTAATGATACCACAACCTATGTTTGCATAGCGCTGGCTTTATTTGCTTCCTATTATGGTACCAAATATGTGGATGCATCTGAAAAAAGACGCGGAATCGTAACCGCGGTGGCCATGGAATCAATCCTGAAGTTAGTTTTCTTTTTAATTGTGGGTATTTATGTCACCTATTTTGTTTTTGATGGTTTTGATGATATTTATCAAAAAGCGGCTGTCCTAAAAGATTTCGACAGAAAAAATACAATTGGTGGGATTACAAACGGAATTAACTGGTTCTTTCTATGTATTCTATCCATGTTTGCTATTTTCCTATTGCCACGACAATTTCACACCGCAATTGTCGAAAACAATAAAGAATCCCACATCCGAACAGCGATTTGGCTTTTTCCATTGTATCTGCTACTGTTTAATATTTTTGTATTCCCAATTGCTTGGGGCGGCAATATCCTTTTTGAAGGCAAAGGACATAATGCAGACACCTATTCCTTGCTGATACCACAATTTTTTGACAATAATGTATTAACAGTGATGGTTTTTTTAGGCGGATTTTCGGCAGCCATTTCGATGATAATTGTGTCTTCAATTGCACTCGCTACTATGTTGAGTAACAACTTACTGATTCCGTATGGTTTCATTGGTTCTTTGGAAAATTCATCTCAGAGAAAGAACAGCAAACGTATTGTAAACAGCAGAAAAATAGGGATTTTTTTGCTTATCATTTTGGCGTATGCCATCTATAGAATTTTCATTTTGGATTACTCGCTGGTTTCCATCGGACTCGTTTCCTTTGTCGTTATCGCGCAATTGGCTCCTTCCTTTTTTGGTGCATTATTCTGGAAAAGAGGTTCTAAAAACGGTGCAGTAACCGGAATTATTCTTGGCTTTTTAATATGCTTTTATACGTTGTTAGTTCCGTACGCTATTGGAATTTCAAAATCAACCAGCCTGTTTATTCAGGAAGGACCTTGGGGAATTGAATTGCTGAAGCCTTTTCAACTTTTTGGTTTGGATTATTTAGACCCTATTCCACATGCTGTTTTTTGGAGCTTATTAGTTAACATCTTGAGTTATTCTGCGGTTTCCGTGAGTTTCAAAGGCAATTACAGAGAACGCAATTATGCCGAAATGTTTGTCGATATTGACAAATACATCACCAATCACGAGAATGCATTTGTTTGGAAAGGGACCGCTTACATTTCTGATATTCAAAAAGTATTGCAGCGCTTTTTAGGAGAAGAAAGGACTAAAAGAGCCTTGACTATTTTCAATTTAAAATACAACGTCGATAAAGACATCACGACAGCGGACGCTCGATTTATAAAATTTGCCGAGAATTTATTAACGGGCCATATCGGCACGGCTTCCGCCAAAATATTAATATCGAGTGTTATTAAGGAAGACAAAATTAGCCTGCCGGAGGTATTACGGATTTTAGAAGAATCACAAGAAAACCTGATCATTAATAAAAAACTGACAGACACTTCCAATGAATTAAAAAAAATATCGGAACAACTTAAAAATGCCAATTTAGAATTAGTCAACAAAGACATTCAAAAAGATGAATTTCTAGATACCGTTACTCATGAGCTTAGAACGCCAATTACGGCAATTCGAGCGGCAAGCGAAATCCTTCATGATGATGACGATATTCCAGAAGAGTTGAGAAAACAGTTTTTACAAAATATTATTTCTGAATCGGATCGTTTAAATCGTTTGATTGATAAAATACTGGATCTAGAGAAATTTGAAACCGGGAAACAGAAAATCTATTTGTCTAAAAACAATATTTCAAGAACTATAAAAAACACCTTAGATTCCGTTCAGCAATTAATAAAAAATAAAAAAATTAGTGTTGAATTTACCAGTGCCTCCAAGGAAATAAAAGCCTTTTATGACGAAGAACGAATCATTCAGGTTATCCATAATTTACTGTCGAATGCCATAAAATTTAGTGCCGATACCGATGGAAAAATAGTGATTTCGATTGATGAGAATAAAAACAATATTGAAGTCAAGGTCCACAACAACGGCAAGGGAATAAAGAAAGAAGATTTCGAAGCCATATTTGATAAATTCTATCAATCTCGCAACCAGAACGTAAAAAAACCAATAGGAAGTGGATTGGGTTTAGCCATTTGTAAACAAATTATTGAGCATCACAAAGGCAAGATCTGGGCAGAGGATAATGTGATGGAAGGAGCCACTTTCGTTTTTACTTTACCCAATTACAACACCGCAGAAAATAGTTAAAAAGATGAAGAAGATTTTAATTGTAGATGACGAACCTAACATCGTAATGTCACTGGAATATACGTTTAAGAAGAATAATTTTGAAGTTTTCATAGCTCGCGATGGTCAGGAAGCATTGGATATTTTAGAAAAACAACTCCCGGATGTCATTATTTTGGATGTCATGATGCCCATGGTGGATGGTTTTGCCACATTGGAACAAATAAAAAAAGACGAAAGATTAAAGCATTGCAAGGTTATTTTCCTTTCGGCAAAAAACAAAGAAAAAGATATTGAAAAAGGACTTTCGTTAGGCGCCAATTTATATATAGTCAAGCCCTTTTCAATTAAAAAATTAGTCGATCAAGTTCATGAATTAATTCAATAAGAGACAAATTCAACACAATGACATACAAGGAAATTTATGAGGACAGCATTGACAAACCGGAAAAATTCTGGGCAGAACAAGCAGATGCAATTGAGTGGTACAACAAACCGGAAACAATTTTATCGAAAGATAAAAATGGATATCCGCTTTGGTACAAAGATGGAGAATTAAACATTTGTTATCTGGCGTTAGACAAGCACATTCAGGATGGATATGGAGATCAGGTCGCTATTATTTATGATTCTCCGGTGACACAAACCGTAAAAAAATACACTTTTTTGGAAGTAAAAACCGAAGTCGCAAAACTCGCGGGAGGAATGCAATCATTGGGATTAAAAAAAGGCGATACCGCCATAATTTACATGCCCATGATTCCTCAAACAGCTTTTGCGATGTTGGCTTGCGCCAGAATTGGCGTGATTCATTCGGTTGTTTTTGGGGGTTTTGCGCCACATGAATTGGCTATCCGAATCGACGATTGCAAACCCAGAGCGATTATTACCGCTTCATCCGGGATTGAAGTAGATCGCTTAATTGCGTATAAACCTTTGGTGGATGAAGCCATTGCATTAGCAAATCACCGTCCGAAAAAAGTAATCGTTTTCAATAGAAAATTAGGTGCCCGAATTCCGTTTAAAAAATACGATGTGGATTACGATGCATTGGTTTACGGTTCCGAAGAAACGCCTTGTCTTCCTGTTAATTCGAATCATCCGCTGTATATTTTGTACACATCCGGAACTACAGGAAAACCAAAAGGAATTGTTAGAGACACTGGTGGATATGCCGTTGCATTGAAATTTTCGATGAAATACATTTACAACGTAAAGGAAGATGAGACTTTTTGGGCAGCATCGGATATGGGTTGGGCAGTGGGGCACAGCTACATTTTATACGGACCATTATTAAACCGAAACACCACCATAATTTTTGAAGGCAAACCAATCAAAACTCCTGATGCGAGCACGTTTTGGAGAATCATTTCAGAGCATAAAGTGGGCACCATGTTTACCGCTCCAACCGCCATTCGAGCTATAAAAAAAGAAGACCCAAATGGAGAATTCATCAAACAATATGATTTGAGTTGTCTTAAAAATCAATTCTTGGCGGGAGAACGTTGTGACAATGCTACTTTAGAATGGTACCAACAACACATTCCTATCCCAGTAATTGACCATTGGTGGCAAACAGAATCAGGCTGGCCAATGATTGCTAATTCTCTTGGAATTGAAAAAATGTCTGTAAAATCAGGCTCTGCCACAAAAGCAGTTTGTGGGTATGACATTCGGATTTTTAATGAAAACGGTGACGAATTAAACGCAAATGAAGAAGGTTTAGTGGTTGTAAAACTGCCGTTGCCTCCAGGAAACATGTTGGGCATTTGGGAAAACGAAGCGCGTTTCAAAGCCGGTTATTTCAGCAAATTTGACGGTTATTATTTGTCTGGCGATGGTGGTTATAAAGACGAAGACGGTTATATTTTTATCACCGGAAGAACGGATGATGTCATAAATGTAGCAGGACATCGATTGTCAACGGCAGAAATGGAGGAAGTTGTTGCTTCCCATCATTCCGTGGCTGAATGCGCTGTTATCGGAATTCACGATGAGTTGAAAGGACAAATTCCTTTGGCTTTGGTGGTAACCAAATCAGGAGATGAAATCGAACATTATCAATTGGAGCAAGAAATCATCAAACTGGTTCGCCAGCAAATTGGGGCTGTTGCTTCATTGAGAAATGTTATGATTGTACAGCGATTACCAAAAACGCGCTCAGGGAAAATCCTGAGAAAACTAATGCGCAGCATTGCTGATGGTGCCGAATTCCAAATTCCGTCCACCATTGATGACGAATCCATTGTGGAGGAAATCAGTGCAACATTAAAAAAGTATAAAATAGGAGTTTATAATATTTAAAATTTACCAAAATCATGAGTTACTATAAAATTAATAATTTAGAAGAGTACTTTAAACATTACAAAAAATCAGTTCGTGAACCCAGAAAATTTTGGGATAAAGTAGCATCTGAGAATTTCACTTGGTACCAGGAATGGGACAAAGTAGTTGATTTTAATATGGCTGACGCCGAAATAAAATGGTTTACCAATGCCAAAGTAAACATTGTCAAAAATTGTATTGACAGACATCTTGCCAAAAAAGGGGATAAAACAGCTATTATTTTTGAACCAAATGATCCTACAGAACAAGCATTACATATTTCTTACAATGAGCTATACGAACGCGTTTGTAAAATGGCTAATGTATTAAAAGAACAAGGCATACAAAAAGGAGATCGCGTTTGTATTTACTTGCCAATGATCCCAGAACTTGCGATTACCACGTTGGCCTGCGCCAGAATTGGAGCCATTCACTCGGTTGTTTTTGCAGGATTTTCCGCCTCGGCAGTTGCAGCAAGAATCAATGACAGCGAATGCAAAATGGTGATTACTTCTGATGGTGGCTATCGCGGCAACAAGACCATCGATTTGAAAAGTATCGTGGACGAAGCATTAGAAAAAAGTCCGTGTGTGGAGAATGTTTTAGTAGTTAAAAGAATTAACTCTAGTATCAATATGAAAGAAGGACGTGACCAGTGGTTGCAGCCGCTTTTAGACCAAGCTTCGGAGAATAATGTTGCTGAAATCATGGATGCCGAAGATCCTTTGTTTATCCTTTACACTTCTGGTTCTACTGGAAAACCAAAAGGAATGGTACACACTACAGCTGGATATATGGTCTATTCCGCTTATACGTTTAAGAACGTTTTTAACTATGAGGACAATGATATTTTCTGGTGTACCGCCGATATTGGGTGGATTACCGGACATTCTTATATTCTTTACGGGCCATTATTGAACGGAGCTACGACGGTAATTTTTGAAGGAGTTCCCTCTTATCCTGATTTCAGTCGTTTTTGGCAAACTATCGAAAAGCATAAAGTTACCCAGTTTTACACGGCACCAACAGCCATTAGAGCTTTGGCAAAAGAAAGTATCGAATATGTACAAAGGTACCAATTGACCTCTTTAAAAGTAATTGGATCCGTAGGAGAACCTATTAATGAGGAAGCTTGGCACTGGTATAATAACCACGTAGGCGATAAAAAATGTCCTGTCGTGGATACTTGGTGGCAAACCGAAACCGGAGGAATTATGATTTCACCAATTGCATTTGTAACGCCAACAAAACCTACTTACGCTTCATTGCCATTACCAGGAATCCAACCTGTTTTGATGGATGAAAGACGCAACGAAATCGAAGGCAATCAGGTTACAGGAAGTTTATGCATTAAATTTCCTTGGCCGGGAATCGCAAGAACCATTTGGGGCGATCACCAACGATATAAAGACACTTATTTCTCTGCCTTTCCAGGTAAATATTTCACTGGCGACGGCGCATTGCGTGACGAAGTTGGGTATTACAGAATAACAGGTCGTGTAGACGACGTTGTTATTGTTTCGGGACATAATCTGGGAACTGCACCGATAGAAGATGCCATCAATGAGCATCCTGCAGTTGCAGAATCAGCCATTGTAGGTTTCCCGCATGACATCAAAGGAAATGCGTTGTATGGTTTTGTAATTCTAAAAGAAACCGGAGAATACCGCGACAGAGAAAACCTGAGCAAAGAGATCAACCAACACATCTCTGATCACATAGGACCAATTGCCAAATTGGACAAAATCCAGTTTGTTTCTGGCTTACCGAAAACCCGTTCTGGAAAAATTATGCGTAGAATTTTGCGCAAAATTGCTGAAGGAGATTACTCGAATTTTGGAGATACCTCAACGTTATTGAATCCTGAAATTGTAGATGAAATCAAGGAGGGTAAAATTTAGTTTTTAGTTTTAATTGTAGTTAAAAACTGCTTCACCATTGAAGCAGTTTTTTTATACAAAAAAAGCTGTCTTTTTACAGACAGCTTTCCTCACTAATTCAAACATTCTTCTACCAATTATAGTTATGCTAAAAAGGTCTGGTTTAACGCCAATAGCTTGTGCTTCTTTTTTACTGTCGTTTTAAAATCCTATCTTTTTTTAGCAGTTTGGAAATGATAAGAGTATTAATTTTTTAAAAATTTCAATACTTTCATTCCATTATTTTCATCAAATGTTTTAACGATGTACAGGCCTTGATTCAAGTCACTAATCGAAAAATGATATCCTGCAGCTTGACTTGCCTCAAAACTTTTAACCATTTGTCCCGTAATTGAAAAAATTTGAACTTTAGATATCGGTTCATTTAATGTAAAGTAATTTGACGCTGGATTTGGGTACAACACAATCGATGGTGCTTTCTCATAATCGGCTATTGCTAAAGAGGCACTTTTGTTTCCGTAAATTTTAAATTCTCCAGGTTGCAACGTAATTGCCGCTGACGTACTCATCACAGTAATAGCCGTATTATCCATTAAGTCATACCAAGTTCCTGTATATGGAAATCCGGAAGGAACATTTTGTGGTATTACATTAAAATTAGCGACAATCAAAACATCTTTCAGCTGGCTTGACGCCAATGCACTATTCGTAATTTTGATATTCGGAAATAACGAACTATTATTGTTAATTGTGGCAGTTCCTGAAAATACAGGCTCGACCGTTTTCAATGTAATCATTTTGGCCCAATCATTATAAATTTTATTACGGTTGGTATCTCCAAGCCAATTACTTGTCCATTGTGGCTGCGGCTTTGTATCGAGTTTACAATCCCCAGAAGTACCATCTGAAGGAGAGTTTACTGTTCCATTATTACACGTAAAAATAGAATTTTCCCAACCTAGTTCTCCAAATTGCCAAATCATTTTTGGTCCTGGAACCAGCAAAGAAACGGCTCCTAAAGCGGACATTCTAGACAGTGCAACGTTTAATGTTTTAACATTATGATCCGGGTTTGAACTATTTCCTGACTGTATGTTATTATACATTAAGCGCTCTTCATCATGACTCTCTGCATAACCCATCAATCGATGTGCGGTAAAACCCCTGCTTGTCGCATTCATTCTTGAAATATTACCTGCATAACCTTTGGTTAAATTATTGTACTCCGAGGTCAATATTCCCCACATCATAACGCCTTTGCTTGGCGTTTCGTTCAGCCTGTAATTGGCCCATTGTTGTTCTTCATCATTACCGCCCAAATGTTCGAAAATAACATAATGACTTGGATCTAAACCCCAAGAATAGTCTGCATATTTACGCAACACCTCTACCCTATCTTGTTGCTTGCTTCCCGTACAATTTTCTTGACCACCAGCTACGTTTGCAGGACAGTTTTGGGTAAAACCTTTGGTTAAATCCCAACGAAATCCGTCAATTTTATATTCTTCAACCCATTGTTTAATAACCCTTTGAACATAATTCTGTGTTCTAGGTTGCTGGTGATTGAAATCCTCCCCTACATTATAACTGTGCATTGCTGTGGTATTAAAATACGGATTTTCGGTTGAAGGAGAACCCCAACCATCTCCGTCAGGATCATTCATCCACATCCGTACCATTGGATTTCTTCCAAAAGCATGATTCAGGGCGATATCAAGAATAACGGCTATTCCGTTTTGATGGCATAAATCAACAAACTCTTTCAACTTATCTGAAGTACCATAAAATTTGTCCAAAGCCATGTGAAAAGAGGTATTGTATCCCCAACTTTCGTTGCCTTCATACTCCATCACTGGCATTAATTCTATCGCATTTATTTTCAGATTTTTGAAATAATCGATTTTATTAATCAAATCTTGATAGCTTCTGCTGGCATCAAAGTCCCGAACCAGTAATTCATAGACCACTAATTTTTCTTTAGCTGGTTTGATAAAATTTGTTGTAGCACTACTCCATGAATATGGCGTTTTTCCAGTTTGCAAAACGGTAACTTCTCTTTCCTGTCCTGCCGGATATGCCGGAAGATTAGGATAACTTAAAGTCGGAATACCACCATCATCAAAAGGAGATAAGACCAAAGTTGAATACGGATCTGCCGTTTTTACCAATGAAGGTGTCCCAGCAATAGGAGTTTGGTCCACCACCCAGTATTGGTACGTATAAGGCGTACCTGAAGTTAAACCCGTAAGCTCTAACCAGAATTTAGTAGAAGCTGGATCTTTTTTCATTGCATAAGCAGCTGTAGGTTGCCAATTATTAAAACTTCCTGCAACATATACAAAGTCTTTAAATGGAGCATCTACAACCAAAGTCGCTTTTGTTACATCGGTAGTATTGTAATTGATTCCATCTACCAAACCTGCTGGCAATGCTGCGCTAATCGCATTTGGGTTGACGATAGCGCTGAATTTTTTTATAATTGTCGTTGCTCCTTGGGTAACTAATAACTCGTAATTTTGATTCGTAGTTATATTGGTATGACTGAAGGAATAGCTGGCCGTTGAAGTATTTGAGTTTAAAGTTGTCCCATTTGTTTTCAAGACATAACTCGCGGCACCACCAGTATTGCTAGCAGCAACAGTCAAACCTCCGCCCGATGCAATTATAGTAGCGCTATTTTCCGTAGGAGCAGTTAGGGTCACTTGAAAGCTACCTACTTCGGCTAGTATATCTTGTGATTTTTTATCTCCTGTACCGTCTTTGGCTTTGACCAAGAAACCGATTCTTCCTATTCCATTTCTGTTGTAAAAGGTAGTAGGAGTAATGGTTTTTGTATAGGTATCTGAACCTGCGTTATACGTAAATCGGTTCGCTTCATTGGATGCAGTCCACGCACCATTTGTAGGACAATCAGCAATGTTAGCATCATTGAGATCAAAAGACCATGCCCACATGTACAAAGCATTTCCAGTTATTCCCCAATTTGCTTCACTAAAACTATTTCCATTTATGGTAATAGTTATAGAAGTTGTTTCTTCAAAAGTAGCTGGATTAATGCTATAAGTAACTGCTTGTTGTTGAGCAAATGCTGCCATTGAACAAAAAAGCGATAGTAAAAGTATAATTTTTTTCATAGTTCGATTATGATTAAATTAGAAAATAAAAAAGGGCTATCACACAGATAGCCCTTAAATTTTTTAAAACAAATTATTCTTGATTTGGCAACATCAAATAGCTACCATCTAAATCATTGAAATAGATTTTGTATTTTGATTTAGCAACTGGAATATCTCCTCCACTAGCACCATTACCTGTAAATCCAGAAAATTCCGTATCTCCTCCCCAGTTTTTATCCCAAGCATTATTTGCTCTAAATTTCCCTTTACCATCAAATAAAGAAATATTCATCGACCAAACATGTGGACTAAATGCTGAAACAGTCATTTCTGAATCATCGCCAGACCAACCTGCATCAGTACCCGTTCTAGATGATCCTAAGAAACCAATTCTTGAATAAACTGAAGCCGCAGCAGCATTATAAGGAACTAAAGTGTACGCTAACGTTTCGACGTTAAATGTAAAAGTGTAGTATCCTGAAGCTGAAATTGTAAATTCACCTGCATTATCTTTAATTTCAATAGTGTTATTTCCTGCATTCCCTAATTGAGAAGCCCAACTCCCTTTTACAGAAATTAGCTTAAAATTACCGGCATTAAAGTACCCTGTAAATTTATAAATATTTGGATTCACTCCACCTCTAAACATAGGTTGGTGTTTTGTGTCAACATTATTATCCCAACCACCTTCAACTGCGCCACCTATTAAATACCAATCAGTAAATGAATAAGCAAGTAATCCTGTGTATGCATTCACCAAAATAGTTAATGGAGTTTTAGAAATCATGTTTTGAACTCCTGACAAACTTGACATTACTTTAACATCATAAGAACCTAACACATCAGGTGTACCTCCCAAAGCAATTATTGCATTGTTTAAGGTTTTAACCGTAACCTCAACTTGAGTAGCACCAGAAGTCCCTCCTAATTCAATTGCTTTTGTAAAATCACCACCTTTAACGTCGATTAGAAGTTTGTATCCAATTTCTACATCTCCATCGTATGTTGCTTTCGTCCAAACAAAACGTTCTGCAACGTCATTCGCATTTTCTTCTAATAAAACGTATGATTTATCATTTTCAGGAGCAACTAGTTCCGGAGTATCAATTCCTTGAATTACTGGTCTATCTTCTACATCCTCTACGCTACAAGACAAAGCAAGTACCGCAAATAAAGCAATTACTGATTTCGTTATATTTTTCATTTTTTATTTATTTTTTATAGTTATTAATATCCAGGGTTTTGTTGTAATTTATTATTTGATGACAATGCAGTAGCAGGAATAGGAAATAAATTTCTAAACGCTTGAGTTGGCGCTCCACCAGCTACATTTCCTTTCCAAGGCCACAAATAACTACCACCTGAGAATCTACCAAAACGTATTAAATCCGTTCTTCTGTGTCCTTCCCAGTGTAATTCTCTTGCTCTTTCGTCAAGAATTAAAGTTGCACCTGTTGCATCAGCAGTAAGCGTGCTTATCATCGAAGCATTTGCTCTGGTTCTCAATGCATTTACATACCCTCTAGCCGTTCCAAGATCACCTACTTTACCAACAACTGCACACTCAGCATACATCAAATAAGCATCGGCTAAACGGAAAATTGGAAAATCGGAATCAGAGAAATCACCTGATTTATCGGAACCTTGAACTCCGTTTACTGTTACATTTCTAAACTTTTGAATAGCATATCCATCGGTGAAGTTTCCAATATTAACAATTTCTTTCGTTTGTCCATCCGTGTAAAATTGACCCCTTGCATCCGTAGTGTTTGCACTAAACTTGTCAACAAATGCAGATGTTGTTCTGATTCCAGCCCAACCCCCGTTGATTCCAAATTCAGAAGCTTTCATCGAACCACCCACTGGAGCATGTGTCAAGAACGTAGTTCCACCATAAGTTTGCGTTCTAAGACCGTCAAATGCAATGGCAAAAATGAATTCGTTTTGCGCTCCATTTTTATCATTGTCTGCAAAAAACAATTGGTTGTAATTGTTATGTAACGCGTACCCCGATGCAATGACTTTATTTACCAAAGGCAAAGCCCCTGTATAGTTATCTGTACCTATGTAAACTTTAGCATTCATATACAACTTGGCTTGTAACATCCATGCTGCTGCTTGATCTACTCGATACGCTTCATTTGATTTTGGCGCTTTCAATTCTGGAATAATTGCTGTTAATTCCTCATCAACAAACTTGTATAATTCCGCTCTTGTAGCGTACTCCGGGTAAAAGAATGTGCTTGGTGAATTTTCAGTTACCAATGAACCACCACCAAACATATCAATTAAATGCCAGTAGGTTATTGCTCTTAAGAAACGGGCTTCTGCTCTGTAGGTTTTAATTTCAGCTATCAAAGCTGCGTCAAGACCTCTAGCGGCTAATTTCTCATCTGTCGTTTGTCGTAGAAACTCATTACAGTTTACGATTTGGAAAGAGAAACGAGCAAATGTAGCTGTGATAAAACGATCTAAAGAAGTCCACGTTTGTGAGTGAAGATCTTTTATGGTTCCGTCATTCCAAGCAATTACCGCTTCATCAGTAGTCAATTCCTGCATCAACCAAAATCCTCTGATGTACTGACTTTCGCCTTCATCAATTCCGGAGATATCTGGAGAACCTGCAGCCGTTTGACCTGATGTAGCAAATCCTGCATATAATTTAGCTAAATTTTGTTTGTACGACTCTGGCGTGCTAAAAAATTGATCACCTGGAACAGCTACGTTGCCCTCTGGAGATTGGTTCAAATCATCGGTACATGATGGGAATAAAACCACCAACAGTAACAATGAAATACCCAATAATTTTGTTTGTATCTTTTTCATTTTTCTTGTTATTTGTATTAGAAATTAACGTTTAAACCTAACGTAAAAGTAATTGGTCGTGGGTATAAATTCCCATCGATACCTCCAGAAATCTCTGGATCCAATCCTTCATATTTTGTAATTATCAAAACGTTTTGAGCAGACAATGTCATTTTTACTAATGAAGAAGCTTTGTCTTTTTGATTGAAAGTATATCCAACACTTACGTTATCTAATCTTACAAAAGATGCATCTTGAATGTAGTAATCCGATTCGAAACGCTTGGTATCATTCGATTGAAAACCGGTTTCCAAAAGATTTTCAACACCATTTGATAAATCCGTATTTCTAATCAGAACGCTATTGTAAAATCCTTTACTAGAATCTACATTGTTGTAATTGTAGTTCCCCCAAGATCCTCTCCAGTTCATACCCATATCAAAGTTTTTGTAGGTTACACTTGTATTGAAACCGTAGAAAACGTCCGCTGCAGGTTTGTGAAAACGGTATTTATCTTGTTGTGTAATCAATCCGTCCTTGTTTCTGTCGATATACACGCCATCTATTGCTTTTCCATCTACACCATACGCTTGCTCATAAACATAAAACGAACTTGGTGCAAATCCTACTTGGTGGTTTTGAATCGTATTTCCAGTAGCGCCTTCATATCCGCCAATGTTGATTCCTGGCGTGTTGGGCTGCGTAGTAGTCAACTTCGTAATTTTAGAATCTTGGAACGTTACGTTTCCACCAATTCTCCATTCAAAATTGTCATTGCGAAAAGGAATCACTTCTGCTGCAATTTCAATTCCTTTATTTTCTATCGTTCCTACATTGTAATTATCAAAGTTTGAGAATCCGAAGAAAGAAGGATTTTGAGTGTACAATAATAAATCTTCAGTAGTTCTTTTATATAAATCTACACTACCGTTTATTCTATTGTTCACAAATCCAAAATCCAAACCTGCATTAACAGTAGTGGTTTGTTCCCACTTCAAATTACTATTATAAGGTTGTGGTCTATATGTGGTATAAAAATCACTTCCAAACTGGTATTGAGCAGCTGTATTAGAAGCTAAATACAGAGGAATAGACGGATAGCTAACTCCAATATCTTGTTGTCCGGTAATACCCCAACCTCCACGAAGTTTTAAAGTAGAAATACTTTCAACGTCTTTCAAGAAATTTTCTTCGTTCAACTTCCAAGCCAAAGCGACTGCAGGGAAATTAGCCCAACGATTCGTCTCTGTAAATCTTGAAGTACCATCACGTCTATAAGACAAGGTTAATAAGTACTTATCAGCAACTGAAATATTTGTTCTTGCAAAAAACGATTGCAAATTGATACGGGATGGAAAGTTAGGATCTACCGTAGTGTTATTACTTTGGAAATTAAAATTAGAAGCATAAAAAGACTCTCTAAAATCTTGATACGAATATCCTCCTGTTACGTCTAATTGTGTATCAATAGACTCCAATTTCTTATTATAATTTAAAAACAAATCCATCAACTTATTGAAACGAGATTGTGTTTTTTCATAGGTATTATTGAATCCTGAACCTGCAAGTCCATTTAGAAAATTTGCTTCCGTATTACCAAAAGATCTTCCTGATAATTGATCGTAACCAAAGTTAGCAACCGCCTTCAATTCCGGTAGAAAATGCAATTTATATTCCGTTTGGATATTTCCAATACTTCTATAGGCAGTTCCAAAACTATTTTGTTGTTCAATTTGAGACAAAGGATTTCTTCCCGCCAATTGGTTTATCTCTGTTGGAGAGGTATACCATTGAAAAAAAGTACCATCCGCATTTCTAACCACTTGTGTAGGATCAAAACGAATAGCTGATCCAATAGCGCCACGATTACTATAGTTACTGTTTATAAGAGACGTATTGTTGTTCAACTCAATTTTTAAATGATTGTCCAAAAAGTTCCCTGTTACATTAGCAGACATGGTAGTACGCTCCAAGTTGTCTCTTTTCAAGATACCATTCAAATTAGCATAACCTACAGATGCTCTATAAACGATGTTATCAGAACCTCCACTCAAGGATACATTATGATCCGTACCAATAGCAGTTCTATAAATCTGATCCTGCCAATCTGTATCTGCAGCACCCATTAGGGCTTGTTGCGCAGCAGTACCGTTAGCAGTAACAAAATCTCTAAATTGTGTACTTGACAAAGCATCTACTTTATTGGTGATTTCAGATACTTGGAAATTTCCGTTATAGTTTATTTGCATATCACCCGCTTTTCCTTTTTTGGTTGTAATAATAATTACCCCATTCGAAGCACGAGAACCATAAATAGCAGTTGCCGAAGCATCTTTTAAAACCGAAATAGACTCGATATTATTTTGATTGATTGTAGTCAATGGATTTCTACTACCTTCTACTCCACCAGCAGCAACTGGCACACCATCAATCACATACAAAGGATCGTTATTTGCAGATAAAGACGATCCACTTCTAATTCTAATAGTGGCGCCCTCACCTGGAGAACCTCCACCGTTGATGATTTGTAAACCAGCCACTTTTCCTTGAATCATTTGATCTGCAGATGTTACTGGCCCCTTATTAAAATCTTTTGAAGTCAAAACAGTTACAGCGCCTGTAGCATCTTTCTTCTTAACCGTTCCGTAACCCACTTGGATCACAACTTCTTTTAATTGATTGGCATCTTCTTCCAATGATACATTCAATGAATTTTGAGCTACGTAATCTACAACGGTGTTCATGTAACCAATATAAGAAAAAACGATTTTGTCACCTCTTTTTACATTTGTCAGCTGATATTTACCATTAAAATCAGTAGAAACTCCATTTGCGGCACCCTGTACATTTACATTTACCCCCGGAATTGGTTGTCCAGATGCTTTATCCAGAACAGTTCCGCCCACCGTATTCTGAGCCAGAACACTAAAAGGGAGTAGCAGTAATAAAATTAACAACTTTTTATAAATTGTTTTCATACTTTTTGTTTAATTTAATTTAATTTTTCTTGAGTTTTCAAGCTTAACTAGTACTTCGAATGTTAAATTTATGTAAATTTTAGCACTCCCGACAACGACCAAATTTTATAGGGTTACGAAAACGTAATAGTGTTGAAAACTTTCTGATTTATTTAAATTTTTACCACTTTAATTACCATTTGTAAAATTTAATTTTACCTTTAGTAAGAAATAAATTTTTACCCCATTTTACCATGAAAAGGAAAATAACGCTTAAACAAATTGCAAAAGAATTAGACGTTTCCATTTCTACCGTTTCCAAGTCACTTAGAAACAGTCTCGAAATAGGCGAAGAAACGAGACTTAAAGTACAGGCTTTCGCCAAATTCTACAATTACAAACCCAACAATATTGCGCTTAGCTTAAAGAATAGAAAAACCAAAACTATTGGAATTATTATCCCTGAGATTGTACACCATTTTTTCTCTACCGTCATCAATGGAATTGAGCAAGTTGCCAACGAAAATGGCTATAGTGTAATTATTTGTCTTTCAGATGATTCCTTTGACAAAGAAGTTCTAAATATGGAAATGCTGGCAAACGGCAGTATCGATGGCTTCATTATGTCACTGTCCAAAGAAACCCAATTCAAAGGCGATTTCCATCACATTTCTGAAGTGATTGATCAAGGCATGCCAGTGGTCATGTTTGACAGAGTCACCAATGAAATTCTTTGTGATAAAGTTATTATAGATGACAAATTAGCAGCGTATGAAGCCGTTAAAAGCTTGATTGACAAAGGCCGAAAAAAAATTGCCTTAGTGACCACTGTAGATTACGTGAGTGTGGGTAAACTTAGAACAGATGGCTACATCAAAGCACTTTTAGACAATGACATCCCCTTCAATGAAAACCTAATTATCAAGATAGAAGATGTGGATACCTGCGAAATCACCATTGGAAAACTATTAGAAGACAAAGCCATTGATGCCGTTTTTGCTGTAAATGAATTATTTGCTGTCACCATCATTAAAACTGCCAATAAAATAGGACTCAATGTACCTACAGATCTAGCCGTTATCGCCTTTACGGATGGCATAATTTCTAAATATTCTACTCCCACAATCACAACAGTGAGTCAGAGTGGTATAAAAATGGGAAACAAGGCCGCAAAAATGCTTATTGAAAGACTCGAATCTGAAGAACATGAGGAAGACGAAAACTATAAAACCGAAGTAATTGAAACCCATTTGATCGAAAGAGAATCAACGAATTAGCTTTTGTTTGTTAATTTTTATAGTACTACAACCTTGTAGTTGCTAAAGTTTTCTATTTTTTGTTTCTCAAAAACAAAAGTTTGAAATATATTTTTATATTTACCCATCAAAGCTTTAACTTTTACTTCGAAAATAAGGTAAGTTTTGATAAGCATAGCGCTTATCGTATTAATTTCTAAATTACGATAATGGAAAAGCGTAAATTAAGTTTCTGGCAAATTTGGAACATGAGTTTCGGATTTCTGGGAATTCAAATGGGTTTTGCCTTGCAAAACTCAAATGTTAGTAGAATATTTCAGACTTTAGGTGCAAATATTGATGACATCCCTATTTTATGGGTTGCTGCTCCGTTGACCGGATTAATTATTCAACCCATTATTGGCTATTTTTCAGATAGAACCTGGACAAAATTAGGTCGAAGAAAACCCTATTTTTTGGCCGGTGCCATTTTTGCATCAGCAGCGTTGTTTATAATGCCTAATTCCCCGTTACTTTGGGTCGCAGCAGGAATGCTTTGGATTATGGACGCTTCCATAAACGTATCTATGGAGCCCTTTCGTGCTTTTGTTGGAGATAACCTTCCAGAAAAACAACGTACCATGGGATTTGCCATGCAAAGTTTTTTTATTGGTATTGGTGCCTACTTCGCTTCAAAACTACCTTTGATTTTTACTCATTTGGGCGTTCAAAATACAGCTCCGTTGGGAATTATTCCTGATTCGGTAAAATATTCCTTTTATTTTGGTGGAATTGTATTTCTCCTTGCTGTGCTGTGGACTGTGATCCGTTCAAAAGAATATTCCCCAGAAGAATTGGCCGCTTTCGAACAACACAAAGACGCCACTTTTGTAAAGGAAGAACATTCTGTTGCATGGTTTGCCTCTAATGCAAAATCACATCTTACAAAAGGAATCTTGTTCCTACTGATCAGTATCTTGTTTTCATTTACAATCTATTATTACGATTTAAAGAAAGACTTATACGTTCTGTCACTGGGATTAATTGGTTTGGGAGGACTGGCTATGTTGGTTTCTGGATTGATGCAAAAAGCAAACCATACTAAAAATGGCTTTGTAACCATTATGAATGATTTTCAGTTTATGCCAAAAATCATGAAACAATTGGCTTGGGTCCAGTTCTTTTCTTGGTTTGCGCTTTTCTCTATGTGGATTTACACCACCCTTGCGGTTACACAACATATTTACGGCACGACAGACACGACCTCTAACGCTTATAATACAGGAGCGAATCAAGTGGGCGAAATGTTTGCCAATTATAATTTAATTGCTGCATTGGCCTCTTTTTTATTGCCAGTATTAGCTAAATATACCAGTAGAAAATTCACCCATTTTGCGGCACTTGTTTGCGGCGGTCTTGGCCTTATTTCGATTTACTTTATAAAAGAACCCACAGCCTTTACTATGGAATGGCTTCCAATGATTGGTGTTGGAATTGCTTGGGCTAGTATTTTATCTATTCCTTATGCTATGTTATCGGGTTCATTGCCTTCTGACAAAATGGGATATTATATGGGAGTTTTCAACTTCTTTATTGTAATTCCTCAATTAGTTGCTGCTTCAATTTTAGGATTTTTAGTGTCTAAATTTTTTAATAGTGAACCTATTTACGCGCTTTTGATTGGTGGAGCTTCCATGATTCTTGCCGGAATCATCGCGCTTACCATAAATGACAACTCCAAAATAATAATAAATGATTAAGAAAGCATTTATATTCGACTTAGACGGCGTAATTGTAGACACCGCCAAATACCATTATTTAGCCTGGAAAAAAATTGCAAACCAGTTAGGTATCGAATTTACATTAGAACACAACGAACTATTAAAAGGAGTGAGCCGCGTGCGATCCCTGGATATAATTTTAGAATTAGGGAAAGTCGAAGCCTCCCAAGAAAATAAAAACAAATGGTTAGTTCAAAAAAATGAGGATTATTTATCTTATTTAGTGGACATGAATGAAAGCGAAATCCTTCCAGGAGTTTTTCCCATTTTGCAATTTCTAAGAGAAAAACAGCAACCCATCGCGTTAGGTTCTGCTAGTAAAAATGCCAGACCTATTCTAGACAAAACAGGCTTATTATCTTATTTTGATGCTATTGTTGATGGAAACGATGTTACCAATGCTAAGCCGGATCCTGAAGTTTTCCTGATGGCAGCGAAGCTATTAAAAGTAAATCCCGAGCATTCCATTGTTTTTGAAGATTCAGTAGCGGGAGTTCAAGCAGCAAACATCGCAAAGATGATTAGTGTAGGAATTGGTGAAGGATCTATTTTACATGAAGCAAAATACATCTTTAAAGATTTTACAGCAATCGATACGGATTTCATAGAGGAATTAATTAGAACCTAAAAAGATAGTATAAAAAGCCCCAAAAAGGTAGAAAGTAGTCAACTGTGATCCATTTCACAGACTTTATACTTCTAAGCCTAAAACTTTTTAAACTTTAAACCATACAAAACAATGAATCAAGATTATATAAAACCAGATAATTGGTCCGTCATAGAAGAAGGATTTGATGTAGAGAGCGTAAAATCATCTGAAAGTTTGTTCAGTCTTGGCAACGGAGCCATGGGACAACGAGCTAATTTTGAAGAAAATTATACTGGGGAAACATTCCAGGGAAGTTACATTGCCGGAATCTATTATCCTGACAAAACAAAAGTGGGCTGGTGGAAAAATGGATATCCAGAATATTTTGCCAAAGTTTTAAATGCGCCAAATTGGATTGGTATCGACATTGAAATCAATGGAGAAAATTTAGATTTGAATGCGTGCTCTGAAGTTAAAAATTTTCGCCGTGAACTGAACATGAAAGAAGGTTGGTACCATCGATCTTTTGACGCTACCTTAAAAAACGGCACCGAAATTTCTGTAAAGGTGCGCCGTTTTCTGTCGTTAAATTTAGATGAAGTTGGATATATCAATTATGAAATCACACCCTTAAACAAGGATGCAAAAATAATTTACAAACCGTATATTGATGCTGGTGTCACCAATGAAGATGCCAACTGGGAAGAAAAATTTTGGGAACCGCTTGATGTAAAAAAATCAGGAAATGAGGCTTTTGTAACGGCACAAACCTTCAAAACACATTTCAAGGCAACTACTTTTATGCATAATACCATTTTGACAAATGGTGAAAAAACCGCTATCTCGCCATCTAATATTGATGCGACCGCTGATAAAATTCAATTTAGTTATGATGTAATTGTGGCTCAAGGCCAAAAATCATCTATCCAAAAAATTGGCGGCTACACCGTTTCCTTAAACCATGAAAATACCGTTACCGCTGCTGAGAAAGTAATTCAGTCTGCTTTAGCGTTAGGATACGACAAAATGTTACAGGATCAAATTGACGCTTGGGCAAAAATTTGGGAAATGTCAGATATCACTATTGATGGCGATGTAAAAGCGCAACAAGGCATTCGTTTCAATATTTTTCAGCTGAACCAAACCTACTTAGGAAAAGATTCTCGCTTGAATATTGGACCCAAAGGATTCACAGGCGAAAAATACGGTGGTTCTACGTATTGGGACACTGAGGCGTATTGCATTCCGTTTTACATGGCGACCAAAGACCAAGAAGTAGCTCGCAACTTGTTAACGTATCGCTACAATCAGTTGGACAAAGCCATTGAAAACGCAGCCAAATTAGGATTTACTAACGGTGCTGCTTTGTATCCCATGGTAACCATGAACGGTGAAGAATGTCATAATGAATGGGAAATTACATTTGAAGAAATTCATAGAAATGGAGCCATTGCCTTTGCCATTTATAATTTTTACAGGTACACTGGCGACTACAGCTACATTCCTGAAAAAGGGTTGGAAGTACTAATAGGAATTGCCCGTTTCTGGCATCAAAGAGCGAATCTTTCAACTAATTTAAACCAATATGTCATTCTGGGAGTTACAGGTCCAAACGAATATGAGAATAACGTAAACAATAATTTCTACACGAATTATATTGCAAAATGGTGTTTGGAATATACCTACGAACAAATTCAAAAAGTATCGCTGGAATACCCTTCAGATCACAAAAGAATTACGGAAAAAGTAAAAATCACGGATTCCGAATTACAATCTTGGAAGAAGGTTTCGGATAATATGTACTTTCCCTTTTCAGAAGAGCACAACGTATACTTGCAACAAGACGGTTTCTTGGACAAAGAATTAGTCCCCGTAGCCGACCTTGATAAAAGCCAAAGACCTATTAATCAAAAATGGTCTTGGGATCGAATTTTACGTTCGCCATATATCAAACAAGCCGATGTTTTACAGTGTTTTTATTTCTTTGAAGATCATTTTTCGAAAGAAGAACTGAAAAACAATTTTGAATTTTACGAATCGTTTACGGTTCATGAAAGCTCTCTTTCGCCTTGCGTTCACTCGATTCAAGCTGCTTTGTTGGACAAAATGGATATGGCATACACGTTTTACTTGCGAACTTCACGTTTAGATTTAGATGATTACAACAAGGAGGTCGAAGAGGGTTGCCACATCACCTCAATGGCTGGTACCTGGATGAGCATTGTAGAAGGATTTGGAGGCATGAGAATTAAAGAGGATAAACTTCATTTTTCTCCAAAAATTCCGAAAGAATGGGAAGGCTATTCCTTTAAAATAAACTTTAGAAACCAAATTTTAAAAGTCGCAATCAATCACAACGAAACTACTTTTTCCATTGATGGCACTAAGGAATTGGAAATCATAGTAAACGGTCAGCCAATTGTAGTTAAGTCTGAGAATTTAGTTACTGTATAAAAACAATTATCGGAACTTTCAGTTCGTCCTACCATTTGATTAAAAACACAGTTGAGCTAACAAACAATCCCAATTCCTATTGGGATTGTTTACTTACCAAAGTTTGAAAAGGAAAAAAAATAGGCACCAGTTTGAATTAAAGAGAGAAATTAAAACACTAAAAACAGATTTGATAATGAATAAAATTATTAATTTACCGTTTATCTTCAGGAGCTTTATAAAAAAAATAACTTTATTCCTTTTTTTTATGTCTTTAACTTTACACGCTCAAATCGACAAAGTAGAACCGCCGTTTTGGTACGCAGGTATGCAAAATCCTGAGTTGCAAGTATTATTCTACGGCAAAGACATTGCACAATACCAAGTTACAGCTTCAAATGGAATAAAAATCACCAACGTTAAAAGAACCGAAAATCCCAACTACATTTTTGTCACCATTGACACCAAAAAAGTAGGAGCAACTGACTTCGTATTTACTTTTAAAAGCAACAAAAAAGAAACACTTACACAAAAATACAGTTTAAAGAAACGAAGAGAAAAGTCTGCGCAACGCAAAAGTTTTGATTCTTCGGATATGATGTATTTATTAATGCCAGATCGCTTTGCCAATGGAAACAAAAACAACGATAACGGAAACTACACTAAAGAAAAATACAACCGAGATTTACCGGGCGGTAGACACGGTGGCGATATTGAAGGAATCATAAAAAACTTAGATTACATTACTGCACTTGGAGCAACTGCCATCTGGAGCACACCGCTTTGTGAGGATAACGACGCCGCTTATTCCTATCACACCTACGGACAATCTGATGTATATAAAATAGATCCGCGCTACGGAACCAACGAAGATTATGTGCGTCTGGCAACTGAAATGCACAAAAAAGATCTGAAACTAGTTATGGATTACATAACCAATCACTGGGGAATTGAACATTGGATGATCAAAGATCTCCCTACGAAAGATTGGATTAATCAATTTGACACCTACACGCAGACCAATCACAAAAGAACCGTTCTTCATGATACCAATGCCTCCGAAATTGATAAAAAAATCGCGATAGACGGCTGGTTTGTTCCTACAATGCCTGATTTAAATTTAAAGAATCCTTTGACTTTAAAATACCTAATTCAAAATGCAATTTGGTGGATTGAATACGCTGATTTGGATGGCTTTAGAGTAGACACCTATAATTATTCAGACCCAAAAGGAATCGCAACATGGACAAAATCCATAACTGATGAATACCCCAATTTTAATATTGTTGGGGAAGTTTGGATGCAAAGTCAAGCGCAAATGGCGTATTGGCAAAAAGACAGTAAAATAGCGGCGATCCAAAATTACAATTCGTACCTACCCAGTGTAATGGATTTTACATTATACGAGGCGACCAGCAAAGTTTTCAACGAAGATGAAGGCGCATGGGACAAAGGAATGGTGAAAATCTATGATAATTTTACGAATGATTTTCTGTATCCAAATACAAACAACATGTTGCTATTTGTGGAGAATCACGACACCAATCGATTCAACCAAACCTACGAAAATGACATTAGAAAATACAAAATGGCCATGACCCTATTGGCAACGGTTCGAGGCATTCCACAATTGTATTACGGCAGTGAAATAGGCATGGCTGGTGATAAAAACAAAGGTGATGCAGACATTCGTCAAGATTTTCCTGGTGGTTGGGAAGGCGATCAAAACAATGCATTCATCAAAGAAGGACGAACACCAGGACAAAGTGAGTATTTTGATTTTACGTCTAAAGTATTCCATTGGAGAAAAACAAAAAAGGTTATACACTCGGGAAAAATGACGCATTACATTCCTGAAAATAACACCTACGTCTATTTTAGATACAATGCTGAGGAAACCATCATGGTCTTAATAAACAACAGTAATGAAACCAAAACGTTAAAAACAGACCGCTTCAAAGAAAACAGCAAAGGCTTTACCTCTGGAAAAGATGTGATTTCTGAAGTTACTTTTGACATTACTAATGAAATCACCATTGAACCTAAGTCGGTTTTAATTTTAGAACTAAAATAAAAAAAATGAAAAAATATTCCATCCTACTTTTATTGTCAACGATGACTTTACTACATAGCTGCTCTAGTACAAAAACTGTTTCTGAGAGCAACAAAACCCCTTTCGTGTGGGAAGCAGCTTCTGTCTATTTCTTAATGACGGACCGTTTTAATAACGGAGACTTAGCAAACGATCTTAATTTTGAAAGAAACAAAACAGCAGGAAAACTGCGTGGTTTTGAAGGTGGCGATATCAAAGGAATTTCGAAAAAAATTGACGAAGGTTATTTTGACAAATTGGGAATAAATGCCATTTGGTTTACACCAATTGTAGAACAAATCCACGATGCTGTCGATGAAGGAACGGGATTAAGCTACGCTTTTCATGGCTATTGGGCCAGAGATTGGACGAACTTAGACCCTAACTTTGGCACCAAAGAAGATTTAGCAGCCTTAGTTCAAAAAGCACATGCACACGGAATCCGCATCATTCTAGATGGCGTCATCAATCATACGGGTCCAGTAACTCCTGAAGATACGGTATGGCCAAGTGAATGGGTACGTACGGGACCAAATTGTGATTACCAATCTTTCGAGAATACAACGGCTTGCACACTAGTATCAAACCTTCCAGATATAAAAACGGAAAGTTTGCAAAACGTAGCGCTACCGCCTTTTCTAGTCGAAAAATGGAAAAAAGAAGGACGTTACGAAAAAGAGGTACAAGAACTCGATGTGTTTTTTGCACGTACTGGATATCCAAGAGCTCCCAAGTATTACATCATCAAATGGTTGACCGATTACATCACAGAATATGGAATTGACGGTTACAGGGGCGACACCGTAAAACATACAGATGAAACCGTTTGGGCCGAATTTAAAACGCAATGTGATTATGCGTTTGCTACTTGGAAGAAAAACAATCCTACAAAAGTATTGGATAACAATTCCTTCTATACCATTGCTGAAGTATACAATTACGGCATCAGCGGCGGACAAGATTTTGATTTTGGAGACAAAAAAATTAACTATTTCAAAAATGGTTTCAACAACATGATCAATTTTGAATTCAAATGGGATGCACAAAAAGACTATGAATTTATTTTCTCCAAATATTCAAGCAAACTGAATAATGAACTGAAAGGCTACAGCGTTTTGAACTATTTGTCGTCACATGATGATGGTGGCCCTTTTGATGCTAAACGTACCAAAAGCAAAGAAGCGGGTACTAAATTATTGCTTTCACCGGGAATGTCTCAAGTGTATTACGGCGACGAAAGTGCCCGTTCGTTAGTGATCGAAGGCACGCAAGGCGATGCTACTTTGCGTTCCTTCATGAATTGGGAAGACATCAAATCGAATCCAGAAACACAAAAAGTACTTTTGCATTGGCAAAAATTAGGACAGTTCAGAAAAAACCACCCGTCGGTTGGAGCAGGAATTCACAAGCAAATTTCGGCTCAACCGTATACTTTTTCCAGAATTTTTTCTAAAGAGAATTATACCGACGCTGTCGTAGTTGCGTTAGATGCAGCTATTGGTAGTAAAGAAATTGCTGTAAATGCTATTTTTGCAGATGGAACGCTTTTAAAAGACACCTATTCCGGAAAAGAAGTGGTAGTTGTAAAAGGAAAAGTTACAATTGATTCTGAATTTGATATTGTTTTGTTGGAATCCTCTCCCCAACCCTCTCCAAAGGAGAGGGAGACGAAACCAAAAAACTAAATTCTATACGGTTTTAGAACTTTGTACGCATATTATTCACCTCACCCATAACGATCCAAACGCTTTTAGAAATGAAGGCGTTTTTTTTATGTTTACCTTTACCAAAAATAAAAAGGCAATGCTCAAAATTGGACATCGTGGCGCAAAAGGACATGAACCCGAGAACACTTTGGTTTCGTTCCAAAAAGCATTAGACATGCAAGTGGACGGTATTGAACTCGACGTGCATTTGAGCGCAGACGGAGAAATCATGGTTATTCATGACGAATCCATTGATAGAACAACAAATGGAAAAGGATTTGTAAATGCATTATCTTTGCGCCAATTGAAGGCTTTTCGAGTAAATCAAACGCAAAACCAGAGGCTTTCAGCCGCACTGCCGCAGCAAATTCCAACACTTAAGGAGGTTTTTGATTTGGTAAACCAAGATTGCTTTATTAATATTGAACTTAAAAGCTACGAAGCAACAGATAAAGTAGTTACACTAATTGAAAAATACGTCACTAAGAAAGGATGGAAATACGATCGCTTTTTAGTTTCCAGTTTTGATTGGAATGCCTTGCAACAAGTAGCGTTTTTAAATGTTAAAATCCCAATTGGTGTTTTAACAGAAACCGATTTAGACTTGGCTTTGGCTTTCGCCAAATTCATTCAGGCAAAATCGATTCATCCGTATTTTCATTTATTGACAAAAGAAAATACGGCGCAAATTCAAGCAAAAGGATTGCAGGTTTTTCCTTGGACCATCAATGAATTAGAAGATATTCAAAAAATAAAAACATTCAACGTAAACGGAATCATCACTGATTTCCCGAATAGAATATGAGTCCTAATTTTTTTTAACCATTAAGAGAATTAGGTTAGTTAAGTACTAAAGTATATAATTTGTTTATGAAAAAAAGATGAACCAAATTTTTTTGAACCATTAAGAGAATTAAGGCAGTTAAGCAATGAAGTATTTACTTTGTTTTTGAAAAAAAAGAGATGGTACAATTAAGTAACGAAATCATTTAGTAACAATAAAAAATACTTAACAAATTAAAAGTCTTTAAATTATATAAATTTTTAATTAAAAAATATTTTTCAAGCCCTACAATAAACTTAAAAATCTTAACTTTCTTAATGATTTAAAAAATTATAGTAACATAATCTCTGTTCCAAATAAGATTTTATTTGGTAACCATCAAGTGAGTTAATTCAATTATGAAACGAGTTAAAAAGTTCAGTTTATGACAAAAAAAGAAATTACTCAATTATCCTATGAAATTATCGGATATGCCATAAAAGTTCACAAAAAACTAGGGCCAGGTTTATTGGAAAAAATTTATGAAGAATGCTTAAAATATGAGCTAGAAAAAAATGGTTACAATGTTAAGCAACAATTTAATGTCGAAATTGATTACTATGATTTAGAATTAACGCATCCATTGCGATTGGATTTATTAGTTAATGATTGCATTATTGTTGAGTTAAAAACAGTTGAAAAATTTCATCCAATCGATGAAGCCAAATTATTAACCTACATGAAACTATTAAGTATTCCCCAAGGATTACTTATTAATTTTAATACTACTAACATAACAAAATCCTCAAAACCTTTGATTAATGAATATTTTTCGAGGCTAGCTGATGATTAACTTAATAAATCTTAACTCCCTTAATGGTTAAAAAAAATGAATCAGAATTTTGATATTATAATAGTAGGCGGTGGCGCAGCAGGATTTTTTACAGCGATAAATATTGTGGAAAAAAATCCAAAACTAAAAGTTGCCATTTTAGAGCGTGGCGCCGATGTACTCCAGAAAGTTCGCATTTCCGGCGGCGGCAGGTGCAATGTTACACATGCTTGTTTTGAACCAAATGAATTAGTGAAATTTTATCCGCGTGGCGAAAAAGAATTGCGTGGTCCTTTTCATCAGTTTGGTTCTGGCGATACAATAGAATGGTTTGAAAAACGCGGTGTGGAACTCAAAATTGAAGCGGACGGACGTATGTTTCCCATTTCTAATTCTTCCCAAACCGTCATTGATTGTTTTATAAAAGCGACTCAAAAACTGGGAATTGCAGTGCTTACCGGTCAAAGCGTGCAATCTATTTTCAATCCTGAAGTGTCTGGAGAGAAATTTTGGAAAATCGAAACCCAAACTGAAAATTACCTCACTGAAAAGCTAATTCTAGCCACAGGTAGCAATCCTAAAATCTGGGAAATGCTGCAGTCTTTTGGGCATGCCGTTATTACTCCCGTTCCTTCCCTATTTACGTTTAATATCAAAGATTCCAGAATAAAAGAATTACCTGGTGTAGCAACATTAGCAACCGTAAAAGTAAAGGACACCAAACTCACATCAACTGGGCCGTTACTAATTACCCATTGGGGAATGAGTGGACCTGCCATCTTGAAACTCTCCGCTTGGGGTGCTCGCATATTGCATGACAAAAATTATCAGTTTACGATTTTCGTGAACTGGTTGAATGATGCAGACAAAGCAGATGTTGAAAAAAAGCTAAAAGATTTAAAACAAGAACACGCTAAAAAAGCGGTTTCAAAGAAATCACCTTTTGAAATAACCAATAGATTATGGGAAAGTTTAGTGCTCGCTTCCGAAATTGAAGCCGAAACAAAATGGGCTGATTTATCAAAATTACAACTACAAAACCTAACGAATCAATTGACGAATGGCACTTTTCAAGTCAATGGAAAAAGTACGTTTAAAGAGGAATTCGTAACTGCAGGTGGAATCGATTTAAAAGAAATCAACTTTAAAACCATGGAAAGCAAATTGCATGAAAACCTCTATTTTGCTGGAGAAATCGTAAACATTGATGCGATCACAGGAGGATTTAATTTCCAAAATGCGTGGACTAGCGGGTTTATTGTGGCGAATTCTATAAAATAAAATCTTACTAAATTTAATTAACAAGACTTTACGGCTTTTCTAAGTTTTTCTTAAGACAAATCTAATAACTTTACCCGTAGCTTATTAGAAATGTATGAAAATAAAACTTCTCAGTATAATTCTCTTATTTACCTATCAGACAGGTTTCTCTCAAACCGAAAAAACAATTAAAGGACACATCTACTTTGAAAATAGTATTGTTCCTAATGTAGAAGTCATCAATGCAAACTCTAAAAAAGTTACCGTTTCAGGTGCAAATGGTGAATTTTCTATTGTAGCCAAAGCGAATGATTTAATTGTTTTTGTTTCTAAAAACTATGAACTGAAGAAGGTTTTAATTGACGAAAAATCTCTTGACAAGACTTTTATTACGGTTGAACTAAGTCTTAAACCAGAAGAACTAAAGGAAGTAGTACTCACAAAAATGCCTGCTATTAAATTAAGTAAAGATGCAAAGTGGGAACAAGGAAAACTCGATAAAATGGCTTTAGAAAAAGCTGCCATTACACCAAAAGTAATAGGAGTCTATACCGGAAAAATTGAAAACGGCATGGACATATTGCGAATTGGCGGTATGATTTTAGGCTTATTCATTAAAGAAAAAGAAGAAAAAATCAAGCACGAAGTCCCTCAAATAGAATTTACAGTGTTAGCAAAAGCAAGTTGTAACCAGAAATTTTATCTTGAAAACTTAAAGTTAAAACTGGATGAAATTGACTTGTTTCTCCAATTTTGTGATGCTGACCCGAAATCAAAAACCGTTACAGAAAATAGTAACGTCTTATCGATGATGGATTTTTTAACCACCAAGAATTTAGAATTTAAGAAGCTGTAAGATTTTAAAAAATAATTTATTTTTTTCATTCCAATACAAAGTGATCATTGCGACCGAAATCTGCCAACTACCTATTCAACCACCAAATACTTCCATTCAATACCGCAGCAAAACTTACCCAAGCCAAATACGGAATAAAAAGATAACCCGCGATTTTATTAATTTTGGCAAACTGAATGTAGGTTTCAAATATCATTAGCCACAACACAATAATTTCTAATCCGGCTAACATTGGGTTCTGCAAACCAAAAAACAAATACGACCACAAGGCATTCAGACCTAATTGTATGGCAAAGAAAACCAATGCTTTCTTGACCAAATCCCGCTCTTCCTCTATGCGGTTCCATACTAATCCTGCGGCAACGCCCATCATCACATACAGCGTACTCCAAACGGGCGCAAAAATCCAATTGGGTGGATTAAAACTTGGTTTAATTAACGTAGGATACCAAGTGGTAATCGCAGAACGAGTTACGTTTCCTGAGAAATAACCAATAACAAGACAAGTAACAACAACTGCTAATATTCGGGTGATTTTATTCATTTTTGTGTTTTTCTAATGTGAGCCAAAATTACTTAAATCTTTCTAACGATTAACCATCTAAACAAATAAACAAATAACCCAAAAAAAGTATCTTTGCGTAAATTTTATCATTCATGATTACAGCAAACGAGTTTATTCCATCACACTACACACAATCGGTTGAAAGTGGTTTTTTTCAATGGAGCGCTCCCAGCAACATTGCCCTTGTCAAATACTGGGGGAAAAAGGACAACCAAATTCCTGCAAATCCATCAGTTAGTTTTACCTTAAACAACTGCAAGACGATTACGAAATTGGCTTTCGCCAAAAAAGATAACCACGCTTCTTTTTCGTTCGATTTACTTTTTGAAGGACAAACTAAAGAAGATTTCAAGCCAAAAATTCAAAAGTTTCTAGAACGAATCGAAATCTATCTGCCCTTTTTAAAAGACTATCATTTTACGATTGACACAGAGAATACGTTTCCGCACAGTTCTGGGATTGCTTCTTCGGCGTCAGGAATGGCAGCTCTGGCAATGAACTTGATGAGTTTAGAAAAAGCATTAAATCCAGAAATGACCGACGACTATTTTTTTCAGAAAGCTTCTATGCTGGCGCGTTTGGGTTCTGGAAGTGCTTGCCGCAGCGTGAAAGGACAAGTGGTAGTTTGGGGAAATCAAGCAAATATCCCTACAAGCTCTGATTTATTTGGAGTGGAATTTCCACATGCCATTCACGATAATTTCAAAAACTATCAAGACACTATTTTGTTAGTTGACAAAGGCGAAAAACAAGTTTCGAGTACTGTGGGTCACGATTTGATGCACGACCATCCTTTTGCCGAAAGGCGATTTGCACAAGCGCATGAGAATTTAGACCAACTAATTGCTATTTTCGAAAGTGGAAATCTGGAGGAATTTATCAAAATTGTAGAAAGTGAAGCGCTAACTTTACATGCCATGATGATGACTTCCATGCCATACTTTATATTGATGAAACCGAACACCTTACAAATCATAAATGCGATCTGGAAATTTAGAAATGAAACTAAAATTCCAGTTTGTTTCACGCTGGATGCTGGTGCCAATGTACATGTTTTGTATCCCGAAAACACCACCGAAAAAGTTTTGCAATTTATTAAGGACGAATTAGTTGGCTATTGCCAAAATGGGCAGTACATTTGTGACAAAATTGGAAATGGTGCTGTTTTGATTTAATCTGTTTTTTAACTATCTTTATTTTTTAAAGACTTGTAATTATGGACCTTCAATCAGAGAAATTAGAATTAATTAAATTGCTATTAGAGACGGACGACACAGCTATAATAGAATCCATAAAAAACATTTTCAAATCAGAAAAAAAGGACATTTGGAAACAATTATCTGCTGAAGAACAAGAGAAAATCGATCTCAGAATTCAAGAAGCAAATCGTGGCGACCAAGTTGAATTATAAAAATTATAAAATAAATACCTAATTATCAACCCCCAAATTGTTAATTTACAGCACCCTATGAAAGGACCTTTGTTTTACTCAAAAATATTACTCTTTGGAGAATACGGAATTATTCGTGACTCAAAAGGGCTTTCAATTCCCTATAATTTTTATAATGGTGCGCTTAAGAAAGAAGAAAATCCTTCTGCTGAGGCAATAAAATCAAATGCAAATTTAAGACGTTTTGTACCTTATTTGGAAACTTTACAAAACGAGCAGCCTAGTTTGGTTACCTTTGATTTGACTACTTTAAACAGTGATATTGAGTCAGGAATGTATTTTGATTCGAGTATACCGCAAGGATATGGAGTAGGAAGCAGTGGCGCATTAGTTGCCGCTATTTATGATAAATACGCACAAAATAAAATCACAGTACTGGAAAATCTGACCCGGGAAAAATTATTACAATTAAAAAATATATTTTCTCAAATGGAGAGTTTTTTCCACGGAAAAAGTTCTGGTCTAGATCCTTTAAACAGTTATTTGAGTATTCCAATTCTGATTAATTCCAAAGATAATATTGAAGCAACTGGTATTCCTACCCAAAGTTTTGACGGAAAAGGTGCCGTATTCTTATTAGATTCGGGAATTGTAGGTGAAACGGCTCCCATGGTTAATATCTTTATGGAAAACCTAAAAGACAAAGGTTTTCGTGCGATGTTGAAAAACCAATTTGTAAAATACACCGATGCTTGCGTAGAAAACTTCTTAGGCGGAGACATGAAATCATTGTTCATGAACACTAAGAAATTATCAAAAGTGGTTTTGAATAATTTCAAACCGATGATTCCAGAACAATTTCACGGGATCTGGCAACAAGGAATTGACAGCAATGATTACTATTTAAAATTATGTGGATCCGGTGGTGGTGGTTACATTTTAGGTTTTACCGAAGATTTAGAAAAAGCCAAAGCTTCTCTGAAAGATTACAAACTGGAAGTGGTATATCAATTCTAAATCTTCTTCTTTAAAAAAAGAAGAACGCACAAAAATAAACTTAAAAAATTTCGCAACTTTTGTCCCTGCCTGCAGCAGCTAGGTTCGTGGCTAAACCACACTACTAATGAACAGAAAGCACAAACTTTTATTGATGAAAATTATAAGTTTGTTCTCTGTAGTTCGCGGGTACAATATTCCAATAATTATTTTAGCCCAGTATCTTTCAGCAATATTTATCCTTGCTCCCGAAAAAAGAGCACTTGACATTCTACTTGATTTCAATTTATTTATACTCGTTTTTGCTTCTTCGCTTACCATTGCTTCGGGATACATTATTAATAATTTTTATGACAACCAAAAAGATTTAATTAACCGGCCTAATAAATCCATGTTAGACCGATTAGTAAGCCAAAAAACAAAACTAAGTGTTTATTTTACACTTAATTTTATTGTGGCTTTGATGGCATTATTCGTTTCTTGGCGCGTTTTTTTATTCTTTTCAGCATATATATTTTTTATTTGGTTTTATTCTCATAAAATAAAAAAATACCCTATTGTAGGAAATCTTACTGCAGCAGTATTGGCAGTTTTGCCTTTTTTTGCCATACTCTTGTATTTTTACACCCGCATTCCCTTTGAAGATATAGAGAATTACAAAAGACAACTTGCCGTAATATTTGCTCATGCCGCATTTTTATTCCTGCTGCTACTTGTTCGGGAAATGATCAAGGATTTAGAGAATTTAAGAGGCGATTTAGCGAATGATTACAAAACAATTCCAATTGTTTACGGGGAAGAAATTTCCAAAAAAGTCATCACCATTTTGACACTTCTAACGGTTTTACCGATTTATGTTTTGATCGAAATTTACGATGTGGGCTACATGGATATCTACTTCTATATCTGTTTGATTATCTTGATTTTCTTCCTGCTTTATCTTTGGAAATCAAATACCAAAGTGCAATTTTTAGTACTCCACAATGTTCTAAAATTCCTTATTGTAGCCGGCGTATTTTGCATTGTTTTGATTAATCCAACTGTATTATGGCATGGAAAAAGATTGCTGCTGATGATTTAATTGTACTTGTGACTACGCTAATTCTGAACAAGACAGTTTTCATTAGTAAAATGCCTAATTTGTTCCTAGGCCATTGCCCCGATTGTTCATGATGCTTCGGGAGGCATCCTTTTTTTTCCGCCTCTTTCTGCGGAGAAAAAGATAGCGTAAAAAGCGGGACCCGAGCAAAGCGAACTGACACAGTAAATAGCTCCAAAAAAAGAAACTATAACGATTAATTGAGTTATTAACGAGACAGTTAGCGCTTTTATAATTGGCTCTTATTGATTGGCACCTATATAAAATGTATCTTTGCACGCACGAGGTCATAAAGACCGAACTGACGAAGTAAATTATTGGAATATTATGAATAACAAGGAAGGCAATAATAAGAAAAGTGGTCCTAGAGCAAATAGCTCAAGACCAAGTTCGAATAAGCCAAAACCTGCCATGCAGAAGCGCGCTCAAGGGCCGAAAAAAGTGAAAGTAAATACTAAAGTTGCAGAAGTTGTTACTGATAAAGTAGAGAAAAAGCCAAATCAAGCACCGAAGAGACCGAAAGTAAAAGACGAAATTCGTTTGAACAAATATATTGCTAATTCAGGTGCGTGTTCGCGTCGTGATGCAGATATTTACATCCAGTCTGGGACTGTAAAAGTAAATGGAGTTCCTGTGACCGAAATGGGATATATGGTGAAACCAGGTGATGTAGTAAACTTTGATGGAGCCACTTTGACACCGGAGAAAAAAGTATACATACTGTTGAACAAACCTAAAAACTTTACGACTGCGATGGACGAAGGTCAGGAATATCGTAATGTATTAGAATTAGTAAAAGGTTCTACTACTGCAAAAATTGGCGCTGTTGGACGAATGGACAAGAATACAACTGGTTTGTTATTGTTCACGAATGACACGGATATGATTCGCAAGTTTACATTACCAAGTCAAAAATCATCCAAAATATACCAAGTTTCCTTAGACAAAAATTTGAAATTTGAGGATTTAGAAAAAATAAATAAAGGCTTAACACTTGACGGTCACCGTGTTTTTGTAGAAGATGTAAGTTACATTGAAGGAGAAGCGAAAAGTGAAATTGGATTGCAATTAAGATCGGCTAACGTGAAAGTGGTTCGTAATATATTTGAACATTTTAGTTATGATGTTTTGCGTATTGACCGCGTTTCGTTTGCTGGTTTAACCAAAAAGAATTTGCCAAGAGGAAACTGGAGATTGCTTACCGAACAAGAAATAATCAATTTAAAGAACGTTTAATATTTCTTTAAAATGATAAATACAAAATCCCTTTCGCAATGCGAAATGGGATTTTTTTAATTAAAAACACCAACCTGATAACAGTATGACACCAGAAAAATTACAATCAATAGCTTTTAAATGGTTTGAGACTTTCAACAATAAAGAATTAGACAAACTGTTGTCCTTGTATGATGATGAAGCCATTCATTATAGCCCAAAACTAAAAATGTACAAACCCGAAAGTGAAGGTCTTGTTGCCGGTAAAGAGGCTTTGCGAGAATGGTGGAAAGATGCTTTTGAGCGCTTACCAAGTTTGAATTATAAAGTTAAATCACTTACCGCAAATGGGGATCGCGTATTCATGGAATATACCAGAACCGTTACTGGCGAAACCGATTTGCAAGTGGCAGAGGTATTAGATATCAAAGAAGGTAAAATAATTGCTTCCCGAGCCTACCACGGATAAAAACTTACCTGCAACATGAATAAAAAAAACCTGCAACAAAGATAATTTGTTGCAGGGTTTTTTATTTATAAATCAAATTTGATTATCCTTTTATTTTTTTAAGCGGTTCTGCTTTTTTGTCCAAACCGCGTTTTCTTAACAACGGTTCAATACTTGGTTCAGCTCCACGGAATCGTTTGTACAAAACCATTGGGTCTTCGGTTCCACCTTTTTCCAACACATTCTCACGGAATAATTTAGCTTTTTCAGGATTGAATAATGTAGTTGTTTTAAATGCTTCAAAAGCATCAGTATCTAAAACGCCTGACCAGATGTAGCTGTAATAACCAGAAGAATATCCACCAGAGAAAATATGACTAAAATAAGTACTTCGGTATCTTGGAATGATTGACGCTATTAATCCTATTTTTGTCATAGCAGCTTTCTCGAACGTATTTGCATCTACTGTTATATCTGTAGTTTGAGAATGGTATTCTAAATCCAGCAAAGAGGCCGCAAGATATTCAGTTGTAGCAAAACCTTGATCAAAAGTACCTGCTTTTTTCAATTTATTTATTAGCGCTTCTGGAATCACCTCATCCGTTTTATAGTGTTTCGCATACATTCTTAACACCTCTGGTTCAGCCGCCCAGTTTTCCATAATTTGAGAAGGAAGTTCTACAAAATCTCTAGGAACACTTGTTCCCGCTAAGCTTTTATAGGTTACATTTGATAATAATCCATGTAAGGAATGTCCAAATTCATGAAAGAAAGTTGTCACTTCGTCAAAAGTCAAAAGTGCTGGCGCATTAGCTGATGGTTTCGTAAAATTACAAACAATAGAAACTACTGGAGCAATGCGTTTTCCGTCTACCGTCTCTTGACTTCTATAGGAGGTCATCCAAGCACCACCACGTTTAGAATCACGCGGATGAAAATCCATGTATAAAACACCTAAATGTGTACCCTCTTTTTCTGAAACTTCCCAAACAGTAACATCTTCATGGTATTTAGGAACGTTACTTAACTCTTTGAATTGAATGCCATATAATTTTTCAGTTACTTGAAAAACTCCTTTTCGTACATTCTCTAAACTAAAATAAGGTTTCAATTCTTCTTCATCTAAATCAAAACGTTCTTTTCTGATTTTTTCCGTGTAATAGCGCCAGTCATAAGGCTGAACAGCCCCTTTCACTCCTTCTTTAACCATCAGTTTTTGAATATCTGCCGCTTCTGTCTTGGCAATTTCCAAAGCAGGTTTCCATAAATCATTCAACAATTTATTTACATTTTCGGGCGTTTTAGCCATTGATTCTTCCAAGACATAATTGGAATGTGATTTGTAGCCCAGTAAGCGTGCTTTTTGCCCCCTAAGATTAGCTAATTCAACTGCATTAGTTTTATTATCATAAGCGTCATCGTGGTTTCCTCTAGTTTGGTACGCATTCCAAATTTGTTTTCGCAATTCTCGATTTGAACTGTACTGTAAAAATGGCATAACGCTAGAATTAGAAAGTGTAAAAATCCACTTTCCCTCTTTACCTTTTGCTTTAGCATCAGCAGCAGCAGCCTCAATTAAACCTTGTGGCAAGCCCCCTAAATCTTTCTTGTCATCAATAACCAACTCATATTTATTGGTCTCCGCCAAAATATTTTGTCCGTACTTTAAACTAGTAAGTGAAAGTGTTCCGTTTATTTTACGCAATTTTTCTTTATCAGCACTTGATAAATTAGCACCACTTCTTACAAAGTCTTTGTAGGCATTGTCCAAAATTTTAGCTTGTTCTAAATTAAGACCTATGGTTTCTTTTTTGTCCCAAAGTGATTTGACTTTTGCAAATAGTTTCTCATTTAAATAAATATTGTCTCGGTGTGCAGAAAGATTTGGCGCTATTTCTTTGGCAATACGCTGCATCTCTTTATTCGTATTAGCAGAATTCAAATTAGAAAATACGGTATTTACATCACTTAGCAACGTTCCCGCATTTTCCATGGCAAGAATCGTATTCTCAAAAGTAGCAGGCTTGACATTAGCTGCGATAGCATTAATTTCAGTTTCATGCTTACTGATTCCTTCTAAAATTGCTGGTTTAAAATGTTCATTTTTAATTTTATCGAAAGGTGGCACGTTAAACGGTGTGTCATAAGCCTGGAAAAATGGATTCATAGTCATAGCTTCTTTTTTCTCTTGTGCTTCAATTGTTAGCATGTTTCCGATGACTAACAAAATGAAGAAGGATTTTTTTCTCATTTGAGTATAATTTATTAGAAGAGTAAATTTAGAAGAAATGGTTTTAAAACAAAGCTTCCAACAGCGCGTTAACTAAATTTTGTGAAAAAGAAAAACTACTTTCTTAAACCAATAAGGAATCTTGCACAAGAAATTAAAAAAAAAGAATAAATTAGCTAAATCTATAATCAAACATTCATTATGAGAAAAATAACCATTCTTTTAGTTACAATAACTACCGCTGTACTGCTGGTAAATTGTAAAACTGAAGACAAAAAACAAGACTTTAGTAGTGTGACGAAAAACTATTTTGACGATAAAAACGCGCTGAGTCCATTAGACGCAACACAAAGCGGTCAAAACGAATACAATAATCAGTTGCAACTTGAAATGACGGACGGTTTTAGAAAATCGCAAGAAGCTTTTTTTGACAAATACCAAACTGCTTTAAACACTATTGATAAAGAAAACTTATCCGAAGAAGAAAAAAACAGTTACGAAATCATCAAATGGGAGGTTGAAGTAGGAAAAGAACTATTGAAACAGCCTACAAATTTACTACCCGTTCATCAGTTTTGGGGAACTCACCTCACTATGGGACAATTTGCAGGAGGAACGGGCGCACAACCTTTTAAAACAGAAGAGGACTATACCAATTTCCTACAGCGAATGGAAAAATATTCTGTTTGGATTGATTCCGCTATGGTTTACATGAAAAAAGGAATCGAAAAAGGAGTGGTATTACCTAAGTCGTTGACGGTAAAATTAATTCCGCAATTTGCAGAAATGGCAACGCCAAATATTGAAGATAATTTATTTTACTCAGCAATAAAATTGATGCCGGCCTCATTCCCTGACAGTATCAAAGAAGACTTAACCGCTAAATACGCGGCAACCATCAACAACAAACTGATTCCTCAGTATAAAAAAATGGCTGATTTCTTGACCAAAGAATACCTTCCCGCCTCTAGAGCCACTAGTGGGATAGGGAGTTTGCCTTTTGGAAAGGAGTTATATGCTACTTATGTTAAACAGTGGACTACTACTGACAAGACTCCCGAAGCCATCCACGAATTAGGACTGAAAGAAGTCGCTCGATTAACTGCCGAGATGGAAAAAGTAAAAACACAAGTAGGTTTCAAAGGGACTTTGTTACAGTTTTTTGAAGAAGTTCGTAACAAAAAGGAACTAAAACCATTTACAAAACCAGAGGAGGTAATTGCCAATTTCCAAAGCATTTACACCCGAATTAAGCCGAATGTAGATAAATTATTTGCGCTACAACCTAAAACAAAATTTGAAATTAGACGAACAGAAGCCTTTAGAGAAAAAACAGCGAGCGCTGAATACAATCAGGGAACGGCAGACGGAACACGTCCGGGAATTTTTTATGTTCCAATTCCGGATGTAGCGAATTATAATATGTATGGCGACGAAGATTTGTTTTTACATGAAGCTATTCCAGGGCATCATTTCCAAATATCCTTGCAGCAAGAAAATGAAAGTCTTCCTGATTTTAGAAAGTTCAATTGGTTTGGTGCGTATGGCGAAGGCTGGGCATTGTATACCGAAAGTCTAGGAAAAGAATTGGGTTTGTATCAAGATCCGTATCAATATTTTGGGATGTTAGGTAATGAAATGCACCGCGCAGTACGATTAGTAGTTGATACAGGATTGCACTCTAAAGGTTGGACAAGAGAGCAAGCCATTAAATATTCATTAGCCAACGAAGCCGAAAGCGAAGCCAGTATCATTCCAGAAATAGAGCGCTACATGGCCATTCCAGGACAAGCATTGTCTTATAAAATAGGTCAATTAAAAATAATGGAATTGCGCAAAAAAGCAGAAGCCAAAATGGGTACCAAATTTGATATTAAAAAATTCCACGAAAAAGTGTTAGAGTCTGGAGTAATGCCTTTAGCATTATTAGAGACGAAAATAAATGCATGGATTGAGAATAAATAATTATTGAAAGTAGGTTTAAAAAAAGCTTCTCGATTGAGAAGCTTTTTTTTTGTGCGGATAATAAATCTTAATAATATCGTTCAGTTATCCAAAAAGATCAAGCCTCTTTCTCTACTACGCATTCCCACTCTTATTGGATATACTATTCTATTATCGTACCAATATGAAGCAAATTTTATTTTATCCTTCTAATTATCTGTAGTTTGAATGGTTAGGACATCCGGATTTGTGATTTTGTGCGGAACAATTAAGGCAGTTTGTGGCCCATTCTCTATTTCCTTGGTTCGTATTGTTAATGGCGTTTAATCTGCAGTAAGTGGATTTCCTTCTTCCATTATGGTCAGGACGATTTTATCTACACTTCCAAATGCAGGATTGAGCTTTTCTATTTGTACTTTTTTATTGAATTTGAGATCCTTTTACTATTGGAATTGGGGGCCATTAGAATTATACTTTTCAATAGTAATGTTTTAGATTTTTTCGAATGTATTCCAGTGCTTTTTTTCGATGTCATCGCTTGTTTTCATTCTTTTGGATACTATCCATTCATTCCCATCTCTTGTGTAAAAATACACTTTTTCCCATTTTTATAATAAGGAATTGAACTAACATGCGTGAATCCATAACTTTTTGGTATTGCAACTTTTAAATATGCCGCTACTTTGCTAAAGCTATAACAAAAAACAAATGGCAATTTCGTTCCATCGGTTAAAAGGCAAACGACCGTAGAGAGACCGTTTGACTGTTTCAGTAGTCAAGGTTTACTTCACGTACTTATCAATCATATATTGTGTAATGGGTTTTAACGTTTTCTCATTTTCAGGGTGGAAACCTGGACCATTAAAAAAATCAAGATGGTTTCCATTTTTACAATACCATAAAATGGGTTTATTATGCTTAAAAAAAGTTGTTGTATCCGATACCTCAATTTTTTTAAAATTTAGCATACTTTCATTTACAGGCAGTTTGGAGTACAAGTTCACAATACCGACTTCTTCAGTTTCACAAACAACCACTTCATAATGGTCTTTTTGCCATTGCATACACGTTTTTTTTGGTAAAAACCAATATGCGAAACCACCTAGGATTAAAATCAGAAGCATTGCGGGAATAATTTGCTGTGTCTGTAAAAATCGCATTCGTTTTTTCACCAAGAATGATGGTTGAATTATTCCATTATTCTCCATGTTGTCATTTATAGCCATTTTATCTTCTACGGTAACTTGGTGCACAACTGTGCTTTTAGGACTACCAATAAGACTAAACTCTTTTTTCAAAGATTCTGTTTTTGAAAATTTAAGGTAAGGTCTTGGATTAAAACTAACCAATATTGCCGCAATATTCACCGCTTCAATATCAGTTAAATCCGTTTCTCCTTTAAAAAAGGTTTCAATAGGCCTAAATCTATCTGTTTGATCTTTTAATTTGGTGGAGCAATTTGGCACAAAATCAAATTGAAAAAAAGCAGAAAAGTTTTTTAAATCATCAACATTTACATCATTTTTAAATAACTCGGCACACAATTTCCTCAATTTAGCGCGAGAAGGATTTAGCAAAAAACTGGAATGCCTTCCCATTTTTTCTATCTCGTACTTCAATTGAATAGCTGCTTTATAATCTTCTAAAGTATTTTTCACCATAAGCTTAAAGGAATTTTTAGGAATTTTCAGGAATCCTTCTTCATACTGGGAATCATAGGAATTCCGTATCAATTTTACTTCAGAAGCACCATTACTTTGCCTCAGAATTAGTTGTTGTTCTATTTCGCGATACGAACAAATGTACAAAACTACTTCTATAAAAGTGACGCTATACAGAACAGAATTTTTATTCCGGGAAGTATAATTAAACGGTTCTGTACCAGCTCACTTTACTTCCCGAAACAAAAACAAACTGTTCTCATTTTAATGGTTTAGCCAATACTAATTATTCGATTAAAGATATCGAACGGCCAAACCTATGTCCAATTTTTAACAATTACAATCATGAAAAAAATATTTTTTATAGCTGCTTTTGCAGTATCGGGCTTGGTTATAGTATCCTGTGATGCGGATGCTATTGATAGTACAACAGCTCAATCAAAGGAATTTGCAATTCAAAAAGAAAACCTAAAATCAATGGAAAATGACAGTATTTCTATTGTTAACACAAGCACGGTTAATGCGAGTAAAGGCCCTGGTGATGAAATAATTATTATAACACCTCCAAAAAATCCACAATAAAGAGCATTAATTTACAATTAAATACTAATTTCGGGGAAAGAAACTTTATATGTTGCGTTCCCCGTTTTTTATTTTACTGCTTTTGCTTTCAATTGTATCTTGTCAAAAGAGTGTAAATACAGTTATTGATACTTCTAAAAAACAAGAAAGCCTAAAATACACCCAAGCTAAGAGATTGTCGGAATTAGGTGATTCCTATAACAGGGATAGTAAATTAGATAGTGCTTTCTATTATTATAATAAGTCCAAAGAATTATTTGAAGCTGAGGGGAACAGTTCTTACATTGCCTATAATCTAATTGGAATGGCTCATATCCAACAAACCTATGGCGATTATTATAGCAGTGAAGAAACTTTAACCGAGGCTTTACCTTACATAAATAATGATTTACAATATCAGGTAGCCGCAAATAATTTATTCGGAATTGCAGCAAAAGAAGTAAAAAATTACGATGACGCCGTTCGCTATTATGCTACAATTTTAAAAACGGTTAACGATTCTGTAGCTAGAGTGGCATTATTCAATAATATCGCCACGGTTTATACGGAACAAAAAAAGTACAGAAAAGCCATTGCCCTTTTAGAGCCAATTTTAAAAACTGATATTTTAGATACACTACAGCATAAAAAAGCTAGAATTATTGACAATCTGGGATTTGCTTATTATAAAGACAATCATATTCAAAAGGGACTAGCATTAATGAACCAGGCTTTAGTAATCAGAACTAGCATTAATGATTCCTATGGAAGTATTGAAAGCTATTTGCATTTAGCTGATTTCTATCAAAATAGAGACTATCAAAAATCGAAGGAGAATGCATTGCAGGCTTATAAGGTAGCCACAAAGTATCAAAGTATCGATGAACGATTGGAGGCATTGGAATTCTTAATGTCTTACAATCTGGAAAAAGGGGTAAATAGTTATGCCGCATTGTTTGTAAATCTTAATGATAGCATTAAAACAGTACGAAACAATGCTAAAAATCAGTTTGCTAAAATTAAGTATGATTCCAGAGAAGCGACTTTGGAAAATATAAAATACAAGGGACAAAGAGCAGAAACCCTTTTGCAACTTGAAACGCAAAAAAACGAAAAGTATTTGCTCAGTTTTGGATTCGTTGTACTACTTGGAGGAATCGGTTTCCTTATCCACTATTTTAGAAATAAAAGTAAACGAGAGTTATTAGTAGCACGTTACAATACCGAAACTCGAATTTCTAAAAAACTTCATGATGAACTCGCTAATGATGTTTTTTATGCTATGACTTTTGCCGAAACGCAAGATTTGCAAAACCCTATAAAAAAAGAAACGCTGGTAGACAATCTTGATAAAATATATGTTAGAACACGAGATTTCTCTAAGGAGAATAGTACTATAGAAACGGGAGAAAGTTTTGAACACAACCTAAAACAGATGCTCAGCAACTATAAAAGTGACAGTGTCGAAGTCATTATAAAAAACGGAAATATAATAGATTGGTCAAAAATCGAAAACGAAAAAAAGATAGCATTGCAAAGAGTATTGCAAGAGCTCATGGTTAATATGAAAAAATACAGCCAAGCCAATTTTGTGATCATTGGGTTTGACAGCGATCAGAATAATGTGAAAATTGACTATTCCGATAATGGGGTGGGCTTCACGGAAAAACTAATTTTAAAAAATGGACTCCAAAATGCGGAAAACCGCATTCAGGCAGTAAAAGGAATACTTACATTTGATTCTCAAATCAATAAAGGTTTCAAAGCTAAAATTTTACTTCCAAAATAATACAACAAAAACATATTCACAAAAGTTTTAATTGCAGATGATATCGATTTTAATGATGTGGGTGAGGCTCAAACACTCAAGGAACTTGATGTTCCCGAAATTCAATATGCAAAATAGTGTGATGAAGCTTTGTTAAAAATAAAAAAGCACATATTGATGGCACTCCTTTTCAACTGCTTATTTCAGATTTATCTTTTAAAGAGGATCATCAGGTGAAGAAACTCAATTCAGGTGAAGAAATAATAGCTGCAGTAAAACAGCTGTTCCCTAACATTAAAATAATTGTGTTTTCGATTGAAAACCGAGCACACCGTATCAAAGTATTATTTGACGAGCTTAACATAAATGGTTATGTATTAAAAGGGAGAAACACCATATATCACCTCAAAAGAGCCATTCAAAAAACCTAAAAGAATGCGTCGGAAACTATTTCCCCGGAATTGTCATACCTGCTTCAAGACAAGACTACAAGTGAAATAGACCACTATGACGTGCAGTTGATTAAGCATCTCTCCATTGGACTATCACAAGAGAAGATAGAAACGGTATTGAAACAAGAGGGCACTACCCCCCAACAGTATAAGTTCTATTGAAAAGCGCATCAATAAGCTGAAAATTTATTTTAAGGCAAACAATACGGTACATCTTATCGCTATAGGTAAGGATTTAGGGATTATTTAATGAGCAAAACCGAGCTATTATCGGACTGGTTGTCATCATCAAATCCTTTTTATTATTTGCTAAGTTAGTATAAGATCCTCGCAAGAATGCTAGTTTTGCTTTTAAAGTACTATTTAGATCGAGCGTAGAACTAGTACTTACATTCTTATTTTACTGTTTAACAATTCTTCTATTTCAACAGCTGTAACGCAATATATTTGAAGTAGCTCCTTTTTTTTATAATCGTAGCTTTTGAGATTTCTCTTGCTTGCTATAGTTGATATTCTAGACCGTTAAAGTCAATTTATTCTGCGGCAAAACCACGGTTTTCTAATTGTAATATATGATACCCTAATTAATTTAAGGATGAACCAATACTTCTTAAAATGCGGTCTGCTTCAAAAAAAGTAGATTGACATTTGCATGAAGTTACTCCTATTTTAAAGGTACCATCCATTGTAATACATTCTATTTTTAAATCATACCAAGTTTGTAAATGTTCTTGATTCTTATAAAAAAATTCTCCGAAGTATCAACCTAAAAGGGAATTACTAGGATAACACGGTAGCGAAAAGCTTCTTTAAATCTTTAAAAACTGATTTTATTTATGGAAATAAACTCATTTCTAAAGAACAACTAAAACTAGAAATCTTTGAATATAATGAGATTTGGTGCAATAGAAAAAAAAGGCACTCAGCTGCGAACTGTGCAACTGTCGAAGAATTTAACTATCAAATTAATTATATAAATGGAGCTTAAATTAATGTGCCGTTTTTATTTGCCTATCCACTTTATATATACAAACAGTAAGAAGAACCTAAAAAACATACCCTTCCCATCCTATTCGTTTTCTTTGTCCCACCCCGTCCTTTGAAATCTAACTTTATTAGCCTGAAATCATAAAACCAAAGAGTTGTCCCTTCTAGATTAATTTAAGTTTAAATAGGTGTGCTAAGGCACAGGTTTAAGAAAGAGGGTTGTTTTTTGGTGGACATACAAAAAAAAAGACCTAAAAACTGATTGTCAGTTATTTAAGTCTTAGTGTTTGTGCGGATAATAGGACTCGAACCTACACGCCTTGCGGCACCAGATCCTAAGTCTGGCATGTCTACCAATTTCACCATATCCGCGCAATTAATTCACTTTGCTCTTATTAAAAAAGCGGTGTTCATTGAACTAGTGTTTGTGGGTGCAAAGATACACTTAACTTCCAATTTTCAAAACAATTTAGACAAAAAATATTCATACTCTTTTTTGTACTTTTGAAATATAAACAAAATTCAAATAATGGAAAATATTAAAGCATACGTTCAAGAACACAAAGATCGCTTTATCAATGAGTTAATCGAATTATTAAAAATCCCATCGGTAAGTGCCGACACCGCTTATTCGCATGATGTTTTTGAAACTGCTGATGCCGTAAAGGCCAGTTTAGAAAAAGCAGGCTGCGATTTTGTTGAAATTTGCGACACGCCAGGCTACCCAATCGTATATGGCGAGAAAATTATAGATCCTTCCTTGCCTACCGTTTTGGTATACGGGCATTATGATGTACAACCACCAGACCCTTTAGAACTTTGGACTTCGCCACCATTTGAACCCGTAATCAAAAAAACGGATATTCACCCGGAAGGCGCTATTTTTGCTCGTGGTGCTTGTGATGACAAAGGCCAAATGTACATGCACGTGAAAGCATTGGAGTATATGGTACAATCCAACACGCTACCTTGCAACGTAAAATTTATGATTGAAGGCGAAGAAGAAATTGGCTCCAAAAGTTTGAGTTGGTTTGTAGAACGCAACCAGGAAAAATTAAAAAATGATGTCATTTTAATTTCTGACACGGGAATGATCTCAAATCAGCAACCATCCATTACAACTGGATTACGAGGATTAAGTTATGTAGAAGTGGAAGTTACGGGTCCAAACCGCGACTTGCATTCTGGATTATATGGTGGTGCAGTTGCTAACCCGATAAACGTTTTGGCAAAAATGATTGCCTCGCTTCACGACGAAAACAACCACATTACCATTCCCGGTTTCTATGATAATGTCGAAGAATTGTCACTCGAAGAAAGAGCCGAAATGGCGAAAGCGCCTTTCAATCTTGAAAATTATAAAAAAGCAATCGACTTAAATGACGTATATGGCGAAAGCGGCTATGTCACTAACGAAAGAAACTCCATTCGTCCTACACTAGATGTAAATGGAATTTGGGGCGGATATACTGGAGAAGGTGCTAAAACCGTTATTGCGAGTAAGGCTTTCGCCAAAATCTCGATGCGACTAGTTCCAAATCAAGACTGGGAACACATCACGGAGCTTTTTACAAAACACTTCACTAGCATCGCTCCTGCCGGCGTAACGGTACTTGTAAAACCACATCATGGCGGGCAAGGATATGTAACCCCAATAGACAGCATTGGCTACAAAGCCGCCAACATGGCGTACACCGAAACCTTTGGCGTACCAGCCATTCCAGTGCGCTCCGGCGGAAGTATTCCTATTGTGGCGCTATTCGAAAAGGAGTTGAAAAGCAAAACAATTTTGATGGGATTTGGATTGGATAGCGATGCTATTCACTCTCCAAATGAGCACTTCGGAATATTCAATTACTTAAAAGGAATTGAAACTATTCCGTTGTTTTACAAATATTTTGTTGAATTATCTAAATAATTAGCATCGCTACCGTCAGTTCAAGTTTTTTTGTAAAGAGAAACGGAACAAAAAAGTATCGAGAACCTACCCCTACAATTTCCGTTCAGCAATGAGCGGATTTTTTTTTGGGCGTTCCCTTGTTGCAACAAAAACAACCACTATTCACGACCTTTCTAGCAACAAGGGCGGGCTTTCCGTTGCAATCTTTTTCTTTTTTAAAGAAAAAAGAAAAAGGATTTTCACTACTATCCCTAACGCAACTCACTGACAACCATACTATTTTTCAAAAAAGACTTGTTTATTTACATTTATACTCTACATTTGTAGAGTAATGTTTTATTCTGTAGAGTATGTTCAGTAACTATAAATTCAAAATACTTTTTCTTCTAATGTGTATAAGTATGCTTAGTTGCAAAATTAACCAAACGAAAAACGGTCTAAAAACAGGAAAATGGATCGAAGAAGAGGAATTTATGAAAATTAAATCAAGTGCAAATGGTCGTTACAATAAAGGGAAGAAAACTGGAACTTGGAAAGAATTCGTGAGTGATAAAATCACCACAAAAGAAAAGTACAAGAAAAACCGTTGCCACATCATTAAGTATCACAACACAGGGGAAATTCAACAAATAGGATATTCAAAAAAAGTGACAGTTGCTTCAAAAACAGAGTGGCTACCTACTGGCGAATGGAAATTCTATGATTCCGAGGGAATTTTACTTGGAACAAAAATTTACGAGAACGGCATACCGCTACAAGAATTTTATACCAACTAAAAGATAAAAATGCAACAACTTACAAACTCCGAAGAACAATTAATGCAACACCTTTGGAAACTAGAGAAAGCTTTCATGAAAGATTTATTGGAAGCGTTTCCGGAACCAAAACCGGCTACAACAACGGTTGCAACTTTGCTAAAAAGAATGATTGACAAACAATTTGTGGCTTACACTGAATTCGGAAACTCGCGAGAGTACTATCCCTTAGTTAAGAAAACCGATTATTTCTCAAAACACGTAAACGGACTGATCAGTAATTTTTTTAACAATTCGGCATCCCAATTTGCTTCTTTCTTTACCACCGAAACCAATTTGTCTCAAGTGGAACTGGAAGAACTCAAGAAAATAATAGACAGTGAAATTTTAAAAAAGAAAAAATGAGCGACTTTTTAATCAAATCAACCATTTCATTATTCGTATTATTGGCGGTGTATTATTTGTTTCTAGAAAAAGAAAAAATACACAGCTTCAATCGGTTTTACTTGCTTTTCAGCCTTGTTTTTTCGATGACGCTTCCCTTTATAACCATCGAAGTGATTCAGGAAATAACCTCGCGTCCAGTCAACCTAGGAAACATGCAATTGATGCAAGGAAGTGCTGTAGTGGCAGAAGAAACAAACTATACAGTTATAGGATTATGGAGTGTATATGCCGTGACAACGCTAATTCTGGCCCTCCGTTTTGCCTACAACATCATCAAGATTTCGGGCAAAATGAAGTCAAATTCTCCAATTACTTTTAAGAACGCCAAATTAATTCTAGTCCCTGAAAAAACACTACCGCACACGTTCCTAAATACTATTTTCATCAACGAAACTGAATACAAAAACCGCAAAATTGAAGCCGAACTCTATACGCATGAACTAACCCATGTACTCCAAAAACACACATTAGACATTCTATTTATCGAAATCTTAAAAACTGTTTTTTGGTTTAACCCGATCTTTATTTTTTATAAAAAAGCAATACAACTCAATCACGAATTTCTTGCTGACGAGAATGTAGTAAAATCTTATAATAACGTTCCGTTCTATCAATCTTTATTACTATCGAAAGCAAACGAGAACCACACTTTTTACTTGGCCAGTAATTTGAATTATTTTATAACTAAAAAACGATTACTCATGATGACAAAAACCACATCAAAAACGCTTTCACTTGTCAAGAAAATGACAATTATTCCTGTTCTATCGGTACTTTTATTTGCCTTTTGCATCAAAACGGTTGCCAAAGAAAAAAACAATCCTATCCTTGAACAGCAACCAATTTTAAATGAGAAGATTGCAACTGCCAAAAGTGTTTTACAACACATTGAAAAGTCGGTCAAGCAAAACGATACTGTAAAAAGAAAAAAACTAGCCGTCGTAAAAATTAAAAACGAAGAGTATACTAAAATTGGTAGTCTCTATTTTAATGATAAAGGTTCCATAGACATTTCCGGCAATCCTGCAAAAGAGGGATATATTTTTATCAACAATGAAGTTCATTTTTATGTAACAAAAGATAAAGAAAGAGAATACTACGATAGATCTGGATTAAGAGTAAACAGTAGTGGAGAAAAAATAAATAATAAATCCATAACTATTTTAGAAAAAGACTATCAGGCTGAAGCTTCAAAATTAACAGCCAGCGATGAATTTGGGGATATTTACAATACAGCTGGACTAACAGAAAAACCAGATTTTCCGGGAGGAATTATGGAATTTTACAAATTTGTCGGCAACAATTTTAAAACTCCAGAACAACCTAATTTAAAAGGAAAAATATACATCACGTTTATCATTGAAAAAGACGGCAGTATTAGCGACGTAAAAAACATTCGCGATATTGGCTACGGAACTGGTGATGAAGCCGTACGTGTTTTGAAATTATGTCCAAAATGGATACCAGGTAAAATGGACGGTGTTCCTGTTAGAGTGTTATACAGTTTACCAATAACGATACAATCTGGCAAGTCCTAATAAAACCAAAATCCGCTTCAAAAGAAGCGGATTTGGTTTTAAACTAACAATATGACTCTTTGAGATGGTATATGGTTTGTAACTATTTAATTTTAGGATTTGCAAAAAAAAGAGGCGTGATAACCTCCTAAAACTCCTTCTGATAATTTTACGATAACTCCATAGTGTTAGCGGACTCTTAACTGGTTCCAACCTGTCCGCCGTGGAGGATTCAACCGCGGCTTCATTGTTCGTGCTGCGCACGCAACGAAGCCTTTACTATTAGTGAAAGGTTATTTCGACGTTTCTACTGGAAGCTTAACTTTTTCAAGCATTTTATTAGCCAATTCAAGTTTTTCAGGAAACAATATTTTTCCTCTAAATTCTTCCAATTTCTTATTAATTTTCACTACAGGTATTTTTGCTTTATTTAAATCTTCAACTTTCATAATTTTTAATTTTTTCGTGTTATTAAAAAGCCTAAATAATCTTCTCCAACACTAAATGATTCAAATGATTCGTCAACTTTAAATCTATAAACATAAAAGTCATTTTTTAATTCTTCTAAATTATTTGTAATACCCATTCGGTATAATCTTGTTCTCGCTTCACTACTTCCTGTCGCAAAAATATGAGCGTCTGGATATCTTCCTGTAAAAGCGTAAACTGTAGAAACTACCGTTGCTAAAACTTTTGTTGCATCTCCATTATTAGTTATTACACCATCATTTATTTCTCTTGTTTTTAGATCTAAATCTCCAAAAGCTACATTGAAATAACCTTTAATATTCATTTCTTAATATTGTACTAATTTGAATATTTTACCTTTCGGTCCAATGCTTTCAAATTCAAAAATGTTTAATTCAGCTTCCGTTGAATATTCGTATCTTGGATATTTCATCAATTAATAAATGTTTCTATACAAAATGAATGGAATTCTTAGGTTAAAGGTCTTTTGTGCAGTTTTTTTAACTTTCTACGGACGTCAATCTGTGAAAAAACATCTGTTTTATTTGTATTAAATATAGTGCCTTATTTTTGATATAAAGAAGAATTATTGTACATTTAAAGATGCAACAGATCATACATATTTCGCGTGAACAATTGCAAATAAGTAGTTTAGAAGATAAAATTGCTTCCGACAATCCCGTACGTTTTATTGATGCATTTGTAGCCCACATATCCCTGAAAGCATTTGATTTTACGGCACAAACTATAAAATCCGAAGGATTTCCAAGTCTTGATACTAAACTGTTTCTTAAAATCTATTTGTACGGATACTTAAATGGACTGCTATTTTAGGGTTTCAATTTCTGTTTCCATTATATTTTCCCAATTTTTTCCGTTTCTTTTGTCTAAATATGGTTTTACAGTTTCTTTATATTTTTCTTGGGCTTGTATTTCTGTCAAATCTACTACACATCCAGTATTAACATATTTAACACCATATTTTTTTTGAATACTGTCAATTTTATTTTCATTTTCTTTTGTAAACAGTGGAAGTTTTAGTCCTCCCGCAAATTTATAAGTTACATTATCCTCTTTAATATCTTTCTTTGCTATTTCTATTAATTCATTTTCTCTTTTCGTTAATTCAGTTTTTGTATTCAAATAAAATTTTGTGAACTGAAAAACTAAAAACAATACTATTAGAGAATTAATAAAAAATAAAACTCTACTAATTTTAATTTTATAATTTAAATGTTTGATTTTTTTCAAACTTATTACAGCAGATAATATTGGAGACACTATGAAAATCATTACTAGAATTTCCCATTCAAAATTTTTAGTATTCCACCAATATTGAAATTTCATTTCAATAGGAGAGAAGTAATCACCAAAGATAAAAACAAGAATTATTAGTACTATTATTGTTGTATTTAAATATATGAATTTTTTATCCATCCGATTTTTTTTGGAGATTTCCGCCAACATTAATATACTCGCTGCGACGTAGCGTGTATACACACAAATTTAGGTAGATAAGCGCTACTGCTGGTCTCTTTTTATATTTTCAAATATATTAAAATTTTCTTACAATTTAGCAGAAAAAACATCTTACTTATCGCGGGTTGCGTGAGGGATAGCAGCGAAAATCCTTTGTGTTTTTTCTTTAAAAACACAAAGATTGCAGCGCATAGCCCGACCCGAAGTTTTTACGGAGGGACACGCCCAAAAGCATTCAAAAACAAAAGCGTCCTTAAAAACAAAATCCGCTCTGAAAACAGGAGCGGATTTGGCAAACTAAAATCTAAAAAAACTAATAACTAAACTCTTTATCGGGATTGTACCCTAAATACGGCATGGCGATTTCCTTGAAAACTACGCCATACTCCTCTAATTCTTTTAAAATAGGCTCGTACACTTCCTTACGAATCGGCAACTGCACTCCTGGGGTGGTAATTTTACCGTTCAAGATCAATAATGTTGCCATTGCAACGGGCAGTCCTACTGTTTTTGCCATAGCGGTATACGTTTGGTCATCACCAATGCAAACCATTTTGGAATCTATTTGTTCTTTTTTGCCTTTACGTTCATACCCAAATTTGTGGTACATGACGATCATATCTTTGTCATCTTCTTGCAGGGTCCAACTGTCTGTTAATATTTTTTCTAAAATTTGTGCGGGTGTTGCCTGCTTTAAACCTACAATTTTATTGCGATTGAATAAATCTAATTCTAATAACTTGTCCCACATGATGTCATCTTGGTCGATTTTTAGAATCAAACGGGTCTTGATTTCAACTGAATCTGTGGGGTGATAGGGCAAAAACGAATTCACAAACTCACGGTAACTCATGGTTTCAGAATTTTCCATGACGTAACTATCATCGGTCATCCCTAATTGAACAAACATGGTCCATGCTTTAGAAAATCCCACTCTTCTAATCGTTCCTCTATATAAAGTAAGCACATTGTCTAGACCATATACGCTGCGGTATTTTAACGAATCCCGATTCGAATATGCTTCAAAACGGCCATATCCTTCCACTTGTAAAAACTCAGTCCTGCGGAATAAATTGCAATACGGAATGTATTTATAAGTCCCTTCCTGAATAAACTTGGCAGCACCACCCTGACCAGCGAGCACTACATTTCGCGGCGCCCAAGTAAATTTATAATTCCAAAGATTGGTGTCTGATTCAGGAGCAACCAATCCACCACAAAAGGATTCAAAAAGGAGCATTTCTCCGCCTTTTTCTTTTATGGCATCAATTACTTTCATTGCACTCATGTGGTCAATGCCCGGATCTAGTCCAATTTCGTTCATGAAAATCAGATTATTTTCTGTAGCAGCTGCATCTAATTCCTGCATGGCCACGCTCACGTAAGAAGCAGTAACCAAATGTTTTTTGTAAATAATACAATCTTTAGCCACTTCAATATGCAAATGAGCGGGCAACATCGATATCACAATAGTGGCATTCTGAATCGCTGCTTTTCTTTGATTTTCATCAAAAATATCCAAAGCAATTGCCGTCGCATTCGTGTGATTGTTTGTTTTTTTTTGGGCTAATGCCAATGACAAATCACCAATAACAAGATGTAAGTTTTCTTTTTCAGATTTACTTAAAAGATACTGAATTAAAGAGGATGCTGATCTTCCTGCCCCAATGATTAAAATTGTTCTCATTTTTATACATTTATAACACAAACATACAAAAATGTTGTATTTATAACAAAATAACTGCAGCTAATTTAGAAATTAAAAAATAGGAAAGGGGTACTTTCGCGTTTCTACCGCTCAAATTGAAAGTATCTGTCCAATTACTTTTAAATTGAAGTGGTATGAAATACTTTTGCACTAAAATCACCAACTTCATGGACAAAAAGATACTTTCAACAGGAACAATTTTAGGAATAATTGCTATAATTCTGGGTGCTTTTGGCGCACATGCTCTAAAAAAAGTACTGACTATTGAACAATTAGCCACTTTTGAAACCGGCGTACGCTATCAGATGTACCACGCCATCTTTTTATTATTTCTTGGTCTAACGCAAGACCTCTCCCTAAAAACTAAAAAAGCAATCTACTTATTGATCGTTTTTGGTGTTCTATTATTCTCTGGCTCTATTTATTTATTAGCCACAAATGACCTGTCCGCTTTTGATTTTAAAATTATTGGATTCTTAACTCCCATTGGCGGACTGCTGCTAATTGTGGCTTGGGGCATTTTGTTACTACGTATCTTAAATAAAAAATCACAAAACTAGCAGAATCAAACGCTAACTGAAATATAATTTCTACTTTTGCAATCTATAAAAAGAAACCACACAACAATAGATTTATGGACAATAACACACTTTTCTCGCAATCGATTTCGTTAAAAGAATTAGGAATTGAAAATGCAAAAATTCATTACCAGTTATCCCCTGAAGAATTACACGACATTACAATACAATCAGGTCAAGGAATAGAGGTTTCATCAGAATCATTAGCGGTAAATACTGGCGAATACACGGGACGCTCTCCAAAGGATCGTTTTATCGTAAAAGACAGTATTACTGAAGATAAAGTTTGGTGGGGAAATGTAAATATTCCTTTTGCTCCAGAGGATTTTGATGCTTTGTATAACAAAGTGACCGCTTACTTATCGAATAAAGAGGTTTTCGTTAGAGATTCTTATGCATGTGCAGATCCCAATTACAGATTAAATATTAGAGCTGTTACAGAAAACGCATGGTCTAATTTATTTTGCTACAACATGTTTTTAAGACCTGAAGTAGAAGAATTAGCCACTTTCACTCCAGAATGGACTTTAGTATCTGCACCAGGTTTCTTCGCAGACCCTGAATTAGACGGAACACGTCAAAGCAATTTTGCGATTTTAAATTTTACTAGAAAAATAGTTCTTATTGGCGGCACTGGATATACTGGAGAAATGAAAAAAGGAATTTTTTCTGCTTTGAACTTTATAATGCCAGTTTTTAAAAATACAATGCCAATGCATTGCAGCGCAAACGTAGGGGAAAATGACGATGCAGCCATTTTCTTTGGTTTATCAGGAACTGGAAAAACCACTTTATCTGCAGATCCTAACCGTAAACTAATAGGAGATGATGAACACGGATGGACAAATGAAAATACTATCTTTAATTTTGAGGGAGGATGTTATGCTAAAGTGATCAATCTTACGGAAGAAAATGAACCGGATATTTTCAGAGCAATAAAAAAAGGATCGCTTTTAGAAAACGTCATTGTCAATCCAGACACCAAAGAAGTTGATTTTGAAGATGTCTCTATAACAGAAAACACTAGAGTAAGTTATCCAATATTCCATATAGACAACATCCAGCCAGGATCTATTGGAAAAAATCCAAAAAATATCTTTTTCCTAACAGCCGATTCTTTTGGTATTTTGCCCCCAATTTCTAAACTAACTCCTGGACAGGCTGCTTATCACTTTATTTCTGGATATACCGCTAAAGTAGCAGGAACCGAAGCAGGAATTACAGAACCACAACCTAATTTCTCTGCCTGTTTTGGTGCTCCTTTTATGCCTTTGCATCCAACAAAATATGCTGAGATGTTGAGTAAAAAAATCAAAGATGCTAACGTAAAAGTTTGGCTAGTCAATACCGGATGGACTGGCGGTCCTTACGGAATAGGAAGTAGAATGAAATTAAAGTACACGCGTGCTATGATTACAGCTGCTCTCAATGGAGAATTAGACGAAGTGGGGTATGAGAATCATGAAGTTTTTGGAATAGCAAAACCACAAACCTGTCCCAACGTACCTAGTGAAATATTAAATCCTAGAAATACTTGGGAAGATCCTGAGTTGTACGATAAAAAAGCCATTGAATTAGCTCAAAAATTTAAAGCAAACTTCGCCAAATTTGAAGAATTTGCAAATGACGAAATTATGGCGGGAGCTCCAAAAGCCTAAGCCACTACTACTCTAAAAACTATAGGGCCGTTCGTAAAGAGCGGCTCTTTTTTTGTATATAAAAAACAGTAATCAAAAACAAATCAACTATTTATACCAAGATTCATTTTTTGGCGTTAAATTTGAATCAATCAATCACCCGAGCTAGAATAGCGAACTGGCGAAGCAATCCAAAAATCAATCATGTTAAAACAATTTTTCATCCTTTGTTCTGGAGCAGACAAGGACCTTCTTGCAGGATGTTCCGAAGGCGAACAAACTAAATATGTGGGTATTGGCGCCACCGTTTTCTTTACCGCCGTAATGGCTTTTATTGCCAGTTCTTATGCGCTGTTCACGGTATTTGATAATGTGTATCCCGCACTACTCTTTGGACTAGTCTGGAGTTTACTTATTTTTAATTTAGATCGTTTTATTGTTTCTACCATCCGAAAAAGAGACCGCTTTGGGAGTGAATTTCTACAAGCAACACCTCGAATTATTTTGGCAGTAATTATCGCTATAGTAATTTCAAAACCATTGGAAATTAAAATCTTCGAGAAAGAGATAAATACCGTTTTACTAAAGGAGAAAAACGCCATGGCTTTGAACAACAAAAAGGAGGTAGCTACTTATTTTAAATCGGATTTGGATAAAAATAAAACTGAAATCGATACTTTGAGATCAGAGATCATGCAGAAAGAGAAAGAGGTAAATGCGCTATACGAAACTTATATTACCGAAGCAGAAGGAACAGCTGGCACCAAAAAGTTAGGTAAAGGCCCCGTTTTTAAGGAAAAAATAGCCAAACATAATTTGGCTTCCGCCCAATTGGATTCTATCAAAAAAGCCAACCTAGCTAAAATTATCACAATTGAAAAAAATTCACAAACACTTCAAACCGATTTAGACAAGAAAGTTACCGCAAGCCAACCTATAATAGATAGTTTTGATGGTTTGATGGCTCGAATCAACGCACTAGATAAGTTACCTTGGCTCCCTTCCTTTTTTATCATGCTTTTATTTCTAGCCATTGAGACGTCTCCAATTATCGCTAAATTGTTGTCCCCAAAAGGCGAATATGATTTTAAATTAGAAGATTTAGAAACCGCGCTAAAGGCAACTTTAGAGCAAGACAAATACCTACGTGGTTTATTGGTAAGCACAAGTGCTACTATGCACGACAAAGTTTATCAAGACATTACGCAGGATAAAAATTTGTATGACTTACAACGAAAAAACGCGGCTAATTTACTAGAGCTACAATCGAATAATTTTGTAGAAAAACAGAAAAGAACACTTTAGTATGGTAGTTTTAAAGTCAAAATTCTTAAAATAAGTACAAAATTTGCGTTCCTAAGACTTTTGACTCTAAGACTTTCGAATAAGTTACATATAACTCAAAATTTCTTTTTTGAAAGCATCGTATTCTCCCTGCAAAATCAAACCATTATCTAGTAATTTTTTATAATTCTGTAATTTTTCAAAAAGTGCATCCTGCGACAAATTCTGTAAACCATTTTCTTTTTGAAGGTCAGTAGGAGCATGTAACTCTTCGGATTTCAAATTAAAAGGCGGAGGTGTAATGGTCATTATTTCAGCAAAGCTAATTACTTCTTCCGTCTCCATTTCTTCAATAATTTCCTCTTCTTGTACTGCAACCACTGGAACTTCATCAAATGTTGATGCATTAAAAACAGCACCACTTTTTAATAGGTCCAATTGTTCTTTAGCATAAGTAAATATCTTTCTCGCTTGAATTTTTGGAATATAATCAATCGAAACCTCCATATTAGTTCGCGTTGTAAAAGAAAACTCGGAACCCAAAATATTTTCTTTTACAAAAGTTCCTTCTATCTCATCCCAAGTATAGTCAATAAAATTCATCGACAAACCTAGATTTTTGGGCTGACAAATGATAATTCTTTTATTAGTCATCACGATACTATCCGGTAAAACAGTAATCGCTGGTTTTTTTTGAACAGCTATATATCCTATTTCCTCATTCTTCATCAGTAAATCACTCAGTTTTGAGGCTATTTTTTCAATGGCTTTTGGATCTTGTTCTTCGTTTAAAAACTTCTTAAATTGTTCTTTCATTTTTATGCTGAATTTATTTCAGTACCTGTTTATTTTTTATATCGAAATTCCACATCAAAAGTAATACCTAATTTTCTAATTCTAAAATTTCGTTTTGCAATTTCTTTGTTAAACTTTTGAAAACCAAATCATAGGAGTGGTTGATCAACTCTTTGACCAACGCATCCGAAACTGACTTATTTATAGCTATTGTGTTCCAATGGGTTTTATTGGCATGAAAACCCGGTTGAATTGAATCATATTCCGCCCGCAATTCCTGAGCGCGTTCTGGGTCACATTTTAAATTCACGGAGGGTTCGCCTTTTTCCCACTGGCTTAAAGAGGTCAATGCAAACAGCTTACCGCCCACTTTAAAAACTAAAGTATCTTCATCAAAAGGAAAATGTTCTGTGACTCCTTTTTTCGCAAGACAATATTCGTAATAGCTTTCTAAATTCATACGGTCCAGATTAGTTATTGCGTATAGAGTACAAAATGGGTTTGCTTGGACTTGCATCATTTTCGAAAGAAGCAATTTGCAGGTTCAGTAAATAACTCCCGTCCGGGATAGCATCTGGGACGTAAATCATTTCGGTAATCGTCGCCTCTACTCGGGCATCCGAGTTTAAAGTATGCACGTCAGTCACATTCCAAAAAGCTTTGTGTGCCAAAAGTTTTCCTTCATCCTTTTCCTTATCTACACTTGGCAAATCAATCAGCAAGTGTTGGATCCCGCTTTCTCGAAGATATAACGCAGCACCTTCAGTCATAAAAGGAGGGTCCGTATGAGAATATTTTCTAGACAATTTACTTGTGTCATTTGGCAACGTCCTAATAACAATTGCTTCAGGTGATTTCCCTTCTAAGGCACTAAAAAGCGCTTCTTTAGTAACAATAAAATCTCCTTGATGGTCCTCCAGTTCTATCGAAACCAATTCAGCAGTAAAAAAAAATTGTTTTAAAGATTGATTGACACTGTAAAAATCACGGGTGATGTGACCAAGGCATTCCGTGTGTGTTCCATGTCCATGTGGATTAAAAAGTATCGAATTGAAATTAGTAGATGACATTCCCGAGGACACCTTGCCAATCCATTCTCCAAAACGAACGGGTTCAATTTCTGGCTTATCGATATACCAAGCAATAGGGTTTGCATCTGTGTTAGATAACGGAATCGAAATATCAATGGGTTTTGATAAATCTACTTGATAATTATTTATAGTTGCTATCATAGTTATTAACCGCTAAGGGCGCGATGATTTAGTTCAAATTTTTAGTAATTCTTTTTTACTCCATTTTTTATTAAAACAACATTGCAGTTGATTAGTAAACCTAATTTACAATTAGTCAACTTCAAATACGTCACTAATGGAACAACAGGATTATCGTTTAATGCTTCTACTGAATTTATTTCCAAAATAAATATTTTCTCAACAATACTAGCAGTTCTGTGTCCAACATCTAAATTAACCTCTTCATAAACCAAGAGCAGGGACTTTGGGTTTTCAATATCTACACTAGATTTTTTCAGTCTATTGGAAGAGCATGCTTCGTAGGCACTGGCGCACAGTATAAGATTAATTGCTTTTTTAAATTTTAAAGCGCAATCAAACACAAGTCTGCTGCTTCATTTTTAATGCTAAAGGCAACTTTTTGAACCTTGCACAAATCTTTGCGTATTGTACGGTTAAGTTAATATTCCAAATTTAAGTAAAACAAATCACTCGCTATCCCATCTGTCAGAAATTTTCCTTTTTTTGTTGGTTTCAAAACATTATTCTCGATAGAAACCAACCCATCATTTCGGAATTTCTGAGTTTGTTTCATCAAATAATCCAAATAGGTTTGTCCAAATTCAGCCTGAATTCGATCCAATGAAACACCCCAAATAGTTCGCAATCCGGTCATAATATATTCATTATAACGATCCGCTTCTGATAAAGTTTCCGTTTCGTTTGGTAATTTTACTTCCTGTATTGCTCTTAAATATAGCGAATTATTTGCAATATTCCAGCTTCTAGCAACACCGTCATAACTGTGCGCCGAAGGACCAATACCCATGTATTTTTTTCCCAACCAATAAGCCGAATTGTTTTTTGAGAAATAATTCTCTTTTCCGAAGTTTGATAATTCATAGTGAATAAACCCTTTCGATTCAAGCATCTCAACCAATATCATAAAATGTTCCTGAGCCACTTCGTCTTTTGGCGCTTCCATTTTTCCGGTTTGAATCATTTTATTCATTGCTGTTTTGGGTTCGACCGTCAAAGCATAACTCGAAATGTGTGGCACCCCAAAAGAAAGTGCCTTTTCAATATTCATCTTCCATTTTTCATTGCTCATCCCCGGAACGCCATAGATCAAATCAAGAGAAATATTATCAAAATACTTGGTGGCTACTTCTAAACATTTTTGGGCTTCCGGCGAATTATGCGCCCGATTCATCAACTGTAAATCGTCCTCAAAAAAAGACTGGATTCCGATACTCAAACGGTTGATTTTACTGTTCGACAGTTCCATAATCCGCTCATGAGATAAATCATCTGGATTGGCTTCCAGCGTGATTTCAGGATCTTCTATCACCGCATAATTTTCATAAACTTCGGCAATTAAAAAATCAATTTCGGTTGAAGTCAATACCGAAGGCGTTCCTCCGCCAAAATAAATAGTCGCTATTTTATCGTTTTCAAATTCACTCTTGCGCATTTGGATTTCTTTGGCCAAAGCCAAAACCATATCCTCTTTCTTATTCATAGAAGTCGAGAAATGAAAGTCACAATAATGACAGGCTTGCTTGCAAAAAGGGATATGTATGTAGATTCCGGACATTTTTAAATTAGATAATTTGGAAATTAGAAGAGGAGACAATTTATACAATTATGCGATGGACACCTTTTCTAACTATCACATTACTTTTTCACTCTCTCTTCATTTTGTTTGACAAAAGCATCCCAACCGGTATAGCTTTTCGTTCCAAGCACTTTTCCAGAATTGAAAAAGTGACAAACAGCCGCTGCCAAACCATCAGTACTATCAAGATTTTTGGGTAATTCCTTCAGCCCTAAAAGTTGTTGTAGCATCTTAGCGACTTGTTCCTTGCTGGCGTTTCCGTTTCCGGTAATGGCCATTTTTATTTTCTTAGGCTCGTACTCGGTAATGGGAATATCTCTCGAAAGTCCCGCTGCCATTGCTACACCTTGAGCGCGTCCCAACTTCAACATCGATTGTACATTCTTTCCAAAAAAAGGAGCTTCAATTGCAATTTCATCTGGATTGTGCGTATCAATTAACTCGATTGTGCGTTCGAAAATAATTTTCAGCTTTTGGTAATGATTGTCGTATTTGGACAATTGCAATTCATTCAGCTGCAAAAACTCCATTTTTTTATTGACAATTTTTATCAATCCAAAACCCATAATAGTTGTTCCTGGGTCAATTCCTAATATGATGTGTTCGTTTGCCATTTTTATTTTAGTGCGTTTTTTTGCCATGAAGGCGCAAATACACAAAGTTTTTTTGTTAAGCTTAGGGTGCAAATTAATTTAAAATCTTAGCAAGCCTTTGCAAAATATTTCTTTTCAGTACACTGAGACTCGCTCAGAAGACGCAGAGATATGCAAAACTACTTTAAAATCTTGGCACAGCTTTGCTTTCGTCTTGTAAATCTTTGCGAAATACTATTTTTAACACACCGAATCTGGTGAAATAAACTTAAAAATTGGTGAAACTAATTCAAATTCTTTGCACAACCTTTCCTTCTATTTGTGACCCTTTACGAAGTGATTTTTCATTTTACCACTACGCGTAAACCTTTGCGAAATAGCATTTTCACAATAGTTTTCCTTTCTTTGCCTTAATGATATCAATTGCACACAAAACTAAGCAATTCCTCGTACTTCTAATCAAACTTTTGATTGTAAGCTTCGCCTTTTATTTTATTTACAACCAGTTGGCAAGTAATGACAAGCTTGATTGGGCGCAGTTTTTGGTTCTGTTCAAAAAAAATCACTCGGTAATTGGAATTAGTTTTATTCTATTATTAAGTGTACTCAATAGGTATTTTGAAATTTTAAAATGGCAAAACTTAGTTTCTAATCTCAAATCTATCACCATAGGCGAAGCTACAAAACAAGTTCTAGCCGCGCTAACAGCAGGGATTTTTACTCCAAATGGAATAGGCGAATATGCTGGAAAAGCACTGTTTTTTGATAAATCAGAAACTAGAAAAGTTATTTTCCTAAACTTAATTTGCAACGAAATCCAAATGATTTTAACCGTAATCATCGGGATAGTTGGTTTGTTGTACTTTAACACGCAATATCATGTAATTACGACGAGAACAGTTGCAATTCTTTTTGCAATTCTGACGCTTGTCTTCATTGTTTTATTTTCGGTTAAAAAAATAAAAATCAAAGGCTATTCTATTGAAAAACTGATTCAAAAAATCAATGAAATTCCAAAACACATCCACCAAAAAAATATCTTTCTAGGCGTTTGTCGCTATTTGGTTTTTTCACATCAATACTATTTTTTGTTCCTCGCTTTTGATGTAGATTTACCCTATCTAATATTAATGTCGGCAGTAACTAGCGTTTATTTTCTAGCATCCTCCCTACCATCTTTTCAATTTTTAGACTTTGCTGTAAAAGGAAGTGTAGCAGTTTATTTCTTTGGAATCCTTGAAGTAAATGAATGGATTGTTATTTTCATTTCTACGTTGATGTGGTTTTTGAATGTAGTTTTACCTGTTATAATTGGCAGCTACTATGTACTAAATTTTAAAATTCTCACCCTATCCGTCTTCGATGCAGAGAGAGAAGCAATTTTATAAAGTAATTATGATTACAGTTGTTTTATTTATGATCCTTGCGATTTATTCCATTTCAATTGGAATTTTAATTTATGGCTTTACCAAAGTAAATACAATTAATTATACTGGCTTAAAGCCAAAAACAAAATTCTCGATTATTGTACCGTTTCGGAATGAAGCCGAAAATTTGCCTATTTTGTTGAACAGTATATCCCAATTAGATTATCCAACAGAAATGTTTAAAGTGATTTTAGTCGATGATGAATCTGAGGAAGAGTACCAAGTTCAGGACACGAAATACGAAGTTTGTATTGTAAAAAACATCCGGATTTCAAATTCTCCAAAAAAAGATGCAATAGTAACCGCCATGCAAATCGTAAATACTCCCTGGATTGTCACCACTGATGCAGATTGTACGGTTACTAAAAATTGGTTGTTGACCTTGGACAATTACATTCAGCTTCATGACACAAGCATGATTGCTGGGGCCGTTACCTATAATTGTACTAATTCGTTCTTACATCATTTTCAGCAATTGGATTTAACGAGTTTACAGGGTGCAACCATTGGCAGTTTTGGTATCAAGAAAGGTTTTATGTGCAATGGCGCTAATTTTGCCTATACCAAATCTTTTTTTCAAAAACTAAATGGATTTCAAGGAAATGATTCAATCGCTAGTGGAGATGATGTGTTCCTGCTGCAAAAAGCGATAGCACAATTTCCCGAAAAAGTGCATTATTTGAAGTCGGAAAACACCATTGTACACACAAAACCGCTGGATAACTGGGACTCTTTATTTGATCAAAGAGTGCGTTGGGCTTCAAAAACAAGTTCGTATCAAAGTAGTTTTGGTAAGGCTTTAGGATTAATTGTTTTTGGAGGGAATTCGGTTATTGTTGTGGGTTGTGGGTTGTGGGTTGTGGGTTGTGTTCCATATAAAAACTTGCTTTTTCTTTTTTTGGTAAAATTCAGTATCGACACTATTTTGCTGTACAAATCGAATCAATTTTTGACAACAAACAAAATGCGTTTCTTAGTACTGAGCAGTTTACTGTATCCGTTTTTCAGTACTGCCGTGGCTTTGTATTCGTTATTTGGAAAATACGAATGGAAAGGGAGAAAATTTTAGATCGCAGATTTTTGATTTCAGATGTACTGACAACTACACTGATAGTTTTCACTAAACCCTAGCCCAGATGGAAACGGCATCCTTTTTCTTTTTTTCTTTAAAAAAGGAAAAGATACAGTGAACAGCTGGAAATAGCTCCAAAAAACTACTACTCTACTTTAAGAATCACCGGAAGAATAAATTGGGTTTTTACTGGAATTCCACGTTTGATGGCTGGATTAACTTTTGGAAAATCGACTAAACGCACTTTTAAGATACTGTCAATTTTGATTCTGTCATAAGCAACCGAATCCTTTGGAAACTGAGGCTCAAATTGCATGGTGGCGTTAGGAAAAATAGTGACTTTTACTTCAATCGTATCCAATTCCGGATAGAGAACCGAAAGAGTGTCAACGCTTAATTTTTCTTGAATTAGTTGCGTTAGAACCTCAAAAAAGCATTGCTGACGTTGCGCTTTATTGTCTATTTTTTCGCAATCTACAACGGATGGGTATTCATCAACTTCTTTCCAGTTGATGGATTTCAGTTCCTTTTGCAACAATTCCTTTTCCGAGGGAATTTGCTTGTCAAAGTACTGACAGGAATTGAAAAGTAAAAATACTAAAAAAAGGTAATATTGCTTCAAGGTTAAGTTTTTGAATTGGACTAATAGTGCATAAAAATACAATTATTTTTTTTGAGATGCTTTAGAAAGCAAATAATCTTCGTAAGATTCAGCGAACCATTTCTTTTTATTTTTATCAGCGATTTCCATTTGATCTGGATATAAAGCTGCAAGTCGATCTGAAAAAATTGCAATTTGAATGGTATATTTATAGAACTCCTGCTTTGTCAAAACTAAATTAGAATTGGATTTTTTGTCAAAAAATTCAAAAAAAAGTGCATCAAACTCTTTCAATGAAAAATTTAATACTTTTACTCTATTTTCATTGTAAATGGTCTCTTTTAAAAGCACGTCATTGCTATATACAATTTTTTCCTGGGCATTCACGGTCAAATAAGAAAAAGTAAAAAAGAAAATGATCAAAACTAAAGAACTAAATTTTATCCGTTTCATAAGCTAGTTACGTGTTGCTTTTATGTTTTCAAAATTACTAAAAATAAATTTATGGATATCTTACTTTTAATTCTAGGTTTCGCGTGCATTATAATGGGCTTATTAGGTAGTTTTTTACCGGTTTTGCCCGGGCCAAGCATGAGCTGGATTGGTTTAGCACTACTCTATTTTACAAATGCTGTTCCTGCTAATTATTGGATTCTTGGGATTACTTTAGTGATTACTATAATTGTATCTGTTTTAGATTACGTGATTCCGGCTAAAGGCACTAAAAAATTTGGAGGCAGTTCTTACGGTATTTGGGGGACAAACATTGGCTTAGTTATTGGGATTATTGCTCCCGTTCCTTTTGGCTTCCTTATAGGTCCGTTTGTGGGTGCTTTGATCGGAGAACTTATTTTTGATTACAAAGACCACAACAGAGCGTTGAAAGCCGCTACAGGTTCCTTTGTTGGGTTTCTAGCTTCTACTTTTATGAAGTTTTTGATTTGCGTACTGTTTCTGGGATTATATGGATCGATTGTTTGGCACTATAAATCTGAATTATTTTAACAGCTTCTAAAAAGGTTTGTATTCCTATTTATAAGGCGACAAAAATTTTCCTTAAATATTTTATTGCGAGTCTACTTCTGATAAAAACAAATTGAAGGTTACTATTTTAACCTTCCAAAATATTATTTTATCAAAAAAATAGCAGGCGAAATCACCAATTACGATGGAATGATTTCCTTTTTAGAAAGCAAGATTGAATTTAATGCTAATTTAGATGAATATTAAATTGTCTTTAACAACTAAAATAACGAAGTTTATATTTGAACTTTGACCAATGTAACGTGCTATTCTATGCTTTTTTAAATTTCAACAATAAAAAAAGATTTAATTTATCTGTAAAATGATACTTTTAACAAGCTAAGATAAAAATTTTTTTATCCAAAAAATTTAAACTATCGTACGATACGATTTTAAATATTCAAAAACATCAATTAAATTTATAAAAAAATACGGACGATATTATGCATCAACTTCACAATTGCCCAATTTGCAACTCGCAGACTATCAATTCTTATATTCAAACAACAGCTCAAATGCATTCAAGCAAAGAATTGTTTAATTTTGATCAGTGTGCCGAATGTCAACTGGTTTTCTTAAACCCAAGAGTTGAATTAGACGAATTAAAAAACTACTACACTTCTCATTACCTGCCTTACAGAGGTTCTGAAGCGTGGGGAAAATTTGAGAAATTAGTTGAAGGAAGCCAGCAAAAGTTAGATTTAAAACGAGTGCAGCGGGTAAGAGATACTCATTTAATTTCGTCAGAGTCGTTAATTTTAGATGTTGGTTGTGGTAAACCATCTTTTTTGAAAGCTTGTCAGCAAAAGTTACATTGCCAAGCAATGGGGATTGACTTTAGTAACGAAGGATGGAAAGAGCAAGAGGCCAGTTTTGAAGGATTAGATTTGCGAGTAGCAGAAATTAAAGAGTTATCAAGTAATTTGCAACCCGATGTTATCACGATGTGGCATTATCTGGAGCACGACTACACTCCATTAGAAAATCTTACCTATTTAAAATCTATTGCGAAACCATCAACAACACTTGTTATTGAAGTTCCCAATTTTGATTCTACCAGTAGAAAAAAATACAACGAAAATTGGGCCGGCTGGCACACACCGCGTCATATTTCATTATTTTCTCCTAACAACATAGAAATGTTACTTAATAAAAGCGGATGGAAAGTCACCAAACTATTAACTCATGGCACCATGGATCCTTACCTACTCTATTGGATGAGCGAAATGGAAAAAAAGGGAATACAATGGGATAAAAACATGGAAGACGAATTTTGGAATTTTATGGTTGGAATGGTACAGTTCATGCCCAAAAAATGGATGGAAAAGAAATCATCTCTCGGCATCATGACCGTAATTGCAACGCCAAATTAACGAATTTTATAAACTTAACAGATCTTTACCTTCCCAAGTTCCGGATGATTTATAGGGTTGAAACCTAGAAAAAAGTTCTTCTGAATACCATTCATATTTGCGTGTTTTCTTAATGGCTTCTTTATGTTGCTTGCTTTTATATGCAAATTGTTTTACCGAGTCAAAATCCTTCCACAAACTGAAAGTCGCCATTTGAATAATGGGAACCTCGCCAACACCTTTAGTGTAGATCAAGCCTTCATTTCCGTTTAAACCCTCTTCAGAAGTGGGAACGTATTTCCAAAACTTTATAAGCCAGTTCCATTTTATGGTTGCTCGAGTAATAATTGCAATCGGTGAATTTTGTTCTAGTTCCGCACCTGTTTCAAAAGGATTTTTGCCAACCCAAGTCCCAACTGCTGAAATATTTTTCATGTAAAGTGTATATATTTCCGCTGTATGTTTCTCATACTGTTTCATCAAATCAGAAGATGAAAAAAAGGTTTGGGCTGCTTCTTCTGATTCCCAAACTTGTAGTAAACAATATACAGACCAATCAGGCATAGGGTTGAAACCTCTTTCTTTTCCACTGCCCATCAATCTGTAAAAAGTCAAACCCTTTACTTTTTTTAAATCTTTATTAGCGAATTGCATCATGCCAAAGCCCCAAGCTTTATCGCTAAATGAAGCATATCTAAAAAAGGTAATTGTACTAATTTGTTTGCTCATGATCAAATAGGTTCTAATTAATTATAGTTGGAAGTTAGGGATATATGGTGCCACTAATTTTTGAATCGACACGTAGATTTAAGTGATTAAAAAATATAATGCAACAAAAAAAACAAATTGTGCAAGGAGAATGACAAAACTAATTTTAGGATTTATTTTAGGACGAAAAAAGTAAATCAACCCATGAATAAAACTACTGGTTGCAAACCACATCACGTAGTTTTGAAATGGAACTATACTGTTTTCCCAACCCCAAAAGCCCAATTTCATAGCAACCGGTTCAATAAAAAAGTCCAAGGCAGTCATTATCATAGAAGGGAAAATGACTAATAAAAGTGGCCTTTTAGTAAAATACTGAACGACACCATGAGAACTTAATGATAAAAATAGCCAATTGACACCAATCACTAACGGTGTTTCAAAAACTTTAATTCCAAATAAATTACCATACGAATAGCTTCCAAATAGCACACCTGTGGCCACTCCAACTGCCTCAACTGTATATCCTATCAAAAAAATTAGCAACGATAACATTAAAAACTTTTTACTAAAATCATTATTTACTTTGTAAAAAACAAATAGCGTTAGCACTAAATTAAGAGGTGTAAGTGGCAAAAAGAAATTTTTATATTCATGCAGCGCTATTCCGAGTGTTCCAAAAAAATAGAACAACAGCAAAATCCCAATCCAACGATTTTCTATTGATATGTTTTTTATCATTTTACGAGTTTATCAATAATTTTTGCAGATAATAAAGCCAAAGGAATCCCACCACCTGGATGCACACTACCACCACAAAAAAACAGATTCTTGTACTGGGAAGAAAAATTCTTGTGGCGAAAAAAAGCTGCAAACCTATTGTTGCTTGACGTTCCGTATAGAGATCCTTTATACGAATACGTTTTATCTTGTATGAGTTGTGGGGTTAATTGTTGCTCAAATTGGATTAGATCCTCTATACTTTCACCCAAATTTCTTGAAATTTTGCTTAAAATATTTTTTCTAGCTTCGGCAATTAAACTATCCCAATCTTGACCGTAAACGGATGGGACATTAATCATTACAAACCAGTTTTCTTTTCCTTTGGGAGCATCTCCTTCATTTTTTTTACTGGTAATGTTGATATAGATGGTTGGATCCTCGTAGATTGTTTTGGTTTCAAAAATATGATCAAATTCCGCTTTATAATCCTCAGTGAACATAATGTTATGCACATCCAATTGCGAAAATTCTTTATTGACTCCCCAATAAAAAATAAGCGCAGAACTCGATCTTTCTTGTTTATCTACCTCTTTTAATTTTTTTGCAGAAGGAATTAATTTTTCATAAACGGTATGAATGTCAGCATTACATACGATAAGATCAGCAGCGTAATTACAAGATGCTGTAGTAACGCTTTTTGCCAAATTATTTTCAGTTCCAATCGCAATAACTTCTTGATTAAAATGAAATTCAACACCAATTTCTTTGGCTAGTTTCACCAAACTATTAGTGATCTCGTGCATACCGCCTCGAGGTAAGTAAGCACCAAGACCAAACTCTAGATGTGGAATTATATTCAATATTCCTGGCGCTTTATACGGATTAGATCCATTATAGGTGGCATATCTGTTAAACAACCGAATCGTTTTTGAATCGGTAAAGGTATTTTCATTGACCTGATTCATTGAATTAAAAATATTCAAAAACGGCATTTTGAATACTGCGACCAAAGTCGAAAAAGAAAGGAACGAATTTATTTTATGCAGTGATTTATTAAGAAATTGATCTTTAGTAGCGCCATAAATGAAGGCACTTTTATTTAAATGCTTTTTCACTTTTTCGGCAGAATCAGTTGTTTTCCGTTCGATTTCTGCTGCAAAAGCTTCGATATCTGAACTTGCTATGATCTGTGTTCCATCCTCATAAAAATAATTACATAACACATCGAGTTGATCAAAATTGAAATAATCAGAAGACTTTTTTCCAGAAAGATCAAAAAGTTCGGTAACTAAATTAGGCATTGTAAAAAGAGACGGTCCAGCATCAAACCTAAAACCATTCCCACTAATTTGGGTTAGTTTTCCACCAGGATAGGAGTTTTTTTCAAGAACTTGAACAGCGTAACCCTTGTTTTGCAATCGAATTGCCGCGGCAAGTCCCGCAATTCCAGAACCAACAATAATTGCCTGCTTCATAAAGGTTTTACTATTAAAAAAATGTCGTTGCAAAAGATAGCTTTAACGATTAGTTTTCGAAACTACGAACTGTGGTGCTGTTGAAAATATTTGTGATTTAAAAGATAAGCTAAGAAAATTTGTTGAACAATATTTTATAAACTTCTCGTTTTAAACATTTACTTTTTTAAGTTCCTGTCTTAAAAACTTCCATGGAACAATCAACATTCCAAAACACTCGCCTTCCTCTTTTCCCCTATGTTTGTGATGCACTTTGTGCGCTCTACGAATCGCTTTTAAATAAACATTTTCAGTATTTCTAAACCATTTAAATCTTTGATGAATAAAGACTTCGTGAACTAAAAAATAAGCTAGTCCATAAGCTAATATGCCAAAACCAATATACATCACTGTCCAGTACCCATACATTGAACCTAACATAATGCACAGCCAAGATGGAATCGCATAAATTAGAAAAAAAGCATCATTTTTTTCAAAAAAGACTTCCTTATTGGGGGTATGATGATCAAAATGTAAATTCCATAAAAAACCATGCATTACATATTTATGTGTAAGCCAAGCCATAAATTCCATTCCCCAAAAAGTTAAAAAAATAATTATAAAACCCATACCTATTAATTTTAAAATCAAACAAAGATTAAATGTATTTTTTAGATTGAACAATCAATAAAACAGGAACTGTTGTTATGATTGTCGTTTTTTTATAATAAAGCTGTAAGTATAAAAATGGATTGTAAAGGTAAGAATTTAAAAAGATAATCTTTACTTATTTAATCTAGTATATTTGGATGAAAGCTAAAAGTTTTGGGGAAATATTAAAATGTTAATTTTTGCATTTTAGATTGATATACAAATGCAAAAGTTTTGTTCTTGATCCGTTTTTGTTATCATTCCCGTTTATTAAAGTTATCAAAATCAAAAAAGCCTTTCGGTTACGAAAGACTTCTTTTCTTACTAGCGGTCTGGACGGGACTCGAACCCGCGACCCCATGCGTGACAGGCATGTATTCTAACCAACTGAACTACCAAACCAGTATTTTTTTAACCTGTAACTACCTAACTCTCTATCCTAAAGACTCTTCGAAACCGTCTCGTCCTAAAAGCGAGAAGACAGGCATGTATTCTAACCAACATCCTTTATTTTAAATCAAAAAAGCTATTCGCCGAGGCGAAAAGCTTTTCATTGGTCTAACTACTAAACCCGCTACGAGTTACAAATTCGTAGCAAACAACACAACTAACGTTAAAAACCTTAAGGGGCAAAAAAGCCTTTCTGTTACGAAAGGCTTTCCCCAATATTGCGGTCTGGACGGGACTCGAACCCGCGACCCCATGCGTGACAGGCATGTATTCTAACCAACTGAACTACCAAACCTCTGCGTTATTGCGGTGGCAAAGATACAATAGATTTCCGTTTGCACAAGCATTTTTTGAAAAAATATTTGACAAATCTTCGACGTATTATCCAAAGTTTTGTTTTTCAACCAAGTATGTCATTAATATTTTTTCAAAACTTTCATCCACACTCACCGGAATGTACTTTATTCTGTTTTGAGAACAAGTTAGGGCCACCTTTTTAAAGTAACTTTCTATCTGTTTTTCATATTCTTCTTTTACATTATCGGCAAAAACAGCCACTATTTCTCCCGTTTCTACATCAACAAACTTCTTTGGAGCGTTGTCAAAGTCAAAGTTCAACTCCGTTTTCTTGTCGACTACATGAAATAGAACTACTTTATGTTTGTTGTGTTTCAAATGTTGCAACGCTCGAAACAGCGCTTCCTCTCCCGATGCTTCGGGACCGGACTGAAACATATCCGTAAATAAGATAATCATAGAGCGCCGATGAATTTTTTCTGCTATTTGATGCAAAAATGTAATCGTATCGGTACTTTTTTTGACCACAGGTTTTACTAGCAGGCCTTCAAGTGCATTTAAAATCATTCGATGGTGGCGATCACTGCCTTTTTCAGGCGCGTAGTACTCGTATGTATCCGAAAACACACTCATGCCTATAGCGTCACGTTGTTTCTTCAGCAAGGTCATTAAAACTGCTGAAGCCAAGACCGAAAACCCTATCTTATTCTCAAAAAACTGCTGACTTTTCTTTAATACCGGATAGTGCATTGATGACGAATTATCGATAATAATATGACAGCGCAAATTAGTTTCTTCGTCAAATCGTTTGGTATACAAACGATCCGTTTTGGCAAACAACTTCCAATCAATGTGTTTGGTGCTTTCGCCAACATTGTACACTTTATGTTCAGCAAATTCTGCTGAAAACCCATGAAAAGGACTTTTGTGCATTCCTGAAATAAAACCTTCCACAACCTGATTGGCCAATAACTCCAGATGCTGGAAACTAGAAATTTTCTCTATTTGCGATTCGATCTTCATCTACCAAATATATTAAAAGAAAGCACGATTCAAAAATTAAAAGATTGAAAAGGAGTTAGCACTCCAATAAGCTTGCTAAGTTTTAAAAAGACGACACAGCAACCCAAAACGAACCAAGACCTCACCAAAATGAAATGAATCAGTTTTAAAAGCAAAAAAAAGGTTTGACTTTCTCCAAACCTTCTCTCTGAACCCAAAAGGATTCTATATAAATCATAATCTTCCGATTACAACAACGCGTCTAAGCTATCTGCATAAGTTTGCTTTGGAGCTACTCCTACTTGTTTCCCTACAACTTCTCCATTATGAAAAACCAATACTGTCGGAATGTTTCTCACTCCGTACTTAGCTGCAAATTCTTGATTTGCATCAACATCTACTTTTCCTATAACCACTTTTCCTTCGTATTCATTGCTTAATTCGTCAATGATTGGACCTACCATTCTACAGGGTCCACACCAAGCTGCCCAAAAATCTACCATTACCGGTTTGTCTGATTTCAAAACTACTTCTTCAAAAGTAGCATCTGTTATTGCTAATGCCATAATATTTAATTTAAAGTTTATCGTTTGATTATTTTAAAGTTTCAAACTAGAATACAAATTTAGAAATTAAAAACAAATCAAACACTATTCACAAATTAGTTTTGACTATAAATATATTGTCAATTTCTATTTGTATTATTTAACAAATTATGCCTTTTGTTTTCAAAAGCGATCTTACCTGCCGATAAATAGGTTTCTTCTCCCTAAAAAATCGACAAGTGCTACTCCCGCTAAAAAGTGGATGAATTTCAATCCCAGTAGGCGAAGGCCATTTACCACCACAAGAAACTCAATTCAAAAAACAAAGTGCTTTTATATAAAATGAAAAAAGCTGCCTCTTCAGGCAGCTTTTCACTGTATACTTCAAAAATATTTTATTACAGACTGTATTTCATTCCAAGCGTAAATCCTAATCCACTAATTCCAACATAAGAACTCAACTCATCTGTTGGCTTTGTACTGTCAATCGTATTAAACTGTGAATTATTCGAATTACTATCCAAACGATCAGAATAATTAGAATGAATCTGTGCCGTGGTACGCGTATTCAATCGATCTGTTCCGTTAATAGTAAACTCAGTGGTTTCTTTATCTTTTCCATGAACCGTAAAGTTACGGTATTCTAATTCTGCAAATGCGGAAAGGTTTTTAGCCAATTTATAAGAAGTTCCTAATGCGGCTTGAAAACCTACAGTAGGATTTGGTTTGATAACATCTTTGCTAAACACATTTACGCCGGGTGCAACAACTGCATTTGTTTTAATGGTCAAATCACCATGCACAGGAACAATTACCCCAACTTTTGAATAAGTCTCGAATCCTTTCACCTCACCTAAAAATAACACAATAGCCGGAGCCAAATCAAAAGCTCTAATCTGACCCACAGATCTCAAGGTTACTGCCCCGTCATCTACTCTTTTTACCATGGTCTTGTCATTACTATTGTAATAATTGATTCCCATTTCTACACCCAAACGATCTGTAAAGCGATATCCCACTCCAGCTCCAGTTCTAAAACCTTCACCAAAAGAACCAGTAATACTTTCTTCTGAAATTAAATTTCCACCCACAAAAACCTTGCTTAATGCTGCTTGCCCGCCTACAGTAGGAAATTCAGTCGCAGCAGTCTGCATAAAATAAGATCCGCCCACTTTAAGATACCAACTTTCTTTTTTTTCGGTTTGCCCTATCATCGTCATGGAACAAATCATAAATCCTAGTAAAAATAACTGTTTTTTCATAATTTCGTTTATTATCATTTATACAAAAATAACTCATTTTGGCTTAAAATTTAACAACAAACGCCGTCAATAATATGTTAAAAATGATTAAAGTTTAATAGTCAAGCTGTTGCAAACGTTTAGAAATAAAAATAAAACTACCCACGTGAAGCATAAATAGTGATTGAATTGCCAGAATAACGCTCTAAAAAAAATCTCTAAAATCATTAAATTTGACATCCTTTAATTTTTTATCCTTTTTAAAATGATGACTTAATTTAATTTAAAGTTAATCTGCATTTTCTCTAACTCTACCAATAACTCATTTGAGATTTTAATTTTCAATTTCCTACTCGGCATGGTGAGCTTTGTTATTACTTTTATTTCTTCAACTTCATCTACTTTTGTTACCGTAGTTGCTTCCGTAGCCTCAAGACCTTCCATTTCAGCATCATCATTTTCTTCCGTAAAAGTTTCCTCATCACTATCGGCCACTATTGGCGTATTTTCGATAATTCGTTTGATTTTCTGTAGCTCCATGATTTCAAAAGAAACCGTGTTATCCCCTTTGTTTTCTTGAAAAAGATGACTCAATCTATGAATAAAATCAGCCTCTAAATCAGCAATATTCAAAAGCAAGATTAATTTCCTAGCAAAAATACCCAATACATCCTGTAATTGTTTGGCATCAGTAAACTGCATTCTTGGTTCTGATTTTTTTCCGGTTTCTCTATTTACCCATCCATCTTTAATCAGTATTTTAAAAAAAACAAAATTATTAGGTAGCAAGTAGCGATGAAAATTCAAGTATTCTTCATTGAATATTTTAAATTCAAAACTTTCATCATAACCTTCTAAGTTAAAAATTGCCCATTCCTTACCGTTTTTGGCTGTCCGTCTTTGCACATTAGAAACTATCCCTCCAAATGCAAGGGTTTTACCCACGTAAAGCTCCATATTTTTCAGCATTTCCAATTTTGAATTACAAAAATATTTCATTTCAAATTTAAAATCATCTAACGGATGTCCCGAAATATAAATACCGACAACCTCCTTCTCTTTGGCGAGTTTTTCCATTGTGCTCCAATCCTCACAAGGTGGCACAATAGGTTCCGCAATTTGTACTTCGCTCGCATCCCCAAATAAACTCACTTGCGACGAATTTTCATTCTCTTGATACTTTGAACCATACCGTATTGCTTTTTCATAAAACGTAATTCCATCCCCATCATCATGAAAATATTGCGCTCTCGTAGTTCCTAAAAACGAATCAAAACCTCCCGCCAAAGCTAAATTTTCAATCGCTTTCTTATTGGCCGCACGCAAATCAATTCGTTTGGCCAAATCAAAAATCGATTTGTATTTTCCGTCTTTTCTATTCTCTACAATCGTTGCCACGGCTCCGGAACCAACTCCTTTAATCGCTCCCATACCAAAACGAACGGCATAATCATCATTTACGGTAAACTTGTAAAAGGACTCATTGACATCTGGACCTAAAACTTGCAGTCCCATACGTTTACATTCCTCCATAAAGAAAGAAACTTGTTTAATATCACTCATATTATTAGACAAAACCGCCGCCATATATTCTGCTGGATAATTGGCTTTCAAAAAAGCGGTTTGGTAGGCAATCCAAGCATAACAAGTAGAGTGTGACTTGTTAAAAGCATATTCTGCAAAAGCTTCCCAGTCCTTCCAAATTTTTTCCAGTTTATCTTCGGCATGCCCTTTGGCGGCAGCTTGACTGATAAATTTAGGTTTCATTTTATCCAAAACATCTTTTTGCTTTTTTCCCATCGCTTTACGCAAAACATCGGCGTCCCCTTTGGAGAAATCTGCTAGTTTCTGGGACAGAAGCATAACTTGTTCTTGGTAAACGGTTATTCCGTAGGTATCTTTCAGCAATTCTTCACAAGCATCCAAGTCATAAATAATCTCCTCTTCCCCATTTTTTCGCTTGACGAAACTAGGAATATAAGCAATTGGACCTGGACGATACAATGCATTCATGGCAATCAAATCAGGGAAAACCGTCGGCTTCAATTCCTTCATATATTTCTGCATTCCAGCAGATTCATATTGAAAAATACCTACCGTTTCTCCACGCTGAAACAGCTCGTATGTCTTCAAATCATCAATAGGAAATGTATCTGGATCCAGATCAATACCCGTTCTGTATTTTACTAATTTAACCGTATCCTTGATTAAAGTAAGGGTTTTCAAACCCAAGAAGTCCATCTTTAACAATCCGGCACTTTCTACTACCGAGTTGTCAAATTGAGTCACATATAAATCGGAATCTTTGGCAGTTGCCACAGGTACAAAATCAGTAATATCACTTGGCGTAATAATCACTCCACAAGCGTGAATCCCTGTATTTCTTAAGTTTCCTTCTAAAACTTTAGCTTGCTGAATGGTTTCTCCACCCAAATCATCTTCATTAGCAAGACCTATTAATTCTTTAATTTTATCGTATTCTTCTGGACGAACTGCTTTTTTAATTACATCCTCTTTTTCATTCAAAAATCGAGCTAAATTCCATTTGGACGGCATCATTCCAGGAATTAATTTCGCAATTTTATCCGCTTCAAATAGCGGTAAATCCAGCACACGAGCCGTATCCCGAATAGCTGATTTGGTTGCCATTTTACCATACGTGATAATTTGCGCCACTTGTTTAGAACCGTATTTCCTGATCACATAATCCATGACACTGCTGCGTCCTTCATCATCAAAATCAATATCAATATCGGGTAATGACACCCGATCCGGATTTAAGAACCGTTCAAAAAGCAGGTTGTACATCAACGGATCGATATTGGTAATTTTCAAACAATAGGCCACCACAGAGCCCGCTGCTGAACCCCTTCCTGGTCCTACCGATACGCCCATGCTTCTAGCTTCAGCAATTAGATCTTGTACAATTAGGAAATATCCAGGATAACCCGAATTAGAAATAGTCAATAATTCAAAATCCAGTCGTTCTTGAATTTCTTCCGTAATTTCAGCATAGCGCCTTTTAGCTCCTTCAAAAGTAAGATGCCTTAAATAGGCATTTTCGCCTCGTACTCCGCCGTCTTTTTCATCCTCAGGATTATTAAACTCCACCGGGATTTCAAATTTTGGAAGCAAAACTTCACGAGCCAAATCAAAAATTTCGATCTTATCGACAATCTCTGAAATATTCGAAATCGCTTCTGGTAAATTGTTGAAGAGTTGCTTCATTTCGTCTCCCGACTTGAAATAATACTCTTGGTTGGGTAATCCGTAACGATAGCCTCGGCCGCGACCGATAGGCGTAGTTTGCTTTTCACCATCACGCACACAAAGTAAAATATCGTGTGCATTCGAGTTTTCTTTGTCTATGTAAAAGGTATTATTGGTTGCTATTATCTTAACAGCATGTTTTCTTGCCAATGAAATTAAAGAGGCGTTTACGCGATTTTCATCTTCTTGATTGTGACGCATCACCTCAATATAAAAATCTTCCTGGAACTCATTTTTCCACCAAATTAATGCTTCCTCAGCTTGATTTTCACCAATATTGAGAATCTTATTTGGAATTTCGCCATACAAGTTTCCAGACAAAACAATAATATCTTCTTTGTATTGCTGAATAACCTTCCGGTCGATTCTAGGCACATAATAAAACCCTTCTGTATAAGCAATCGAAGACATTTTAGCCAAATTATGATAGCCTTTTTTGGTCTTCGCCAAAAGTACGATTTGATAGCCATTGTCTTTAACCGACTTATTTTTATGATCTTCGCACACAAAAAATTCACAACCCACAATAGGCTTCATCACAACTTCAGTAGGCTTCTCACCATTTTCAATTGCCACTTTATTTTTGGCTTCAGCCGCCTTATTATGGTATAAAATATCCCGAACAAAATGGAAAGCTCCCATCAAATTGGCATGATCCGTCATGGCTACGGCAGGCATTTTCTGTTGAGCCGCCGCTTTTACCAATGCCGCAATACTAATAGTAGATTGCAAAACTGAAAATTGAGTATGGTTATGCAAATGGACAAAAGGCGTGTCCACCAGTACTTTTTTATTCTCAGAAAGTGCTGCCTTTGAAACCGCTGGATCTTGCTTCTCTCCAAATTGCTGCCGAATTTTATCGGAAGCTTCCTTGAGATTGATATGTTTTAACCCTATGAGTTTTATCTCACTTGGATTCTTATTTTTAAAATCTTGAAAATAGCTAGCAGGAACATCCAGCTCTTCTTTGGTAAAAACATCACGTCGAATTAACTCTAGAAAACAGCGTGTAGTCGCCTCGACATCGGCGGTTGCATTATGGGCTTCACCAAAAGGTTTGTTGAAAAGATAAGAATGCAATTCTGTTAATGTAGGCAATTTAAATTTTCCTCCTCGACCACCTGGCAATTTCAACAACGATGCGGTAACTTCAGTACAAGTATCAAGAATAGGCATCGCACTCATTTGACTTTCTACTCCCATTCGGTAAAATTCACAGCCCATAATATTGGTATCAAAACCTAAATTCTGACCCACAATAAACTTGGCTTTGCCCAAAGCGATATTAAATTTTTCTAAAACTTCTGCTAGCGAAATTCCATCGGCTTGCGCCAATTCTGTCGAAATTCCGTGAATTCGTTCCGCATCATACGGAATATTAAAACCCTCAGGCTTGACCAAATAATCTTGATGCTCGACGAGTTTTCCCATATCATCGTGCAACTGCCACGCGATTTGAATACAACGTGGCCAGTTGTCTGTATCAGAAATGGGAGCGCCCCAACGCTTTGGTAATCCTGTAGTTTCGGTATCGAATATTAAATACATAAATCCTCTCCCCAGCCCTCCCCGAAGGGAAGGGTGCCTAAACCTTTAGATTTAGACCGTGTATTTAACTGGTTTTAAACACTTTAAAATTAGTAGTAATCCTGAAAAATGAACTTCAAATTTAGTTTTTTTTAGAGTAGAATAGCAGCTAAGTTATCAACAAAAACAAATTTATTTTCGCGGACTGTTCTCCTATTAAAACCACAATCACTTTAAACAAATCATATTGATATTCCCTTGTTAAAAAGATAAAAAGAACACATATTCATTTTTGGATGTCGTAGTATTTCATCAAAAAAAAATACTGAAATACGATTAAAAAAAATCCAATTTACTTAGATATTAACGTGTGAAAACAGCTTTAATAAAAGTCAAATAGCGAATTGAAAATTGAAAAAAAGTCGATTTTAATTCTATTTAATTAAATATTCACAATTTTAACGGCTTTTACATAAGAGATACTGACTATTCTATAAATATCAAAAATTTAAAAAACTGATGCTACATTTTATCGAAATAAAAAATTACACTACTAAAAAAGCAGTCTAAAAGACAAAATTTAGTTAAGAAATATCCGAATGAGATTTTGGGTATCGTATATAATGAAATATTAATAAATAGAGACTTGATTGTTTTTTTAGTTTTGCTTCCATAGTTATCATCTTAGCCAACTTGGCTATAAGAAAATACATTAAAATATATCAAAATGAGTACTACATTATTCGACAAAGTATGGGATTCGCACGTGGTGCGTAAAATTGAAGATGGACCAGATGTGTTTTTTATTGACCGTCATTTTATTCATGAAGTCACAAGTCCTGTTGCTTTTTTAGGTTTAAAAGAAAGAGGAATCTCGGTATTATACCCCGAGCGCACTTTTGCTACTGCCGATCACAATACGCCAACTATAAACCAACATTTACCTGTTGAAGACCCATTATCTGCTAACCAACTAAAAGCTTTAGAAGAAAACTCCAAAGAATACGGAATTAGCCACTGGGGATTAGGAAACTTAAAAAATGGAATCGTTCACGTCGTGGGTCCTGAAAACGGAATCACATTGCCAGGCGCAACCATTGTCTGTGGCGATTCACATACTTCGACTCACGGTGCCTTTGGCGCTATTGCTTTCGGAATCGGCACTTCTGAGGTAGAAATGGTACTTTCTACCCAATGCATCATGCAACCCAAACCTAAAAAAATGCGCGTCAACGTCACCGGCAATCTTGGGTTAGGAGTTACGCCTAAAGATGTTGCTCTTTACATCATCTCAAAACTATCCACTTCAGGTGCTACTGGTTATTTTGTAGAATACGCAGGAAAAGTTTTTGAAGACATGACTATGGAAGGTCGCATGACCGTATGTAATTTAAGTATCGAAATGGGAGCACGTGGCGGAATGATTGCTCCAGATCAAACGACATTTGATTACTTAGAAGGCCGTTTATATGCTCCAAAGGGCGATGCTTGGGAAACCGCAGTAGCCTATTGGAAAACCTTAAAAACAGATCCAGATGCAAAATTTGACGAAGAAATCAATTTTAAAGCTTCTGATATTGAACCAATGATTACGTATGGAACTAATCCAGGCATGGGATTGGGAATTTCAAAAAATATTCCAAAAGCTAAAGATGTTGTTGAGGGAGAAGAAACCTACGCCAAATCCTTAGGATACATGGGATTCCAACAAGGAGAAGCCATGATAGGAAAACAAATTGATTACGTTTTCTTAGGCAGTTGCACCAATGGTCGTATTGAAGATTTTAGAGCTTTTGCGTCGATTGTAAAAGGGCGACAAAAAGCAGCTAACGTTACAGCATGGCTTGTCCCAGGATCACATGTTGTAGAAGCACAAATAAAAGAGGAGGGAATTCTTGACATATTAAACGATTCCGGTTTTGTCTTGCGTCAACCTGGATGCTCTGCTTGTCTAGCAATGAACGACGACAAAGTTCCAGCAGGAAAATATGCAGTCAGTACTTCAAACAGGAATTTTGAAGGACGCCAAGGACCTGGTTCAAGAACGTTATTAGCCAGTCCATTTATGGCCGCCGCCGCCGCAGTGACTGGTGCTATAACAGACCCAAGAGAATTACTATAAAAGATTGCTGTATGTAGATTAACGATTTTTGATTTCAATTTTCGAAAATCTACTCCCTTTCAATTTATTTTTTTTTAAATACCTATAAAATAGTGGCGACTGCGATTAATTTTTTTCATCGAAAATCAAAAATCAAAAATCGTTAATCAAAAATCAAAAAACACGATGGCTTACGATAAATTTACTACTCTTACCAGCACCGCAGTTCCTCTTTCTATAGAAAATGTAGACACGGATCAAATTATTCCTGCTCGTTTTCTTAAAGCAACAGAACGTGTTGGCTTTGGCGACAACCTTTTTCGCGATTGGAGATACAATAATGATGATTCTCCAAAAACAGATTTCGTCCTAAACAATCCTATTTATGGTGGTAAAATCCTTGTGGGAGGTAGAAACTTTGGTTCGGGATCCTCCAGAGAACATGCAGCTTGGGCAGTTTATGATTATGGCTTCAGAGCCGTAGTCTCTAGTTTTTTCGCTGATATTTTCAGGAACAATTGTCTAAATATTGGCGTTTTACCAGTACAAATTAGCACTGAATTTGCCAATAAAATTTTTATAGCTATTGAAAAAGATCCTACATCCGAAATAGAAATAAATCTACCCGCACAAACTATTACACTTTTAGCAAGTGGAGAAAAAGAATATTTTGATATTTCTGGATATAAGAAGGATAATATGATCAACGGTTTTGATGATATCGATTATTTACAAAACATCAAAACTGAAGTGGTAGAATTCGCTAATAAACTTCCTTATTAATGCAAATCAAAAATGCAGTTGTTAAGAAAATCTTTTAAATTCATCCCAAACCAGCTGCTTTAATTCTTTTTTTAAACAAAAAACTCCCGATTTTTAACGCATCAAAATCGAAATAGCATCCCATTTATAATGAAAAAAAGAAAAATTGAAATAATGGATACGACGCTTCGCGATGGGGAACAAACCTCAGGAGTATCCTTTTCTGCTGCAGAAAAACTAACCATTGCCCAATTACTACTAGAAGAATTAAATGTTGATCGAATCGAAATTGCCTCTGCACGTGTAAGCGAAGGAGAATTTCAAGGTGTAAAAGGTGTTATGGCTTGGGCCAAAGAAAAAGGATATACATATCGTATTGAAGTTTTAACTTTCGTAGACGGCGGACTTTCTATAGAATGGATGAAAAATACTGGAGCAAAAGTTCAGAATTTATTGACCAAAGGTTCCATGAATCATTTGACGCATCAATTAAAGAAAACACCCGAACAGCATTTTTCCGAAATTGCCCATAGCATTGCACTCGCTCAAGAAAATAATATTGACACCAACGTTTATTTAGAAGATTGGAGTAATGGCATGCGCAATTCCCCTGAATATGTGTATCAATATTTGGATTTTCTCACCAAGCAGCCTGTCAAAAGAATTTTATTACCCGACACTTTAGGCGTTCTTATTCCAGCAGAAACATTTGAATTTATTTCGAAAATTACGGCAAAATATCCGCACATCCATTTTGACTTTCACGCCCACAATGATTATGATTTAAGTATTGCCAATGTTATGGAAGCGGTAAAAGCTGGTATTCAGGGGCTTCATGTTACCGTAAATGGAATGGGAGAACGTGCTGGAAACGCACCTCTTGAAAGCACAGTTGCTGTAATCAATGACTTTTTACCAGAAATAGAAATCAACGTAAAAGAATCCTCGTTATACTCTGTCAGTAAGTTAATTGAAACTTTTACAGGCTACAGAATTCCTGCTAACAAACCTATAGTTGGCGATAACGTCTTTACGCAAACAGCAGGAATTCATGCGGATGGCGATAATAAAAATAACCTGTATTTTAATAATTTACTTCCAGAGCGTTTTGGGAGACAACGAAAATATGCCCTTGGAAAAACATCGGGTAAAGCCAATATTGAGAAAAACCTACAGGAACTGGGATTACAATTGAATCAAGAGGATCTAAAATTAGTTACCCAAAGAATTATCGAATTAGGTGACAAAAAAGAAACGGTCACTAAGGAAGATTTACCCTACATCATATCGGATGTTCTAGACAGCCAGACTTATGAGGAGAAAATAGTAGTGGAATCATATATTTTATCCCATGCAAAAGGAATGCGCCCATCCACCACGCTCTCTTTAAAAATGGACGGAGAAGTTATTGAAGAGCATGCGCAAGGGGACGGACAATTTGATGCTTTTATGAATGCATTGGCAAAAATCTACAAAAGCAAAAATTTAGAATTGCCTAAATTGATCGATTATGCGGTACGAATACCTCCTGGAAGTAGTTCAGATGCTTTATGTGAAACTATAATTACCTGGATCAACAACGGAAAAGAATTCAAAACAAGAGGATTAGATTCAGATCAGACAGTAGCGGCAATTATAGCCACGCAAAAAATGTTGAATATCATCCCCTCCCCAACCATACTCGAAGGGCAGGGAAACGAAACTGAAAAAGAACTGAAGCATTAAAAAGAAAAAAAAACATTTCTCCTGCATCTCAGCTTTCTTTCCTTCGGAAAGGGCTAAGGAGGAGAAAAATTAAACTTTAAAACATGAAATATACAATCGCACTTTTAGCTGGAGACGGAATTGGACCCGAAGTAATCAATGAGGCCGTCAAAGTTTCCGATGCTATTGCAAAAAAATTCAATCACGAAATTATTTGGACACCAGCACTTACAGGTGCTTGTGCCATAGATGCCGTTGGAGTTCCTTATCCAGACGAAACGCATGAAATTTGTATGAAAGCAGACGCAGTATTGTTCGGAGCCGTTGGACATCCTAAATTCGATAATGACCCAAGTGCTCCTGTGCGTCCAGAACAAGGACTATTATTAATGAGAAAAAAATTGGGCTTATTTGCTAATGTGCGTCCAACTTTTACATTTCCTTCGCTCATTGACAATTCCCCCCTAAAAAGGGAACGTATCGAAGGAACAGACTTGGTTTTCCTGAGAGAGTTAACTGGTGGAATTTATTTTGGAGAAAAAGGAAGACTAGATGGAGGCGAAACCGCTTATGACACGTGTACTTATACAAGAGTTGAGGTACAACGCTTAGCCAAAAAAGGGTTTGAATTAGCAATGACCCGAACTAAAAAACTCTGCTGTGTTGACAAAGCAAATGTTTTAGAAACCTCTCGATTATGGCGAGAAACGGTACAAGCTATGGAAAAAGACTATCCTGAAGTAACGGTAAGTTATGAATTTGTAGATGCTGTCGCTATGCGATTAGTACAATGGCCTAATTCGTATGACGTATTAATTACTGAAAACCTATTTGGAGATATTTTAACGGATGAAGCATCCGTGATTTCAGGATCGATGGGACTGATGCCATCTGCATCTGTGGGAGAACATACTTCATTATATGAACCCATTCACGGCTCCTATCCGCAAGCAACTGGATTAAATATTGCCAATCCATTGGCAACAATATTATCAGCAGCAATGATGTTTGAAGATGCTTTTGGTTTAAAGGAAGAAGCAGCAACCATAAGAGCGGCGGTCAATAAATCATTGGAACAAGGAATCATAACTGAAGATTTGGCCACCAAAGATGCTAAAACCTATAAAACTAGCGAAGTTGGTGATTGGTTAGTTGCTAATTTATAAAAATAAAATTTTCTTTCTGCTCCCTCTCCATCGGAGAGGACATACTAGGAATGGGAAACAAAAAAGGTGTCAATTTACATTGACACCTTTTTTTATAGTTGTAGAAAAAAATATTAATATCCTCCTCTGTTTCCACCACCACGGTTTTCTCCACCACGGCTGTTTCCACCACCATAACCACCGCGTGAATCTCCACCACGACTGTTATTGTTAAAACTTCTTCTTTCGCCTTCTGGTTTAGGCTCAGATTTGTTTACTACAATTGCACGTCCTTGAACAGTTGCACCGTTCAATTCATCAATAGCTTTTTGAGCTTCGTCATCATTTGGCATCTCAACAAAACCAAATCCTTTACTTCTTCCAGTAAATTTATCAGTAATAATTTTAACTGAATCAACTGCTCCGTAAGCCTCGAAAGACTCTCTTAAATCTGCTTCCTCAATACTGAATGGAAGGCTTCCAACAAAAATATTCATATGTCCTTATTTAAATAATACAACAAATGTAGTACATTTTTTTTCTAATCTACTATATATTAGCTTATTTATGATTTTATTTTAAATTAAAAATGAAAGTAGTCTGGATACAACAGTAAGCACCCGTGATTGGAAAACCATAAACCCTATATTTTAAGGAACAAGGACACTTACCGGAACCTTATAAAAAACACCTTGATGAAAATTTAATACCGGATCCGATGAGGAATTGTCATCGATATTTTTAGCATTAAATTTAAAAGTTCCTGATATTGTTCTATTTAGATCATCATATTCGGTTAGTATTATTTCACCACTCCCAATACCAATGCCTGTTGTATATTTGATTTCGCTATTTCCTTGATTTATCACGTAAACAGCAGTTTTTGAATTACTTGTGCCCAAAGGGTATTTCTGCGTTGTGGTAGAAGTCATTTTCAAGGACATTACTTCGGTTCCAGTGTAGGCTTCGATTAATAAAGATCCATCGGACGCTAAGGTCGCTTTAGCCTGAACGGCTCTCCAAAACACATTGTTTTTCATACCTTGAAAAGAAGGATTATTAAACCTAACGTCTTCCTCACACGAAACTACTACAAAAAGCACCACAAGAAACGAGATATATTTTTTCATAAAACCTATTTTGAAGTAACAAAAATAGAGTATTAAAGTTTAAAAAATTAAACTACGCAGAAAAAAATAGCCGTCAAAATCATACGCAACACCATACCATCGATTAAAACACGACTTGGATTAGCGATTATCAATAAAAAATGTATCTTTGCACCCTTAATTAATCGAGGTCGAGTACCTCAAAATTTAATCACAAGATTATGTCAGTAAAAATTAGATTACAAAGACACGGTAAAAAAGGAAAACCTTTTTACTGGGTTGTAGCAGCAGATGCACGCTCAAAAAGAGATGGTAAATACTTAGAGAAAATAGGTACTTACAATCCAAACACAAACCCAGCAACTATCGACTTGAACCTTGATAGCGCAGTAAAATGGTTGCACAATGGTGCTCAACCAACTGATACCGCAAAAGCAATTCTTTCTTACAAAGGAGCTTTATTGAAACATCACCTTGATGGTGGTATCCGTAAAGGAGCTTTAACTCAAGAACAAGCTGACGCAAAATTAGCGACTTGGTTAGAAGCAAAAACAGGAACAGTTGATGCTAAAAAAGATGGTTTAACTAAGGCGCAAGCTGATGTTAAAGCTAAAGCTTTCAAAGCAGAACAAGATGTAAATGCAAAACGTTTAGCTGCAGCTGCACAAGCTGAAGCAGATGCGATTGCCGCTGCAAATCCAGCTGTAGAGGAAGAAGTTGAAGCTTCGGCTGAAGAGACTCCTGCTGCAGAAGAAAATAACGAAACTACTGAAGCATAATTTTAAAAGCGAAGATGCGTAAAGAAGATTGTTTCTACTTAGGTAAGATCGCTAAAAAATTTAGTTTCAAAGGGGAAGTTCTTGCCTATTTAGACACGGACGAACCAGAGTTATACGAAAACTTGGAATCAGTGTTTGTTGAATGCAACAAACACTTGGTTCCTTTTTTTATTGAAAGCAGTTCCCTGCATAAAAACGATTTCCTCCGAATTCGTTTTGAAGACATGAATACTGAAGAAGATGCAGATGCTATACTAGGGAACGCAATCTACCTTCCTTTAAAAATGTTACCAAAACTTACTGGTAACAAATTCTATTTCCACGAAGTAATAGGATTTGAAGTTGAAGACACACGCTTAGGAGTTGTTGGAAAAATTCAATCCATAAATGACACTACTGCCCAACCTCTTTTTGAAGTACTTAATGGCGAAGTAGAAATCCTCATTCCTATGATTGACCATTTTCTTATGAAAATTGACAGAGAAAATAAGAAAGTCATCATGGATTTACCAGAAGGATTGATTGAGATGTACTTATAAAAAAAGTGCTCAGTCTAACAAATACGCAATCACCAATCGCTAATCATCTAGAAAAGTGATCCGTATTCAGTTTTTAGTATTCTATTAAAAAATCTGCAATCTGCAATCGTTAATCCTCAATCTAAAATCATTTTGTTCCAATTCAAACAATTTACTATCGAACAGGATCGTTGTGCCATGAAAGTTGGTACTGATGGTGTATTGCTAGGTGCTTGGACGCCAATAACGAACAATCCTTTCGGCATATTAGATATTGGTACAGGAACAGGTATCATAGCCTTAATGTTGGCACAAAGAACCAATGCGGAGCAAATTGACGCGCTAGAAATTGACGGAGAAGCTTATGAACAATCCGTAGATAATTTTGAAAATTCCCCTTGGAGTGACCGCTTATTTTGTTTCCATGCCGGTTTAGATGAGTTTGTAGAAGAACCAGAAGATGAGTATGATTTAATTATTTCTAATCCGCCTTTTTACAGCGAAGATTACAAAACAGAAAACGAACAACGCGATTTAGCCCGTTTTCAAGATGCGATGCCTTTTGAGGATTTAATTGAAGCTGCTGATTTATTATTGTCTGAAAATGGTATTTTTTCAGTAATCATTCCGTTCAAAGAGGAAGATCGATTTTTGGCTATAGCCAAAGAATATGAACTTTATCCAATGAAAATTACACGAGTAAAAGGAACTCCAACTACCGAAATAAAGAGAAGTTTATTGGCCTTTAGCCGAAAAAAAGAAGTTGATTTCTCTGTTGATGAACTCTTTATTGAAACCGCCAGACATGTCTATACTCCAGAATACATTGGCTTGACTAAGGATTTTTATTTGAAGATGTAATTGTCAGCAAACTCAAAAATCAAATTTATTAAAATGAATATGATGCAAAACCAAAAACTATTTGGCTATGATTTTACCAATCAATCCTAAAGACAAAGAGTCTCCTGCACCAACAAAAGTAATTTGACCTTTTTTATCTATCAAAACGATTGTTGGATATGCTTGTATATTAAGCTGTTTTATAAATGTATTACTATCATTTAATTTCATAAACACTTGTTGCCATTTTACATTATTTTTCTTTACATATTCTAATACTTCTTCATTCGAATTATCAACAGCGACACCAAGAATATTTATTTTTTTTTCGTTTGTATCATAAAATTCTCTGATATGTGGATAAAATTTAACACAAGGACCACACCAAGTGCCCCAAAATTCCAAAAGCAAAAAATCCTTATCTTTTAACGCATCTTTAAGAACAAAATTATTATTGTACAAATCTCTAAAAGTATAATTTAAAGGTATCATATTCCCAATTGTAAATCGTTCGACATACCCTTTTTTGACCGGATTTAGAAACAATGAATCCATTTTCAATTGTCTTTTAATTGTGTAATTTGAATTATTTATAGCAATTGTATCATTGAAAGAATACTTAAACTGCTTATTAAAAACAAAATCTTTCGAAAAATTAGTGTTTTTATCTTTAACATAGAATTTACTTTTAGCATAGAAATCAGAAAAATAAAACTCATAACCAGCCGCTTTCCCTACCCAAGCATCTACAAATTTAAGAAAGGATAAGTAGGGAATATCTTTTTTATCGATCTTTTGGGATACTTCATTCTCCTTATCAGGAATTAAAACAAACTTTCGTTCAAATTTTATAATTTTTTTATTTTCAAAATATTCGAATTTATAAATTGAAGGCAAATAATTTTTAATCAAAGCCTGGTCAGCATTTGGTAATATGTTGTATTCATATTTAATTTCGTCACTAAAATCCTTATTCTTGTTGGTATCAGCAATTAGTACTTGCTTATTTTTCTTAAAACCAATAAGCACGATTAGCTCTTGATTAATTTTCTTATGCGATAGTGCAAGTGTGTCTATTTTTAATCTTTTGAAGTAGGCAAGTGCTTTAGTCTTCTCCAGTTTATTATCTTTATACATGTCATACGCATATTGCACATAATCCATTGCTACGAAATGAAATTTTAAGGAATCAAGTTCAGGAATCCCTATAAAATTATCAGTATAGGACAACGGTCTTAAATCCGACTGATATTCGTTTAAATTAAAAGTATCTGGATTACTCGTTAACTTTAATTTTATTTGCTTTGTTTGACTTGCAGCAAGATTTAAGAAAAAACAAAATAACACTAGGGCAATTCTCTGAAGGCTTGTCGTCATGGTTAAAAAGCAACTTTTTAGTTAACAAAATTTTAATTTTAAATCCCCACAAGGTAGAGATAAATAGCAAAATTTGCACTACTCAATTACTCGAAAAATCTATATCTGAATAACATTAAGCTGAAAAACCTCAAGGTCGAACGAATCGTTGAAAAACTGTGATTACAGAAAGTACAGATTTTTTAACTGACGAATTAATAATCGAAACCTCAAGACATATTTACACTCCAGAATATGTAGAAGTGACTCAGGAGTTTTATTTGAATATGTAAAAAAAATCTTTTAAACAAAACCTAAATTCCCTCAGTTTCCCATTTAATTTAAACTTTCGTTGTACTTTAGAACTAAATTGCATGAGTAAGCAAATCAAATATAGAAAAATATAACAATTGTTAATGCTTTTGTTATATTTCTTTATGTAAATTTGTGCTCTATAAAATTCATAAAACCATGAAACCAGACTTATTTCAATCTCCAGATTACTATAACCTAGACGATTTACTAACAGAAGAGCACAAACTAGTTCGCGACTCCGCCCGTGCGTGGGTCAAGAAAGAAGTGTCACCAATTATAGAAGACTATGCACAACGTGCTGAATTCCCAAAACAAATCATAAAAGGGCTGGGTGAAATTGGTGGTTTTGGCCCTTATATTCCAGAAGAATATGGCGGTGCAGGTTTAGACCAAATATCATACGGTTTAATAATGCAAGAAATTGAACGTGGCGATTCTGGTGTTCGCTCCACTTCATCTGTGCAGTCTTCTCTCGTGATGTATCCTATTTGGAAATACGGAAACGAGGAACAACGTGTTAAATACCTGCCTAAGTTAGCTACCGGTGAATTTATGGGATGTTTCGGATTGACAGAGCCTAATTACGGTTCAGATCCAGGAAGTATGATTACCAATTTTAAAGACATGGGGGACCATTATTTATTGAATGGTGCTAAAATGTGGATTTCAAATGCTCCCTTTGCAGATATAGCTGTAGTTTGGGCAAAAAATGAAGCAGGAAGAATTCACGGTTTAATTGTAGAACGTGGCATGGAAGGTTTTTCTACTCCTGAGACACACAACAAATGGTCACTTCGAGCGTCCTCAACAGGGGAACTTATTTTTGATAATGTCAAAGTACCAAAAGAAAATTTATTGCCTAATAAATCAGGATTAGGAGCGCCACTTGGTTGTCTTGATTCAGCGCGATACGGAATTGCATGGGGTGCTATCGGTGCCGCGATGGATTGTTACGATACCGCTTTACGCTACGCAAAAGAGAGAATACAGTTTGACAAACCCATTGCAGGAACGCAATTACAACAAAAGAAATTGGCCGAAATGATTACCGAAATCACCAAAGCACAATTGTTAACTTGGAGATTGGGTGTTTTAAGAAATGAAGGACGTGCAACAACCGCTCAAATTTCGATGGCAAAAAGAAATAATGTGGACATGGCCATAAACATTGCTCGAGAGGCCAGACAAATATTAGGAGGAATGGGAATAACTGGAGAATATTCTATTATGCGACACATGATGAATTTAGAATCGGTAATCACCTATGAAGGAACACATGACATACACCTACTAATTACTGGTATGGATATCACAGGAATTCCAGCTTTTAAATAGTAGTAAACGACTATTAAAGTATTTATAAAATTGATAGTAAAAGCTTCTTGGAAACAAGAAGCTTTTTTATATTTACATAAAAAATACCACCTATGAATATTGCAACAATCAACAATAGTATTCAGCCCCAAAAAGAACTATTGTTACAACATACTTTATACAAAAAAGTAAAAACCGTTGAGGATTTACAGTGTTTTTTAGAAAATCATGTTTATGCGGTTTGGGACTTTATGTCTTTGTTAAAAGCTTTACAGTCTAAATTAACGTGTACAACAACTCCGTGGTTCGCAACAGAAAACCCACAAACTAGGTATTTAATTAACGAAATTGTGGTTGCGGAGGAATCTGATTTAACATTAGACGGAAAGCGCTCCAGTCATTATGAGATGTATATTGAAGCGATGAAAGCCTGTGATGCGAACACCAGTGGAATCGAACATTTTTTAACTGAGGTAGATTCGCTTAAAAACATATTTGTTGCAATCAAAAAAAGCAATTTGCATCCTAATATCAAAGCTTTTTTAGATTTTACATTCCGAGTTATAGAAGAAGGAAAATCACATGAAATTGCTGCTGCATTCACTTTTGGTCGCGAGGATTTAATTCCGAGTATGTTTACCGAAATCCTAAGAAATTTTCAAGCCAATTTTCCCGAGACGGATTTAACTAAACTTATTTATTATTTCGAAAGACATATTGAATTAGACGCTGATGAACATGGTCCTATGGCCATGAAAATGATCACGGAATTATGCGGAACAGATGCACAAAAATGGTCCGATGTAGAGGAAGTTTCCAAGCTAGCTTTAGAAAAACGAATTGGACTTTGGGATGCTATCGAAGAGACCATTATGATGAATGTTGAATTGGCTTAATATTAATTTACTAAAAAACCCAACTCTTTTTTTTTACAAATTATAACGCCTGCAGCAGTACAACTTTCAAAACTGGTTCTCAAACAACTATTCAAAGGCTTGTCGCCAGAAGTTTCTGAACTTACTATTGGGTACAACTGGGAATATACAAATTCATAAAGGCGAGAATTTTATCTCGCCTTTTTTTAATTCTCTGGAGCCAATTCTAATTCTAATCCTTCAAGGCTTTCCGTTATTGGAATTTGGCAGCCTAAGCGGCTATTTGGCTTGACATAAAACGCTTCTGACAACATGGCTTCCTCATCATCACCCATTTCTGGCAAGACCACATCGTTTAAAACATAACATTGACAAGAAGCACACATGGCCATTCCGCCACAAGTACCTTCTACAGGAAGTTCATAAGCTTTGCATAATTCCATGATATTCATCGCCATATCTGTAGGAGCTTGCAATTCATGTACTATTCCTTCTCTGTCTTTAATCTTTATTAATACATCCATTTTTTTAAATTTGGAATTGTTTAGTTATCAATTTATAGCTTACTGGACGTGGTGGAAGATTTGAGCACAATAGTTAGCAAAGCCATTGGAAATCAGCAATTTTAACAATGCAAAAAAACCACAAAAAAATCACTAAAAAAGCATCCCTCTTAAAAAAAACCAATACCTTTTAAAGCAGGTATATTTTCTTAAAAGGGATGCTTTTAATGAATTTACATGATATTCACAACAGTTTCTATTTGCGGAGCAAATTTTTTGATGGTTGTTTCCACACCAGCTCTCAGTGTCATTTGGTTAACACTGCAACTGGTGCAGGCTCCTTCAAGGCGCACCTTTACGTGTTTCCCCTCCTCGATGGAAATCAATGTGATGTCCCCTCCGTCAGAATTCAAAAAGGGTCTGATTTCTTCCAGTGCTTTTTGAACTTCTATTGTTAATTCTTCTGTTGTCATTTTCTTTATTTAAAGATTGAAAGATTAGAAAATTGATAGATTAAAAATCATTTCAAAAATTCTAATTTCTATTTTTTGTTGACTGCTGAACAACCGGCCATCGTTGTGATTTTGACAGCTTCAGTAGCAGGTAAACTTTCATTTCTGCTGATAACTTCTCGTACTACATTTCTTGTAATTTCTTCAAAAACAGTTTCAATTATAGAACCTGATTGCATTGCTGCAGGTCGACCGTAATCTCCTGCTTCTCGAATAGATTGTACAATAGGCACTTCGCCTAAAAACGGAACTTCTAAATCATCTGCTAGATTTCTGGCTCCCTCTTTCCCAAAGATGTAGTATTTGTTTTCGGGTAGTTCTTCAGGTGTGAAATAGGCCATGTTTTCTATAATTCCTAAAACTGGAACATTTATCGCTTCAGACATAAACATAGAAACTCCCTTTTTTGCATCAGCCAAAGCAACTGCTTGCGGAGTACTTACAATTACAACACCCGTGATAGGCAATGATTGTACAATCGAAAGATGAATATCACCTGTTCCCGGTGGTAAATCTACCAACATGAAGTCTAATTCTCCCCAATCAGCATCAAATATCATTTGGTTCAATGCTTTAGAAGCCATAGGTCCTCTCCAGATCACCGCTTGACTTGGCGCTGTGAAAAATCCAATAGAAAGAATTTTAACTTCGTAACTTTCAACAGGTTTCATTTTTGATTTCCCATCAACGGTCACGGAGATTGGTTTCTCGCTTTCCACATCAAACATAATAGGCATCGACGGCCCATAAATATCAGCATCAAGGATCCCCACTGAGAATCCCATTTTTGCTAAAGACACCGCTAGATTAGCAGTAACAGTAGATTTCCCCACTCCTCCTTTACCAGAAGCTACTCCTATAATATTTTTTATTCCGGGAATTTGTTTTCCTTTAATTTCTGGTTTGTCCGGAACCTCTACTTTACTATTGATTTTTATTTTTGCAGCAGCAGATACTAATTCAAGAATTGCTTTTTTAATATCGTCTTCTGCTCGTTTCTTAATGTGCATGGCTGGTGTATGCAAAACTAAATCAACCACCACCTCATCGCCAAAAGTAATTACATTTGCTATTGCTCCACTCTCCACCATGTTTTTTCCTTCTCCAGCTATAGTAATCGTTTCTAAAGCTTTAAGAATATCTTTTCTATCTAATTTCATTTTTAGTCAACTGTTTTCTATTGGCACTATAGCGCCAGAATATTATCTTTATTTAAACTGATTTCAGATTACAAAGATAGCGGATTAAGTTCTTAAAATAAAGGAATTGGATTGGATTTATTGATGAAGAAATTGGTGTAAATTATCAGGATACAATTGATTATTTTGATCATGGCACACTTAAGTAGTGCTCCATTATCGATTACTCAGTCCTTACGTCCGGCTGCCAAAAATGTTTCTCGAAATCCATAACCTGGTTTTCAACCACAACTATCCCTTCATTTTCTAATAATTGCTGCATGAGATTCGTGCCGTCAAAATGTAATTTCCCTGTCAACAATCCCTTTCTGTTGACTACCCGATGTGCAGGTACATCGTCCAGGTTATGCGAAGCATTCATCGCCCAACCCACCATTCTAGCTGAACGAGCGGTTCCTAAGGCTTTAGCAATTGCCCCGTACGACGTGACTTTCCCATATGGAATTTGCCTCGCGATTGCATATACTCTGTCGAAAAAATTGTCGTTTGTCATGCTTCCAAAAGGATAATAAGGGTGCCTAATTTAAGTAGTAATTTACGGAAATTACTTTAGATAATACCTTATGATATTGATCAAGGTAATTAACGATATTAATCCCGTGATGCTTCCAATAATACTATTCATATTGCGCATCAAATAATCTGTTTTATCTTGTATTTTTTGAAAGAAGGTAATGTAGAAATAGAATACCAAAAAAGAACCCAATACCACCCCTGAAACAAAAATCAAAACGTGCGTAGTATCAAAGTAAAAGAGATTGTACGACGCTAAAGTGACACTTACAAAGACGTAATAAGGAATAGGAAAAAAATTCAGTGCTGAGAGCAGCATTCCAAGAAAAAATCGGGTGGAGGTACTCTTTTTTTTAATTTTACCTTTTTTCTTTTTTGGCTTTTTAGCGATCAACAAAAAATAGATTGTTAGTGCGGAAAAGATCCCAAAACCTACTTCCCGCAATAAAACAACTACATCTGGGCGACCCTTAATAAACTGGGCGAAAAATATGGCTAGTGTAGCTTGAAAAAAAATTACAATTACGGCCCCTAAAACAAACCAAAAAGCACTTCTTTTTCCTTCTTTAAGATTCACTTTGGCTGCTGTCATATTAATCAATCCCGGAGGTGTGATCCCTACGAAGGCAGTAACGAAACCCAAAAACAAGGAAGTAATTAAATTCATAGGCCAAGTGCAAAATCAAAAAAATCTATTTCAAATATAAAACTATTCTTTAATTTTGAATCGAATATACGTAATTGCTTTGTTAACTTGCAAATATTGTTTCTCGTAAAAAGTTTGAAAAGCAGTCACTTCCTCAGGACTTCCTTCATTTACATATACATTATGATTGGCGTAAAGTACTTCATGTCCTTCCCCGTGCAACAATCCTAAAGTGTAACCATGCATAAACTCACTATCGGTTTTTAAGTTCACAACACCGTCTTTCTTGAGCACTTTTTTATACAACTGCAAAAATTCAGAATTAGTCATTCTGTGTTTCGTCCGTTTGTATTTGATTTGTGGATCTGGAAAAGTAATCCAGATTTCGTCCACTTCGTTTTCGGCAAAAATATGATTGATTAATTCAATTTGAGTTCGAATAAACGCCACATTGTGAAGTCCTGTTTCAACAGCAGTTTTGGCACCACGCCAAAAACGGGCTCCCTTAATATCTATTCCAACAAAGTTTTTATTGGGATATCTTTCGGCAAGACCTACCGCATACTCCCCTTTTCCACAACCTAATTCTAGCACTAGAGGATTATCATTTCTGAAAAATTCAGAATTCCATTTTCCTCTAAGGGGAAATAAATCTCCTACTACTTCTTCTCGCGTTGGTTGAAAAACATTTGTGAATGTTTCGTTTTCCTTGAACCTTTTTAATTTATTTTTGCTTCCCACTTTTTTACAATATTTCGGCAAAATTAAGGAATTATATAAGACCGAATGCCATCGCGGTAAAAAAATGAAAAAACGTTTTCCACAAGCATCCTATTTACATCATTTCAACTTATGCCCTTATTGTTAATTCGCTTTCTATCAAGGAAATATTTGCTTACCTTTAGCTAAATAATCAGGCCATGAAAAACCTTATTTTATTTATTATGTTGTTGCTATTTAGTTTTTTACCTGTTAGCGCTTACAGTGTAAAAAACACAACAACTAACAAAACTTCTTTCAGCCTACCGCTCCCCAAAAAGAAAAACAACATCTCTTTTATCAAAGTGGACAGTTTAGTCATTACTAGATTTTTTAAAGTATATCCTAATTTAAAAAAACACAAATCGGATGTCTTGGCTTTATACAAAAAACGAAGCTACAATTCCGTGTGGTTTGACAAGGAAGGAATTATAGAGTTTGCCCATTTACTCCATTCCAAAGTAAATTTACTGGAGCAAGAAGGCTTAAGGTCCAGCTTTGCTTACAAAGATAAAGTGGACCTCATCTTTAACAAGCAACTCACGCCAACCATTACTAGTACTGAAACCGAATTACTGCTGTCCACAATGTTTGTTTTTTATGCCAAAAAAGTTTACAAAGGCATTGATCCTGAAAAAATAAGGGAAACTGGATGGTTTTTACCAACAAAAAACCTTTCCTACTCCAGCCTATTACAGTCTTTACTAAGTGATCCCCAATCAATAGATAAAGATGATAAATTACTATTTGGACAGTATTACAAACTCCGTGATGTGTTAAAAAAATACCAACAAATGGAACAAAATGGAGTCTGGAACTTGATTGTGAAAGACTCGTCAATACTGGAATACAAACCAGGTGACACCTCAAAAACCATTGCTCAAATCAGGCAACGACTTGCTATCACTGGTGATTTAAAACAAGACACTAAAAGCAATCGCTACGATGAAGAGCTATTGACTGGTATTCTAAATTTCAAAAAAAGAAATGGCTACAAATCAGATCCAATCATTACCTCAAGCCACATTCAAAGGCTAAACATTCCCATTGAAAATTATATTAAAACAATTATGGTAAATATGGAACGCTGCCGGTGGATTGCGCCAGAACTTACTAAAGCACCGGAATACATTATTGTGAACATCCCTTCTTTTAAACTATTTTTTAAAAGAGACGGCAAAACCGTATTAGAATCAAATATTTTTGTTGGTAGTACCCTGAATGAAACCGTTATTTTTAGCAGTATGATTAGTCATCTGGTATTTAGTCCCTACTGGAATATCCCAACAAGTATTGTTCAAAGCGAAATAAAAACAGCGATGGATGGAGATAAAAACTACTTAATTACTAATGACATGGAGTGGAATAAGGGTCGGGTAAGACAAAAACCAGGTCCAAAAAACCCTCTAGGAAAAGTGAAATTTATCTTTCCAAGTTCTAATGACATTTACTTACACGACTCACCGTCTACACTTTTGTTTGAGTCTGAGTACCGAGCCTATAGCCATGGATGTATCAACATAAATAAAGCACAAGAATTGGCTTATTTAATTTTAAACAACAATCCAGATTGGCCCGTGGAACGCATTAAAAAAGCGATGGATGGTGGCAAGGAAACCACTTGCTATCTAAAAAATAAAATTCCGGTTCACTTGGGTTATTTCACCACTTGGGTCAATGATTCTGGCGAAATTAGTTTTTTTAATGATATCTATCAACGAGATGATCGCTTAGCAGAACTCCTTTTTGACAATGACTCGAAATAAATTTTTTGTCCCGCTATTATTTCTATAATAAAAGACCCATTACTAAACTTTTTACCCTCTTTGTTACAGAACTTCAATAAGGATGATACAATGTGTTTGTATAAACTTGTGACAACTACAAGCATGATAAAAAATAGGAGCTTTGTTATTATTAAACAATCAAACCACTACTAAATGGTGAATGGAGTACGAACTTGTCCATTGGGTTAAAAGCGCCACAATTTTGAATAAAAAAACTTCAAAAAACGAGCAATATTTATAATTTTTCATCTTAGAACTACAATTAATAATACTTCAACTTACTAATAATCAATTTATTATACCTATATCACTTTTTTTATTTACATTTGATTCTCTAAAAAATCAAAATCATGAAATCCAAACCAAACCCTTTTAAAATTCTGCTTTTAGCACTAGTTCCCATTGTTTCGTTAGTCGCTTTTACTACATTGGAAAAAATCGAAAAAGTCCTTTCCGGTATCAATACAGGAAACATGGATACATCAGTTCAGCCTGGAGATAATTTTAATGCTTATGTCAATGGCAATTGGATGAAAAAAACCAAAATACCGGAAGACAAGGCCTCTTATGGTATTGGCTATATGGTTCATGAAAAAGCACAAGAAGATGTGAAAGCAATTATCGAGGCTTCTGCCAAGGGCAATTTTGCAGCAGGTTCTGATGAACAAAAAATTGGTGACTTCTACGAATCGTTTATGGATATTAAAAGTAGAGATCAAAAAGGAGTTAAACCTTTACTTCCAGAATACAAAAAAATTGATGCGATAAACAATTATACTGATTTGGCCGCTTATTTTGGAAACGCAAATAAGGATGGAAGCAACATTCCATTTTCTGTAGGCGTTATAGAAGATTTAAAAGATCCTACCCAATACATGCTCCTTACTTGGCAGGGTGGATTAGGGCTACCCGACAGAGAATATTACGCGCTAGAAGATGTAAAATCTCAAGAAATAAGAAAAAAATATGTAGCCCATATTGAAAAGATGCTGCAACTAGGCGGCGTGGTTGCTCCAAAAGAACTCGCCCCAAAAATCATGGCATTAGAAACTGCTCTAGCTGCCCAACACATGAAAAAAGAACAAACCAGAGATATTGTAAAACTCTATAACAAATATGCAATTACCGATTTAAGCCAACTAATGCCTGATTTTAATTGGACTGCAATGCTTAAAAATGCCGGAATCCTGAATCAAAAAAACATTGTCATCGCACAAGTTGAATACCTAAAATCGCTTAACACAATCATAAAAACAACACCGTTGAGTACTTGGAAAGCCTATTTGAAATGGAGTGTCCTTCATGGAGCCGCAAAATCACTAAATACTGCTCTTGACAATGAAAACTTTGACTTTTATGGCAAAAGCCTTTATGGCATACAAGTACAACAGCCTTTGTGGCGCAGAGGTGTCGACAAAGTAAATAATAACCTGGGAGAGATTGTTGGAAAGGTCTATGTGAAAAAACATTTCTCGCCTGAAGCTAAAGAGCAGGTAACTGTGTTAGTTAAAAACCTTCTAAAAGCCTACGGACAAAGTATTGAAAATCTGGATTGGATGAGCGCTGAGACAAAAAAACAAGCGCTGGACAAACTCTCTAAATTCACTCCAAAGATTGGTTATCCAGATCAATGGAGAAACTACGCCGATTTAAAAGTCGTGAAAGGAGACTTGTACGGAAACCAACAAAAAGCAACAGCTTTTGAATACAACCGACAAATTGGGAAATTGGGAAAACCTGTGGACAGATCAGAGTGGGGAATGACTCCACAAACCGTAAACGCTTATTACAATCCCCCACTTAATGAAATCGTATTTCCCGCCGCCATATTACAGCCCCCTTACTTTGATTTAAAAGTTGAAAATGCCGCAAACTATGGTGGAATTGGCGCAATCATCGGACACGAAATCGGACATGGATTCGATGACCAAGGAAGTACTTTTGATGGCAACGGTGTGATGCGCAATTGGTGGACGCCTGAAGATTTGGCCGCTTTCAAACAAAAAACAAATGCCTTAGTTGCACAGTATAATAGTTTTAAAGTATTTCCTGACCTCAATGTAAATGGCGAATTTACCCAAGGAGAAAACATTGGGGATTTAGGAGGACTTTCTATTGCCTTAAAAGCCTATAAGATGAGTCTTAACGGTAAAGAATCTAGCGTTTTAGAGGGCTTTACCGGAGAACAACGCGTATTCCTAGGTTGGGGACAATCGTGGTTGAACAAATCACGGGAAGAAGCCTTGCGAAACCAAGTCGCAACCGATCCACATTCACCGGCAAAATTCAGGGTGAACGGTGTTGTGCGCAACATTCCTGAGTTTTACACGGCTTTCAATATAAAACCTACCGATTCTCTCTATCTTGCACCCGAGAAAAGAGTGAAAATCTGGTAATGTTGCTTTAAATTATAAAACCCTCTTCTTTTCGAATGAGGGTTTTTCATGTAAAGAAACGCTAAGAATTAATTTTAAACTTTAGACCATTCCACTGCTGATTAGCCTTCGATTAGGTACATTATTGTTTGGATTGCAACTTTCTGATGATTACATCTTCTATGGGAGCCTTCCGTTTGACAACTTCGTTTGAGTTGTCATTTGGTATTGTCATTGATAACACATAATGCTGAATTTTCCACGTTTGGCCTATTTTTACCAAAACTCCTGAACCTCGACAAATTTTCATTTGGGTGTTTAACAACTCATCGAACCACGCGATTTTACCAGTTGCATCAAAATAAATATGACGCTCTAAAGCAGTAAAATTCCACGCTTTCCCCTTATCGAAATGAGGCTTTGCATACGTTTGAAAAGCTCCTTTATTCCAGTTTTCGGTTGCATCTGTACCAATGAAAACTGCATCACCAGTCATTAGATCAAAATAGGCATTGTAATCAGCATCTGCGGCAGCCTTGTGCCAAGCATCAAGTGTAGCATTGATGTTTACTCTTACGCTTGCTTGATTCCCCATCGTGCTTTTGCAACCTGACAAAGCCATAACAATCAGTAAAGTCACTATTTGTTTCATACGTTTTTGCTTTTTATTTATGGTTTTTATTCCATCGGATTTTTATTTTTCCCTCTTCGTCAACTGCAAGTAAATGCAATACAATTCCTTTATTGCGTTTTTCAGCTCTTTCAATTTTGTCGGTGATCATCTCATCTTTTTTAGGATTTCTAAGTGGTATCGTTATAGCCAAATTTGTTCCTCTCCCAAAGGAATAAACACCATTCACATCTAAATTCAAAACGTTAGAGCTTACTTTCAAATCTTTTATCCCTACTAAAGCACCATTTATTTCAAAATTACCAGACAAGTTTCTAAATACGATATTCTTAACGTCTCTAAACGGAAAAGCATATTTACCAATATTGGTGATGGGTTCAAAATCAATCAGCGCTCCTTGGTCTATTTTAAATTTAGCACTTCCAGAAAGTGAATTTGTTTTCAATTGTCCCCCAGAAAGAAGCATCCCTTGTACCGAGGTGGAAGCGGAGAGAAACCCTTTTATATTTTTGGGTTGAAAGGATTGAATTCCAAAATTATTCAACGAAGTCAAAAATCGGGAAATATCTACACGATTAATTTTTGTATTTGACTCTAAAAAGAAAGCGTCGTCTTTTGGGATTAATTTCCCGTCAAAGGAGATTGTGCCGCCAGCACTCTGCACCCAGCCGTTCTTGACGATTAACTGATTATTGACCAATAAAATAGTGGCTTTGGCATTAGTCGCCTCCAGTTTACTATACAGCATCTTATCTGCTTTCAAATTCAGCACCACTTGGCATTTATCAATTACAGCATACAATTCAGATGAAAAATCATCTTTTGTATTTTTCTTTTTCGATGCTTTTTGACCTGAACTAGTAATAATACCCACAAATTGTTTTATATCCAGAAAAGGAGCATAAATATCCCAATTGACAATCATTTTTTCAGGGTTTTCATAATACAACGTCAGAAAATTGTCAATCTTACCCTCCATAAAAACTTTATTCTTACGTTCTTTAAAATTAATTTTTTTTATCAAAAGCGCTTCTTCTGTAAAATCCAGCTCAATATCTGTTTTTACGAAAGTCAAATTTCTTGGGCCGTAATTTACGGTTGCATTTATAACGTCTACATTTCCTGTGAACAATGGTTTTTGTATTTTTAAATCCAAGATGTCAAACTTAAATTCCAGATTCACTTTGGCTTGACCACCAGTAAAATGAATAAAATCTTTAGTCACAATCTCATTCAATCGGGACACATTAAAATCAGATTTAAAACTTCCTGCTGCAGTTGTTTTTTCAAAATTAGAAATAATTCCGATGGGAATAGTAAAAGGAATCGTTTTGTATTGCCCTGAAAAATCGGTCAAGGTAATAGTAGAATTAACATCATTACAACCCGCTCCTTTTTTATATTGGTTGGTGAACGTCGCGTCAAAAGTACAATCTGTAATAATCCCGTCCGGTATTTTGAGTTCATTATCCCTAATGTTTGTCTTTACTATAATTTCCGGATCTCCCTTAGCATTCATATCCCCAATAATAGAGCAGCTCACATTTATAGGGTTTTTCAAGTCAAATTGGTCGATTTTAGAACTGATATTAGCACTCAATAAAGCAGAAGCTTCACGCCACAATATGGAGGTTTTTATGGCAATGTCAAAAGGAGATTTGTTTGCATCCAAACTAAAATGAGCCTTGATATCAAAAAACTCGGGTCCGATTCCAAAATTAGTTGTGGCAATACTAATCTGGTTTTTAGAGTTGGAATAAACAACTGTCAAAACTCCTTCCACTAAACTATTCTTAATAAAACTCCCTCTTTTAGTATTGAAAGCCATGCTTTTAGCTACTGTTTTCAGATACAGGTTCGTATGCCAATTTCCGTCACTAAATGCAATTTTACTTCGTAAAGCAAGAATGTCGAAATCAAACAACTTGTTTCCCAATTGATTTTCAGAAATGAAATGAACTTGATCCATTATGATCTCATCAAAGGCGGACGTTGTAGCGCTTTTTGATTTTTTGCCTTTTGGCTTAGCCTTAAATATATGTGTGTTTACAATTCCATTTCTTCCTTTAAACAAATGCAAAGTTGCTTGCTGAATTTCGATTTTGTTGATGTTAATCTCATTTGAAAGCAAGTCCCAAAGATCAATTCTGATCTCAATTTGTTGTGCTTTAAGCAATGTACGTTTGTGAAAGACCCACAAACTGTCCTTTAATTCAACTTGGCTTAACGACAAGGTCATGTTGGGAAACCCCTTTAAGAATTTATATTTAATTGCTCCAATGTGGATTGTGCCGGTAATATTTTCGTTGATCTTAGCATTGATTTGGGTTACAATTTCTGCTTTATTAGTATTAAAATAAAGTGCCACAACCGCTGAAGATATAAAAATAAGCACAACTAATCCCGCAAAGAAATAACCAATTCTTTTGCTTACTTTCCTGAAACTTGCAGTTTTAAAATAAGTTCTTGTGCCCTGCCAAAATTGATTCATGCGTACTCCTTTACTGTTTAAAATACAAGATACTATAAAAACTAATGCTCCAATTGATTTCAAACTACAAATTACAATTCAAATTTTTACGCAGCAGTTCGAGTGCAGGACTATTAATGATGAAAAACTTGGAAAAATACCTTATTTATTAGCGAATAACAGTTGCTTTAAAAAAGGTAGTATACTCTAAAGTAAGGCTTTACCCTGCAGCCATAAAAGATAAAAACAGCCAAAAATTCACAAAAACGAATACTATTTTTTTCATAATTTTTGGATTAATAAAAAAATTTTTGACGAAAACAATCTGCTTACTTACAAATTTTAAATCGTAAATGTTTTATTATTAACTACTTATACATTTTTTTAAATTATTTGTACTCCTTAATAATAAGTACGTTTCCAATCTTAAATAATACAGCTCCTTTACAACTGATACTACCGTACTTGATTTGATGTATTTTTGTACTGCCAACAATCCATTCTTCACGAATTAAAATTGACTCATGAAAAAATTATTTTCCCTATTATTATTTATTGTTTTTACACTACTGTTTACTCTTGTTTCTTGCAAAAAGAAAAACAAAGAAATTGTGATGGCACCAACGCGTTTAAACGAAATCGAAATACCATTTGACAGTACTCAAATTGGGACTTTCTTTGGTAAATATCCAAAGCTAAAAAACTATCGAGGCGATGTTGAGCAATTGTACCGCAAACATGAATTTCATTATATCTGGTTTGATAAGGACGGCCTAAATGAATTTGCCGGTTTGCTTTACAGCAAAGTGAATAGCATGAATCTGGAAGGAATTGAAACTGCCATTCCGTATAAAGAAAAATTAGACGACATCTACGATAATCCGGATGACAATCAAAAGGCTAGTATTGAAACGGAGTTGCTGAGCTCTGCCCTGTACTTTTTTTATGCTGATAAAGTATATGACGGAATCGACATTCAGAAAACAAAAGATTTAGGATGGTTTTTACCTCGAAAAAGACAATCTTATGTGAGTTACTTAGATTCATTGTTAATCAATCCTGCATTAATTAACAAAGAAGAAAAAGGTGTTTTGAAGCAATATTTCCTTTTAAAAGATGTTTTACAGGAATACCGCAAAATAGAAAAAAAAGGCGGATGGAAAGCAATTGCTCTTGATCCAAATGTTAAATCCTATAAACCTGGAGACAGCGCTGCTGCTGTTGCACAAATCAGAACACGTTTGTTTATCACCGATGATATGTCTAGTGATTCCAAAAGTGCCGTGTATGATTCCGAATTAGCTACTGGAATTTTGAAATTTAAAAAGAGAAGTGGTAATACCCTCAACAAAACGATTTTGCCGGAACATATTAAATATATGAACGTGTCTGTTGCGGAACGCATCAAAACCATTATGGTCAATATGGAACGTTGTCGATGGATATCCAATGATATTACTAAATCTAAAGAATTGATTGTGGTCAACATTCCTGCCTATGAACTGACTTTTTTTAGAGATGGCGAACCAGAGTTGCGTTCTAAGGTTGTAGTAGGAAAAGCAATGCACAAAACCGTAATTTTTAGTGCACCAATGAAATACATCGTGTTCCGACCTTATTGGAATGTACCAACAAGCATTCTGAAAAAAGAAATCCTTCCTGCCATTGAGAAAAATCCAAATTATTTAGAAGAACATGACATGGAATGGAAAGATAGTTATGTTAGACAGCGACCTGGACCCGAAAACTCATTGGGATTAGTAAAATTTTTATTTCCCAATTCGAATGCAATTTATTTGCACGACACCCCATCCAAAAGTTTATTTGGAAAAGAAGACCGTGCTTTCAGCCACGGATGTATTCGTGTAGCCAAGCCAAAAGAACTTGCAGCCATAATTATGAAAAATGATCCAAAATGGAATCCAGAGAAGATAGAGACCGCGATGCATGATGGAGAGGAATATTGGTACACGCTTAAAAACAAAATCCCAGTCTATATTGGTTATTTTACCGCTTGGGTAGATACGGAAGGCGTCATTCATTTTTATGAGGATGTCTATAAAAGGGATGAAACGTTAGCAACATTATTGTTTGACAAATAAGTGTTTGATTTGCTCACAAATGATAACCAAAAAAAATGACACTGCCTTATTTAAAAGTCAGTGTCATTTCTTTTTATTTACCTAAAGGTACTTGTTTAATATGTTTTCTTTTTTTCGAAAGTCGTTTCCAACACTTTTTTAATTTTGTCCAAGGCTCCGTGAAATGCTTTCTCGGTAGTATCGGCGTAATTTGTAACGGCTAAGGGCTGCATATTAATTGGTCTGGCTTCGATAAGACATCGTTTGTCATCGAGTCCAGACTTGGCACTATTTTCGTCTCCAAGATGCACTTCTAAACGGGTAATTTTATCTTCAAAACGTGCTAAAGCAGTTCCTAATTCATCCGAAATATACGCTTTCAATCGTGCGTTCCCTTCTACGTTATTGTCTGTGTTGATTTGTACTGTCATGTTTTTATTTATTTAATGATTGTCTTTCAAATTTAACGAACGAAGAACCAAAAAACGACTGCATTAATAAAACATTGTGAAAATTAAGGACAAAGGAAGTGGATCTAAGGCAGGTTTGGAATTAGGGGATTTGCTTTATTCTATTTTGCAGATACCCCTTTATGATCGCGGAAAAAACATCAGTTGTAACAAGGGCCTCTCTGATATTTGCTATAGTATGGTTTATTTATCTACTCGATTTTTTTAGAAACAGCGCACAAAAAAACACCAATCTTTCGACTGGTGTTTTTGAAAATTAGTGCTGTTATTGAAGAGATATCCTAGCCCTGATGGCAGTGAAACCCCTTATGAATTAGCGTTGTGTTTTTTCTTGGGTTAAAAGAGCGACCAAAGGAAGCTCCTTTTTAGCCTTAGAAAAAACAACGCTAAAAGTAAGGGTGGAGCGTACAGCAGGAAATAGCTCCTCCTAGCCTAATACCCTTTGACTTTCTACTCAGACATTTATCAAAATAGGGTACATCCTGCTATTCCCGAACCTACAGACAGAATGCTCTAGTCCAGCTCAGGCAATAGGACCACTCCCATATTGAATAGCGTGAATGCCTGAATATCGACGTTTTCCTGAATAGTTGCGGCTACAGATTTTCCTGCACCATGTCCTGCATTGATGTCAATACGAATTAGGACTGGATTTGTTCCTGTTTGTTTTTGTTGTAATTCGGCTGCAAATTTAAAACTGTGTGCTGGCACTACTCTATCATCGTGATCGCCCGTTGTAACCATCGTGGCGGGATATTGTATTCCTTTTTGAATGTTGTGTACGGGAGAATACCCTTTAATATACGCAAACATTTCCTTGCTGTCTTGTGCTGTTCCGTAGTCATACGCCCACCCTGCTCCTGCAGTAAAAGTATGGTAACGCAACATGTCCATCACTCCTACCGCCGGCAAAGCGACTTTCATCAACTCTGGACGCTGTGTCATGGTGGCACCTACAAGCAATCCTCCGTTAGAACCACCACGAATAGCAAGGTACTGAGGAGCTGTATATTTTTGAGCAATTAAATATTCTGCTGCTGCAATGAAATCATCAAATACATTTTGTTTTTGCATCTTGGTTCCTGCATCATGCCATTTTTTACCGTATTCTCCGCCGCCGCGTAAATTTGGCACCGCGTAAACGCCCCCGTTTTCCATCCAAACGGCGTTAGCAATACTGAAACTTGGCGTTAAACTCACGTTGAACCCTCCATAACCGTATAGCATTGTTGGATTTGTCCCATCCAGTTTCAAACCTTTTTTATGGGTAATGATCATTGGAATTTTTGTTCCGTCTTTGGAAGTATAAAACACTTGTTTGGACTCGTATTGTTCACTATTGAAATCTACTTTTGGTTTTTGGTACACCGCAGACGTTCCTGCTTTTGGCTCATAGGAGAACGTAGAACCCGGAGTAACATAATTTGTAAACGAGTAATAAAGCGTTTTCTCTTTTTTCTTTCCGCCAAAACCACCAGCAGTTCCTATCCCTGGTAATTGTATTTCACGTACCAATTTTCCAGAGTAATCGTATTGTTTAACTACCGAAACGGCATCTTTCATGTAGTTAGCAAAGAAATATCCTCCACCTGTTGAAGGAGATAAAACGTTCTCGGTTTCTGCGATGAAATCTTTCCAGTTTTCTGGTTTTGGATTGTTCACATCAACAGTAATGATTCGTTTGTTAGGCGCATTGAGGTCGGTTTCTATAAATAATTTAACTCCCTCATTTTCAATTATACTGTTATCGCTTTTGAAATTATCCACAATAGTTACAATAGGACTGTTTGGCTTTGTCAAATCCTTGATATACAATTCGTTTCCATAGGTAGAATTTGCTGCTGTGATCACTAGAAAACAATCATCCTCTGTAACTCCACCCCCTACATAACGTCTTTTTTGATCGGCACCAAAAATAACTTTATCTACTTTTTGTGCAGTTCCTACCTTGTGAAAATACAGTTTGTGTTGATCTGTTTTTGCTGACAACTCGCTTCCTTTTGGTTTGTCATAACTGGAGTAATAGAATCCTTCATTTCCTTTCCAAGAAACGCCGCTGAATTTTACATCGACGATGGTGTCTTCCATAATTTTTTGAGAAACGGCATCCATAATAATGACTTTTCTCCAGTCGCTTCCGCCTTCTGAAATGGAGTAGGCCACTTTAGAGCCGTCTTTAGAAAAGTTTAATCCGCCAAGCGATGTCGTTCCATCTTTAGAGAACGTATTGGGATCGAGGAAAACAGTTTCCGTTCCTTTAGCATCTTTTCGATACAACACCGATTGGTTTTGCAAACCGTTATTTTTGTAATAATAGGTAAAATCGCCCTCTGTGAAAGGAGCCCCTATTTTTTCATAATTCCACAGTTTTTCCATTCTTGCTTTTAGCAAATCCCGAAATGGAATCTGAGCTAAATAGTCATACGTCACTTCGTTTTGCGCTTTTACCCAAGCACCCGTTTCAGCAGATTTGTCGTCTTCGAGCCAGCGGTACGGATCTGGAAGTTTCGTGTCGAAATACACATCAACGGTTTCGCCTTTACTGGTCGTGGGATACGTTAGCGTTTTCGGTTTTTGGTTTTGGCCAAAAGTTGCCAGTGCAGATGATACAGCCATTATTAAAAAAGTTTTTTTCATTAGATTCTGTTTTAGGTTGTTACAAAAATAGGGAATTAGTTAGTCTAGTAGTAGTGGGGATGTCTTAAATAAAACTAAAAAAAGCGCTATTCTTTCGAATGGCGCTTTTTAGAATGGTTGACAAAGAATTGAAGTTCTTATTTAACCTGAACAGGATATGTAATTTGCGCATCTGTTGCTCCACCTGCATTTGTAATAGAACCGGATGAAACTCCATCAGCACTTTTAAGCGGTTCGTGTCTTAAGATTACTACTATATTTCCAGTTGCTGCTGCTGTCCCAGTTTTTAAGGTAAAAGCTAATCCAATAGGTTTATTGTTACTATCTGCATCTGCATAAGTAAATGTTCCTATTGCTGCTGGAGCCTGAAAGAAAAGCTGATGCTCTACACCTTCTGCCTTTATTTCATCTGTGATATTATCAACAGGTGTTACTGATTCGTTTAAAAAACTAACAGCTCCACTATAAGTTGTGTTTACTAACAAATCCCCAGAAACAGTTACCACTGGGGCATTTGGTCCGTCTCCGTCTAAATCTCTTGAAGTCATGGTAACTGTTTGATTTCCAGAAATCAAAGTAGTTGTTACCGTTGTAATTACTTCTTCCTCATTTACTGCAATAGGATCGTCATTGTTACAAGATGAAAACGTGAATACCGATAATAATGCTAGTGCTAAAATTTTTGAATTTTTCATTTTTTTGTGTTTACTTTTTAATAATTGAATTTTAATTGAATTTGAAAGTTTCTACCCATTTCATCAGCAAAAAAACGTTGCCTATTGAGGTAGTCCCTGTAATTAGTGTTTAAAATATTCTGAACAGAAAATGCGATTGTTGTATTAGATTTACCGAAAGTCTTGAATTTCATCTCCGAATAGAAATGCAACAACTGATAGGCTGGCGGAGGAGTACTAATGTCTACTAGAACCTCAGTCAATTCATTATTCACAATAATATTGGTTATGAAATTGTTATCTGGAAACTGATTTTGACGCATTATCATTTCGCTTTTTAATTCGAGTTTGAGATCATTCCACTCCGTTTTTGCAAATTGAATTTTGTTACTCAGATTTAATGGTGGAATATCAATCAAGAATTCGTTGTTAGTCAAATCTCTCCCATTTACATAAGCCAAAGCAAAATCATGCTGCCATTGATTGTTTATTTTCCAATGTGTTTGCACGTCAACTCCTGCTAACCTTGCATTAGTTTGCTGGTATTCCCAAACTGGAAACGAACCGCGATTGTTTTTTTCAAAACCAACAGGCCGTAAGAACATGAAATTGCGAATGCTGTTTATAAAAGGATTAACCTCAACTGAGAAAGCTGTCCATTTTTTTTGCAAGGTGGTCGATAATTTTACCGCTTGTTCTTTGTCTAAAGCTATATCACCGAGCTCGATGACCCCAGTTGAATGATGCAAACCGTCACTAAAAAACTCGGACGGATTTGGGTTTCTGGTTGCCAAACTAACATTAGTGTACCAGTGTAAGTCTTGACCAAATTCCTTGTGAAATCCTGTACTAGCTGAAATATTATGAAAAGTAAAACTAGGCTTTGCCAACCATTGATTGCCTTGCTCGCCCACAATAAAATCAGCAAATTCAGAGTTATAGCCTCTTTCATCCCATCTGGATTTAAAGTAAAACTTAGTGGCTTGTACTTGTGAAAAATCATATCGTAATCCAGCATCTACAGAAAAACTATCTGAAATATCATAGTTTACAATACCATAACTACCAAATTCTATTCTATCGAAATTAGGAATCAATGGTCTTATTTCTGTAGCTGGATTTGCAAAATTGTTTTGAAAAGAGCCATTAAATCCAGACTTTAAAGACCAATCATGCACCGTTTTTTTATAATCTATATTTATGGCATGAGTGGTTAGCGCCAAGTCTAAGGCAGCTAGGTTATTAAAATTTCCTCTACGAACGTCAAACTCGAGACGCTTATTAAACTGAAAAGAATACTGTACCGCCAATGACGCTGTTTGATCAAAATAATAGTTGTAATTCAGTTTTGCTAAATGATGTTGCACTTTTTGTTTAGGATTATTTATGTCATACGTGAAATCATAGACAGCCCAAGGAACTTTATTCTTAATAGCATTGTATAAATCATTGACATTACCTATGTGCGAAGCACTCAAAATTCCAATAGTGGTATTGTAGAAACTGTAATATCCAGAGACATCATATTTTTTTCCAGTAAATTTTATATCGCCAGAAAAATTAGCTTCCCGATTCCCTGAATTAGACAACACATAATCAGGAGCTTCTCTATCGCCTGAATACTTGAATGTTCCTAGTGCGTTCCAACTCCATCCTTTGTCGTTTCCTTTGTGCAAACTAGAACTGATAGAACCGCCTCTTCCATTTGACGCTAGATTCAGGATTGTTTTCCCAAAAAGCGTGTCTCTTTTTACAGAAATAGGCTCGATCACAACTAATCCACCTACCGCGTCACCACCGTATTGCAACCCAGACGCTCCTTTGATAACCGTAATTTTGCCCGCTGCGTTTACATCAAAATTAGGCGCGTGCTCCGTTCCCCATTGCTGATCTTCTAAACGGACATTGTTATTGATGACCGGAATTCTACTTCCAAACAAACCATTGATAACCGGCTTTACCACAGAACTTCCTGTTTTCATACTAGAAACACCTGCAATTTCCTTCAAAATATCACCAAGGGTTTGATTACTGAACTTCTCAATCGTTTCCGTTTTAATCTTTTGTTCTAAAAGAGATTTGTTCAGCGTATTGGCTTTTTGTCTGATGATCACCTCCTGCAACTGTGCAGCATTTTCCTTTAAGGCAAAGTTCAAAACTTGGTCACCCGCTAAATTTACTAAGGTATCAATAGCCTGAAAACCAATAAAAGACACATATACTTTTACGTTCCCTTTTGGCAATCTTTTTATAAGATAGTTACCCGAAACATCTGAGGATACTGTTTTTGTCCCAATGTGTACATGACTTCCTGAAAGAGGTAATCCTTGCTGAGTAGTAATTTTTCCACTAACTGTATTTTGCGAAAAACCAATGGTGCAAAACAAACAGAAGCAGAAAAAAATATAGATTTTTGTTTGCATTTTCTTTGTTCAAAATAGATAAACATGTGAATCATTTCCAAGATTTGAAAATGATATATTGTTTTAAAAAACTATTTAGACTGCTGGTGGAGCACGAAGCGCAAAAAGGCTTCCTTTAAAGAATTGCGTGATTTCTTTGGAATCAAAATCAGCGTTGTTTGGGTATAATTCTAATGATTTTAATTCAAAAGTAGGAAAAACTAAAAATGTAAAGCTGCCTAATTTATAAGCACAGATTCCACAAAAATCAAAATTGTGATGCTGATGCGTTATTTCTGCAGTAGAATTTTTCTCATGAACGCATTGAATTTCAGAAAGTTGTTTTGCTATATGCTCGTATTTATGCACCGACTGAAACAGCATCGAAAGCAATACTGTCAGCGTTAGCACGAGACTAAATATAGAAAATTTCTTTTTCATCTTTGGCAAATATAGCGATACTGAAATAAAAATCCATTTGTTTTTACAAAATATGCATTTCATAAAAACAAATGGATTTAAAAAATTATGCCCAAAAACCAAATTCTAGTTTCTTAAAGAGCAACAAAATAAGGCTGTTTTCAACCTCAAAAGCACTACGCCAATCCCTTTGCAATCAAATATTCAGCAATTTGTATGGTGTTTGTCGCCGCTCCTTTTCTTAAGTTATCCGCTACAATCCACATATTCAAGGTGTTTTCTTGGCTTTCATCCCGACGAATTCTACCTACAAAAACAGCATCTTTTCCTTGTGCATACATTGGCATTGGATACGTATAGGTGTCGTTATTGTCCTGAACTACCACACCATCAGTATGATGCAAAATATTCCTTACCTCATCTACGTCAAAATCATTCGAGAATTCTACGTTTACCGCTTCACTATGTCCGCCTACAATGGGCACACGAACCGCAGTCGCGGTCACAGCAATGGTATTGTCGCTCAATATTTTTTTAGTTTCACGAACCAGTTTCATCTCTTCCTTAGTGTATCCATTTTCTTCGAAAGAATCACATTGTGGAATCGCATTTCTATGAATTGGGTATTTATAAGCCATTTCTCCTGCAACACCTGCGTATTCATTTTCCAATTGTTGCACTGCTTTTACACCTGTTCCAGTAATGGATTGGTAGGTGGAAACAATGACACGTTTGATATTGTATTTTTTGTGCAAAGGAGCCAAAACCAGTACCATTTGGATCGTAGAACAGTTTGGATTTGCAATGATTTTATCTTCTTTTGTTAATTCGCTAGCATTGATTTCTGGCACAATTAATTTTTTAGTTGGATCCATTCTCCAAGCTGATGAGTTATCAATAACCGTTGTTCCTGCTGCTGCAAACTTTGGAGCCCATTCTAATGAAGTTTCCCCGCCTGCAGAGAACAAAGCAATATCTGCTTTCATATCTACTGCTGTTTGCAAACCCACAACTGTAAGCATATCTCCATTATAATCTATTTGCTTGCCAACAGATCTTTCTGATGCAACAAGAATCAATTCGTCATTTTTACCAATGAAATTTCTTTCTGCTAAAACTTTCAACATTACTTCGCCGACCATTCCGGTAGCACCAACAACTGCTATTTTCATAGTATATTTTTAGTATTGAATATTAAATTTGAATCACAAAAGTAACTAATATTGAAATTAAAACAATCAGCTTCACAAAAAATAACAAAATGTTATATTTATAACGTTTAGTAAAAGAAATGAAAATCAGGAGTGAAATTTTTTCAAGGAATTATTTCTTTTTAATTTCAAAATCTTGTTAAATACCGTTTTATATAGATTTTGGAACCATTAAGAAATTAAGAAAATTAAATTTTAAAGTGCCTCTTACTGTATCTTAATTTCTTAATGGTAATAAAGCCGCTACTGTTCTAGAAGAACTTTTAAAGAAAAACCGCCTCAATTAAGAAGCGGTTTAGTCCTGAAACACATTCAGGATAAATTAGAATATATAATGTCACGGCAATTACTTTTTCAATAAATCTCTAATCTGAGTCAACAACTCTTCTTGTGTTGGTCCAGCAACTGCAGCAACCACAACCACTTCTTTTTTCTTCGCTTTTTCAGCAGCTCTTAAAACCACAAAAATGAAGAAAGCAATAATCACGAAATTAATAATGGCTTGTACCAGATTTCCATAAGTGATCACTGCCGCCCCTGCTGCTTTTGCTGCAGGTAAATCAGCATAACTATTACCGTCTAAAGTGATGAATTTCTGGGTAAAATCGATTCCACCAGTTATCAAACCTACAATTGGCATAATGATATCATCCACAGCGGATCCAACAATTTTACCAAATGCACCCGCTATAACAACTGCTGTTGCCAAACTTAAAACGTCTCCTTTCATTAAAGAAGCTTTAAAATCACTGAAAAATTTCATAATTTTCATTTTTGCTTATCCCTATTTTCATTAGTTATTCGCTAAAATAAATAAAAAATTAACATTTGTGTCTTTTATACTGAAAAAATAATGCTATCGAAAGAACACCCGTTTCACCCGTTGCGATATACTAGTAAGAATTTCATACGATATAGTGTTTAATTTTTGAGCCATATATGCCACCGTGGGGCTTTGACCAAAAACTATTACCGCATCGCCCTCTTTACAATCTATTCCAGTAACATCTACCATAAGCATGTCCATACATATACTGCCCAGAATACTTGCTTTCTCATTTTTGATGGTTACAAATCCTACGCCATTTCCCCAGCCTCTGGAAATCCCATCGGCATATCCAATAGGAATGGTAGCTACTTTTGTTGGCTTTTCAGCCATAAACTTCCTTCCATAACCCACACTTTCTCCCGCAGCAATAGTTCTTATTTGCGAGATAACGGATTTCAATGTACCTACATCTTCCAATTGTTTTTGTTCTTCGGGATCATTTGAAATTCCGTAAAGACCAATTCCCAACCGAACCATATCGTACTGTGATTCCTGAAAATTGCTAATACCCGAGGTATTCAAAATGTGTCGTAATGGTTTTATTTGTAATTCAGACATCAATCTAGAAGACAATTTTTCGAATAAAGCAATTTGTGAATGTGCAAAATCCATGTGTTCGAGAGCATCACTCGTCGCCAAATGTGACAAAATACTTTTTATTTGAACTGTATTATTTCCTTTGAGCGTTGCGATAAGCTCTTCTATAGTATTTTCTTCAAAGCCTAAGCGATGCATTCCCGTATCAAATTTAATATGAATTGGAAACTGCTCTAAGTTTTTTTGTTTCGCTATTTTCAAAAAAGCATGCAACCCTTTCAAGCAGTAAATTTCTGGCTCTAACTGATGTTGAATAATGGCTGCAAAACTGGTATTCTCTGGATTGAGAACCATAATAGGTACATTTACACCGCCGTTTTTTAACGAAATTCCTTCATCGGCGAAAGCCACTCCTAAATAATCTACTTTATGATGTTGCAGCAATTTGGCAATCTCTAGTCCGCCGTTTCCATATCCAAAAGCCTTCACCATAACCATAATTTTGACCTTTGGCTTGAGCTTTGATTTAAAAAAATTTAAGTTATAACTGATGGCATTCAGGTTAATTTCCAGAACAGTTTCATGCGTTTTCTCTTCAAGTAAATAAACGATTTCTTCAAACTGGAAAGATCGCGCTCCTTTTATCAAAATAGTTTCATTACTGAAATCCAAGTTTTCAAAATCAGCAATAAATGCAGCAGTATTTTTAAAAGTGATACAGTTCGTAAATTTATCTTTGAACTCCGAAATTGTTTCTCCAATACCAATAACGCGATCTATTTTATTCGAGACAATTAACTGAGAAACTTTGGTATACAATTCGTTTTTAGACAATCCACTTTGGAAAATATCAGACAAAATAATTGTTTTCTTTTCATACTGCTTCTGACTTTCAAGAAAATCCAACGCAATCTTTAGCGATTGAAAATCGGAGCTGTAACTGTCATCGATAATACTGCAATTATTGATTCCGTTCTTGACTTTTAATCGCATTTCGACTGGATACAATAGTTGCATTCGGTTTTGAATGGTACTTATATCGTATTTAAAATACAATAATACCATAAGACACGAGCTTGCATTTTCTACTGATGCCGCATCTTGAAACGGAATTTTTACATCAAAATTTTCTTCTCCGAATTGAACATTCAAAATAGTATCGTCCAAAACCCTATTTTTAACAATAAAAACATCTGCCTCTTTGCTGACAAAACTCCAGGTAAATGCCTTAGTTTTTGGAAAAACAAAAGAATCCACCCTGTTATCGATTTGGAAAATGATGACCTTCGAATTTTTAAAAAGCGACATTTTCTCCTTTATTTTCTCTTCCACATTTAAAAAACCTTGGTCATGTGCTGAACCTATATTGGTAAGAACTCCAACGGTAGGTTTGATAATTTCCTCTAATTTGGCCATTTCTGAACTAGTTGAAATACCTGCTTCGAAAATCCCTAAATTGTGTTTCTCATTGATTGCAATAACAGATAAGGGAACTCCAATTTGGGAATTATAACTTTTTGGACTCCGAATAACATTATAATCAGGACTTAATAAAAAATTTAGCCATTCCTTTACTATTGTTTTGCCGTTACTTCCTGTGAGTCCAATAATAGGAAAATCGAAAAAATCGCGGTAGTTTGCTGCAAATTGTTGCAAGGCTACTAAGGTATCGTCGACAATATAAAAATTAGCTTTAGTTTCACATTCGCTTGGGATGTGCGTCACTACAAAATTGTGAACACCAGTCACAATTAGATTCTTAATATAAAGGTGTGCATCAGTATTGGCTCCTACTAAGGCAAAAAATAAGGTTTGAGGACCATTTTGCAAAGACCGACTGTCAATAGAAACTGCATCTAATGCACTATTGTCTTGGCTTCCTAGGAATGTTGCAGGAATTTTTTGGATGCTATTTAGGATTTTCTGTCTCATGAAATTAGAAGAGATTGTGGTAAATTTCTTTTCTGGAAAGCAAGGGATTTACCGTTTATGCGTTTATAAAAATTTCTCAAAAATACCACTTCTTTTCAAAACGTAGGCTTAGATATACTTTAAATATAAGCAATCGCGTTTGTTTATGAAAAAGAAACAGTGGCAATAGCTTTACTAATTTTAGCAGATTACTTATATTTGTTTTTAGATAAAAATGAGTCCTTTTGAAAAAAATTCTCCCATCGTTTTCCTATATTTTCCACCCGATATTTATACCGGCAATGGCGACGCTGTTTTATCTTTTTTATAATGATGCTGATTTTGTAAGTCATGAAAAAATATTTGTTTTTTTTCAAGTTGTCATCGTCACAGTATTCATTCCCATCCTTGCATTTTTACTATTGCGAGCAACAGGGAACATAGATTCTGTAATGATTTCAAAAATATCGCAACGCAAAATCCCATTAATCATTCACTGTTTTTTGATTATTTTATTGGTTCGCAAGAGCATTACCATTGATCGCTATACCGAATTGCATTTTTTTTTATTGGGAGGACTTTTAAGTACTTTGTTAGCCTTGATTCTATTATTTGCTAATATTAAGGCGAGTCTTCACCTGATCGCCATTAGTTCTTTGACCGTTTTTATTATTGGCTTAAGCCTGCACCTTCGTATTCAGAGTATCTTCACGATTACAATTTTAATTCTCCTCAACGGGTTCATAGCTTCTTCACGGTTAGAAATGAAAGCGCATACCTATAAAGAACTGGTTATCGGTTTTTGTCTGGGCGCTATACCACAATTACTTTTGTTGGTTCTGTGGTTATAAAATGTAAAAAATAATTCCGAAATTTAATGACTTCATGTTAATGGATTCGCCATTTACCTTAGCAGATTGAAACAATGGGTTCAAACCATAATACAAATAAAGATTTATCGTGTTGTATCCTGATGAAACATACGCTCCATACTGAAATTTATTAAAATCTTTATTTCCAGTAACTTCGACTTTACCCGCATTGCTATCAAAAATAGACTTGTCATACAACAAATAACTGAACTTTATTCCGGTGTAAATTCTCCAGAATTTATGACTTTCATAAGTCGAGGTTCGCCACCTGAATTCAATAGGAACATCAATAGAAAGCATGGAAAACTTATTTTTCTTATACTTTGTTTCCTGATCAATAAGGGCATAAAACGGGGTTTCGGCTGTTGAAGAAATAGCCAAGTTCTGATTGTGATTCATGTAAGTAAAACCTATGCCGGAAGCAACAGCTATGGTTCTTTTCTTATTGATAGGCATGTCTCTTAAAAAACCTCCTGAAAATCCTGAAGAAAATTTACTTTGCGACAACCCTGCTGGTTTATCGGTAAGCGTATTGTATGTTATGGCAAAATAAAACTGATCTTCTCGGTACAAGGAATCGACTTTCAAAACAAGTGTATCTTGAGTTATTGTGTTTTCTTGGGAAAAAACAGGAGCAGCTAAAAGCAGCAGAAAACAACTAAGAAAAATTCGCATATTTTGATTGATTTAAATTGCTAAATGATTATTCCAAACACGGTCCGATTCTAATTCACATTATAACAATACAAATATAGGATTTTGACGGTTTTTTAAAGTGGTTTATAGACAAATAAACTTTTACTTTTATACTTTAAAAAAAATCTGATATAAAATGATGGAGATAACTTCTATTAGCACTGGGCAAGGCATTACCTCCGTTGATCCCACATAGGTAGTTTCATAACGAAATCGCTGCTTGGCATTGCATGCCAGATCCTTTTTTGTTTTATAGCGTAGTCAAACTAAAAAGTTTGTAACGCTATTTTAATTTTAAAGTAGGGATTAACTCCGTTGATCCCAGAGTGGGTGTCTCACAATGAAATAAATGCTTATCCTTTCATGCCAGATCCTTTTTTATAGCGTTGTCAAAATAAAACGTTTGCCCTGCTTAAATTAGGGATTAACTCCGTTGATCCCACAGAGGGCGTCCCACAAAGAAATAATGCTTGGCTTTGCAAGCCTGACCCTTTTTTGTTTTAAAGCATAGTCAAACTAAAACGTTTGTCCCGCTTTAAAACAAAAAATGCTCCCCTTTCAGGAAGCATTTTTTCTTTGCAGAGAGGAAGGGATTCGAACCCTCGATATGTTGCCATATACACGCTTTCCAAGCGTGCGCCTTCAGCCACTCGGCCACCTCTCTATTTTATTAAGGCTGCAAAGAACAAGAAAAAAAATGAGTTTCGAAAGTAAAAAATCAATATTATGCGATTTCACCTCGTAAAGAAGTTTCAAAGACGTCTTTAAAGTCTTTTGCTTCTGTTTTTTGACCCAATAAAAACATTAATTTTGTTATTGCTGCTTCGGTAGTGATGTCTTTTCCAGAAATCACTCCTATTTCTTTCATTCCGGTGCTGGTTTCATATTGTCCCATGTTCACACTTCCGCCGGAACATTGTGTCACATTGATTATATGTAAACCTTCGGAGATTGCTTTTTTTAATACGTGTAAAAACCAATCTTCGGTAGGGGCATTTCCAGCTCCATAGGTTTCTAAAACAATTCCTTTAAGACCCGGAATACCTAGAATAGCGGATAAAACGGCTTCGCTGATACCTGGAAACATTTTTATAATAGCCACATTAGTATCTAAGGTTTTATGTACAATAAATTCCCTATTTATATTTTTAGGCAAAAACAATTCTGGATTCAAATTTAAATGCACTCCAGATTCGACCAATTCAGGATAATTTGGAGATGTAAATGCTTTGAAATGTTCCGCATTTATCTTTGTAGTTCGATTGCCTCTGTATAATTTATATTCAAAATAGAGACATACTTCGTTGATAACAGGCCCTTCATTATCTCGTAACGAAGCGATTTGAATTGCAGTGATTAGGTTTTCTTTAGCATCAGTACGCAAGTCTCCAATTGGCAATTGAGAACCCGTAAAAATAACTGGCTTTGCTAAATTTTCGAGCATAAAACTTAATGCTGATGCGGAATAAGACATGGTATCTGACCCGTGCAATACAACAAACCCATCAAATTCTACATAATTATCGGCAATAATAGCAGCTATTTTAGACCATTCTTCAGGATTCATATTGGAAGAGTCGATGGGATTTTCGAACGAAATAGTTTCTATTTCACAGTCCAATTGTTTCAATTCTGGAATTCGCTGTAATAATTTACTAAAATTAAATGCTTTCAGCGCTCCTGTTTCAAAATCTTTCCTCATCCCAATGGTTCCACCGGTGTAGATCAAAAGTATTTTAGCTTTATACAACATCGTGGTATTTTAACTTGTTCACAACTGGATTGGCATACATGGCCAGAAAACCATCCAAAGCCACTGGATTATCATGGTCAATGCGCATTTCTAGTCGGCGTTCGAATAATGATTTTTCATTTTCAGTGTATAAATGCGAACAGCGGTTCGTTTTATGTACGATATCATACGCAATAAAATTGGTAGGCCACAACTCGTAATTCCCTAATATGGCATCATCAATTACTTGTGCTACGGCAACTATCTGCTTATTTGTACTGTCATTTTCGGCTTTAATTCCATCTATTTCAGTATCGAGAACTTTCCCTACATGAATGTGAATTCGTTTCTTTTGCCCTAAGGCACCACTAAGAATAGTCATGAAATCTTCATTTTTTTCTTTGATGTATACTTCATTATTGGCTTCAGCCATTAGTTGTGGCATTTTCAAAGCATCAGTAGGATCATATTCGTATGAAATAGAGACGGGTACAATTTTTATTTTTCTGAAATAATCCATCAAATTCTTTTCATCTGAGCCCATTCCTAGCATTTTTAAAATACCAGGATTGGTTTCGTCTTTGCCATCTTTCGTTCTACCTTCGCGTTGTGCGATCCAAACCGAACGATTTTCGTGAAGTAATAAATCACCAATATATTCGGAGAGCAGCTTTGAACTTTGCAACATTTCCCTTGGCGTTAAGCCCCGCTGCACCAGAAAGTTCCGATTTAGTTTCGCTAATGTATTCAAAAATGATTTTTTGACTAAATTATCTCCAATTGCTGAAGCAGTCATCACTAAACCATGCTCAAAGAGTGCCGTGTTCAATAATGTGGTATCCAAAAGAATATCACGATGGTTCGAAATGAACAAATAAGAGGTGTTTGGCTGTAAGTTTTCAAAACCAGAAGTCGTCAAACCATCAGAGCTTTTTTCCAATACTCTTTGCACGGATTGATAAATGAAATTACACTGAAAATCTCGAATAGAATGTGTTTTTCGAAGTTGCTCTTTCCAAACTTCGTCTGCTACGCCAGGAAAAGTAAAATTCATCAATGCTTTCATCATTGGATGATTAACAACATTCTGAAGTGCTTCGTTTATCTCGGAATTATAAAATGGCCGAATAGCGTCAAATTTCTGCATTGGGGTTCTCAATTTTTATGATGGCAAATGAACAAAAAAAATATCAAAATAATGTGAATTCTGTTTTAAATCCCAAAAATAGCTTTAGAATTCTCCGTAGTTATACTAGCGATTTCATTTTCCGACAGATCATAAATCTGGGATAACTTGGCCACCACTTTCACAATATAACTACTTTCATTTCTTTTGCCTCGATACGGAATAGGAGCTAAATAAGGAGAATCCGTCTCTAGAACAATGTGCTGTAAATCAATTTGCTTCAAGAACTGGTCGATCTTTCCATTTTTAAAAGTTACTACACCGCCTATTCCTAGCTTCATATTATACGAAATCGCCTGTAATGCCTGTTCATGCGTACCCGAAAAACAATGAAAAATACCAAATAATTCAGGTGATTTTTCTTCCTCTAAAATTTCAAATATTTCATCAAATGCGTCTCGACAATGGATAACAATGGGTAATTTATAGTCTTTCGCTAGTTGTATTTGCCTTTTGAAAGCAATTTGCTGCTCCTTAAGATGGGTTTTATCCCAATATAAATCGATTCCGATTTCGCCTATCGCATAAAATTTTCTTTTGGCCAATTCGTTTTCCACATGCTGTACCTCTTCAAGATAGTTATCTTTAACATAAGTGGGATGCAAACCCATCATCAAGAATACAGTATCAGGATGCTTTTTTTCCAAATCATACATCAATTCAGTACAGGTAGAATCGATTGCGGGAATAAAAAAACGCGAAACACCAGCATCAAGCGCACGCTGTATCATTTCATCTCGGTCTTGATCAAATTCTTCGCTGTACAGGTGTGTGTGGGTATCGGTAAGTATTACTTTTGTTTCCAAGTGTATCGTTTAAGGACACAAAATTACAAGAATAAAAGTTGGCGAAAAAATGGTTTTAAAAAGATTCGTTGGATTCCTTCACAAACTCCATGTATCTTTGCGAAACATAAAAAAGTTACTGAAATAAATTCAGCTTAAATGAAAAACCTCCACACTGTCCTTAAAAAGGAAAATTATAAAAAAGTAAAATTTAAAATCACTAAAACACAGCATCTTTTAATAAGAGCAAAAATTAATGGTGTGGTTGGTAATTTTATTTTGGACACTGGAGCGTCAAACAGTTGTGTGGGATTTGAGAGTGTTGATTTATTTCTCTTAGAAGCTAAAAAATCTAAGACTAAAGCTTCAGGAGCAGGTGCAACTGGAATGACCACGCAACTCGCTTTAAAAAATCAATTACAACTTGGTTCATGGAAAGATACAAACTTTGAACTTGTAATTTTTGATTTGTCTCACGTCAATGAAGCGTTAGTGCAACATAAGTCCAAACCAGTGCATGGAATTATAGGAGCTGACATTTTGATGAAAGGCAAAGCGATTGTAGACTATTACAACCATTGTTTGTATTTGTTGAAACAATAGAAATCTCAAAAAATAAAAATCCCAAATTCCAATTTAAGGAGTTTGGGATTTTTATTTGTAAAAAACCTATGAGGTTTCGAAAACCTCATAGGTTTATAATATAAAATTACAATTCGAATGCTTTTTTAGGGTTGTTATCTAACAGCAATTCCATAGGATTCTCTAAAGCTTCTTTCACAGCCACTAAGAAACCTACAGACTCACGACCGTCAATAATTCGGTGATCATAAGAGAGCGCTACGTACATCATTGGGTGAATTTCCACTTTTCCGTTTACGGCAATTGGACGTTCAATAATATTGTGCATTCCCAAAATTCCTGATTGCGGCGGATTGATAATTGGAGTAGACAACATACTTCCAAAAACACCACCATTGGTAATCGTAAAAGTTCCACCTGTCATATCATCAACTGTGATTTGGCCATCACGTGCTTTGATCGCTAATCTTTTAATATCAGCTTCAACGCCACGGAAAGTAAGGTTTTCAGCATTACGAACTACAGGAACCATTAAACCTTTAGGTCCGGAAACCGCAATGGAAATGTCGCAAAAATCGAACGCAATTTTGTGATCACCATCCATCATAGAGTTTACATCTGGAAATAATTTTAAGGCTCTGGTTACTGCTTTGGTAAAGAAAGACATGTATCCTAAACCTACTCCACCATGCTTTGCTTTAAACGCATCTTTGTATTCATTACGAATCAAATTGATTGGGGTCATGTTCACTTCGTTGAACGTAGTCAACATGGCCGTTTCGTTTTTAGCAGCAACCAATCGCTCCGCTACTTTACGACGCAACATAGATAATTTAGTACGCTCCGTTCCACGAGAACCACCTGTAGGAGTTCCCATTGAAGGCACTGCATTTACAGCATCATCTTTAGTTATTCGTCCGTCTTTTCCAGTTCCTGAAAGGGAAGCTGGCGTTATGTTTTTTTCCTCTAATATTTTTCTTGCTGCTGGAGAAGGTGTTCCTGCGGCATAAGTTGCTGCTGGAGCTACTGGAGCCGCTTTCGGTGCTTCAACTTTAGCTTCTGTTTTTGGGGCTTCTGCTTTTGGGGCTTCTGCAACGGCTGCGTCACCTGCGGGTTTAGCTGCGTCGGTATCAATATGACAAACGACTGCTCCTACTGCTACAGCATCGCCTTCTTCTGCTTTCAAAGTAATGATTCCGCTGGCTTCTGCAGGCAATTCTAATGTTGCTTTATCAGAATCAACCTCAGCAATGGCTTGGTCTTTCTCTACATAATCTCCATCTTTTACCAACCAAGTTGCAATTTCAACTTCCTTTATAGATTCCCCCGGTGATGGGACTTTCATTTCTAAAATCATGTTCTATTATTTTAAATTATGAATTTTAAGTTTTAAATTGTTCTGAAACAATCTATGTTTGTTATATGTGCTATTTTTTAGCCCTGATGGCAACGGCATCCTTTTTCTTCCGCTTTTTTCAGCGGAGAAAAAGATATAGTGAACAGCAGGAAATAGCTCCTAAAAATATCTATTTTGATGCGATTGCTTCGTTTACCGCAATGACTATCTGTACAAATTTTTATCAAAAATCATTCGTAAAGCATCTGCCTGACGGCGTTTTGCTCTTGTATAACTTCCTGAGGCAGGAGCTGCGTATGCTTTTAACGATGCTAATCTCCATTTTACTAAATCGAAATTCATCAACATGAAACTATAGGCTCCCATATTTTTAGGCTCTTCTTGTGCCCAAACATAATCGTCAGCATTTGGATATTTAGCAATAATATCTTTTAATTGCTCCACAGGCAATGGAAATAATTGTTCGATTCTGACTACCGCTACATCATTTCTACCAAGATTTTCTCTTTCAGCGGTAATGTCGTAGTAGAATTTTCCGGTACAGAAAACTAGTGTTTTTACCTCCTCTTTATTCACCGTACTGTCATCAAAAGTTTCTTGAAAAGTACCCGTTGCAAACTCTTCAACTGTAGAAACCACTCTTGGATCACGCAACAAACTTTTTGGTGTAAATACAATAAGTGGTTTACGGAAAGTTGTTTTCATTTGTCTTCTTAGCAAGTGATAGAAGTTGGCTGGTGTTGTACAATCGGCAACATACATATTATGTCTGGCACAAAGTTGTAAAAAGCGCTCCATTCTAGCAGAAGAATGCTCTGCTCCCTGTCCTTCATATCCATGAGGCAACAACAAAACAATTCCGTTCTGGTTGTTCCATTTATCTTCTCCACAAGAGATGTATTGGTCAATCATGATTTGGGCTCCATTACCAAAATCTCCAAACTGAGCTTCCCAAATGGTAAGGGTATTTGGATTGGCCAAGGCATAACCATAATCAAATCCTAAAACACCATATTCAGATAAAAGTGAATTGAATATATTAAATTTACCCGTTGCACCTTCTAGGCTACTGATCAATGTTACTTCCTCTTCTGAATCTTCTACTTTAACAACCGCATGACGGTGAGAGAAGGTCCCGCGCTCCACATCTTGTCCGGAAATACGAACATCATATCCCTCTTTTAACAAGGAACCATAAGCTAAATGTTCGGCCATAGCCCAATCCAACTTGTTCGTTTCGAAAAACATTGTTTTTCTATCATTGATCAGTTTTTGAATTTTGCTGATGAATTTTTTATCTGCAGGTAGGTTACAAATAGCATTTGCCACCTCCGTAAGACCAGCTATGGGGAACGTAGTATCTACTTTTTTTAGCATTTCAACATCAGAAACTTGCTCGAAACCTTTCCATTCATTTTTCATGAATGGCGTAATTATGGTTACATCCTTCTTGCGAGATTCTTCTAAATTCACCTCTAATTTTGATTTGTATTCGTGCTCTAATCCTTTTACAAAAGTGTTGTCAATTACTCCATCTGCAAGTAATTTTTCCATGTAAATATCTCTTGGATTTTTGTGTTTAGCAATGATTTTATACAATACGGGTTGTGTAAAACGAGGTTCATCCCCTTCGTTGTGCCCGTATTTTCTATACCCTAATAAATCAATAAACACATCGCGACCAAATTCCATTCTAAAATCCAATGCAAATGACATGGCGTGTACTACGGCTTCAGCGTCATCTGCATTTACGTGCAGCACTGGAGAAAGCGTTACTTTAGCAATATCCGTGCAATAGGTAGATGACCGTGCATCAAGGTAATTAGTGGTAAATCCTACTTGATTATTAATTACAATATGAATGGTACCACCTGTTTTATAACCGTCCAGTTGCGCCATTTGTACAATTTCATACAAAATTCCCTGACCTGCAATTGCGGCATCCCCGTGAACGGCGATTGGCAATACTTTAGAGAAATCATTTGGGAAGTATTTGTCTTGTTTTGCCCTTGTGATTCCTTCGATTACAGCACCTACTGTTTCAAGGTGCGAAGGGTTAGGAGCCAAATTAATATTGATTTTTTTACCTGTACTACTTACTTTATCAGCCGTTAGCCCCAAGTGGTACTTTACATCCCCATCAAAATATTCTTGATCGTAATCTTTACCGTCAAACTCGCCGAAAATGTCTTGCGTTGACTTGCCAAAAATATTGGCCAAAACATTCAACCGACCACGGTGTGCCATTCCCATTACAAATTGTTCTACCCCTTTTTCAGCTGCTTTTTCTATTAAAGCATCCAAAGCTGGAATAATTGATTCTCCACCTTCAAGTGAAAAACGTTTTTGACCTACATATTTTGTGTGCAAAAAGTTTTCAAAAGAAACAGCTTGGTTCAATTTATTCAGAATTGATTTTTTTTCATCTGAAGAAAAATTAGGCTGATTGTCGTTGACCCCTAATTTTTTCTGAATCCATTCTACAATTTCTGGCTTGCGGATGTACATGTACTCCACCCCAATATGCTGACAATATATAGTTTCAAGGTGAGCTATAATTTCCTGAAGGGTACACGGTTGTCTATTAATGGCCTTTGCGGCGTCAAACACAGTGTTCAAATCTGTGGAGGAAAGTCCAAAATTAGTGATTTCAAGTGTTGGCGATGTAGTACGTCTTTCTCGAACCGGATTTGTTTTAGTAAACAAATGGCCGCGGGAACGATATCCATCAATCAATTTCAATACATTGAACTCTTTTTGAAGTTTATCAGAGACCAAGCTTACATCTGTATTATTAGAGGCAAAATTTGCTATTTGTTCGACCGGATTTTCCTCATTGTAAGTCGTCATCCCAAAGTCAAAACCTTGAAAAAAACTTCTCCAACTTGGCTCTACGCTATCTGGATTCTCTAAATATTGATCGTATAATTGTGCGAAAAATTCTGTGTGTGCTGCGTTTAAAAATGAAAACCTATCCATAATGTTTAGTGAATATACCTTTTTTGTTAAAATAGTTTCGCAAAAGTACGATAATACAATAAATTTCTAATTTATTTTAAGATACTTTTACATTGAATATTGTTAAAAAACTAGAAACTTATGACAAAGAATTGCTTTTTGAATTATTCCAAATCATTTTTGGTGATAATCACTGTGTTTTTTTCAAGTTGTCTCTTTGCACAACAAAATGATGTGCCTGTGCAATTGGAAAATCAGTTTTGGAGAAATGTACAATTTGGAGGTGGTATCGGCTTAGGTTTTGGCTCAGGCTATACCGATATTTCAGTGGCGCCAAGTGTCATTTATAATTTCAATGAATATGTCGCTTTAGGTGTTGGGTTACAGTACAAATATTTAAAACAAAAGGATTTTTACGCTTCGCATTTATATGGAGGAAGTGTAATAGGTCTTTTTAATCCCCTACCTGAAATCCAACTTTCGGCTGAACTAGAACAATTAAGAGTGAATGTAAATTTAGATGGATCCAATAGCAATTCAGAAAATTACTGGAATACAGCATTATTTATAGGCGCTGGTTATCGATCTGGAAATGCCACAATTGGCGCCCGTTACAATGTTTTGACGGATAAAAACAATATATACGGCAGCGCATTTATGCCTTTTATCAGATTCTACTTTTAAATACATCCCATGAAAAAAATCATATTTTTACTTTCAATTTTATTTATAAATTTAAGTTTTGCGCAAAACTCTATTTTACAATCTGGCCCTATGGTAGGCTATTGTGAAATGAAAGAAGCTGTCATTTGGCTTCAAACCAATAAAAACGCTACTATCAAAGTAGAATACTCTACAACTGACAATCCGTCTAAAGTCTTTCATTCTGAGAATTACACTAGTTCAAAGGAGGTTGGATATACCTATCATATTATTTTAGACCAATTACAACCTGGCAAAAAATACAAGTACACTGTTTTCATAGATAACAAAAAAATAATCTTGCCTTACGAAACTTCTTTTTCATCAAAAAAATTATGGGAATGGCGCAAGGACGCTCCTGATTTTACAATTGCTTTTGGCAGTTGCATGTATATTAACGAACCCGAACTCGATAGGCCAGGAAAACCTTATGGTAGCGGATACACCATCTTTGAAAGCATTGCTAAAAAAAATCCAGATATCATGATTTGGGGCGGAGACAACACCTATTTAAGAGAATCGGATTGGGACAGTAAAACGGGGATTTATCACAGAAATACACACTCTAGATCGATTAAGGAAATTCAGCCTTTACTAGCAAAAACTCAAAATTTTGCTATTTGGGACGATCATGATTATGGACCAGACAACAGTGACCGTAGCTTTTATAACAAACAAAGTACTCAAAAAGCTTTTAAAGATTTTTGGGCGAATAAATACTACGGAATGAATCCAAATCAAAACGAAGGTGTTTTCTCTACTTTTACATGGGGAGACGCACAGTTTTTTCTAATCGACGGACGGTTTTTCAGGTCACCGGAAGCCCGAATTACAGGAGCTAAAACAATGTTAGGCACCACGCAGTTTGAATGGTTAATTGACGCATTAAGCGCATCGGAGGCGAGTTTTAAAATAGTGGTTATTGGTGGCCAAATTTTAAACACCGTACTCGATAGTGAAAACTACAGCCATTTTCCAGAAGAAAAAGAAAAACTACTCCAAGAAATTACAGCGAATAAGATTAAAGGTATTTTCTTTTTAAGTGGGGACAGGCATTTTGCTGAAATGTCAATGCTACCTAGAAATAACAGTTATCCCATTTATGACTGGACCGTTTCTCCATTAACATCTGGTGTTGCCTCTCAAAAGGTTTTAAGTGAAGATAATAAATACAAAGTTCCCGGAAGTGCCTTTGTACAGCATAATTTTGGTACCATCTCCTTTTTGGGTAACCAAGAAAACCGACAAATGAAACTTACTTTATTTGATGCAAACGGAAGTGAATTGTGGAACAAAACAATCTTAAAAAAGGAATTGCAATAACTAATACTTATTTCTAAACCATACTTTTTGCCATTCTCTTTTCAAAATTAAAAAGGCAACTTGCTCAGCGAGGATAACTAAATCAGAACCGTCTAGTTTTTTTATTTCCTCTTCGGATACATCTATGATATAAAGCAAATTGAGATATTCGGCAAACTTGTACTGAATAAGTCGGTAAATTTTTTCATGCAACTGCATTTTCAATTCCTCTGGAGTACTGCTCAAGGCAAGGTCGATTGCTTCATTAGCCAAATTGAAATCCTTGTTTATTTGTTCAATTAATTTCAAATATAAATTTTCACCTTCAGCTTCGGTAAGCAATAAATCGGTATTTTTTGGAACTATAAACATTTGATTTCAGATTGTAGATTAACGATTGTAGATTTCAGATTTGCATAAATAGCCTTAATTTTTGATTACAGAAACAAGACTATCTATTTAAGTAATGGCTCTTTTTATTAGTGGACTTTTCGATTTGCAGAAATTATTTCTAAATAACAAATGTACTATTGCTGAAATCTAAAGTCAAAAGTCTACAATTTATACTTTTCTTCCCATCAATCTTTGTCCAAACGCTTTTAGCATTTCCTTTTTATCGGCACTAATATTCATTTGATCCAAAGTTTGAAAAGCCTTCAACGTAAAATCTTGTATCGCATCCTGTGTTGCTTTTGAAGCACCCGATGTATCAAACAACGTTTTTACACGTGCTATTTTTTCGGTACTGTCCTCAGGCTGGATAGAAAATAAGTTTTTCAATTCCTCTGCTTCCTCTTGTTTTGAAAAAGCAACTGCTTTAAGATACAAATATGTTTTCTTGTTTTCTATAATATCGCCACCCACTTGCTTTCCAAAGGTTTCTGGATTGCCAAAAGCGTCCAGAAAATCATCCTGCAATTGAAAAGCCAAACCTAAATTCAGACCGAAGTCATATATTAAATTAGCGTTTTCAACAGAAGTTTCAGCAATAATAGCTCCCATTTTCATGGCTGCAGCAACGAGAACGGCTGTTTTATATTGAATCATTTTTAGGTATTCCGCAATAGTAACATCATTTCGTTTTTCAAAATCAACGTCCCATTGTTGTCCTTCGCAAACTTCAAGTGCTGTTTTACTAAATAATTTTGCTAAATCTCTAAAAACAGTTGGTTCATATTGCTCGAAATATTGGTATGCCAAGATTAGCATCGCATCTCCAGATAAAATCCCAGTATTTAAATTCCATTTTTCATGTACCGTTTCTTGTCCTCTTCGCAAAGGCGCATCATCCATAATATCATCATGAACTAAGGAGAAATTATGAAAAACTTCCACGGCCAATGCTGCCGGAAGTGCTTCCTTATAATCTGCATCAAAAATCTCCGCGGTCATTAATGTGAGGACTGGACGAATTCTTTTGCCGCCGAGATCCAAGATATAATGAATGGGCTCGTATAAATTTCTAGGCTCTTTGGTTTCATATTGTGATTGTAAATACGCTGAAAGAAACTCCTGATACTGATAAATGGTATGCATAGAACAAATTTTTCGGCTAATTTACAGTATTCAATTTGCATTACAAACTCCGTTTCAGTATCAAATGTTAAATAAATCAAAATACATTGGAAACTATTTTGGTATTCAAAGTTTCCATCTTACATTTGCATCCGAACTTTACCATTCAAAACCCTAATATTATCTTTTAAGCAAGTGTAAGCATCGTTTACCTTTACTACACCCAACGAATTATGAAAACCAAGTGGACCATTGACTCCAATCAATCTGATGTTTTGATTAAAATGAGACATTCGATAATTGCTTATTTAGCAGGATCAATAAACAAATTTAACGGCCACATTGATATTGAAAACAATGAAATCAAAGATGCCTCGATTGAATTTTTTTTGGATGTCAATACTAAAGATGCTAAACTAGAGCAGATTGACTCTCATTTAAAAATGAAAGATTTGTTTGATGTCACTGCATATCCCATCATTAGCTTTAAATCTACTTCATTCGAAAAAGTAACAAAAAACATAAATTTTTTAAAAGGAAATTTAACGATTAAGAACATTACTAAAGCAGTTGAATTAGACGCAGAATTTATTGGGATAAATGCATACAACGGTGATAAAAAAGCAGCATTTGAAATAACTGGAAAAATTAACCGTAAGGATTTTGACCTAACCTTTAATTCCTTCAATCAAAATAGCGGCTTGGCTTTGGGTCAGGACATTAAACTGATTGCTAACTTGGAATTTACAGTGTAAAGTGACAAGCTTAAGAAAAAGTTAAATAATTACAAATTTATCGGAAACTATTTTAGTGTCTAAAGTTTCCTTTGTACATTTGTACTCTATTTTAAAATTTTAAAGCGTTGAATTTTAACCTAATGAAAAAACACTGAATTTATTTCAGCACAAAAAAATGAAAGAGAAAATTATATTCAAAGCAAAAGAGATGTTTTTGAAATTAGGTTTCAAGAGTATTACTATGGATGATATTGCTAGTGAAATGTGTATTTCAAAAAAAACAATCTATAAATACTTTGCCAATAAAGAATTGTTGATTGAGGAAAGTGTTCAAGTCATTCACAAAGAAGTGCATGAACTTATAGATGAAGTAATTTCTAAAAACTACAATGCTATTGAGGAAAATTTTGAATTCAGGCGCATGTTTGATAACATGTTTAAATCATCGGAAAGCTCCCCAATTTATCAACTAAAGAAGCATTACCCAGAAGTTTACAAAAACAACATTAAGTTTCAAATCGACGAATGTGAGTTTTGTTTTAGACAAAACATCGAAAAAGGAATTGCACAAGGATTGTACAGAGAAGGGCTAAATGTAGAAGCGTATGTAAAGTTTTATTATTACTTAATTTTCAGTATTAACGAAAACACGCCGTCAGAAAGGGAAGCTTACGTACTTGAATATGACGCACTAGAATACCATACAAGGGCAATGGCTACAGAAAAAGGAATTACCGAATTAGAAAAAAACTTACTTAATCCAATTACATAACAATGAAAAAAACAATTCTTTTAATAATTCTTTCATTTGCGCTGGGTGCCAATGCACAAGAAGTAAAATCGCTTACACTGAAAGAAGCCATAAACTACGCCTTAGAGAACAAAGCCGATGCTAAAAAAGCAAAACTCAAAGTAGAGAACAGCGAATATCAAATTCAAGAGGTACGTTCTAGAGCTTTACCTCAAATCTCGGCAAATGGCAATTTGACGTACAACCCTGTACTACAAACAACCGTTATTGATGGAGCAGGATTTGGACAGCCAGGAACTACGATTCAAGCTGCTTTTGGCCAACCTTGGATTTCTACCGCTGGTGTTTCATTGACACAAGCCCTATTTGACCAAACGGTTTTTACGGGTTTGAAAGCGGCTAAATCGACTAGAGAGTTTTACCAAATCAATGAACAATTAACAGAGGAACAAGTAATTGAGCGTGTGGCGAATAACTACTATCAAGTATATGTACAACGACAAAAACTTACGGTTATTGACAGCACGTTTAAAAATACCAACAAAGTAAAAAACATCATCAAAGGGCAATACGATAATGGTCTGGCCAAAAAAATTGATCTAGATCGAATTCTAGTAAAAATTTCAAACATCAGCACGCAACGCCAGCAAGTATTGAATGCCGTACAAATTCAAGAAAACGCGCTGAAATTTTACATGGGAATGCCCATAGAAACTCAAATCGTGATCCCACAAACGGAATTTGAAGTGAGTCCACAATCGTTATCAGAAACTCCCAATACAGCGAACAGATCGGAATTTTTACTTTTGAAAAAGCAAGAACAACTTTTGACCTATCAAAAAAAGGCAATCGAAGCCGGTTATTATCCTACTTTATCATTGAGCGCTGGATACAATTACATTGGTCAAGGGCCTAAAATGCCTATTGGTGGAAAACCAGCTGACGGCGTATATTGGTCTGATTTCTCTTCCATTGGTTTGAATTTAAAAGTACCCATTTTTACAGGATTTGGAACTCGTGCCAAAGTGAGACAAGCTGATGTTGATTTGCGTTCGATAAAAGAAGACTTGGTAGATACTAAATTATCGCTAGACTTGGCTTTCGCCAATGCAAAAACTCAAATTGACAACAGCTTAACGACAATTACTAATCAAAAAGAAAATGCGCAATTAGCCAAGCAAGTTTTGGATAATACAAGAAATAATTATGTACAAGGATTAGCCTCATTGACTGATTTGCTAGACGCAGAAAACGCCTTGACTGAAGCACAAAACAACTATACATCAGCGATATTAGACTACAAACTAGCAGAAATACAATTAATCAAATCAAAAGGAGAATTAAAAACACTTATAAATAACTAACAAAATGAAAAAAAGCATACTAACCATAGTATTAATTGTAGCCACTTTAGGCATCATCGCATACGTTTTAACGAATAACAAAAAGGAAAACGAGGCAAAAACGGCTATCGTTGCAGAGAAAAACGCTAGTATTTCTGTTAAAGTAGCTACGGTAAAAACGGAAGAAGTTTCACTTGATTTTTTAGCAAACGGAAATTTTGCACCGTTACAAGAATTGAGTTTTTCTGCTGAGAAATCAGGAAGAGTAGTCCGTGTTCTCGTTGATGAAGGCGACAGAGTGCGAGTAGGTCAAACTTTAGCGATTGTAAGAAGTGAGCAAATATCAGCTGACTTACAAACGGCACAAGCTTCGTATCAAAATGCGTTGACGGATTTTGGTCGCTTTGAAAATGCCTTCAAAACAGGCGGAGTTACTAAACAACAATTAGACCAAGCTAAATTGAGCTTAGTAACTTCAAAATCAAGATTACAGCAAGCAAAAATAAACATTGGGGATACCAATATCAAAGCCACAATCAACGGAATTGTGAATAAAAAATATGTGGAACCAGGATCCGTTCTTGGCGCTGGAACTCCTTTATTTGACATTGTAAATGTTTCCAAATTGAAACTGCAAGTAAATGTCAATGAAAATCAAGTGGCAGGTTTAAAATTAGGCAATTCAATTCGCGTTACCGCTAGTGTGTATCCAGATGCTCAATTCTCTGGAAAAATTACCTTTATTGCTCCAAAATCAGATTCCAATTTAAACTTTCCTGTAGAGATTGAAATTGCTAATACTGCTTCCAATGACCTAAAAGCTGGAATGTATGGAACAGCTGCTTTTACCGCTAGTCAACAAAGACAATTGTTAATGGTTGTTCCTAGAAATGCTTTTGTGGGAAGTGTAAGCAGCAACGAAATATTTGTAATCGAAAATGGAACTGCTAAACTTAAGTCAGTAACAGCTGGGAGAATTCTTGGTGACAAAGTTGAAATTCTAAACGGCCTTTCAGATGGCGAAACGGTAATTGTTACCGGTCAAATCAACCTTCAAGAGGGATCTAAAGTGGATGTTATAAAATAAGTCTTAAAGCCGAAAGTCTTAAAGTCATAAAGAAACAGCTCAAAGCCTAAAGCTTAAAGCATAAGCCAGATAAAAACATGAAATTAGCAGAAATATCCATAAAACGTCCCTCATTGGTCATCGTGTTATTTACGATACTAACTTTAGGAGGACTGTTCAGTTACAGCCAATTGGGCTACGAATTGATTCCTAAATTTGAAACAAACGTAATTTCGATTGCAACCGTTTATCCCGGTGCATCGCCAAGCGAAGTCGAAAATACCGTTACTAAGAAAATCGAAGACGCGATTTCTTCGTTAGAAAACATAAAGAAAATTGACTCCAAGTCATTTGAAAGTTTGTCAACAGTTGCTATTACATTAACCTCTAATGCTGATGTTAACATTTCGATGAACGATGCACAACGCAAAATCAATGCGATCATAAATGATTTACCAGATGATGCGCAAGCCCCTTCTTTAAATAAATTCTCTTTGAGCGATTTACCAATTATGACTATTGGTGCCAACGGCAAAATGGACGAAGTTGAGTTTTACGACTTAGTAGATAAAAAATTAGCACCCGTACTTTCAAGAGTTCAAGGTGTGGCACAAGTAACTATTACGGGTGGACAAGAAAGAGAAATTCAAGTCAATCTTGATGCGGTAAAAATGCAGGCTTATGGCCTTTCGGTTCCACAGGTACAACAAAATATTTTATCCTCGAACTTGGATTTCCCAACAGGAAATATTCAAACGAGAGAGCAAAAAATATTAATCCGTTTGGCTGGAAAATACAAGAATGTTGAGGAGCTAAGAAATCTAATTGTATCTTCAAAAAACGGAATTCAAGTTCGTTTACGTGAGATTGCCGATGTTCAAGATACGCAGAAAATCACTGAAAAAGTGGCACGTGTCAATCAGAAAAGTGCGATTATATTACAAATCATAAAACAATCAGATGCCAATGCCGTTGCGGTAAGCGAAGAATTGGTAAAAACAATTGCTAAACTAGAAACGGACTATAAAGCCGATGGGTTAAAATTAGAAATAGCAAAAGACAGTACCGTTTTCACTCTTGAAGCTGCAGATGCGGTAGTACACGATTTACTTATAGCCGTACTTTTAGTGGCCTTAGTGATGTTATTTTTCTTGCACAGCATTAGAAACTCGCTGATTGTAATGGTGTCGATTCCAGCTTCATTAATTGCCACTTTTATTGGAATTTATTTAATGGGATATACCCTGAACTTAATGAGTTTATTAGGATTGTCCCTCGTTGTAGGTATTCTTGTGGATGATGCCATCGTGGTTCTTGAAAATATTTACAGGCACATGGAAATGGGTAAAAACAAAGTGCGTGCGGCCTATGATGGTACAGCCGAAATAGGTGGAACTGTAGTATCGATTACACTTGTAATTGTGGTGGTATTTTTACCCATTGCATTGAGTTCTGGTCTGGTTTCTAATATCATTACGCAATTTTGTGTAACTGTAATTATATCTACTTTATTATCGTTGGTTGCTTCGTTTACTATTATTCCTTGGTTGTCATCGCGATACGGAAAACTAGAACATATTGAAGGTAAAAACTTTTTCGGAAGAGTTATTCTTGGATTTGAAAGTTACTTAACCCGTTTCATCAACTGGATTTCTGGATTGTTAACGTGGTCCTTGGATCATTATAAAACAACACTTGCCATTGTTTTAGTTTTATTTTTTAGTTCGGTTGCCTTAGTCCCTGCCGGATTTATTGGTGGCGAATTCTTTGCAGCCTCAGACAGTGGAGAGTTTTTAGTTCAAATCGAAATGCCAAAAGATGCTTCGCTGGAACAAACCAACTTTATGACGCAAAAAGCAGAAGCGTTTTTAGAAAAAGAAGCTTTTATTCATAGCCAGTTTACTATTGTAGGTCAAATCAGTGGTGGGCTTGGCGCTTCGCAAGCAACAGCCTACAAATCAGAAATCAACGTGAAAATGGTTGGATTAGACCAGCGCGATGAACCTGCAAATGTATATGCCGCAAAAACAAAACGAAAATTAGAGAAATTATTAGTTGGTGCAAAAGTTAAAACGGTTCCAGTAGGTATTTTAGGAACGGCTGAAGATGCGACTTTGAATTTGATTGTAACCGGTCCAGATGTAGCCAGTGCAATGCAATTCGCTATTGCTGCTGAAAAAGAATTGCGTACCATTCCAGGAGCGACAGAGATTGAATTATCTGTAGAAGACGGAAATCCTGAGGTAAACGTAAGAGTAGACCGCGATAAAATGGCTGCACTTGGTTTAAGCTTACAAACTGTAGGGATGACTATGCAAACGGCTTTTAGTGGAAACACAGATGGACGTTACAGAGCTGGGGAATACGAATACGACATCAACATAAAATACAATGCATTCGATAGAAAAAGTATTGCTGATGTAAGCAACTTGATTTTCATCAACGACTCTGGTCAACAAATCAAGTTAAATCAATTTGCAACCGTTACGGAAGGTTCTGGTCCAAGCCAATTGGAACGTAGAGACAAAACGGCATCGGTAACGGTAAAAGGGCAAAACGTAGGAGTTGCTGCTGGAACAATTGTTTCACAATGGCAAGAAAAATTAGATCAACTGAAAAAACCAACGGGTGTAAACTACATTTTTGGTGGTGATCAAGAAAACCAGTCAGAAGGTTTTGGAACCTTAGGAATTGCTTTATTGGCTGCTATTATCTTGGTTTACCTTGTGATGGTTTCCTTGTATGACAGTTTTGTGCATCCATTCGTAGTATTATTTGCTATTCCGCTTTCGTTTATTGGAGCATTACTGGCATTAGCCCTAACAAATAACACCTTGAATATCTTTACTATTCTTGGGGTGATCATGCTAATTGGTCTGGTGTGTAAGAACGCGATTATGCTTGTGGATTATACCAATCAACGTAGAGCCGCCGGCGAAACAATTAGAACGGCTTTAATTCAAGCGAATCATGCGCGTCTTCGTCCAATTTTAATGACAACAATTGCAATGGTTTTTGGTATGTTCCCAATTGCATTAGCCGCTGGAGCTGGAGCCGAATGGAAAAATGGTTTGGCATGGGTAATTATTGGTGGATTAATAAGTTCCTTGTTCCTAACCTTGATTGTCGTTCCAGTAATTTACGAAATCATGGAGAAACTAATTGCTAAATTCTCTAAAGGTGAGAAAGTAGATTATGAAGCCGAAATGGTTGCTGATTATGAGCATCGAGAATTGAGTGAAGATGGTTTTACACCAAAGCACTAAGTCCTATTTTTAATAAAGAAACGACCTGTTCATTAGTTTGAGCAGGTTTTTTTATGCCCACTTTTATCACAATTTATTTTGATCTACGCCTTGTAGTTTTCCAAAAATCAGGAAAACGAAACCAAATTCCCATTCCCACTTTATTAAAAAAGTCTTAAAGTCACATTTTAACTAATATTTTTAAATCTTTTTCTAAATTAATAAACGACTGATTTAAAAACAATTAGACGCAAGAACGGAATTCACTATTTAGAAACGCAACATCTTGTTTTACATTTCTGGCATGCTACTTGAATATACCTAATCAAATAAGTAAAAAAAGCGAACGCCGAAACGCTCAAGAGTAGGCAAAATTCAAAATAGAAGTATCATGAAAAAAATTACCTTTTTAGTTGCTAGCATCTTCGTATTAGGAGGTAGCATAGCCAACGCAACAGAAAAAACAGTTTTTTCTGTAACAACAAAATCGCTAGTAGATTTTAGAAATGATGATCCAATTGTGTTCACAGAACGAGGAATTGAGTTTTATGTATTTCCTGACGGACTATTGGATTTTAATACACGTCCAACAAGCAATGGTGACCTGTATTATAGATCAAAAGGAAAAAACGGTTTCAACAAAACGCACGGCGCACCAGGTCAAAACCGCAAAGGAAATTATGGTGTACGAGTGGAGCACGACAACTTAGGTAGAGTAAGACAAGTAGGAAATGTGTTCATTAACTACGATGCTAATGACCGTGTAAAAAGAATTGGCTCTGTTTACATGACGTACAACCGTTATGCTTTAGAGCGCGTAGGAGGCCTAGAGATTATATACAACCGTCGTGGTCAAATTGTGGATATTGTTGGATCAGTAAAAGGAGGCAGAGTTTACGCCTACAACCAAAACAATGATGGACGTAACGATTATGGTTATGGTAACAATCAAAACGACACTGATGATGATTATTACTATTACAGAACAAACGGTACAAAAGCAAAGATTGAAGATGCCAAAGTATCTGGAAATGGTGCCATACGAATAGATAGGAAATAGTTTGTAAGTTTAAGTGGTTTGTTTGAAATTCCTGCTGGTATTCGTATCAGCGGGAATTTTTGTTTGAACTAAATGGCAAAGCCAGTTTAATTTACTTTCTTTCCCGGTTTCAAAAGCGTTATAAACAATGCAAAAAGGCTGCCTTTCTTGGACAGCCTTGCTACATACTAAAAGATTAAAAATATTAAAATAATATTATTTTAATTACAGCCATCAACTCCACAACTGTCACCATCAGTCGTATTTAGCGAAATGGGATTTATTTGAAATTTACCTTCTTCCCAAACTTTCTCTAACGTATTTACAAATGTCTCAACATGTTGTGCGCCAGAAACTGAATATTTATTATCGAACACAAAAAAGGGAACTCCTTGAACACCGATAGACTGTGCTTGAGTGATGTCCTGTTGCACCTCTTTTGCATAAGCATCAGAATGTAATACTTCGTCTATGACTTCAGTTGGAAGTCCTACTTCCATTCCCAACTCTTTCAAAGTACTTAAATCATTAATATTTTTGCCATCAGTTAAGTACGCTTTGAACAATAATTCTTCTAAGTCATTTGCCAAGTTGTGTTTTTTAGCCAAATGCAACAAGCGATGTGCGTTCAATGAATTAGCCATAACTGCCTTTTCAAAATGAAAATCCAAACCTGCCGATTTCGCATTTTGCGTCATATCATCAAGCATTCCTTGCGCCCAGTCACTGTCTTTTCTATATTTCTCTGCTAAATGAGTTACCATATTGTCATCCGGAGAAGCAACAAAACTTGCATCCAACTGAAAACTTTTCCACTCAATTTCAACCGCTTTCTTGTGTTCAAAGTTCTCTAATGCAGCTTCTATTCTTCTTTTGCCAATATAACAAAACGGACACATAATATCCGACCAGATCTGTATTTTCAATTTATTCTCCATCTTCTTTTTTTTAGTACTAATTATATCATTTGTATATACAAATTTACAAAAAACAAACGGAAAAAGAGTAGGTATTGTATTTATATTATGAATTGACAATTTGGATTTGGTTTACATTAGAACATAAAAAAACCATCAACATTGCTATTGATGGTTTTTGGAATATCTTGAAAATTTGGCTTAAACCAATAAATCCAACACTAAAGAAGGAAACAATCCTAATGCGATATTCAAAACAATAGCAACGACAGCCACTGCATAAATTACGAATGGAGTTGGTTTTTTTTCTTCATTTGGCTCTTTGGAATACATGGCCAAAATCAGTTTAAAGTAGTAACCCACACTTATAATAGAGTTAACCACGGCTACGATTACTAACGCTAGATAACCGGCCTGAATCGTTTGGCTAAATAAAACCAACTTAGCGAAGAATCCAGCAAAAATAGGAATACCAGCCATAGAAAGTAAAGAAGCAGTGAGAATGGCCGCTAACAAAGGATTCGTTTTTCCTAAACCATGAAAGTTTACAACATCTTCATTATCTCTATTTTTACAAACGTATAAGATTACACTGAAAGCAGCAATTCCAGATAGCGAATACGCTGAAGCGTAATACAACAAACTTCCTGCTGAAGTAGATAGACTAAGTAATGTCATTAACATGAATCCTGCATGTGAAATACCCGAGAAAGCCAACATCCTTTTTACATTTGTTTGTCTCAATGCCATAATATTTCCTACGGTCATCGAGGCCATAGAAATTACAACTATTACAATTTTGAATGACTCTGAAACATCAGCATTCATTATGGATAATAATTTGTATAAAGTCGCCATAGCAACTACTTTGGCCAACGTACTCATTAGAGCAGTTGTCAAGGCTGGAGACCCTTCATATACGTCAGGAGCCCAAAAGTGGAATGGCACTGCAGCCACTTTAAACAACATTCCTATCGTTACTAACACAATTCCAATAGGAAACCATACCGGCAATTCCGCTGATTGTGACAACTCACTGATTTCAGTCACATCAAAACTTCCCATGGCTCCATAAATCAAACAGATACCAAAAAGAATGATTCCAGAAGCAAAAGATCCCATTAAGAAATACTTCATTCCCGCTTCATTACTTTTAAGATTCATACGATCACTAGCGGCAAGAACATAAAGAGAAATAGACAATACTTCGATTCCTAAAAAGAACATGGCTAGATTTCCAAAAGAAACCATTGCCACCGCCCCAGCCAATAAAAATATTTTTATGGCAATATAATCAGAGATTTTAGATTGGTGATTTTCGTAAAAATTATGTCCTAAAGTCACTAAGAAAATGGTAAGCACAATAAACAAGGACGAAAAAGTACTCGAAAATTTACTCACAACAATCATATTGTTATAGTAACTTTCTGTTGAATTAAATTCAGAGATGGTCAGGCCAAGGACTCCCAACAATCCAATAATTGTAAGTGGTACAATGGCTTTTCTTAAATTAAAAATTTCAAATAAAAGGCATAAAACACCTAATCCTATTATAGCTATTAATGTATTCATTTTTTTACTTGACTTAGTTTATTCGGTTTATTTGAATTAAAATTTCTTCAAGACTTGGTGTGATCAAATCTATAATCGGTTTTGGATACATTCCAAAAAAGAATAACACGGCGATTATTAGTATCAAAGTTATCCCTTCATTACTCGTTACATCCGTAAATATTCGTGTATTGGTCTCTCCTAACATGGCCTGTTGAAACATTTTCAGCATATAATAAGCTCCTAAAATTATAGTGGTTCCGCCTAAAATGGCAAACCAAATATTAATTTGAGAAAGACTGTACAAAACGGTGAATTCTCCAACAAAGTTAAAAGTAGATGGCAACGCAACCGAAGCCACAACCAAGATTAAAAATAGGGAAGTGAATTTTGGAGTCCGTGCACGAATACCGCCCATTTCAGCAAGTACTCTAGTTTCATATCTTCTGAAAATAATCTCCGCAGTATAAAACAATCCAACAACTACAAATCCATGAGCAATCATTTGTAAAACTGCACCACGCAAGCCGTCTAACGTCAAGGTGTAGCTACCTGCAGCAATTAAACCCACGTGAGCTAAGGAAGAATAGGCTAATAATTTCTTTAAATCTTTTTGTTTTAGTGCAACGATTGAACCGTAGATCACACCTGCAATACCAAGCCCGATGAAAATATACATATATTCTTTAGCAGCCAATGGCGCCAGAGGCAATTGCCAACGAATAACGCTATACAATCCCATTTTTAACATGATACCAGATAAAAGCATGGTTCCAACGGTCGGCGCTTTTTGATACACATTAGCCTGCCAAGTGTGAAAGGGAATTAACGGAATCTTTATGGCGTACGCCAAGAAAAAAGCAAGGAATACCCATAATTGCTCTGCAGCAGATAAATTTAGTTTGTACAAGTCCTCTATTAAAAAGCTACCCGCTTTTTGATACAAATAAACAAAGGCAACTAGCATGAACAAGGAACCTGCTAGGGTATAAATAAAAAATTTAACAACTGCTTTTTTACGTTCTTCTGCATCTCCGTTACCCCAGACTAGGGCGATGAAGTAAATAGGTATCAAAGATAATTCCCAAAAGATATAATACAACAAACCGTCTGATGCCAAGAATGTTCCCGCCATGGCAAAAGCCATAAACAAAATCAAAGCATAAAATGACTTGGAATTTTTATATTGGTTCCCAAAAGAAGAAAATATAATGATAGGAGTTAAAACAGTAGTCAATAAAAGCATAGCCATGGACAATCCATCTGCTTTAAGCGCAAAAGATATATTAGGCTGTGTGATCCACTGATTGATGAAACTAATATTTTCACCTAAATTATAATGATTTAATAATACAATAGAAGCGCCTGCAGCAGCTAAGCTAAAGAACAATGCTACTTTTGAAGCTAGTTTATCACCCGCAAGAAAGGTTGCAAAAGCACCAACTAAAAGAATAATTAAAATAAGAGATACGTTCATAATGAAAAATTATTGAGCTAAAAATAAATAAGAAACCATGGCACAAAGGCCTAAAACAAAGGCAAAAAGATACAGACCTATACTTCCGTTTTGAACTTTCTTTCCTTGATAACTTATTTCGTTGGTCAGTTTTCCGAATCCAAATACCAAAGCTGACAAGCCCGTTTCTACAGTATCTCTGAAAAAACGAGACAGTATATTAATCGGTCTTACAAAAATAGCATCGTAAAATTCATCAACATAATATTTATTGTAAAGCACTTTAGAAAAACCTGTAATCGCTGCATCTTCACTAGGAACAGCATTTTGTTTAATGTATTTGGCGTAAGCAATACCAATTCCCACTAATCCACCCACGACAGCAATAGCCATCAAGATATATTCAGTAGTTCCTAAGTGATGTTCTGCGGTGGCTAATTTGGGTAAAATAGGAGTTAAATACTCATTCAACCAACTATTCCCTGGCAAACTGATCAACCCACCGACAGTAGCCAAGAACGCTAAAACAATCAAGGGAATCGTTATTAAAGACGAACTTTCGTGCAAATGATGTTTTTGTTCTGCAGTTCCTCTAAATTCTTGGAAAAACGTTAAAAACAGTAATCGGAACATATAAAAAGCAGTCATAATAGAAGCAACAGACGCCACAATCCATAACGGAATATTGTGATGAAAAGCTACTAATAAGATTTCATCCTTAGAGAAAAAACCGGAGAATAATGGAACTCCTGAAATAGCCAATGAAGCTATTAACATCGTCGCAAATGTAATTGGCATCGCTTTTTTCAAACCACCCATATTACGCATGTCTTGTTCTCCATGCAAAGCGTGAATAACAGAACCGGATCCTAAGAACAAACACGCTTTGAAAAAAGCATGAGTGATAACGTGAAACACGGCTACTTCATACGCACCCAATCCCAAGGCTAGGAACATTAATCCCAATTGCGAAACGGTTGAATAAGCCAATACTTTTTTGATGTCATTTTGGACCAAACCAATCGTTGCAGCTACTAAAGCCGTAACCGCTCCAACTATGGCAATTATATTTTGAACACCGGGAGTCAAATCAAATAAGAAATTTAATCTCGTAATCATAAAGATCCCCGCCGTCACCATGGTCGCTGCGTGAATCAATGCCGAAACTGGCGTTGGACCTGCCATCGCATCCGGTAACCACGTATATAATGGTATTTGTGCTGACTTACCACAAGCTCCAATAAACAAAGCAAAAGCAGCTACAGAAAGCCAATACATATTTAGATCAGTTGCACCAGAAATAGCCGTTTTCAATGTGGCAAAATCTAAAGTAGAAAATAACATCCCTAAAATAAAAATCCCAATCAACAAGCCTAAATCACCAATACGGTTCATAATGAATGCCTTTTTTGCCGCATCATTAAATTCTTGGTTTTTATGCCAGAATCCAATTAACAAATACGAACAAAGACCAACGCCTTCCCATCCTATAAACATTACTAATAAATTGCTTCCAATTACTAGTGTAATCATGAAAAATACAAATAAATTCAAATAAGCAAAATATTTATGCATATTCTCATCATCATGCATGTAACTAATCGAATACAAGTGAATCAACGAACCAATTCCAGTAACGAATAGCAACCATAAAACGGACAATTGGTCCAATTGAAATCCAAAATCAACTTTAAAATTACTGATTTGAATCCATTCAAAAAGTGAAATATGAATCCCTTCTGGTTTTGCAGCAATTGCTCCAAAAAAGTAAAATGTGGTAGCAAACGAAACAGCAACAGCCATTGTCCCGATTATGCCGGAAAGTGTTTTTCCTACACGCAATCCAAAGAAAATATTAAATAAAAATCCTAAAAAAGGAGCTAATAATAAGAGTAAAGCTAAATTCGTATTCATTATAGTTTATCCTTTTAAGTTTTTTAAATTATCGATAGTAATGGAGCCTAAGTTTCTAAAAATAGAAACCAGAATTGCCAATCCTACGGCAACTTCTGCCGCAGCAACTGCCATCGAGAAAAACACAAAAACTTGTCCTTGCGCATCTTGATGATAAGTAGAAAATGCTACAAACAAAAGATTCACGGCATTCAGCATAATTTCTATCGACATAAATACGATAATGGCATTTCGTCTGTACAATACTCCGAAAACACCAATACAAAAAAGTATTACGCTTAGGAATATATAATTTTCAATACCAATGTGGTTTAAAATATTGTTCATCTTATTTTTGCAATTTTTCTTTTTTAGACAATAATACCGTTCCAATCATAGCCACTAAAAGTAGAATAGAAGCAAATTCAAAAGGAACCATATATTCATTCAATAGTACTTTACCCAATACTTTTATAGACTGATAATCTTCGCCAGTAGTTACATATTCTCCAACAATCGGTTTTGAGTTGATGAAGATAGCGATCAATATTAAACAAATTAAGCAAAAAGAAACAATCGCTCCTAACCGCGTAATCCTTGGCCGGTGCACTTCTTTTTCTTCATTCAAATTCATCAACATAATGGTAAAGAGGAACAAAATCATAATGGCTCCAGAATACACAATAACATGAACAATCGCTAAAAACTGGGAATTTAACAAAAGATAATGACCTGCTATCGAAAAGAAACAAATGACTAAATAGATAGCACTATGAATTGGATTTCTACTAAAGATTGTCAAAAAAGCGGTTGCTAAAGTAACAGCGGATAGTACGCAAAAAATTATAAGTATCGTAGACATTAATTAGCGTTTTTAAGTTGAGCATTTTTCATTGCGATATCTAAAGGCATGACTAATTTATCTTTTCCAAAAATAAAATCTTCTCTTTCGTAACTCGAAGGAACTAATACTTTGGAAGTAGTCAAGTAAATCGCATCTTTAGGACAAGCCTCTTCACACAATCCACAAAAAATACAACGCAACATATTAATTTCATAGATAGACGCATATTTCTCTTCTCTATACAAATGTTTTTCGTCGGCTTTGCGCTCTTCTGCCTTCATCGTAATTGCTTCCGCTGGACACGACAAGGCGCACAGGCCACAAGCTGTACAGTTTTCCCGACCTTCTTCATCACGTTTCAACATGTGTTGACCGCGGTAAACCGGACTCATTTCACGTACCTGCTCTGGATATTGAATCGTTACTTTTCTAGTAAACAAATGCTGAATCGTAATTATCAACCCTTTGACAATCGCTATCAAATACATTCTCTCCCAAAAAGTCATCTCCTTGTTAGAGACAAGCTTTTTTCTTCCCGATAAGGATATACTTTCTATACTCATTTTTTATTTTATTTGAAGCTGTTTCCTGCTATCCGTTTCAATCTTTTATTCGCTGCGGCGATTAAAAGGATTTACACTACTATCAGGGCTAGGGCTTTTTCTATCTCAATCTTATTTTACCTTAATACTTAATTCTCCAATTAGGTGGTTAAAAACCAAAATAGGCTGCAATATCCGCTCTTAACATTACAATTCCAGTAATCATAATATTTACAATGGATAATGGAATTAGTATTCGCCAACCCAAATGCATCAACTGATCGTATCTGAATCTTGGAATGGTCCAACGAACCCACATAAAGAAAAATATAAACCCACATAATTTGATAAACAAAGCGCCAAATCCCATCACATTGGCAATATTTACACCCCAATTTTCAACTACCCAACTCATTCCCGGATAATTATACCCTCCAAAGAATAAAACTGCTAAAATAGTAGAGGAGATAAACATATTGGCATATTCAGCAAATAAATAGAATCCCATTTTCATCGACGAATATTCTGTGTGGTATCCTCCAATTAATTCTGTTTCACATTCCGCTAAATCAAAAGGAGTTCTATTGGCTTCTGCGAAAGCACAAATTAAAAAGATAATAAAAGATAATGGTTGGTAAAAAACATTCCAATCCATCCCAGCTTGTTGCGCCGAAATTTCTCTTAAACTTAAAGTCCCAGTCATCATCAATAAGGCAATCAAGGAAAGTCCCATGGCCACTTCATAAGAAACCATTTGAGAAGCAGCACGAACCGCACCAATCAAGGAGAATTTATTATTTGAAGCCCAACCCCCAATCATAATTCCATAAACCCCCACGGACACAACTCCAATAAAGTATAATAACCCAATATTCAAGTCGGTAGCTTGTAATAAAATATCTCGTCCAAACAAGTGCAATCTGTCTCCCCAAGGAATCACCGCGCTTGTCATCAAAGCCGTACTCATTGCAATGGCAGGTCCTACAAAAAACAAAAAACGATTTGGTGTATTCGGTTCAAATTCCTCTTTCGAAAATAATTTTAAACCATCAGCAAGGGGTTGAAACAATCCAAAAGGACCCGCTCTGTTAGGACCAACACGATCTTGAAGCCAAGCGGCAACTTTTCGTTCTGCCCAAGTGGAATACATCGCCATCAACATTGTTAAAGCAAAAACTGCTACAATAATAACACTTTTTTCTATGATAATAGTACTATCCATTATTGCCCAGACTTTTTTGATTTATAATATCTTCTTCGGTCAATGGAAATTCAGCCATGCTTATTTTTTTTCGGTCTTCTTTTCTACCAAGAAGAATATGCGCTTCAGTAGCTATTTCGACTTTTTCTAACTTTCTGTTGTATTTATTTTGGTTGATAACCGAATCTTTTTCAAAAGCTCTCGGTCCTTCAATAATCCAATCTTTAACATCTTTGTGATCAAAGCGACAACCATTACAAATAAACTCATCTACTTCATGGTATTCGTCTTTTCTTCCTGTAACGCGTTGAATTTCATCTCCAAACATCCAAACAGTAGTTTTTCCAGAACATGTAGGGCAATCTCTGTGTGCATTATAAGGCTTACTAAACCAAACTCTCGATTTGAATCGAAACGTCTTATCTGTCAATGCTCCTACCGGACACACATCAATCATATTACCAGAGAATTCATTATCAACCGCTTTTGAAATACAGGTCGAAATATTAGAATGATCTCCTCGATCCATAACACCGTGTACACGATCATCCGTCAATTGATCTGCAACCATCACACAACGGTAGCAAAGAATACAACGGTTCATGTGCAACTGAATATTTGGACCAATGTTTTCTGGTTCAAATGTTCTTTTCTCTTCTACAAAACGAGTTTCTGATTTTCCGTGTTCAAAGCTTAAGTTTTGCAAATCACATTCTCCTGCCTGATCACAAACGGGACAATCTAACGGGTGATTAATCAACAAAAATTCAGTTACTGATTTCCTTGCTTCTTGAACTCGTGGCGATGACTTACTATTCACTTCCATTCCGTCCATACAACCTGTTACGCAAGACGCCATTAATTTTGGCATTGGTCTTGGATCAGCTTCACTTCCTTTAGCAACTTCAACTAAACAGCAACGGCATTTTCCACCGCTTCCTTTTAGTTTAGAATAATAACACATTGCTGGCGGAACTACTTCTCCACCAATCATGCGTGCTGCCTGCAGGATTGTTGTTCCTGGTTCAACTTCTATTGACTGTCCGTCTATTGTTACTTTCATTATTTAACTCTATTTAACTCCTATGGAGTATCTTAATTCTGAAATCAAAAATCGTTAATCAGCACTCTTAAATCAATTCTTTAGCTACTAAATGCTTTACTTTTTCAAAAGGTTCCGCAACAAAATGAGCTCTATTTTTTATTTTTTCTGGAAAACGAATATGGTATTCAAATTCTTCTCTAAAATGACGGATCGCCGCTGCCACTGGCCAAGCTGCTGCGTCACCCAAAGGACAAATTGTATTTCCTTCAATTTTACTTTGAATACTCAAAAGCAAATCAATATCTTCTTCCCGACCGTGACCATTTTCTATGCGATGCAATACTTTTTCCATCCAACCTGTTCCTTCACGACAAGGGGAACATTGTCCACAGCTTTCATGGTGGTAAAAACGAGAGAAATTCCAAGTATTACGAACAATGCAAGACGTATCGTTATAAACAATAAATCCTCCTGAACCTAACATCGAACCCGTTGCAAATCCGCCATCACTCAATGATTCATAAGACATTAAACGATCTTCACCGTTTGCTGTTTTATAAATTAAATGTGCCGGTAAAACAGGAACAGAACTTCCTCCCGGTACAAAGGCTTTTAATGGTCTATCAGAACTCATTCCGCCTAAATACTCATCAGAATTCATGAATTCATACACACTTAAACCCAACTCAATTTCGTAAACACCCGGGTTTTTAATATGTCCTGATGCCGAAATTAACTTAGTCCCCGTAGAACGACCGATACCAATTTTAGCATATTCTGCCCCCGAATTGTTAACAATCCACGGCACAGCGGCTATAGTCTCTACGTTATTTACCACTGTTGGATTAGCCCAAAGTCCTGAAATTGCAGGAAATGGTGGTTTGATACGAGGATTTCCTCTTTTTCCTTCTAAAGATTCAATCAGAGCCGTTTCTTCTCCACAAATGTAAGCTCCAGCACCACAATGAACATAAAGTTCTAAATCGTAACCTGAACCTAGTATATTTTTTCCCAAAAATCCCGCAGCTTTTGCTTCGTTGATGGCTCTTTCTAATATTTTATAAACCCACATATATTCTCCACGAATGTAGATATACGATAGGTTTGCTCCTAATGCATAACTAGAAGTAATCATTCCCTCAATCAATAAATGAGGAATAAATTCCATCAAATACCGATCCTTGAAAGTTCCTGGCTCTGATTCATCCGCATTACAAACTAAATGCCGTGGTTTACCTGATTTTTTATCAATAAAACTCCATTTCATTCCTGCTGGAAATCCAGCACCACCACGACCACGCAACCCCGAAGTTTTCACTTCTTCGACTACCTCGTCAGGTGTTAATGTTTTTAAGGCTTTTTCTACTGAAGCATAACCTCCGTTGGCACGGTACACTTCATAGGTTTTAATTCCCGGAATAGTTACTTTGTCTAATAATATTTTATGTGACATATTATATATCGTGTAGTATTATTGTATCGTTCTTGCAATCTTCAATTAACTGATCTACTTTTTCCTTTGTCAAGTGTTCTTTGTAAAAATCACCTAATTGCATCATAGGCGCATAGCCACAAGCTCCTAAACATTCTACGCCTCTTACTTCAAAAAGACCATCTGGAGTAGGCTCACCTACTTTTACACCTAGCTTTTCGCAAGTATAATCCATTAAATCTTCTACTCCATTCAAACAACATGGTGAAGTTTGGCAAAATTCAAACATGTATTTCCCAATTGGTCTTTGATTGTACATGGTGTAAAATGAAACTACTTCATAAACCTCGATTGGTTTTATTTGAATAATTTCAGCTACTTTATCCATCAATTCGATACTCAACCAGTTTTCATGAGCATCTTGCACTTCATGCAAAACCGGCAATAAAGCCGATTTTCTTTTGTCTTCAGGATAATGACTGATTAACTCATTGATGCGAGACATCAACGCTTCAGTCATGTTTATTTCTTGTTTGTAATGTGTTCTTTCCATTTTTCTTTTAAATCTGAAATCTAAAATCGTTAATCAGCAATCTTAATTCGTTAAGCGTCTAACTCTCCTGCAATAACATTTAAACTCGACAAAATAACAATCGCATCTGAGAGCAAAGCTCCTTTAATCATTTCTGGATACGCTTGATAGTAAATAAAACAAGGTCTACGGAAGTGCAATCGATAAGGAGTACGGCTTCCATCAGTTACCAGATAAAAACCCAGCTCTCCATTGCCACCTTCTACAGGATGATAAACTTCGGCGACAGGGACAGGAACCTCTCCCATTACAATTTTAAAATGATAAATCAAGGATTCCATATTATGGTAAACATCTTCTTTTGGAGGAAGGTAATAATCGGGTACATCAGCATGGAAATCATTTCCTTCCGGCATTTTAGCTAGTGCTTGTCGGATGATGCTTAAACTCTCCCAAACTTCGGCATTACGAACACAAAAACGATCGTACGTATCTCCCGATTTCCCCACAGGAATAATAAAGTCAAAATCTTCGTAAGAGGAATACGGTTGCGATACTCGAACATCATAATCAACTCCTGCAGCACGTAAATTTGGACCTGTAAAACCATAAGCCATAGCTTGTTCAGCAGTTATTGCTCCCACATTTACCGTTCTATCAATAAATATTCTATTTCTTTCGAATAAGTTTTCAAATTCCTTCCAAGCTGCTGGAAATTCTTCTAAAAACGTGTTTAGTAATTCAAATGCCTTCGGTGACCAATCTCTTTCGAAACCACCAATTCTTCCCATATTGGTTGTCAAACGAGCTCCACAAATTTCTTCATAGATTTCGTAGACTTTTTCTCTAAATTGAAACACGTATAAAAACCCCGTGTAAGCACCTGTATCCACACCAAGGATCGAATTACAGATAATATGATCCGTGATTCTTGCCAATTCCATTACTATAACTCTTAAATACTGCGCTCGTTTAGGAACTTCAATATCCAACAATTTTTCTAACGTCATCCACCAACCCATATTGTTTATAGGTGAAGAACAATAATTCATTCTGTCCGTAAGTGGCGTGATTTGGTAAAAAGGACGATTTTCAGCAATTTTTTCGAAAGCTCTATGAATGTACCCAATAGTTGGCTCTGCTTCCAGAATTCTTTCTCCATCCATCAACAAGATATTTTGAAAGATACCATGTGTAGCTGGGTGTGTTGGCCCTAAATTCAAGATCGAAAGCTCGCTTCCATCTTCATTTAGTTGGGCTGCAATTCTTTTAGCATAGCGATGCTCTGGTGGTAATAATAGTTCTGACATTTATTTAATGTGAAAAATTATAATAGTGTGTGTTTTTAATAATTGTCGGTTGTTCTTCCAAAGAAACGATCATCTTTATCCGTTCTTCCGCTATCTTCCATCGGGAATTCTTTTCGCATCGGAAAAGAAATCATTTCATCCATATTCAAAATACGTTTCAACTGTGGATGTCCTATGAAGTTTATTCCGTAAAAATCGTACGTTTCTCTTTCCATCCAATTAGTACTCAAGAAAATATTTGATATTGTTTTTATTTCTGGGTTTTCGCCGTTGATATATGCCTTGATTTTAATCCTTTTGTTTTCGTACCAATTGTGCAAATGATATACGACCGCAAATTGATGATCTACATCATTATCAGGATAGTGAATACCACACAAATCAGTCAAAAAATGAAAACGCAATAGCGGGTCGTTTTTCAAAAAAAGGATTACTGCAGTGATGTTATCAGCTGCTACTTCAAATGAAAAAATGTCTTTTTCCTGATTGAAATCCGAAACAGTTGAACCAAATGTTTCCGTTAGTTTATCTTGAATTTGTATTGTTTCTAAAGCCATTATTTATTTGATGTTATAAGAAGCTAATAATTCTTGGTATTCAGGTGAACTTCTTCTTCTTACAGATTCAGTTCTCACTAATTCCTGTAATTTCATAACACCATCGACTATTTGTTCTGGTCTTGGAGGACATCCAGGGACATACACATCTACTGGAATTACCTTGTCTATACCTTGTAAAACGGAGTAAGTATCAAAAATTCCACCAGATGAAGCACAAGCTCCCACGGCAATAACCCACCGAGGCTCTGACATTTGCTCATAAACCTGACGTAAAATTGGCGCCATTTTTTTCGAAATTGTCCCCATTACCATTAACATATCCGCTTGACGAGGAGAAAAACTTACACGCTCCGAACCAAATCGTGCCAAATCGTAATGTGAAGCCATTGTTGCCATAAATTCAATGCCACAACAAGATGTTGCAAACGGTAATGGCCACAATGAATTTGCACGAGCCATTCCCACAACATCATTTAGTTTAGTAGCGAAAAAACCTTCACCAACAACACCTTCTGGAGGGGCAACCATATTTATATTTGAATCACTCATATTACTTTTAGATTTAAGATTATACATTTTAGCTTGAAAATACTAAAATCGAAATCATTACTTATCTTTTTTACTGCCGATTTGAGAAATCTGAAATTCAAACACTCAAATCATAATTTACTACTCCCACTCTAAGGCTTTCTTCTTGATGATGTAGAAAAAACCCACCAAAAGCAAAAGCATAAAAATTACCATTTTTACCATTCCTTCCATTCCCAACTCCTTGAAATTTATTGCCCATGGATAAAGAAAAATCACCTCAACATCAAACAAGACAAATAAAATCGCAACAAGAAAATATTTCACTGAAAATGGTATTCTAGCATTTCCAACAGACTCAATACCGCATTCGAAGTTTTTATCTTTGTTTTCAGAAGAACGTTTAGGACCTAATTTTCCTGAAACTATTATCGTTCCCACAACAAATCCTACAGCTAAAATAAACTGCATTAAAATAGGAATATAATTTAATTGATCGGATTGCATATAATGGTTTTTTTTGAATAAGAATAAGCGGCAAAGATACCCTTCAAATTATTAAATAACAATTAAAACTGAGAAATACATAGCCACTACATCGATGTAAATTTACAATTTTTATTTATTATAAATAAGAAACGACGGTTCTATTAAGATGTGTTTAACGTTTGTAGAATTTAACAACACTAATAAATTGCAAGATTTTAGACCTTTTAGGATCGAAATAAAACAAAAAAAACGTTTCGAAATAAATCGAAACGTTTTACACATTCTTAGACAAAAAATAAATTTTCTGCTTAGATAACTGCTACTTTCGCAGCAACTTTTCCTTTTCTTCCTTCTTCTTCTTCATAGCTAACTCTATCACCTTCGCGCAATTCTTCCGCGTTGATTCCTGATGCATGAACAAAAATGTCTTTTCCTGTTTCTTCGTCTGTAATGAATCCGTAACCTTTAGATTCATTGAAAAATTTAACTGTACCTGTACGCATTGTAATTGTAATAATAATTTATAATGAGGCAAATGTAATATTTAATATAATACGAAATACTATCTTATGTTTTTATTTTGCAAAAATATTGATATTCAACGTTTTCTAACAAATTTTACCGATAAACAACCATTAAACTAATTTAATATGAAGCTCTTTCAGCTGCGATTCATCAATTTTAGATGGAGCATCAATCATAACATCTCTTCCAGAATTATTTTTTGGAAAGGCAATAAAATCACGAATGGTTTCCTGTCCACCCAAAATTGCGACCAATCTGTCCAGTCCAAAAGCCAAACCACCGTGAGGTGGCGCGCCAAACTGAAAAGCATCCATCAGGAATCCAAATTGTGCTTTGGCCTCTTCCTCGGTGAAGCCTAGATATTTAAACATTAATTGCTGTGTAGCCTTATCGTGAATACGAATAGAACCTCCGCCTATTTCATTTCCATTCAAAACCATATCATAGGCATTCGCACGAACGCTGCCTGGATCGGTCTCCAATAAGTGCATGTCTTCCGGTTTAGGAGACGTAAACGGATGATGCATCGCATGGTAACGACCGCTTTCCTCATCAAATTCCAACAATGGAAAATCAACAACCCAAAGTGGTGCAAATTCTGCTGGATTTCTCAAGCCTAATCGTGTTGCTAATTCCATGCGCAAAGCACTTAATTGGGAACGGGTTTTATCAGCTGGACCAGAAAGCACGAACATCATGTCGCCTGGTTGTGCACCAGTAATCCTTGCCCAATTACTTAAATCCGCTTGGTCATAAAATTTATCTACTGATGATTTGTAAGTACCACCTTCATTGCATTTTACATATACCATTCCTGACGCACCTACTTGAGGACGCTTTACCCAATCAATCAAGCTATCAATTTCCTTACGAGTATAATTACCAACTCCTGGAGCGGCAATTCCAACCACTAGTTCCGCAGCGTTAAATACAGGGAAATCCTTGCTTTTAGCCACGTCATTCAATTCTCCAAATTCCATTCCGAAACGAATATCTGGCTTATCATTACCGTATGTTTTTATAGCATGTTCGTAGGTCATTCTTGGAAATTTATCTACTTCAATACCTTTTATTTCTTTTAGCAAATGGCGGGTCAATCCTTCAAAAACATTCAATATATCTTCTTGTTCCACGAAAGCCATTTCGCAATCTATTTGCGTGAACTCTGGTTGTCTATCCGCACGTAAATCTTCATCGCGGAAACACTTCACGATTTGGAAATATTTATCCATTCCACCCACCATCAACAATTGCTTGAACGTTTGTGGAGATTGTGGTAACGCATAAAATTGCCCTTCATTCATTCGAGAGGGAACAACAAAATCTCTGGCTCCCTCTGGAGTAGACTTAATTAGGTACGGCGTTTCTACTTCACAAAAATCTAAATCCGAAAGATACTTACGTACTTCCATTGCTACTTTATGACGAAAAAGCAAACTGTTTTTTACTGGATTTCTTCTAATATCGAGGTAACGGTATTTCATTCGGATGTCTTCGCCACCATCCGTCTCATCCTCGATTGTAAATGGCGGCGTTAAAGCAGCATTTAGAATATTCAATTCCGTTACTAAAATTTCAATATCACCCGTGGTCATGTTTTTATTTTTAGCTTCACGCTCAATAACAGTCCCTTTAACTTGGACAACGAATTCGCGTCCCAAAGTTTTTGCCAATTCAAATACTTCTTTATTGGAGCGACCTTCGTCAAAAATCAATTGCGTAATTCCATAACGATCGCGCAAATCGACCCAATTCATAAATCCCTTATCTCGAGATTTTTGAACCCAACCGGCAAGTGTAACTTCTGTATTAATGTGTGAGGCATTCAATTCGCCACAGTTATGACTTCTATACATGTTCTGAATTTTAGATTATTTTGTCCTTTGGACACGATTGCAAATTTAGGACTAATTATGAATAATGAATTGCGAATTCACAAATTTTAGTGATTGGTTTTATCGCCTAATTTATTTCGAATGTTAAATTTCATTCCAATGTTACTAAATTGTTAACTAAAAGTTTTTTTATTGTAAAATACTTTTTATATTTGTTAAGCTAATATGAACTTAAAAATCCAAACAACATGAAAAAATATATAATACTAACCGCAATTTTGTTTACGGGCGTACTGTTTGCTCAAGAAAACAATCCAAAACTAGAAATTGTAGGACAGATGGTAAAAACGACGTACTATTTTGAAAATGGAAAAATTCAACAAGAGGGATTCTTTAAAAACGGAAAACTGGAAGGTACTTGGGTCTCCTACGACACCAATGGAAACAAAAAGTCTGTAGGTAATTATGAAAATGGCACAAAAACTGGAAAATGGTTTTTCTGGAGCGGAAACAATTTAAACGAAGTAGATTATTCTAACAGTAGAATTGCATCGGTTAAAACTTGGAAACAAGATGCCTTGGTAAACAACTAAAAAAAACCTTCTTAAAATACATAAAAAGCTTTCGTTCATTCGAAGGCTTTTTTTGTTTGTACTATTTTGATTGGCAAATCTGAGTGGAACAAAATGAGCATTTTTGATCTGACGAATAGTACGGAAAACAAAGTTCTAATTTGGTCGTAACAGGTAACTTAAACCTCCTTATCAATGACTAAACTGTTTCGACTTTGTCATAATAGGCCTGAACTAATTCCTTCATTTCGGCATCCCATTAAAAATCAAATTTGGGATTTCTTGGTAGTTATATGCCTTGATTTATATAGTGATTGTTTTTAAAAGTTAAGGATGAATTCAATCCTAGAAAAACATAGAGAATACAACAGTGTTGACCACAAAAAAGTATTGTACTATTTGTTTTAGGATACAAAGGTAATTCTTGTCTTTTGCCAACCAAACCACTGATTTCCCCTCCTTAATTTTGTTGTTTATTAGCAAACATATCAATAAACACGTTACTTTTTGGAAATATTATTGCTTTCAAAACACTTTGCTTTAACCTACTTTAATCCTTTTAAATTAAATTGCTTTTCCGTAGTATCATAGTCACTTTTTTTTGTAGTTTTTTTCATTGTGGCGGACCCAAGATTGATAAAAAAAATATTGGTTGTAAAATTATTCCGCTAGTAAACAATTGTTTCCAAAGATAAAAGATTAACAATTAAAGCAATTACCTATATAAATTTCATCTAAAGAGTCTCAACTCCCATTTAACAAAGAAGTTGAAGCAATCCTTTTATTAGACAAAGAGCTACAGAAGCAATCTCAAAAATTTCAAAGAACCATTTAAAGAAAATTTGAGTTGGACGAATTGCCTACAAAATTGCAAGGTTAATATAAATTGAGTTTTGCAGAGTTCATTAAAGAACTCGCAAAAATGAAAATAAAATTGAGTTTGTATCAGGAATCAGAATGGAAAGACCAATTTATCCTTGTAAGCAAAAAAGTACTAAAGCTTAAATCTCAAATTGATGCCACAGATAAAGCTAGTGATAAAATGGTTTATGAATTGTACAGTTTGAGTAAAGAGAAGACTGGGATTGTAGAGAAAAGTTAAAAACTCATTTGCATTGTGAATAAGTCATCCTGATTTTATTAACAAATATTCACAACCTTTACCAAATAGAAATTACTAACCATGGGCGGAATATCAACCAGTGTAAAAGAACAAATTCAAAAACTTACCGCTAGAGGAATGGAGTTGGATTATGGCATTGAAAAAACAGAAGAAATATTATTAGATATTGGCTATTACCGACTGGGGTTTTACTGGAATCCTTTTGAAATTGACGGTAAACATAATTTTAAAGAAGGTACTAAATTTTCAGATGTTGTAAATTTATATTATTTGGATGTTGACTTAAAAACAATTTTAGGCAAAGCTTTAAATCGAATAGAAATAAATTTAAGAACACAGATAATTTACAATGTTTCAAATGAGTTTCCGTTACTACCGACTTGGTTTGCGAGCAAAAGGGTAATGCAAAGTAAGTTTGTTGATGAATTTCCGAAGTTTTATAATGACAAATTTAAAGACAAAAATAAATCAATAAAAAAACACCATAGTAACTATCCTAATGATCTTTATGCTCCAGCATGGAAAACATTGGAATTCTTATCCTTTGGCAGTATTTACACCATATTTTACTCGCTAAAAGACGAAAAATTAAAGCGAAAAATTTCGAGTTATTACGGCATTAATTCAGTTCACACTTTACAAAATTTTTTGCAAACGATAATTTTTGTACGTAATATTTGCGCTCATAGTGGTTTGTTATACGATTCCAACACACCAAAAGAAATAAGCACAACGCCCTTTTTTAAATTCAACAATAATAACAAGCATTCACTAGATTCATCTATAAAAGTTATTTTATATTTTCTCGAAAGGATTTCAGCTAATAGAAAAAAAATCATTGAACAGGAAATCGATAGCCTTTTTGATAGCTATCAAAATAATGATGTCGTGATGAAAATTATTACAGAAAAGATAGGATACAGAAAAAAATAAGTTAAAAGTCTTTTTTTAACTGTGCCTTTTTTATACTTTTGTATTCATAGTGCCCAACTATTCATCACGCTTTAGTGCCTGCACTCAAAAATAGTAAACATAACCCAGACTTGCTCTGGGTTTTTTTATGGCATAAAACAACCATATTAACCTTAAACAAAACTGTTCTATTTGTAATTATGTTTGATTAAAAACAATGTAGATAAATTGAGATTGAAAAAAATTAAATCAATAATAGCCACCCTTAAAAAGCAAAAAACCTCTTAATCAAAAGATTAAGAGGTTTTTAAGTACCCGGAGCCGGAGTCGAACCGGCACGGTTTCCCACAGGTGTTTGAGACCAGCGCGTCTACCAATTCCGCCATCCGGGCTTAGCAGACCTGAAATAGCGACAGCTATTTCAACGCAATAAAAGAGATGATTGTGTTTAAATCAACCATCAATTCCTTTAACACGGTGCAAATGTAAAAAATAATATTAAATGTTCAACTAAAAATACTTAATTTTTTCCTTTCAGAGTTGAATAAATTTTATAAATTTGCACCTCGTTAAAAATACAACACACAACTAACTACATTCGAGGCAAATACAAACAACAGGCCGATACAAAATCTAAAAGCCACCTTGTTTGTAGCAAATCGGAATAAAAACAACAAACTAAATGTCACACCTAGAACCAGAAGCTAAAATTTTTGCTTGTTCACAAAGTGTCTATCTTGCTGAGAAAATAGCAAAGGAATACGGAATTCCATTAGGGAGAATCACCATGTCAAAGTACAGCGACGGGGAATTTCAACCTTCGTACGAAGAATCTATAAGAGGATTGCGCGTATTTATTGTTTGCTCTACTTTTCCAACAGCAGATAATTTAATGGAAATGTTACTAATGATTGATGCTGCAAAACGTGCTTCGGCAAGACACATTACGGCAGTAATCCCATACTTCGGTTGGGCAAGACAAGATAGAAAAGACAAGCCAAGAGTTCCGATAGGAGCTAAATTAGTAGCCAATTTGTTAGATGCTGCAGGCGCAACAAGAGTAATGACCATGGATTTGCACGCCGATCAAATTCAAGGATTCTTTGAAAAACCGGTAGACCATCTTTTTGCCTCGACTATATTTTTACCTTATGTGAAAAGTTTAGGTTTAGACAATTTAACGATTGCTTCACCAGACATGGGAGGATCAAAAAGAGCGTATGCCTATTCTAAATTTTTAGAATCGGATGTGGTTATCTGTTACAAGCAAAGAAAAGAAGCTAATATTATCGATACCATGGAATTAATTGGTGAGGTAAAAGGTAGAAACGTAATCTTAGTCGATGACATGATTGATACCGGAGGCACTTTGGCGAAAGCCGCTGATTTAATGATCGAAAAAGGAGCATTAAGCGTAAGAGCGATCTGCACCCACGCTATTTTATCAGGAGACGCCTACGAAAAAATAGAGAATTCTAAATTATTAGAATTAATAGTTACCGATTCAATTCCGTTAAAGAAAGAATCAAACAAAATAAGAGTGTTGAGTTGTGCACCACTTTTTGCTGAAGTAATGCACATGGTACACCACAACAATTCCATTAGTGGGAAGTTTATTATGTAATACAAAAGCCTTAAAGTGGAAGGTCATAAAGGATGAATTCTTAACTTTCTGACACTTAAAGCAATTAACAAGTAATAATATTTATTAACTATATTTTTTTTACAATGAAATCGATTACAATTAAAGGATCAGAAAGAGAAAGCGTGGGTAAAGTTGCGACTAAAGCCCTACGTAATGCTGGATTGGTTCCTTGCGTATTATACGGAGGAAATCAGGCAGTTCATTTCTCAGCAGAAGTTATGGCTTTCAAAAACTTGGTTTACACTCCAAACGCTCACACAGTTGAGATCGATCTTGGAAAAGGAAAATCATTTAACGCAATTTTACAAGACATTCAGGTTCACCCGGTGTCTGACAAGATTTTACACATTGACTTCTTTCAATTATTTGATGACAAAGAAATCACTATGGAAGTTCCTGTTAAAGTTGTTGGAACCTCTAAAGGTGTTCTTGCAGGTGGTGTTTTACGTTTGAACACGCGCAAACTTAAAGTAAAAGCTTTACCAAAAAATCTTCCAGATTTTATTGAAGCTGACATTACTCCGCTTGAAATGGGGAACAAATTGTACGTTACTAAATTAGCTAACGACAACTACAAATTAATCCACCCTGAGAATACGGTTGTTGCTCAAGTAAGAATCTCTCGTGCCGCTATGAAAGCAGCTCAAGAAGCAGCCAAAGCAGCGAAAGCTCCAGTAAAAGGAAAGAAAAAATAATATTTTTTCCTTCAAATCTAAAAGCATCAGTTCTTCAACTGGTGCTTTTTTTATGCTTTATACTTAAATATGTTCTAATAGCTTTAAAAATTAGGAGCACCCATTTTCGTTTTTACCACAACAATTGTCCCGCTTTTCGTTGCAATCTTTTTGCACGCTGAAAAAGCGAGCAAAAAGGATTTTCACTACAATCTGGGCTATGCTACACTTTTTTTATTCTTATGGTAATTCCTTCCCAACATCTGGAAATTATCTAATTATGTAATAGTCAAATCATCTAATTAAGTTTACTTTTGCAGCATGATAAAATGGATTTCAAGTTTATTCTCATCGACAAAAACAGAGGACACTACAGCTAATATGAAACCAGAGGTTCATGAACACAAAAAAAACAATATAGAAAGCGTGAGTAATAAATTTTTAATAGTTGGACTTGGTAATATAGGCGCTGAATACGTCAATACAAGACACAACATCGGATTTAAAATAGTGGATTTCTTAGCCAAAAAAGAAGGAATCCATTTTGAAACTGTCAAACTAGGCGCACTAGCCAAGTACTCCTTCAAAGGCAGAACTTTTCTACTCTTGAAGCCTAATACATACATGAATTTAAGCGGCAAAGCGATTAAATATTGGATGGATCAGGAAAATATTGCCCTAGAAAATATTTTAGTAATTACTGACGATCTGAATCTCTCTTTTGGAACCGTTCGCATCCGGCAAAAAGGGAGCGATGGCGGACACAACGGCCTTAAAAACACCAACCTCGTTCTCAATACCCAGCAGTATGCGAGATTCCGCTTTGGTATCAGCGATGAGTTCAAAAAAGGAAAACAAGTAGATTATGTGCTTGGCGATTGGGATGATACCGAAAAAATAGCCCTTCCAGAAAGACTAGAAGTAGCATCAGAGATCATAAAATCTTTTGGAACCGCAGGATTAGAAAATACCATGACTGCATTTAACGGAAAATAAAAAAGTCTTAATGTTCATCGAAAAGAAAAATTATTTAATTTTATGCCAGAATAGCATTTTTAACTTTATACCAATCACCTACTTGCGTAGAAAAATACAACCATAATCCTACTTAGGATTCTCACATTAATGGAACTAATTTCCTTAAATAAAAAACACACTCACACCATGAAAAAAATTACTTTTCTTTTAGTATTAACCCTCCATTTTATGTTCAGTGCTGCTTTTGCTCAGGTCAGTAATACACAGGAGGTAATGCTTTTTGGCAAAAAGAAAGTAATCAAAGCAGGCTCCATAATTCGATGTGCCACCACGGAATATGAAGACTATTTGAAATCTAAAAATCCTAATAGATTGTCTACTACCGAATTTGAGCAGTGGATTGCGCCAAAAGTCAACTTAGAAAAAAACAAACAAGCAAATTCGTCTAAAGCATTTAAAACAAATGCTGTGATAACCATACCTGTAGTTGTTCACATAATTCATAATGGAGACCTATTAGGTGCTGATGAAAATATATTTGATGAGCAAGCAACTTCTCAAATTCGGGTGCTAAATGAGGATTTTAGAAAAAAAATAAACACTCCAGGCTATAACACCAATCCCGTAGGAGCCGATGTAGAAATTGAATTTGCTCTAGCAAAACGAGATCCTGCAGGCGTTTTGTCAAACGGAATAGACCACGTAAATTTAGAGCAAGAAAGCTGGTCTACAGATGACATAAATACTATTGTCAAACCACAAACGCAATGGGATCCCGAAAAATATTTAAACATTTGGGTAGTAAAATTTACGAATACAGAACTTTTGGGGTATGCACAGTTTCCAAGTGCATCTGGACTGTCGGGGATAAGCGCAGATTCTGGATCAGCTGCTACCGATGGGGTCGTGATTGGGTATGCTTTTTTTGGATCATCCAGCTACTTCCCTGGCGGAACGTATGTAACAAATTATGATAAAGGACGAACTACCTCACATGAAGTAGGACATTGGCTTGGCCTAAGACACATTTGGGGAGACGGAGGCTGCGGTGTTGATGATTTTTGTAATGACACCCCCAATGCAGGACAAGCAAATGAAGGCTGCCCAACAGGTGTTGATTCCTGTCCCGCTTCTCCTGGCTTAGACATGATTGAAAACTATATGGACTACACCAATGATGCTTGCATGAACATATTTACGGCAGATCAAAAAACGCGTATGATAACCGTTATGAATAATTCCATAAGAAGAGCGGTTTTAAAAACCTCTGATGCGCTTATTCCAGGCGTTGTATTTGCCAATGATGCCGCTACAATTGTTCTAAACTTAAATATCATTCCTTGCAGCAATTCCTTTATTCCTGTTATCAAAATAATCAACAAAGGAAGCGCCCGATTAACTGCTGCTTCAATCACTTACGGAGTTGACAATGCGAACTTGCAAACGTACAATTGGACTGGCAATCTTGCCAACAACGAATCGCAAAACATCACCTTAAACAACGTGACTACAAGTGGAGGAAATCATAATTTCACTGCAACTATCACAAGCGCAAATGCAACTACGGATCAAAATTCGAATAACAATAGCAATACGGTAAATTTTGATATTACGAAAAACTACGGTACTAACACGGTCATATTTTCATTACAACTAGACCGTTTTGGAACAGAAACCACCTGGGAACTTACTAATGCAACAGGAACTAAACTGTACCAAGGTGGTCCTTATACTGACACGCCAACAAACAGTCCACTTCCCGCGCCCATAAAAACTAGTTTCAACCTACCTAATAATGGCTGTTATACTTTTACTATTTTCGATACTGAAATGGATGGTATTTGTTGTGATTACGGAGTTGGTTTTTATACGTTATCGACACCATCAGATGAAATTATAGCCACTGGTGGAAAGTTTGGCGAAGTAGAGTCTAAAAGTTTTATAATTGGATCACTAGCTACAGCCGACATAACAAACGCAAAATCAGTCTACTTGTATCCCAACCCCACTTCAAATATATTGAATCTTGTTGTTGAAAATAAATTAGAAACTCCAGAAGCCTATACCATTATCAATAGTTTAGGTCAAATCATAAAAACAAAAAAGATAGAAACGGAGGAGGATCTGCGCATAAACGTTTCCACGTTGTCTCAAGGTATTTATTTTTTAAAATTATCTAAAAATCAAGCCGAAACAAGCACAGTTAAGTTCATTAAGAAATAAAATAACATCTAATTAACTAAAAAGGATTGAAGTTTTCAATCCTTTTTTAGTTATATCAATTGGATACCTTAAATTTGCGCTATTATAAAACACTTGCTTTGAATATTTTTCATTCTATAAACGATTTCAGTTCCACAAAAAAAACAATTATAACGTTAGGAACCTTTGATGGAGTTCACATTGGTCACAAAAAAATTCTGGAAAGAGTAATTCAAAACACTGATAATGAAAAATACGAAAGCTTAGTGCTTACTTTTTTTCCGCATCCCCGAATAGTTCTACAAGAACATTCGGACATACAATTGCTAAACACCATCAATGAAAAAATAGATTTACTAGAGAAAATCGGCATCGAAAACCTTGTCATTCATCCTTTTGATGAAACATTTTCAAGATTGACTGCCGAGGAATTCGTAAAGACGATTCTTGTAGATCGCTTTCACATCCAGAAAATAATTATTGGTCATGACCATAGATTTGGAAGAAATCGAACAGCAAACATTGATGATCTGATTGCTTTTGGAAAACAATATGATTTTGAAGTTGAACAAATATCGGTTCAGGAAATCAATGACATTTCCGTGAGTTCAACCAAAATTAGAAATGCGTTATTGGACGGAGACATGACTTTGGCCAATGAATATTTAGGTTATGATTATTTCCTAACTGGAAATGTTATTCAAGGAAAACAACTCGGAAGAACGATTAATTTTCCAACAGCCAACTTAAAAATCGAAGAAAACTACAAATTGATTCCCAAAAACGGAGTGTACATTGTAAAAAGTATATTGGACCAAAAAACTGTTTTTGGAATGATGAATATTGGATTCAACCCAACAGTTAATGGAGATGTTCAGTCTATTGAAATCCATTATTTCGATTTTGACAAAGACATTTACAACAAATCTATTTGTGTTTCAATACTAAAAAGAATTCGTTCCGAACAAAAATTTGAATCGGTTGACCTCTTAAAAGAGCAACTACAAATAGACAAAAAAAACGCACTTGCCTTTATAAACACTTTGTAATTTCTCAATAAATTCTTTCGTTTTTTGATAAAAAATTCCCTTTTTTTATTTAATTTTGAGTGTCACACATTTTTTATCTAAAAAAAATGATTTTTCAACTTTTAAAACCAGCTTTATGAAAATACCGAAAGAATTAGTAAATGGATTCATTATAGTAGTAGGCATTGGAATTTATTTCTTAATAATGGAACTTTTGGGTCTAGCAGATATTTATCTTTTGCGCCTTTTCAACGTCCTGTTTATTTTTTATGGTACGCATAAAACACTTGAGGAAAATTTTGCTCAAGGGAAAAGGATACTGGTTTCTAATTCCGTTTCCGCACTATTCACAGCATTAACAGGAGTCTTTTTAAGCATTATTGCACTAATTATTTACAGCTATTCTAGAGGTGGAAATGCCTACATTGCATCATTGTCCAGAACGTTTTTATTTGGAGGTGATCCATCTATAATGAGTTATTCCATCTCCTTATTATTTGAAGGAATTGTTTCCGCGGTAATTGTTACCTTTATGCTTATGTTATACTGGGATACCCGTTATACCACAGACAAACACAATACAAAATCTTAAATTAATTCATCCTTAGTCATTTTTTAAAAAAACTTCGTAAAAGCAATATCAAAGTCTTTTACGAGGTTTTTTTATTTATTTATAATTATGAATTAATCCTGTTTAATTAAAAACAGCTTTTTTTAATACAAAAACACTTGTACATCCCTATATAATTATAGCTGAGTAAATTTTTATACTGGGCTTTTCAATACTATTGCATTGGTTCTTTAGAACAATTTAACTACTTTTGACGCATCATAAAATCGTATCGATGAGCATTACAAAACACAACTGGACCAAAGAAGAAATTATCGCACTATACAACAAACCTATGATGGACTTGCTTTATGAAGCAGCTTCAATTCATAGAGAACATCACGATCCTAACGTGGTTCAAGTTTCAACTTTACTATCTATAAAAACAGGTGGATGTCCAGAAGATTGCGGGTATTGTCCGCAAGCAGCACGGTATCATACTGACATTGAAGGAAATGATCTAATGTCTGTTAGTCAAGTAAAAGCACAAGCTTTACGCGCAAAATCAAGTGGTTCGTCTCGTGTTTGTATGGGAGCAGCATGGAGAAACGTAAAAGATGGCCCTGAATTTGATCAAGTTTTAGAAATGGTTCGTACCATTAACAAACTAGATATGGAAGTGTGCTGTACCCTTGGGATGATCACTGAAAACCAAGCACATCGATTGGCCGAAGCTGGTTTGTATGCCTATAATCACAATTTAGACACCTCTGAGGAATATTATAAAGAAGTTATTTCGACACGCGGATTTGAAGACCGCTTGCAAACCATAGCCAATGTTCGTAAAACGAATGTTACCGTTTGTAGCGGTGGTATCATTGGAATGGGAGAAAGCATCGAAGACAGAGCAGGAATGCTAGTGGCGCTTTCTACATTAAATCCACAACCTGAATCAGTTCCAATTAATGCCTTGGTAGCCGTGGAAGGAACTCCAATGGAAGAAGAAAAACCAGTTGAAATATGGGAAATGATCCGAATGGTAGCCACTACCAGAATCATCATGCCGGAAACCCAAGTTCGTTTATCTGCTGGCAGAATGAACATGAGCCGCGAAGGTCAGGCCATGTGTTTCTTTGCTGGAGCCAATTCTATTTTTGCTGGTGATAAGTTGCTTACAACTCCAAATCCTGACGTAAACGAAGACATGAAAATGTTTGAAATGTTAGGTTTAAATCCTCAAAAACCATTTACAAAAGTTTCTCAACCGCAAACCGTTGAAGCTGAAAATTCTCAATTTGCTCCACTTGGTGAAAAACCAAAATGGTCCAGACCCGGACATACTATCGAAAAAAACATTGAGGCTTCTGCTAAAGGAAAATAATAGTTTTTTAAAATCAATACTAAAAACCATCTTGTTGAAGCAAGATGGTTTTTTTATGAAAATTAGTAGCGCACTTTCTTAGTAACAGACAGCCCGTTTTGCATACCTATTTTTACCAGCACTATTTGAGGAGCTAAAAACCAATTTCTTATGGAAAAATCGGTCTTATTTATACCGTTTTTGTGGTATATTTTTTTCCCTTCTAGACTGTAGATTGTAATTTCCTCGATGAATTCCTTGGTTGAATTTATCAGCAATTCTTTATTTTTACATGAAACAAAAAGGGATTCTGTATCCTTTTCCGTATCATTCACACTCAAGATTCTACTTACAAAACGCACAACAAAACGGTCATTAAAAGTTCCAATTGCAGTAGTAAAAGCATAACCTTCCTGGGTTACATCCACTACAGTATTACTCCATTTATCCTCGATAAAAACACTTTGATTTGCTAAAAGCCCATCCATTTCATCGATTTCAATTGTAAAGTTCCCCGCTAGTGCACTAGTAAACCCTAATTTAATTTCATCTGTTGGATCAAAGGGTAAAGCTCTCCCTTGTATCACTAAATTCTTCTCTTGATTAATGCTGTAAAAGTCTAAATACTGATTCCCATCAAAACTCTCTCCATCAATAGCAGGATCAAAATCATTTGTAGCTCCAGTGGCATATCCTATCAAAATCTGTTTGAAAGCTCCTTCGCTATTGGATAAATTGAGCCACATACGATGTTTTTCCATCGCGCTGGATTTGGATTTTTTTGGTGAACTTACTTTATAAAAATTAGTGTTCTGACCCACAAGCCGCATTGTATTATTAAAGACAGCAAAGCCACCGCCATTGCTACTCGTCACAAAAAAAGACTGTCCAGAGGCAATTTTTCCATCTGGTTTCGCATTATTAACTCCTGAATTTAAAGCAGCACTTGTACCTACGCCTCCTAGAAGATTGTATACTGCATAATCATCTGAAGTATATACATTTTTATTAATAGCAGTATTGTGTGTCCAGAAATAAATGGTTCCATCTATAATTCCTTTGTTCCCATTTATAAAGGAATCTGCATTTAGGGCTGAAGGGTAAGGATTACCAATCAAATTCGAACTATCGGTTGCCGCAATTGGAACTGAAACCGAACCATTATTTGGAACTCCTCTAAAAATGGCTTCGTAGTTTGCTGCGGTAGTTTCAGAAAAAGCCTTTGGACCACGAACAATATAACCTTTACCGACGGACATTAAATTAGTTGCACTCTCATTAAACCAGGAATCTCTCAATGCATCAAACGAATAAAATTTATCTAAAGGCGTGTCGGGAGAAACGTCAATCAATTTTTGACTTGAAACGGGTGAGGACCAATACGTATAGTCGGTCACGAGCATAGGAGTTGTTTTTCTTTTCTGCTGCATGGTGCCTGAATTATTGACTTGCTCTTCAGATTGATACAGAGCAGCATTATTTTCTAAAATTAAGGTACCTAAACCCCCGTAATCAAAAGCCAAAACTAAGGTATTTCCATCCAGAACTGTAACTGTATTTCCTGCACTGATAGTACAAGAACAGGAATTTAGGTTACTTGCTGCGGTATAATTTTTGTTAAAAATAAGTGTCTTTTCTGCCGAAGGGATTCCATTGTTCCAAAAAGACCCATCCCAAACAGAGCTATTGGTACAAAGCTTAATCCGAGCCAAACGATGCTTTGCTACACCAGAAACAGAATTAAAATTACCTCCAATCATCACTTTATTACTTGGTGTAAAACAAATACTAAATAACGTATTGTTTAAATTCACACTAAAGGTCGCATCATAGATTCCACTGGAAAGAAGACGCACCATTCGCCTGACTGCTGTTCCATTATAATTTCCAGCAAACGTTCCTCCAATCAACAATCGGTCATCTGGCTGGACAAGAATTGCCCTAATTTCTCCGCTACTAAAACCAGTTCCGGTTGTAAATGACGTATCTAAACTACCATCACTGTTCAATCTCAGGATTCTTTTGGCGGAAACGCCTTTGTAATTTAAAAATACGCCACCCACAATTAGCTTGTTATCTGATTGTAATGCAATTGTGTAGACATTTTTATCAAAACCAACACCTGTTGAAAATTCCGAATCTAAACTTCCATCTGCATTCAACCGAACCATCCTATTGTGAGACACCCCATTAAAAAGAGTAAACTGGCCACCCAAAACAATTTTTCCGTCTGGTTGCAACAAAATACAGTCTACAATAGCATCCGCACCAGAACCAATGGCAAAACCAGAATCCAAAGTTCCATCAGGTAATAATCGAACAATTCTATTGATCAAAATACCATTATAACTGGTGAAATTTCCCGCGACAATTATTTTGCCATCTGGCTGTAACGCCAAAGCATATACCTGATTATTGAAGCCCGTACCAATAGTAAAAGCCGCATCAATTTCTCCATTCGCTTGAATTCTGGCAATTCTAATTCTTACGACACCATTGTACTTTGTAAATACACCGCCAATAATAATTTTGCCATCAGGCTGAACAATAGCAGTTTTTATAGAATTATCTGCTCCCGTAGCAGCAGTATTAAAAGAAGAATCAAGAATTCCTTCTTCGGACAACCGCGTTACTCTGTTGCAAATGGTTCCATTGAATTTGGTGAAATTTCCAAAAACCATCGTTTTATTATCTGCTAAAGCAATTACTTTTAAAACCGAATTATTAAAACCCACTCCAGCGGTAAGGTAACCGATATCTAAAGTTCCAAAAACATCAATTCTAGCTAAACGACCTTGAGTTTGGGAATCAAAAACTAAAAATGAACCACCGATATACCACGAGTTTGCTACATCCTCTGTAAGCGCATTCACTATGCCAGTTGAGGGTCCAGATCCAATATCGAATGCTGGATTTATCACTCCATTAGCCTCTAAAAAGATGATCTTATTAACATCAGTTCCATTATAAGTGTCATTAAACGAGCCTCCAATCATTATAGCACCAGCAGCGCTTACATTAATAATTTCAACTGTACCGCTACTAAATCCTGATCCGGAAATAAAAGAACTGTCGACCGATCCGTTGAAGTTCAACCGAATTATTTTATTAGCCGTAACACCATTAAAATTTAAAAAGGAACCTCCTACCAAAATCTTTCCATCCGTTTGCGTTGTAAGTGCTGATACGTTGGCATCAAAACCCGTTCCTGTAACAAAAGTAGCATCAACAGAACCATTGGAGTTCAATCGCATTATTCTACCACAGGCAACGCCATTGAATGAAGTGAAGGAACCGCCCAACAGAATTTTTCCGTCTTGCTGAATATGGACTTCCTCTACCAATGAGCTGGCACCAACTCCCATTGCGAATGTTAGATCCAAATTTCCATTGGGTAAAATTCTAGCCAGTCGGTTTGCAGTAGCTGAACCATACTTTGTAAAGCTACCAACTATGATAATGCTACCATCAGACTGTAAGGCTAAGTCATACACTATTCCTGTGCCTACTGCAATCGCAGTATCAAAAGTAGGGTCCCGAGAGCCATCAGGATTCAATCGAATTAATTTTCCTGCGCTAGATCCATTAAATGCTGTAAAGTTTCCCCCTACAATTATTTTCCCATCCGGTTGTATTAAAGTACAATACACATTAGCCTGAAAACCGGTACTCAATGTAAAGGAAGGATCTTTGGAACCATCCGGCAGTAATCGACATAAATAGGGAGTTGCACCTCCATTAAAGTTCAAAAAATCACCTCCCACAATCAGTTTTCCATCAGCCTGCAGCGCCGTTGTTCTGACAGTTCCATCAAAACCGTCGCCCTGTAAACCGTCATCATAGGTATTGAATGCTGCATCTACCTTTCCTTGTTGAGAATAAGCGAGATTTAAGGTCGAATAGAGAAATGCAATCACGAAGTAAAGTAGTTTTGTTTTCAAATCTAGAGTGGCTTTAAAAATCTATTAGCAATAGCGATAGTATCAGAACTAAAGTATTTTTAATAAAAGTAAAGACAATCTTTCCTATTCACAATACCCACATTTAGTGATATTTACAATTAAAAAAAAGATTTTTTGTACAAAAAAACCCATTCTGTACTAAACAAAATGGGATACCTATTTGACTTTAAAATTAATTCCTACCTGTTAAAAAATAACTTTTTTTGTGGTCACTTGACCGTTGCTTAAGGTTACTTTGACAATGCCTGCTTGCTTGTTTAAAGGAATATTTGAGGTGCGGAATTCCTGGCTATTTACAGCTTTTTTCTCAAATATTTTTCTGCCTAGTAAATCAAAAACTGCAATTTGAGAAACATTCTCAGTAACAGACTTTACATTTAATTCATTTCGATCTTTAGCAATAAAAACACCACTCACATTTAATTCAAAATCAGCTGATGCTAATGTTTTATCCGTATAACGCAATACAAAACGCTCATTGAAAGTTCCTTTTTCAGTTTGAAAAGAATAAGGATCTTCTTTTAAATTATGAATTACATCTAACACTTTATCTTCTAAATAAATGTTTTGATTGTCTGAAAACAATCCATCTACTTTATCGATGCTTATTGTTGTAGTACCTGAGGCATTTGTACTGTATCCCATAGGAATCCTATCGGTATCTACGAAAGGCAAACTTTTACTTTGAATGGCCATTTTAGACAATCCAATAAAACTATATAATGCAAATACTTGATTTTCGTCATACACATAACTATCATAGCCTGGATCAAAATCATCAGTAGAATTAGACCCGTAACCAACTAATGTACCCGTTACATCTCCGACTCCTTTTTGTAATTTTAGCCAAATTCTATGGCTTTCTTCTACTGTATTTTTGGTCTTCTTCTGTCTGTAAAAATTAGTATTGTTAGCCACAATTCGCATACTATTATCAAAAGTCACATTACCTGCCACATCATTCTCAATAAAAAACCCTTGACCAGATGCAATATATTGACTTGGATCCGTCAAATTACCTGTTCCAGAACCTACTCCAACTCCTCCAAATAAATTATAGGTAGCATAATCCGATGCTAAATAATCATTACCCAACAGCGTATGATTGTGTGTCCAAAAATACAAAGTTCCTGTAATAGTTTGGTTAATTGTTCCAGTCCCTAAAAGATTGGCATTGATAAATGCATCAGCATCAATGGCTGAAGGATAAGGGTTTCCTATTAATCTTTCTCCCACACCATCCGAGGCTCTCACCGTAACTGGAATATCAATTGTCCCATTGTTAGGGACTCCGATAAATCGTAAGGAATCATCAACTGCTGGCATTCCAGGCGGAATCAGCGTTCCTTCTGCTCGAATCGCATATCCAATTCCCGGTGCAAAAACAGTTGTGGCTGCATTCACATTAGCCCAATCATTATTGTACTGAAAATACTTATCGCGTTGGGTATTAGGCGAAAAATCAAGTAATGTTTGTGTACCCTTTGTTGGCGATGACCAATATGTGAAATCATCTACTACAATAGGAGTGGTATTTCTTTGTACGGTAATGCGCCCTGCATTAGTTCCTGTAAAAGTGGTTTGCACTAAACTTGCATTGTTTTTCAACATCATCGTACCTGGAAGAACGACGGTAATGGCATCATCAAGGTTTAAGGAAACGGAATTGTCTACAGTTAAACCCCCATTGTGTACGTTAAATTTATTAGCTACATCTATATCGCTTACAATAGTGTAGCTTCCTGCAATTCCAGAAAAAAGAAGATTGTAATAATTTCCGCCCGCTACAGTTTGACCTACACCATAATAATCTATAGTTCCAGAAGGGAATGATAATCCATTTGAAGCGCCCGAAAAACGTATTGTACCATCCATAGCGTCAACAATAGTGTATGCCAAAGTTCCATTTTTCATATCCAGTACAGCTTCTGCTTCGCTAATATTTAAAATAGTGGATGTTAAATTAAATCCATTCATAGTGAATATCGCCGTGCCAGCAGTTACAATATTTAATTTATTACCGGTAGTAATATTTCCTGATGCTGTTTGAGTTCCAGAAGTGTTTTGCAATTCTAAGGAAGGAACACCATTATAAGTTCCAGCAACAATGGTTTGACCTCCTAAAGGATTATTATAAACTACTGTAGAATTCCAAGTTTTTCCAGCAGGAATTGGCATTGCAGCGTTGTTGGCTGTTAGAATTTGCCCGCTACCTGAATTTGAAAAAGCCCCTCCGCCAGTTAATACAAAACTGGACATATCAAGCACTGATGATGAAATGCTTATGTTTAGCAAATTATTGACTGTAATTCCTATGGCAGCAGTAACCTTTGAAAGCCCATTTGAGTTAGTTAAATTATGGAAAGTAGAAGCTGTTGTTCCTCCTATGACTTGCGGTAAAGTACCATTAAAATTCACAGTACTGCTGTTAGGGACAAAAGTTCCTTTGTTATCCCAATTCCCCCTAACGTTTAAGGTTGTTGTTCCTGTTAGTGATAAAGTTGCTCCACTAGAAATAGTCACATTTCGAACACTTTGATTACTTCCCAATAATGGTTGATTCGTTGATGTTGATGTAATTATCACATCGGTAGTGGAAGATGGCAGTATTCCACCACACCAATTTGCAGCTGTATTCCAATTAGAACTGATATTACCTATCCAAGTGCCTTCGATACAAGAAACATTCACATTTAAAATACCAGTTGTAGTAGAACCAAATCGCACTACACTTCTGTTTGTGGCTTCTGATGCGGTACCACCCCATGATCCGATACTCTGTAATACGGTTCCGAAGGTTAAAGATTGTGCAGAAGAAAATCCTGATGATAATAAGGCAATTGCCGAACTCGTAATTTTTAAATCTCCCATTATGGTTGAAGCGGCTGGGAATGTCTTATTTCCAGTACCACTAAGAATCAAGTTTCCATAAGTTCGTGTAGCAACCGTTTGAGCAGCTCCTCCGTATTCTACTGTACTTAAAGCTGCTAAATTAGTATTGGTAAACAAAGGCAATGTACTTGCAGCAGTAACTCTTAATAATCCACCATTATTTACAGTAAGTAAAGAACCTCCGGACAATTCAAAACCACCATTGTCCAAAGTCGCCCCAGTTGCAATTGTAAGAGGCGATGAAGCGCCAAAAACTTTTGCATCGTTTACTGTTATGATTCCTGTATTCAAAACCGAAACTCCACCCGTTCCTGTAAATGGAGTTCTCCATTCTAATCCTGTAACCTGAGAAGCTGTCCTATTATATTGTAACGTAGCTGTAGAACCATAAATTGGAGCTGCTGAAACGGTTGCGGTCCCTTCCATGGATAAAATTCCATTGATGGTAGGAATCCCAGTTAGTGTTTTTATCCCACTATTTGATACTATCAAATTATGAAACGTTGAGGCTGCTGCCAAGGTTTGTGTGGCTCCATTAAAATTTACTGTTCCCGTTCCAGCTACAAAATTGGCACCTGAACCGTTCCAAGCTGTAGTACTTGTGGCTGTAACATTAAGCCTGCTCGAACCACCGTTCAATATTCCGTTTGATAAAGTTACAATACCTGAAGCAGTATGAACTAAACCTGAACCTAGGTTTAAAGTTCCACCTGATCCATTTATTGTCAAAGCACCTCCGCTCACAGGACCTGTAAAGGTTGCTGTACCTGAAGTTTTTACCATAAATATTGTTCCTGTTGTTGTGAAAGCGCCAATATTTTGTCCTACTGTCCCAGCAATTGTAATACCACCTGTAGTTCCAGTTCCAGTTACACTACCACCGTTATTGACAAGGTCTCCATTTAAAGTCAACACTAAATTAGATAAAAGTAGTTTACCGCCACTGTTTACGGTCAACGGAACTGAATTATTAAACGTTCTGGCTGTATTGAGTGTTATGTTTTGGGTTGTGTTAATCACAACTCCTCCAGATGCAGTAAAAGGAGTTACCCATTCCTCTGGAGTTACTGTTCTTGCGTTTGCAGTATTGTATTCTAATGTTGCATTGGGTCCATAAGTAACAACTCCTGCTCCACTTACAGAAGCAGTTGCTGTTCCAGCTATTGTAAGCTTTCCATTTACTGTAGGTGTCGCTCCAAATGTTTTTTGACCAGTACCTGATACTATTAAATTGTTGTACACAAAAACACCAGCTGCTTGATTACCTCCTCTGTAATATACAACCGTTCCAGTGCCTGGTGCAAATGCCCCTCCTGTCCCTGAAACATTTCCCCCTACTTTTAATGTACTGGAACCGCAATTAAGCGTACCTGCTGATCTTGTCCAAGTACCTGAAAAGGTATGCGTTCCAGATACTAAATCTAAAGTTCCGCCAGATCCGTTAATAGTTAATCCACCTCCACTGACATTTCCAGTAAATGTAGCCACACCACCACCCGTTTTCAGCATACTTACTGTTCCTGTTGTGGTAAAGCTAGGTATTGACTGATTAGCCATACCTGTAAACTGAACTGCTGCCGTGCCTAAAGTAAAAGTTCCTGAATACGCAAAAGCTCCTCCTATTTTTAAAATCCCTGCACCACTAAAAACAAATGAACCTGTGCTTGAAAAGCTACCTGTTGAAACATTCACTTGCCCCGAGGAAAGTGTAAAGACTCCGTTATTAGTAAAATTACCTGTCAACGCTAGAATACCTGTTGTTCCCGTCAACGTTCCGTTATTTACAAAAAATCCAGCGGTAGTGAGTGTTCTATTGGCTATGTTTAGAGTTGCTCCTGCATTAATAGTAACATTTACAATACTAGTGCTTGTTACAACTGTAACTACATTTGCTCCTGTAGTTGCAATAACAACATCATCGCCGGCTACTGGCGCAACACCTCCAATCCATGTAGAACCTGTAGCCCAGGTTCCTCCTGTAGCGGTACTCGTTCTAGTAGCTGCATTAGCCCCTATAAAAGAAAAAAGCAACACAACAAAGAATAGTGTTTTTCGAACTGTAAAACCAAAACGAAACGCACCCAATAGATCACCAAATTCGAAAGGAAAATCAGTATTACTATTACTGTTTTTTTCTATTTTTTGGGTTTGTAATGAAGCTGCAAACTGCGCTAAAAGTATAAATAATGGAGGACGTAATTTTTTAATCATAAGGATGTAGAATTGATTTGCGGGGCGATTATAAAAAAACAACTAAATCTGTTTTAGCATAATAGCTACAAAAGCAAATCATATTCCCCACAATTCAAAATTAATCCGATTAAAGGCAATTTATATAGACCAAGTACATAAAAAGGTGTGTTTCATTTTGAATTTTACATATTAAAAAAATTATAAAGCAAATAAAATCCCATTATATTAAAAATAAAATGGGATTTTTACTCGATACATAAATTTTTATAAAGTGCTAAAAAGCCACTTTTTTAGAGATTACTTGACCAGTAGCCAAAGTCACTTTTACGATTCCCGTTTGCTTAAATAAACTAACATTTGAAGAACGGAATTCAGTTTCATCTAAAGCTTCCTTATCAAATACTTTTTTCCCTAGTAAATCAAAAATAGTCACTCGTTTTATCGTTTCGTTTGCTGATTTTATCTTCAATTCATTCTTGTCCTTAGAAATAATCACTTGATCCTCTAGTTGGTCTAAATCAGCTACTCCTAATGTTTTATCTGTATAGCGCAATACAAAACGATTATCAAAAGTTCCTATTGTAGTTTCAAAAGTATACCCTGATTTCTTAAGATCATGAACAGAGCCATTTAGTTTATCTTCCAAGAATATATTTTGAGACGTAAATAATCCGTCTACCTCATCAATACTGATGGTGAAACCACCTTCAATTGCGGAACTATATCCCAAGGGGACAACATCATTTTCGTCAAAAGGTAACGCTCTTCCTTGTATGGTTAGCGTTTCATCGCCGGTAATACTATAAAAATCAATGAATTCATTTCCATTAAAACTTACTCCATCAAAAGAAGGGTCATAAGCATTTGTAGCTGCTGTAATATAACCCACTAAAAGTTGTTTGAATGCACCTTGCGTATTAGTAAGATTCAACCAAACGCGGTGATTTTCGGAAGTAGTTGTCGCATCAAATTTCTTGTTTGCTGTTCTAAAAAACTGACTATTAGTTCCTGTTATACCACCAACACCTACTCGCATACTATTTTCAAATTTTACTGTACCAGCAACTGCTTTAATTCCCGCAAAAAAAGACTGGCCTGAGGCAATTTTTCCTAAAGGTTTATTTACAATTTGAGTAATTCCTCCCAAAATATTTCCTGTTGCAACTACTGTAACACCTCCAGTCAAATTATAAGTAGCATAGTCATCAGAGGTATAAGCTAAAGCTCCTGATCCTTGGGAACCATTTGTAATGTTTCCTACATCTTGAATTGCCGTATTGTGCGTCCAAAAATATAAAGTTCCTTCTAATATCGAACTGTTATCCCTTAACAACTTGTTTGCATCTAATGCTGATGGATAAGGGTTGCCCAAGAGCGCTGACGACTCTGAATTTACAGCTGTAGAAGGAATTGGAACAGTAATTAAACCATTATTTGGCACTCCAAAGAAAGAGGCTTGATGAAGTCCTGGTGGTATAGGTAATACATACTGAGGTCCTCGAATTATATAACCAACTCCATTCTTCATAATCATATTAGGATCTTCCTGCTTCCAGTCATAAGCAGCTACATCAAAAGAATAAAATTTATCTAAAGGTGTTTGTGCAGAAACATCTCGTAATTTCTGACCTGCAACAGGAGAAGACCAATAGATATAATCAAATGGTTTGTAGGGTGAGGTTTGCCGTTGATAGCTGATTTTTCCTGTATTTGTATTTGTTATAACATCAGCCGTTTGTACCAAACTTGCATTGTTCTCAAAAGTCAATTTACCAGACCCTATAACTTTAACATCATTTGTTACAGTTAAAGTATGCCCCAAAGTAGGATTTATATATTTGAACACAACGTTTGCACCACTATTAACAGTGCAGTCACAACCTATCACATCTTTTGTGGAATTAAAATTTCCAGCAAAAATAATCCTTGAAGTAATGCTTGGTTCTCCATTTGACCAACCACTACCGTTCCATGTGGTTGAGGATTTATCTACTATCGTAACAACTTTTGAAATCACAGATTCACAGGTCCCATTATTGACTGCGAAATAATAATCGCCAGCTACTAAATCAGATATTGTCATTGTTGTAGCCGTGATTGGATAAGATTTAGTAATAAATCCTGTTTGATTCAAGGTTCCCGAAGATGGTAAACCGCTTAATACAACACTACCTCTAGGAACTACACAGGTTAACGGCGTAACTGCGCCTAATATTGGAGGCATAGGATCCATTGTGACCAATATAGGGGTTGAGGTATTTGTAGTACCGCCACAGGTTACGATAGAACGGTAATATGTAGGAACAATTTGTGTTGTTGTAAATGTTGAATTTAAATAGCTAATATTTAAATTATCAATACTGTGCTTATCGTTCAAACCACCAGTACGCGCTGAAAATTTAAATTTCCAATTCGATTTATTAGACGAAAGATAACCTGCTGGCAATGATAAGCCTGAAACTATTGTGGTAGTACCAATTTTAAGTGACAAAAGTCCGTTTCCATCCGTAGACAACAACACATTTCTATATGCTGAATTCCTTAAAGCAAAAGAATTTAGCGTGTTTGAAAAAATTTGTACACCTCCGTAAAAAATCCTGATCTGGCTAGCTGTTGCATTAGTTGTATTATCATAAGAATCAAATTTTATAGTCAAACCGGTTCCTTCTCCCTCTTCTCCACCTCCTTGATTATTTCCCATACTAGATCCATAACTCAAACTCATACCGTCTGCTCCATTTCCATCAAACATTCTATAATCAAAACTAGCAGTAAAAGAATTGATATTAGCCCCAGGAGTCGACTGAACAACATACCCTCCTAACCGTGAAGTTCCAGCTGCAGTCAAAATCAATTCTCCTCCAGTTACTGAGGCGTCTCCATATACATTAGTATTTGCAGGTTGAGATGCGAAATCTGTATTAAAAAAAGGAACAGAAGGAACATTAATCCACGAAATATTATCAACCGAAGTCTGCCACTGATACGCTGCACTAGAGGCAGAAGTATTTTGTAAAGACAAGGTAAAAGGTGTATTCGCACAAACAGCACTTGCTGTTGTAATTGTATTTCCAGGAGGTACACATAAAGGGAGCACTGTTACATTAACAATAGAAGTCCCTGTACATCCTCCGTCAGGATTTGTTGCTGTCACTGTATAAAATGTGCCAGTTGTAGGATTTACAACAATACTACCATTAGACATAGAAGCAGTAGCTGCACCTACAGGTAATCCTGACGTTCCCGTAGGAATAGCTGCCCAACTATAAGTATAAGGAATTGTTCTATTACCCGAAACTGTCACATTATCAATTGCCCAAAACCAATCAAATTGCGCATCGTATTTAAAACGAACATAAAGAGTCGCTTGATTAATATATGAATCTAAATTAATTATTGCCTTTAAAAAATTATTTTCACTACCTTGAGTTGTTGTTGTTGTAGATAGAGTTGTCCACAAAGTACCATTAGTTGATACTTCAACTCTGGAAAAATCTGTACTATCGAAATCAAGATTATATTGGTAGAATTCTAACGAAAGACTCGTATATCCGACGGAATTCATAACTGGAGATTGCAATATAGTAGCTGTCGTCCCACCATTCTGATCAGCACTATTAGATAAATAAAACTGACTGTTATCATTAGAACGAAATGTTCTTGCTGGGTATCCACCGCCATAATTGTAAACATATCCATCTGGTCTCAATTTCCAAGCAGCATCTGCAACTGTTCCTCCTGTTGAATTATTAATTTTATTCCAAGAATTTGTTGCACCATTAAATCCCTCACTTAACAAAACCGTATTTTGAGTGCTTGGAGATGCAGAGGCTGTTAAACTTATATTAGCACCGCTACTTATTGAAGTAGAACTAGCTGTTGCCGTAACTGTAGGAGTTGAATTTAAAGCAAATATGTTCGTACTGGTAGCGATTCCTCCTGGAGTAGTTACTGTTATAGCACCACTAATTACAGTAGCTGGTAATTGAGCTGTTATTTGTGTATTACTATTTACTGTAAATGAAGTTGAAGGCACTCCATTAAAGTTTACAACAGTCGCACCAGAGAAATTTGTTCCAGTAATAACAACTGATGCCCCAGATGCGGCACATGCATTGCTTGGTGTAAAACTAGTTATTGTTGGCAATAAGTACCCTACCAAGGTTGCATTATCAATTATAAATGTTCTACCATTATCTACACCGCCACTTACTTTTGAAATTTCTATTAAAACCTCACTAGAATCATTAGCAGAAATTGGAAAAGCAGAGGTAAAAAGATTATTATTTGAAGTTGTTGGTGTATAAGTTGCTAAAACTGTATCCCAATTAGCTCCTCCATTAGAACTAACTCTAACTAGGAATGTACCAATTGAAATATTATCAGTTCTATTACAATATGAAAACACCATACCACCATACCCTGTTGTATTCACAGTGAAACGATAATAATCGCCAGGATCCCAGTTTCCACCAGAAACCATTCGACTTCCTTGACAAGGGTTTAAAGTTGAATATACTAGTTGACCATTTGGAATTCCACCCGATGAAAAGGCAGGAATTCCCGTTACGTTATCAATATTCGGAGCAACTCCATTTTCAAAATCAAACTGAAAAAGAGTTGTTTGCCCTTTAGACACAATAGACAACAACATAACAAAAGCAAAAAGAAGAAATCTTGTATTTAGGAATAGTATTTTTTTATTCATATTGTATTATTTTATTTGTCTTAACATGACATTTTAAAGCTTTTCTCACTTGAAAAAAATTAAAAAAATTACATAAGATGCAAGTTAGTTTCGGATTTTAAATAACATGCTATTTAATCGACCAAGTGCTAAATAATCGGTTGAAATACGTGTTTTCACAGTTTAAAATTTTTTGTTTTTGACCTTTTCAAAAATCACTTTTTCAGGACTAATTCCCTTTAAAATAAGGTTTATTACCAATAAAATGACAATCTGTTTTTTCGACAAATTCAACAAAATTTAAATTCCTATTTACCACTTGGAGCAATCTCGATTTAAAGGTTTATTTTTGAAATTAAATTATCGAAACCATAAATCAACTTTAAGCTCGATAATTCTGCTGTAAAACCAAAAAAAATGAATCCAATTTATTCCATAAAAGAAGCCACCCACAAAATAGAGCATTACTGTGCCTATCAAGAACGCTGTCACGAAGAAGTAGTACAAAAATTGCGGAGCATGAAAATGGATTCAGATGAGATCGATACTATTCTAGTGCATCTGATCAAAGATAATTTCCTGAATGAAAGTCGTTTTGCCTGCAGTTTCGCCCGAGGAAAACACCGAATCAAGTTTTGGGGAAAAATAAGAATTGTGAATGAATTAAAGTTTCGGAAAATCACGCAATACAACATCAATCTGGCACTCAAAGAAATCTCAACCGAAGAATATTTAGCTACTTTTCATACCGTCGCAGAAAGAAACTGGGAATCCGTACGAGAAACTAATTTGCTAAAAAAACGTAAAAAATGCTGTGATTTCCTGCTTCGTAAAGGCTTCGAAAGCAATTTAGTTTACGAGAAAGTAAAGGAGCTGGAGAATCTGGACACGGATTAGCACCGTTTATTATAATTTCATTGCCAACTGAAACTAGTGTTTATTGGTCATCTCAGTCACGAATAATAGTAACTACCTCGAATTTGTTTGTCCCTATTTTAAAAAGCACTAAAAACTACAGCAATTTCGTGGTTTACTTTTTTTGTCTTTCAATCAGTGCAATTAAATCGTTACAAACTCAAAAGAACACTCACCGCATTTCCACCAAAACCAACCGCATTAATCAACACTTTTCTGATGGGTTTGGTTTGGGTTTGTGCTTTCGCAAAAGGTACTCCGATAAACGTATTGTGTTGCAGCATCAATATAGCAAATTCCAGACTCAAAATTCCTGATGCGCCAAAAGTGTGGCCTATCTTCCATTTATTAGTGGTCAACAAAGGAAGGTTTTTTCCAAATACTTTTTCAATAGCATTATATTCCGTTAAATCCCCTTTGATGGTTCCTGGCGCGTGCATCACGATCACATCTACTTCGGATAATTCGGTATTTTCCAATGCCATTTTCATTGATTTCTGGAAGCAAGTCGCTTCTGCCGAAATGGAAATATTATGTTCCAAAATTTCTGTGGCATAACCAATTCCTTCGATATAAGCCAAAGCATTTTCGGTCGCCCCTATTTCGAGACAACAAACACCGGCACCTTCACCAAGAATCATAGTGCTTCGTTTCTTTTCTAAATCCAGCGCTCGATTAGGCCATTCAATATGCCTCGCTTGCGGATTTTCGCTATCTGCATAAATTTTCAGCGCTCGCATTTGTGCAATCGTAAAATCAGTTAATGGCGCTTCACTGCCACCTATTAAAAATTTATCCGCCATTCCAGCGCGAAGCCAAGCCACGCCGTTCAACAAAGCATGCAAGGCCGTTGAGCACGTTATAGAATGTGAAATTTCAGGTCCTGAACTTTGTAAATCATGAGCCACCCAAGAAGAAATATTGCCCAAAGTCGTCGTAGGTGACGCGAGGGTTTGTGCTTTGCCTGTTTGTAAATAATCCCGATGGTGTTTTTCGAATAAAACTGTCGCACCTCTAGAAGATCCAATATTGATCCCAAAAACGTCATTTTGCGACCAGCCTGCATTTTCAATCGCTTTGCGTGAAGCTGCGATAGCGTATAAAACGGATTTGTCGAGCGCTTTGTATTTGTGATCTGACTCTCGCAACGCAGCCACTGTTTGCTCCGAATCATTGTCTAGCTTGGCTACGAAAGTGTTCTTATGATCCAGAAAGTGCTCAGAAAAATAGTGTTTCCCATTTAGATATTTGTTCCAAATCGTTTTTGAGTCATTGCCTAATGGAGAAATGGAAGCTATTGATGTTATGGAAATTGTTTGTAGCAAAATATGTTGTTTTTTGTTTCACAAAGATTCACAAAGCTTTGCACAGATTCACGAAGAGCATTTTGATTATTTTTATCACTATTCCAATAAAAACGCTGCGAATCGTTACGTTTGTTAACGCCACTTTGCGAAATTATTTTTTGCAAATTTATACTATTTCTAAAGCCTTTTCGACAACTTGATATACTTTCTGCAGTTGCTCTTCGGTAATGACATAAGGAGGTAAAATATAAACAATATTACCCACAGGCCTCAGAATTACTCCGTTTTCGATAAAAAAATCATAGAGTTTATTACGTAATGTGCCATAGTAACTCGCCGTGCTTTCGGTTTTTATTTCTAATGCAAAAATAACTCCCAAAACTCGAGTTGTAACTACTTGTGGATGGTTTTTAACACGCTCTTCAAATTCCAAATGACTTTGATGGACCCGAACGATATTCGCCTGCATTTCATTTGTTTGCAACAATGCTAAACTAGCCAAAGCTGCTGCGCAACCCGTCGGATTTGCCGTAAAAGTATGTCCGTGGAACAATGCTTTGTTAATATCATCATCATAAAAGGCATCGAATAACTCTTGTGTGAAAGTCGTAATGGCCATTGGAATTGTTCCTCCAGTCAGCGCTTTGGACAAACACATCATATCTGGTTTTTCGACTAAATAATCCGTCGCAAAAGTTTTTCCTGTTTTTCCGAATCCCGTCATGACTTCATCGGCTATGGTGAGCACGTTATTTTCCCGACAAATACGCAGCAACACATCTAAAGCTTCTGGCGCATACATGACCATTCCTGCTGCTCCCTGAACCAATGGCTCAAAAATAAATCCTGCGCAGTCGTGCATCTTGATCACCGCATGCAGTGCATCATAGCTTTGTTGCTCCAATCCTTTAACTGGAACTGGAATCCGAACCACATCAATAAACATACCTTGAAAAGCTTCAACAAAAAAGGATATCCCACTGGCTGCCATGGCCCCAAAAGTATCTCCATGAAACGAATCTTCGAAAGCAATTATTGTGGTTTTTTTTTTTCCTTTATTGAAAAAATACTGCAATGCGACCTTAATAGCAATTTCAACAGCTGTAGAACCATTATCCGAAAAAAATATTTTTTGTTGGTTTTTTGGTAAAATTTCCATCAACTTCTCAGCTACCAAAACAGCGGGTTCGTGCGTGAATCCACCAAACAATACATGTTCTAATGTCGTGAGCTGTTTGTAAATGGCATCAGCAATAAAGGTATTCGAATGTCCGTATGGATTTACCCACCAAGAAGCGATGGCGTCGATGTATTCTTTATTGTTTTCATCCCAAAGCAAAGCACCTTTCCCTTTTTTGATAGCAATAGGTACCGCTGCGGTTTTATGTTGGGTATACGGATGCCAAAGGTATTGGCGATCTCTTTCAGTTAAATTCATTTGATTTCAGATTGAAGATTAACGTCCCGACCAGTATCGGGTGTGATTTCAGATTCCCTATTTGAAATTGATTTTGATTTTGATATTACTCCTAAAGTTTCAATAAATTATCTCGGAACAGCTCCGCATATTCCCGAATTACGTTGCCATCAAAATAGGGTTCGTCATCAATTCTTCCTATAAAATTCACTCCCGTTTTATTTAAAATAATTGCTTCAGTAGCTTTATTTTCATTGCCAGAGAAAATGATTCCAGCAACAATAATTTTTCTGTTTTGTAACGCTTCAACGGTTAACAAGGTATGATTGATGCTTCCCAAATAATGACGAGAAACGACAATTACTTTATAACTCGGCAAAATCAAATCAATCACGCAATCTTGTGTGTTTAATGGAACAAAAACACCTCCTGCACCTTCAACAACCAAATGATTTTCTGTTTCAGGCGCTACTATCTGCTTTAAATCAATTGTAACGTTATCCAATTCAGCGGCAAAGTGTGGGCTCGCAGGTGTTTTCAATGCGTAACTATTGGGATGGATTACCGTCTTTTTATTGGATAAAAACGATTTCACTTTCTGACTGTCGGAATTGTCTAAATCTCCCGCTTGAATGGGTTTCCAATAGTCTGCTTCTAGTGCTTCTGTTACAATGGATGATGCAATGGTTTTCCCTACATCGGTTCCAATTCCAGTTATAAATAGTTTCATTTAGCTTTTTTAAAACACAAAAGTAGTCAACAAACGCAACACTTCCGAAATTTCTTCAGTAGAATTATAGCTGTGCAAGCAAATTCGCAAACGCTCTTGTCCTTCGGGAACGGTTGGTGAAAGAATGGCTTTCACATCAAATCCTTCTTGCTGTAGTTGGCTGGCAATTACTTTTACTTTTTCATTTCCGGGAATAATGGCTGATTGTATCGCTGATTTGCTTCGGACAAAAAGCGGCTTTAATCCCAACATATTCTTTTCCTGATTGAAATGAATGATGTTTTCTCGGAGTATTTCTATATTTTTTTTCTCTTTTTCTAAAAATTGATAGGCAATCAAAATCGTGGCAACAGAATGTGGCGAAAGCCCTGTGGTATAAATAAAACTTCGGGCAAAATTTACTAAATAATCCCTCAATTCAACCGAGCCTAAAATCGCGGCTCCATGACATCCCAATCCTTTCCCGAAAGTCATAATTCGGGCAAAAACGTGATCTTGCAACCCCAGCATTTGAACGAATCCTTCTCCTGACGAACCAAAAACTCCCAAAGCATGCGCTTCATCAACAACTAGATAACATTTGTGTTTAGTTGAAACCGAAACCAATTCTTGTAGATTTGGACAATCGCCATCCATCGAAAAAACAGATTCCGTGACGATATAAATAGTGGTGTTGGGATTCCGTACAATCAATTTTTCTAAATCTTCGCAATCATTATGATTGAACTTATAAGCCTTCGCATTCGAGAGTTGAATTCCGTCTCTAATGGATGCATGGCACAATTCGTCGTAAACAATTAAGTCTCCTTTTTGCGGTATCGAACCAAAGAACCCAATATTAGCATCGTAACCCGAATTAAAGATTAAGGCTGTTTCTGCCTGATGAAAAGTAGCAATAAAACCCTCTGTTTCTTGATACAGTTTATGGTTTCCAGATAATAATCGGGAGCCGGTTGCTCCGTTTTGGATGGTTTTATTTTTAATTAAGTACTGATGTGTTTCGTTAAAAATAATTTCCGATTTGGAAAACCCCAAGTAATCGTTTGAAGCAAAATCAATTAAAGTAGCTGGCAAAGGCAATTGTCGCAAAGCGTTATTTTGCTTTCTGATAGCAAGTTTATCGAATAAATTTTTTGGAAATTGTTTCATCGTGCACAAAAATAAGCATCTTTTTTGGTTTATGAATTTCGTGTTCTATTTGTTTGTTTATCTTCTTAAATCAATTCTGTTTATTACTACATAATGACCTGCAAAATTTTTACTTTTACCTTCATCAATTTAAATTCAGACTTTCTACACAATAAAATTTATCGTGAATTAAGAACAGTATTAAGTTAGTACTGCGAAATAAAATTAACTCAAATGACTCCTATACATTACAAAAGAGCTACAACGCTGGACGAACTAGAACAAATCAGAACGCTACAAATACAAAATACTTCACAGTATACAAGTTCTGAAGAGCAGCTTCAAGAAGGATTTGTTACCGTACAACATACCGTTGCCTTATTAGAACAAATGAATTCTGCTTGCGCGCACATTATTGCCAAAGACAATGATTCAGTCGTAGGTTTTGCCTTAGTGATGCTTTCCCTCTTTAGAAACGAAATAAAGGTTCTTATCCCAATGTTTGAACGAATAGACAAATTAGTGGCAGACCATAAAACTTACGTTGTGATGGGCCAAATTTGCGTAGCTAAAAATTATAGAAGACAAGGACTATTTCGGGGACTCTATCATTTCTATAAAACAGAACTACAACATCAATTTGATTACCTAATCACGGAAGTTGCTGCTATAAACCCTCGTTCTATGCAAGCGCACGAAGCTGCTGGTTTCAAAATAATAGCTACTTATGAAGAGGATGGAATTGTTTGGAATATTATAGCTTGGGATTGGACATAAAAAAGCCCCGCAAATTGCGAGGCTTTATAGTGTATTGGAATTACTTTAGTCTACTAAAACAATAACCTTACTGTCTTTCATCTCAATGGTTCCTGATTGGATTGCCAATGTATAATTTTGAGCATCTATCATTGTAAATTTATTTGCTACTTCTTTTGCAAAAGTAAAACTAGCGGCTGTAATTTTCACTACACCTTTTCCCAAAATAGAAACAATCGGTGCGTGGTTATTTAAAATCTGAAAGCTTCCATTAACTCCCGGCAATGTAACCGAAGTTACGTCAGCTGAAAATAATTTTGCTTCTGGTGATACTATTTCTAATAACATAATTTTTCAGTTTAAAGCTTAAAAGTTTAAAGTTTAAAGTTACTTGTGAACCTTAAACTCAAAACTTTAAAACTAATTTTTAAGCTTCCGCTAACATTTTTTCTCCAGCTTCGATAGCTTCTTCAATGGTCCCTTTAAGGTTGAATGCTGATTCTGGCAAGTGATCTAATTCACCGTCAATAATCATATTAAATCCTTTGATAGTGTCTTTGATGTCAACTAAAACCCCTTTTAATCCTGTAAATTGCTCTGCAACGTGGAAAGGTTGAGATAAGAAACGTTGTACACGACGCGCTCTGGAAACGGCTAACTTATCTTCTTCAGATAACTCTTCCATACCAAGGATCGCGATGATATCCTGTAATTGTTTGTATTTTTGTAAAATCTCTTTTACTCTTTGTGCACAATCATAATGCTCATCACCTAAAATTTGAGGAGTAAGTATTCTTGAAGTTGAATCCAATGGATCTACTGCAGGATAAATACCTAATTCAGCAATTTTACGTGACAATACAGTTGTTGCATCAAGGTGAGCAAACGTTGTTGCCGGAGCTGGATCCGTTAAATCATCCGCAGGTACGTAAACCGCTTGTACAGATGTAATAGACCCTTTGTTTGTTGAAGTAATACGTTCTTGCATCGCACCCATTTCTGTCGCTAATGTTGGTTGGTATCCTACTGCAGATGGCATACGACCCAAAAGTGCCGAAACCTCAGAACCCGCTTGTGTAAAACGGAAGATATTATCAACGAAAAATAAAACGTCTTTCCCTTGATCTGTTCCTGCTCCATCACGGAAATACTCCGCAATAGATAATCCAGAAAGTGCTACACGAGCACGAGCTCCTGGTGGCTCATTCATTTGACCGAAAACGAAAGTAGCTTTAGACTCTCTCATTCCCATCATATCCACTTTAGATAAATCCCATCCTCCATTTTCCATAGAGTGCATGAATTCATCTCCGTATTTTATAATTCCAGACTCTAACATCTCACGAAGTAAGTCATTTCCTTCACGTGTTCTTTCTCCTACTCCTGCGAACACGGAAAGTCCACCGTGACCTTTTGCGATATTGTTAATCAACTCTTGGATCAATACTGTTTTACCAACACCTGCACCACCAAACAATCCAATTTTACCTCCTTTAGAGTAAGGCTCAATTAAATCGATTACTTTAATACCCGTGAATAAAACTTCAGAAGAGGTAGATAAATCTTCGAATTTTGGTGCTTGTCTGTGAATAGACATTCCGTTTTCACCTGTTTTTGGCAAATTACCTAAACCGTCAATTGCATCTCCAATTACGTTGAATAAACGACCGTACACATCGGCACCAATTGGCATTTGGATAGGATTTCCTGTTCCAACAACTTCATAACCTCTACTCAAACCATCTGTTGAGTCCATCGAAATGGTACGAACGGTATTTTCACCGATGTGAGATTGTACTTCAAGTACTAATAAAGTACCATCTTTTTTTGTGATTTCTAACGAATCATAAATTTTTGGAAGTTCTACATCTTTACCGTTGAAAACTACGTCAACTACTGGTCCAATGATCTGGGCAACTTTTCCTATTACTTTTGACATTACTTATGTGTTTATTAAATAGCTATTTAGGTTTATGAATTAGTACCAACCGAAACGTATCGATTGAATGCCTTTTTCAGAGCGCAAAGATAATTTTTTAAAATAAAAAATCAATGCCTTTTACGATAAAAAAAGGATATTTTTCATAGCTGGTATAGAAATGACGTAGAAATGGACAAAACAGCGAAATATCCACAAAAACAAACAACCACCACGTCAAAAGACGGGTGGCTATTTATTTAAAAAAAAACGAATTTTAATTATTGGATTGTCGCTGGATATTGAATTCCATATAAACCTAAGTCAACCCCTTTAAGATTAGAACCGTATTTAGCATTAATCGCTTCTATGAATTTATTCGCAATCAGAGCATAACCTCTAGGACTTGGATGAACTCCGTCCAGAGAAAAAGTACCTCCAGTCACATAAGCAGCAGTCATGTGAAAATTACCAAAGCGAATTCCGCCATTGTTCAACTGATTCAAAATGGAAGCAGTGTCAACGAAAGCCAACCCATTAGATTCTGCAGCAGCTTTAATTGTTATATTATAGGCATCTGTAGCTACTTTTATCTCCAAAACCTCAGAAGCGGTTAAAACTCTATTGTCTTGTAAAGGATAAGTCACCCCAACAGTATTAAAAGGAGCCGGAATTCCAGCTTGTGGCGTTCCAATAACGGTTCTGGTAGTCAGTAATATAAAATCTTTATTAGCCACATTTGCACCGCCATTAGCATGACGTGCCTGCCCATACAAACTACCCATTACGCCTGCTTGACCAGCAGGAACTCCGGCAGCTATTAATGCACCAGTAATTTGAGCACTATAATTCACTAAGGTTTCATCTCTAATCAATAATGGATTTGTAGCCGAAGCAGTTAATGTTTTAATTCTAGTGCCCGCACCCAAAGCCGTAAGAATTTGTTTTACAGGCCCCAGCAACTGCGTGTTCAGCTGTGTTGCTGTAGCTGCATCTAATGGTACTGGATTAAAAGGAACTGTTGTAAAAAACGGAAGGTTATTGATATACGGTAAGTTTGCAACAACCCCTTTTCTACCTCCAGTAGCAAGAGTAGTCGCTAAGGCATTATAAGCGGCATTAAAAGTACCTGCAGGTGTAATGTCATTCCCTAAAACAGGATCTTGTGACGTTGGCACACCCCCATTAGTTGCATATCCTAAAACATCATTTCCACCTATAAATAAGGAGAAAAAAGTTGGGTTTTGATCTGTAGCATCTTTAAGCACGCTTGACATTGCCGTTTTAGCAAATCGTCCAAAATAGGGATTTGCTTGACCGTAACCTGCTACTCCTAAATGGATTGCTTTTGCACCCGGAACACCCATATTACTGTAATATCCAGAGATACTAGCTCCAAAAACAGTCCCTGAAACACCAGAAACATTTACCGGTCCAGCTCCATTAAAATACAAACGCGTCGGAAATTGAGGGATTTGATTCCCACCAATAGAAAAACCTCCTCTATTGTCCTCTGCCATGAATGGATTTGTAAAAGCACCTCCACCCACTAAAGCAAACTGCTGAGCCATGATGTTTGGATACGAATTTTTTTGACCTGCTTTAAAAAGCGCACCATCACTGTATCCAGCTGCAAATGAATCTCCTAAGGCAACAAATTTAGAAAAATCTGCTGTACCAGCTGTTAACGGCTCTTCGACAACTACGTCATCGTCGTTATTACATGCTGCGAAGGTTAGCGAAATCAACAACAGCCATTTGAAATTTTTTATCATAATATATTTTTTAAAATTATTGACCTTTTTAGTTTTATGGGTTGATTGTCCACGAAGCAAACCATTGTTGACCTATAGCACCCGCTCCTATTACTTGAATGTAATCCTTTCCACCAATATTAGTAGCCCCTACTTTAAGCACTGATTTTAATTTAGGAAAACCATAATTAATTTGAGCATCTAACACTGTGTTTTCTGGAACAATTCCATCAGCAAAAGAAGACTGCCATAAATACTCTGTATTGTATCTAGCGTTTATATTGAACCCAAAGTTTTCAAATAAGCTAGCATTTCCAAGTGAAGCTTTCACTCTGTGTTTTGGCGTATTGAAACCAGCTACAAAGCTAGGATCTTCTTCTTGGTTGAAATTAAATTCAGCATAATTGTAATTCACGCCTAATTCAAAATCTTTATATACCTTTTTAGATAAACCTAATCCAAAACCTAATGAAGTAATTTTTGCAGTTGTATTAGTATAAACTTGATAAACTCTTCTGTCACCATTTCCTAAAGCGGATAGTGTAGCCAATGTAGCTGGATTGCCAAAGTCAAATACTGTGTTGACATCTCCATAATACGGGCTGATTACTCTTGAAGTATTCATGAAATCATTGTAAATATTATAGTACCCATTCACATCAATTGATAAATCGTTGTTTACAACAGAACGATACCCCAATTCGATTGCTTGTACCTCTTCTGGTTTAACTAATCTAGGATTAGCCGTTTTCAATAAAGCTGCTGCTGCAGGAACATTTGTTGGGTTGGCGGCAATGGCAGCACTAAATGCTTGTACCGATGTCAAAGTATATGAATTATTGTATGCATTTTGACCTGTTAATGTCAAAGTTGAAGGTATTCCCAATGCTTGACCAGCAGCACTAACACCTCTAACCTCTGTGAAACGATCTAAATTCTCAGGAGCAGAACCAATCAAAGCAAACGGTCCTAAGTCAAGACCAATGTACTGATCTTGTGTTGTAGGATTTCTAAATCCTGTTTGATATGAAGCTCTAAAATTGTGTCTTTTAGCTTCCCCAGCAGAATACACCAAGGATACACGTGGCGAAATGTTTCCGTTAAAATTTTGACTTTTATCGTAACGCGCTGATCCTGTAAATTTCAAGCGGTCTTCCATGAATTTTTTAGTCAATTGCCCGTAAGCACCATATTCATTATATCGTAAAGGACCATCAAAATCAGTAAAGATTGTTCCTTGAGAATTCATTTCATATTGTCTGAATGAACCTCCTAATTGAATCTCAGCAAATTTTACTAAATCTTTAAAATTATAATTCACATCTGAATGATAAATTTTTGACTGATCAATAAATTTAGCACCTTTTGTTAGATCTGGCTCAGCAATTGCTGCAGCTAAAGCATTCTTAAATTGGATAGAACCTGGCTCAAATCTTGCACTTCCCGCTGGAGTTGGTAAAAAAGGCAATCCTGTTGGCTTAATATTAAAATCGGCATAATTTCTTGCATTTGCAGCTGATTGCTGTGCGTTAGTACCCAATACAGCACCCGAAAGTTGGTATGCCGTAGCATAGTTCGTAAACCATTCTGTATCTGATTTTGCAGCTCTGTTAACATTCCAAGCAGCAAAACGCATGTCATAAGAATTTCCCGCGTCCTCGTCAGTCACATATCCTCTAACAAAGAAATTTTTTCCTTTTATTTCTAATTTAGATTGCTGCATGAAGAAATCGCCTAATGCATATCTATTTGCTCCTTGGTATATTGTACTACCTAAACCTATTTTATGTTGTAAAATAATTTCAGTTTCCCCTTCCCAAGGTTTAAAATGCAAAGAAAAATCAGCCTTTACACTTCTTACTTTGTTGTCATTCAAATCTTGCTCACGGTATCCCGTTCTACTTACTTGACCTACATTAGTTATGAAGGTTGTCACCTCATCACCATACAAGTTCAAACCATCATAATTTTGATTATTAGCGTGCCCTACGGAACCGCCAGTAATACTTCTTTGATCAGCAGCAATCCACTCTGTCGCTCTCAAAAAATTAAAATTTCCTTTAGCAGCAAAATGCTTACTAAACGCTTTGGCAGCTCTTAATCCAAAATCAAAATAATCATTAGTACCCGCAGCCTGTTGCGTGGTCTGACCATATTTTACATACGTACTAATCCCTTGGTTTGTGAAAGGATTTTTACTGTTCATAAACAAAATACCATTAAAAGCATTTGCACCGTAGAGCGCTGAAGATGCTCCTGGGAGTAATTCCACACTAGCAACATCGATATCCGATAGTCCAATTAAATTCCCTAATACAAAGTTCAAAGCAGGTGATGAATTATCCATTCCGTCCACCAATTGCATAAAGCGCGTATTTGCCACACTAGAAAATCCCCTAGTGTTAATCGATTTAAATGATATACTACTTGTATTAAAATGCACCTCTTTAAGATTCTCTAAACCATCATAAAATGTAGGTGCAGTAGTGTTCTTAATTTGTTGAATACCCATTCTTTCAATAGTAACCGGTGACTCAATCACTCTTTCAGGAGTTCTTGAAGCTGAAACCACAATCTCGTCTAGCTTATTCTCCTCATCTAAAAGCGTTACAGCAATTTTTTGATTATTTGAAGAAATTGCAATTTTTTGGGATCGGTATCCCACACTAGTAACCTCAATTGTAAAAGGTGGCTTTGCTGTAGATTGCAATGTAAATGCACCATCTAAATCGGTAGTTGTACCCGAAGAATCTCCAACAATCTTAATGTTGGCTCCAGGAATAGGTTGGTTGCTACTGTCTGTAACAATACCAGAAATTGAGTTTTGAGCAAAGGTTAGGCTACAAAAAAACAATGACAAAAAAAGTAAATACACTCTCATTGGGTTATAATTTGTTGGTTTATGAAGCCAAAGTACAAATATTTTTGATATTAATAAAAAAGCACCTTAAAAATTTCATATTTATCAGTTAATTTGCCTCATTTGCACTTATTCTATATTTGAATTTAATTATTTAATGTTAAAATTTGCATCAAAAAAACAGAATATCACTATGCGCGCATATAAAAAATACAGATATCACAAAATTTTTATTAATTTTTAGATATTTGATAAAAGTGATAAAACCGTAAAAATTTATCATTTTTTTGTCACTATCGCCAAGTATCAGGGCTTTACCGTGCCTCGAAAAAACAAAGCATAAAAAAGCCCCGAAAAGAATATTCGAGGCTTTAGTATAAAAATAGAATACTATAAATTTACTCTACAGTAACTGACTTTGCTAAATTACGGGGCTGATCTACATTACATCCGCGCATAACAGCAATATGATAAGACAAAAGCTGTAAAGGTATTGTGGTAATCAATGGCGATAGCGCATCTGATGTCTCTGGAATTTCTATCACATAATCCGCCAATTCACGCACTTGTGTATCACCCTTGGTTACTACTGCTATGATTTTTCCACTTCTGGATTTAATCTCTTGGATATTACTTACAATTTTATCGTAGTGTCCTTGTTTTGGCGCAATTACAACTACTGGCATGTGCTCATCGATTAATGCTATCGGTCCGTGTTTCATTTCTGCTGCAGGATATCCTTCAGCATGAATATAGGAGATCTCTTTTAATTTCAATGCACCTTCCAGAGCTACAGGAAAATTATATCCTCTACCTAAATACAAACAATTAGGGGCATCTTTAAAGACAGCAGCTATTTCTTTTGCTCTGTCATTTGTTTCTAAAGCCTCTTTTACTTTTTCAGGAATAATTTCTAATTCTTGCAAATAGCTGTGAAAAACAGAATTCGACAATGTCCCTTTGGCTTTAGCCAAACGCAAAGCAATCATAGTCAAAACAGTAATTTGAGTGGTAAAAGCTTTAGTGGAAGCAACACCAATTTCAGGTCCTGCATGCGTGTAAGCACCGGCGTGCGTTTCTCTTGAAATAGAAGAACCCACTACATTGCATACTCCAAAAACAAATGCACCATTTTCTTTAGCCAATTTTATTGCAGCCATCGTATCCGCCGTTTCTCCTGATTGCGAAATAGCAATAACAATATCTTTACTATTTATAATTGGATTTCTGTATCTAAATTCAGAGGCGTATTCTACTTCAACTGGAATTCTCGCAAACTCCTCAAAAACGTACTCCGCAACTAAACCAGCATGCCATGAAGTACCACAGGCAACAATAATTATTCGTTCTGCGTTTAGGAATTTTTCTAGATTATCTTCAACACCTGCCATCTGAATTAAACCTTCATTTGCATGAAGTCTTCCACGGTAGGTATCCTTAATAACACTAGGCTGCTCATAAATTTCTTTCAACATAAAATGATCGTACCCTCCTTTTTCAATTTGCTCCAAGTTCATTTGAAGTTCTTGAATCGTAGGATTGACCAAAGAATCATCTTTAATCTTACGTACTTTCATTTGTTTATGCAATCGAATGTTTGCCATTTCACCATCTTCCAGGTAAATTGCATTGGCCGTATATTCTATGAATGGTGAGGCATCTGAAGCTATAAAAAACTCTCCTTCTCCAACCCCAATTGCCAGCGGACTGCCTAAACGTGCCGCAACGATTTCGTTTGGATTTTTTTTATCAAAAACAGCAATCGCATAAGCTCCTACTACTTGATTTAAAGCTACCTGAACAGCTTTACCCAATTTTAGGCTGTCTTTTTTCTGTACTTCTTCAATAAGATTTACAAGAACTTCTGTATCTGTATCCGAATGAAAAACATACCCTCTTTTTATTAATTCTGCTTTCAAAGGAGCATAATTCTCGATAATTCCATTGTGAACAATAGCCAAATCACCCGAATTCGAAATGTGTGGGTGTGAGTTTACATCATTTGGAACACCATGAGTGGCCCAACGTGTATGACCAATTCCAATGCTTCCATTGATCGTAATTTCTTTTGAGGCTCGCTCTTCAAGATCGGATACTTTCCCCTTTGTTTTACAAACTTTTAAATTTTCACCATCGTACAACATCACACCAGCACTGTCATAACCTCTATATTCCAGCCTTTTTAATCCTTTAATTACAATAGGATAGGCTTCTCTGTATCCAATATATCCAACGATTCCACACATAGTCTTGGTTTAATTAGGTTTTGTATAATAAATTTCAAGTTTCAATCTCTTCTCCACAGGAACGGTAGATTTTCCGCTATATAAAATAGTCCCTAAAGGATTCATCACAGAGGCTTTTGGAGCCTGAGAAATAAAAGCATTTGGCGTTTTTACTTTATAAGATGCTATTATACCAATATCTTCAGTAACAACAAGTCCTAGTTTAACATTAGTAGAATCTTTATTGTTTATAAGATTTCGTATCTGATTTGTAATTCTAATTTTATACGTAACCCCTCTTTTAGTGGTTGCATCCTTTTTAATCATACCGTCAAAAAAAGCTTTGGATTTCTTTGGATTAGTGCTATTAGAAGTCGGATCTAAGGAGTAATCTACTAATGGTCGGCTATTTTTAAAATCGTATAGATAAATTCTTTGCGGCTCATTACTGGACGACATCGCATCGGTATCGATATGAAAAACTAAATTTGCTTCGTTTACCAATAGCTTTTTACCGTCTACTGGATTTCTTAAATCATCTAATTCATCGGAGACTCCATTAGGACCTGTAAGAACCCCGTTGGCATCGTACCCTTTTAAATCTTTAGGATCAAAAAGCTGCAGCACCGCTACGGAACCTTCTCCCCCTTTTAGAAACAATTTATCATCACCGCCTGTTGTATTTCCAGTACTTGGCAAAGCAGCATAAGCAGCACCAGCGGTGGTAAAATCATTGTTCAACAAACTAACCGTATTTCCTGTTAAGTTAAGTTCAATAGTCTTTTTTACTCGGGTAGTTGTTGTAACACCAGCAGTTGTAGACACTAAATCTTCATTGTACTTAATTGTAATTTTTCCAGCTCTAAAATTCAACATCGCTAAATTTCCAGCGCTGCTTCCTGATTTTTCCATTTTAAAGTAAAGCCCTCTAAAATAATTTTTGAAAACATCATTTGAGGCTAATTTACCACTATTAACGGCATCAATAATTCTGGTTTTAAAGTAGTCTCTGTTTAAATTCAACTTCATACCTGGTGGCGTGTAAGCCGTAGATTTGGCACTTGTAACTGAATCTGTGGTTACAACAACATGTTCCTCAGGATTAAAGAAAAATTCCTCATTTTGAGACTTATCTGAACTGTCATTTAAAAGTGTAGCCTTTTTCAAATTATCAAACTCAGCATTTTGATCTGTGTAATATTTTTGCTGCTGCTGAAAACCGAAATCAGGGTCTGAATCTCTCATGAAGTAGCCTGATTCATAGATACTCAATTTCATTTTAGCCTTGTCCACTCCGTAAATTGAATCTAGGACATATAGTCGGCTACCATCTGCATTTACTTTAGTTTGCAATGGATCCGTATAATAAGGAATCGTTAAAACAACACTTTCAACATGAGGCCTTGTACTTACAACCGTTGTCAAAACTGGAAGAGTCAACTGGGTATTAAAATTCGCAGTGGTTTGTCCAAAATTTGCGTTGCTATAAATTCCCAATGGATTTACTTCAAGATTATTAGATTGAATTGGACCTGTTTTTTGATTGTAACCTAAAACACCGTAAGAGGCTTTATTGAGGTCAAAATTGTTCTCACCAATCAAATCACCACCAACCTCATTGTAATCTTTATCACATGAATATAAAAACACAACAGTGGCCACTATCAGGATTTTCTTAAAAAAAGAATTATTGTACATATTTATTAAAAAAGTTTAATTTAAAGAACCTCGTTTATGTAAAAGTTAGTATACGCTTCTGCGAATGCATCTTTCGGAGCGAAAGGTAAAAAAGGTTTTCCTGAAGATTCTATAAATTTTGTTAAACTTGAAGAGAGGTTTTCTGAGGCAATAATCACGGCATCAGAATGCTTTATAGTAGCCTTTATAATATTTTCATAATCTGGTATAGCCAAGTCCGAAATTGCATCAGCGGGAACTCCATCAAACTTCACTTTATTGATCATTTCCACATTCAAAGTTCCTTCAAATGACTGACTGTAAACAGAAGTAACAATCTTTGTTTCAGAAAACAAGGCTTCATTTTTATAAAAATGCTTCATGTAAATAGGCAACATCGCGGCCATCCATCCATGAACATGTATAATATCAGGTACCCAATTGAGTTTTTTAACGGTTTCAACAACTCCTTTAGCAAAGAAAATAGCACGTTCGTCATTGTCAGGATACATCACTCCTTCTTCATCCGCAAAGGTGGCTTTTCTTTTAAAATATTCATCGTTATCAATAAAGTACACTTGAATTCTTTCTTTTGGAATAGAAGCTACTTTTATAATCAATGGCATATCCAAGTCATTCACTACCAAATTCATCCCCGAAAGTCTAATTACTTCGTGCAATTGGTGTCTTCTCTCGTTAATATTTCCATACCTTGGCATAAAAATTCTTATCTGTCCACCTTGATCATTAATCATTTTTGGCACGTCATAAGACATTAAAGAGACCTCGTTTTCAGCGAGATAGGGCACCACTTCAGATGATACATATAATATCCTCTTATCTTTCATATTGTAATTTACTTTATTTATTGGCAATAAAAACCATGCAAAATTACAAAAATTTATGCAGTTATTAACTAAAATAGTAAGTTTGCATTTAATTTTAATAAAACTGCCATGCCTATTTTCTACGGAAAAGCATCTTTAATGGATTATTTGAAATCAATAAAAACAATCCATTCCACCCTTGGATTTGTCCCAACAATGGGCGCTTTGCATCAAGGTCATTTGGCTTTAATGCAAAAATCATTGGCGGAAAACACAAATACTGTAGTGAGTATTTTTGTAAATCCTACCCAATTCAACAATCCTGAAGACCTGGCAAAATACCCAAGGACATTAGAAGAAGACGTGAAAAAACTTACAGATTTGGATCCGAATATTATTTTATATGCCCCTTCAGTTGCAGATATTTATGACGGACAACCTGTTTCTCAATCATTTGATTTTGATGGCCTCGAAAATCCAATGGAAGGCAAATTCAGACCCGGACATTTTAATGGTGTAGGCACTGTGGTCAAACGCCTTTTTGAGATCGTGGAACCTACACATGCTTATTTTGGAGAAAAAGACTTCCAACAATTGCAAATTGTAAAAAAGATGGTAGCTAAAAATAATTTAAAAGTAGTTATCATTAGCTGTCCCATCTATAGAGAAGCTAATAATTTAGCCATGAGTTCTAGAAACGAACGCTTATCCGCTCAGGAAAGAGATAAAGCAGCAGTTATATATCAAATATTGACTTCTGTCAAAGCTAAATTCCCGACAAATAGCGCGGCAAAAATCTCAGAATGGGTTCAAAAATTTCTTAAAAAAAACCCTCAATTTACGCTGGAATACTTCACCATTGCCGATGAAGCAACACTTACATCGTGTAACCGGAAAAATAAAAATAAAAAATACCGCGCTTTTATCGCCGTATTAGTCAACAATATCCGTTTGATTGACACGATTTCATTAAATTAATTTACTTTTGTATCATGCAAATTCAAGTTTTAAAATCAAAGATTCACCGAGTTAAAGTAACAGGTGCCGATTTAAATTATATCGGATCCATCACTATTGACGAATCATTACTAGATGCCTCAAATATTATTGAAGGCGAAAAAGTCTCCATTGTAAACATCAATAACGGGGAACGTTTTGAAACCTATGCCATTAAAGGCGAAAAAAATTCTGGGACCATTACACTCAACGGTCCTGCAGCAAGAAAGGTTCAAAAAGACGATATCATCATCATCATTTCCTACGCAACCTTAGATTTTGAAGAAGCTAAAACCTTTAAACCATGGGTGATTTTTCCAAATGAAAACGACAATTCGTTGACATAATTTCCACACAAATAAAACCAAATCTATTTTTTTGCCACTAATGCTCTGATTTTTCATTTCAAAATCAGAGCATTAGTGGCAAATTTTTTAAACGCTGGTTCAGCCCTTGAAATTGAACCACTATATTAACATTTACTGGTGCTCATTTTCAATTAAAAGTAATAATGTTTATATTGCTAGCTCTTATTTAGAGCATTCTATAGATTCTAAAACAAACCAAATCATGAAAAAACTAATACTTATATTACTCTTTTCTATTTCTGCATTTTCACAAAAAACCGCAATGGCTTTCGATTCTGAAGTGCTTGGTGAAAGCAGGGAAATCATCATTGGTCTACCGCCCTCTTTTGCTAAAAACCCAAATAAAAAATACCCTATTCTTATTTTACTGGATGGCGATTATCTGTTTGATCCATTCTACGGAACCTTAAATTACGGAGCCTACTGGGATGATTTACCAGAAACGATTGTCGTAGGCATTAGCCAAAATAAAAATAACGAACGATTTGACGACAGTACTTATGATGAAGCAGACGGTGTTCCGTCAGGAAAAGGGGCGAAATTTTTTGAGTTTATCGGCACTGAATTACTTCCCTACATTGAAAAAAAATACCCTGTAGCTCCTTTTCGAATGATTGCTGGCCATGATATTACTGCCGGTTTTTTAAACTTTTTTCTCTACAAAGACAATCCCATTTTTAATGCCTATATCTCTTTAAGTCCAGAACTAGCTCCAGATATGGAAAACCGCATTCCTGAGCAACTATCAAAACTGAAACAACCCATTTATTATTACCAGTCTAATGGCGATGGAGACATAAAAAAACTACAAGCCGCTATCAATAAATTAGACACTAATATAAAACAGGTTACCAATCCGTTACTGAATTATAAGTTTGATAATTTCAAAGGCGCATCTCATTATTCACTGGTTTTGTATTCGATTCCAAATGCTTTGTACCAATTTTTCGACACGTACAAACCCATTTCTTCTACTGAATATTCGCAAAAAATTGCCGTCCTTCAGTCTGGTTATGTGGATTACTTAACTAACAAATATGATGTGTTATCCAAAAATTTAGGTTTGAAAATAGCCATTCGCGTCAATGATTTCAAAGCGATTGAAGCGGCCATTCTAAAAAACAAAGCATACGCTGAATTGGAAAAATTAGCAGAAATTGCCAACAAAAACTATCCCAAGTCAATGCTTGCCGACTATGAATTGGGTTTGATGTATGAAAAAATGGGCGATCCAAAAAAAGCAGCAAAACGCTATCAAAGTGCTTCCCAATTAGAAGAAATTGGCGACCTTAGCAAAGATAGTATGATGGAAAAATACGATGATATGATCAGTCAAACACCACAAAAATAATGACAAAAGTAAAAACTACTTTTTTTTGCCAAAACTGCGGAGCACAATACGCCAAATGGCAAGGGCAATGCAATTCTTGTAAAGAATGGAATACAATTGCAGAGGAAATTATCCAAAAACAAGAAAAAACAGCATGGAAAAGTGAGACTTCAACTAGCAGTAAAGCACCAAAACCTTTACGAATAAACGAAATTGATTCCGCTCAAGAAATCCGAATGGATACTACTGACGCTGAACTTAATCGTGTGCTGGGTGGTGGAATAGTTCCGGGTTCCTTGATCCTTTTGGGTGGTGAACCTGGCATTGGAAAAAGTACCCTTTTGCTTCAGATTTCTTTAAAGCTGCCTTATAAAACATTGTATGTTTCTGGTGAAGAGAGTCAGAAACAGATAAAAATGCGTGCCGAAAGAATTACGCCCAGCGGTGACAATTGCTATATTCTGACGGAAACCAAAACACAAAACATCTTCAAACAAATTGAAGCCATACAACCGGAAATTGTCATTATCGATTCCATCCAAACCTTGCATACGGATTATATTGAATCCACTCCTGGAAGCATTTCTCAAATCCGTGAAACGACGGCTGAACTGATCAAATTTGCCAAAGAAACCAATATTCCTGTAATTTTGATTGGTCATATTACCAAAGATGGAAATATTGCTGGTCCAAAAATATTGGAACACATGGTCGATACCGTTTTACAATTTGAAGGCGATAGAAATCACGTGTACCGCATTTTACGATCGTTGAAAAATCGATTCGGTTCTACTGCCGAAATTGGTATTTATGAAATGCTAGGCAATGGATTGCGCGAAGTTTCGAATCCATCCGAAATATTGATTTCGCATAAAAATGAGGAATTATCCGGAACCGCGATTGCCTCCACATTAGAAGGCATGCGACCGTTGATGATTGAAATTCAAGCCTTAGTAAGCACTGCAGTTTACGGAACACCGCAACGCAGCACCACAGGTTACAATGCCAAACGGCTGAACATGATTCTAGCAGTTTTAGAGAAAAGAGCTGGCTTTAGGCTTGGCGCCAAAGATGTATTCCTGAATATAACGGGAGGAATTTCAGTAGACGATCCTGCAATAGATTTAGCTGTTGTTGCCGCTATTTTATCCTCTAATGAAGATATTGCCGTAAATAAAGACTTTTGCTTTGCAGGTGAGGTCGGACTTTCTGGTGAAATCCGTCCCGTAAATCGTGTAGACCAACGCATACAAGAAGCAGAAAAACTAGGTTTTTCAACCATTTTTGTATCCAAATACAATAAAATCGCCTTGAAAAACACCGGAATAAAAATCCGATTGGTTGCCAAAATTGAAGATGTGGCGAGTGAGTTGTTTGGATAATTTTAAAAACCATATAAAACTAAACACCCTCATTTTAGTTATTAACGACCTTCTTTACTATTTACAATAAATACTCTAAATCATGAAAAGGGCTTATTTTTTTTTGTAACTTTATGTCTTACAATACATTAAGATGCAAAAATGAAGCATTTACACCATCCTATGAATCCTTTATCCGAACACTTCGGTAAAGTGCTAAGTCTAGAAATAAGTAGAGTCATAGCCCGCTCCTTTCTCAAAAAAATAAAGCAGACCAAGTTCTACTCAAATCACTGTGCCTGATTCTTTTGCATTAAAATAGTAAAAAACAATCTACTTTAACTTAAAAATCAAAGACATGAAAAGACAAACTGGCATTTGGATCGATTCTTCAAAAGCGATAATTGTTGTTCTTGATGGTGATACAGAACAAATTACTGAAATAGATTCTGAGGTTGAAAATAACGATTATCATAATAAAGAAGGCAATAAAGGGACGTTCTCTGGAGCTCATCATGGCAATAGTGACAAAAAATTTGAAGAAAGAAAAAAACAAGAGTTGGATTATTTTATAAAATCAGTCCTTTCGTACGTTAAAAAATCAGATGAACTTATTGTCTTTGGTCCAGCACAAACCAAAATTAAACTGGAACATAAATTATTATCAGAACATTTAATAGAACCTGGAAAACTAAAAGCAGTCGAACCAGCAGATAAAATGACGTTAAACCAAATTGTAGAAAAAGTGAGACGCTATTATAATCCTTCCCAATTTAAAGCACCAAAGCCCTAACACGTTAGAATTCTCGTCACCGCAAAATAATCCAGAAACTACAACGCCTTCTCCGTTGTAGTTTTCTTATTTAACACCATCAATTTTAAACCAAAATATTAAAGAAACCTATAAAAATCTTTCCTTTAGTATTATTTCCTTTTCTTTATGGCCAGCATGCCAAGCATTGTATTTTATACTTAACTAAATTGTTTATGAAAACTGGAAAACAAAAATTACTTATCGCATCAAAAGTACTTTTTGTATTGTTTGTCGCTTTAGTTATTGCTTTTTATATATTTCGAGATGCCGTATTACAGCAAACAATAGCCAAAGTTTCCAATGAAATGCAAGTCGAGTACAATAGCTCTTTTACCATAAAAAAAGCTTCCTTTAATGGACTATCAGGACTGAATCTTTCAGAGATTATACTAGTTCCTAAAAATGCAGATACCCTTTTTAAAATACAAAAACTAAGAACTAGTGTCAATTTATGGCATCTCCTAACCGGCGATGTGCAACTGGGAACTTTGGAAGTCCAAAATGGATTTGTTCAGTTGGTAAAAAAAGGCAAAGTGAGAAATTTTGATGCTTTTCTAAAAAAAGACAATCAAACAGAACTGCGGGACGAAAAAAGAGATTACGCCCAATTCGCCTACAGAATCATTTCAAAAGCACTAAATCTTATCCCTACTGATATGATTTTAGGTAATCTGTCTTTTAGACTCGATGATAATGGGAAAAAAGCAACTATCAATTTCCAAAAACTGCGGCTGATTAACAAGCAACTCGAAACTTCGATACAAGTTCAAACCAATACCGTTTCACAACAATGGAAAATAAAAGGATTTGCAGATCCACGAAGTAAAAAAGCAGATATCCGACTTGTGAATATCGATACTGGAGCAATCAAAATACCCTATTTAGACGAGCGTTTCAACTTAAAATCCAGCTTTGATTCCATCCGGTTGAGCATTCAAAATATTGAAAGAGATGGTGATGAATTGCATATTGATGGGTTTATGGCTATTGCCAATTTAAAACTCAACCACCCAAAAATTGCTAGTAAAGATGTCGTTCTCAAAAACGCAAAATTTGATTACCGTTTCCTACTAGGCTCTGATTTCATTTCTATCGACAGTAGCTCGACTGTTCTGTTGAATAAAATAAAATTTCATCCTTATGCCGCATACGAAACCGGAGAAGACACCATTTATAAGCTCAAAATAAACCTCCCAAAAATGAAAGCGCAAGATTTTATCATTTCGCTTCCTGATGGTTTGTTTACGCATTTTCAGGGGATGGAAGCGACGGGCACTTTTGATTACAAATTAAATTTTGCTTTCAACCAAAACAGACCCAATCAGCTGGTTTTTAAAAGTAATTTGAAAAAAGAAAACCTGAAAATAACGAAATACGGTGCAGCCAATCTCAATAAACTCAGCGGTGAATTTATGTATCGGGCACTTATAAAAAGTGTATTGCAGCGCGCCGTTTTAGTGGGTGCAGCCAATCCAAATTATACGCCACTAGAACAGATTTCACCCTATTTGAGAAAGTCGGTTTTGACCACAGAAGACCCTTCCTTCTTTTCGCACCGTGGTTTTATCACCGAAGCATTTAAACAATCCATAGTCAAAAACATAAGAACCAAAAAGTTTTCCCGCGGTGCTAGCACAATCAGCATGCAATTAGTAAAAAATGCATTCCTGAGTCGGGAGAAAACGGTTTCTCGTAAACTAGAAGAAATTTTATTGGTTTACATTTTGGAAAACAACCGAATTGTGAGTAAGGAACGGATGCTCGAAGTATATTTTAATATTATCGAATGGGGTCCAAACGTTTATGGAATTGGCGAAGCAAGCCGGTTTTATTTCCAAAAAACACCTTCGGAATTATCGTTGAACGAATGTTTGTATCTCGCCCGCATTATTCCAAGTCCCAAGAAATTCATGTATCAGTTCAACGATCAAGGGATGTTGAAAGACTTTGCGATAAAACAAGAATCGTTCTTGACCAGCATAATGTTTCGAAGAGGACTTTTGACGCCTGAAGATACTATTTACAAGTCGTTACCCATATTAATTTCAGGACCTGCAAAATCTTTTATCAAATTCAAAATACAAGATTCAACACTAATAAAAGTAGATTCTTTAGCTAATGATGATGAGTTTGATCTTTAACACACACTTTTAAATCACAAAGCTCACTAAGAAATCACCAAGTTCACAGGGTTTATATTTACTATTATATCGTCATTCCGACAAGGGAGGAATCTCACCTAATGAGTTTCCTCCCTTGTCGGAATGACAAATAATGGTTTCTTACTTTACGGAGCGGGATCAGGAATAACAGCCTGCACCTCATCAATCGCTTTTAGAATTTCTTCTGAAAGTGTTACTTGAATCGTGTCTATATTTTCTTTTAACTGTTCCAATGAGGTTGCACCAATGATGGTACTGGTTACAAAAGGTTGTTGGGCTATAAATGCCAGTGACAATTCTGTCAGAGTCAGTCCGTTTTTTTTAGCGATTTCCTGATACAATCGGGTAGCCTCTGTACATTGCGCACTGTTGTATCTCGAATACTGTGGAAACAAAGTAAGTCTAGCATTTGGATGTACTTCGCCCGATAAAAACTTACCCGATAAAACGCCAAAAGCCATTGGTGAATAGGCCAATAACCCAACATTTTCTCTCAAGCAAATTTCAGCAGAACCATTTTCAAAAAGCCTATTCAATAACGAATACGGATTTTGAATCGTTTTTACCCGTGGCAAATCATTGTATTTGCTTTCCTCCAGAAAACGCATGATTCCCCAAGGATTTTCATTTGAAAGACCAATGTGTTTTATTTTTCCTGCTTTGACAAAACCGTCCAATGTTTCTAATACATCATGAATATTATCTTCCCAAGTATCCTCCTGCACTTTAAAACCACGCTGTCCAAAATAATTGGTTTTGCGCTCCGGCCAATGCAATTGATACACGTCTAGGTAATCCGTTTGTAGGCGTTGTAAACTTTGGTCTAATGCAAACTTGATGCTAGCTGGTGAAAAATCTAACTTGTCTCTCATGTAACCAAAATTAGGATTGGGTCCAGCAATTTTGGATGCCAAAACCACTTCTTCTCTTTTTCCTGATTTTTTGAACCAAGTTCCAATAATTTTCTCAGTACTTCCGTACGTTTCCTGACGACCTGGAATCGAATACATCTCAGCAGTGTCAAAGAAATTGACTCCATTTTCTAAAGCATAATCCATTTGGGCATGACCCTCCGCTTCTGTGTTTTGCTGTCCAAAAGTCATGGTGCCTAAGCAAATCTTGCTGACTTTTAGAGCTGTATTGGGTAAAGTAGTATATTTCATGTATGGGAAGTTGTATTTTATTTTGAACGCAAAGATAAATTTTTTTGTTATTTAGCTTGTCACTTAATAGAAAATTGAGAAACGTTTATTTAAGACTAAATCGGATATTTAAAAAGATAAAACCGCTAATTCGCTAAGTAAAAATCTCCAGTCAATAGATAAAATTAGCGAATTTGCGGTAAAAAATTTATTGTAACAAAAAGGTCCAAAGCATATCCTTTGAACCTTTCCTTCTTTTAATCCTTAATTGATGTCCTTTAGCATTTCGGCAATTTCATCTAATCTTGGTGTTAGAATTATTTCGATTCTACGGTTTTTAGCTTTTCCATCCGCTGTTGAATTGCTTGCTAATGGTGAAAATTCTCCTCTTCCCGCAGCGGTTAGACTCTGTTTATTAATTTTCTTGTTTTCACTCAAAATCGCAACTATTGCTGTGGCTCTTTTTGTGGATAAATCCCAGTTGTCAGCAATAGGTCCTGCTGCCGTAAAAGCATCATCATCCGTATGACCTTCAATTAGTACGGATATATCAGGATTATCGCCCAGAACTTTACCAACTTCAATTACTGCTTTTTTCCCTTCGGCACCAACGGCCCAACTTCCCGAATTGAATAGTAGTTTGTTCTCCATAGAAACATATACTTTCCCGTTTTTTTGCTCGACTGTCAATCCTTTTCCTTCAAAACTATTCAAGGCGTTTGACAAGGTCTCTTTTAATTTTTTCATGCTGGCTTCTTTGGCAGCAATCAGATCTTCCAATTCCTGCAAACGCTGTGCACTTTTGCTCAAGCGCTCTTGTTCTAGTGCCAATGCTTTTCCTTTTTCGTCCAATTGCTCTAGCAAATCACGATTTTTTTTCATGTTGCTTTGAAGTGCATCACCACTGTTTTTTTCTAAAGCCACATACGAATCTTGCAGGACTTTGAACTTGTTTTGAGCCGCAGCGTACTCTGCTTTCAACTTATCTAGTTCTGATTTAGACCTGCTTAAATTGGTTTTTAAGCCATCACGGTCTAATTCTAATTGGTTTTTAGATTTTAGCAAATCGGCATTTTCATCTGCTAAACCTCTATTTTCTTTTTTGGACTCCGCGTACTTACTTTCTAAATCGTTGTATATTTTTTTGGACACACAAGAGGTTGAAAGTGCTACGACTACTAATCCGATGGAAATTCTTTTAATCATTCTTTTTGTATTTAAGTTGTTTCTACTCTTGTTTTGATGCACAAGTTCAAATTGTTTGGATATACCCTAGCCCCGATAAAAGTGAAAATCCTTTTTGTCAGCCTCTTCGGCAGACCAAAAGATTGTAAAGGTTAGCGGGAAATAGCTCCAAAAAAAATTTATTCTAACTCCACTAGCACAGGACAATGATCTGAATGCACTGCATCTGACAGAATAACGGCTCTTTTGAGTTTATGTTTTAAGGAATCGCTTACTAAATTGTAATCAATGCGCCAGCCCTTGTTGTTTCCCCTTGCTCCCGCCCGGTAACTCCACCACGAATATTGGTGCGGCTCACTGTTGAAATGCCGAAAACTATCCACAAATCCAGACTTCATAAAGCCGTCAAGCCACGTTCTTTCTTGCGGTAAAAACCCAGAAACATTTTTGTTGCGCACCGGATCATGAATGTCAATGGCCTCATGGCAAATGTTGTAATCCCCACATATTATAAGATTCGGAATCTCCTTTTTCAAGTCTGCTATGTAATGCTGAAAATCGTCCATAAACATAAATTTATGATCCAATCGATCCATATTAGTTCCTGATGGCAAATACAAACTCATAACAGAAAAATCATCAAAATCAGCCCGAAGGTTTCTTCCTTCAAAATCCATGTGATTAATTCCAGTACCTTGAACAACAAGATTGGGTTTGATTTTAGAAAGAATCGCTACCCCGCTATAGCCTTTTTTAGTCGCTGAATAATAATATTGATACGGGTAGCCTGCTTTGGCGATCTCTTCTACCGGAATCTGATCCTCGCTGGCTTTAATTTCTTGCAGACAAATAATGTCTGGATTTGCGTGTTGCAACCAGTCGATAAACCCTTTTGAAATGGCAGCTCTGATTCCGTTGACGTTGTATGAAATAATTCTCATTAAAGTGTTTTTTTTTAATTTCTTCCAAAAAATTAATCTATTCCTATCGGTATCAGGAACCTACTTTTTTGTTTTATCTGAAAAAAATTATATTGTTTTTATGTGGGTTTCAAATGTAATAAAAAAGGAGAAGTTTGATTGAGAAAAATAGAGAAAATGGAGTTTTTTGCTATCTTTGTTTCTTGCTCTAAAAACAAAAAATAAATGGGTTTAGTAACCGCCAAAGAAGTTGCAAAAGCAATAAATGTTGATAAATACGGAGTTCTTGGAACTTTTTCCGGATGGATGTTGATGAAGGTGCTAAAAATTTCTACCTTAAATAAAGTATACAATAGAAACAGGCATCTCAAAGATGTGGCCTTTTTGAATGGAATATTAGATGATTTACAAATAAAATTTGAAATTCCCGAAGAGGATTTAAAACGATTACCAAAAGAAGGTGCCTATATCACGATTTCAAACCACCCATTAGGAGGTATTGATGGGGTTTTACTTTTAAAATTAATGCTTGAAAGAGAACCTAACTTTAAGATTATAGCTAATTTTCTTTTGCACCGCATTAGACCTCTAAAAAAATACATCATGCCGGTAAATCCTTTTGAAAATCACAAGGATGCTAAATCAAGTGTGGTAGGAATAAAAGAAACTTTGCGCCATTTAAGCGACGGAAAACCACTAGGTATGTTTCCTGCCGGAGAAGTTTCAACGTACAAAGACGGGAAATTAGTTGTTGACAGAGCTTGGGAGGAAGGTGCTATTAAAGTCATTCGAAAAGCGCAGGTTCCTGTCGTTCCCATTTATTTTCATGCTAAAAATAGCCGTTTGTTTTATCTGCTTTCTAAAATAAGTGGGACTTTTAGAACTGCAAAACTACCTTCGGAAGTGTTTAGCCAAAAAAGACGTGTAATCAAAGTACGTATCGGCAAACCCATTTCGGTAAGTGAACAAAACGAACATACAACACTAGAAGAATATTCTGAATTTTTAAGAAAAAAAACATACATGCTGGCGAATCCTTTTGAAAAAGAAAGCCCTTTCTTGCCATCACCAACCTTAAAAATCCCTAAAAGCCCTAAGAAGATTGTTACTGCCGCTAGTCAAGACAAAATGATCAAAGAAGTAGACGCCCTACGAAGCACGGATTGTCGGCTGTTACAAAGTAAAAATTACGAAGTTTTTTTTAGTGAAGCGGCTAAAATTCCAAACATACTGCACGAAATAGGACGACTTCGAGAAATCACGTTTCGGGAAGTAGGTGAGGGAACAAATGAATCTATAGATTTAGATAAGCACGATCAATATTACCACCACCTATTTTTATGGGACAATGAAGCTCATAAAATTGCTGGTGCCTACCGAATGGGATTGGGTTCTGAGATTTACCCGAAATATGGAATAAATGGTTTTTACCTTAATGATCTTTTTCGCTTTGAACCGGAATTGCATGATATGATGCACAAATCAATAGAGATGGGTCGTGCTTTTATTATTAAAGAGTACCAGCAAAAACCGATGCCCCTGTTCTTACTTTGGAAAGGAATTATGCACACCACACTGCGGTATCCTGAACATAAATTCTTATTAGGAGGCGTGAGCATTAGCAATCAATTTTCTGATTTCTCAAAATCGTTGATGATCGAATTTATGAAATCAAATTATTACGATCCGTATATTGCGCAATACATTCACCCAAAGAAAGCCTACAAAGTAAAGCTGAAAGATGCAGACAAGGATTTCATTTTTGATGAAGCAGAATCCGATTTGAATAAGTTTGATAAAATTATAGACGAACTAGAACCGGGAAGTTTACGTCTACCGGTTTTAATTAAAAAGTACATTAAACAAAATGCAAAAGTAGTTGCTTTTAATGTGGATCCGCTATTTAACAACGCCGTTGATGGCTTAATGTACATCCGAATTGCAGATATTCCCGAAAGTACCATGAAACCTGTGATGGAAGAATTCCAGAAAGAACTGGAACGTAAATTAGCAGATAAAGAGGATTGATTTGTTATCAAAACTTTCTGAAAATCAACACGATTATAAACCGAACAAAGCCACTACTTTCAAAAATCAAAATCCTTTAAATGATTGGTTTTTTTGAACGTAGTGGCTTCTTATTTGTTAAAGTATAGCTGTTAAAAATCGCTTATTTCATCCTTTAAAACCACGCTTTTTTATTTAGTTGATACGTAGTATAAAATTCCTCATCTGATTTTGTCAAGTAAATTATTCCTTCGATAATACCTAGTATATAAGTAACCGTACCACACGTAAAAAGACTAATCACTAACCAGATAATTCCTTCTGTTGTGTATCCTAAAAGGAATTTATGAATTCCAAAAGGTCCCAAAAGTATGGCTAAAATCCCCGCTGGAAGTTTTTTGTTGTTTTTACGAATTGGCGTTGGATTGTTCCAAGCTTCAAACTTTGCGTTTTCCATAAAAGGTGGTGTTAGGTTATTTTTTTGATGATAAATTTAAAAATTCTATTATAATGCTGCATCTATTGGCTCCCAGAGTTCGATTTTATTTCCTTCGATATCAAGTATCCAACCAAATTTTCCATACTCATAAGTCTGCACATCACCTACAACTGTTACACCTTCATGAACTAATTCTTTCAACAAGTTCTCTAAATTTCTAACTCTAAAGTTTTGCATGAACTGTTTCTCGCTTGGAGCAAAATAAGTAGTATCTGTGGCAAAAGGCGACCACTGCGTAAAACACTCATTTCCCGCATCATCTTTCCACTGAAAAGTTGCGCCATAATTATCTGTTTTTAAACCTAAATGTTTGGCGTACCAGGCAATCAATTGCGTCGGATTTTCTGCTTTAAAAAAGAAACCGCCCATTCCTGTAACCCGCTGCTCTGGCTTTATTTCTTTGGCATGACCAAAATATTTTGCTTTTATTTTATCAACGATTACTTGTGCTAAGCGCTCGTGGCTTTCACATGTCCAGCCAGCAATATGTGGTGTCAGAATTACATTCTTTGCTTTAAGCAAGTACTGAAAAGCCTCAGGAGTATGTTTATCGTGAAAAAGGGTTTCAAAAGACAATTTTTCATATTCCAAAACATCCAAACCAGCGCCTAGAATTTTCCCAGTTTGCATGGCCGCTACTAAATCAGCAGTAACAATATTCTTACCGCGAGAGGTATTAATTATCCAAAAAGGCTTTTCAAACCCATTAATAAACTCGCTATCAACCATTTTATCCGTTTCTGGCGTCCAAGGTATGTGCAAACTAAGCACATCCACTTTTTGCTGCAATCCTTTCAAGGAAACCTGCTTTGCATTGACGTCACCTATATTTTGCTGAATATCATAACACAGCACTTCTACGTCAAATCCACGAAGTTTTTTAGCAAACGATTTTCCCATATTCCCATAACCAATAATTCCTATCGTTTTACCATCTAATTCGAGACCACGATTGCTTTCCCGGTTCCAATGCCCCGAGCGTATTTCGCTATCGGCTGCATTTAATTTGTTGAAAAGGGACAAAATCATGCCCAAGGTATGTTCCGCAACAGCATTTCGATTTCCTTCCGGCGCAGCGATAAGCGTAATTTTTTTTGAGGCTGCATAGTCACAATCAATACTTTCTAATCCAGCGCCTACCCGCGCTATAAATTGTAAATTAATAGCTTTATCCAAAAAAGTTTTGTCTATTTTGAAACGACTCCGAATAACAATTCCTTGATAATCTTGAATTTTAGTTTCAATTTCTTCTTTTGAAGACTTAAAATCACTGTGGTTTATAAATCCCGACTGCTGTAATTGATTCCAAAGCAGGGGGTGATTGCTATCGATGTGAAGGATTTTGATATCCATAATTATTCTTTTTTTTGATCCTTCAAATTAACAAAAAAAATACGATTTATTGCTTTAACAAAAGAAAATAGAGTGCAATTTTGTAAATTTGCTGCTTCAATTTTTTTTACAAATCGAACCATGGTAAAAAAAAAAAAAAACATAATAATGAAATTAACTAAAACATTTAAAGCTTTTTTTGAAAGCGAAAAATCTGGTGGTCTTTTACTACTTTTTGTCACAATAGTCTCTCTTTTATTAGCTAACTCATCCATTCAAACCGAATATATTGCATTTTGGGCAGCCAAATTAGGGACCCATTCTCTAACCGAATGGATAAATGATGGTTTAATGACAATCTTCTTTCTTTTGATTGGTTTAGAATTGGAGCGAGAGATGTACCAAGGAGAATTATCCAGCATAAAAAATGCAGCTTTACCTATTTTTGGAGCCTTTGGAGGAATGATTATCCCAGCAGGTATCTTTTTAGTATTGAATTTTGGAACTATCACACAAAATGGTGCTGGAATTCCAATGGCAACTGATATCGCATTTGCTATTGGTATTTTATCATTATTAGGGAATCGCGTCCCTACCTCACTCAAAGTATTCCTGACCGCACTTGCTGTAATAGATGATTTAGGTGCCATTATGGTAATCGCTATATTTTATACAGAGTCCATTGCCTACCTGAATTTGTTTATTGCTTTGGCCATCATGGGCGGGCTGTTCATTCTCAATAGAAGAAAGGTTCACAATCTTATCCCCTATCTCATTGGCGGTGTTGCAATGTGGTATTTTATGCTAAATTCTGGAATACACGCTACGATAACCGGAGTATTACTGGCCTTTGTGATCCCGTTTGGTAATGGAGGTAAGAAAACCTCCTCCTATAAATTACAGCATTTTTTACACAATCCAGTTGCCTTTTTTATTCTTCCTCTATTTGCTATAGCCAACACAGGCATCGCTATTGGAAGTGAATGGTACGAAGGATTGAATCATCCCAACACAATTGGAATTATTCTTGGTCTAGTCATAGGAAAACCATTAGGGATTTGGTTATTTTCATTTATTGCTGTGAGTTTAGGAATTTGTACGCTTCCAAGAGATTTAAAATGGAGTGGCATCCTGGGTGCGGGGATGTTGGGCGGTATCGGTTTTACGATGTCTATTTTCATTACGCTGCTTGCCTTTAAAAATGATGGACAAGAAGTTATTACCTACTCTAAAATAGCGATTCTGATTGCTTCTTTTATTGCTGGTACAATTGGTTTTATATGGCTGAAGTTTAACTTAAGGCCCGCAAGAAAAAAAGCGACTAAGTAACCTCCGCTATATTCATAAAAATGCCTCGTTTACAAAACTGTAAACGAGGCATTTTTTTTGGTGAGAATTGCCATTAACTTGATTGGGTTATTCCAAAACTGTTTTCAAAATTACTTTTCCTGACATAAAAAAGTGGTATTAAATTTAGTATCAGGAGTGGAGACAGTTTTTGAAGTATTGCGAACTGAATAACGATACCCGTCGCAACTATTCCTATCATTATTCCTCGTCCAAGGTTAAAAGTACAGCTGGGGTTGATGATCAATACCTTTGTTTCTCCCGCTTTCAGGACTACTTCTTCTTTTTGAAAATAAATTTCATTACCAATTTCAACACTGTGCTTTCCGGGTTGAACGAGAAATTCTTGTCGGTTGTTTTTGAAGTTCATTTCGCAAGCTGTTTCATCAGCCACGCGCACTAAATACGTATTTGCCTTATTATAAATACCACTACTTTTAGACATCCTAACTATAATTGTACCTTGATTCATAAGTAAATGGAGTACCTGATTAGTCTGATGATAAGTACTTCATTATTAGTTTCCGTTACAATTTCAAAATGCTTTTTCTAAAAAGCATATCCAATTGCTAGCTGTAAATGAAGTATATACTGGTTTCTATTATAGTCCTCATCCACATTTGTCGCATTACCATCAAAAGAATCCTCCTTTACATATACTACACGATAACCAACTCCTACAGCAGTTTCATAGGTAAAATGAGCCCCTATTTGACGTTTCAATCCCCAAGTAGGGACAATCGCTAAATCAGCCGTTTTAGTTATATTATCGTCTAAATTAAGAACAAACCAATCTGGATGGTAACTAGTTCTAACCGAAACATAATTGCCGCTGTTATTATTTGTTTTTTTACCGTTTGAATTCCTTTTCTCCAAATTATAATAATATCTTGGTTCTAAGGATACTATGGGCTGCAAAATAAAACCAGCACCTTCATAATGAGTTCCTACTGTATAATCATTTTCAAGACCAATTTCACTTCTTAAGGCAATGCTATTGGTCAACTTCGTTTCATTGTTCAACCAAATCCCTGCACGTGTTCCAAAACCGACTTGGATTCCAAAAATGGATTTTTCAACACCTATTTCTTGAGCGTTTACGTTTAAATTAAATACTAAGATCAGAATTACTGCTACTTTTTTCATTTACGATTCTATTGTTGTTGATTTTTCAAATTTACTAGTGACTTTCATTCTACTTATTAGTCCAATAATCCACCACGGTTGCTTTATCTGGAGCCGGATTCAAAAGAGCTAAAAAAGCTTTATGATCGGAATGTGTAAGATAAACATCTCTATCTGTTTCACTGTTGAATGTGATTGTAAAACAGTGCGTAAATCCGTTACTTAAGTTCTCAGGACTGTTATTTACTCCCCATTCAAAAGCCTAAATTAGTTCTATTTTATGTTCCAAATTCCTGAAAGCAGTCACCACCTTGTCAATAGTTGCTAGCTTCGTTTCTTCTTTCCATCCAAACAATACAACATGACGGAGTTGTGGTTTTTGCGATTCTTGTTACGCATGTACTTCATAGCTGCTTGATACTAAAATTAGCCACAGCAATACTACTTTTTTCATCGTTTTTTTTCCAAATATACTACATTAATTAATCTTTTTTCGTCCTCCCTTATTTGTACCAATAATTGCTGTTAAAAATAAAAGACAACGGTACCTCATCGTTTCGCATAACCTGCCATAACTCTTAGGAAGGTAGCAGTACCAACCCCTCAAACCGGAACGGCGTGCACTACAGCATATCAAAAAAAAGCCTTCTCAACAATTTCGCTAAGAAGGCCCTTTTTATGAGGGTGGATTACTATATGTGGATTTTATCCCTTAATTTGTTTCAAAGAAGTTTTGATGCCACGTATCAAAGACGAACTAAATCCGTGCATCTCCATTTCATTCAAACCAGCAATCGTACAGCCTTGCGGTGTTGTAACACGGTCAATCAATTGTTCTGGATGAACTTTTTCCTCCAGCAGCATTTCGGCAGCACCTTTCACGGTTTGTGCAGAAATTGCCAAGGCAGTCTGCCAGTCGAATCCTATTTCGATTCCAGCTTGCATCGATGCTCTAATGTAACGCAATGCAAAAGCAGTTCCACTAGCTGCCAGAACAGTTGCTGCATCCATTAATTTTTCGTCAATAATGGGAGCAGTTCCTAAACTCTGAAAAAGAGCTACCACATCTTGAGCCTTTTCTTTGTCTTTTTCATTAAAGGCAATACAGGTAGCTGACGCGCCAAACTGAGCAGCGATATTGGGCATGATTCGAACTGCACTATTAGAAGTTCCAATCTTGTTTTGTAAATTTTCAATGGACAATCCACTCACTGCTGAAGCTATAATTTTATTGGTTATTGCTGGAAGGATTTCTGCTAAAACGGTATCTACTTGATACGGTTTTATAGTCAGAACAATGATATCAGCTTCCTGAATCTGGTGAATATTAATAGTGGAAACCGTCACGCCTAATTTTTCGAGATAGAGAATACTGGCTGTATTTCTTCTGGTTATCGTAACTTTACTATCTGGTGAAAATTTTGATAATCCAAGTGCGATGGAAACGCCTAGGTTTCCCCCGCCAATGATGTGTACTTTCATTTTTTATTTTTTTTCTGCCACAAAGAGGCTAAGGCACAAAGTTTTACTTAAACACTATTTTTATAAGCAATAAACATACAAGAAATCTTCTTAAAGTGCTTTGAACTCGTTTTTCTTTGCGAATTTGTGTCTCCATGGCATTTGTTTAAAATCCTAAAATCATTTTGGCAATCGAAAAATAAATCAAAATACCACAAATATCATTGCTTGTAGTAATAAAAGGCCCAGTGGCTAGCGCTGGATCAATACCAAATTTATCGAGCAGTAACGGAATAAATGTTCCTATCAAGGAAGCGATAATAATTACCGAAATCAAGGCAGTAGTAACGATTACACCGATAATAATTTCGACATTCAACAGAAAATGGCTTCCTAAAAACAATATCGTCGCTAGAATCACTCCATTTAACAAACTCAAGGACACTTCTTTAACCAATCTATTAAACAAGGACCCACTCAAGGTGTTGTTGGCTAAACCTTGCACAATAATTGCTGAGGATTGCACCCCAACATTTCCTGCCATAGCTGCAATAAGTGGCGTGAAAAAGAATAAATTACCATGTTCGAGCATCGCGCCTTCGAACAAACCCAACACTTTTACGGAGATAAAACCACCTAAAAGCGCCAAAACCAACCAAGGCAAGCGTGCCTTTGTGTGTTCAAATATGCTATCGTCGGCTTCAACGTCTTGTGAAATACCCGCTGCCAACTGGTAATCCTCATCGGCTTCATCCTTGATTACATCCACAATGTCATCAATTGTTATGCGACCCACTAACCTTCCTAATTCATCTATTACCGGAATGGCTTCTAAATCGTATTTCTGCATAATTCGAGCTACCTCAACGTCCTCGGTATCCACCTTAACCGAATTTAATTTTCGGATATAAACGTCATTTATTGGCGTTCTGGACGAAGTAGTCAATAGATCCTTGAGCGACAAACGGCCTTTCAATCGGTCTTCGTCATCCACCACATAAATAGAATGAACTCTAGAGATGTTTTCTGCCTGAATGCGCATTTCTTTGACACAGGTCAGTACATTCCAATTTTCATTGACTTTAACTAATTCCTTGTGCATAATTCCACCAGCGGTGTCTTCGTCATAACGCAACAAATCCACAATATCTTTGGCGTGCTCTACATCCTGAAGCTCTGATATTACTTCTGCTTTCAAATCTTGTGAAAGCTCGGCAATAATATCGGCTGCATCATTCGTTTCCAACTCGTCTAACTCTTCCGCAATTTCCTTTGGCGAAAGCCTGCTCAATATATTTTCCCGTAAATCATCTTCCAGTTCCAGAAGAATTTCAGCGGTTTTTTCACTGTCTAAAACTTTAAAAATATAGGTCGCTTCATTAAAGTCCAGCTCATCGAGAATTTCGGCAATATCAGCGTGGTGCATATCATTCAATAAAACGCCCAATTGCTGGTCGTTTTTATTTTGAATAAGTTGCTCTAATTCTTGAATTAGTACTTTGCTGATTTTAAACTCCATCGGCTTCTATTTTTTGGGTAAGTGCAATGAACTCTGCTACATTTAATTGTTCTGGGCGAAGATCAAAGATTTTATCTTCTCGCAAACTATCTGTCAAATTTAAGGTTTTTAAACTGTTTCGTAATGTTTTACGACGCTGTTGAAAAGCAGTTTTGACTACAGTGAAAAATAATTTTTCGCCGCACGGCAAGCTAAAGTCCTTCTTTCTGCGCAAGCGCAAAACACCTGATTTCACTTTTGGTGGCGGAATAAAAACATGTTCATCTACCGTAAATAAATATTCAGCATCATAGAAAGCCTGCACTAAAACGGAAAGAATTCCATAGGCCTTAGTTCCCTTTTTCTCACAAATACGCTGCGCTACTTCTTTCTGGAACATTCCTGCAAATTCAGGAATCTGATGGCGGTATTCCAAAGCTCTAAATACAATTTGCGTCGAGATATTATAAGGAAAATTCCCAATGATTGCGAATTGTTTCCCGTCGAAAATCTCATTTATATTGTACCGCAAGAAATCTTTAGAGATGATTCGGTCCTTTAATTTTGGATAATTTTCATCTAAATACGTCACTGATTCCGCATCAATTTCTATCACGTACGTATTTATTGGTTTATCCAATAAATATTTGGTCAAAACTCCCATTCCGGGACCTATTTCTAATATATCCTCATATCCTTCCAGATTCAAGGTGTCTGCAATATCTTTTGCAATACTTTCATCTTTCAAGAAATGTTGTCCGAGGTGTTTCTTGGCTTTTACTTTTTCCATTTTATTTTTTTCTCGCAAAGGCGCAAAGGCGCAAAGCAATTATTTTATCTTTTTTACTCCTAAAAGCGATCGAAAAGAGATTTCTACTAATAATCTGCAATCAATTCTAGCTCTGTTCTAAAAGCCAGCATTTTGTCTCCAAATAATTTTAATCCTTCTTCACGAAAACCCGGGGCGTCTTCTTGGTAATATTTTTCTAAGGTAGCCTTGCTATCTGTTGTGTATTGAACTGAGTAAGTCACTCCTCCCATTTCCTCTTCAATCAAAACACGCACCATTCTTGCTGCTGAGAATTTTCCTGTAGCCAAAATTTCAGGAATGTGTTTGTGTTGCATCCAGATCATCCATTGATCGTGAACGCTTTCATGTATGTTTGTTGTAACGTTGTATATGATCATTTTATGTTTTGTATTATGAATGTAAAATATATTATAGAATTTTCTTTCTTAAAACTGAAATCTAAAATTGTTAATCATCAATCTAAAATCCTATTTAAAGATTTGTATCCCCCCGTAATTGCCTGAATTTCTTCCTGGCTTCCACAAAATAAATACTGTCCTCGTGACCGAAAATTATCTTTTCGTATAGGGGTTTCGCCTTCTCCGGTACCGCTTGTTTGTTATAAATTTCTGCTGCAAAATACAAAGCTTCGTCTATGTAAATACCATCATTATGCTTTTCAATTATCGTCTGATATTGGCTTAAAGCCAAAGTAAAATCACCTTTATCTTCATATATTTTGCCTAATCGCAACAAGGTAACTGCCTCAATTTCTTTTCCTTTGTGATTTTTAAGTATGGTTAGAAATTGTGTTATAGCCTCCTCATTCCTATTTTGAAACAGCAGGTAATCTCCTTTAGCAAACTGTTTTAAAGCGGTTTGTGTCGAATCCGCAACGGTATTGTCATTGATTAGCAAAAAATACGCTAAGGCATCATTAGCAATCAATTGTGTATTAGCTGATTTTAATTCCTTGAACTGTTTCAAGGCCCACACAAAATCGGTTTTAAAATAACTCGTTTTGGCTGCTTTCAAACTGGCTTCATGCGCCATGACATCGTTCTTTACATCCATTTCAATCTGTGAATAATAAATCAAAGCTTGATTGAATTTCTCTTCGTACAGCAAAATATCTGCCAGTTCCATTTTGGCATTAGCCTTTTCATAATCATTCAGTTGCAGCTCTAATGCGCTCTTGACAATTGCCTTCCCTTCCTCGGGTTTTTTTAACTTAAAAGCCGTGAAATGTGCCTGAATCAGCTGCAAAGATAAGGTAAAAGGACTTATTTCAAATTGTTTCAACAAATCCTCTAATTCTTTGCTGATGGTTACATAGTCATTATGAGTTGCTTTTTCGATTTTCATTTCTATCAGATACGTATTGGCTTGGATAAGTAACTCTAAATCTTGAGTGTTTTCCAATACAAAACCAAGTATTTCCTTAGCCGCTACCTCATTTTCCTCTTCAATAGCCAGTTGCCCTAAATTCACAATATTAGCAAGTGATTCTGAGTTGCGTTTGTAAATGGCTTTCTCTTGAATAAAGGCTTTTTCGAACTCTTTTTGTTGTACATAAAACCAACTCAAATAATGGTTCCAGAAAATATCTTGATTTTTCTGGGTCCTTAAAATTAAAGCCTTACGCAGGAGTCCATTAAAATTAGCATCGCCTTCGTCCACCATAAAACGAACCAATTGGTTCTGGATTCTAATTGAATTTTGAGGATTTGCAAACGCTTCGTCTAGAAAAGTAGCAATCATCATTTCCATATTAGCCATTTGACCGTACAGCAATCCTATTTGATAGTTAAAATTAAAATTCTGGTCTGATCCTGAAGCTGTTTGATAGGATTTTAGTGCGTATTCGAGCAGCACTTTTCTCTCAAAAGCGTTGGCGATTCCGTACACTTCATTTGGATTTTTTTTAATTCGTTCTACTGCCTGCTCGTAGTATATTTTAGCTGTGGCATCGTTTTTTTGCAGCTGGAAATTATACCCTAATTCCACCAGAAGATTGCCTTGCTGGTATTTCTCCAGTCGCTGTTGAATGGCTTTTTCGGCACTTTCAAATTGCAGTAATTGTTGCGCGCAGTCAATCGTTCTAAGGAAATACTGAGAGTTTTGAGGAATCTCTTTGAGCAGTTCTTCATAGCTAATTTTTGCTTTTTCAAAATCACCTTTATCGTAATAATACTGCGCTAATTGCTCGTTTTGGGAGAAAGCAAATAATGAGAATGACAAAGTAATATAGAGAAAGAGCTTTTTCATTATCTGTTTTTTTAGTCGCAAATTACTACTTCATCACGCTTTTGTTTAACCACAAATTCGCCAATTTTTTGTTTTTTAAATAATAAAAAGTAGGAAATTTGCAGTTAATAAAAAACAGATTGTAATTTAATCTATAATGTCAAATCCACAATACGGACGTAAAACTTCAGGAATTACAATTCCTTGTGGAGTTTGATAGTTTTCCAAAATTCCGGCCAACACTCTTGGCAAAGCCAATGCACTTCCGTTAAGGGTGTGTGCCAATTGGTTTTTTCCGTCTTTGTCTTTGAAACGCAATTTCAAACGATTGGCTTGAAAAGTTTCAAAATTAGAAACCGAACTAATCTCTAACCAACGGTCCTGCGCTGTAGAAAACAGTTCAAAATCGTATGTTAATGCTGCTGTAAATCCCATATCACCACCACAAAGGCGTAAAATACGATAAGGCAATTTTAGCTCTTGCAAAATACTTTTCACGTGTTCTACCATTCCGTCTAAAGCTTCATACGATTTATCAGGATGTTCTACACGTACAATTTCGACTTTGTCAAATTGATGCAAACGGTTTAATCCGCGAACATGCGCTCCATAAGAACCTGCTTCACGACGGAAACAAGGTGTGTATGCCGTAGTCAAAACAGGTAGTTCACTTTCATTTAAGATCACATCACGAAACAAGTTGGTTACGGGAACCTCAGCCGTCGGAATCAAGTACAAATCATCGGTTTTGTCATGGTACATTTGCCCTTCTTTGTCTGGCAATTGTCCCGTTCCATAAGCCGAAGCTTCGTTTACCATGTGTGGCACCTGTACTTCGTTGTAGCCTGCTGCCGTATTTTTATCCAAAAAATAATTAATCAAGGCCCGTTGTAATTTGGCTCCTTTTCCTTTATAAACTGGAAATCCTGCTCCTGTAATTTTTACCCCCAATTCGAAATCGATGATGTCGTATTTTTTCACTAATTCCCAGTGTGGTTGTGCCCCTTCGTGCAAAAGTGGAATATCCCCTTCTTCAAAAACGTTTAGGTTTTCCTCCGGTGTTTTCCCTACTGGAACAATAGCGGCAGGAAGATTGGGTAACGAATATAATTTTTCTAAAAGTGCTGCTGCAAGTACATCAGCATTTTCAGCTAACTTTTTACTTTTCTCTTTTAATAAAACGGTTTTTTCTTTTAGAATAGCTGCTTTTGATTTCTCTCCGCTTTTCATTAATTCGCCAATATCTTTGGATAATTTATTAGATTCGGATAGAATTCCGTCTAGCTCCACTTGTGTTGCGCGCCGTTTTTCGTCCAGTTGTACCACTTCTTCGACAATACTTTTGGCATCCATATTTCTTTTTGCCAAAGCATTGATTACTTTTTCTTGATTCTCTCTAATAAATGCGATTTGTAACATAGCTTGATTTTTTTTGCGCTAACTTGTATAATAATGGAAGCAAATTTAAGGAAATGTTTGATAGAAATGGGACAAAGTTTACCCAAAAGTCGGAAGTCTTAAAGTCTTAAAGTAAAATGTACCTGTCATCAGCCGATTATTATCGCATCTGATTTACAATCAATAGAATAAAGTCAGAAACGAACTAAACACAATAAGAATGAGACTTTAAGACTTACAACCTTTGACTTTCTTCTACTCTCTTTTTATCTCGCGCACAACAAATTCCTCTAAAACTGCAAACATATCGTCAACAGAAAGAGCTTCGAAATCTGGATGTGATTTTAAGAAATCAGCATTCAAAGTAACGAGATTTTCTTCAATCTCATAAAAAGTGTCATTGTTGAGCAAATCACGCGTTGGATTTACGCCATCTAATTTTCCTTTCAGAAATTTATTCAACTTTACGCTGCTGATTAATTTAACTTTTTTGGATTGCTGTTGGAACAATTCTAAATGTTTTTCGGCACCAATTAATGCCAAAGCTTCTTCTAATAATTCATTTAGTTCTTTATCCCAGCCTGAATTATAGACAAACTGCGCAAAATTGCCTTCTGCGTATTGAGAAGTGTAGTAATCGAGATAGTAACTCATCAACGCATCTTCATGAATCAAATCATCATCAATTTTCTCCTCGCGCATCAAGTTAATTACCGAAATATTAGAGTTAATAACATCTTGTGGGTTTTCGCTATTCATCGCGGTTTCTGAAATAATTATTCTACCGAATTCCATGGGAGTTGTGTTTAAGGAGTTTACGGCAAATTTCGTTTTTTTTGCCACAGATTACACGCATTAAAACGGATTTTTTTTGTAGTTTTTTACCGGATTGTTTTTTAACCGCAGTTTACACAGATTAACATTAATTTTTTTTAGTCACAGACAATCGTTTACCAGTCGCATAGGACAATGAATAACCGAATAATTTATTCTCAAAAATAAGTTATCTTGGCATCATGAAAACGATAGAGTCAATACAAACTAAATTAGCTGAGTTTTTAATATTATGCAAAAATCATAATGTTAAAAATATTTACGCTTTTGGCTCTGCCGTGACAGAAAATTTCAATGATGAAAGTAGCGATATTGATTTACTAATCGAAATCGACACTGAAGACCCTATTGAACGTGGTGAAAACCTGATGAATCTTTAGGACAAACTGGAAGATTTTTTTCAAAGAAAAGTTGATTTATTGACTAATTCATCCATTAAAAATCCAATTCTCAAAAAAAAAATAGACACTACAAAAATTTTACTTTATGACGGAAAAGAGCAAAAAGTATCTTTCTGATGTCTTGATGGCGATAACCTTAATTCGCGAATTTACTATTGAAACTGCTGATTCCAGCACCTATGATAAAGACAGAAAAACTCAAAGTGCTGTTGAAAGACAGTTGGTAATTATTGGAGAAGCGCTGAATAAATTAAGATTGAGTAAAGATGAATTCATTATTAAAAATGGCAATTAAATTATCGGTTTTCGTAATCGTTTGGTTCATGCTTATGACAGTATTGATAATTCGATAGTTTGGGCTATTTTAAAACGTCACTTAGAAAATTTAAGAATTGAAATCGAAAATTTAGAAAATTAAAGCCTTTTTCAAGCCAAATTTCACAAATTAGCACAGATTGTTTTGAAATTTATCTGGCGTCTGATTCCTCAATATTCTTTTGCTGATTCATTTTTGCAACTAAAGCTTTCAAACGCAAGGCTTTTTCTTTTTTCTCGTCTTGAAGTTTAGCCTTTTTCCGATTGAGCAATTTAGTATGCAAAGCTTTGTTTTTAGTATTTTTTTCGGGTCCTTTTGCCATGGTTATTAATTTGATTTAGTATCGTTTACAAATCGATAACTGAAGTTTTTATTTTAAACATCTTGTAAACCTTCTTCTGAAAGCCTTACGCCTTTCTTATTTTCACTAAAATAGAACGTTAAGCCACCCAGAAAATATAAAATTACGTCTACCCAGTCTGCTGTGTATCTCGAGTTAAAACTTGGCAGATAATATTCGAAATAAAAGGAGTAATAACTCGATAAAAGAATAACGAAGCCTATTGGAAATTTAAAATATTTGTCTTTCTTCAAACGGCGGATTGTAAATTCCATAGCACCTAGCACTAGTGGAAGACAAAACAAATCATTTGCGTAATTATTGATTACAGATGGTAATGGCAAGCTAAGCTGCTGCAGGACGTAAATTGTCAAAGCGATTATAAACATCAAGACGTAAATTACTATTCTAAACATACAAAATGTCGGCTATCCAAGCGAAGATCACTGCTATAAGCGCACCAATACTCCAAAAGAAACTAAACGCTTGCGCTATTTTTTTGATTATCGCTTTCTTATTGTTAGACCCTTTTTCTAGGAAAGATCTATTCTGATTTTGTTTAAATATTTTCATTTCTCGCTTTATTTTAACCGGCTGCTGCGGCTGTAACCAAGGCAACAATACCTCCCACTAGGACTGCAAAGAAAAGCCAAATGGCGTAACCTGCTTTAAAAAAAAATCGAATTATAAGGTTCGAATGTTCTAAACCATTTGTTAAAAAAGCTTCCACTTTATTCGGTTTTATATTTTTTTGTTGCTCTATTTTTTCTTGGATTTTACTTTCACTTTCAAGTTTACGCTTCAAAACTACATCTAGAATAGCGCCGCAATTACTACAATACTCCTGATTCAAATTAACAGTATTGCATTCTGAACACTTTATATACGATTTATTCATTAGGCTTATATTTAATCTGTATTTCCAACTTAGCTATTAACATAGTTTGCCTTCGTACTGAAGTGCTTTTCAGAAAACTATGGAAAATGGAATTAGAGAAAGACGCTAAAGCAGTTGTACAATTTCGATTGTTTGAAATCAAAGTTATGAAAATTTAATTGTTTCGTACACTGGTTCCTATTTAAACTGAGAAATTAGAGGTTCCCAGAGCGAAGTTTTTTATTCTAAAATCAATACATTATACCATTTAACATTCACAATCTAATACTTTTTCCGAGCAATAAGAAATGTCATCAAAAGAAATGCAGAATCAAGATTGTTTAGCTTGTCTTGCTAAACAGTCTATTCCTCCATCTATAAAATAAAAAGAGTGTGGCTTCGTTTTTATAACTTATTAAAACTATTAATATCCCTAATTACCTCAGTTAACGCGTCCATTTTCTGGGTTCCCACTAGCAATTTTTTACCATTTTTTAATTCAATTGCAAGTCCTTTATTGCCTTTTGTATTATAAACGGTTCCGTATTTTGTAAACAATCGAATTCCCCAACCGCCAACAAAACCATAATTCAATACCTGCGCAGACTTTACATCCTTCCATTCCACTATTCTATTTGCTAAAGGAAAAAATTGAATTCGGATTTCTTTTGTATTAATTTCGGTTTTTAGTTTAAAGAGCCAAAAAAGCATTACGATTAAAAACATAACTATCGCAAAAATAGTCAATCCGACATCTGACATAGGTTTGTCTCCAAAAATTTCTCCTAGAAAAATTTGCTTGTAAATTCCATATACAGGAAATAGCGCTATGCCAATTAAAATTAGCCATAGCCACCATTGAGTAAATTTTTGTTCTTCTTTAAATTCGGTTTTCATAATCACTAGTTTCTTTAACTCACACCAAATGTAGCGTTTTCTTAAAAAATTTAACACTAAATAAGCATACTTTTTCGCTTTGCTAGTGCTTCGCTTGTTCGTTTAAAGTCTCGAGTACGAGGAACGAGGAATCACTTATCAAATTCACAAAATTTGACCTACTTCATGAGATTCCTCCTTCGTCGGAATAACAATTTAAACATATTCCACTAGCCCGGATAGCAGCGGCATCCTTTTCTTGCTTTCTTTAGGCAAGAAAAGATACAGCGAAGAGCGGGAAATAGCTACTAATCCTTCGGCCTCATTAAAAATGACAATAAATAATTCCTTATTTTTGCATTCAATAAAATTGAATCATGACACAGAATCCAAAAAGATATACCATTACAGCGGCATTGCCTTATACGAACGGACCCATTCACATTGGCCATTTGGCGGGGGTTTACGTGCCTTCTGACATTTATTCCCGTTACTTGCGTTTGCAAGGTAGAGATGTTTTATTTGTTTGCGGAAGCGATGAACACGGTGTGGCTATTTCGATGAAAGCCAAAAAAGAAGGTAGTACACCGCAAGAAGTCATTGATAAATATGACGGAATTATTCGCAAATCATTTAGTGACTTTGATATTTCGTTTGATAACTATTCCAGAACTTCGGCTAAAATTCACCATGATACGGCTTCGGAGTTTTTTAGGACTTTATATGAAAAAGGCGATTTTATCGAGCAAATAACCGAGCAATTATACGATGCAAAAGCCGATCAGTTTTTGGCAGATCGTTTTGTGGTGGGAACTTGTCCAAAATGTGGCAACGAAGAGGCCTACGGTGACCAATGCGAGAAATGTGGATCGACGCTAAACGCTACCGATTTAATTAATCCAAAATCTACTATTACGGGAGAAACGCCTATCATGAAATCAACGAAACACTGGTTTTTACCTTTGGATCGCTATGAAGATTTCTTGAAAGAATGGATTCTTGTGGGACATAAAAACGATTGGAAACCCAATGTTTACGGACAAGTAAAATCTTGGATTGATGGCGGGTTAGAACCTCGTGCAGTAACGCGTGACTTGGATTGGGGAATCGATGTTCCGGTTGAAGGTGCCGAAGGAAAAAAATTATATGTGTGGTTTGATGCGCCTATTGGCTATATTTCTTCTACTAAAGAATGGGCATTGCGCGAGGGGAAAGAGTGGGAACCGTACTGGAAAGATCAAGATACAAAACTGGTTCACTTTATAGGGAAAGACAATATCGTTTTTCACTGTATCATTTTCCCAGCAATGCTAAAAGCAGAAGGAAGCTATATTTTGCCAGATAATGTTCCTGCAAATGAGTTCTTGAACTTGGAAGGAAATAAATTATCGACGTCTAAAAACTGGGCGGTTTGGCTGCACGAATATTTAGAAGATTTCCCAAACCAGCAAGATGTTTTGCGTTATGCACTGACATCGAATGCGCCAGAAACGAAGGATAATGATTTTACTTGGAAGGATTTCCAGGCGAGAAATAATAACGAATTGGTAGCGATTTACGGGAATTTCATTAATCGTGTGGTGGTGTTGACCAATAAATATTACAACGGAGTTGTTCCAAGTCCTAACGAATTATCAGCAGTGGACGAAGCCACTTTAACAGAATTAAAAGCCTATCCAGCAGTGATTTCGAGTTCGCTAGAACGTTACAGATTCCGCGAAGCGTTGAGCGAATTGATGAATGTGGCGCGTTTAGGAAATAAATATTTGGCCGATGAAGAGCCTTGGAAAGTCATTAAAGATAATCCAGAGCGCGTGCAAACACAAATGTATGTAGCGTTACAAATTGCTGCTGCCTTGAGTTCCCTTTGTGAACCGTTCTTGCCTTTTACCGCTAAAAAATTATCTAGAATCTTAAAAATAGAGTTTCCATTATCATGGGCTACTATTGCAGAAACTTCAGATTTGTTAAGGTCTGGACACCAAATTGGAGAAGCAGAACTGCTTTTTGCCAAAATTGAAGATGAGGAAATCCAGAAACAAATAGACAAATTGGAAGCAACAAAAACAGCGAATAAAGCCGAAAACAAGGTGTCCGAACCACAAAAAGAAGCGATTCAATTTGATGATTTCGCCAAAATGGATTTGCGCGTTGGAACCATTCTAGAAGCAGAAAAAATGCCAAAAGCCAACAAGCTTTTGATTTTGAAAGTAGATACTGGAATTGATGTTCGCACGATTGTTTCTGGAATTGCAGAGAGCTTTAAACCAGAAGATATCATTGGAAAAAAAGTAACTGTTTTAGTGAACTTGGCACCAAGAAACCTGCGCGGCGTAGAAAGTCAAGGAATGATTTTGATGACTACAAATGCAGAAGGAAAATTAGTTTTTGTAAATCCAGATGCTGAAGCAGCGAATGGGGAGACTATAAATTAACCCGTTGGGTGTAATTAGTATTTAATGATCATTTTTCGTCAGTTCAAGTGATTTTCTCCCGAAGCCTTGGGAAGAAAATCGTATCGAGAACAAGAAAAATTAGTAGTAAAAACGATTCTCGATACATTTTTTGTTCCATTTCATTGCACAAAAAACACTCGAACTGACGTTTTTGAAAATTGCACCCAACAGATTATAAATTAAGAAAATATACAAACACCTATTTCACTAATTTTCACCAATTTATTCGTGTAAATTGGTGAGATTCGTATTTTTAATAGCTGGAAAATGACCAACGCCAAACCAAGATTAGCTTTAGCCTTTGGAATACTTTGTATTTCTATTTTTCCAATATTGGTAAAACTCAAGCTTACTCCTGGATTAATTTCTGCATTTTACAGAATGGCCATTGCGCTAATGTTGCTTTTACCTTATGTACTTATTACAAAAAAATTTAAACTTCCTCAGAAAAAATACTTGCTTTTGGCTGTGATTTGCGGCATATTATTTGCCTCCGATGTTGCGGTATGGAATGTTGCGATTCAGCATTCAAGTGCTACTCAAGCTTCTTTATTGACCAATTTATCTCCTCTTTGGGTGGGGATTATTTCGTATGTGTTTTTAAAAACTAAACCGGCAACTAATTTTTGGATTGGAACGATAGTGGCTTTGTTTGGAATGGCAATGTTAGTAGGTTTTCAGTTTTTTTTGGAATTGGATTTTGACACTGCTTTCCTTTTGGCGGTATTGTCAGGAGTATTGTATTCAATCTATTTATTAGTGAGTAAAAAAGCCCTTTCCCAAATAGATGTACTTTCCTTTATGACCGTTAGTTTATTGGCATCCACCCTATATTTAGCGATAGTTTGTATATTCATGAACGAACCTTTTTCTGGTTTTTCTGATCTGGGATGGTTCGTTTTACTCATTCAAGCAGTGGTTTGTCAATTGATGGCATGGCTCTCTATTAGTTTTGCGACACAACATATGCGACCTACAAGAGTTTCGCTAAGTTTGTTAGGACAAGCAGTTATCACCTCGCTATTGGCATGGGTATTTCTGGATGAAAAAATCAGCTTGAATATGATTATTGGTGGTCTTATTTTGCTGTTGGGTATCCGAATTACCTTTTACACTAAAAACCCTTTTGATAAAAAAATAGTAAAAAACACTAAGAACATTCCTCTTTGATTCTAAAAAAATAATATGAAAAATATAAAAGTAATCGCTTTTGATGCGGACGACACTCTATTTATAAATGAAACTTACTTTGCTGAAACCGAAGAAAAATTCTGCAGTTTAATGAGCGATTACCTGTCCAATCAAGGGATCTCTAAAGAACTTTTTAAGGTCGAAATTGATAATTTGCGATTATACGGTTACGGAATCAAAGGGTATATTCTTTCCATGATTGAAGCAGCAATGTCCATTTCTAATCATACGTTGCCAATTGAAATGATCGCAAAAATTATCCAATACGGCAAAGAATTATTAGAGAAACCAATTGTATTACTAGACGGTGTTGAAGAAACTCTAGATGCTTTACACGGAAAATATAAATTAGTGGTGGCTACCAAAGGTGATTTATTGGACCAACGAAGAAAACTACACAATTCTGGTTTGGGGCATTACTTTCATCACATTGAGGTGATGTCAGACAAACAAGAAGTAGATTACACCGATTTGATAAAACGTCTAGAGATAGAGCCGTCAGAATTTTTTATGATTGGAAATTCTTTAAAATCGGATGTTTTACCGGTTTTAGCCATTGGTGGACACGCAGTACATATTCCGTTTCACACGACTTGGGCACATGAAAAAATTGCTCATAAAGTCGTTCATGCTAATTTTAGTGCTTTAGAAAAAATCACAGACGTTTTAAAGCGATTGGAATAAGTATTTTCAATAGCAAAACAGAAGGAGATAAAATTTTATACGATTGTTTAGTATCCCTATTTGAAATAAAATCTTTCGTTCAACTGGTTTTTGAACATAAAAAGACAAAGAGTCTAAAATTGAAAAAAGCACTAAAATTATCAAAAATCTGACAATAATTTCTATAAAAACGCACTGAACAGTGTGTTTTTATAGAATTAAAACGAATCGTTATATAATTTACGCTTTAAAATTTATCATCAAACTTTGTGCTGTAGTTTTGTAAAAAATTAAAAAATTACCACATGAAAAGAATCATACTTAGCCTAGTTTTTGGTGCAGCTATTAACACAATGAGTGCACAAACTGAACCTGTAAAAAGTAGTGAAATGGATTATAACAAATGGTCTATTGAATTTGCGGGCGGTGTCAACAAACCACAGCAACCAATGACTCCTGGATATTTTACGTCTACACCAAGTGCTTTTGTAGCAGATCTTGGCGTTAGATACATGTTCAACAACAAATTTGGTTTGAAAGCGGATATAGGATACAATAGCTTCCAAGCAAAAAAAGAATCTATTGATTTCGAAACAAATTATTACAGAGCTAATTTACAAGCCGTTACTAATTTAGGAAGAATTTTGAATTTTGAGAGTTGGACCAAATCAATTGGTTTGTTATCACATACTGGTTTTGGGTATGCACAGTTAAGAAATAAAGACAATGAAATCCAAGACAAGATGGGTAACTTTATTACTGGTGTAACTGGACAAATTAAACTAAGCAACAGACTGGCATTAACCGGAGATTTTACTACGATTGTTAATTTCAGCCAAGGAACTGCTTTTGACGGAGCGAGCCTTACGCCTGAAGCACGTGGTTTTCAAGGAATTCTTTTTAACGGTACGGTAGGTTTAACCGTTTATTTAGGTAAAAACGAAAAACATGCGGACTGGGTGATTGACAACGAAAAAGAAATCGAAGAGTTAAGACAAAAAATTACTGCCATCGAAACTTCGATGTTAGACACTGATAAAGATGGCGTAGCTGATTATTTAGATCAAGAAGCAAATACACCTGAAGGAGCGCTGGTTGATACCAAAGGAAGATCAATTGATAAAAACAACAATAATGTTCCAGACGAAACTGAAGCTTACATCTTAAAGAATTATGCTAGCAAAACTGGGAACAGTACAGTAGTTTATGATAACGAACTAATTAAAAGTTTAATTAATGGAGGTTATGTTGCTGTTTATTTTGACTTTAACAAAACTACTCCAACTAATGTTTCTACAGAAGGAACTGATTTTATCTTAACCTACTTGAGAAACAATCCTTCCGCTTCCGTGGACATTATTGGTCATGCTGACGAATTAGGAAGATCTGCATACAATGACAAATTATCTAATGCAAGAGCTAAAAATGTTAAAAACACGTTAGTAAAAGCTAATATCGATGCATCAAGATTGAATTTAATTGCTGCTGGTGAAGATACTTCAGTAAACAAAGATTCTGAAAGTGCTAGAAAACTGGTTAGAAGAGTTACTTTCACAGTAAAATAATTTACTTTTTAGTACAACAAAAAGCCCTAAAGGAATTTTCTTTTAGGGCTTTTTTTGTACTTAATTTATAGTTTAGTAAAATCCTAATTTACATTTGTAGGCCTAAAAAGTTCCTGAAATGAATTTCGGGTTTAAGAAGATTAGAAGTACTTTTGAAAAAATTAAAATCCTATCCTCTTGAGAACACTTTTAGACCTAGAAAATTGGAACAGAAAAGAACATTTTCAATTCTTTAAACAATTCGAAGAACCTTTTTTTGGTGCCACCGTCGAAATTGATTGCACCAAAGCTTATGCTTCTGCGAAAATCTTAAAGACCTCCTTTTTCAGTTATTATCTATACCAAACTTTAAGAGCAGTAAACACAATTGAATCTTTTCGGTATCGAATTGCAGATGATCAAATATACGTTTGTGATCAAATCAATGCTTCGGCTACTATTGGCCGCGAAGATGGCAGTTTTGGATTTTCTTTAATGGAATACAATTCTGATTTTTCAGTTTTCGCAGCAAGCAGCACCAAAGAAATAGAACGAATCCAGACCACGACTGGACTCTTTACCCGAAACTTTGACGATGATAATGTCATTCACTTTTCGGCGATTCCTTGGCTGGATTTCACCTCGTTATCGCATGCCAGAAGTTATACATTTCCGGATAGCTGTCCTAAAATTTCTTTTGGAAAAATGAAAATTGCTGATAACGGAAAAAGAACCATAGCAATGTCTGTTCATGTGCATCACGGCTTGATGGATGGTTTCCATGTCGGTCAATTTGTGGATTGTTTCCAAGAGTTGATGAATCAATAAAAAATAGGTTGGAATACGCTACCAAATTAACTTTTAAAAGCGCGTACACACCCGCGTTTTTTTCACCTGCGTCGAAGATGTAACTTTAATAAAAAGATTTTCTTTATGTTTCCAATAGCATTTCATCCTATATATCAGCATCCGTTACCAGAGGGACATCGTTTTCCCATGTTGAAATATGAATTACTACCGCAACAATTAGTGTTCGAAGGGACCGCTTCACCATCCGATTTTTATGAACCTGAAGAATGTGATTTAGATTCTGTTTTAGCCATTCACAAACCAGACTATGTAAATGATTTGTTGCATCTGACCTTACATGCAAAGGCAGCAAGAAAAATTGGATTTCCATTGTCTAAAGAACTAGTGCAACGCGAACTAATAATTGCACAAGGAACCATCACTGGTGCTCAAAAATCATTTGACACAAAAGTGTCTTTTAATATAGCAGGCGGAACGCATCATGCGTACGCTACTCATGGAGAAGCTTTTTGTTTGTTAAATGACCAAGCTATTGCTGCTCAGTTTTTGTTAAACCACAAACTAGCCAAAAAGATCCTAATCATCGATTTAGATGTACATCAAGGAAATGGAACGGCTGCCATTTTTCAGAACAATCCGCATGTATTTACTTTTTCTACGCATGGCAAAACAAATTATCCTTTCAAAAAAGAAACCTCTGATTTAGATATTGCTTTCGACGATGGTGCAACGGATGAGGAATTCCTCCATACCATTGCAAGTGTAATTCCGAAATTGATAGCAACTCAAAAGCCCGATTTTATTTTTTATTTAGCGGGAGTTGATATTTTAGCTACTGATAAATTAGGGAAGCTAGGCTGCTCCGTGGAAGGCTGTAAAAAAAGAGATGAACTGGTTTTTGAACTTTGCTCAAAACACCAAATTCCTGTGCAGGTTTCTATGGGTGGTGGCTACTCTCCTGATATAAAAACGATTATTGAAGCCCACGCCAATACCTTTAGAGCTGCAAAAGATATTTTCTAAAATATTTGAACGATCAGAAGATGTAGTCTCAAATTCAAATATTTCCTTGCTTAGGTGCAAAAAAAATGCACGAACTTCCTTCGGAGAAATCCGTGCAATTAAAAGATGGATTCTATTTTCCTAAAAGCAACACTTCATTAGCAACGATTTCAGTTACATAGCGTTTTTCGCCGTTTTTATCGTCATAACTTCTGTGGGTTAGTTTTCCTTCGATACCAATTTCCTTTCCTTTAGATACATATTTTTCAATAATATCCGCTGTTTTCCCCCAAGCAGTAACCCGATGCCATTCGGTTTGTTCTACTTTATCGCCGTTCTCTTTGTAATAGACATCATTTGTGGCGATGCTTACGGTGGCTAATTTTTTTCCTCCTTCTAATGTTTTTACTTCAGGATCTTGACCTACTCTTCCGATTAATTGTACTTTGTTTTTCATGGCGTGTAAATTTATATATTAGTGTTTATAGTTTGTTTGTTAAAACGTTCTTTCGAATCAACAGGGCAAAGATGCAACAGGTTCAAATCTTTATTCGGTTGCTAACTATTTACTTTCGGTTGTAACTATTTGTAACCGTTTGTAAATGGATTAATTTAGTTATATTTGTTAAAAATCATATTATTATGCAAGCCAAAATAAACAAGGTAGAATTACGAAATCTGAAAATTGATGACTACAAAGAGCTAAAAAAATCTATGGTAGAATCATATCCAGAAATGGTTGGTTCCTACTGGAGAGAACACCATATAGAAAAATTATTAAGCATTTTCCCTGAAGGGCAGTTAGTAATTTTAGTAGATGGAAAAGTAGTAGGTTCTGCATTATCCCTAATTGTTGATGAAAGTTTAGTCGACAAAAATCATAACTATTCAGATATAACTGGAAAATATACTTTTTCGACACACAATTCAAAAGCAGATGTGTTATATGGTATAGACGTTTTTATACACCCTAATTACAGAGGACTGCGTCTGGGAAGACGATTGTATGACGCCCGAAAAGAATTATGTGAACAACTCAATCTTAAAGCCATTGTCTTTGCTGGAAGGATTCCTAATTACGGTCAACATGCGGATACACTCACTCCCAAAAATTATATTGAAAAGGTAAAAAGAAAAGAATTACATGATCCCGTTCTTTCGTTTCAGTTGAGTAATGATTTCCACGTGATCAGAGTGATGAAAAATTATCTAGAAGGCGATACCGATTCTAAGGAATTTGCAGTTTTACTAGAATGGAATAACATTTATTACGATGAAAGTCCCAAATTGATAAACCTAGAAAAAAGTGTTATTCGATTGGGGTTGGTTCAATGGCAAATGCGTCAACTGAATAATCTGGAAGCTTTATTCGAACAATGCGAATTTTTTGTTGACGTCGTTTCTGGTTATGGAAGTGATTTTGCATTATTTCCAGAACTTTTTGCCGCGCCTTTAATGGCCGATTACAACCATTTATCTGAAGCAGAAGCAATACGAGAACTGGCCAAACATTCAGAACCAATCCGCAAACGCTTTCAAGAATTAGCCATTTCGTATAATATCAACATCATCACGGGAAGCATGCCATATTTAGAAAACGGCACGCTATACAATGTAGGCTTTCTATGCAAAAGAGACGGAACATCAGAGATGTATGCTAAAATTCACGTGACTCCAAATGAAGTTCAACATTGGGGAATGACGGGCGGATCACAAATCAGGACTTTTGACACCGATTGTGGAAAAATAGGCATTATGATTTGTTATGATGTGGAATTTCCTGAACTATCCAGATTAATGGCTGATGAGGGCATGAATATTTTATTCGTTCCCTTCTTGACAGACACCCAAAACGCCTATACCAGAGTCAAGCATTGTGCCCAAGCCAGAGCTATAGAGAACGAATGTTATGTAGCCATAGCTGGCTGTGTCGGAAATCTTCCTAAGGTGAACAATATGGATATCCAGTATGCGCAATCCGCTGTGTTTACCCCTTCGGATTTTGCATTTCCAAGTAACGGAATCAAGGCAGAAGCCACTCCAAATACCGAGATGACGCTGATCGTAGATGTAGATTTAGATTTACTAAAAGAACTTCACGAGCATGGAAGCGTTCGAATTCTAAAAGACCGCAGAACAGATTTGTACGATATCAAAAAAATAAATCCATGAAAACCTGCTTAGAATGCGGAGAGAAAATTGTAGGCCGCGAGGACAAAAAGTTTTGCACCGACGGTTGTCGCAATGCCTACAATAATAAAATAAATAAAGACAGCACTAATTTTATGCGCAACATCAATAATAAGTTGCGCAAGAATTACCGCATTCTATCTGAACTAAATACCGAAGGAAAATCAAAAACTACAAAATCAAAACTTTTTAGCAAAGGGTTTGATTTTCAGTTTTTTACAAATATCCTACAAACTAAAACAGGGAACACTTACTATTTTCTCTACGATCAAGGGTACATGGTTTTGGATAATGATTTCTATATGCTAGTCAAAAAAGATATTTAATGTTGTAATTCCAAAATCTACCCCACTAAAAATGAAAAAAGATTTTTCCTCCATTTTCGTCCTTCTGTTCCTCTCCATAATTCTAGGACTGCTTTTCTTTACGATGCTGCCACAATGGACTTCTGATACCGAAGGTTCTCTTACTGATTTTTCGACTAAAAGAGCCACGAACCTAGTAGCAGCCATTTCAAATAAACCACATTATGTAGGTTCACAAAATCACGAAGTGGTCGCCAACTATCTCATTAGAGAGCTCAAGAAGTTAGGATTACAAACTTCCATTCAGGAAGGATATACGTTAAGTGATTGGGGAAACCTCGTGAAGTCAAAAAATATTTTGGCTCGCATAAAAGGCTCCAATAATTCCAAGGCCTTATTATTGCTTTCCCATTATGACAGTGCTCCGCACTCCTACTCTCCAGGAGCAAGTGATGCTGGCTCAGGTGTTGCGACAATTTTAGAAAGTGTTCGCACCTTTCTATACAACAAGACTGCACATAAAAACGATATCATTATTCTATTTTCGGATGCTGAAGAATTAGGATTAAATGGTGCTGCTCTCTTTGTGACGCAACATCAATGGGCAAAGGAAATAGGTTTAGTTCTAAATTTTGAAGCCCGTGGCTCTTCTGGACCGAGTTACATGCTGATGGAAACCAACAAAGGGAATGCAGGATTAGTTAAAGAATTCGCTGCTGCAAAGACGACTTTTCCAGTTTCAAACTCGCTGATGTACAGCATTTACAAAATGTTACCTAACGATACTGACTTGACCGTTTTTAGGGAGCAAGGTAACATTCAAGGCTATAATTTCGCATTTATAGATGACCATTTTAATTATCATACCGCACAAGACAACCTCGATCATTTAAACAAAAATACCTTAGCGCATCAAGGTTCTTACTTGATGCCATTGTTACTTTATTTTTCGAATACCGATTTAAACGCCACACAAGCCAGCGAAGATTATGTTTATTTTACCCTTCCATTCACGTTTATAAATTATCCCTTCAGTTGGGTTTTACCAATGGTTCTGTTGGCCTTAGTCTTATTTATTTTTCTATTATTTTTAGGAAGAGCCAAACGCATTCTATCGTTGCGAGAAATTGGAAAAGGATTTATTCCACTTTTTGGCTCACTAATTGTAAGTGGACTAATCACTTTTTTTGGATGGAAAGGCCTACGGATTGCCTATCCACAATACAACGATTTACTCAACGGATTTACCTATAACGGGCACGCTTATATTGCCGCTTTTGTGTTGCTTGCTTTAGCGATAAGCATGGCTTTTTATCATTTATTTTCACAACGGCGGGTAACCATCAATCACTTTGTAGCTCCTTTACTTCTGTGGATTATCATCAACGGAATTGTCGCCTTTATAATACCAGGTGCGGGATTTTTGATTATTCCCATTTTCTTTGGCCTTTCTATTTTTGGTCTTTTTATTGTGACTCAAAAATCGAATAAAATAGTAAATCTGTTTTTAAGCATTCCTGCGCTACTCATCATCGCGCCATTTATCCAAATGTTCCCCATTGGTCTGGGCCTTAAAGTATTGTTTGGAAGTGCTATTCTTACCGTTTTGACTTTTGGACTATTGCTTCCCGTTTTTGGGGCTTTCGCCAAAAAGGGAATCTGGGCTTTGGTATTTTTGGTGCTCTCCATTGGCTTTTTTGTGAAAGCACATTCTGAATCCAGCTATGAATTTGGTAAAGCGAAATCAAACAGTTTAGTATACCTTTATAATGCAGACACGGACAAGGCCAGTTGGGCCACTTATGACACCAATCTGGACTCCTGGACCAAAAACTACTTAGGCGAAAACCCTAAAGAAGCAGCCGCTTTAAATGAAATTCCGTTATTCAGTAAATACAATTCTGGGTTTACCTATGCAGCAGTAGCGCCTAAAAAAGAGCTTCAAAAACCGACTATCGAATTCCTAGAAGACCGATTGATAGGCAATCAAAGGCATTTGAAAATACGAATTTCTCCAAATCGAAATGTCAATCGGTATGATATTTTTGCGAATGAAAAAATGACCATTCATAATTTCAAAGCAAATGGCGTAAGTACTTTAGGACAGAAAAATTCACTGTATGAACGTAAAGGAAAAAAATTATTGAGTTATTATGTGGTTGGAAATACACCTTTGGAAATGCAATTTAGCTGTAATGCTTCAACGGTTATAGATATGGAACTACTGGAAAGTTCTTTTGATTTAATGTCAAATCCTTTATTCGAAATAATTAAAAGAGAAAACTGGATGATGCCTACACCTTTTGTATTAAACGATGCCGTGGTCATTAGACAAAAATTAAAGCCCAGTACGGTAATAGTGGACAATAGTTTAAGTCCTTCGCTTATAAATCCTACTTCAAAAATTGTAAAAGACAGCTCAACAATCCAATAATTAAAGGTAATAATGACAAAAATTAGTATTTTAGGTTGCGGTTGGTTGGGTTTACCTTTGGCGAAAGCCTTACTACAAAACAACTTTTTAGTAAGTGGATCAACGACCTCCGAGGATAAATTAAAAGTTTTAGATCAGCAGGGGATCAAGCCTTTTTTAATTGCACTTTCAGAGAATAAAACTACTGGAAACGTGACTGATTTTCTGGAAAATTCCGAAATTTTAATTATCGATATCCCGCCAAAACTTCGTGGTTCAGAGAACGAGAATTTTGTTTCCAAGATTAGGAATATAATTCCGTTTATAGAAAAATCAGTTGTTACAAAAGTACTTTTTATAAGTTCTACTTCTGTTTATAATGATACTGCTACACTAGTTACGGAGGATACAATACCGCAACCAGATACTGAAAGCGGTAAGCAATTACTGGAAACAGAAGAGCTTTTGCAAACAAACATCAATTTTAAAACAACTATAGTGCGTTTTGGCGGCTTGATTGGCAAAGACCGTCATCCTGTAAAATTTTTAGCTGGACGTGCAAATTTAGCTAATCCAGAAGCTCCAATCAATTTGATTCATCAAGAAGATTGCATTGGTATCATTCAAAAAATTATAATTACAAATGCTTGGAATGAAACTTTTAATGCGGTGGCGCCCTTTCATCCCTCTCGTGAAAAGTATTATACACAAAAAGCTGTTGATTTGAATTTGCCCCTACCAAAGTTTACTTCTTTCACTACTTCTGTTGGAAAAATAATTTTGGGTGATCGCGTAGAAACGGTTTTAAAGTATACTTTTGCGAAACCAAATTTGTAAAGTGAAAACTAAAATTAAGAATGTTGTTTCGTCGAAAGTTAGCGCTATTGGACTGCCTGTATTGGCTTTGTGCTGGGTTAGTTTTTTTTGGGGCACCACCTGGATTGCTTCCAAAGAAGGAGTAAAGCACATGCCTGCCTTGCAACTTGTAGCCATTAGACAGTTTCTAGGCGGTTTCCTTTACATTTCCTATTTTCTATTTAAAAAAGCGCCTTGGCCAAAAGGAAAGCAATGGAAAACGATCATCATTTTAAGCATCCTTAATTTTGTATTAAGTAACGGATTAAGTACTTGGGGAGTTAAATACATAAGCAGCGGTCTTGGCGCCATCATAGCAGCGATTGTTCCTTTGTGGATTGTTATTATAACGTTCTTTAGAGGAGAGCGTTTGTCCAAATTATCCGTTGTAGGTTTAATTATCAGCTTTGGCGGTGTTTGTGTCATTTTTTACGACCATTTAAGTGACTTTTTAATTCCAAGTTTCAGATTTGGAATTATAATTTCGTTAATCTCTACTTTAACTTGGGCATTTGGAACTTTATACACCAAGAAAAAAGCAGCCACTTTTAATCCCTATTTTAGTTTGGGTTTACAAATGTTCTTGTCTAGTATTTTGATTTTTGCGTATACTGGCGCCACCGGAATATCTGTACCTTTAAGCGAAATTCCAGCGATTTCGTGGTGGTCGATTGCGTACTTAGTACTCTTTGGTTCTATTCTTACCTTCATCGCTTTTATTTATGTTCTTCAAAATCTTCCTGCAGCCGTCAGCACTGTTTATTCTTATATTAATCCAATTGTTGCCGTTTTGTTAGGCGCTTTAATTTTTGGAGAAACCCTAAATGTGGCTATTGCAATAGGAGGAAGCGTTACTTTGTTTGGATTGTATATGGTTAATGTTTCGTTGAGAAAACAACGAAAAACAAGTACTGAAAAGCTCTAAAAAAAAATCCCATTTGTCGCAACAAATGGGATTCTTCAAAAGTATTAAATTGTATTACCAGATTCTAACTCTTTTTTCTGGAGCTATGTACATACCGTCATTCGCTTTGATATCGAACGCTTTATAGAACGTATCAATGTTTTGTAAAGGTACATAAGCACGGTACATTCCTGGAGAATGGGGATCCGTTTTTACTTGGTTTTTCAACGCTTCATCACGCATTTTTGAACGCCAGATGGTGGACCAAGAAATAAAGAAACGTTGTTCTGGAGTATAGCCATCAATTAATCCTGGATTACCGTTTTCTTTCAAATACAATTGTAAACCATCATAAGCTGCATTTACACCACCTAAATCTCCAATGTTCTCTCCTAAAGTAAATTTACCATCTACAAAGGTTCCAGGTATTGGTTCTAAAGCGCTGTATTGAGCTGCTAGAGCTCCTGTTAAAGCTGAGAACTGTTTCAAATCATCAGCTGTCCACCAGTCTACTAAGTTGCCTTCTGCATTGTATCGTGATCCTGAATCATCAAAACCATGTGATATTTCATGCCCAATTACACCACCAATTCCGCCATAATTTACGGCTTCATCTGCTTGGTAATTGTAAAAAGGCGGCTGTAAAATCGCTGCTGGAAATACAATTTCATTGTTGGATGGATTGTAATACGCGTTCACCGTTTGTGGTGACATTCCCCATTTTTCTTTATCAACTGGCTTGTTTAATTCGGCTATGTTTTCGTCAAAACGCCATTGAGCCATGTTTTTAGAATTTTCAAAATACGTTCCGCCCTCCTCTGGACTTTTAATAGTCAAGGCTGAATAATCTTTCCATTTGTCAGGATAACCAATTTTAATTCTTGATTTATGCAATTTAGCTAGCGCGCTTACTTTTGTTTCTGCAGACATCCAAGACAAATTATTAATTCTATTTTCGAAAGCTAAGAAGATGTTTTTGATCATTTTCTCCGCTTTGGCTTTGGCTTCAGCCGGAAATTTTTTCTCCACATACAACTTACCTAAAGCTTCTCCAACCGTACCGTTGATCGTTTGCAAGGCTCTTTCATCGCGCGGTCTTTGACTTACTGCACCGGTTAACGTTCTTCCGTAAAACTCCCAATTTGCATTTTCAATCTCAGTTGACAATTGACTAGAAGCTCTGTTTAGTAAACTCCAGCGCATGTACGCCTTCCAGTCTTCTACTTTATTTTCTTTAAAAATAGTTTCTAAGGCCATCATGTATTTGGGTTGGGACACGATTACGGTATCAACTTTAGCCAAACCAATTTTGGTAAAATAAGCATTCCAATTAATGGAAGGCGTTAATTTACTCAAATCACTCAATGTCATAGGATTGTAAGACTTACGACGGTCTCTGCGCTCTACTCTGTCTAACCTTGGTTTGGACATCTCTGTTTCAAGAGCTAGAATTTTCTCCGCGTTTATTTTAGCAACGGCTGGTTTATCACCAAGATATTGCAGCATTTTAGCGACGTGCAAAACATACTTTGCCCGTTTCTCTTTAGAATCGGCATCATCAGAAACATAATAATCTCTGTCTGGTAAACCTACGCCTCCAGGACCTAAATTAATCACGTTTCTACTGCTGTTCTTTGCATCTGTTCCCACTCCAGCACCCATAAATCCAATACCCCCGATAGGCTCCATTTCAATCAGTAAAGCCTCTAAATCCTTAGTATTTTTAACGGCCTCAATTTTCTTTAAATACGGTTTTAAAGGGGCAATACCCATCTTGTTTCTTCCTACGGTATCCAATATAGATTTGTATAAATTTACCGCTTTACCTTGATCTGTATTCGATTTGTAACTTGGATTTGTCGCAGCTTCTTTTAAAATTGCTAGAGCATCCGCATCGGTTCTTTGACGTAATTCATCAAAACTACCCCAACGGGTTCTATCTGCTGGAATTGCCGTATTATCCAACCAAGTTCCATTCACATAACGGAAGAAATCATTACTTGGTTCTACCTTTTTATCCATGTAATTTACATTGATACCCGGTTCCTTAGCTGCAGGAGTGGTTTGCGCTTGACTCACTGCAAAACCCATGATTGCGGGAATCACAAAAAGCAGGCGCTTATTACTGTTTTTCTTCATTTTTTTTAGTTTTTTAGTTAACCTTACAAAGCTATCAATAAATTATTTAAGTTTTTGTTAAATTTCGTTTTTCAAAAATTCATTAATTGACATAAAAAAATCCCATTTGCTCGGAAATCAAGAGCAAATGGGATTTTTTGATTCCTCTCGTTGACACGACTACCAAATTTTTACGCGTTTGTCTGGTTGAATGTACATTCCATCACCCGATTTTACGTCAAAAGCATCATAAAATGCATCTACGTTTTGCACAGGTACATACGCACGGTACATTCCAGGAGAGTGTGGATCCGTTTTTACTTGGTTTTTTATCGCTTCATCACGCATTTTAGTGCGCCAAACTGTTGCCCAAGAAATAAAGAACCGTTGTTCTGGGGTGTAACCATCAATTAATTCCGGCGTTCCGTTGGCTTTTAAATACATTTGCAAACCATCGTACGCGGCATTAACTCCACCTAAATCCCCTATGTTTTCTCCCAAAGTAAATTTCCCATCGACATGAATTCCAGGTAATGGTTCCAAGGCGCTGTATTGGTCTGCCAATGCGGTTCCTAAAGCTGTAAATTGTTTTAGATCCTCTGCAGTCCACCAGTCTACAAGATTTCCATCCGCATTGTAACGCGCACCAGAATCATCAAATCCATGAGAAATCTCATGACCAATAACAGCTCCAATTCCGCCATAATTTACCGCTTCATCCGCCTGATAATTGTAAAAAGGAGGTTGTAAAATAGCGGCAGGGAAAACAATTTCATTGTACGAGGGATTGTAATAGGCATTCACCGTTTGCGGTGACATTCCCCATTCTGTTTTATCTACTGGTTTGTACAATTTGTCCAAGTCTTCTTTAAAGGACCAACGAGAAAGATTTTTTACGTTTTCAAAATAGCTTCCGCCCTCCTCTGTACTAGCAATTGTCAAAGCCGAATAGTCTTTCCACTTATCAGGATATCCAATTTTGATGGCAATTTTATTTAGCTTCTCAACGGCTTTCACTTTCGTTTCCGCTGACATCCAAGACAAGTCATTTATTCTATTTTGGTACGCCAAAACTACATTTTTGATCATTTTTTCCGCTTTTACTTTGGCTTCAGCCGGAAACATTTTGGCTACATATAACTTTCCTAACGCCTCTCCAATAGTACCATTTACGGTTTGTAAAGCACGGTCTTCACGCGGTCTTTGCTTAATGGCTCCGGTTAATGTTTTTCCATAAAAATCAAAATTAGCCACTTCTATGTGAGATGATAATTGATTAGATGCACCTCGCAATAGCGTCCATTTCATGTATTCTTTCCAATCCTCTATTTTATTTTGTGTCAAAATAGTTTGCAAAGCTTTCATATATCGCGGCTCAGTTACAATCACCGTATCTAGCTTCGTAAAACCAATGCTTGTGAAATACTGCTTCCAATCCAGCGCTGGTGTTATTTTTTGCAAATCTGAAATGGTCATTGGATTGTACTGCAATCTGCCGTCCCTTTGTTCCACACGATCTAATCTTGGTGCCGACATTGCCGTTTCCAACGCTACAATTTTACGAGCACTTTCCTTAGCTTTTGTTGGGTTTTCACCAATGAACTGAAGCATTTTGGCCACATGCAATTCGTATTTTTCGCGTTTCTCTTTAGAATCTTTATCATCCGCCGAATAGTAATCCTTATCAGGTAATCCTAATGATCCTGTACCTACATAAAGCGAATTTTTACTGCTATTCTTGTCATCTGCCCCAACATAAATTCCAAAGAAACCAATACCGCCGATTGGTTCCATTTCACTTAAGACTTTTTGCAAATCTTTGGTGTTTTTGATGGCGTCAATTTTAGCCAAATACGGTTTCAAAGGATTAATTCCCTGCTTGTCTCTCGCAACAGTATCTAAAATTGATTTGAAAAGATTGATTGCTTTTCCTTGATCTGTGGTGGATTTATACATTGGATTTCTAGATGCTTCCTTCAAGATATCCATCGCATCTTTATCCGTTTTTTTCAATAATTCATTGAAACTTCCCCATGAAGTTCGATCACTTGGGATTTCAGTTTTGTCCAACCAGGTCCCGTTTACATATCTAAAAAAGTCATCGCTTGGCTTCACTTTTTTATCAATGTTCATCACATTAATTCCCGGTTCTTTAGCAGCCGGCGTGGTCTGACCTTCACTTACTGCAAAACCCATGATTGCGGGAATCACAAAAAGCAACTGCTTATTACTTATTTTCTTCATTATTTTAAGTTATTTAGTTAACCTCACAAAGCTATTAATAAAAAAGCGAATAAGAATATACTTTACTTGGAATAAGATTGTGTTAATTTGAATTAAAATAAATCGCGTTTTCGTATTTTTACATCAAAATAGTACCATGTCAGAGTTTTTAAAAAAATACCGTCTCTTTTTAGGCGTTTTCATTGTTTTTTCAATCATTGTTTTATCCTTATTTTATTCGGCTTTAAAGCCAAAAAAAACACTTCCCATTTTCAATCCAGCTGATGTAAATCCGGAATTAGTGGACAGTACTGTTCAATACAAAAGCAAGTACCACACTATTGCTGATTTTTCCTTTATCAATCAAAATGGAAAAACTATTACTCAAAAAGATTACGAAGGCAAAATATATGTTGCCGATTTTTTCTTTACTACTTGCGGATCGATTTGTCCCAAAATGACAACCAATTTATCTGAAATTCAAAAAGCTTTTGCCCATAATCCAAAAGTAAAATTGCTCTCACATACTGTTTTTCCGGAAACGGATAGCGTTCCAGTTTTGAAAGCTTACGCCAAAAAACATAAGGTTGATGCTTCCAAATGGAACTTAGTAACCGGCGACAAAAAAGAAATTTATACCATGGCTAGGAAATCTTATTTAGCTGTAAAACTAGGAAAACCTAGTGAATTGTACGATATGGTTCATACCGAAAACTTTGTTTTAGTAGACACTAAAAGGCGAGTGCGTGGTTTTTATGACGGAACTAACAAAGAGGATATGAAACGATTAATTGAGGACATTACTTTTTTAAGTAACGAATAACATGCTTCCACATTCACCCATCATTTAATCAGAATTAGCAAGGGCAAACCCTTTATTTTAAGCTTGATTCATTTGCTTTAATTACTTTATAAATGTGATATATATCATTTGTGTTTGCTTTAAAATGTGTATTTTTGCAATCTTAATTCAATCTAAATAAGTTTTGCAAACAACGATCCATTCTCTCAAAAAAGGTGAAAAAGCCATTATAAAAGACTTTGACATCGATGCCGTTCCTTTAAAATTATTGGAAATGGGATGTTTGCCTGGCAATCTGGTAGAATTACTTCAAATTGCTCCTTTTGGTGATCCTCTGTATTTGAATATTAATGGTTCGCATGTTGCAATTCGGGTGGAAACTGCCAAAGAAATTGAAGTTGACATTATAAAAACCAATGTATGGTAAGCAAACAAAACATCAACGTCGCTTTGATCGGGAATCCTAATGTAGGCAAAACTTCTGTTTTTAATCAGCTGACCGGGTTAAATCAACAAGTAGGAAATTATCCTGGAATTACGGTTGAAAAAAAGATCGGTTTTTGCAAATTACCCACTAATATTAAGGCGAATATTCTAGATCTACCTGGAACATACAGCTTAAACGCCAGTTCGATTGATGAAAATGTAGTCATTGAATTATTGCTGAACAAAAACGACAAATTGTATCCTGATGTAGCACTTGTTGTTACCGATGTGGAAAATTTAAAACGGAATTTATTACTGTTTACCCAAATAAAAGACCTCGAAATTCCAACTATCTTAGTCATCAATATGGCAGATAGAATGAAGTTCAAAGGGATCACACTGGACATTCCGTATCTGGAAGAGCATTTAAAAACTAAGATTGCACTCATTAGTTCCAGAAAAGGATACGGAATTGAGGAGTTGAAAAAATTGATTGTTAGTTACCGAACCATTTCAACGGAACCTTGCTTGAATGCCTCCGTAATCGATCCAGATTACTTCAATAGCTTGCGCAAAGCATTTCCCAATCAACTGCTTTATAAGTTGTGGTTAGTTATTACACAAGACGTTAACTTCCTGAATTTAGAACGAAATGAAATTAGAAGTTCTTTTACTAAATCACATTCTGATTTAAAACGACTTCAGCAGAAAGAAACCATAAAACGCTATCAGTTTATCAATGATGTTTTGAAACAAGGATTGAAAATTGATGCTTCCGTTGCTAAAGATTACCGCAGCAAATTAGATCGCGTGCTTACACACAAAGTCTGGGGATACGTTATCTTTTTTTTAATCTTATTTGTTATTTTCCAATCTATTTTTGAATGGTCTAAAATTCCAATGGATTTTATCGATAGTGCTTTTGCAGCATTGAGCACATTAGCCGCAGAAGAATTACCAGCTGGCGTTTTAACGAATTTAATTTCACAAGGAATTATACCTGGAATCGGCGGAATTTTAATATTTATTCCACAAATTGCTTTTTTGTTTATGTTTATCTCCATTCTAGAGGAAAGCGGTTATATGAGCCGTGTGGTTTTCCTAATGGATAAAATCATGCGAAAATTTGGTTTATCTGGCAAAAGTGTTGTCCCACTTATTTCTGGCACAGCCTGCGCAATTCCAGCAATAATGGCGACACGAAATATTGAAAACTGGAAAGAACGTTTAATCACTATTTTAGTAACTCCTTTTACCACCTGTTCTGCTAGATTGCCCGTTTATGCCATTATTATCGCCTTAGTAATTCCTGACAATCGTGTTTTTGGATTTTTGAATATGCAAGGAATGACCTTGATGCTATTGTACCTTCTCGGTTTTGGAATGGCAATTTTCTCCGCATATATTTTGAATAAAATTCTTAAAATAAAAGGGAAAACCTACTTTGTGGTTGAAATGCCGAATTATAAATTACCCCTTTTCAAAAACGTGGGAATCAATGTGATTGAAAAAACTAAAGCGTTTATTTATGGCGCAGGAAAAATTATTCTTGCTATTTCTATCGTATTGTGGTTTTTAGCTTCTTATGGGCCAGGAGAACGATTTAATAATGCAGAAAAAATCGTTATTGAAAACAACCAAAACAAACCGCTGCCACCAGCCGAGTTCGAAAATGCTGTCGCTTCGCAAAAACTAGAAAACTCGTACATTGGAATCATGGGAAAAGCAATTGAACCTGCTATTTCACCGCTAGGATACGATTGGAAAATAGGAATTGCAATCATAAGTTCCTTTGCCGCGAGAGAGGTTTTTGTAGGTACATTAGCTACGATCTACAGCGTCGGAGGGAGTGATAATGAGGTCACCATAAAAAATAAAATGGCTGCCGAGGTCAATCCGGTTACGGGAGAGAAAATTTTCAATTTCGCATCAGGCATATCCTTATTGCTGTTTTATGCTTTTGCCCTGCAATGTGCCAGTACACTTGCCATCACTAAAAAAGAAACCAATTCCTGGAAATGGCCTGTGGGACAATTACTTTTCATGAGCGGCTTTGCTTACGTAGTGGCGCTCATCGCCTATCAGATTTTGAAATAATTGATCCCTAGCCGGACGGCTAACCGGTCCACAAACGTTAAATTTAATAATTTCACTATTTTTAATTTGTCTAAATAAGATTTGTGTTTTACTTTTGCACCGTAGAATCAATCTAAATAAAAATGAGGAATAATTTAATCGTAGCTTTTTTATTAGTTACAACCGTTGTGTTTGCACAAGAAAAAGAGCTTTCACAAACCCAAAAAGACAGTATTAAAAATTTAAATGCAACTGTCATAAATTTACAAAATGTCGCTATAACGCCACTACAACAAAGCCCTGAAAGACAACCTGAAATAAAGGGTACCGTACTTTTTTCTGGCAAAAAAAATGAAGTCTTAAAACTATCTAGTTTCACTGCTAATTTAACCACTAATAATGCACGCGAAGTTTTCTCTAGAGTTCCAGGCGTCACTGTATGGGAAAATGATGGTTCAGGAATTCAGATTAATATCGGCGTTCGTGGGTTAAGTCCAAATAGAAGTTGGGAATTAAACACCAGACAGAATGGTTATGATATTTCATCTGACGTTTTTGGATATCCTGAAGCTTATTACAATCCGCCATTGGAAGCAGTTGAAACTATTGAATTGGTTCGTGGTGGTGCTTCTTTACAATTTGGACCACAATTTGGTGGAATGATAAACTATGTACTAAAGCGCGAACAAAAAAAGCCCTTCACCTTTGAGACTCAAAACACGTTAGGCAGTTATAACTTGATGAGTAGCTATAATGCTATTGGCGGCAAGATCAATAAATTTTCTTACTATGCTTACAATCATTCTAGAAGTGCTGACGGCTGGAGAGAAAATAGCAAATATAAGGTAAGAAATTCGCATCTGTTTATGGAATATGCTTTTACAAAAGATACTAAACTGTCCGCAGAATATACTAGTATGGATTACAAAATGCAGCAAGCTGGTGGCTTAACTGATCAACAATTCAAAGACAATCCAAGACAATCATTACGAGAAAGAAACTGGCTTGGTACGCCATGGAACTTATTTTCTCTAAACTTTGACACCAAAATATCTAATAAGCTCACCTCTAATACTAAGCTATTTGGATTAATTGGAGAAAGAAATAGTGTCGGTTTCACTGCCACACCTAATATTGCTGACGCCATTAAACCCTCTACTAACGATTACGCTAATAGAAGAGTAGATCGCGATTTTTACAAAAATTTTGGTATCGAAAACAGAAATATCTTCAGCTATACCATTGGTAAAAACATAAACAACTTAGCTTTTGGAGTACGCTATTACAAAGCTGATACTCGAAGACAGCAAGAAGGTACAGGAACAACACGATCTGATTTTAATTTAGAGACTTTAAGTAAATATCCACGAGATTTAAACTTTAACACGGAAAACATTGCTTTATTTGCCGAAAATCAGTTCAAATTGACCGATAATTTTAGTGTCATACCTGGTGTTCGTTATGAGTATATTAGCTCAACTGGAAATGGAAGATTTGGGATCAGCTCTGGAAATGATATTCCATTTCAAAATAACAAAATTACCCGCAACCAACCATTATTTGGGCTTGGAATGGAATACAAAATAGGTAAAACGAATATATATGGGAATATTACACAAGCTTTCAGACCCGTATTATTCTCAGATATTACCCCTCCTGCCGTTACGGATGTAATCGATCCTAATCTAAAAGATGCTAGCGGTTACAACGCAGATCTTGGTTATAGAGGTACGATTAAAAATTACCTGAATTTTGATTTTAGTTTGTTTTATCTGAGCTATAATAATAGAATTGGTGGCGTCAGACAATTTGTTAACAACGACCCCAACCAAGGCACTTTCCTATACAGAACTAATTTGGGCGAAACTGTAAATAAAGGGATTGAAGGTTTTGTAAACCTAAATGTTACACGGTTTTTAGAGATTGAAAACACTATTGGGAATATCGATATTTTCTCTACCGTTAGTTTTATTGACTCTCGTTATACCGATTTCAAAATTAATTACGCCACTGGAACTGCACCAAATGTTGTCATTTCGGAAAGAAATCTCTCTGGAAATAGAGTAGAAAATGCGCCACGATACATACACAATTTTGGAATAAGTTGGAGCAAAAATAATTTTTCATCCACTCTTCATTACAAAACATCTGGTAAGATTTATACTGATGCTAATAATACTACAGCACCTTCTGCAAATGGAGTAACTGGTTTACTAGACGGTTATCGAGTGCTTGACTTATCTGCTGAATATAAGTTCCTTAAAAATTACAATATTAGATCTGGAATTAATAATTTAACAAATGAAGCATATACCACCAGAAGAGCTGGAGGGTATCCTGGACCTGGTATTTTACCTGGTGAAGGGCGAACATTCTTTATCTCTATTGGAGCAAAATTATAAGACTAAAAGTGAACTACCAACAGTAACGTGTTTGAAAATTGAATAGTATTAAAAGGAGTATAGCAAAAGTTTATACTCCTTTTTTTTTGGTTAATAAGTACACAATCAATATCATTCAAACGCAAATGATATTAAACTTCGTCGACAAAAGTTAAATATCGCATATATGTTATTTTTAATTTGTCTAAATAAGATTTGTGCCTTACTTTTGCACCGTAGAATCAATCTAAATAGAAATGAAAAATAATTTACTTGTAGCTTCTTTATTAGTTACATCCGTTATGTTTGCGCAAGAAAAAGAACTTTCAAAAACTCAAAAAGACAGTATTGAAAGTTTGAAAGAAGTTATCGTTACCACTGATGCTATTATAGGAAGTAAGTTCAAAGCTAAAAACAAAGCAGGCTCTACTTATTTTATTTCTCCAAAAGAATTAAAAACCTTCAACTACGACGATGTTTCCCGCATCCTACGAACAGTTCCCGGTGTTACAATTCAGGAAGAAGACGGTTTTGGATTGCGACCAAACATAGGTATGAGAGGAACTAGCCCTAATCGAAGCGAGAAAATCACTTTAATGGAAGATGGAATTCTTATTGCTCCAGCACCCTATTCTGCTCCAGCAGCGTATTATTTCCCAACTGTAAGCAGAATGCAATCCTTTGAAATATTAAAAGGGGGCAGCCAGATTCAATACGGACCCTACACTACAGGCGGCGCCATTAATATGGTTTCTACCCAAATTCCGAGAAGTTTATCAGGACGTGTAGTAGCCAGTATAGGGAGCTTTAACACGAAGAAGACGTACGTAAATATTGGTGATGAACGTAAAAACTTTGGTTACGTATTAGAATACAACAACCGAAATTCAGATGGATTTAAGAAAATTGATAATAGCTCCCGGAATGCAGGTTTCCAAGCCAATGATTATGTGGCAAAATTCAGAATCAATACCGATGCTGATGCAAAAGTATATCAATCTTTGACTGCTAAAATTCAATACAGCGAAGACTTAGCTAACGAAACCTACCTTGGTTTAACCGATGAAGATTATGCTAAAAATGCTTACAGAAGATACGTAGGATCAAACGAAGATTTCATCGATTCAGAACATAGTCAAATCATGTTGACGCACTTCATAAGACCTACTAAAAACTTTAGCATAACCACTAAAGCGTATCAAAACGAATTCGCAAGAAACTGGTATAAATTAGACGCTTTAAAACTAGGGTCATCAAAGGTGAGCATCAATAATATCCTGACAGATCCTGCAAAATACAATGCAGAATATCAAGCCGTAACTGGAGCTGAAAATACTAGCGACAATGCTTTGCTAGTAAAAGCCAACAACCGTAAGTATGAAGCTAAAGGGATTCAAACCGTTGGGAACTACACTTTTGAAACTGCAAAAGCAAAACACGATATTGATTTTGGTATTCGCTACCACGAGGATTATGAAGATCGCTTTCAATGGGTTGATGGATATGCGATTCAAAATGGGGTAATGAACAGAACCAGCAATGGAACTCCAGGAACCGATGCCAATGCTATCGTTAAAGCAGAAGCTATTGCAGCACATATTCTTTACAATTTGACTGTTAATCAATTCACTTTTACACCGGGACTTCGTTATGAAGACATCAAACTGAACTCCTTAAATTACGGAAAAAATGATGTTAGCAGATCAGGTACCGCTTTGGCAACAGCCAATAATAATATCAATGTATGGATTCCTGGCATGGGAATTCTATATAAAATCAATGACGATTACAACCTATTTACCAGCGTACATAAAGGCTTTTCACCTCCAGGTGTGAAAGCAGGCGAAGATGCTGAAAACAGCTTGAACACAGAATTGGGTTTTCGTTTCAACAAAAATGCAGTACAAGGAGAGATCATAGGATATTATAACAATTTTTCAAATCTTCAAGGATCGGATTCGATGTCAGGAGGAGGAGCTGGAACTGGAGATTTATTCAATGCCGGAGAAGCCATCGTAAAAGGGATTGAAATATTGGCTACCTATGAGGTAATTAACAACCGAGAAAAGGGCTTTAAAGTACCCGTTACTGTTTCTTATACATTGACCGACACTGAACTGAAAAATAATTTCAACAGCACCATTTGGGGCGCGGTAGAAAGCGGTGATGAAATTCCATACATTGCAAAAAATCAATTTGCCATCACCACGGCATTTGAAACCGAGAAATTCAACTTTGCCGTTAGCGGAAAATATGTAGATGCTTTTAGGACCGTCGCTGGTACTGGAACTATTCCAGCAAACAACAGAGTTGCCTCTAATTTTATTATCGATTTTTCGGCAAAATACAACCTGAACGAGCACATTAGCGTAATGGGAAATATAATCAATTTGTTAGATAAAGAATATGCAGTTTCAAGAGTTCCTGCGGGCTTAAGACCAGGGCAACCTTTTGGAATCAACTTTGGAATTATGGCACAATTGTAAAAAATTGTCATTAGTTTAACTCAAAAAAGCAACCGGTATCGGTTGCTTTTTCTTATTTTTACATTATGGATATTCAAGAAATTTTAGCCTTTGCCGCACTAGCCGTCGCACTAGCTTTTCTAATTAAAAAATTCTTTTTCAAAAAGAAAAAATCTGATAAAAATTGTGGAAGTGGCGATTGTGGTTGCAGTTAATCCTGTTTATAATAGCCAATTTTTAGGCAATACTCTTTGGAATCAATTTTCTTTCCTTCTTTTGGATACGGCAACACCTGCATGGTTTTTATCTTCTTCTGTTTCCTTGGTAAGTATTTAGCAAACCACTCTTTATTTTCTTTTTCATTTTTCATTGCGAATAGCAACGTTGCATCTTCAATTAATTTTGAATCTTTATACACCGAAACAACCGCGGTTACTTCTCCGGCCCAAATGCAAGTTACCCCTTCCGGACAACGGGAATCCGTAACAATCGATTTTAAAACTAATTGAAAATCTTTTTGATTGGAACATACTTTTTGATCTATCATTACGTATTTGAGCTTTTGAGCTTGCATGCTTTGCGCCAAAGCAAAAGTGCTGAAAAGAATAAAAAGAAATTGGATTGACTTTTTCATAAGCTGATTTTATACTATAAAACTACGCTTTCTTTTGCTGACAATCTTAAAAAAAGATTTCTAGCCTAAAGCCACATCCAAAACCATCATCACGATGAAGCCACCAACGAATCCGAGCGTAGCAATATCTGTGTTTTTATCTTGTTGTGTTTCTGGGATTACTTCTTCAACCACTACAAAAATCATGGCTCCTGCGGCAAAAGCTAAAGCGTAGGGTAAAATTGGCGTAAAAAAGGTAACTGCAAAAGCCCCTAAAACAGCTGCAACCGGCTCTACCAAAGCGGAGGATTGTCCGTACATAAAACTTTTCCATCTACTCATTCCCATGCGTCGCAACGGCATAGCAACCGCAATCCCTTCGGGAAAATTTTGAATTCCAATTCCAATCGCTAAAGTAACAGCTCCCGCAATAGAAGCTTCTGGAATACCTGCGGCTACCCCTCCAAAAAGAACTCCAACAGCCAGACCTTCTGGAATATTGTGCAGCGTAATAGCCGAAACCAGCAATGTAGTTCGTTGCCAAGGGGATTTGATTCCTTCACTAACTTTAAAATTGATGTGAATGTGGGGCAATACTTTATCAATTCCAAAAATAAATAACGCACCAAGAAAAAAACCAAAAGCTGCAGGCAACACCTTTGCAAAACCTTCACCCCCTGTCATTTCTATGGCTGGAGCCAATAAACTCCAGAAACTCGCGGCCACCATAACGCCCCCTGTAAAACCGAGCATTCCATCAAGCACCGTTCGGTTCATGGTTTTAAACATAAAAACAAAAGAAGCTCCTAAAGCAGTAAGAAACCAAGTGAACAAACTCGCATACAAAGCGGCTAATATTGGGTCAATACTCGTGAAATAATCAACTATTGATTGATACATAATTACTTGATATATAAATTACTGGCTATTTTATTTGAAATCGTTATTTCTTTGGTTCCCACCCGAATTCTAAAAGAGGAATCAAAACTTTCTTTTTCTATAATTTCAATTTGGGAACCCAAAGCGATTTCTTGCTTGTCTAAATATTTTAGAAAATCAGAAGAAGTGTCTTTTACTCCCACACAAATCCCAACTCGGTTTTTCTCCACTTCAGAAAGTAGCTGTTTTTCTATTTTTGTGATTCTTCCACTAGCATCGGGAATAGCATCTCCATGAGGATCTTCAGTAGGATTTCCTAAAAAATTATCCAACTTATTGATTAATTTTTCCGATTTAATATGCTCCAGTTGTTCCGCAAGATCGTGTACTTCATCCCATGAAAAATCTAGTTTTTCGACTAAAAAAGTTTCCCAAAGTCGGTGCTTTCTAACAATCATTTTTGCCGCTAATTGTCCTTTCTCGGTAAGAGAAACACCTTGGTATTTCACGTAATTAACCAACTCTTTTTCGGCTAATTTCTTAAGCATATCGGTAACAGATGATGCTTTTGTCTCCATTTTTTCAGCAATGGAATTAGTACTGACATCAGTGTCCGAAACCGCTGTGAGATGATAAATGGTTTTGAGATAATTTTCTTCTGAAAAAGTCATAGTGTGTTTTGATATTTCCCCTACACCACATGATGATGTAGAATATAAAATGTATTGCGCCAATTATTAATCAATTAAAATTGCAGCACAATTACAGCAACAAATATAAACAAAAAAGAATACCAAAAATATTTTTTTAGTCCGGTCTAAAAAATAAATAAATAACTATAAACAGTTCGGACAAAAACCTGAAAGCGTAAAATTGACTTCTTTAACCTGATAATTGGGTGGTAGCTTAAAAGTAGGCTCGACATTTTCTAAGCACGTTACTAAGTGACATTTCTCACAACTAAAATGAATGTGATTGTGGGTATGCTCTGCGTCATTATGAACATGATGGCAACTCGCATATTTTATCGTTCCGTCTAAATTTACAATTTTATGAATTACATCTTCTCCCACTAAGCGATCTAAAACCCTGTAAATAGTAACTCGGTCACATATATTGTTGCTTAAAGTCTGAATTTCAGTATGCGATAAAGCCACATCTGAATGTTTAATAATTTCTAAAATGGTGGTTTTTGCGGTGGTATTTCGAGTAGTTTTCATAATCACATAAAAATAAAACGCAACTGTGTTGCATTAATAAAAATAATTATATATTTGCAACACAATTGCATTAAGCAAATATACAAGAAATGAAGAACAGTACAACCAAGCCGTATGATATTTTAGGTATTTCAAGCGCAACTTTGTGTTTGTTGCATTGTATTGTGTTTCCGATTTTGACTGTAATTCCTTTTGGATTTTCGGACAATGCTTTTATCGATGCCATTTTTGCGTGCATTGGAATGTTTGTGGTCTCAAAAGTTCTGATGAGCCCAGCTACTAATAGGGTAAAATGCATTTTAATATTTTCTATTATTCTAATAATTACGAGTGTTATTGTAGAATTGCTTTTTGACTTGCATACCGAACTTATATTAGTTGGTGGAATAGGGATGATAATTGGGCATCTACTCAATTATAAAAATCATAAAAATAAGTCCCTATGAAAAAATTACCCGTAACGGTATTATCAGGCTTCCTTGGTGCAGGCAAAACCACCTTGCTCAATCACATTCTTCACAACAAAGAAGGACTGAAAGTGGCTGTAATCGTAAACGATATGAGCGAAGTGAATATTGATGCCAACTTGATAAAAGCAGAAAATACTTTATCGCGTACTGAAGAGCGTTTGGTAGAAATGAGCAATGGTTGTATATGCTGTACTTTGCGTGAAGATTTAATGATGGAAGTCGAAAAATTAGCCAAAGAAAACAGGTTTGACTATTTACTAATTGAAAGTTCTGGAATCAGTGAACCCATTCCTGTGGCGCAAACTTTTTCATTTGTCAATGAAGAGGAAAATATTGATTTATCCCGTTTTAGTTACATCGACACAATGGTAACTGTAGTGGACGCATTTAACTTTTTTAAAGATTTTGGCTCAGCCCAAACCCTCCAAGATCGAAAAGTATCTGACATTGAAAATGACAACCGTACAATTGTGAATTTACTAGTGGATCAAATTGAATTTGCCAATGTTATTATCTTGAACAAAACCGACTTAGTTAGTGAAAAAGATTTATCCCTTTTAAAAGCATCGATTACTAAGTTAAATCCTGTGGCAAAAATTGTCACCTCAATTCTTGGAAAAGTATCGCCAAGTGAAATATTAAATACAAAATTATTCAACTATGAAGAAGCGGAATCCTCGGCTGGTTGGATGCAAGAACTGGAAGGAATTCACACGCCTGAAACCGAGGAATATGGTATTTCTTCGTTTGTTTTTAGAGACGAACGACCATTGCATCCACACCGTTTTTGGCAGTTCATCACCGCTGATTTTCCGCAAAACATCATTCGAAGTAAAGGATTGTGCTGGATTGCTTCTCGACCAGAACAAGCCATAAACTGGAGTCAAGCAGGTGGGTCTATGAAAGCCGAAGGAGCAGGCGTTTGGTGGGCAAGTATGCCGCTAGGAGAACGAATGACTTTCAACAATTTTGTCGAATTCCAAGATATTATTGAAGAACGATGGACTGCAAATTTTGGCGACCGCTTGAACGAAATCGTATTTATAGGACTGAAAATGGAAGAAAAATTAATCCGACAACAACTCGAAAAATGCCTTTGTAACCCAGATGAGATTATGGATTTACAAGATGGCTTTTTCTCGAGTAAAGATTCATTCCCAATTGCAAGAGCACACCACACCGATGCAGCAACAGTTGTATTTAATGAAGTGTAAAAATTTATAAATCCCGATCGTTTTGGTTAATTATTGGGTGTTGAAACGGTTCATTGTCATGATGAATCGTTTTTTTTTAAAGTAATTAAACACAAATATCAATAGCTTAAAAAGTAACCCAAGAATTAAACTCTTTTTTCATTATAATTTTAATGCAACATTATTGCGTTAATGAATAATATTTTTATATTTGCAACTTAATTGCATTAGCAAAATAAAACAAGTTTCTATTCAAAATTATCTGGGTTTAATGGACAAACTCAATTCAAAAAAATATTAAAAATAATGAAATTTCAAAGTAAGAAAATTAAAATTTCACTCTGCAAAAACGCTACAATATGTAGCTTGTTATTGTTAGTCATGGTAACCTTCTCCTCTTGTACTAACGATGAAAACATTGAACTTTCGCCAGTAAATGAAGGCGAATTCATTACAACGGTTAGACTCGTCTTTACTCCTACTACAGCTGGAAAAAGTGTGACTCTTGAATTTAAGGACTTAGATGGCGAAGGTGCAAACGCTCCTGTTATTACAGTAAGTAGCCCTTTTGACCAATCAAAAACCTATAATGGCGTAATAACATTTAGAGATGATTTAGCAAATCCCGCTATTGATATCACTCCTGAGATTATTGAAGAAGCGTTAGAACATCAAATGTTTTATCAAACTACAGGCAATCTTAATCCACTAAAGTATGCCGATACCAAATCTAACTTTGACAGCAAGGGCAAACCTCTAGGATTGCAGTCTGTATTTAAAACTACCACCGCTGCTTCAGGCCTATTGCGCATAAGTTTGCGACACGGTCCTAACAAAAACGGTTTAAATGTGGCTAGTGGCGATATAACTAACGCTGGTGGCGCTACAGATATCGCAGTAGATTTTAATATCACCGTAGAATAAAAAAACTTCAATTAAATTTAAATATTAAAAAATGAAAATTACTTTATCCCGCATTTTATTGCTTCTTACCCTATCTATTTTTTTTCAATCCTGTTCTAATGACGATGCACCTGCAACAGTTGACGAAGCACTTACAGAATACAAACATTTGCGCATTTTAGTATCTGATGAAACGAGCACTGCTTTGACTTTAGTAAATCCTTTTCTAAGTACAACTACATCTTTTCAGGCTAGTTTTCCAAAATCAGCTATATACACTACTGATTCAGGACGTTTTGCTGCAATTTTACATAGAGACAATGACTTAACTCAAACTTTTGATACAGGTTTAGAGTTTCATGGCGATCACGTAGATATCAAAGGCACACCAAAATTTGGCGCATTAACTGGCACTTCCTCTAAACCGACTCACTTTAAAAGTAAACTAGGCGAAATACTAACTTTTAATGATGGAGATGGCACATTATCTATTGGAAACGAGTCAGCAGTTCACTCAACTGCTGCAAAAATGACAACTGTAAATGCGGGATTAAGAGCACATCATGGTGCAATGGCTGTTTTTTCTAACGGTACTTATGCTATTACCGAAAAAGATAATTCAATTCCAGGTGCGTTACCAGAGCGTGTAAAAATTATTGATAAAACGGGAAAAGAACTTTTTGCTTCTACTATCGCAACCAGAGGTATTCACGGTAATGCTACTGATGGAGAGTACTGTGTTTTTGGATCGGCTAGCGGTATTTTAGTAGTTGATAACAAAGGAAAGCAAGAATTAATTGCTCACCCAGAGGGTTTCGGGACAATTTGGTTCGGAACAATATTAGAAACAGCTGAAAAAGGAAAATTTGTAGGTTACACTGGTTCTAAAGGCGCCTATTTGATAAATGTACTTACCAAAACAGTGAGACCAATTTTTGAAAGTGCTGATATCATGCAGTGTAAAGCTAGTTATGATAACACAAAATTGGGGATCTTGTTGCATTCTGGAAATTTTATTTCGTTTGATTTATCCTCGCTTGCGATTGCTTCTAGCGATAGAAATGTAATAGCTGCAACTGCCAAAGATTCTAAACAAAAACCTCAAATGGAATTTTCACAACGTTTCATCTATATTACTGCCCCAACAACAGGTGAGTTGCAAGTGCTTAATATCAAGAATAGTGCTGATGTTAAAAAGATAAAAGTTTCCAACACTCCATTTAGATTGACTATCATGGGTTTTGAAAACAGTGGTAATCACTAAAAATTTAGTTCATTGCTAAATAAAAGGCATGCAGTAATGCATGTCTTTTTTTTTATCACAAAAAATAAATGTAGCTACGTGCTACGTCATGATACAATTTAATATTGTAAATCTAAAATAAATTTTTAGCTTTGTCTAAATTTAATTTAAGTACAGTGGAAAACTTATACGCCATGTTTATTTTCTTGACGGTTCATTTTGGCTACAGCCAAGAAAAAGCGAGTCTTTCAGGATTTATTTCATCTGATAAAAAGCAAGTGTCAGAGGCACGTGTTTTTTTGATTGGAACAAAGTACACAACCCAAACCGATAGTTTAGGGCATTACACAATCGAGAATATTCCGCAGGGAAATTATAAAATTCAAATTGTAGCAACTGGTTTTGAAACTTTAAAAAAGAATATAACAGTTTCAATAAACGAAAACCCGATTTTAGATTTTGAACTTTCAAGTGCTGAGAATCTATTAAACGAGGTGGTAATCTCTGGAACCCTAAAACCGGTAAGAAGATTAGAAAATCCTGTGCCTGTAGAAATAATAACGACAACCTTTTTAAAACAAAACCCAACTGCAAATATCTTTGATGCGTTACAAAATGTGAATGGCTTGCGACCACAAAATAATTGTAATGTTTGTAATACTGGCGACATCCGCATCAATGGACTAGATGGTCCGTACACGATGGTAACTATTGATGGTATGCCTATAGTTAGTGCCCTTGGAACGGTTTATGGTTTGTCAGGAATCCCCAATTCTATGATCGATAGAATTGAAGTTGTGAAAGGCGCTGCTTCAACTTTGTACGGCAGCGAAGCGGTGGGCGGATTAATAAACATAATAACTAAAAGACCAAAAACAGTTCCTGTTTTTACCGCTGATGTTTTTTCAACTTCGTGGTTGGAAACTAATATTGATTTGGGTTACAGAGCAAATTTCGGTAAAAACGTAGATGCGCTAATTGGAGTAAATTATTTTACGTACAACAATCCAATTGATAATAACAATGACAACTTTACTGATCTCTCCTTACAGAATCGCTTTTCGATTTTTAGCAAATTAAATTTCAATAGAAAATCTCAAAAAGAGTTTAGTTTGGTTTCGCGGTATTTATATGAAGATCGTTGGGGCGGCGAAATGCAATGGAACAAAAGTTTTAGAGGCGGAAGTGATGTATATGGTGAAAGTATCTATACTTCTCGGTATGAATTTCTGGGAAAATATGAACTTCCTGTTCGTGAAAAAATGTATTTCCAATTTTCAGTAATTGGTCACGACCAAAATTCTGTCTATGGTAATTCAACGTTTCTAGCCAATCAAAAAATTGCTTTTGGGCAACTGCTATGGGATAAAAATTGGAATAATCACTCGGTGCTTTTTGGAAGCGCATTTCGATACCAATTTTACAATGATAATACGCCAGCTACATCCACCTCTGATCATTCTAAAATTTACAGTGCCTTTGCACAAGATGAAATCACTTTTTCTGAGAAAACAAGTGCACTGCTTGGACTGCGATATGATTACAATTCGGCGCATGGCTCTATCGTCACGCCGCGTTTTGCCTTTAAATACAAACCATCTACAAGTGACATAATACGTTTAAATTTCGGAACAGGTTTTAGAGTAGTGAACCTTTTTACGGAGGATCATCAAGCGTTATCAGGAGCAAGAGAGGTGATTTTAACTTCTAATCTAGAACCCGAAACGTCGTATAATTTAAATTTGAATTATTTAAAAAAATACAATATAACAAATGCTGGTGTCATTAATGTAGAACTTTCTTCTTGGTACACGTATTTTACAAATAGGATTTTTGCTAATTATGATTTGAACCCCAATCAGATTATTTATGATAATTTGAATGGTTATTCTAGAATTTTTGGGCTTAGTTCCAATGTAGATTGGATTACACCATTTGGCTTAAAAGCAACCGTTGGCGCTAGTTATTTTGATCCAATAACTGAACAGGACGACCAAAAGTTTGTGCCTTTATTTACTGAAAAATTCTCGGTAAACTGGGCGATAAGTTATGAAATCCCGTCATGGTTTTTAGCTGTTGATTATACAGGAAACCTGACTGGCCCAATGCGTTTACCGCTTCTTGGCGCACTTGATCCTCGACGTGAAATTTCAAGACCGTTTAGTATTCAAAATATCCAATTTACGTATAAAAAGATCCATAATTTGGAAATCTACATTGGTGTAAAAAACTTGTTAGATTGGACACCCAATCGCAGTAATCCTTTTTTGATTGCGCGAGCAAATGATCCTTTTGACAAAAATGTGCAATTTGATCCTAGCGGTAATGTTGTGCCAACTGCTGATAATCCTTATGCGCTGACATTCGATCCCACTTATGCTTATGGACCCAATCAGGGAATACGAATGTTTGTTGGGCTTAGGTATCATATTGATTAAAATTCCTGTTTTGGAACTTCATTTTAAAGCTAAACTATTAATTTTTAATTATTCATCTTATAATTTGAAGGTTTTTTAGTAAAAAAAAGAAGTATAAAAGCGATACTGTTGCATTGTTTTTTATTAATTAGTTGCGATTTTAACAAAAATACAATCTAGAAAAACAGCGTAATCACTTATGGTATAACTGTAAATCAGTGATTTAAAATTTAAAAGTTTGAGAAATTAAGAGTAAACGGTAGTTAAACTTATACAAACTGTCATTAGTACGTTTTAGAACCACCGTAATTTTATCAAAAACAAACACCTTATGAAAACAAAAAAAAATTATCGTCAGCAATTCTAGCAATTGCACTTTTTACTGGTTTTAGCTCTTTTGCACAAAATGTAGTAGAAGTAGCTGTAGGTTCTGCAGACCACACCACATTAGTAGCTGCTGTTACAGCTGCAGGTTTAGCAGAGACTTTATCGGGAACAGGACCGTTTACCTTTTTTGCACCTACGAATGCTGCTTTTGATAAATTACCTGCAGGCACAGTTGACAGTTTATTAGAGCCCGCAAATTTAAAAACACTGCAAGGTATTCTAACTTATCATGTTGTTGCTGGTAAAATTGATAGCAAAGCAGTTGTTGCAGCTATAGAAGCAGGAAAAGATAAAGCTGTTTTAACGACATTTCAAGGCGGAACATTAACAGCGTCATTGAAAGGTAAAAATGTGATTGTTACCGACGAGAAGGGCGGAGTTGCTACAATTACGGCTGTAGATTTAAACGCATCCAATGGTTTAATTCATGTAATCGACACTGTTTTAATGCACAAATAGTATTTTCTTACTTTATGATTGATTAATAAACCACGTCAAAGCGTGGTTTATTCTTTTAAAAATGCTTCTAAAAAATTATATTTGCAATGTGAAACATTACGATTATATTTTTACCGGCGCAGGATTATCGGCTTTGATGACCGTATATAAAATGGTACAATCCGGCTCATTTGCCGATAGCCGTATTTTGTTATTGGACGAAAATACCAAAAAAACGAATGACAGAACGTGGTGTTTTTGGAAAACGCAGGTCTCCGTTTGGGAACCATCTATCTCTAAAAAATGGGATTTAGCATTGTTTGCCAATGAAAATTTTCGCCGCGATTTACACTTGAAACCGTATCAATACAATATGGTAAAAGGGCTCGATTTTTACAACCAAGTGTTTGATTTGCTTTCCAAACAAGACAACATCACTTTCCTCCATCAGAAAGTAATGGCCATCGAAGAATCAGAGACCATAATTCTGATACAAACTGAAAAGGATAGTTTTTCGTGTTCCAAATTATTCAATAGCGTTTATAACAACCAAAAAGCCGCAAGTCAGACTAAATATCCTTTGCTTCAGCAGCATTTTATTGGCTGGTTTATCAAAAGCGAACAGCCACTTTTTAATCCAGAGCAAGCTACTTTCATGGATTTTTCAGTGGAGCAAAAAGGGAATACCCGTTTTATGTACGTATTACCAACATCTAAAACAGAAGCGTTATTAGAATACACCTTGTTTTCGCACCAGCATTTAAAAAAAGAAGAGTACGAAAACGAGATCCAGCGCTACATCGAAAAATTGGGTATCACAAAGTATGAAATCGTAGAGAAAGAACAAGGCAGCATTCCCATGACGTGTTATCCTTTTTGGGAGGCGAATACAAAAAACGTACTGAACATAGGGACTTCTGGCGGATGGACCAAAGCAAGTACGGGCTATACTTTTAAAAATTCTGATAAAAAATCATCTGAACTTGTGGCCTTTTTGCAAAGGGAAACCGACTTTAGAAAATTTCATAAAAGAAGCAAATTCTGGTTTTATGATCTCCTACTATTAGATATTTTAGACCGAAAGAATGAATTGGGTTCTCACATCTTTTCTTCAATGTTCAAAAAAGGCAATTCCAACTTGATTTTTAAGTTTCTAGATGAAGAAACTTCAATTATAGAAGATATTAAAGTGATTTTAAAATGTCCTAGAACACTATTTATTAAAGCTATTTTTCATGTGATTTTTAAAACAATGAAACTATAACAAAACTTTATAATGCTACGTCATTTCTTGAAAGTAAACTTTGTAACTTTGCAAATCAAAACAGTATTTATTTAAAATAAAAAAGATATGTATCCAGAAGAAATGGTAAAACCAATGCAAGCGGAACTAACGACTGCCGGTTTTCAAGATTTACATAGTGCTGAGGCAGTAGAAAATGCAATGAAATTAGAAGGAACAACCCTTGTGGTGGTGAATTCGGTTTGTGGTTGTGCTGCAAGAAATGCACGTCCAGGAGCAAAAATGAGTTTAGAAGGTGGTAAAAAACCAGATCATTTAATCACGGTTTTTGCAGGAGTTGACAAAGATGCAGTCGATGCTGCAAGACACCACATGTTCCCTTTTCCTCCATCATCGCCAAGTATGGCTTTATTCAAAAATGGAGAATTAGTCCACATGCTAGAGCGTCACCACATTGAAGGTCGCCCAGCTGAGTTAATTGCTGAAAACTTGAAAGATGCTTTCAACGAGTATTGCTAATCTAAAAAAGAGTCAAACTAAAACCACGTTCATTCGTGGTTTTTTTATTTGGAGCTGTTTCCTGCTTTCCGTTGCAATCTTTTTTCCCGCTAAAGAAGCGGATAAAAAAGGATTTTCACTGTAATCAGGGCTAGAAATGGTCTGGATTAAAATTACTATCCTTGATAATTCCTACGACCCTCTGCTATAACTCCGTTTTACTAATCAACTTACCAAATACCATTTAGTGCCAAAAAGAAGTCTATATTTGGTGGAATCTACACTTTATGTGCAAATTTGAAACGAATAATCATGAAAATTCTTTTTATTAGTACGTTATTTATACTTGGAATTGATGTGATAAACCCCCAAGAGCATATTTCACTTGAAGCAAACATAAACTTAGAATCTCCCGAACCTTGTGGAGTTTGTTTGTAAATCTTTGCTAATAGATTCCGATTTTCCCTCAAAACGTAGCCACAAAAAAAAAATATTTTTAAATAGCATACTTCCATATTTAGATACTAAAGTAAACACGTGTCAATCTTTACAGGTGTGAATTAAAAATCCGCGTTATCTTTGCATAAGCATATGGAGAGAATAATTCCAAACCGAGGAAAAAGAGAACGAAACGTTGGCAGAAAAATTTTGACTGCATAACCACCAGAAATAAAAAGGAAAGGCAAGCATGAAAATTACAAAAACTAAAAAAAGCTGGGGTATCATTTTGTTACTATTGGTAATCATTGCCTTATTGGCTTTTTATCCGGTGCCGCCACAAGCTCCCATCCAATATTATGATAGGGAAACTGGGGTATTAAAAACAGAAAAAGTGGCCGCAGAAAAGTGGCTGGTTTGGTTGTATAATAATCCTGTAGGTGAAGCAACATTGTGGACACTAGTTAAAAGAAAGTTGGTTTCTTCTCTTTATGGCGCAATGATGGATCGTCCTTCATCGACTAAAAAAATACAACCCTTTATTGCAGAATTTGATATCGACAGGAGCTCCTTTCAGAAACAAGACTTCAACTCTTTCAACGATTTCTTTACCCGGAAATTAAAGAATAATGCCAGACCAATCGATACCACGGCAACTAGTACAGTATCGCCGGCGGATGGAAAAATATTGGCCTATGCCGACATCAGCAACAGCGATTTTATTATCAAAGGGTACCGCTTCGACATTTTATCGTTTTTAAATAATGCTACACTTGCTAAAAAATATATTAATGGTGGCTTGGTGATTATTCGGCTTGCTCCTGCCGATTACCATCGTTTTCATTTTCCCATTAGCGGAAGCGTTTCATCAAACACTCGGATTGATGGTGAGTATTATTCAGTTAACCCACTTGCTTTACGCAAAATGACTGAAATATTTTGTTTAAACAAAAGAGAATTTACAATCGTTACAAACCCTTTGTTTGGCGATGTTGTCATAGCCGAAGTAGGCGCAACTATGGTAGGAAGTATAGTCCAGACTCATAAAGGAGATTTTGTAAATAAAGGGGACGAGAAAGGGTATTTCAAATTCGGGGGATCCACGGTAGTGCTGCTGTTTGAAAAAAATAAAATCCGTATCGATGCCGATCTCTTACTTAATACTTTAAAAGGACATGAAACTTCCGTCAAAGTAGGAGAAAGAATTGGTGTTTCGATGATTAGACCCTAATTTCCCGCTATACAAAGTCTCCCAACTTCGAACACATTCCCATTGACACTAAAACAAATCTATTAAATCCTTACATTTACCTTTAAAATGAACAAGTAAAAGGCAGCGACTTCCTTTTATCGAGACGATTCCAAAAACGACTGGTAGTGGCAAACCGCTTTCGGAAATTAAAAAAAAACAGCATGGACAAATACCTACGGCAATTGATTACAATAGAGTTTGACGACAAAAAAGAAATTTTTAGCGGCTTTCTAATTGATTGGACTGAAGATTGGATCTTACTTAAAAATAACCCTGTCGATTTTATAATTGATGGTTACACCATATTGAAAAACAAAAATGTAAAGGCCATTATCCAAGATAAAGATCACGAATTTACCGAAAGAGTAATTAAACTAAAAGGATTAAAAACAAGCGCCTCCGAAATAATTCCGCTTAAAGACGTGTTTTCCATTATCTATTTTGTAGCAAGTAGATATGAGATTTTTCACATTGCAACGAAGTCTGAAAAGGCACTTTATCTTGGTAAACTCATAGAAATGGATGAGGAAGAGGTCGTAATAGACTTTTTAGGAACCGAAGGAAAATTTGAAGGCGAAATGAGTTTTAAGCCAAGCAAAATAAGAGTCATAGAATTTGATACCGATTATATCAATTCTTTGAAATTAATTGTTGAAGAAGAAAAGCAAAAGTAAAGACCAAATCTCCTTGCTTGCTAGACACTACCAATAATCAGAATACGGAACTCCAACCAGCGCAAAATTCATTTCTAAGTCATTCTCTTAAAATCAGAAAGGAATAATGGTTAAGTAAAGATTTTGTAAAACCTAAAAATAGTATGACTGTTCTTCATAAAATTTGATACTTTTAAAAAATGAAAAAAAATCTAATATTGCTTTGCGTTTTGACGGTACTTTTATTCTCTTGTAACAAGAAAAAGGATATTAATGAAGCAACTGGCAACAACGACACCCTTGTAACTGAAAAAAAATTCTCAAAAGCAGATTCTATAATTAATCAAGCTATCGAGGCGCACGGCGGAAAATTATATAAAACTGCCGATTACTCCTTCATTTTTAGAGGAAAAAAATATCGTTTTGAGAATAACGGAGCTACTTATACGTATTCTTCTGAAATTCAAAAGAGAGATTCGCTGATTAAAGACATGCTAACTCCTGATAAATTTGAAAGAACAATCAACAGCACTTTACAAACTTTAAGTAAAGAAGATGCTGAAAAATACTCTGAATCTTTGAATTCGGTTATTTATTTTGCAACGCTTCCCCACAAGCTTCAAGATATTTCCGTAAACAAAAAATTTATTGAAGAAACCACAATCAATGGAAAGAAGTACGATGCAATAAGCGTCACTTTTGGTCAAGATGGTGGCGGAAAAGACTTTGATGATGAATATCAATACTGGATAAACAAAGACACGCACAAAATGGAATACTTGGCATATAATTACCGAGTGAATAAGGGCGGTGTACGCTTTAGAGTGGCCTTTAACACGCGAGTAATTGGTGGCGTAATTTTTCAGGATTACATTAATTATGAAGCCCCTTTGCAAACTTCTTTGAAAGACTTACCTGAATTATACGAACAAGGAAAACTAAAAGAAGTATCTCAAATACTGACGGAGAATGTCGTTAATAATCACAAGTAAGCAACTGAATTGCAAAATCTACGACCCTTAAGAATTTATCATTCAGAAAAAGGAAGAACACTCTGAAAACACGCACCAAGCGGCAATTTCTATTACAAAAGAATAACGACATAAGAGCAAAATATTCGATTAATCCCAACTACCCTAGCCCAGATTGCAGCGGCATCCTCTTGTTGTAGCGCTAGCGAAAACAAGAGATATAGCGAAAAGCTGGAAGAAGCTCCAAGAAAATTAAACCATCAAGACAGTAAGGCAAATTAAACCTACAGTGTTGATGATTGTAAACCTTAGTTCCTTGAAAACTTTGCTCCTCTGAACCTTTTTACCTATTTTTGCAAAAAATATATTTCTCAACTTAAACTGTTTATAGCATGCAACTGTACAACACCTTAAGCGCAGAAGAAAGAGCCATCATGATTGATGATGCCGGAAAACAACGTCTTACGCTGTCTTTCTATGCTTATGCGCAAATCTCAAATCCAACACAATTTCGTAACGAATTATTCCTGGCGTGGAATCCTCTTGAGGTTCTAGGCCGAATTTATGTAGCCAGTGAGGGAATTAACGCCCAATTGTCCTTGCCTGCGGATCATTTTTACGCGTTTAAAGATACTATCGAAGTGTATGATTTCATGAAAGGAATCCGATTAAATATAGCCGTGGAACATGACGACCATTCTTTTTTGAAACTGACTGTTAAAGTACGTGACAAGATTGTGGCTGACGGATTAGTGGACGAAACATTTGATGTGACTAACATAGGGATTCACCTTAAAGCAAAAGAATTTAACGACTTGCTAGAAGATCCCAATACAGTTGTGGTAGATATGCGCAATCATTATGAAAGTGAAATTGGGCATTTTAGGCAAGCTATCAAACCAGATGTGGATACTTTCCGTGAAAGCTTACCTATCATCGAGGAACAACTTGCAGACCACAAGCATGATAAAAAACTGTTGATGTATTGCACCGGCGGAATACGCTGTGAAAAAGCCAGTGCTTATTTCAAACACAAAGGTTTTGAAAACGTGTACCAACTGGAAGGCGGGATTATAGAATACACCCGACAAGTAAAAGCCGAAGGTTTAGAAAGTAAATTCATTGGGAAAAATTTTGTTTTCGATCACCGCTTGGGCGAAAGAATTACAGACGATATCGTTTCACAATGCCATCAATGCGGCGCACCTTGCGACGTCCATACCAATTGCGCAAACGAAGGCTGTCATTTACTTTTTATCCAATGTGATTCTTGCAAAGAAAAAATGGAAGGCTGCTGCTCTACAGAATGTGTCACTGTTATTCATTTGCCAGAAGAAGAACAAAAAGCGATTCGAAGAGGTGTAAAAAACGGCAATATGATCTTCAAAAAAGGAAAATCAGACGTTTTGACGTTCAAAAACAACGAGGAAACGCATGGGGTTTTTGTAGCTGAAAAACCATCGAAAAACGCTAGAACTGGCATTAAAAAAGAGGTGAAAATTAAAAAACAATACATCGGGAAAGGAACTCATTTTTTTCCAAAACCAAGTATCGGTCAGTTTTTAATTGAAGAAAATGAGATCAAAATTGGCGATACGATTCTAATCAAAGGTTCCACAACTGGCGAACAAAAAATAGTAATCGAAGAAATGCTGGTAAATGATTTAGTTCAAGAAAAAGCCTTTTCAGGAGATACATGTACTTTCAGATTACCATTTAGAATCCGATTGTCTGATAAATTATATAAAATCTTAACATAGTTTTCCAAAAATTCAACCATCAATTTTATCAAAGTTTTGAACTTTGATAAAGCGTAACGCAACATAAAATGACACAAAAAATCGAACTCATGGCTCCGGCTGGAAACTTTGAGTCGCTGCAAGCTGGTTTAGACAATGGTGCCGATTCCGTTTATTTTGGCGTGGAACAACTAAACATGAGAGCCAGAGCCTCTGTGAATTTCACCATGGATGACTTAACCGAAATCGCTAAACGTTGTCAAGAAAAAAACGTAAGAAGTTATCTTACGTTGAACACCATCATCTATGATCACGATCTATCAGTGGTTAAAACCTTATTAAATAGAGCCAAACAAGCCAAGATCACCGCAGTCATTGCTTCTGACCAAGCCGTCATCGCGATGGCAAGAGGCATAGGTATGGAAGTCCATATTTCGACACAACTGAATGTAACCAATATCGAAACCATAAAATTCTACAGTCTTTTTGCTGACACTATGGTTTTGAGCCGCGAACTGAGTTTACGTCAAGTGAAAAGCATAACCGAACAAATCAAAAAAGAAGCAATTAAGGGACCAAGTGGCAATTTAGTTGAAATCGAAATTTTTGGGCATGGTGCTTTATGCATGGCGGTTTCAGGCAAATGTTATTTGAGTTTACACTCGAATAATTCATCAGCAAATCGCGGTGCTTGTAAACAAAATTGTCGTAAAAAATATACCGTTATCGATCAGGAAACGGGTTTTGAAATCGAAGTAGACAATGAATATCTTATGTCACCTAAAGATTTATGCACACTTGATTTATTAGACCAAGTGATCGATTCTGGTATTCAGGTTTTGAAAATTGAAGGTCGCGGTCGTGCGCCCGAATATGTTGCCACAGTAATAAAAACGTATAGGGACGCTATTGATAGCTATTATAATGGAAGTTTTTCCAAAGAAAAAATAACGCTTTGGATGGAAACTTTAAACACCGTTTACAATCGCGGTTTCTGGTCAGGATATTATCTTGGACAGGAATTAGGCGAATGGAGCGATGTTTCGGGATCGCTGGCGACACAGAAAAAAGTGTATATAGGAAAAGGAATGCATTTTTTTCCAAAAGCAGCCATTGGACAATTTAAAATTGAAGCCTACGATATAAAAATTGGAGATAAAATTTTAGTTACAGGACCGAGCACTGGCGCTCAAGAAATGGTCATAAAGGAAATGTATGTGAATGATACCGTTGCTAAAAAAGCTACGAAGGGAGACGATTGCACGTTGAAATTGCCGTTTCGTATCAGAACATCAGACAAATTATATAAAATTGTTGAGGCTTAATGGTTATTATAACACTGCAAAGGGATAAATGCATTGGCTGTAATTATTGTGTAGAGATGGCACCCGTTCAGTTTCAAATGTCAAAAAAAGATGGGAAATCAGTGTTGCTTAAAAGTGTAAATAGCAAAGGATTTTACACTTTGAAATCACCCGATCATACCATAACCGCAAGTTGTGAACTTGCCGCCAAAGCGTGTCCCGTAAAAATAATTCAGGTGAAAGAAACTTAGATTACCAGCCATTGTATATTAAAAACCAACCGATTACGACGTCGATCGTAATGGGTTTTTTATAAAAAATTTATGATTTATTGGTTCAGATAGGCGTTGTGCCGTAAAATTAAAAAATACTATCTTTACACATTAAACATTTTAAGAACTTAAGTTGTGCTCGTCGCAACACTACATATAAGATTATGGCATGTACAAGTTGTTCAACTTCTGATGGTGGCGCACCTAAGGGTTGTAAAAATAATGGGACTTGCGGCACCGATAGCTGCAATAAATTAACGGTTTTCGATTGGCTTTCTAATATGAGTTTGCCTAATGGCGAAGCTCCTTTTGACTGTGTTGAAGTTCGCTTTAAAAACGGTAGAAAAGAGTTTTATCGCAATACCGAGAAACTGACTTTAAGCATGGGAGACATTGTTGCTACGGTTGCCTCACCCGGTCACGATATAGGAATTGTTACGCTAACAGGTGAATTAGTAAAAATTCAAATGAAGAAAAAGGGAGTAAATCATTTGAGTAATGAAGTTCCAAAAATCTACAGAAAAGCATCTCAAAAAGACATTGACATTTGGTCTACTGCTCGCGATAAAGAAGAGCCGATGAAAGTTAGAGCGCGGGAATTAGCGATTGCTCAAAAACTAGAAATGAAAATTTCAGATATCGAATTTCAAGGTGATGGATCAAAAGCTACTTTTTACTATACAGCAAATGACAGAATTGATTTTCGTGCCTTAATTAAAGATTTTGCAAAGGAATTCAGCACCAGAATTGAGATGAAACAAGTAGGTTTCCGCCAGGAAGCAGCTCGTTTAGGGGGAATAGGTTCTTGCGGTAGAGAATTATGCTGTTCTACTTGGTTAACGGATTTTAGAAGTGTAAATACTTCGGCAGCACGCTACCAACAACTGTCTTTGAACCCGCAAAAACTGGCTGGACAGTGTGGGAAATTAAAATGTTGTTTGAACTATGAGTTAGATACTTACATGGATGCGCTGAAAGATTTTCCAGATTTTGAAACCAAATTAGTCACGGAAAAAGGAGATGCTATTTGTCAAAAGCAAGACATATTCAAAGGATTAATGTGGTTTGCTTACACCAATAATTTTGCAAATTGGCACGTCTTGAAAATTGACCAAGTCAAAGAAATTGTTGCAGAAAATAAACTAAAAAACAAAGTTTCTTCATTAGAAGATTTTGCAATAGAGATTCTTGTAGAGCCAGAGAAAAACTTCAATAATGCCATGGGACAAGAAAGCTTGACTCGTTTTGATCAACCTAAAGCAAAGAAGAAACCAAATAAAAAACGCAAACCTGCAGGCGAAAATACTATTGTAGCTAACAACAATAAACCGGCAAACAATAACCGTCAGACTCCACATGACAAGAAGCCCACGGAGCCAAGAAAACCAATAATTATTACTAAAAATGTGGATAAAAAATAGCGCTTTACTTCTTTTGCTTGTAATCCTCTTTTCTTCATGTGATAAAAAAAGAGTTTTTGACCAATATAAGTCTGTTGGACCTACTTGGCACAAAGACAGTATTGTAATCTTCAATTTACCAGAACTGGACTCGACAAAACGATATGATTTATTTATCAATTTAAGAGCGAACAATGATTATCAGTACAATAATTTGTTTTTAATTGTGGCTTTGGAATTACCAAATGGTTTTACAAAAGTGGACACTCTAGAATACCAAATGGCAGATCCGCAAGGAACCTTATTAGGAGAAGGATTTTCAGATATTAAAGAAAGTAAACTCTTTTATAAAGAAAATGTTAGGTTCCGCTCTAAGTACAAGGTTCACATCAAGCAAGCGGTTAGAGAAAACGGTAAAGTTTCTGGCGTAAAAGCGCTAGATGGAATTACCGAAGTCGGTTTTAGAATAGAAAAAAAAGAATAAAATAGTATTATGGCTATCAAAAAAAATAATAACCCAGCAAGAGGTAATGGAAAAGACATTACACACTACCAAAAGAAATTTTGGAAAATATTCTTTATAGGCTTAGGAAGCGTCGGTTTGTTTTTCTTATTTGCTTCTTGGGGAATCTTTGGCTCCATGCCTTCCTTTGAAGATTTAGAAAATCCCGATTCCAATTTAGCTACTGAAGTTATTTCCGCTGACGGAGTCGTGATCGGTAAATATTTCGAAAAAAACAGATCGCAGCTAAAGTATTCAGACTTGCCAAAAAACTTAGTACAAGCATTAATTGCCACGGAAGACGCTCGTTTTTACGAACATTCCGGCATTGACGGAAGAGGTACTTTAAGAGCTATTTCGAGTTTAGGAACTAGCGGTGGTGCGAGTACATTGACACAGCAATTAGCCAAACAATTATTCCACGGGGAAGGATCGAAATTTTTACCTTTTAGAATTGTTCAAAAAATAAAAGAATGGATCATTGCCATCCGATTAGAAAGACAGTATACTAAAAATGAAATTATTGCCATGTATTGCAATGTCTATGATTTTGGAAATAATTCGGTTGGAGTAAGTTCCGCAGCAAAAACTTATTTTTCAAAAGAACCAAAAGACCTTACAATAAGTGAGTCTGCTATATTGGTAGGAATGTTTAAAAACTCAGGCTTATACAATCCAATACGAAACCCAGAAGGCGTAAAAAACCGAAGAAATGTCGTGCTTTTACAACTGGAAAAAGGAAAAATAATTTCGAATGAGGAAAAAGAACGACTACAAAGCTTACCGATCAAATTAAACTTCAAATTAGAAACGCATAAAGACGGAACGGCAACCTATTTTAGAGAATACCTTCGTGATTACATGAAAAAGTGGGCGGAAGAGAATAAAAAATCAGATGGCTCAGATTATGATATTTACAAAGATGGTTTAAAAATCTACACCACTATAGATTCTAGAATGCAGTTGCATGCAGAAGAAGCCGTTACATCGCACATGGCGAACCTTCAAGAAGAATTTTTCAAGCAATCTAAAGACAATAAAAATGCTCCTTTTGTAAATATTTCTGCGGTAGAAACACAACGAATCTTAAATCAAGCCATCAAATCATCCAATCGCTGGGCAGTAATGAAATCAATGGATAAAACCGATGAGGAAATTGTAAAATCGTTCAGCGAAAAAACAAACATGACTGTTTTTTCTTGGAAAGGAGAAAAAGACACCATTATGACACCCTTAGATTCTATCCGCTACTACAAACACTTTTTACAATCTGGATTAATGGCCATGGAACCACAAACGGGAAATATAAAGGCATGGGTAGGCGGAATTAACTATAAATATTTCCAATACGATCACGTAGGACAAGGAGCGAGACAAGTGGGCTCAACATTCAAACCATTCGTTTACGCAACGGCCATCGAGCAACTCAATATGTCCCCTTGTGACTCGATTATTGATGGCCCTTTTATGATTCGCAAAGGTCGTCATAACGTCACCGAAGATTGGGAACCAAAAAATTCAGATAACAGGTACCGCGGAATGGTAACCTTGAAAAGGGGTTTAGCCAACTCTATTAACACCATATCTGCCAAATTGATGGATAAGGTAGGACCAGAAGCTGTAGTTGATCTAGCGCATAAATTAGGGGTGAAATCTGAAATTCCTTTGCAACCATCCATTGCTTTAGGAGCAGTAGAAATAACGGTTGAAGACATGGTTGCTGCTTACAGCACTTTCGCTAATCAAGGGGTTTACATGAAACCGCAGTTCATATCTAAAATTGAAGATAAAAGTGGCGTGATCATCTACGAACCAATCCCTGAGTCGCATGATGTTTTAAATAAAGATATCGCTTACGCAGTTGTCAAATTGCTTGAAGGTGTAACCGAAGGTGGATCGGGAGATCGTTTGCGAACCACTGGTGGCGGAAGCGGAGACAACCGTTGGACTGGGTATCCATACCAATTCAAAAACCCTATTGCAGGAAAAACAGGTACAACACAAAACCAATCCGATGGTTGGTTTATGGGAATGGTTCCTAATCTTGTCACAGGAGTTTGGGTAGGATGCGAGGATCGTTCGGCTCGTTTTAAAAGCATTACCTACGGTCAGGGAGCTACAGCAGCACTGCCAGTTTGGGGTTATTTTATGAAATTATGTTATGCTGATACTGCCCTTAAAGTTTCCAAGGGGACCTTTGAAAGGCCTGTAAATCTTTCTATAAAAGTAGACTGTTACGTTGCTAAAAAAGTAATAGACACCACTGCTGTAGAGCAGAACACTGATGAATTTGAATTATAAACTCCCTACTTCTCGCAGCCAAAATACGGAGGAATTTCAACAAATAATTTGATCTTTTTAAAATATAATTAGACCATAGCAACTCATTTTTATGATTAACAAAAAAGTAAACAACGTTCAAGACGCCCTTCAAGGAATTCAAAACGGGATGACTATTATGCTTGGCGGTTTTGGATTATGTGGTATTCCAGAAAATTCCATCGCCGAATTAGTAAAAAAAGAAACGACCAATTTAACCTGTATTTCAAACAATGCAGGTGTTGATGATTTTGGCCTTGGCTTGCTTTTGCAAAAGCGTCAAATCAAGAAGATGATCTCTTCTTATGTAGGTGAAAATGCCGAATTTGAACGCCAAATGCTCTCTGGAGAATTAGACGTAGAGCTGACTCCACAAGGAACGTTAGCCGAAAAATGCCGTGCAGCTCAATCCGGAATACCCGCATTTTTTACTCCAGCTGGCTTTGGAACAGAAGTAGCCGAAGGAAAAGAGGTGCGTGAGTTTAACGGAAAAATGCACATCATGGAATTAGCCTATAAGGCTGATTTTGCCATCGTAAAAGCATGGAAAGGTGATGAAGCAGGAAATTTGATTTTTAAAGGAACTGCACGCAACTTTAATGCAAGTATGGCTGGTGCTGCCAAAATCACCATAGCTGAGGTAGAACAATTGTTGCCTGCGGGAAGTTTAGATCCTAACGAAATTCATATTCCAGGAATACTTGTAAATAGAATTTTTCAAGGAGAGAAATATGAAAAAAGAATTGAACAAAGAACCGTGAGAAAAATTTTCTAATTATGGCTTTAGACAAAAATCAAATTGCAAAACGCATTGCAAAAGAATTAAAACACAACTATTACGTGAATTTAGGAATAGGAATTCCAACTTTAGTAGCGAATTATATTCCAGAAGGGATTGACGTTGAATTTCAAAGTGAAAATGGCATTCTTGGAATGGGTCCATTTCCCTTCGAGGGCGATGAAGACGCTGATTTAATCAACGCAGGAAAACAAACCATAACAACACTACCAGGAGCTTCCTTTTTTGACTCCGCAATGAGTTTTGGAATGATTCGATCACAAAAAGTAGATTTAACCATTCTTGGCGCTATGGAAGTAGCCCAAAACGGAGATATTGCCAACTGGAAAATCCCAGGTAAAATGGTTAAAGGAATGGGTGGCGCAATGGACTTAGTCGCTTCTGCCGAAAACATTATCGTTGCAATGATGCACGTGAACAAAGCAGGAGAATCAAAAATTCTAAAAAAGTGTAGTTTGCCACTAACTGGCGTAGGATGCGTTAAAAAAGTCGTTACTGAACTTGCCGTTATGGAAGTGACTCCAGCAGGTTTTAAGCTATTAGAGCGCGCTCCAGGGGTTTCGGTGGAGCATATCATCGCATCTACTGAAGCAGACTTGATTATTGAAGGCGAGATTCCAGAAATGATTATTGATTAAAAGTCTACTTTAAAATAACAAAAGTCGGAATTTCTACTATTGAAATTCCGACTTTTTTTGTCAATTAAAATTGTGGACTTGCTTTTTGAAGCCAAGCTAAAAGACACTACTATTTCACCTTCTGTTAGCGCTAACTTATTCTTTAAAATTGCCTACTGATTTTGTTTCACAGGCAATAACTCCAGTTACAAAGTTTGCGAACCAACAAAACGTAGCCTTCGGAATTGATCCTTAACTACTACTAAAAAAACCACGTGGCAACAAAAATTGCTGTAATCACACAAATCAAATCAACTAGAAGCATTGTTCCTAAAGCATAACGTGTATTTTTGATATTAACGGAGCCAAAGTAAACTGCAATCACGTAAAAAGTACTTTCGGCACTACATTGAAAAATACTACTCAATCTTGCCGTTAACGAATCGGCTCCAAAGGTATTCATCGAATCAATCAAAAACCCTCTTGATCCCGCAGAACTAAAAGGACGTAGTAATGCCACTGGCAGAGCATCAGTAATTTGCTTATTTACGCCCATTTTAGAAAAAATGAAAGCAATCCAATTGCTAATAATTTCAAATAATCCACTGTTTCTAAATAACGAAATAGCCACCAACATTCCCAAAACATAAGGAAAAATAGTCACGCCTGTTTTTACTCCATTGTTGGCTCCTACTACAAAAGAATCAAACACCGTTGTACTAGCAGCAGTAAATTTCTTTTCGTTAAAGAATGAAAAAATCAAAGTAAAAGCAATAATTCCTATCAAAATTAAAGCCGAAAGATTAGAGGTAAAATAGTTTTTACCAATCAAATCCAAATGATTCACGTACATCAACAATCCAATTATTCCTGCTATTAATGTAATCAGTACAAGCACCAAAGAAGCACTTTTGAAATTGATTTTTTGTTTGATACCTACAATAAGAAAAGCGGCAATCGTACCAATAAAAGAAGTGATAATGCAAGGCAACATGACATCAGCCGGATTGCTTGCATTTGCGGCAGCGCGATACCCAATAATAGAAGTAGCAATCAAAGTAAGACCCGACGCATGCAAACACATGAACATAATTTGGGCATCACTGGCTTTGTCTTTATCCGGGTTTATCTCTTGTAAACTTTCCATGGCTTTTAGGCCAAAAGGAGTCGCAGCGGAATCCAATCCTAAGAAATTGGCAGCGAAGTTTAACGTCATATAAGAGATGGATGGGTGGTTTTTAGGAATACTCGGAAATACTTTAACAAAAACAGGACTCAATCCTTTGGCTAACTTTCCAGAAGCTCCTGAAATGATCAAAAGTTCCATCAAACCACAGAAAAAAGCCAAATAAGCAATAAGCGGAATGATTAAATCCAGCAACGTACTTTTACAGGTTGGCAACAAGCCATCTGATTTTTGAACACCACTGTATATTTTTACAGTTTTATTTTTATAAACATACGTCGTGTCCGCATTTAGCGTATCGCGATTGATATTCATGGTTTGATCTGGCGCTTTTTTGATGCTGTCTTTAATAAAGGCAGGAAGCTGTTCCGCAAATTTCTCCGAAATTAAAATAGGATCATCTTTCTTTCCATTCAATACATAATCAATAGTATATGTATTAGCAGTAAACAAACTGAAAACGATAAAAATAATTGAAGAAATAAAAATAACTAACCAAAATCTACTCAATACCATAATTTATAATTTTTGTAAATGTAATACTAATTACCCTTTCAGGGTTTGAAACCCTGAAAGGGTTTGGTAATCTAAACATGAATAATCTCTTCCTCAATCAACAAATCTTCTCTGCGCAGCCGAAGAAAAATTTGTGCCACAGCAATAGTGTCTTTCTCACAATAGGTTACAATTCGATCCATATCTTTATCTACATAAAAAACATGACCTACTTGACTGCCGTCGATATCGCCTTTTGGAGAAGGAATTCCAAGCACTTTACACATCAATTTTAAGGAAGTATAATGTTTATAATCACCAAATTTCCACAACTCTAAAGTGTCGAGATGGGGAATTTCCCATGGTTTTTTTCCAAATAAATTCAGCTTGTTGGGAATCGCAATTTGGTTGATAATCATCCGTCTGGCGAGGAAAGGAATGTCAAATTCCTTGGCATTGTGACCACACAAGACATGTTGTGGCTGGTTGAAATGATTATTTAGAAGATTATTAAAGTCAAGCAGCAATTTCTTTTCTTCTCCAAAAAAAGAGGTCACTCGAAAATTTCGTATATCGCCTTTGATGGTAAAATAACCCACAGAAATACAAATAATTTTTCCAAATTCGGCCCAAATCCCAGCGCGATCATAAAAATCTTCGGGCGTATATTCGTCCTTGCGTTGGTATTGGGTTTTGTGTTCCCAAAGCGCTTTCATTTCTGCGTCTAATCCATCAAAATCCTCCGATTCCGGAACGGTTTCTATATCTAAGAAAAGAATGTTATTGAGGTTTATTTTTTCGATCATCCTTTTTTTTTGACCACAAATTACACAAATTTTCACAAATTAAAATAGCTTAAACTCTATTTAGTGCAAATTCGTTCAATTCGTATTTATTTTATTAAAACAAACTTTGTTGAGTAACTGGATTTTCATGTTCTAATAACCATTTCTTGCGCCATATACCGCCAGCGTAGCCAGTAAGCGAACCATCTGATCCAATGACGCGATGGCAGGGGACAACAATCCACAACGGGTTTTTACCGTTGGCGGAAGCCACAGCCCGTATGGCTTTGACATCTCCTAAACCTTTGGATTGCTCCAGATAGGTTTTTGTTTTTCCAAACGGAATGTTTACTAATGCCTTCCAAACTTTTTGTTGGAATTCAGTTCCTTTGGGATTGCGTTTAAAAGTGAAATTGGTTCTTTTAGAATCGAAATATTCTTGGAGTTGCTGCACTGCAATTTGTAAAAAAAGAGGGATTTCAGTTGAAACAATTCCTTCATCTGAAACTGAAATTATGGATACTCCATTTTCATCGCCAGTAATTGCGGCTATTCCTAAAGGTGTTTTGATGTACGCTGTTTCTAATTGCTCAACATAAAAAAAATAATTTGATTGTTTTATCAAGATGGAAGTACCTTGATATTGTAAAAGGCAAGTCGCCCTCTAGCAAAAAAAAAACCATTCCCAATTAGGAATGGTTCTTGTATTTTAGCCCCGATAAAAGCGGCATCCTTCTATTTCCGACACAGCGGACATAAAGAATAGAGCGGTTAGCGGGAGATAACTCGTAATAAAACTACGCTTATTTCAAACTTGAATATACATAAGCTTCTAAAGCTTGCAACTCTTGATCCGACATTGCTTTTGTAACGACGAAGTTTGTTTTCATAACTTCGTACTGACTTGGATCAACAATCGGCTCGCCTTCGCCTTTTAAAAACGCAACCATATTTGCATTTTTGTCTTTGTAAATCGTGGCGATATTCTGCAAGCTCGGTCCTATCACTTTCTCAGCCATTTGATGGCAGGCTACGCAATTTCCTTTCCCATTAAAAATTTCTTCTCCTAATTGGACTGGAGTTTGAACTATTTCTTCAGCTGTGGTTGGGTACAAGGGTTCTTCTTTGACTTCTTCTTTTTTACAAGAAGCGAATGCTAAAAACGCAAATAAAAACAAAGTCTTTTTCATGATATTTTCTATTGATATTATGCTGTAAGTTACAAAATAATTACCAACCCACATACTTTGGCGGTTGAATTTGATTCAGATTCAAATAAATTAAAATTTGCGCACGATGATGGGTAACATGATCTTGCATGAGATTGAGTATTTGCAATTTTGACTTTGGACCAGCAAAAAAGTCTACTTTTTGAGAAAGCTCAGCCTCCTTTATGTTTTGGATCCGAGCTTTTGCAGCATCAAATGAAGCTATGATATTTAAGATTATTTGCGCTTTTGAAAGCCCTTTAACCACCTCTTTCTTATCGTATTTTATTTCAGAAAAATGCGTTATACTTAACCAATTCACATTGTCTTGAATATGAAACAATTGCTCTCTAAACGACATTTCACGTGCTGTGGGCTTGTAATCGTATTTATCTTCAGGCATGGCTTGAGCTACCGCTACAAGATAATCCTTGGAATTATCCCATTTTTCTACAAAAGTGGAAACTACCTCAACTTGAGCAAAAATGAAGTTTGATACCAATAAAATCAATAATAATATCGGCTTTTTCATGTTTATTTATTTAATAGTACTGCGGCTTCCTTGGCAAAATAAGTCGAAATTAAACTTGCTCCCGCGCGTTTGATACACATTAATTGTTCCATCATAATCCTATCGTGATCTAGCCAACCTCTTTCAGCAGCGGCTTTGATCATCGCATATTCGCCTGAAACATGAAACACCGTTACGGGAACATTTACCGCATTTTTGACTTCGCGAACAATGTCTAAATAGGCAATTCCGGGTTTCACCATAACCATATCAGCGCCTTCTTCAACGTCCCACAAAGCTTCTTTGATGGCTTCGATGCGGTTGGCATAATCCATTTGGTAGGTTTTTTTGTCTTTGGGAATAGCTGCAGAATCCACTGGCGCGCTGTCTAAAGCGTCTCGAAAAGGTCCGTAAAACGCCGAAGCATATTTGGCAGAATAGCTCATGATGCCTACGTTATGGAAACCGGCAGCGTCTAGACCTTCACGCAAACGCAATACGCGTCCGTCCATCATATCACTTGGCGCGACAAAATCGGCACCAGCCTGGGCATGAGAAACTGCCATCTTAACTAAAGCTTCGTTGGTGGAATCATTCTCTACATCTCCGTGCGTTATAATGCCGTCATGACCGTAAATCGAATACGGATCTAAAGCCACATCTGGCATTACAATCATTCCCGGACAAGCCGCTTTGATGGCACGGATTGCATTTTGCATCAGTCCGTCTATATTCCAAGCTTCTTTTCCTGTGTTGTCTTTTAGGTTTTCACTGACTTTTACATATATATTCACCGCACGAATTCCTAAAGCATAAATTTCTTGTACTTCCTTCAAAGTTAAATCAATCGAACGACGAAAAATTCCCGGCATGGAAGATATCTCTACCTGAACATTTTCGCCTTCAGCAATGAACATTGGAAACATAAAATCACTTGGACTTAATGTGGTTTCGCGAACTAAAGAACGAATGGATTCATTAACGCGTAATCTTCTACCTCTTTGTAATGGGAACATATAAATTTTTGATTTTAGATTAAAGATTGCTGCGTTTTGATTTTAAAACAAGTTGCTGATTCCAAAAAATCTGAAATCAAAAATCGTTAATCATCAATCTGCAATCCATTCAATCGGATTTTCTAATACGTTTACTAATTTTTCTTCTTTACTTCCCGCTTCTGCATGATGGTCGTAAACCCATTGCACATGTGGCGGTAAACTCATCAAAATACTTTCAATTCTGCCATTGGTTTTTAAACCAAACAACGTGCCTTTATCATGAACCAAATTAAACTCAACATACCGACCTCGACGAATTTCTTGCCATGTTTTTTGCTCTGGTGTATAGGACAATTCCTTTCTTCTTGATGCAATTGGAACATAGGCTTCTAGGAAACTATTTCCCACTTCGCTAACAAAGTTAAACCAATTTTCCATAGACATATTCTCAGTCGCTTTGCAATAATCAAAGAATAATCCTCCAATTCCACGTGCTTCATGACGGTGTGCATTCCAGAAATAAGCGTCACATTGTTTTTTATATTTAGGATAAAACTCGGGATTGTGTTTATCACAAGCGGTTTTACAAGTCTGATGAAAGTGTTTTGCATCTTCTTCAAACAAATAATAAGGCGTTAAATCTTGACCTCCGCCAAACCATTGCTGGATCACATTCCCATTAGCATCGTACATTTCAAAATAGCGCCAATTGGCATGAACGGTTGGTACCATTGGATTTTTTGGATGTAAAACCAAACTCAATCCACAAGCATAAAAATCAGCTTCGCCTACATTGAACATTTTCTGCATGGCTTCCGGCAATTTACCGTGCACTGCTGAAATATTTACTCCGCCTTTTTCAAAAACTTTGCCGTTCTCAATAACGCGGGTCCTTCCGCCGCCGCCTTCTGGACGATCCCAAAGATCTTCACGGAATTTGGCTTGACCATCGACTGCTTCAAGCCCTGCGACGATTTGGTCTTGTAGGTTTTGTATGTAGGTATAAAATTGTTCTTTCATCTTGTTAATTCATAAAGTTCCATATCTATTGGTGCTTCATTCGTTGGCGTAAATTCGTTTAGCAAGGTTTTTTCCCAAATAAAACCATTATTTATAGCAACTTTTACACTTCCTAAATTAGTTATATGAGCAATGATTTGAAGTGTTTTTAACCCTAATTCACTAAGAGCAAATTTAGTTATTTCTTTTACTGCAAATGATGTTAATCCATTTCCTTCCTGTTCTAAACCAATAAAATAGGCAAGTTCACCTTGATTATTAACCCAATCAATTTTTTTAATAATGATTAATCCTGCAATTTGAGTTGTCATTTTATTTCTAATTGCAAAAGTGTAACTGGTTTTTTCTTCAATCTCTTTATTCTTTGTGGCAATATATGCTATAGTTTTTTCTAGTTTTGCATTATTTACTAATGTAACTGGAAAGTAATACTTTAAGCGTTCTGTATTGTCAACCATAAATTGATACAATTGATTGGCATCGGTTGAGTTCAATTTATCAATAATGAAATTCTCTGCTATGATCATATAATATCTGCATTCCAGTCCTTCTCGACAAGAGAAGGATAAAGGATTTTTTTTAAATATTGGCTTTTGCCAAAGTTATTTCATTGTTAATCATAGAGCATCTAAGCTCATGTACTTATTCTTTAAATCTCCAATACTTAACCTCACTTTCTTCAGAAGTCATTACAAGGGTGTCTACTAAAAAAGATACTTTACCTTCATAAACATAATCGGGATAAGTAATTGTAATTTTATTTCCGTCTAAAAAATATTTATAATTTGCAAAATCTTAAATATAATAAAAAGTTTCTCCATCTATTTGAAAATCAGCATTTATAAAACCTTCACTTGTCCAAATTCCAAATAGTTTTTTAGCCAATTGATCCGATTTCTTATCTAAAACTTGTTTTTTTTCTAATTTTTTTTCTGTTTTGTTAATATCAGGTATATTCCGATTTTAAAAACTACTCTCATTTCGTATACAACTCAATAAAATTATATTAACTACTAGTAATAAAAAACTTTTTCCCAGAAAATTCATAGATTATCGAAATAATATTGACCACACCTCTTTTACAGACCATACTCCTTCACAGCATCAATAAACGCTTTCGCATGATCCACAGGAATATTGGGTAAAATACCGTGACCTAAGTTTACGATGTATTTGTCTTTCCCAAATTCATCAATCATTTCGTGTACCATTTTCTTGATCACCGGAATAGGAGATAACAATCTTGATGGATCAAAGTTACCTTGTAAAGTGATGTTTCCACCAGACAAATATCGTGCGTTTCTTGGAGAACAGGTCCAATCTACTCCAAGTGCCGATGCTCTACTTTTACCCATTTCGCCTAAAGCAAACCAGCATCCTTTTCCGAAAACAATTACTGGCGCATCATCAGCTAAAGCTTCGATGATCTGGTTGATGTATTTCCAAGAGAATTCCTGATAATCAACTGGAGATAACATTCCGCCCCATGAATCAAAAATTTGAACGGCATTTACTCCCGCTTTTACTTTTTCTTTTAGGTATGCAATAGTAGTATCGGTGATTTTTTGTAATAAAACATGTGCTGCTTCTGGATGTTGAAAACAAAATCCTTTGGCCATATCAAAACTTTTAGAACCTTTTCCCTCTACCGCGTAACACATAATGGTCCATGGTGAACCTGCGAAACCAATTAATGGCACGGCATCATTCAACATTTCTTTAGTCAATTTAATAGCCTCAAAAACATATCCTAACGTTTCATGTACATCTGGAACGATTACTTTTTCTACATCTTGAATCGTGCGAATAGGATTGGGTAAATACGGACCAAAATTAGGTTTCATCTCAACCTCAATTCCCATCGCTTGTGGTATTACAAGAATATCGGAGAATAATATGGCAGCATCGGGAGCGATTCTACGAATAGGTTGCACGGTGATTTCGGCAGCTAATTCCGGTGTTTGACATCGCGTAAAAAAATCATATTTATCGCGTAATGCGATGAATTCAGGTAAATATCTTCCTGCTTGACGCATCATCCAAACTGGTGGACGTTGTACGGTTTCTCCTTTTAATGCTCTTAAAAATAAATCGTTCTTGATCATGTATTTAATTTTTTGCAGATTGCTAAATGCCCTCCGTTTTATAATATTCAATAACTTCCTCGATCACCTCTTCAATGGTTGGTGTTTCGGCAATTACAATGTTTTTAACTTTATTTAACTCTAATGTTTTGGCGGTAGTGTTACCCACGCAAAAACACACTTCCTTTTTGATTTTGTTATTGGTCAAATAACTCTCAACAGCAGAAGGACTAAAAAACAGAATTCCATCAAATTTTTCTTGATCGGATATTTTAAAAGGCGCTAATTTAGTTTGATAGACTTCGATTTCATTAAAAGTTATCCCTTCGCTTTTTAACGCTTGTGGTAACGTTTCCTTGCGTAAATTTCCGCTCAAAAAAGTATAGCTTTCTTTGTTGTAAATTAACGTGATAATTTCTGCTAATTCTGAAGCGTAATCCATATACACATCCACTTTAAAACCGTTAAGCTCGAGCAATTCTTTAGTTTTAATGCCCACGCAAAATACAGTTTTCGTTTTAAGAGCTTCCCATCCATTTTGCTCCATTAAACTTAAAACAGCATTTTGGCTACTGAAAATCAAATTAGCATTGATCGTATTTAATTCAAAAAGATTATTTTTAATTTCGATAAAATCTTGTTCTAAAAGATCGAAATTTGCGTCAAGAAATACTTGTCTTTGTCCATCAGACAAGGTTTTGGTTGATAAAATGCTTATTTGATCCATTATTTCTTCAAATTATTTTTAATTTCCATCATCAATTTCGTTCCACCATTATTCAAAACTTCTTGAGCAGAATAGAAACCTAATTTTTTCCATTCTTCTATAGGAACCACTTTATCCACTTCTATTTTTTCTTTTCCGTTAAGCGAAAATAGAACTCCTTGAAAATGAATGGTATCTTCCTTTTCGTTATAACGTGCTAAAGCTCCGATAGGTGCCGTACAGCCGCCTTCCAAAGTTTTTAAAAACTGACGTTCTATATACGTCACGATTTCGGTTTCAATATCATTTAACTGCGATACAGCGTCTAAGGTAAACGCATCGTCTTGCATGGCAACAACGAGCATGGCTCCTTGTGCCGGTGCGGGAATCATCCAATCTAAATCAATGTAATTCTCTGGTTTTAAATTGATTCTTTCTAAACCAGCCGCAGCAAAAATAGCACCGTTCCAGTCTCCTTCGTTTAACTTTTTCATACGCAAATTTACATTTCCACGTAAGTCAACTACTTTATGTGTTGGGTACTTGTTTAACCATTGAGCTTGACGACGCAAACTTCCTGTAGCAATAGTTCCTGACTCATTAAGAAAATCAAGATTGCCTTTATGCACTAAAATATCTAAGGTATTGGCTCGCTCTAAAACTGCTGCTTGCACAATCCCTTTTGGTAAAGCCGTAGGAACATCTTTCATCGAATGCACTGCAATATCAACATCGCCATTTATCATAGCTACATCGAGTGTTTTAGTAAAAATCCCTGTGATTCCTAATTCGTAAAGTGGTTTGTCAAGAATGATATCTCCTGTAGATTTAACCGATATAATTTTAGTTTTATACCCTAAATCGTTTAGTTTTTTTTCTACTGTGTGTGCCTGCCAAAGTGCGAGTTCACTGTCTCTGGTACCAATTCGTATTGTTTTTTCAGCCATTTTTATATTTTGATTTCGTAATGGTTATAAAAAATTAAAAACCATTACGAAATTAAGATTCATTGAGTTTTATATAAATTTATTTCGCTGCAAGTCCTATTTTAAAAACTTTCTCAATCCATTCGATACTTTCATCCACCATGGTATTATCGTCTTTTAAATGATTGGCAAAATGAGTTGTGATTTTTTGGATAATTCTATTACTGATTATTTCAGCTTGTTCTTCATTAAAGTTTGAAATTTTCCTACTTTGGAAATCCAATTCTGAAATTTTTATCGCATTTAATTTTGCTTTCAATGCATGGATTGTTGGAGCAAATTTACGCCCTTTGGTCCAGGTGATAAATTCTTCTTTTATTTCTTCGATGATGGCTTCGGCAGCAGGAATGTGTTTTTTCCTGTTTTCTAAAGTTTCGTCCGTTAATTGAGACAAGTAATCCATGTGAACAAGTGTAACACCTTCAATTTCTTCCACATTTTCATTTACATTTTTCGGAATAGATAAATCCAAAATCAATAGTGGTTTTTTCAGATTCAGAATGGCTTTGTCTATCGTTGGATTTTGAGCGCCGGTAGCGACTACAACAACATCTGCTTTTTGCAGTTCCAAATGCAGTTCCGAATAATCTTTTACAATTAGATTCAATTTCCCGGCTAATTTCTCCGCTTTTTCTTTGGTACGGTTAATTAGCGTAATGTGCTCGTTTTTGGTATGTTTTACTAAATTTTCACAGGTATTTCTACCAATTTTTCCTGTACCAAACAATAAAATATTTTTGTTTCCAATGTCTTCTACATTTTTGAAAATGTATTGCACTGCGGCAAAAGAAACCGAAGTAGCACCAGAGCTAATCTCCGTATCGGTTTTTATTTTTTTACTGGCCTGGATTACAGCATTCACCAATCGTTCGATGAAAGCATTGGCTAAACCCAAAGATTTGGATTGTGAAAAAGAATTTCTTATCTGTGAAATAATTTCAAAATCACCTAAAATCTGACTATCTAAACCGGTTCCTACACGAAACAAGTGATTGATTGCTTCTTGATTTTTATAGACAAAACCTACCTTTTGAAATGCTTCGACAGAGCCTTGACTATTCTCACAAATTAATTTGATTAACTGAAATGGATGTTCTGCATAACCATATATTTCAGTACGGTTGCAGGTTGAAGTAACTATTAAACTCTCTATTCCTTCACTCTTAGCTTGTTCTAGTAAACGCGTTTTTGCAGCGGCATCTAAACTAAATTTTCCTCTAATCTCAGCATCTGCTTTTTTATAGCTCAGTCCAACTGCGTAAAAATAGTGATGCTTTAATGTGTTCTTGTTTTCCATATTTGCACTTTTCCAGAAAGTGGAACAAAATTATCACTATACTATTTATAAAAGTAACGCTAGAAGTTCTTTTTGTATCGCTATGTGATTTTTTAGTTCTAATTGCGTATTTTACGGTAAAAAATTCTATTTTTGTAGTGAAACCAAGTTGTTTGACTGCATCTATTTAGAGTTATTCTAAATAAAAAGGTTTGATAAATATCATTTTTATATTAAAAAAATATCGCTATGGGTTCTCAGGAAATTATAAAAATTGAGGATGATTTTACGCTCATTCGCTTTCAAAATGACGGAATTAATACCTTTATTGCGCAACGTGAAGGAGGCAGCGGATTAATTCAGTTTCACTTTGGATTAAAAGGAAGCGCCAAATTCATCTTTAATCAAGGCAATTACGCTTTAGAACTGAAAGAGGAAAAATCACTGCTGTTGTACAATCCACAAAAAGAATTACCCTTATATCTAGAATTGGCACCAAATTCGTGGGTAATTTCTGTGATTATTTCCATCAAAAAATTCCACGCTTTATTTTCGACCGAAGCAGATTACATCACGTTCTTAAGCGCTGATAATAAAGATAAAAAATATTATAATGAGGGAAATATCAGTCCATCAATGGCTATTGTATTGTCACAACTGTTTCATTATAGCTTGCATCCTTCCATAAAAAACCTGTATTACAAAGGAAAAGGGTACGAGTTATTAAGCCTATACTTCAACAGAACCGAAGATCCCAACGCAGAGCAATGTCCGTTTTTAATTGATGAGGATAATGTCATCAAAATTAAGAAAGCCAAAGAAATCATTATTGCAAACATGGCAGAACCTCCTGGATTACAAGAGCTAGCTGATCAAATTGGTTTGAATTTAAAGAAGCTAAAAATGGGTTTCAAGCAAATTTATGGTGATACGGTCTATGGATTTCTATTTGACTATAAAATGGATTTTGCTCGAAAGTTACTCGATAGCGGTTCCTATAACGTAAACGAAGTGGGACTGAAAATTGGCTATAGTACTGGAAGCCATTTTATAGCAGCATTCAAAAAGAAATTTGCTACCACGCCAAAGAAATATTTGATGTCCATCAACCCAAATATGACGTAATCCATTGATTTCTTATATTAAACAATAAATAAAAAATAGTTAATCGGACTTTATAAAAAAGTAAGTTTAAGTACTTTTGTACCAAGATTCCTCATTCTTCAGAATGACAATAATGAAAAAAATATCAATTATGAAAGGTGTATTATTAGTAAATTTAGGTTCCCCAGAAAGTCCAACAGCAAAAGACGTAAAACCGTATTTAGATGAATTTTTAATGGACAAGTACGTGATTGACGTTCCATTTTTGTTGCGAGCCTTATTGGTTCGTGGAATCATTTTGCAAACAAGACCTAAAAAATCAGCTGCAGCTTACGCCAAGATATGGTGGGATGATGGGTCTCCGCTTGTCGTTATTTCTAAAAGAATGCACGAGAAAGTACAAAAACTAGTTGATGTTCCAGTATCACTCGCCATGCGTTACGGAAATCCATCTTTGCTATCTGGCTTGCAAGAATTGCATGATAAAGGAGTAACTGAAGTGTTGCTTTTTCCCTTGTATCCGCAACATGCAATGGCTTCAACCACTACTATTTTAGAACTAGCAGAAGAACACCGTAAAAAATATTTCCCAGAAATGAAATTTACAATTGTTCCTGCTTTTTATAATAAGCCCGATTACTTACAAAACCTAGCCGACTCGATCAAAGGGCATTTAGAAGGGTATGATTACGACCACCTGTTATTCTCTTACCACGGAATTCCAGAGCGTCACATTCGCAAGACAGATATTACCAAATCACATTGTAAAATTGATGGCTCATGTTGCAACACGCCCTCACCAGCGCATGAATTTTGTTACCGCCACCAATGTTACGAAACCACTAAACAAGTCGTTAAATTATTGGGCATACCAGAAGGAAAATACAGCCAAACTTTTCAGTCGCGTTTAGCGGGCGACAAATGGTTGACGCCATATACTGATGTACAAGTAAACAAAATGCCAGAGAAAGGCATAAAAAATCTTGCGGTGGTAACGCCTGCCTTTGTTTCTGATTGTTTAGAAACATTAGAAGAAATTGCGATGGAAGCCAATCACGAATTTAAAGTTCACGGAGGAGAAAACTTCAAAGCGATACCCTGCTTAAATGACGGTGACGATTGGTGTAAAACAGTAAGCAATTGGATTTCTAATTGGTCAAATGCCTCTTCAATCAGTAAAGTTGATGTTGAAAAAACAGTCGCTTAAATGGCTGTTACCGCCGATGAGTTAGGAACTCAGGATATCAAAAAACTGTTGATCAAACAAGCAGTTCCCTCCTCGATTGGCATTTTATTCATGTCGGTTAATATTTTAATCGACACCATTTTTGTTGGGCAATGGATCGGTTCCTTGGCTATTGCTGCCGTAACCGTGGTTTTGCCCATCACCTTTTTGATTTCTTCACTAGGGATGGCGATTGGTGTAGGCGGAGGTTCTGTACTTTCTAGAGCATTAGGAGCCAATGACAGGGAAAAAGCATTGCATATCTTTGGCAATCAAATCATGATGACTGTTTTATTGGCGTCTGTTTTTGTATTATTTGGCCTTTTTTTCAGCGATGAAATGCTGATGCTTTTTGGTGCCAAAGGTGCGATTGTACAGCCAGCAAAAGAATTTTTCATTCCAATTATCATCAGCGTTCCCTTCCTAGCCCTTTGCATGATGGGCAACAATGTGATTCGCGCCGAAGGCAAAGCTAAATTTGCCATGGTAGCCATGATCATTCCTGCTTTTGTCAATATTGCATTGGATATTCTTTTTATCAAATACTTAGATTTAGGAATGTTTGGCGCTGCTTTGGCCTCAGCCATATCCTATTTTACCTGTTTCTTGTTTGTGTTTTGGTTTTTTGTTTTTAAAAGTGAATTAAGGATAAAAATAAAACATTTTAAATTTCAATTTCCTGTTGTAAAGGAAATTTCAGAGTTGAGTTTTGTGACTTTCTCTAGACAAGGCGTCGTAGCTATTTTATCAATTATTTTAAACCACACCTTGTATACCTACGGCGGCGAGCATTCGGTAGCTATTTATGGAATTATCAGCCGGATGTTGATGTTTGCTTTATTTCCTATTCTGGGAATTACGCAAGGATTTTTGCCCATCGCAGGATTTAATTATGGTGCAGAAAATTATGAAAGGGTCAAGGAAACGGTGCAACTTTCGATAAAATATGCGGCTGTTTTGGCTACGCTGATTTTTGTGGTTATTTTAATTTTTGCCAAACCAATTGTCGCTGTTTTTACCAGTGACTCTCACGTGATTGACCAGACTCCTAATGCATTACGCTGGGTTTTTGCAGCTTCGCCCGTTATAGCCATACAACTTATTGGAGCCGCTTATTTTCAGGCAGCTGGAAAAGCTAAAAAAGCATTACTTTTAACGTTGAGCAAGCAGGGATTTTTCCTGATTCCATTAGTGCTGATTCTACCCAATTTTTTAGGTATTTTTGGCGTGTGGATCGCCTTCCCCATTGCTGATATACTCTCAACAATACTCACTGGTTATTTTCTGAAAAAAGAAATGAACACAAAATTGAACAAAACGAACGATGGAATATTATAATTACCTAAAATCCTTACACCTTATCTTTGTCATAACTTGGTTTGCTGGGCTATTCTATATTGTACGCCTGTTTGTGTACCAGATTGAAGCAGCAGATAAACCCTCTCCAGAAAAAGAAATTCTTCAAAAGCAATACAAGATAATGACCTATCGCCTGTGGTACATCATCACTTGGCCATCAGCCGTACTAGCCAGTATATTTGCTTTCTGGATGTTGTTTTTTACGGATTTAGGAAAAGCTTGGTTGCAGATGCCTTGGATGCATGTAAAACTTGGCTTCGTATTTGCCCTGTATTTGTATCATGCAAAATGCCAACAAATATTCAAGCAATTGCAAAATGACGAAGTAAAATATACCACAACTTTCATGCGCTTATGGAACGAAGGCGCGACAATTATTCTTTTTGCTGTCGTATTTTTAGTAATTTTAAAAAATGCTGTCAATTGGATCTATGGCGTGCTTGGCATCTTCTTGTTTTCCATTTTGATTATGCTTGGATTTAAATTTTACAAAAGAATTAGAGAAAGAAATCAATTTTAATATGTTTAAAAGCTTCAAAATAGCAACGCTCTCGTTACGAATCAGGATTTTCCTTTCGATGATTGTATTGATATTAATGGCTTCTGTAATCCTCGCTTCCATTTCTATTATCCAATTTAAAAATGAAGCCAAAGAATACCACCAAGAGCGCTTGGAACGAAATGAAAACGCTGTAAAACAACACATTAATTTTATCTTATCCACCACGACCTATCCGCTGACCTCTGGAAATTTAGACCTGATTTTTAAAGACAAAATTCACGAATTAGCCCACATTCACAACATTGAAATTAATATCTATGGTCTGGAGGGACAGTTACTAAAATCCTCTAAAGAATCCTTTTCTGTTGATAAAGTGGCGCCCCCGATTCCAAAGTACATCCTGAAACTCGTCCGCTCTTCGATTGAAAAAAGATACGTAGACATCAAAACTATTGATGGCAAAAAAAACCGTTCCGCTTTTAGCCAGATCAAAGATGACAAATTTAAACCCTTAGGAATTTTAAACTTACCTTATGTAGAAGATGACGGCTACTATGAAAATGAATTGAAAAGTTTTCTAATTCGTCTGGGTCAAGTGTATACCTTCATGCTTATTATAGCTTTTGCGTTTGCTTATTTTCTATCGTCCTACATCACCAAATCCTTAAAAACGATTTCAGACAAACTAAGTGAAACAAGCTTGAATCAGAAAAACGAAAAAATAGTTTTGGAAGCCAGCAGTAAAGAGATCAATCTTTTGATCAATTCATACAACGGAATGGTGGATAAGCTGGAGAAAAGCGCCATAAAACTGGCTCAAAGTGAACGGGAAGAAGCGTGGCGCGAAATGGCAAAACAAGTGGCACATGAAATCAAGAATCCGCTTACACCAATGCGATTAACGGTGCAAAGTTTTCAGCGAAAATTTGATCCAATGGATCCTAACGTCAAACAGAAAATGAACGACTACTCCGAAACTTTAATTCAGCAAATTGATACAATGAGTGCGGTGGCTTCCGCATTTTCAAATTTTGCTTCGATGCCAGCGCAACAAAATGAAACCTTGAATGTGGTGGAAGTAGTAGAACTAGCGATGGATATTTTTAATGAGGAGTATATTGAATTTAAAAGTGATTCTCCCGAAATTATTTCGATAATTGACCGCACACAGCTCATTCGGATTATCACCAATCTAGCAAAGAACGCTATTCAGTCTATTCCGGAGCAGCAAGAAGAAAAATCCGTTGTGGTACGCATTCGCAAAGAAGCCAACAATGTCTTAATCACGGTGGCAGACAACGGAATTGGCATTCAGCCTAAAGACATCAGCCGCATATTCGAACCAAAGTTTACTACCAAAAGTAGCGGAATGGGTCTTGGCCTTGGAATTATAAAAAACATTATCGAAAATTATAAAGGAACAATTACCTTTGAATCTGAATTTGGAAAAGGAACGACTTTTATCGTCTCTCTGCCTATAACAAACACTTAAAAACAGACTTATGAACTACGAAAATATTTTAATTGCTACCGAAAATAACATTGCAACGGTTACTATTAATCGTCCAACAAAATTAAATGCTTTGAATGTTGCCACTATTTCTGATTTGAACAAGGCTTTCAAAACATTAGCCGCAAACGATGAAGTTCGTGTAATCATACTAACTGGAAGTGGTGAAAAAGCATTTGTAGCCGGTGCTGATATTTCAGAATTTGCTCATTTCTCCATTGCAGAAGGAGCGCAATTAGCAGCCGAGGGACAAGAAAAATTATTTGATTTTATAGAGAATCTTAAAACGCCAGTTATTGCAGCCGTGAACGGATTTGCTTTGGGTGGTGGATTAGAATTAGCGATGGCGTGTCATTTTAGAGTCGCCTCAGAAAATGCAAAAATGGGATTACCTGAAGTTTCCTTAGGCGTAATTCCGGGTTACGGAGGAACACAACGCTTGCCGCAATTAATAGGAAAAGGCCGTGCGATGGAAATGATTATGACCGCCGGAATGGCAAGTGCGCAAGATGCCTACAGAATTGGACTTGTGAATCACGTAGTTCCTGAAACAGAGCTTTTAGATTACTGTATAAGCGTGGCTAACAAAATAATAAAAAACTCACCCTACGCCATTGGCAAAGCCATAAAAGCTGTTAATGCCAATTTCAAAGAAGGGAAAAATGGGTATGAAACCGAAATAAAAGCTTTTGGACAATGTTTTGGTACTGAAGATTTTAAAGAAGGAACAACAGCTTTCTTGGAGAAAAGAAAAGCGGTGTTTACAGGGAAATAAGTCAATTAAGATAATTTTAACATTTTTTATTAGGAATTTGTCCCCCCCCCCCCCGCAGTAAGTCTGGTTATTATTAACAAATAAAACCTTATTTATAAAAAAATTATTATTTATTACTGTAGTATTATTAATCAGTGTAAATGGATTTGCAAACTCAAAAGAAAAAATAACAAAAGAAAATCCTAAAGTGAACGATCTTAGTTCTTGTTGTACTGCAACTCTAACTTATAATGGTATATATGTAGATCATAGAGAAGTTTGCGGTATGATAATAACAGGCGATAATTGTAACGTTGCTACAGAACAACTTTTAGCGGCTCATCCAGAAGTTCCAAGGCTTACAGCAGAATAACTCAAGAACTAAAAAATAATTGAAATAATAACAGTAACGCTCCAAAGCGTTACGGTTTAATCCTTTTAACAATTGAATATGTTTAAGTATATCACACTCTTTTTCACCTTTTTTTCATTTGCTCAAAACAAGCGATATCATATAGTATACGATTATACCCTTAACTCAAAAGACATAGGTTTGATAACTAACCTTAAAAGTTACTTGACGGGAGATGGCAAAAAATCTATTTACGAAGAGGATTTCATGAAATCAAAATCACAAGCAGCTGATGATAATTCATTCTCGATTCCCACAAAGAATAACCCTGCATTTTTCAAAGAGATACACAGCAAAATAGTTACCTATAATGATCATATACAAATGAAGTTTTTTGATGTTACTGATGTTCATCCAAGTTTTGATTGGAAAATAGAATCCGATACAAAAATTATTTTAGGTTATACTTGTCAAAAGGCGAACATATATTTTAGAGGAAGAGATTACACTGTTTACTTTACTACCGACATACCTTATTCCGATGGACCTTGGAAATTTTCAGGATTACCAGGAATGATACTAGAAGCTACCTCTGATGACGAAACTGCAGCGTATTCAATGATAGCAGAAAAAGTAGAATTAAAAGAAACAACAAATAGCATACAAAATCCATATCTAAAGTCAAATTTGATTACCTATCAAGATTATTTAGATAAATATAAACTAAAATATGATGAGTCTCGCAGCAGAATGGATACAAATGGATATTCCAGAGGTATGAATAAAGGAGCTAAAGAGGTTTATATAACATATTAAAAAGTGAAAAAATTAATTCTATTATTATTTTTTCTAATCAGCCAGTACTCTAATTCGCAAATTATAAAAGGAACTATTTTAGATTCAAATGGAAATCCTGTTACCGCAAATATTTTAATAAAAAAACCACAAACACCTCAGCTCATTTATCAATTTGCAACGACTGATTCTCGAGGCGACTATTTTGTAAAACTAAAAGAACCGTTGGACAGCGTAATAATTGCTGTAACCTCTTATGCCTACGAAACAAATGAAAAACACCTTAAAATCCTTAAAAATAGCGAAACAATTATATTAGACTTTGAACTACAAACAAGAATAACTGCATTAAAGGAGGTTGTAATCACTGAAAACAAAAAAATAACACGAAAAAAGGATACTATAGTTTACGATTCTGAAAAATTCAAAGATGGTTCGGAAAAAGTAGTTGAGGATTTATTAAAAAAATTACCTGGCATAAAAATTTCTGAAAATGGAGAAATAAAATTCAATGGAAAGTCGATAAAAAAAATGCTTTTAGATGGAGATGATTTATTTGATAATCAATACATTGTTGGGTCTAAAAACATGGATGCTGCTCTACTTGATAAAGTAGAAGTAATCGAAAAATACAGTGAAAATTCATTACTTAAAGGAATATATGACAGTGAAGATGTTGCCATCAACCTAAAATTAAAAAAAGGGAAAAGTGAGTTTTCCGGAAATTCAAAACTAGGATTAGGATATAAAAATAAATACGATTTTAATACTACAGGGATTATAATAAATGCCAAGATCAAGGGTTTTGGAGTTGCAACATACAATAACGTGGGTTTAAATAATTCTCCGTATGACTTTTACTCCAACAATGTATCATTTGAAGATCTTAAGGAAAATAATTCAACAGCTAAGTCTTTAATAAATCAAGGTAATTTCTATTCTCCATTAGAAGATAAATTTCACCGTATAAATAAAACTTTTTACTCTAGTTTCAATTCACTTTATAAATTATCAAAAAAAACTATTTTAAAAGTGAATTTAGGTATTTATGACGATCAATTATCCCGCAACAACAAAGAGGAAACAACTATTACAGCTAATAATGAGACCTTTACTTTCTATCAATCAGAAAACAACGTCAAATCGCCCAAATTGTACGATGGGAATATTCATTTTGAAAATAAAGAAAAAGAAAAGTTACATTGGGAATATTCAGGAAAACTAAAATATCAAGAAATTAATTTTTGGTCTAATTCAATAAACGAATCTTTAAAACAGAATAACCAAATTACTTCCATAAATCGGTACGAGAAACATCACTTTAATTTAACTAAAAAAATAAGTGATAAAAGTGCTTTTACAACACAAACAAATTTCATAAAAAGTTCAGCACCTCAACAATTTACTTTATCGCCCGGCATCAGTATTAATGAAAGCGATGATTCTTATGTACAACAAAACAATCAGGACAGTCGTTTTGATAAAATAACTTTTTCAAGTACCTCTAATTATTTGCACACATTTAATTCATGTACATGGCAAGTACAAGCAGGATTTTTTTCGATACAAAATAAATTAAAAAGTTTATTAAGAACAGTTAGTGAAAATGAAGAAGCCTTTTCCAATATTGATTATAGTAACGATTTAAAATACAATCTCAACTTCCCGTTTTTTAATACAAATTGGTCTTACAATAAAAACAAAATTGGTTTAAGAATAAACTTAGAATCAAAATATTTCACTATTAATATTGAAGATTTGATAAGACAAAAAACTGTTTTTGAAAACGAAATGATTGTTTCGCCAAGCTTACAGTTTATTTACAAGTTTTCGCAAAACACACAGATAAATTCAAGTTATAGCTTTAATCAAAATGCACCAATGGAAAACAATCTTTTTGTAGGAATAATTCAAACGGGGTATAGAAGCTTCCTAAATAATGAATTTAATCTTGGTTTTTTAAAAACACATGCTTACGGTATAAATTTTAATTACAATGACTTGTATCATCAAAACCGATTATCAGTACAACTTCAACACAACCAAAGAGACAATAATTATTTTATAAGATCCTTAATTAATAACGAAATTAGCACAACCACGGCTTTTTTATTAAATAATGGTAATCAAGACTATAGTGCTACTATAAACGCAGAAAAATACATTCATTCTTTGAGAACTACTTTTGAATTTAATACCCGTTATTCTATTTCATATACTAAAAACAGCATCAACGCTGCAGCGATTAGAGACATTGTATCTCGAAACACTTTATTCGACTTTTCAATGAGAATAAAGCTGGATAAAAATACTTTTGTAGAGAACAAATCTTATTTCATGCATTACGCAACAGTAGTTCAAGGCGGGAATGAAAATCGTTTTAGCTCACTAAAAAACGCACTAAAACTAGTTTATAATTTAGATAAAAGAATTAAAACTGCAACGGTTTTAAATTTCATAAGCCCAGATTTGTCAGTTGAAAATAACTACTTGTTTCTAGATACTGAAATAACATTCAGCTCAAAAAACAAGAAAATAGAGTATTCTCTACTAGGAAGAAATTTGACTAATAATAAAAATTTTGAAACTATCTCTATTTCAGACTTTTCAAGATCTATTTCCTCTCACAACCTTATCAATAGATTTGTAATGGTTAGTGTAGGTTTTCGATTTTAGATGCCAAACTGAAAGATTCTGGTTAATGTGTACTAGGATTACAACTATTGCATTGGTGTAAAGCAATTGATTTATCCTGAAAATTATTTCGTTCAGTTGATACATTCTTCGCAAACAAAACCTAATTTTGTAAATTAAATCTAATTTTTAATACTAAGAACCAATGTCCTTCCAACCTGTATTTGCACTTTTCTGGGAAAATGTAAAAAAAAGCATTCAAAATGGCACTTACGCCAAATTAACACTTGCCAAAACGATAGGTGACACCGAGTTGAAAAACATCTATGTTCGTCCCGTTTTATTAGAAAATGATGTTTTTAGTCTTTCCCTTACTGCAAAGTACAAAACGGAAGAAATAGAGTCATTTCATACCTTAGACGAAGCTTTCATGATATTGGCTCCTTTTATGAATAATCCTTTTTTAACGGCCCTTTTATTTACTACAGAAAATGACATCACCTTTAAACTCAATAAAAAAAGAGTAGCGAGTATTATTGAACAAGCGCCAACTTTTAAAAACGCATCAGATGTGATTATGGAAATGCAATCGAAAGGGATTTCGATTTAAGATTTTTGATCATCTTTTCACTTTGTCATTCCGGAGGAATCCGGACATAAGTGTGATTATTCTTTATCACCAAGCGATGGGACGCTTCCAGCGTGACAAATTGGACTGGAAAAAGCGGATTGAGAAAATTATACTAAACTAAGTACTAAAACTATCTATTTAATTTGTCATTCTGGAAGAATCCCTACAATAGTGTGATTTTACTTTATTAGCAAGTGATGAGACGCTTCCAGCGTGACAAACTGGATTGGAAAAACTGGACTAAAAAAATCGGGTGTTAAATTATCTACTAACTTCGTCATTCCGGAGGAATCACTGCACTACTATGATTTTGAGATTACATTAAAAACTACTCAAAATGAGAATTCAAGAATTTCATTTCTGGATTAAATTCTTGAATTAGATTTAATTTCAATTCTCTCCGCATGTCTTTGATTTCCTTTTCTCTAGCAATGGCAAGCTGAATCCATCCGAAATGTTCATAATAAATCAAAAACTCGACATTGTAACGAGCAGTAAAACTACTAGCATTAATGTGGTTCTTATGCTCATTTAGCCTGCGTTTTAAATTATTGGTAACACCAGTATATAAAACAGTTCTGTTTTTATTCGTTATCATGTAAACATAAAAGTTGTAGATTCCTTCTGTATATTCAATCATTTTTTTAAGATAAAACTAATAAATATTTTGAGAAAGGCAAGTGCTTTATCCTAATTTGTCATTCCGGAGAAATCCCTACAATAGTCTGATTATTGTTTAGTACCCGGCACTGAGACGCTTCCAGCGTGACAAACTAAACTGGATAATTGGACTGGGAAAACTGGACTAGGAAAACTGGACCAAGAAAACTGGATTAGGAAAACCAAGTCATAAAACTACCTACTTACATTGTCATTTCTGAGGAATCCCGACAATAATATGATTTTGCTTCGGCAGCAACCGATGAGACGCTTCCAGCGTGACAAACTAAACTGGATAATTGGACTGGGAAAACTAGACTAGGAAAACTGGATTAGGAAAACCAAGTCATAAAACTACCTACTTACATTGTCATTTCTGAGAAATCCCTACAATAATATGATTTTACTTTAGCTGCAAGTGATGAGACGCTTCCAGCGTGACAAACTAAACTGAATAACTGGACTAGGAAAACTGGACTAGGAAAACTGGACCAGGAAAACTAAGTCATAAAACTATCTATTTGATTTGTCATTTCTGAGGAATCCCTACATTAGTGTAATTTTACTTTAGCTGCAAGTGATGAGACGCTTCCAGCGTGACAAACTAAACTGGATAATTGAACTGGGAAAACTGGACTAGGATAACTGGACTAGGAAAACTGGACCAGGAAAACTAAGTCATAAAACTACCTGCTTACTTTGTCATTCCGCAGGAATCCCTACAATTGTGTGATTTTACTTTAGCTGCAAGTGATGAGACGCTTCCAGCGTGACAAACTGGAGTGGAAAAACTGTGTTGGAAAAATTAGCCCGAAAAAACAGGTAATAAAAATTATTAATTTGTCATTCCGGAGGAATCCCGACAATAATATGATTTTACTGTAACAACAAACTGTGAAACGCTTCCAGCGAGAAAAATAGGATACCAAATCACTGCTAAGCGGAAAACAGATAACCGATAACTAAAAAACTGAACGCGAAATACTACTTCTCCCCTTCCCACTCCGCGTAAAACTGAGCTAGAAAACCTTCCATATAGCAGTGTCTTTCTTTTGCAATTTGTTTTCCCGTTGCGGTATTCATCTTATCTTTTAAGAGTAATAATTTTTCGTAGAAGTGATTGAGCGTTGGCGAATCATTATTTTTGTATTCTTCCTTGGTCATGCTTGAATTTGGCGCTATTTCGGGATCATACAGCGTTCTATTTTTAAAACCGCCATAATTGAATGTTCTGGCGATTCCAATCGCTCCTATGGCGTCTAAACGGTCCGCATCCTGAACCACATTCAATTCTATCGAAGTAAATTTCTTCTCAAAATTCCCGCCTTTGTACGAGATGTTTTCAATAATATTTACCACGTGTTCGATTATTTCTTCATCAACATTTTCGGATTCTAAAAATTCTCGAGCTACTCTTGGACCAACGGTTTCGTCACCATTGTGAAACTTACTATCGGCAATATCGTGTAGCAAAGCGCCAAGTTGCACTATTGCAGTATCACAAGCTTCATTTTTAGCAATCAACAACGTGTTTTTGTACACGCGCTCTATATGAAACCAATCGTGTCCACTTTCAGCGTTTTCTAGTTTTTCTTTTACAAAAAGAATTGTTCTAGGTATTAAATCTGGATTAATCATTATATATTTACTTAAAAAAAATGTTGAATTTCAAAGTTCTTCAACTTCAAAATCCAACATTTTTATTCTTTATTTAGAAATCTATCTTGCCAAAGCAGGTTCCACCCATTTGAAAATATGCGACTCTTGCGGAATTACCAATCGCTCTGAAATTCTTGCCATTCTGCCTGGTAATTTCATTAAGTACTCACGGGCTTTCTCAGCTTCCTCTGTCAAACCGGTAATTTTGTCAATTTCCCATTTTTCGATTAGTTTCTGCATGATATCTACATAATCGGCTGCGGTGTAAACCCCAATACGTTGTGCCGAATCAGAAAACTGTTCGAATGCCGTGCTTATTTTCTCACCTGATTCTCTCAAGAAATGCGCTGGCATCACAATTTTTGCTTTCATCATGTATTGAAAAGCAAGCATCATTTCGCTTGGATCCACCTGAAAAATACGAGTTACAAATTCACTGTACGCATGATGATGACGCATTTCGTCACCAGCAATCATTTTACACATTTTAGATAATTTGTTGTCTCCATATTTCTTAGCCATTTGCGCCACTCTGTTATGAGAAACGTACGTTGCTAATTCTTGAAAACTAGTGTACACAAAGTTTTTGTAAGGATCTCTTCCGGTTCCAATATCAAAACCATCGTTGATCAAGTGCTGTGTTGTCATTTCAACTTCACGCATGTTCACACGACCTGACAAATACAAATATTTATTCAGCAAATCACCATGACGATTTTCTTCACCAGTCCATTGTCTGATCCATTTAGACCAGCCATTTCTTTCGACGTTATCAATTCCTTCGACGTCCATTAACCAGGACTCGTAAGTTGGCAACGCTTCCTCAGTAATGGTATCTCCTACTAAAGTTACCCAGAAATCGTATGGTAATTCTTTTGCAATTTCACGCAATTCTTTGACCTCATCAAAAAAAGTATCACTTTGAGAATTAGGCAAAAAATCAGTTGGTTGCCATATTTTTTCTACTGGAATTAGATACTGATCGACAAAGCTGTCTACGTTTTTTTCCAAAAACTGCATTACTTCTAATCGAATGTTTTTTATTGACATTATATATAAATTAAATTTTTATTCCTTGAACTACTGCTGCTTCTGTCTTTTCCATCAACTGCGCAAAATCATACGCTGCAACCGCTAACGGTTTATGAACTACAAAGGTAAGGCGATTTCCTAGACCTAAGGGAAAAAACCCGTATTTAACTATTTTCCAAGAATTGTTTATGCTTATAGGAACCACGAATGCTGAAGGAGCATTTTTGCACAATATTTTCAATCCCGTTTGAGAAAACTCTTTTGGCTTTCCGGTCTTACTTCGTGTTCCTTCTGGAAAAATAACGGCTGAACGGTTGTATTTTTCAATGTATTCTGCCAATCCTTTAATGGCAGGAATGGCTTGTTTAGGATCCTTACGATCGATAAGCACTGAACCGCCATGACGCAAATTAAAAGACACACTTGGAATACCACTTCCTAATTCTTTCTTACTAACAAATTTACAATGAAAACGGCGAAAAAACCAAATCATAGCAATAATATCGTACATGCTTTGGTGGTTAGAGACAAAAATCAATGGTACATTTTTTGGAATATTTTCAATATTTTCAAACTTGTACGTTGTTCCTAACAGATTTGTGCATTTCACTAAGAAAAAGTTCAGATAATCAACACTTTTTTTATGGGCTTGATACCCAAATCCATGGAAACAAACCCACTGTATCGGATGAAAAATAACTAAAGTAAGACCGAAACATAAATAATAAATAACGGAAATGGGATACGAAATCAGTTTTTGCATGCTTAAAAATTTAACGCAAAAGTAAGAAATATATTTTTAGCGGTATTTAAATCGGAAACAATATACAGGCTCAACGTTTAATCGTAACTTTGCCAATCAAAATTGACGCCATTTCTCTACTAAAATGAATTTCACATACCCCAAAAACGAAAAGCTAAAAAGCAAAATAACCATTGGACTCTTGTTTACTGAAGGGAAATCAGTATCCAAATATCCGTTGCGATTGGTGTATAAAGCGGGTTCTTTTGGCAAACCCGAATCAAGTCCCGGAGGATCGGGATCGGGGACGGGAGAAAAAATAAAAATGGGCGTTTCGGTTTCTAAAAAGAATTTCAAGAAAGCCGTAGATCGCAATTATTTCAAACGGGTGTTGCGCGAAACCTATCGCCTGAACAAACACTTATTAGTTGATCATCTGGACCAACCGTATTCCTTTATGTTTTTTTACCAAACAAAAGACCGCTTGTCCTATCAGGAAATCAACACCAAAACCATTCAGTTATTTGAGAAGTTTATTGCTCAAAACATTAAAAAACCAGAGTCAGAAATCGATAGCAATTCGAAAATTTAACTTTTTACTTGCACCACGTAAACATAATTGCCATTAGATTCTGTCCTGCACTATTATTTCATGATTTATACCTATTTTAGTGGCTTCAAATTAAGCCTACTAAATCCATGAACCTTCTCAAAAAAAAATTCATCATCCCAGTTGTCGCTTCAGCATTTCTGCTAGTTGGAACTAGTTTCAAGGATGATTTTTTCGAAATTGCCAAGCAAATCGAGATATTCACCACGCTTTTCAAGGAATTGAACCGCAATTATGTTGATGAAACTAATCCTGGAGAGTTAATGGACAAGGCCATAAAAGGGATGTTAGCAAATTTAGATCCGTACACGGTGTACTTTAATGAGCAAGATGTAGTGCGTTTCAAGATAAACAATACCGGTGAATACACGGGAATAGGCGCTTTACTGACCCGGAAAGAAGACAAATTAATCGTTAAGGAACCCTATAAAGATTTTCCTGCCGACAAAGCGGGATTGAAGGCTGGTGACGAAATTATTCAGGTAGGCGATGTGCTTTTATCTGAATTTAAAGAGGAAGCTTCTCAACTCTTCAAAGGTGCTAAAAACACTAAAATCGATATCAAATACATCCGTCAGGGAAAAGTAAGCGCTACTCAGATTGTTCTTGACGAAGTCGAAATAAAATCGGTTCCCTTCTTTGGAAAAATAGACGACAAAACAGGCTACATTGTATTGTCCCATTTTAATAAAAAAGCATCGATAGAAACTAAAGAGGCACTGGAACAGCTAAAAAAAGAAGGTGCAGAACGCATTATCCTAGATGTAAGAGATAATCCTGGAGGACTCTTGAATGAAGCAGTAAATATTTGTAATTTATTCCTTCCAAAAAATGAGATTATTGTGACGACAAAATCGAAAATAGAGAAACACAACAGCACTTATAAAACAACCAAAGATCCCGTAGACACTGAAATCCCATTAATCATTCTAGTCAATGGCCGCAGTGCCTCGGCATCAGAAATCGTCGCTGGCGCCTTGCAGGATTTAGACCGTGCGGTAGTGGTAGGAAGTCGTAGTTTTGGGAAAGGACTTGTACAAAGACCCGTAGATTTAACCTTTGGGACGCAATTAAAAGTAACTATTTCTCGTTATTACACACCATCTGGCAGATGTATTCAAGCATTAAATTATTCTAAAAAAGACAAAAATGGAATTGCTTTAAAAACCGAAGAGAAAAACTTCAATGCCTTTAAAACTAGAAAGGGAAGAACCGTATATGACGGTGGCGGAATCCAACCTGATGTGGAACTGGAAGAAACAAAATCGAGTCCCATCACAAATGCTTTGTTGCGTAATGACGGAATTTTTAACTATGCCACAACTTATTATTATAAAAATCCGAGCTTAGGAAATCAGATTCCGGTACTCTCGGATGCTGATTATGCTGATTTTAAACAATTTTTGAAAGCGCAAAAATTCTCTTTTGACACAGAAACGGAGTTGGCGTTAAAAAACACTTTGGCTGTAGCCAAAAAAGAAAAATTAGAGGAATCCATTCAGTTAGAATACCAACAATTACTTACCGCTCTGCAAAAAAGTGAAAATGCATTATTGGATAAAAATCAAAAAGAAATCAAAAAATTGATAATTGATGAAATCATTAAGAGATACCAATACCAAGAAGGACTGTATCAATATTACACCAAAAACAATTCAGAAATTAAAAAGGCAGCCTCTATTTTGAGTGATAATCCAGCGTACCGATCTATTTTAAAAATGTAATGAAACAAGCCTTTTCCATACTACTGCTTCTTTTTACGAGCTATTTATTCGCTCAAGCAAGACCTGTGGAAACAGTTTATTTTGAATTTGACAAATTCACACTATACAATGATCAAGTACAAACGATAATTGATTTCATAAAATACGCAGATACGACCAAAATCGAATCGATACAAATTTATGGCTATTGCGACGATCGAGGCACCAATGATTACAACTATGAATTATCAAAAAATAGAGTTCTAACAGTCCAAAAAATACTCACGGATCATGGTTTTGATAATAACAAAATTGTTATTATTGAAGGTAAGGGCCGCGTAATATTGCAAAAGGATTTGATGGGAAATCTATCAGAAACGCGTTCAAAGAATAGGCGTGTCGACTTATTTATTGTCAAGAAAAACAGTTTTGGGAAGGGTATTTATAATTCATTTCAGGAAAGCCATAAAGTAGGTGATCGAATTTATCTGGAAAATATTCTTTTTGAACTTGGCAGCAGCAAATTGACGGAGCAATCCAAGAAAGAATTGGATGCTATTGCACTTCTTTTGCAACAGCAAAAAACAATGGAATTCGAAATCAGAGGACATGTATGTTGCACGCCCAATTCTTACCAAGATGCCATAGATAAAGACACACAGGAACGGAAACTATCCTTGAATCGGGCCAAAAACGTCTACCGCTATTTGATAAATAAGGGCATAAACAGCCTTAGAATGCACTATGTGGGAAGTGGAAACAAATTTCCTTTAGGTCAAGGCGAAGCAATAGATCGCAGAGTAGAATTTCTAATTTTGAAAATCTAGTTCTCCTCTTTTCATTTCAATATGTGGAATATCATCTTCCAGATACATTTCACTGGTTTGCACAAAACCATGACTTTCATAGAATTTTTTCAAGTACAATTGCGCTCCAATGGTAATTTTTATTTCGCCAAAATGCTGCTGAATTCCGGCTATAGATTCTCGCATCAAGTCGTGTCCCCATTTTCTATCTCTATAATTGGGATCTACGGTTACCCTTCCTATGGAGGCATTGCCAAAACTTATGCCCGGTTTAAACAATCTGGAATGAGCGACAATTTTACCTTCAAACATACCAATAAGATGCAATGCTACTTTGTCTTTTCCGTCGAGATCCAAATAAACACAGTGCTGCTCCACCACGAAAATCTCGCTTCTTAAACGCAGTAAATCATAAAGTTCGTGCACCGTCAGGGCATCAAATGCCTTAATTTCCCATTGTAATGTCATGCCTAATTGTTTTATAAAATGCAAATTAAAGAAATTTAAGGCACTCTTTTAACAACAACTACTGATTTTATGATGGATTCGAGTTCATGCATTAAATCCCTTTTATCTTTTGAAGGCGCATAACAAAACCCTTCCAAAACCAAAATTCGGTTATAATCAGCATCCACAATAGCGTAATTGATAAAAGGTCCGGACATAAAATCGTTGTTTAATTGCCAAGTTCCCTTGGTTTCATAAGTATCTTTTCCGTCAAGATTGATCTTAAATAGATAAGGCGCGTACGCCTCTTCCGTCATCATGTTTGTATCTGGTTCTTTTCCGCTTATGTACAAATGACCTATGGAATCCCGCATTTTTATAATACTAGTACTTAAATCGGTATCTTTATTAATCGCCTTCAAAGGTACTTGATATAGTAACAAGCTGGTATTCCCGCCTATAATTTCCTTTTTTAGCCACATAAAATTACTTTTTTGAAGCACATAGGCATATCCTGAGGGGATTTGCAGACCAATGTGAAACTTGTTCTCTATTATTTTAGGATCTATTAGGGACAGGCTGTTTATTCGTTGGCTCCCGGCAATTTCAGCTTGTTTGATGATTTGAATCATTTGCAGCGCATTTTTTTCAATGCAAGCGAGAATATCGGTATTGGTTTTTCCAGAAATATGGAATACATTTTGAGGGGAAGCGTATTGATTTTTTCGAATTTCAAACTTGTTTTCATCTGCCTTTTTTACCACTATAATCGCTCGTGTATCCGTCATAAATCCTTCCAAAAGCTTGACTGGATATTGATTGATATTAAATAGTGGTTCCTCTTGTGGTAAACCAATCACTGGAGATGCAAACTTGTTCCGAATGCTATCACCAATATCCCCGTTCCACAACTGATCATCGATAATTACAGAAATCGTGTTGATTTTACCCGTTGTTTTACGTGGCATAAGATTATTCTCTTTTTTACAAGAAAATAAGAGCAGAGAAACAAAAAGAAATAAAAAATGGGCTTTATTCATTACGATTCGATTATAAAGTAAAACCCAAATTTATAGAAGTTAATTGATTTATCCGTTAATTTTTAACTTCATTCCAGGCTTGAGCTCTTCACTGCTAATACCGTTCCATTTTTTTAAGTCAGAAGTGGTTACGCCTGGATATTTTTTAGCTATGCTAAATAAAGAATCTCCTTTTTTGACATAATAATTAGAAGGTACTTTTTTAGATGATGCCGTTATATTTGATTTACTCTTGAAGAAATCAACAGTAGCTTTATCAGTGACAATGGCGATTTCATCTTTGGCAACGATTAATGTTTTTCCAATAGTAATCGTATTGTCTGGCAACTTGTTCCAGTGTCTTAAATCCACGACGGAAGCTCCAAATTTACCGGCAATAGCTCCTAAATTATCTCCTTTTAAAACGATATATTCAACATCTTTGCGTTCTGGGTTCAGCGCTAATTCTGGTTTAAAATCCGGTCCGTTATTCGATATTTGCACGGAAGCCCCTATTTGAACTGCATCGCTCGAAAGCCCGTTCCAAGCTTGAAGATCTGCTACTGTAACCTCATATTTAGTAGCAATGCTGCCTAAGTTATCTCCTTTTTGAACCAAATAAAGTTTTGCTTCATCCGTTGTAGAACCACTTGAAGCACTATTTGCTTTTTCTTCTTTATTGCTTTTTGTTTCAGCGGCCAATACCATTTGGCTTTTTAAGATGCTAGTATTTCCTTTAGGTTCTGCTGTTGTTAATTTAATTAAAGACTGACCTGTAATAATCTTCAAGTTTTTGCCATAAGCAAGCGCATTACTATTAAGGTTGTTCCATTTCTTTAATTCGGTAATAGAAACACCATATTTAGAAGCAACACTAGTTAGATTATCTCCTCGCTTCACTTTATAGTACGCTATTTTAGCATCTGTACGGCTTTGAATAACGGTATTTGGAGTGTTTTTAACCACTGCTTTTAAAGTTGGAAATGGTCGTTCTCGCTGGTCTAATTCATATTGCGTGTAGGCATAGATCTGATCCTCATTAGACGCAAAAACGGCTATTTTTTCTTGTGGTAATCTCAAATAATGATTTTCATCATGATAAAATGGAATCACATTCAACTTATACGATGGATTCAAAACCTGCAATTGTGCCACAGGAACATCTAGTAAATCAGAAATTTGTTTGAATGTCATTTGCTGTTTGATCATTATGGTATCCGTGGCAAAATGTTTTACTCTTGCTTTTTCAGGAACAATTCCATGTTCCTTATGATATTCGTAGATGTACATAGTAGCAAGGAAAGCGGGAACATATCCTTGCGTTTCCTTTGGTAAATTTTTTCTAATGTTCCAATAATTTTGCTGTCCGCCAGACCGCCTGATTGCTTTTGAAACATTCCCTGGTCCTGCATTATACGAAGCTAAAACCAAATCCCAATCACCAAATATTTTGTACATGTTGCTCATGTATTGCGTTGCAGCTTGGCTTGCTTTTAAGGGATCACTACGCTCATCTATGTAAGAGTCAATTTTTAATCCATATTGTTTTCCGGTTTGATACATGAATTGCCACAATCCCGTGGCGCCCATTTTAGAGACTGCTTTTGGATTTAAAGCAGATTCCACAACAGCTAAATATTTAATTTCTAAAGGAACATTTTGTTTAGCTAATGCCTCTTCAAATACAGGAAAATAATATTCAGAGACCGCCATTAAACGTTCAAAAGATTTCTTCCTGTACTTCAAAAATGATTTGATGATATTCTCTAAGCCTTGATTGTACTCAATATTAAATGGAGATTTAGCATCCATCGCCGCCAATCGCTCTTTTAATAGCTCTGTAGACAACTCATACTCTATCTTTTCATCAATATTTACATTTTTAATATCCTCCGAAATGGTATTGTACAAATCTAAATTAGTTAATTCCTTCATCCATAAGCTATCCACGCAAGATGCTAAGTCATCTTTTACGAAAGTATTCTTAATGGAATCTAAATAAGATAATTTTATTTCAAATTTTGAAATTTCCTTATTTTCATGAGTTTCTTGGGAAAACAATTGCACTGATAACAGTAGCAAGAGTGATAATGTGGTATTTTTTATATTCATATTTTTACGATCAAAGACCTATATTTCAAATGATTACAAAGCTTGTTTTTACAAACTTAATAGGTTTAAACTAAAAATTTGTTTAAATATTGTTAAAAATGCAATCTTTCCTTGATTTATAAAGAATTTTCATGGCTTTAATAGGCAAAAGTCCCTTTAAAAAACATATTATGAAATCTATAAAAAAACCTTAGCAATAAATATTATCGCTAAGGTTATACTTGTAATCTTGATTCTTGTTTTATAAGGGTATTACACTAAAATTCCAACTGTTTCCCGCAACTTGGTTGTAGCAGAATTAGTCTAGAATTGCTGCAATTCCTGGCAATGTTTTGCCTTCCAGCATTTCTAGCATAGCGCCACCACCAGTAGATACGTAACTCACTTTATCTTCCAATCCAAACTGCTTTACTGCTGCAACAGAGTCGCCTCCACCTACCAACGAGAAGGCTCCCTTTGCAGTAGCTTCTGCAATAAAATTACCCAAAGCAATTGTTCCGTTTGCAAAATTCTCCATTTCAAAAACACCTAGTGGTCCGTTCCACAGAATCGTTTTAGAATCCATAATTACTTTTTTGAAATTTTCTAATGATTTTGGACCTGCATCCAATCCTTGCCATCCGTCTGGAATTTCTTTTACATCCACGATTTGAGTTTCAGCATCATTTGAGAAAGCGTTGGCTGCAATAACATCAACAGGAATGTGAATTTGAACCCCTTTTTCCTTCGCTAATCTCAAGATTTCCAATGCCAATTCTTGTTTGTCATCTTCACAGATAGAATTTCCAATTTTGCCGCCTAAAGCTTTTACGAAAGTAAACGTCATTCCGCCACCAATAATCATGTGATCCACTTTATCTAAAATATTCTCGATCACGGTAATTTTAGAAGACACTTTTGAACCTCCTAAAACGGCGGTCACCGGTTTTTCACTATTTTTCAAAACTTTGTTTAAACTCTCAATTTCTTTAGCCAATAATAAACCGAAACATTTTTTATTTTCAAAAAATTGGGCAATAATGGTAGTTGAAGCATGCGCTCTGTGTGCGGTCCCAAAAGCATCATTTACGTAAATATCACCAAGTGACGCTAGCTCTTTTGCAAAAGCAACATCTCCAGCTTCTTCTTCGCTATGGAAACGCAGATTTTCTAATAATAATACTTCTCCTACTTGCAGTTTTTCAGCAGCTTCTTTGGCTTCAGATCCAACGCAGTTTGAGGCAAATTGAACAGGAACTCCCAGAATTTCCGAAGTCGTTTTCAAAATGTGTTTCAATGAGTATTTTTCTTCAATCCCTTTTGGTCTTCCTAAATGTGACATTAAAATTACGCTTCCTCCTTGCGCAAGAATTGCATCTATCGTAGGTTTTGCTGCTTCGATACGAGTGGCGTCAGTTACTTTGAAATTTTCGTCCAATGGCACATTAAAATCAACCCGTATTATGGCTTTTTTACTTTTAAAATCGAAATCGTTTACAGTTTTCATCAGTATGTTTTTTAGTTTATTTTTTTTGAAAGAATAACAAATATAGAACTTTTAAATTATTAGTAAATTAGGGAAAAACATCTAAAATAAATTTTACGCAACGAAATCGATGTAAATTAACAAATAATGTTCCTTTTTACTATTTTATTTGTTTTTTAGTTTAAATTAAGACAAATCAAAATTTACAAATTAAACCGCTATTTGACTTATTTTGAATCTTGCCCGTACCAAAACTTTGCCCCGTAAAATTTTAGACTACACCATTTTCTGCTATCTTTGCTTCATGCAATTTTCAGAAATTTTAGGGCAAGAACACATCAAAAGTCATTTGACAAAAAGTGCTAATTTGGGTAGAATTCCACATGCGCAATTGTTTGTTGGCCCTGAAGGAAGCGGCACTTTACCTATGGCTATTGCGTATGCACAATATATTATTTGCAGCAATCAAAATGGGGAGAACGTAGGGTCAAACGAGGCGTGCAATCTCAAATTTCAGAAAATTTCACATCCAGATTTGCATTTTATTTATCCAACGGTAAGTACCGAAGAGGTAAAAACCAAACCTAAAAGCATTGATTTTATTACGGAGTTTCGTCAGTTTTTAGAGCAAAATCCCTACGGAAGCTTATTTGATTGGTATCAAATATTAGGAGTTAAAAACAAACAAGGGGAAATCAGGGTTGATGATGCGCAAGAAATCTTAAAATCTTTGGCTTTAAAATCCTACGAAGGAGGATACAAATTAATGATTATTTGGATGGCCGATAAATTAAATATCGCTGCTTCCAATAAATTATTGAAATTGCTAGAAGAGCCGACCGACCGAACCGTTTTTATCCTCATCTCACAAAATGAAGAAGATATCATTCAAACCATTCGTTCCCGGTGTCAGGTATTGCATTTCAATGGCCTAACCGAAACCGTTATTGCCGAAGCCTTAGTTTCAAGAGAAAATATAGAGCCTAAAACAGCCTTAAAAATAGCCCATCAGGCACAAGGAAATTTCAACAAGGCACTGCAATTAGTACAACCGGATAGTGAATCTGTTTTTTTTGAAAAATGGTTTGTTGACTGGGTTCGTGCCGCCTTTAGAGCCAAAGGAAATGCAGCAGCCATCCAAGATTTGATTCAGTGGAGTGAGCAAATTGCTGGTTTGGGAAGAGAAACTCAGAAAAAATTTCTTCATTTCTGTATTGAGATGTTTCGTCAGGCATTGTTGCTAAATTACCAAGCAGCAAGCTTGGTATACATGGAACCTCAAGTAGAGAAATTCAAGCTCGAGAATTTTGCGCCTTTTGTAAATGGAAACAATATCAGTGCAATTTTTAAAGAACTGTCAGACGCTATGTATCACATTGAGCGCAACGGAAATCCTAAAATTATTTTAACCGATTTATCAATAAAACTAACCCGTTTAATTCACCAAAAATAAAAAAATGAACAACATTACTTCAATTCTGATTTTAATTTTCCTCGCCATTACTTTTCTACAATCCGGTTATGACAAGCTGTTTAACTGGAAAGATAACGTAGATTGGTTAAAAGGGCACTTCGCTAAAACACCATTAAAAAATCAAGTGCCTCTGGCTTTACTAAACATTTTAATTTTAGAATTAATTTCTGGGATTTTATGTGTGGTGGGTTGCATCGAATTACTGGTAAACAACGGAAGAATTTTTGGTTTCTATGGAGCTGTTTTCTCTTGTGTCACACTATTAATGTTGCTATTTGGTCAACGATTAGCTAAGGACTATGACGGCGCGAGAACCATTGTAATCTACTTTATCCCTGCGATATTAGCCGTATATTGGTTGAGTTAAAAAATAAAAAGTTTCCGCATACAACAAAATAATATCCATTTAAATAAAAATATGAGTCCAAAGCATCCTTCTGAATCCTTAACCACACTGACCGATTTAGTTTTACCAAGTGAGACTAATCCTTTGAATAATCTTTTTGGTGGCGAATTATTGGCCCGTATGGATCGTGCGGCCAGCATTGCGGCAAGGAGACATTCCCGCAGAATTGTAGTTACGGCATCTGTAAACCATGTTGCCTTTAACAGAGCCATTCCGCTAGGAAGTGTTGTTACGGTCGAAGCCAAGGTTTCCCGAGCATTCAAAAGTTCGATGGAAATATACATTGACATTTGGGTGGAAGACCGCGAATCGGGTAATAAAACCAAAGCCAACGAAGCGATATATACTTTTGTTGCAGTTGACGATACTGGAAGACCAGTAGAAGTGCCACAAATAGTACCTGAAACCGACTTGGAAAAACAACGTTTCGAAGCCGCACTGCGACGCAAACAGCTGAGTTTAGTTTTGGCTGGAAAAATGAACCCACATGATGCAACCGAGTTAAAAGCCTTGTTCCTTTAGCAATCCCAATTAGGTTGTTATTTTTAATTTAAAATATTCCTGAAAGAGAAATTTTTGATTAAAAAAAGAAGTATTTTTACGAAAACAAATGTTCTTACACAATTGAAATTTTCAGGACAATGAGTCATCCTGTCAGTTTCTTACAGTTATAAAATAATACAAATAGATGAAAGAAAAGGTAAAAGAGAAGATGAGTACAGAGAAAGAATCTAAATTAAAAGCGCTACAACTTACGCTGGACAAACTAGACAAAACCTACGGAAAAGGTACGGTAATGAAAATGGGCGATAAAGCCATTGAAAAAGTAGAAACGATTTCTTCAGGTTCATTAGGTATCGATTTAGCCTTAGGAGTTGGTGGTTATCCAAGAGGAAGAATTATTGAAATATATGGTCCAGAATCCTCTGGAAAAACAACCCTTACATTGCACGCTATTGCCGAAGCTCAAAAAGCGGGTGGAATTGCTGCTTTTATTGACGCAGAACACGCTTTTGATAGAAATTACGCGGAGAAGTTAGGAGTAGATATCGAAAATCTAATTATTTCACAACCTGACAATGGTGAACAAGCACTTGAAATTGCGGAGAACTTGATTCGCTCAGGAGCAATTGACATCGTTGTAATTGACTCGGTTGCTGCTTTGACTCCAAAAAGTGAAATTGAAGGTGAAATGGGAGATTCAAAGATGGGTCTTCACGCCCGTTTGATGTCGCAAGCTTTACGTAAACTAACAGGAACCATTAGCAAAACACATTGTACAGTATTCTTTATTAACCAGTTAAGAGAGAAAATTGGAGTTATGTTTGGTAATCCAGAAACAACAACTGGAGGAAATGCATTAAAGTTTTACGCATCAGTTCGTTTGGATATCCGTCGTTCCACACAGATTAAAGATGGTGATAATGTTCTTGGGAACAGAACCAAAGTAAAAGTGGTAAAAAACAAAGTCGCACCACCCTTTAAAATCGCTGAATTTGACATTATGTATGGGGAAGGGATTTCAAAAACTGGCGAGATTTTAGATCTAGCAGTAGAATTTGAAATCATCAAAAAAGCGGGATCTTGGTTCAGTTATGGTGAAACCAAATTAGGACAAGGTCGCGATGCTGTTAAGTCTTTGATTAAAGACAATCCAGAATTAGCCGATGAATTAGAGGAAAAAATTAAAGCTAGAATAAAAGAATTAGCAGAAGCATAAAATTACAAAGAGTTCACCAAGGTGAACTCTTTTTTTATAATAATTTTTAAAAAGCAAACTTATTTTCGTCTTCAGTGTTTTCGAATTCTTGTAATTGAGAATAAATGATAGCTCTTACTTCTTCCCGAATTACTTTTCTATCCTCGCCTATTTTTCCTAATGTTTCAACATGAGAATGAATTTTGACTCTCATAACACCAGGGCTTCCACTAAAAAAAGTGTAGGAAAATCTTTTTTTATTATCCGCAAATGTAATGGGAACAATAGGAATTTCGTGTTCTATCGCCAAGCGGAAGGCACCATCTTTAAAAGTATCCAATAGTACCGATTCATCATCCGGAACACCACCTTCTGGGAATATACAAATGCTTAATCCTTGATTTATTCTTTTTTGCGCCCGATTAAATACCGCCATTCGGCTTTTTGAACAACTTCTGTCTACCAAAATACAGGTTCTTTTATAGAAAAATCCAAACAAAGGAATATTTGACAATTCCTTTTTTCCGACAAAAACGAAAGGATTTTTTACAGTGGCAAGCATTAGCATAATATCGACCATTGAGGTGTGATTGGCTACAATCATGTAACTTTTGTCAGACTGCAGGTCTTGATTTTTGTCAATTTTATAATAAAAACCCATTCCAAAAAGAATGAATTTGGCCCAAATTCTAGCCATCTTAAAAAAGTATGGATAACCGCTTTCCGTCAAAATGGAAAGCACTAAAAAAGGAAACATAACCAGTATGGGAATGGTCATTAAAACATAAAACCATATGCGCCAAAGTGTCCAAAATATAATTTTTAATCCTCTCATAGGGCCAAAAGTAAGAAATCGAATGGAAATAGCAGTAAAAGAATTAAATTTGGCGACTTTACAGTTAGAAAAAATTACAATCCGTGCGAACTTTGCGAAATACTTTGCGAACTTTGCGGTTAAAGTTAAAAATTACAATGGCAAAAATACTTACAGGCGTTCAAAGTACAGGAACACCACATTTAGGCAACTTAATTGGCGCAATCATCCCCGCAATAGCATTATCAAATAAACCTGAAAACGAATCCTTTCTTTTCATTGCCGACTTGCATTCGATAACGCAAATAAAAAACGGAGAATTACTAAGAACCAATACCTACAGTACTGCAGCAGCTTGGTTGGCTTGTGGATTAGACGTAAACAAAGTCGTTTTTTACCGACAATCGGATGTACCACAAACAGCAGAATTGTCTTGGTATTTGAGTTGTTTTTTCCCTTTTCAACGGTTGACCCTAGCACATTCTTTTAAAGATAAAGCAGATAGATTAGAAGATGTAAATGCAGGTTTATTTTCATATCCAATGTTGATGGCTGCCGATATTTTATTATATGATGCTGAACTAGTTCCTGTAGGGAAAGATCAGTTGCAACACCTTGAAATTACTCGCGATGTAGCCTCAAGATTCAACCATCAGATGGGTGAAACTTTTGTAATTCCCGAAGCGATAATACAAAAGGACGGTATGCTTATTCCCGGCACTAATGGTGGGAAAATGAGTAAATCAGCCAATAATATCATCAATATATTCCTAGACGATAAAGCCTTGCGCAAACAAGTCATGAGTATCGAAACGGATAGCACGCCACTAGAAGATCCTAAAAATCCAGATACTTGTAATGCCTTTGCTGTTTATAAATTATTGGCCAATGAAGAACAATTAGCCACAATGACTGCTAATTACCTTGGTGGAAATTATGGTTATGGTCATGCCAAACAAGCTTTGTTTGAATTGATTACAGAAACATTCAAAACCGAAAGAGAAAAATACGAGTATTACATGAATAACCTCGCCGAAGTTGATGCGTTATTGAAAATTGGTGCCGAAAAAGCGGCGGCAGTGGCCAATGGTGTTCTGGCGAGAGTAAGAGAAAAATTAGGGTTTGAAATGCAATAACCTATAATTCTAGACTTGTAAAAATGAACCGCAGATTCGCAAATTATTAAAATCCTCAATAATAAGCTATGCCTTTTTAGTCACCATTCATTCCACTTATCTCCTTCAGGGTTTAAAACCCTGAAGGAGATTTTTTTTAAAATATCACTAAAAGTGGGTATTTCATTTATAACATATTTTCTATACGTTTGGTAAAGTCTATTTGAATGAATAGTATTAACTTTATAAACCAAACGATGAAACAAACCACAAACCACAGACCACAAAGCTTCATTAGCAAATTTTTTCTTCTTTTTGTCCTAGCATTCTCGATGAGCGATTGTCAGCTTGAAAATGAAGAAGCAAAGGATTCTCAAAATGCAAAAATGACTACTGAAAACATTTCCAAAGATCAATTACTTAATGAATTAAAAAAGATTGAAATTATTGAATTTGTGGCTAATATTAAACACTTAACAAATTCAGACGAACTGTTAAAAAACAATAAAATCACTTTATCTAGTTCTAAAAATTCCATTTTCCAAAAAATAACTAAACCTAATGAGTATATAACTTATTCTTTAAGGCTAAATTCATATACATCTTTAACGCCCTATTTTAAATATTTCATAATTAATAAAGAAATATCAGGAATCGAAAAAGCAGGTTTTGTAAAATACATCCCAACATTACCTACTTATAATTTGGATGTTGATAATTTTACCGGCATTATTGAAATATACAATACTAATAATGAGTTATTTGCAAAAACTGTTTTTTTAAAAGGACAACCAGTAATCGATAGTTCTAAAAAAAATAACAATAAAACTTCTAGTTGTTACAATACAAGTTATGTTGTTGCGATTCCTTGTTCGCATGGTGGTGGACACATGCCAGGACAATCTTGTGACAATGGCTTAACAAATGATGCGTATTATGAAATTAGAACTACTGTCGTTTGTGTGGATACAATTAAGAGTATAGTTCCGCCCGATACTTTCGGTGGCGGTGGTGGCGGTGGTGGCGGTGGTGCTACTATTTTAAATTTACTAAATGTTCCTGAGCCATATGAAGGAGAACCAAGTTTCAGTAATGAGAGTTATATGTTTTACCATCAAATTTATAATTTTTTGAGATTAAACCCCGCCTATAATAATTTGGTAAACCACAACTATTCTAATGCAAATTTAATAAATGATTGGTTAGTTCCATCAATTGTAGATTATTTTCGCTATAATGACTTTAACGAACAGCAGAATCAAATAAATGCTATAAATGCAATGAATATGTTTACAACATTTCTTTCTTTTGAAAGTAATCTATTCAATTTTGAAGAAATGTTAATAAATAAATATCAAACTTTTCAAGTCTTACTTCAAAATAGTCAATGGCTATCAAGCCAAACAAATCAAACAAAACAAGAAATTTTTAACTATCTCTTGCAAAACCATTTGAATAATGAGACTAGAGAGTTTACTCAACAGCTAATCAATTCAATGTTAAATAATGATGGCTACTCAGCAGATGGGTTTATGGGCGATTCTGATAACGATAATATTGATTATACTGGTCCAAAACAATTGATTCCAAATAGTATTATTCTGAATGATGGTTCTACATTGAGCATAACCTTTGGAACCACTCAAAGCGATAATAAAAATTCAAACAATGAAGTTGCTGTAGATTTAGTAAATAGTATAATTTTTGCAATAAATTTAGCAAACAGCAAATTAGACAATTCTAATAAAATTAACTCAATATATATTGCGGCAACTACAAATGGTATCCATTCCTCTACAAGTAATCACACAAGGGGCACTGCTGTTGATATTAGTAGAATTAATGGCATAAAAATGATTAATTTAGGGAATAATATTCAAGTAAAAGCCCTGCAAGATGCTTTTGATGATTATTCAAAAATCAGAGAGAATTTTGGTCCTTCTTTTAAACACAAGACACTACCTAACGGATCTGTGAATCTAAATTGGCCTATTGGCGGACACCAAGACCATATTCATGTATCTGTTCAAAGTTATTAATCCTTAAAATATAATTATGAAAAATATTATTTTAATACTATTTATTATGACAACCGTAAGTTGCAAATCTCAAAACTTAGAAGCTAAAGAGTTAAAAAATTTTAAATTAAAAAATTTAATTGGAAATATAAATTATTTTCAATCTTACACTTTAGTTGACAATTTAGTTAATATTGTTATCATCAAAAACCCACCGGGTAGTGCAAAAAACGAAGAATCAGGTGAAGTTTCCAATAATTTGTATTTATCAAAATGCGAATTTGGAGAACTGCCAATTTGCAAATTATATTTATTGGAGAATTTTATCAATATAAATATTGTAAAAGTATATGAGGATAAAAAAAACATTAAAATTGATATTACATCTGGAAATTTTAATCAACGTAAATCTAATACAATTTTAATCTCACTAAATTAATATATTAAATATTAGGTTTAAAGTCCAAAAAAGTTGAAGAAAACTTTTCTGGGTACTATTAAATATAATGTTCCAAAAAGTTGATTGATATCCGTTTCAATCAACTTTTTTTAATTTAAATAAATTCAAAATAAAGTGTTACCCACCGTGTAAAAAGTCAACTGATAACCCAAATATTACTCTACATTCCATGATAAAAAACAAGCGAAAATTACATTATTAGGTTATATAAATGTTGGTATTAAATTGGGAGTACTAGAATTTGGTATAAAACAAAGGAAATTAATTGGATTATTAGTAAATAAAGTAACTGGCAAAATTTGCTGTGTCTCAGTAAAAAATATTAAAAATAAATAATTATAGAAAAGATTTTGGAAGTAGTCGTAAGTTTAATACCTCGCCTAATGGAGGCGTTAAATCGATAAGAATTTGGATTTTAAATTAAATACTCAACATTATGACTTTGACAAAAAATATAATTCTATTCATCACTTGCATATTTAATTATTCTATTTATTCTCAAGAAATATTTCATAGCGAACAAATTGAGATCGGTAAATTCAAATATACACTTGGAATTTCTGAAACATATTTCCTTTATGAAGAAAATACAAATGTAATTAATTTTGAATTACGTTTTAAAAATAAATATCAACTACTAGGTAGCAAAATTAAATGAATTCCAATTACTTTTTAACGCAAATTTGCAGAAGAATTGTAGTTCAACTTCGCAGCAGAAATAACTAACACTCTTTTAACGGAAATTGGAAAAGAGTGATTGTATCTTGTAATAACTGAATTTTTATCACCAAACTGCTATACATTTCAAAAGGAACCTAAACGCAATATGTTCCTTTTTAACTCACTTATCCTTAAAAACCCACTACTTATTACTTTTAACTTTCTCTTTGGAAAAAATTAGCTATTTTTCATTTACTTAGAATTATTTTTTAAATATTATTTTATTGACGCATATCAAAAATTAACGCTCTTAATTAAAATTAAATACAAACCTATATTATTAATTTAGTCAAAGTAGCTTAGAGTTTCAAAATCAAATACCACAAAAAATAAACTACATCATATGACAACTAAAATAGTAATTTTAGAAAGCGCCACTATCGAGTTTAGTTTGATTACATATGAACTAGATTGTACTGGTTTTAGCTACGCAGCTGAAAGTATTAAAACAATCAATGAATTGGAGAAAGCAATGCATAATTCCCAACCTGACATTATACTTTCTGGATATTCTTTAACTTATGCTACTGCAAATGATGTTATACGAATTACAAATATATATCCTCCAATCCCTTTTATACTTATTGCAGATAAAATAGAGGTAGAAGATTGTATTGAACTACTCAAACAAGGTGTGTCGGATATCGTATTAAAAAAAAACATATCTTCTCTAGATCAAAAAATTTCCAGAGCTTTAAAAGAAGCTTCGCAAATAAAATATAACGTTGTCCTTCGGCAAAATGAAGAGAATCTTAAGGATGAACTATGGCGAAATGAGTCAAAATACCGTAGTTTAATCGAGAGCAGTTTGGACGCTATTCTTCTCACGGTAAAGGATGGACAAATACTGGAGGCCAATTCTGCTGCTTGTGGAATTTTTCAAATGACCAAAGAGGAGATTTGCAAATCTGGAAGATCTGCTATTGTTGACCTTACAGATTCTCGGTTACCTGTACTCTTAGAAGAGCGCAATCTTACGGGACGTACAAGGGGTGAACTTACCTTTAAACGCAAAGATGGCAGTTTTTTTCCCGGAGAAGTAACCTCAGCAGTATTTAAGGACGTAAAAGGCTTTGAAATGACTTCGATGACCATTAAGGATTTGTCTGAACATAAAAAAGCGGAACAGCAAAAAGCAAATACAGCCGCAGAGTTACAAGAAGCCCTAAATGGTCTGCATAAAATAATGAACGCTTCGATGGATCTAATTTGTTCCATTGATGCAGAAAAAAGGATTATGCAGATTAACGCAGCTTCTAAAAGTATTTGGGGATATGAACCGCATGAATTAATAGGTAAAAAATATAGTGATTTTATACATCCAGAAGATCAAGAAACTATATTTAATATTGATCAAGATGTCAGAAATGGCAATCCTGTAAAGATATTCGAAACTAGAATTATTCATAAAAATGGATTTATTGTGTACATTATGTTGAGTGCTCAATGGGATGACATTGACAAATTGATTTATTGTACCGCCAAAGACATCTCAGAGAAAAAAAAATTAGAAAAAGCCTACCTAGTAGAGAGACAACGATTTCTAGACATTTACGAACAGTCACCTTCTTTTATCGGAATTTTAAAAGGTCCTGAGTATGTCTATGAATTGGCAAATCCTTTGTATTTAAAATTAATTGATAAAAAAGACATTATTGGTAGAACGGTAATGGAAGTGCTACCTGAATTAAGGAGTCAGGGCATTTTTGAAATTCTGGATGCCGTATATACTACAGGCAAACCGTTCAGCGCTAACGAAATGCTGTTTAAATTCGATTCTCAAGGCAATGGAAACCTTGAAGATAAATATCTTAATATTCTATACCAAGCGCACCGCGACATTGACGACACAATTGATGGTATTTTATTTTTTGGGATAGACGTAACCGAACAAGTATTGTCACGTATGAAAATTGAAGAAAGTGAAAAACTATATCGGGATCTTATACGAGAATTGCCTGTGGCAGCATATGCTTGCGATGCCGATGGAAAAATAACAATTTTTAATAAGGCAGCTGCTGCATTGTGGGGCAGAGAACCGGAAATAGGAAAAGAGTTGTGGTGCGGCTCGTGGAATATTTTAAACAACGATGGACAAGTAATCCCTTTACATTTGTGCCCCATGGCAATCGCCTTGAAAGAAGGCAGAACTATATCTGGTATGGAAATCATTATCGAACGTGCAAATGGCGAAAGGCGCGATGTAATTCCTCATGCTGTTCCCTTTATTAATTCCGTAGGCAAAGTTACAGGCGCTGTGAATGTGCTAACGGATATCACTGAAAACAAAGTGGCACAAAAGGCATTGGAACTTCGTAACAAAGAACTAGCCTTACAACACGAAGATAAACAAAAACAAGCCGCAGCATTAATCCTAGCTAATACGGACCTGCTTAAGACAAACAAAGAATTAGACCGTTTTGTATATAGCGTTTCTCACGATTTACGTTCCCCGTTAACGTCAATTCAAGGACTCGTTTCAATCATCGAGGACGAAAGTAACGAACCGGAAACGCTAGAGCATGTCGAGATGATAAAGATTAACATCAATCGTCTTGATGAATTTATCAGAAAAATTTTAAGTTATTCACAAAATAATCGGACAGGTATAGAATTACAAATATTCCCAGTCAAAAAAACCATTTTAAATATTGTTCATGCCCTTCAAAATATATCCCATGCCAAAGGGATTCATTTTGAAATTGACATTCAGGAGCATACTTCTTTTTGTACGGATAAGATGCGCTTCAATACTATAATAGAAAATCTTATTTCCAATGCCATTAAATATCATAAACCTATCGATACCAAAAGATATATTAAAGTGACAGGAAAGATAGAGGAAGAAATGCTTCAGCTCACAATAGCTGATAATGGAATAGGTATTGCAACAAAGTATCAAGATAAAATATTCGATATGTTTTTTCGAATATCAAGTAAATCAGACGGTTCCGGCATTGGTTTATATATTGTAAAAGACACGGTAGAAAAATTAGAAGGTACTATTGAGGTCCATTCACAAATTAATGATGGTACCACTTTTGATATTACTTTAAAAAATTTTAGATTATGACAGACAAAAAATCAAAATTTCATAGAGTGATGCTTATTGATGACAATACTATTGACCTCTATGTTACTTCTAGAATAATGACAAAAAATAATTTTACAGAGAAAATTGACCAATATACCTCTGCTATAAAAGCATTGGAGTTTTTAAAGGAAAATCAGGGTAATTTTACGGAATTGCCCCAAATAATTTTTGTAGATATCTATATGCCTCTAATGTCAGGATTTGAATTTATGGAAAAATATGATAAACTCTCCTCCGCTCTAAAAAAACAATGCAAAGTTTATATAATTTCGTCTTCTATTGATGAAAACGATATTAAACGAGCAAACGATGATGTAAATGTTGTTGCTTTCCAAGTAAAAACGATTACAAAAGAATTTCTCGACAGCATGTAGTCAGATAAAAATAATCGCTATTTTTCCTTCAAAAAAACCCAAAATAATAAAGAAGAACTGAGCGTTACTGCGATATTCTGTAGAAATAAAAATTGAAAACAAAAATATGATTCAAATCAATGCCATAATTATTAGCAAGAATAAAGAGACTTTAACACTTTTAGAAAAATTTGTTGAAGAAAACTTTATGATTATGAAAATAATTGGGGATGCGACTTCGGTAAATGAGGGAATAAACTTGATTAAATTAAAAAAACCGGAAGTCATATTCGTAGACTTATTATTTAAAGATGATTCTTTTTTTGAAATGCTAAATCAACTGATGTTCAATACTCCAAAACTGGTATTCATATCGGAACATGAACATTATGCCGTAAAAGCGTTCAAATACAATGCTATCGATTTTATATTAAAACCAATAGAATTCAACAACGTTATCTTGGCCATTTATAAAGTGATTAGAATAATTGAAATGGAACGCAGCTATCAGGATCAAAAAATAAACAATATCAATATTCTGAATGCACAAAGCCAGAGTAATGAATTTGTCGCCGTTGCATCACTAGACAAAATTGAATTGATTCGCATGTCAGAAATTATTTTTTGCAAAGCAGATGGAAAATATACCTGCTTTCATCTTATTGATGGAAAAATAATAATGTCAAGCAGAAATTTAGGCGAATATAGTGCCATTCTCGATAACAATTATTTTTTTAGAATTCATCATTCCTACATTATTAATCTTAGGCAGATTGCCAAAATTTCCAAAAAAGACGGGTATTTTTGCGAATTTTCAAATGGAATTATTTTACCTGTTGCAAAAAGACGACAAGAAGATTTTAACAAATTTATAAAGCTTAAAGATTAGAACTCAAAGATAAATAGTTTAAATAGTGCAGGGTTTCATTCAAATTCTTTCAAAAAAAGCTATTCTAATTACCTATTAAAAAAAAAAAAAAAAATCATGATAGAAGAATTAAAATCAAAATTTGAAAGAGTGATGATCATAGATGACAACTTTACTGATCTCTACATATCATCACGCATCATTATTAAAAATAATTTTGGTAAAAAAGTTTTAGAATATTCCTCTGGAAAAGAAGCATTAAAATACTTGCAGGACCATCAGGAAAATATTGCATTATTACCAGAGGTGATTTTTATAGATATATACATGCCATTAATGTCAGGATTTGAGTTTTTGGAGGAATACAATAAACTTTCCCCTACTTTAAAAAGATACTGTAAGGCATTCATTATTTCATCAACAATTGATGATTTTGACATTGTACGGTCAAGCATAGATCAAAACGTTGTTTTTTTTCAGGTAAAACCAATTACTAAGGAATTTCTTAAACTTATTAATGCACATTAAAAACTAAGTTCTCCCAATTAAGCAATGGTTAAAATTTAATGTCGTATTTTTTTCCAAAATTGTTAAAATAAAATTTAAGTTTTCCTTTATATTTTGAAATGACTAGTAAGCCTCAAAACCCAGTTATTGCTATTTTGTTCGTATTCATAGTATTTCTTTAAGTTTAACTCGAACGAGTACGGAGACAAAAAATAAATCAACACATCTATTTATTTCCATTATTCAATTTTAACCATAAATTTTTTTGATTTATGTATTGGAGAATTATCAAGAATTACGACTGTTTTTCTAACTGTTTTTGCTACAAAACGATCCATAAAACAGATTAATCTGTCAGAATTAAAAGTGCTTTCAAGTATTTCAAAATAAGCTTATTTTTACGAGTCATCATTCCAACCACATTCAAATATTTCCCTTTAGAGGCGGGTAATAATATTGCATTTTCTATAGTTTGCCAAGCATAAGGAACATTTGGAGTCAATCGAAAATGACTTTGATCACCAAAATACAAATCGATATATCCATCATTTTCCAAACTCTTTAAAGTTTCTATTTGTATTAGTTTCATTCGAAATTGTTCTTAATTACGTTTATTTTTTAAAGAGAGTCGCACCCGTTTCCAGCTATAGCCCAGTATCTTTTAAGAAATTCTGCAATGTTTTTTTGCAGATTATAATATTGTGTTTTTCTTCAAAGTAATTCAATACATTTTTTAAATTTCTATTATGAATTTCTAGTTGCTCAGAAACCTCTTTTGAATACTCTTTTAAACGGGTTTTCGCACCTCTCCCTTCGGCTACAGCCAAGGAATCAATTCCGATTTCTTCCCATTTATCAAACCAGCGTTCAATCGTTCTACGGCTGACATTAAAAACGAAAGCAAGATCTTTAATGTTGTGTTTCTGATTTGATAAAATAATGCAATGACTGCGTTTTCTAACAGTATAATTAGGGCTATTTTAATGCAAGTGTTTCAATACCGCAATATCTTCTATTTCACTGTTATATCTCTCTCTCAAACGAAAAATATCACAAGTAGACAACATAAGACGGCATTATTTTATTCCAATTACTTATGTTTAAAAAATGATTTAAAAAAACATCTTTTTTAAACAAAATATATATTTATTTTAAATGCCTGCCTACCTGTATTGTGATTATACACAAATTTTACCAAATTAAGAAGTATTTATTTTCCTAATAACTGCACTAAGGAGCCATTTATCCCCTCACAGTTTCAATTGCTACTTCTAGTTGTACACTTAAAAAAAAATCCTCGTAATTTGTTATTAGTTTCCAATGATTAGAACTTTGTGCTTGGAAATAAACAATGGTAGTAGCTAGTGCCGCATATTTATTCCATGATTAGTATTTAATATAAGCACACTAATTATAGATTGAACTTTAATATCAGATATGAAAAAATCAAACAATTTCGGAAATTACAGAACCGGTTTATTCCCAGCCCTCTTATTTTTATCAAATACTAAAGTTTTTAGTTTTAGTTTTGTTGAAACGCCACCAACTCCTGTTGGAATAGAGGAACCACCGGCCTTAAATTTAGGAAATTACATGATTCCTATGATGGTTTTTACAGTTTTACTCGCTTTTTATATCCTAAAAAAAAATAATGGAAATTAAAAATTTGGTTTTAGTTTACCTCAAATATATATGATTTCATGTGAAAATCGTACTCTACAAAAATCACACTTCTATTCAAATAGATAGTTGACCACAATCGGTTGGATAAGTACTAAATTTATCGTGCACGGATAGCGCTTAAGAGCAATCTAATAGATTCATTTCAAGCTTGACAAAATTAGCAAATTGGCGCTGAGAAAGCGGTGGCTGTTGCCACTGGCGTGCTGGCTCGAGTAAGAGAAAAATTGGGGTTTCAAGTATAGCAATCTATTTTTTCAACATATAAGTCACGTAAGTTTTTTTAAGTTTACTGTTATTTCACAAAAGCTTTCATGACTTATATGTTTACAATCAAATCGCCTCAAACAATTTCCCCGGCAACGGCCGAATAACACCTTTCAGCTCCATGTTCAATAGCATGCCTGATATTTTATAAATGGGGAAATCACATCGCAAGGCAATAATATCCATTAATTCTTTGCCTGTTTTTAACAAATAATCGTAGACCTTTTGTTCGTCTTCCTCCAAAGTGACAAACAATTGTTTTTGTATGGGTTTTGAGTCTTTTTGAATATCCCAATTCAGTATGTAAATCAAATCCGCAGCGCTAGTGAGCACATTTGCTTTTTGAGTTTTGATTAAGTTGTTGCAGCCTTGGCTGTATTTATCGGTTACACGACCTGGAACGGCAAAAACATCGCGGTTGTAGTCGTTTGCCATATTTGCCGTAATCAATGAACCACCGCGATCCGCAGATTCAATTACGATTGTCGCTTCTGACATTCCTGCTACAATGCGATTTCTTCGAACAAAATTTTCTTTATCAGGATTGGATGAACTCCAAAACTCGGTCATAAAACCCCCATTTTGCTCGACTTTAGCAACATATTTTTTGTGGGTTTTCGGGTAGATTTGGTTTAAACCATGGGCCACTACTCCTACCGTTTGTAGGTTGTGTTCCATGGCAAGTTGATGCGCCACAATATCTACTCCGTACGCAAAACCGCTAACGATTATGGGGTCGAGCGGTGCCAAATCTTCAATCAATTTTCGACAAAACTCCATTCCGTAAGAGGTAATCTGACGCGTTCCTACAATGCTAATTATTCTTCTGTTTTGTAAGTTGATGTTCCCTGAGGTGAACAGCAATAACGGTCCATCAATACAATGTTTCAGTCGTTCTGGATAATTTTCATCTTGAAAGTAAGCGACATTAATTTCATTGTTTTTTATAAACTCCAGTTCCAAAGTTGCTTTTTCAAAAACAGACTTGTCTTTTAAATTTTTTAGCAAAATGGATCCCACTCCATCAATGCCAGCAAGTTGTGAAGCCTTGGTATCAAAAACAGCTGCTGCAGAGCCAAAATGCGTCAGCAACTTTTTGGCCATGATGTCCCCTACTCCTTCAATTCTTTGCAATGCCAATAAATAAAATAAATCCTGCTCTTTCATGCTAATTATTTGAAGGTGAAATGTATAAATTTTTATGCGGATTGTTAATAAAAATTGTGAATAAAATTTTGATAACTATTTTCGTTGTATAACTTTGTAACTATGAAAATCGAACTATACATCGCGCAGCTTTTATACCGTTATCAATGTGTAACCGTTCCGGGTTTTGGAGCTTTTTTAACCGAAATCCAATCGGCTAAACGAAACGAAAGTTCAAATTCGTTTTCTCCTCCTAAAAAAATGATCGCTTTCAATGCGAATCTAAAGAATAATGATGGTCTTCTAGCCAATCATATTGCCTTAGCGGAGAAAACATCGTATGAATATGCTGTAAGCGCGATTCAGTACGAAGTTTTTAATTGGAAAAAAGCCTTAGAAGAAAACGAACTTTTTTCTATAAAAAATGTGGGAGATCTTCGTTTGAACGCGGACAAAAACATCGTTTTCACTCCCTACGATCAAACTAATTATTTGACAAGTTCTTTTGGGTTGGCTCCTTTTGTTTCTCCACTAGTAAAAAGAGAAATCTTTGAAAAAGAATTTGCAGCACTAGAAGAAAAAGAAATCCTCACTATGATTCCTGAGGAAACCAAATCAGCTAATTCCTATTTAAAATATGCCGCTATTTTTGTGTTAGGATTGGGAATTGCAGGAAGTATTGGGTACCCAATGTATCAAAACCAAATCGCCTCAGAAACCATTCTGGTTGAAACTGCCGTTCAAAAACAAGTACAAAACAAGATTCAAGAAGCTACTTTCTTTATTGAAAGTCCCATTCCGGCGGTAACTCTAACCGTAAAATCGACTGCCGAAATAAAAATGCCGTACCACATTATGGCAGGCGTTTATCGAGAAGAGAAAAATGCCAATAAAACGTTGCGCATTTTAACGCGCTTAGGATATGACGCCAAACGCATTGCTCCCAACAAAAACGGTTATTTCCCTGTCTTATACGGAAGTTACGCTACTTTTGCCGAAGCTGAAAAAGCGAAACAAGAAATCAATGAAAAGCACAATCCAGAAGCTTGGATCCTGATTCAATCCTTATAAAAAAATAAAATCTTCGTGATTAAGACGGTCCCCAAAAAGTGAAAGCGATTTGGGGATTTTTTTTAGGAGCTATTTCCAGCTATCCGCTATATCTCTTGTAGTCTCGTTAAAAACGAGACTACAAGAGGATGCCGCTACTATCTGGGCTAGGGAATTGATCTAATTTAAGCGTTTTACGTACTATTTGATGAGTTTTTAAGTAGCTTGCGAGTTGATTATATTTCCCCAAGAGAAAAGTTTTTTTAAGGATTAATGGCGTTGTAAAAACACATTTTTGTATTTCTTATAAAAGTCCTTCAATGCTAACGATTTAATCCTTTTTTCGCTTTATAAAGCAACGTTGCAAAAGCCAGGTTATGTAGTTTTGATAAAAGTAGAAATTTGTTACAAAAAGAGTAAACGCGATGCTACTTCCTACACTATTGATAAGTAGTAAAGCTGTTGAATCAATTATTAAACCGGAACTTTTGTCAAAGCGATGTGGTGCATTAGCCCTTCTTTTTCTAGCGCACTAGATTTCATAGCAATGACAGTAAATAACCAATAAGTGAACCACCTAAAACAACAAATGCATTATTCAATTTCTTAAAACGAAATGTTGATACAATACTTAAAACCGCAATGAATATTGTCCGCCAATCTGTAATTGTGTCTTTCCCCATATCTAAACAAACTGCTATAATGATTGCTACCGAAGCCACATTAACAGCATCCAAAAATGCAGAGAATAGTTTTGAGTTCCGCATTTTATTTACCAATGGATTGAGTAATGCAACAAAAACAAATGATGGTAAAAAAATTGCGACTGTGGAGACGATTGCTCCTGTAAAACCGTTGATTTGATAACCAATAAAAGTTACAGAAGAAAAAACGGGTCCAGGCGTAAATTGCCCAACCGCAATCGCATCAATCAGTTGTTGTCTTGTTAAAAGTCCTGTTGATACTAATTCTGTATCAAGAAATGCAAACAAAACATAACCGCTCCCGTAAAGTATCGCGCCAATTTTTAAGAAAATCCAAAATAAGTTTACATTAATTGCAGAAGTTATTTCCGTGTTTGTGATTTGCAATATTGTTAATGGAAGCAAATTTTTTACACTGTTTTGCTTATTATTACGCACATAAGCCAAAAAAAGGGCAAACAATCCTGCTCCAAACATTAGATAAATTTCATTAATGTGAAGCAAAGAACTAACCAAAACAATCATTCCGATTATTATTAATTCTGTGGATTTCAACGATTTTTTCGCTAAAGGGTATATTGCCACTAGTATAATGGCAATAATTGCCGGTTTTATTCCGTAGATAAATGGTTGCACTTCGGGCAATTGACCATATTGTTTGTAAAGCCAGGCAAAAATACCTGTGATGAATACGGCTGGTAAAATAAAACAAACACCGGCTACAATTAGACCTTTCCAACCGCCTTTTTCGTGTCCGATATGAATTGCCATTTCTGTGCTATTTGGGCCAGGTATTAAATTTGTCGCCCCAATTAAGTCAAGAAAATGTTGTTCAGTGAACCATTTCCTTTTTGAAACTACTTCGCTTTGCATCATTGCAATATGTGCCGCAGGACCCCCAAAACCAATAACGCCTAATTTTAAAAAAAGCTTTGCTAACTCTTTTAATTCGGCTTTACTTTCCATTTTTCATTAGCTTGTTATCTATTGACCATCTGCCACCGCCTTTGATTAAAAGAAAATTACTGCCTAAAAGCATAGCCCAGTCTGTTCGGCTTCCATGAAGCATTCTCCAAAATCCTTCTTTGGCTAAAACTTCGGTTTTGGTTGTTGCGATAGCAACAAGCATAATAATGATTAACAGAATGCTTCCAAAACGAGTGAATAGTCCAAGTAATAGCAATGCACCACAAAGTATTTCTACAGTGCCCACAAAACTTCCTAAGAATTCAGGGGATGGCAAACCGATTTTTTCAAAGCGTCCAGCACCTAATGTTTCAGAGAAAAGAAATTTTTGTATGCCTTCAGAGAGAAAAACAGCTCCAACCATCAAACGAATTAAAATACTTGTTTTTGAGTTGTCTGTGTGGATAAATTTTTGAAACATAATTATTTGCAAATTGGTGATTGTCTGTCTGTTGGAATTTTTACAGTAAAGAAAGGCACTTTCTCCAATGCGTGGCAACGATTACAGTTGATTATTAAGGTTTGAAAATCTTTATTGAAAAGGGCTGTGTCTTTCCATTCTAACGATTTTTTCATTTGTGGCAATACATAAGTCAAAAAGTGTTTTGCTAATTTTGCTCTTTTAGCTATTCGTTCAAGTCCGTTTTCAATTGCGATTTTTATTTTTTCTAATTGATAATTGGCATAGTCCCAATTCTGGTCTTGTCATCCCTAATACAATTCTTGGTAACGATAACCCATTTCCAACATAGCATTATCAAAACCTCTGACTTGTTTTTCAATAGTTTTCATTTGCTTCGTTTTACTACCTTTTATCTACTCACATGATATATTTTCAATTTCTTTGTGTTGATTGCAGGCAAAAATCCTAGCGTCACAATAAAAATAAATAGTTTTTCATTTTTTATCATTTCATAGTTTATAAGCTCGCTATTTTGTTAGGTCTGAAAAAAGCCTTAGTATGTCATTATTTCAAATATAGAAAAAATATATTTATATGCTACTACTAGTTATAAAAAACAGGAATAATGATGAACACCAAAGCAGTGGAAACGCTTTTCTTTTAATCTTAAAAAAAGAAAAGATTAGAACATATAGCGCAAAGATTCATTCTTAAAAACCACAACCACTCTGCTGTCAGAATAAATAATAATCCTAATTCAAACTCGCTTTATACATCCTCGCCTCTTCCCAAGAGAATTTTTGTCCGTGTTTTTCCATTAAGGCATTGAGCGATTCTTCTCGGTATCCTGCAAAGGCCGCTGCCAAATTCTGCAGTTTATCTTCTGGTAAAACTTCCGAGATAGCTACCGCTTTCGTCTGAATCAATTTAACGAAATGCGAGTAAATCGTTTGTTTGGTTAACACTCTGATGGTGGCGATTTCAGCAATAGATTTTTTTTCGACCCATAATTCATAGGTTTCCTGAACGGTTGATTTCTTGGTTACCGCTGTTTTAACCTTTTTTGCGGTGTATCGCTGCACGTCTTTATCGTCATCAATCAAGGTAATGTTTAGTTCTTTGAACTGATTCTGAATCGCTTCTGTTTTTCGGCTAATGTATTTCTTTATTTCTGAGGATGTTAGCTTTTCTTTCGAAATGGTTTCTCCGGCAACCACGGTTTCTATCAGTAATTTGGCTTTCATCAAGCGCAGGACGGCTTTGGTCTGCAGTTCTTCGAGAACAATCAATTCATCATAAAATGCTTTTACTTTCTTGATGCGTTTTACTTCTTCAATTTTCCAAAGGATTTCAAAGACCAATTCATCCATTGGCTTCAAGAAATAAGTGAAAGCAGCACCAATGCGTTCTGAAATATGATTCAAATCAACCGTTTCCTGACCAAATAGTTTGTTCAATTGCGATATAAATTTTTTGGATGGATCCAAAAGCTGTTCGATAACTTCTGTTTGCTTTTTGGCCCAAGTTGCATGTTTCGACTTTTCAGAAATTTCAGATTTTTCACTGTAACTGAATTTGTGATTGCGCCATTCTTGTGCTAAATCACTCCAATCAAAAGTATTGATAAGATAGTTGTGGATGAAATTTTTAGTTTCAAAATGCAAGGCACTGGCTAAAAATGAATCCGAAGCTTTGTTCAACGCATAATCCATCACATCTTGGTCGTTTGAAATGCCATTCATACGCAATGGAGAAAGCAAAATAAGCCCTTCTAAAGACCGCAAACGCGATAATGCCACGTATGCTTGTCCTGGCAAAAAAACTTGCGATACGTCGAGCGCCGCTTTATCAAACGTTAAGCCCTGGCTTTTATGCACGGTAATAGCCCACGCCAATTTGATGGGATAATGCACAAAAGTGCCCAAAACTTCTTCTTCAATTTCCTTAGTAGTTGCATCTACTTTATAGCGAATGTTTTGCCATTCGTATTTTTCGACTTCGATAGTTTTGTTTTCTTCGGGAAAATGCACTAGAATTTCTTGACTTCCCAACGATTTGATCAGACCCATTTTTCCGTTGAAATAGTGCTTGTCAAAAGACAAATCATTTTTAACAAACATCACCTGTGCGCCTACTTTTAGCTTTAGCTCTTGTTCCACCGGGAAAATTTTATCTGGAAAATCACCTGTTATTGCAGGATTGTAGGACACTAATTTTCCATCTAAATCTTGTAATGCCTGAGCATTCATGGAATCGGCTTTGTTGTTGTGTGTGGTTAACGTGATGTAGCCCTTGTTAGCTTTTAAATCAAAATCAGGCTTTACATATTGGTTTAACGTTTGGATATCTTCCTGTGAAATCTGGTTGTTGCGCAGGTTATTCAAAACCGAGATAAACGTATCATCCGTCTGGCGAAAAATTTTGGATAATTCAATGTACAACGGTGGATTTTGTTGCACCACATGCGAATGGAAAAAGAATTTTCCTTTGTAATAGGTTTTCAGCGTACGCCATTCCTCATCTCGAATTACCGGCGGAAGTTGCAATAAATCGCCAATGTACAAGACTTGCACACCACCAAAAGGAGTGTTTTTTTTACGAACCGATTGCATCATGTAATCCATGGCATCCAGCAGATCAGCACGCAACATACTGACTTCATCAATCACGAGTAATTCCATATTGCGAATCACGGATTTCTTCAAACCACTCATTTTGAAATGCCTGCGCAAGGTCGCTTTGGTTTCAAATTTAGTGCTTTCAGAAAATTGAGGCGATGAATTATCCGGAATAAACCCTCCAAACGGCAACTGAAACATCGAGTGAATCGTCACTCCACCTGCATTAAGAGCGGCAATTCCCGTGGGTGCTACAACCACCGTGTTCTTGTGCGTCGTTTGAATAATTTCCTTTAGAAGGGTAGTTTTACCTGTACCTGCTTTTCCAGTAAGGAACACAGATCTATGGGTTTGATTGATGAATTGTAAAGTGTAAGCAGCGGCTTCTGAGATAGTTTGCATTAGGCGTGTATATATAAAGCTAAAGTATTGAAAATTAGTAATATTCCTTTAATTTTTGGAAAACATTTTAGGTTTATAATTTGACTTTATTTTAGCCCCGATAGCAGCGTAAATCCTCGAAATTTAGAAAGTGATTGTTTTCTGGCCGGAAAAGAGCGACCAGCGGAAGCTCCTTTTATGGGTAAGAAAAAACACTTTCTAAACGAGAGATCGAAGCGGATAGCGGGAAATAGCTTCAAAAAAAATGCCTTCAATCTAACTATAGACGAAGGCAATTTTTTGAATTAATATAAAATTTTATTTTTTAACTGCTGCTTTTTCTTCCGTTTTTGCAGGTGCTTTGTATTTGTCGTTCAAAGCTTTGATGATTTCTTTTGTGATATCAAATTTGTCTTCAGCGTACAAAATTGAAGCTGCATCGCCTGTACCGTAGATGTATGCATAGCCTTTTTCTTTGCCGTATGCTTTGATGAATTTTTTAACACCAGATACTAAAGAATCCATTTCTTTTCCGCTTTCGGCTTGCAATTCTTGAGATAATGCCTGTTGCGCATACCCTAATTGTTGCTCTCTTTTTTGCAATTCAGCCCCTTTTTGTTGAGCCCATGCTTGACCATTCGCTTGTGCTTGTGCTTGAAAGTTTGCCGCTTCTTGTTTGAAACGATTGATTTCAGCTTCTAACTGTTTTCCTTTTTCTTCGGATTTTGATTTATACTTTGATTCAAGATCTTTTGCCTCGGTATATTCTTTCATTAATTCAGAAGTATCTACGTAAGCCGTTTTTACTTCTTTGACTGCTTCAGCAGGTTTGTTACAAGCAACAATTGAAATTGATAATGCGATTAGTACTAATGCTTTTTTACTTCTATTTTTAAAATTGCTTTTTTGGTATTCTTGGATCATTGATTTCATTTTGATGAATTTCTAGTTTTAAGTATTATTGACAAAAATATAAAAAAATAGACAGGATTGACGTAAAGTTCAAAAAATGGTACTTTTTTTATGATATAGAATTTAATTATTATTAATGATTCAACTATAATTCGAGACTATTAAAAACGGCTTACATATCTTTTAAATAACGAATCTTTTTAAAAATCCCTATAATTAGTCCCAATTACGCAAAAACTCGCCTTTAGATGCTTTTAAAATAACTTTTACTTATTTTTTAGCATGTAAATGTGTGAAGAATACTCAAAATTCTGCTTTGCTTTCCAGTTGGACTGCAATCCTACAAAAAAGGCTTTTACGTAATTCATTTTTCCTGTTTTGTATTTTTCCGACAGCAAGCTTACATAAAAAGAGTCAAATTTCATTGGAAGTACTTTCACCAATTTCAATTCTTCTTTTTCGAAAATTTTTTTTATGGCCGTTTTCGAAAAATGCCAAAAATGAATGGGAACATCATAAGCAGCCCAAAAATTTCCGTAATGTTGCGCATCGAAGGATTTGAAATTTGGAACCGCAATAATAAGAGTACCGTTCGGTTTTAATAATCGCTTCAATTCTGTAATTTGGTTTTCTAAATTAGGAACGTGTTCCAGAACGTGCCACATCGAAATCACATCAAAAGAATGCTTTTCTAATTCGCTCGTGTCACCCACAAATGAAATGCCTTTCTTTTTTGCGATCGTTTTTGCTTTTTCGCTTGGTTCCACTCCTATCGTATGCCAACCGTTTTCTTTGGCTACTGATAGAAAATCCCCAGTTCCAGCGCCAATATCTAAGAGGCTGCCTTTCCCGGATTGCAATGAATTAATTAAATCTAACTTGTTTTTAAGTGCAATGCTTTTTACAAAATGATAGGCTTTTTCAAATAAAGACCTTTTGCTATCCGTATGAGAAATGTAATCCACACTTTCGTAATACTTCCCTAAATTCTCTAAACTGGGTTGCGGATACGTGATCAACATATCCAACTCTTCGTCGTGATATAAATCGAATGTTTCTTGGGAAACAGAATAATCTTTAACGGTTAAAAAATGTTTTTTATTTGAAATATCCATAGTGTTAGTTTTCAGTTTTCAGTAGCAAGATGCAGCTGAATCCCTTTATATGTAATGCGAATTTGGTTGTGTTTCACGTGGAACGTATTGTAAAGTGTTCGTTTTTTTACTGAACACTGATACTGCTAACTGATTACTTTCTTATCTTCCCATGTAAATCAACAACACCGATACATCACTTGGAGACACACCGCTTATTCTCGATGCTTGAGAAATGGTTACAGGACGAATCTTGCTTAATTTTTGCTTTGCTTCTATCGACATGGATTTGATTTTCTCATAATCAAAATTCTCTGGAATTTTCACATCTTCAAGTCGAAGCAATTTGTCGGCGTTATTTCTCTCTTTTTCAATATAACCAGAATACTTTACTTGAATTTCCGCTTGTTCCAAAATTTCTTGATCCACTTGATTATTTGCAATATAATCCACCACTTTTTCAAACTTCATTATGTCTTCCAAATCAATTTGTGGTCGAGAGAATACTTTAAACATTTTATCGCCTTGCGTAATTAACGCCGTAGCTTTTGATTCCAATATCGGATTTGCTTCTGCTACAGAAACGCTTGTTTCCTTGAAAAAAGCAACCATCTTTTCAGACTCATTTAATTTGTGTTCCATTCTTCGCAAACGCGCTTCTGAAGCCAAACCAATCTCATGCGACATGGGCGTTAATCTAAAATCGGCATTATCTTGACGCAACAACGTTCTGTATTCCGCACGAGATGTAAACATTCGATACGGCTCTTCCGTTCCTTTTGTAATTAAATCATCAATTAAAACACCAATATACGCTTCATCTCTTTTTAAGATTAAAGGTGCCTTTTCGTGCACTTTTAAATGCGCATTGATTCCGGCCATTAATCCTTGCGAAGCCGCTTCTTCATATCCTGTAGTTCCATTTATTTGTCCAGCAAAATACAATCCTTCAACCAATTTAGTTTCCAGTGTATGTTTCAATTGTGTCGGCGGAAAGTAATCGTACTCGATTGCATAGCCAGGGCGAAAGAATTTCACCTTTTCAAAACCCACCACCGAACTCAATGCTTTAAATTGAATATCCTCTGGAAGCGACGTCGAGAATCCATTAACATAAACCTCACACGTATTCCATCCTTCAGGCTCTACAAACAACTGGTGTCTTTCTTTATCGGCAAAACGGTTAATCTTGTCTTCAATAGAAGGGCAATATCGTGGACCGATACTTTTTATTCGGCCATTAAACATTGGCGATCGATCAAAACCTTCTCTCAAAATATCGTGAACGTCAAGAGACGTATAGGTCATGTGACAAGATCTCTGATGGATTAACGGAGAAGTTACATCTGAATATGAAAACTTGTCCGGCTTAGCATCTCCTTTTTCTTCATTCATTTTGGAATAATCCAAAGACCTTCCGTCAACTCTTGGAGGAGTTCCTGTCTTCATGCGTCCTGCTTCAAAACCTGCCGCTATTAAATCCTCAGTAACTCCATGGGATGCGCTCTCTCCTGCTCTTCCTCCACCAAATTGCTTTTCGCCAATATGAATCAAACCGTTCAAGAAAGTTCCGTTAGTTAATACAACTGATTTGGAACGAATTTCAAGTCCAAGTGAGGTTTTTATACCTAATACCTTTCCGTTCTCAATTATCAACCCTTTCACCATCTCCTGATAAAAATCAAGATTTGGAGTTCCTTCTAGCATCATTCTCCATTCTTCGGCAAATCGCATGCGGTCACTTTGAACTCTCGGAGACCACATCGCAGGACCTTTAGACTTGTTCAGCATCTTAAATTGGATTGCCGTTCTGTCTGAAACAATTCCTGAATACCCACCCAAGGCATCAATTTCCCGAACTATTTGTCCTTTAGCGATACCTCCCATAGCGGGATTACAAGACATCTGCGCAATATTTTGCAAACTCATGGTTACCAATAAAGTTTTGGATCCCAAATTTGCAGCAGCAGCAGCAGCCTCAGAACCGGCATGTCCCGCACCAACAACAATTACATCGTATTCCTCTAAAAACATCTTCTTGTATAATTTAACCCATCTTAAGGGTTCTGATTTTGAAATCTATATTTTGTTCCACGTGAAACAACAATCAATTTGCTTAAATAAAATTTAATCTTGTTCCACATGGAACAACAAGATAGCGCAAGAGCATTAATCCCTACTGTTCCACGTGGAACAGTGCGATTTTTTCGTCTTCTTTATTGCGCATTATAAGCTCTTCCGCTTCTCCTTTGTCTTTATAACCACAATAGTGTAACATGCCATGAACTAAAACCCGCTTCAATTCGTCTTCAAAAGAAACATTGAAATCACCTGCATTGTCTTTCACCCGTTCAACAGAAATAAAAACATCACCGCTAATTTCATTTCCCATTGTGTAATCAAAACTAATCACATCGGTTAATGTATCGTGGTTTAGGTATTCTACATTTATCTTGTGAAGGTATTCATCATCACAAAAGATGTAGTTTATCTCCCCTTCTTTCTTCTTTTCTGAAATGATAACCGCAGAGAGCCAGAAAGCAATCGCTTCTTCGTTGTCTAAATTAAAGTCGGTTTCGTAATTAAAATTGATCATTTTTTATTAAAATATTCTTGAACCTTTTGATTAAAATTCGAGCGCAAAGGTAAGGATTGTCTATTTAATATTTCTATGCTATTCAAATAATCTAATAAACCTGCTGGCAGTGCATTAGATTGATTGTTAAACTGCTTTTTATTAGTCTCAGATTGACGTTTATTTTCCTCTCCCTGTTGCTGCACGGCTGAATTTAATTTCAGTAACTCTTGTTTTACATTCAGAATTTTTTGCAACGTTTCATTCTTGAAACCCTTGTTTAATACTTGCTTTTCAATATGCTTCATTTGTTCCAAAGCACTTTGTCCATTACCTCCCAGTCCGTGTTTGTCTAATTCCTTTTGCAACGCCTCGCGCAGTTGCTTTTGCTCTTTATAAATCTCCAGTATCGCTTGGGCATCACCTTCTCCTCCTTCACCCTCTTGACTTCCATCACCAGACTTTCCTTGCGTACCTTTAGATCCTTTTTCGCCTTCGCCCGGTTTTTCCCCTTTCATTCCTTCTTTCATTTTATCACCCAATCCTTCTTGTTTTTTTATGATATCCGGCAATTGCATACCCTGTCCTTGTCCAGGTTTGGGCTTGCCAGAGGCCATCCCTGACATCTGCATTTGCATGGAATTGAGCATATCACTTAGAAAATCCGCTAATTTATTAGCAGCCGCTATAGTGTATTGCTGGTGCGATAATCCTTTGGGAACTTGAGCATCAGTTAAACTGGACAGCGACTTATCAACGTTATAAATCACATTCCCAATTTCCTTAGTAATATCCTCTGCGATTTTTGGATTGCGCAATGACATAGCAAACAAACTGTCGTCCACATACTTGAATTGCTGCTTTAAATCCTGCTGAATTTTGATGTTTTTATTAAACGCAGGAGATCCTGATTTATACTTTTTGAATTGCTTCATCAAATCTTCTTGAGACAATGAAAAGGCTAATAAGTTATCCAATATTTGTCTCATCATTGCAACATCCTCCTGAAGCTGTTCCATCTCAGCTCCCTCCATACTCTGAGCCATCTTCTCCGACATCTCTTTCATCTTTTTCGAAGCGCTTTTTTGACTGGGTTTCGCTTGTTCTCTTTTTCCACTCTTTAATTGTTCAGCAGCTTTCTTCAAATCATTCTTAATACTTTCTTCTTTGGCCGACTCATTAGGTATTTCTAATGGGGATTTCAGTTCTTTATTTTCCTTCTCTAAATCATTTAACTCTTTCTGAATGTTATCAAACTCCGTATTAATGTCATCTTGTTTATCCCCGTTATTTTCCTTTTCCTCATTAGCTAATTTATCCTGCTTTTCTGCCAGTTTACCTAATTTATCTCCCAACTGTTCGGCTTTCTTTTCCACATAAAACCGCTTTGTCAGCTCTACTAACTGTTCTAAGTTCTTCGTTTGGTTTTTACTGTTTTGTTTATACTTATCTAACTTAGACAACAACTCCTCATTCTGAATTTTATCGTTCAGCTCTTTCAGCTCATCTAATAGTTTTTGGTTTTTTTCCAATTCCTTCTCGGCTTTATCCATACGCTTTTGCAGCTCTTCTTTTAATTCATCTTTCTTATCGGTTTTGAAGTGTTCCAAATTGTCATTCATCTTTTTGGTAAATTCCTTCATCATTTCCTCTTGCTTCATTTGACGCTTGATAAAATCATTCACTTTTTGCTGATCCTTAAAATCTAAATTTTCTTTTTCTTTACCTGTCTTTTGAAGCTTCTCTATTTCAGAAATTTGTTTGTCTTGGTTCTTTAAAGACTTCTCTAAACCACTAATATTCTCATTTTGCTGCAACAAAATTTGATCTTCCTTTTCATCTTGAGTAGCAACACGATTTGTAAAAACTGCAGACTTGGTGCTTTTGAAATTATGAATGACATCATTGTCAAAAACTTCAAAATAATAATCATACGATACGCCTTGCTCTACTGCAAGATTACTAGGAAATGAAAACACAAATTGATCAAATGCAGCTTTTTTAACGGCGATTGTTCCACGTTTGGCAGCTTGTGGCCGCTCTCTTTCGTAATACACAACCTGTACTTTAGACAATCCATAATCATCAGCAATTTGAGCTACGATATAGTTCTTAGCCACCTTCAAACTATCTGGCGGATGGTTTACATTAATTGTTGGGAACTGATCCTTGACAATAGATAGCTTATAATTCAATTTTTCGTGGTTTTTTACCTTCTCGTTTGAAGTAAGAATTTGATAATCTGTTTCTTGCAATATACTTTTTGACAAGAAGAAATTATTTACGGCTTTAGAAAAAGTAACTTTAGATCTTTCATCCTGCCAAACAACACTCTGAGTGGCTTGCGTACTCATTTTCCACGTTACAAGCGTTCCTTCTGGAATAACCGCATTTCCTGTGCCTTTGATTGTTTCCTGTTTTTTATTCAAATACGATGGGAAATTTAATTGCATTTCAAAATTAGCGATAGTTGGAACAGTAATCACTTTCAATTCATACTCTGGTGAAGTGATCGCGTTCCCCTCTACGTGGAACAAAAAATTTGCTGCTGGTTTAACCATCTTAAATTGAAACTCTCCAGCCTTAGAAGATTCCATGAAGTAACTTTCGTCGTCAATAAATATCATGGCATTCTCAGGAACTATTTTACCTTCGGTTTTGATTCGCAGGATAAAGTCCTTTCCCTGATCGGTTTGTAAATCGGTATTCAAAACAATAAATTTAAAGGGAGCGGGTGGCAAAAACGCAGAATTGAAATGTACGACTCTATTTAAACTTTGAGAGATCATGCTACTGTTTCCAGAGACAAAGAAGAAAGCCAAAAGCAGTATTGGAATAACTGCTAAAGGAAAATACTTTTTGTTACCCCCGTAACTAATTGCATTTCCAAAAGGGATTGGCTGCAATGCACTGGCTTTTTGTTCAATGGATGCCACTAATAATTCTGATTTTTCTTGCTGTTCATTCGAATTAGCTAATTGTAAAAAATTAGTTAGCTTATCACTCACCTCCGCAAAATGGCTTCCTATAATTGCTGATGCTTGATTGTACCCTATCCCCTTTTGCAGCTTAAACAGTTTGAATAGTGGAAACAAAATAAAACGAAACAACAGATACACTTCTACTCCAATGAAGGTCCAGAATAAAATGGTTCTTCCTATTGGCTTGAGCCAAAGAAAATATTCAACAAAAAGCGTTAGGAGAAAATACAATAATCCTAAACCGACAAAGAACATAGTTCCCCGCATCAATTCGTTAATGTAAAACTTCCTGATGAACGCTTCTAATTTGTGATAAATAAGCTGTTGGTTTTCCAAAATTTACAATCTTTTTAATAACCACTAAATGTAGTAATTTATATTTAGTGCAACTTGTTAAATAAATGTTGTTATTATTTATGATTATATATGCAAAACGTTTTACTAATTTTATAGAAAAACACTGACTATGAAATATTTATTCGCTTATAGTATTCCTGTTATTGGTATGATCGGAATATATTTTGGAGGATTCTGGACCTACGCTGCTTTGGTATTTGCCTTTGTCATGATTCCACTATTAGAATTAGTATTGCCCATTGATGAAAGAAATTACGATAGTGAGACCATCTCAAAACGCTTACACAATAAATTTTTTGATGTTTTACTATTACTCAACGTCCCTATAGTCTACGGAGCGATGCTGTTTAGTTTGTATCGCATTACGCAACACCAACTACCGCTATACGAAATTATTGGGATGACGATAAGCTTGGGAATTATTTTGGGCGCTAATGGGATAAATGTTGCCCATGAATTAGGTCATAGAAAAACAATGTTTGAAAAGGTAATGGGGAAAATACTTTTAATTCCCAGTCATTATACTCATTTTTTTATCGAACACAATCATGGGCATCATTTGCATGTTTCCACACCCGAAGATCCTTCAACGGCGAAATACAATCAGAGCTTGTATTCTTTCTGGTTTCAAACCGTGACTGGCACTTATTCAAAAGCATGGCAAATACAAAAAAAGTTAAATAAAATAGAGAATCGCTCTTTGCTTTCTCTTAAAAATGATATGTTTTGGTTTGCTGTCATTCAAGTAACTTACCTCCTTACTATTTATTATTTCTTCGGGTTTACTGGATTATTCTTTGCTATATTTTCAGGAATCGTGGGATTTCTGCTGCTGGAAACCATTAATTATATCGAGCATTATGGCTTAAAAAGAAATCAACTTGTCTCCGGTAGATACGAACGGGTGACCGAAAAACATTCTTGGAATTCAAACCATGTCCTTGGCCGAATTATACTATATGAACTTACCAGACATAGCGATCACCACTTTAAATCTCAAAAAAAATATCAAATTCTAGAATACCATGATGTGTCACCTCAAATGCCTTATGGATATCCTACATCAATGGTTTTATCGTTTTTTCCACCCCTTTGGTTTGCTGTGATGAACAAACGAATACCTGTAAATATGAAGTAATCTATGGAAATAGAATTATATTTGCCAAAAATCAACAATAATGTCTAAACAAGTTCGGGTGCGTTTTGCACCAAGTCCAACTGGACCTTTACATATTGGCGGCGTTCGTACCGCTTTATTCAATTATTTATTTGCCAAAAAAAACAATGGGGTTTTCTTCCTGAGAATTGAAGATACAGATCAGAACCGTTTTGTTCCTGGTGCCGAGGCATACATCATGGAAGCACTCGAATGGTTAGGCATTGCGCCAGATGAAACCATTGGTAAAAATGAAAAATTTGGTCCCTACCGTCAAAGCGAAAGAAAAGATTTGTACCATCAATATGCTACCGAATTAATCAATTCCGGTAATGCCTATTATGCCTTTGATACAGCCGAAGATCTGGATACAGCAAGGAAAATAGAAGAAGAACAAGGAAAAACCTTTATTTACAATCATACTAACAGAGAAAAACTAGACACTTCTTTGGTTATTTCTACTAAAGAAACTGCTAACCGAATTGCTAACGGCGAACATTATGTCATCCGTTTTAAAACTCCCGTTAATGAAACCTTGCATTTAATTGACATCATTCGTGGTGAGGTGAAATTTGACACTAACTTATTAGATGACAAAGTACTGTTTAAAAGTGACGGAATGCCCACCTATCACCTAGCCAACATTGTGGATGATCATTTAATGGAAACGTCACATGTAATTCGTGGTGAGGAATGGCTACCATCAATGCCATTGCACGTTTTGTTGTACCGAGCTTTTGGTTGGGAAGCACCCCAATTTGCGCATTTACCATTGATTATGAAACCTATTGGCAACGGAAAATTATCCAAACGTGACGGTGATAAAATGGGATTTCCTGTTTTTCCATTGGATTGGAACACAGCCGAAGGCGTTTCATCAGGCTACAGAGAAAAGGGATTTTTCCCAGAAGCAGTCATTAACTTTTTGGCTTTGCTGGGCTGGAATGATGGCACAGACAAAGAAATATTTTCACTAGAAGAATTAGTGGAAGCATTCGATTTGGATAGAGTTCACAAATCTGGGGCAAAATTTGATCCTGAAAAAAACAAATGGTTCAATCACCAGTATTTGATCAAGCAAGAAGACGCCACTTTGGCGAAAGCCTATGCTCCTATTTTGGCTGAAAAAGGGTTTTATGTAGATGAAGCCGTTCTAACCAAAATAGTTTCTTTAATCAAAGAAAGAGCGCATTTTGTTTCTGAATTTTGGGAAATGAGTGATTTCTTTTTTATAGCTCCAACAGTTTATGATGAAAAAGCAAGTAAAAACTGGAAAGCAGAGACACCAGCGCTGATGCAGGAATTAATTTCTATTGTGGAGGAAATTACTGATTTTACTTCTGTCAACATTGAAACGATTGTCAAAGATTGGATGACCAGAAACGAAATTGGAATGGGTAAAGTAATGCAGCCGTTCCGTTTGAGTTTAGTTGGTGCGCTCAAAGGTCCTCACCTATTTGATATCGTTGAAGTCATTGGAAAAAACGAAACCATTAGCAGAATTCAAAAAGCAATAGCTACTTTATAATTTTTAAACACAAAGTTCACAAAGAAGGCTCAAAGTTCACTAAATTTAGTGAACTTTGAGCCTTCTAATTTTATTCATTATGTGATTGGTCATAAATAAATAATCAAATTTCCGTTTAGTATTCCAGGACTTCCTTTAAAATTGACTCCTAAATTCTTGTTGTTCAAATTTTCCAGCATGTTATTGACTCCATATTGATACGAAACATTGGCTCTAAAATGACGAACTCCAAATGTGAGACCAACTGTTGGATAAAAATTAAAATTAGAAATAGCTTTAATATCTTTGGCTAGCAAAGTTGTTCCATAAATGACGTTGTTTTCTTTACTACTATCCAAATTTAATTTGCCATTGACTTGAACAATAGGTCCAAACTCAATACTCAAATGACTTTGGATAATAACATAACTGGCCAATAAAGCTATTTGTCCAGAAGCCAATTTATAAGCAACATCTTCTCTACCGCTGGACGAATTAATTGTGGCAACAGAAAAATTATTCTCACTAAATTGCATCGAATAAACCATTTCCCAATTGTTATAGAAATTTCCCCGCATAGAAAGTCCCGCATTCCAACCCAAGCCTGGTTTCGCATCAAAATTGTTAGTATTTAAGGAAAATTGATTACCTCCAAAACTAATTCCAATCCTATTTGAATCCCTATATCTATATTGGGATAAGGCGGATACGGATACTAAAATAAAAAATAAGACAAGTGTTAACTTTCTCATATAATTAAGATTTACGAAGACAAACCTAAAGTTTTTTTGTAAATTGTGAGATAAATTTTAACTAAAAACAAAAAAATTATGAATATTGCGTTAATTATCCTGCTGGTCTTTGGGTTCTTTATCTTACTATCCTCCTTTTTTACAGTAAAACAGCAAACGGCTGTAGTTGTAGAACGATTTGGGAAATTTTTAAGCATCAGACAATCAGGCTTGCACTTAAAAATTCCCTTAATCGATAGAATTGCTGGGCGTGTCAATCTAAAAATCCAACAATTAGATGTTATTATTGAAACAAAAACTAAAGACAATGTTTTTGTGAAACTTAAGGTTTCCGTTCAATTTATGGTTATTAAAGAAACCGTTTATGATGCCTTTTATAAACTAGAATATCCACACGATCAAATAACTTCCTATGTATTTGATGTTGTGCGTGCTGAAGTTCCAAAATTAAAACTAGATGATGTCTTTGAACGAAAAGATGATATAGCCATCGCAGTAAAAAGAGAATTAAATGAAGCCATGACTACGTATGGGTACACTATTATCAATACATTGGTAACGGATATTGACCCAGATATTCAAGTGAAAAATGCAATGAATAGAATAAATGCTGCTGATAGAGAAAAAACAGTCGCTGAATTTGAAGCAGAAGCATCCCGAATTAGAATTGTAGCCAAAGCAGAAGCAGAAGCAGAAAGCAAACGATTACAAGGACAAGGTATTGCGAACCAAAGAAGAGAAATTGCTAAAGGTTTAGTAGAAAGTGTTGATGTTTTGAACAGAGTGGGTATAAACTCCCAAGAAGCTTCAGCATTAATTGTAGTAACACAACATTATGATACGTTACAAGCTATTGGCGCTGACGCCAATTCAAATCTGATTTTATTACCTAATTCGCCACAAGCCGGAAGCGACATGCTCAACAACATGATTGCATCGTTCAGCGCTTCCAATCAAGTAGGTGAAATGATGAAAAATAAAAATGACAGAAGAAGTACTCGAAAAGAAAATACAACCGATTATCAATTGCCAGAAAACCCAGAAACTCCAGATAATGAGGAATAAATACTTTAATAATCATAAAAAAAGAGGCTTAAACGCCTCTTTTTCTTTTTGCAAACCAATTTTTAATAAATGGAACTGCTTTGTTTAGTATAAAAGGCACCGCTGTGGAAACGATCGCTCCATAAGGAATTGCAGCGCTATAACTGCCTATTAAGTCGCTTACAATATTTTGAGGTGTAAAACTTTCTTTTGTTTTCTTTACTCCAAAAACTAATTTTTGATAACTAATCTCTTTTTCAATTTGTAAAATTTCTAATTCTCGATCTATTTGAGCATAAGAGGAATATTTTTTTGCTTCCATAATTTAATCGTTAAAAAATATTTCAGAAAATCTCTCTAGTATTGGTCCTTCAATAATTTTATCTTTGATTAAAAACAAAAGGCTTGTAAGCACAAGGTATATTCCACCAATTATTAAAAATCCCATAGGATAACTTTCTAAAGATTTACCTATAGCCATGGCTCCCGCAATGGAACAAAATAATAAAACCATACCCAAACACAAAAAAATCAAAGAAAATTTGAGAATCATCGTTGTCGATTTCATCGCAACTTTGAAACCCCATAATTTATAATAGGATACATTACTTTGTATATAAGCATGAATCTGATCTTGAACTTCCTCTGTATTCTCTTTTAATTCTTCAAAAGCCATGTAGTTCGTTTTAAGATTTAGTAGATGGGTAATACCATTATTTTTGAAGTTTAGCATTCTGCCTTTTTAACTCCGCTAATTTTTCTTCTAAAAAAGAAATTACCTCTTCGGTTTTGTGACTCATATTGGAAATTATCTCCTCGTATGTTTCTTCTAAATCAAATTTAGCATACGTCAACTTATCATTAAATTGTGAAGAGACCGTGTCAAATTTATTTTGTAAATCGTTTTTGGCATCATCATAGCCATCTTTTATTTTTTCTCTGGTTTTAGATCCTTTATCGGGTGCATACAAAATTCCCAATCCAGCTCCGATAACTACTCCAGTTAAAACGGCCACTAATGTATTACCTGTACTATTCGACATAATTCTAAAGTTTAAAAGTTTGTTTTATAAAGATACAAATTTATTAACAACATCCCGTTAACAACTCGTTAAAGTGCAAATTTACAGGGTAAAAATCAAATAAAAGCGCGCTAAACAACCTTTGTTTTGATTTTATATCTACTTATTTAAATCCAAAAAAGTGAGCTTAAAATCAATTTATACGTCTCGTTTTTAATTGGAAAATACTATGAAAAAACCAACTGTTATAAGAATTTAAAATAATAGAAAAAGCTCTCTAAAAAGAGAGCTTTTGATTAATAAAACCTATACTTATTCGTGTTCTTTATATTTTAAGATTGTTTAATAATTGCAGCACTTTTTCATTTTTCTCCTTCGTTTTTAGCTCTATAAGCTGATGCTCTAAAAGACTAAAATGATTCAAGTCATTTTGTAAATTTTCAATGGCTAAAATTCTAACGGCAGCCAATTGACTTTTCAAAGACATGGAATATAATTTAGTCAACACTTCTTCTTCAATATCTTTCACTTTTACTTTATCGGAATAATACAAAATCAAATTAGAAAACAACAAGGCGTTATTATCATTCTTAACATTTTTGACGATGGTGTGAATAATTAAACTGTAATTATCGATACTTTTTATGCTAGCAACAATCGTGTTTAATATTAATTTAGCATTATTCTCCTCTTTTTCCTTTACATATTTATTGACTTCTTTTTGGGTATTCATCAATACATTTTCTTCTTTCTTGCCTTTTTCTTCCCAAGCGTCTTTCAATCCTACGGTTTGATTAAAGACAATTTTACCTTCGTGTGTATCGCTATCTACATTGAAATAACCCAAACGTTGAAACTGAAATTTCTCTCCAGGTTGTACCGAAGCTAAACTTGGTTCTACAAATCCATTTACAATTTGTAACGAGCTAGGATTCATAAATTCTAAGAAATTTTTCTCCTTATGACTGTCTGGTGCTTCATCAATAAACAAACGATCATAAAGACGCACTTCCACTTCTAAAGCGTGTTGAATTGAAACCCAATGCAAGGTTCCAGACACTTTTCGTTGACTCGCTTCACTCCCACTCCCACTTTGACTGTCTTCATCATACGTTACATGAATCTCAGTGATGTTTCCCGCAGCATCTTTTATAACACTTTCTCCTTTGATAATATAGGCGTTTTTAAGCCGTACTTCTCGACCTAAACTCAAGCGGAAAAATTTAGATGGTGCTTCTTCTAAAAAATCTTCTCTTTCGATGTATAATTCTCTTGAAAAAGGAACTTTTCTAAATCCTGCACTTTCATCTTCTTGATTATTTTCGGCTTCGAGCCATTCTACTTTATCTTCTGGATAGTTGGTAATTACGATTTTTATAGGATCTAAAACAGCCATCACTCGTAACGCCGTTTTATTCAAGTCCTCACGCAAACAAAATTCCAGTAACGAGAAATCAATGCTGTTTTCTCTTTTAGCAACACCAATAATATCACAAAATTTCCGAATAGAATTAGCGGTATATCCTCTTCTTCTCAATCCTGAAATTGTAGGCATTCTTGGATCATCCCAACCATTTACAATTTTTTCTTGAACCAATTGCAATAGTTTTCGTTTACTCATTACGGTATAATTCAAATTCAAACGAGCAAATTCATATTGATGTGGCCTAACTTTAGACTCCACATAAATTTGGTCCAAAAACCAATCATAAAGTTCCCGATGCATCACAAATTCAAGTGTGCAAATGGAATGCGAAATTTGTTCAACGTAATCACTTTCACCGTGTGCATAATCATACATTGGATATATGTTCCAATCCCTCCCGGTTCTATGATGCTCCCGGTGTAAAATACGATACATCAATGGATCGCGCATCAGCATATTAGTGGATTTCATATCTATTTTAGCACGCAAAACATGGCTTCCCTCTGGAAAATCTCCATTTTTCATTCCTTCGAATAAAGTAAGATTTTCTTCCACTGAACGGTTTCTATACGGACCATCAACTCCAGGTTGTGTTGGTGTTCCTTTTTGAACAGCCATATCTTCAGAAGATTGACTGTCAACGTAAGCCTTACCATTCTTAATCATAGCAAGCGCCCAGTCGTGCAATTGTTGAAAATAATCAGAGGAGTACAATTCTTCGGTCCAATTAAAACCCAGCCATTTTAAATCTTCTTTAATTGCGTCTACATATTCCTGCTCTTCTTTGGCTGGATTAGTATCATCAAAACGAAGGTTTACTGGTGCGTTGTATTTTAATCCTAAACCAAAATTTAAACAAATCGATTTAGCATGTCCAATGTGTAAATACCCATTAGGTTCTGGCGGAAAACGAAAGCGTAATTTATCTTGCGGAAAACCATTGGATAAACTGTCCTCAATAATTTGTTCTATAAAATGGAGTGATTTTTCTTCAGTTGACATTTTTTTGTTTTATTTTAGCAAAGATAAAAAAGTTTACAGTTTTCAGTTTACAGTTTTCAGTTTTCTTTAGAACTGCATTCAGAAAATGATTACTCTCACTAAAACAATAAAAAAATGGGCATTATAAAACTTAAAAATATCAGAACCTACTCCTACCACGGTTGTTTAATTGAAGAAGGTAAAATTGGTTCTGATTACACCGTAAATTTAGAAGTTAAGACCGATCTGAGAAAATCCAGCCTTTCGGACGATTTAAAAGATACAGTAGATTATGTACTTTTAAATACCATTGTTGTAGAAGAAATGGCCATTCGTTCTGATTTGTTAGAACATGTGGGACACCGAATTGTGACTCGGATTTTTGAAGAAATTCCTGAAATTTCCAGAATTATTGTAGCAGTTTCTAAACTGAACCCACCTATTGGTGGTGATGTTGAAGCAGTTACTATAGAAATGGAGGAGTATAGAAGTTAGATTAAAAATTTTTTTTAAAATTTTTAATCTTTAATCTTTAAAACTCTAAACTTTTTGAGTACTTTTGCCGTCCATCCAACGATGGCGTCGTGGCCGAGTGGCTAGGCTGGGCTCTGCAAAAGCTCCTACTCCGGTTCGAATCCGGACGATGCCTCTAAAACCTTCAAAGCAATTTGGAGGTTTTTTTTGTGCCTAATTTTTAAGAAAAATTAAATAAAGTTATGGTTCGAATCCGGCCAATATTCTTAATCCTTCAAAGCAATTTGGAGGTTTTTTTATCCCTAATTTTTAAGAAAAATTAAATAAAGTTATGGTTCGAATCCGGCCAATATTCTTAATCCTTTAAAGCAATTTGAAGGTTTTTTTTATGCCTAATTTTTAAGAAAAATTAAATAAAGTTATGGTTCGAATCCGTCCCGAAGCTTCGGGAAATACCTTTAAATCTTCAAAACAATTTGGAGGTTTTTTTTTAGGTCTAATTTTTAAGAAAAATTAAATAAAGTTATGGTTCATATTCGTCACGAAGCTTCAGGAGATGCCTCTAAATCTTCAAAAGAATTTGGAGGTTTTTTTTATGCCTAATTTTTAAGAAAAATTAAATAAAGCAATGGTTCGAATCCGACCACAAGCTTCGGGAAATGCCTCTAAAACCTTCAAAGCAATTTGGAGATTTTTTTTTAGGTCTAATTTTTAAGAAAAATTAAATAAAGTTATGGTTCGAATCCGGCCAATATTCTTAATCCTTTAAAGCAATTTAAAGGTTTTTTTTTGTGACTAATTTTTAAGAAAAATTAAATAAAGTTATGGTTCGAATCCGGCCAATATTCTTAATCCTTTAAAGCAATTTGAAGGTTTTTTTTATGCCTAATTTTTAAGAAAAATTAAATAAAGTTATGGTTCGAATCCGGCCAATATTCTTAATCATTCAAAGCAATTTGGAGGTTTTTTTTATGCCTAATTTTTAAGAAAAATTAAATAAAGCAATGGTTAGAATACGTCCCGAAGCTTCCGGACGATGCCTCTAAAACCTTCAAAGCAATTTGAAGGTTTTTTTTATGCCTAATTTTTAAGAAAAATTAAATAAAGTTATGGTTCGAATCCGGCCAATATTCTTAATCCTTTAAAGCAATTTGGAGGATTTTTTTAGTCCAAATTTTTAAGAAAAATTAAATAAAGTTATGGTTCGAATCCGGCCAATATTCTTAATCCTTCAAAGCAATTTGAAGGTTTTTTTTTAGGTCTAATTTTTAAGAAAAATTAAATAAAGTTATGGTTCGAATCCGTCCACAAGCTTCGGGAAATGCCTCTAAAACCTTCAAAGCAATTTGGAGGTTTTTTTTGTGCCTAATTTTTAAGAAAAATTAAATAAAGTTATGGTTCGAATCCGGACGATGCCTCTAAAACCTTCAAAGCAATTTGGAGGATTTTTTTTGTCCAAATTTTTAAGAAAAATCAAATAAAGTTACAGTTCGAATACGGCCAATATTCTTAATCATTCAAAGCAATTTGGAGGTTTTTTTTTAGGCCTAATTTTTAAGAAAAATCAAATAAAGTTACAGTTCGAATACGGCCAATATTCTTAATCATTCAAAGCAATTTGGAGGTTTTTTTTTAGGCCTAATTTTTACTAAAAATTAAATAAAGTTATGGTTAAAATCCGTCCCGAAGATTCGCAAAATACCTCTAAATCTTCGAAACAATTTGGAGGTTTTGCCTGTGTAATTTTTAATAAAATCGCATAATTTTCTATTATGAACGATTGAGAAATTAAGATAAATCAAGTCTTAAGCCTTAATGAAACGCACGTTCTTAATGGTTTTATAAATAGTATCTAATTACTACGTTAGCAATTAAAACTTATAACACTTATATGTTAAAGATCTCAAACACTGTACGAACTAAATTTTCGATTATATTGCCGCAGCGCTACCTAGTTTAAATAAAAAAGCCTTGATTCTAATTGCTTTAGAGTCAAGACCATTTCTATTATTCAGTAACTAAAATCTATTACTTATCTATTTTATCAAATGCTTTTTTAACCATTTCTTTTTCTTGAGGAAACCACCCTTGCGTGATTAAAACGATACCAAAAACCATCATTACCACACTAATTCCTTTTTTAATTTTTAAAATGTTTACAGGTGTAAGTTTTGTTTTTAACTGCTTCGCCAAAAGTATTTTTACACAATCAACAAACAGATAGGAAAAAATTACCGATATAAAAAAAGTGACCATTCTAGAGGTTTGCATTTCGAGTTTTGGACCTACAGAAATAATAATTGCCAACCAAAAACCAAGAACCCCAATATTAATGATATTCAGTAGAAAACCCTTTATAAATAGGCTTAGGTAGTTTTTTTTTACTATTTCCTTGTCGATACTATCTGTATTAACTTTCTCTTCCTTTTTTAATTTTATAAAAGAAATTATACCATAAACTAGCATTAAAACACCTCCAAAAATGAAGAGAGCTGGCTGGTCCTTTAAACTTTGAATCAGTCTATAACTTCCTAAATAAGCAATTCCAATGAAAACAATATCCCCTAAAATAACTCCTAAATCAAAAACTAAAGCAGCTCTAAATCCTTTTATAATACTTGTTTCCAGTAAAATAAAAAAAACAGGACCAATCATAAAACTTAAGAAAATTCCCCAAGGAATGCCAGCTAAAATGTCGTTTATCATTAAAAATTTAAATTTATTGCTCTAAAATCCAAACCAAAGTACTAATTTTTTTCTAAAATCGTACCACCAATAAAAACTTCTTTGTTAATTTGTTTGGGTTTACCGTAGATAAAAATAGAACCTCCTGCCTTTACTTTTGCATCTACCAATGTACTTGCCTGTATTTCTGATTTTCCTCCTGCAGCAACGCTTATAGAGGTCTGAGAAGTCTGTAAATCCTTTGCATTTAAAATTCCACCGGAAGTAATAACAACATCTTGATTTATCGCTTTTCCTGATAAAGTAATGATTCCACCAGCATTGGCCTTCACATTTACTTTATCAACATTTATATCCAACATAATTTCTCCTCCAGATTTTGCATTCAAATCCAAGCTTGTTTGTTTAAAATCAGTTTCACTTGAAACATAACTTCCTTCACTAACCGCAATACTTTCCAGGTTCTTAAAATACAATTTTACGGTGATATCCTCACCAGATAATAATTGTGGAAAGGGCATTCTAATTTTTAATTCTCCATTTTTATTAACCGTTTCGACCTCATTGGCTCGTGCTCCTGTAACCACAATTTTATTTTCAGATGCAGGAACTAATTTGACATTGATTTTATCAAATACTTTAACTTCATCAAAATCCCCTAAGTTTCTAGTTACTTGTGCCTGTATTATTTGACTTAAAAATACAAAAGCAATAATCACTAAATTTCTCATTTTATTTATTTTAATGGTTCTTCAATTCTTCTTAAAAAATTAAAATCCAATTGTTTTTTAACTAAATCGGCATTTTTTACTTTAACGTAAATTTCATCTCCTAATTGCAATAACTTACCAGAAGTTGCGCCAGTTAATGCATATTGCTTTTCATCAAACGTGTAATAATCATCTTTAATATCGCGTATTCTGCACATTCCTTCACATTTATTCTCGATAATTTCCACATAAATTCCCCATTCGGTTACACCAGAAATCACGCCTAAAAATTCCTGATCCTGATGATCTTGCATGTATTTTACCTGCATGTATTTGATAGAATCTCGTTCCGCATTAGTGGCTAAACCTTCCATTGTTGAGGAATGTAAGCACTTGGTTTCATAGGTTTCTTCATCAGCAGATTTTCCGCCATCGAGATAATATTGTAACAATCGATGCACCATTACATCAGGATAACGACGAATTGGCGAAGTAAAATGAGAATAATATTCAAAAGCCAAGCCGTAATGTCCTATGTTATCTGTAGAATATTTGGCTTTACTCATACTTCTAATAGCCAGTGTATCAATTAGATTCTGCTCTTTTTTACCATTTACATCTTCCATTAATTTATTCAAAGCTTGTGAAATAGAACCTTGTTTAAAATCAATTTTATGTCCAAACTTAGCAATAACAGCTTGCATCGCAAAAAGTTTATCCTCATTTGGCTCATCATGAATTCTATAAATAAAGGTTTTCTTTTGTTTTCCAATGAATTCTGCTACTTTTTTATTTGCCAAAAGCATGAATTCTTCAATCAAATGATTGGCATCTTTTGAAACTTTAAAATAAACCCCTTGAGGTTCACCCGCTTCATCTAAATTAAATTTTACTTCTACTTTATCAAAAGAGATGGCACCATCAGCCATTCTTCTTTTTCTCATAATTTTGGCTAATTCATCCATTTTTAGCGTCGCAGCAACAATTGCTGCTGAAACTTGATAAGAACTTCCTGTAATCGAAATTTCTTCCGGAATCACATCGTCTTTAGTTTCTATGATGTACTGCGCTTCCTCGTAAGCAAAACGCTGATCGGAATAAATTACTGTTCTTCCAAACCATTGATTGATTACTTGAGCGGTTTCAGTAATTTCGAAGATAGCCGAGAACGTATATTTTTCTTCCTTTGGACGTAAAGAACATGCAAAATTTGATAATACTTCTGGTAACATTGGCACTACTCTATCCACTAAATACACCGATGTTGCTCTTTGATAGGCTTCATCATCCAAGATTGTTCCTTCTTGAAGATAATACGAAACATCGGCAATGTGAATACCTATTTCATAATTTCCATTTTCTAATTTTTTGAATGAAAGTGCATCATCAAAATCCTTAGCATCTTTTGGATCAATAGTAAAAGTCAATGTATCTCGCATGTCGCGACGTTTGGCAATTTCACTTTCTTCTATCGAGGTATCTATCTTTTGTGCAAATGTTTCTACTTCGATAGGAAATTCTGAAGGCAAACCGTATTCAGCTAGAATAGCATGAATCTCTGTATCATGTTCTCCTGGTTTCCCTAGAACTTTAATTACAGAGCCAAAAGGACTATCCGCTCGCGCGGGCCAATCTTCGATATGCACTAAAACTACATCTCCTTGCGATGCCTCGCCTATTTTATCCTTTGGAATAAAAATATCAGTATACATTTTTGGATTTGCAGTAGAAACAAAAGCAAAATTAGCTTGGATGTCAATTACACCAACAAAATCTGTTTTGTGTCTTTCAATTACTTCAATGACTTCACCTTCAGGTTTTTTACCACTTCTTTTGTTATAAACATACACTTTGACACTATCTTTGTCCAAAGCATGATTCAAATTATTGGTCGGAATAAAAACATCATCATCTAAATCAGGACATACAAAATAGGCTGTTTTACGACCGGTCATGTCAATTTTACCTTCGTAATAATCTTTGCTGATTGCTTTAATTAAATATTTCCCAGGTTCTGATTCTATAATTTTGTTTTGCGACGCCAGAATCTTCAAATCTTTTATAATTTGGTTTCTGCTCTCTGTATCATCGAGCTCCAGCTTTGCTCCTATTTGTTTATAATTGAATGCTTTATTAGCACTTTGCGATAATATTTTTACTATTTTTTCAGAGAAGTCTTTCCCTTTTTTTACCGGCTTTCTTAATCTTTTACTCATAAATCTGTTCTTAAAAGTCTAAAATTACAAAATACTAAACTGTTATCCGTAAAGAGTTCACAGTTTTAAAGAAAATATAACTTTAAAGAATAATCGTATCTTTATAAAAAGTATCAAAATGGAAGACTTTAAAACAGTTGCAATCTTTAATTATTCGCATGAAATTGTTGTTCTTAAACATTTATTGGAACAAGAGCAAATAAATTATTTTTTTGAAAATGAAACTTTAGTTTCCATAGATCCTTTTGCCAGTTTTGCTTATGGTGGAATCAAACTTAAAATTCATTTCAATGATTTTGAAAAAGTTCAGGAATTACTAGACAACCTAAATAATAAATTGAAGATTGTTTGAGGAAAGAGTTCCTCTAAAATTATATTTTAAATAGATTTATTTTTTGAAAGTTGTCAACATATATTAATATAAACAAAAAGAAAAATTAAATTTAAATTATTTTTTGGTTGTTATTATAGCTTGTTAATAGTGGCAATAAAATATTTTAAAAATGTGTTGAAATCAACTTAAAAGAGGTTGTTGTGAGTTATCAACATACTTATTTAAAGATAAAGCATTCGTTTATAAGGGTTTTTATATTTTAATTAACAATGGTTGATAACATCAAAACAAGTGGTTTTGTAAATAACTTGACTCCGTGTTTTTTGTTAACAACCTACTCTAAACTATTAATAACTATTCTAAAATTTTATCAAACTAAATTAGGTTTTAAAAAACAGGTTTTGGATTACTTATTTTTATTCAACTACCCAAAAAAACTTCTAAAATTCTATCCGAACTTATCAACATTTTATGTTAACTTAAAGTGAACTGAATATCAAGCAATTAGATTTCGCTATTAACAATTTAAATTTTTAACATTTAAAGTAGGTACTTTATATTGATTTACAGCTATTTATACAGATAACTCAATTGTTGATAACTGCTAATGGTATCATGGTCTGTTAGTTATAGCGTTGGTAACTTCTTTTATATTTAATACCTATAGAAAATATAAAAATCTATCAAAGAAGCGAAATTTAATTTCCTTATACTAGATTACTTTATTTAAATTTGCAGCGCACAACTAAATACAAATATTATGAAAATAGCAATAGGAAATGATCACGCAGGCCCAGATTACAAAAAAGCAATTGTTGAGATGCTTCAATCCAAAGGACATGAAGTAACTAATTATGGAACAGATGCCACTGATAGTGTAGATTACCCTGATTTTGGACATCCAGTGGCTACTGATGTCTCTGAGGGAAAAGCTGATTTTGGAATTGTCATTTGCGGAAGCGGAAATGGAATTGCAATGACCGTGAATAAACATCTAAAAGTGAGAGCTGCTTTATGCTGGACGAAAGAAATTGCCGTTTTGGCACGTCAACATAATGATGCAAATATTATTAGTGTTCCTGCTCGATTTACTTCCATTCCACAAGCTGTTGAGATGGTGGAAGCTTTCTTGAATACTGAATTTGAAGGGGGAAGACACCAGAACCGAGTGGATAAAATTTCCTGTTAGTATTATCCTTTGCAAATGTTGTACTTTAACACTGATAAAGAGCAAATTCCAATCTTGAAAAAAACGTGTTCAAGATTGGAATTTTTTGGTTAAAATGGCTTTGGGTTAATAAACCATAGCGCCTATTCATCAAAATTTAAATTAGAAGGTTCGATAACTTTTTCTGCTTTTTCAATTTTTTTCCCAGTGGTCGCCACACTGTTATCTACTATTTCGAAGCTTAAATTGTCAAACCAAATCTGTCCGGTGCCTTTCACTAAAGCACCATACGAAATTCTTGACGCCCCTACAGGAACATCCAACACAATTTCATATTTTTTCCAATCATTCGTTCCGGTTATAGGTCGTTTATTCATATTATCAAATGCCAGTATTTTTTGCGAATTGGCTTTCTCCACTCGCAACCAAAAACAAGCTTTTCCAGCAATCTCTTTTGTTTTAACATAACCTGAAAGGCGGATTCTTTTTCCCAAGTATTTTTCAGCTATAAAACTTTGCATAAGAGTACCAAAACCCGAAACGGTAGGTGCGATGGATTTGATTGTAGCCGCATTTTTCCCGTCATAACCTGCACCTTTTTCAATCCTCATGTCATAGCTGTTTGGCTCGCTTCCAGATTTAAACCAGCCAGAAGGCAATTCAAAGGACAATAAAGTTAAAGCCAATAAAATCAGCAAAACTTTTTTAATAGTAGTTGTAGTTTCCATATCTGTGAGGTATTAATTTAGTACTTACTTTTTAGTGTTAGTAGGTTTTAATATCTGTAAATCAAGGACTTATAAAATTAATAAAAAATTTGGATTCCACAACATGAAAATTCAATTTTATTTTAACAACCTTAAAAATTAGATAAAAAACGATGTATTTTTGTGTAAATAATAAATCAATATCCGCCTAAATGGTCAGCATCATGACAAACATCATTTTTATCAAACAACAGGTTGCAACACTTGCAATTAACATTCAAAATACCGTGCAATTATTACAAGACGATTGCACCATTCCATTTATTTCGCGCTATCGTAAAGATACAACTGGCAATCTTGATGAAGTACAAATTGAGCAAATTGCCAAACTTCAAAAGGAATATGAAATTATAGTAAAACGCAAAGAAGCCATTTTAAAATCAATTCAGGAACAAAAAGCAGGTAGTCCTGAACTAGAAAAAAAGATTCAACAAAGTTTCGACTTACAAGAACTGGAAGATTTTTATCTGCCTTTCAAAAAAAAGAAAAAAACCAAAGCTGATGTTGCTCGAGAAAATGGATTAGAACCATTAGCCAAAATCATAATGGCACAAAATAATGAGGATATCGATTTTATTTCGACGAACTATTTGAATGAAAATATTAATAATGAAGAGGAAGCCTTACAAGGTGCTAGAGCTATCATTGCCGAATGGATTAATGAAAACATCTTTGTTCGAAAACAATTGCGACGCTTGTATCAAAGAAAAGCGAGCATTAGCACTAAGGTGGTTAAAACAAAAAAAGACGATGAAACGGCCCAAAAATTCAATCAATATTTTGATTGGTCAGAACCTCTGAGCAAAACGCCTTCCCATCGATTATTAGCAATGCTTCGCGCTGAAAATGAAGGCTTTGTTAAAATTAAAATTGAGGTAGATACTGACGAAGCCTATGATTTAATTGATGAATTAGTTTTGAAAAAACAAAGTAGTTCTACCTCTCAGTTGCAACTTGCTATTGAAGATAGTTTTAAACGCCTATTAAATCCTGCTATTTCAAATGAGACTTTGCATGAAGCGAAGGTTAAGGCAGATGCCAATTCCATTCAGGTTTTTGCTAATAATTTAAGCCAATTATTACTGGCGCCACCACTGGGAGAAAAACGAATTCTAGCGATTGATCCCGGGTTTAGAAGCGGTTGTAAAATTGTTTGTCTGGACGAAAAAGGGGATTTATTGTACAATGAAACGATTTACCCACATGCGCCTCAAAAAGAGGAAGCTATGGCGATGAAAAAAATCCGTTCGATGGTCAATTCGTATAAAATAGATGCGATTTCGATAGGAAATGGAACCGCTTCGCGAGAAACCGAATTCTTTATCAAGAAAATTGCTTTCGATAAGCCGGTTCAGGTTTTCATTGTGAGTGAAGCGGGAGCATCCGTTTATTCGGCTTCTAAAATTGCACGTGAGGAATTTCCAAATTACGATGTAACGGTACGAGGCTCGATTTCTATCGGACGCCGATTGTCTGATCCTTTAGCTGAATTGGTTAAAATTGATCCAAAAGCCATCGGTGTAGGCCAATATCAGCATGATGTGGATCAAAATAAATTAAAAGAGGAACTCGATAATACCGTTATTCGCTGTGTGAATTCGGTAGGAATCAACATTAACACGGCAAGTAAACATTTATTGAGCTATGTAAGTGGAATAGGAGAGAAGCTTGCTGCAAATATTGTGCAATACCGTTCAGAAAATGGTCCTTTTACGGACAGAAAGCAACTCAAAAAAGTACCGCGTTTAGGCGAGAAAGCCTATCAACAAGGCGTAGCTTTTATTCGAATTTCGAATGCAAAAAATCCCTTAGATAATTCAGCAGTTCATCCGGAAGCGTACGGAATTGTGGAAAAAATGGCAAAAGATTTGAAATTGACGGTGCATGATCTGATTGCCAATACAGAAAAAACGGCTATAATAAATCTAGAAAATTATAGTACACCCCAAATTGGTTTATTAGGATTGAAAGACATTATCAAAGAACTTGAAAAACCGGGACTAGACCCCAGAAAATCAGCGAAAGTATTTGAATTTGATCCCACTGTAAAAACCATAAAAGATATAAAAACCGGAATGATTTTACCAGGAATTGTAAATAATATTACCAATTTTGGTTGTTTCGTGGATGTAGGCGTGAAAGAAAGCGGCTTAGTTCACATTTCGCAACTCAAAGCAGGTTTTGTCAGTGATGTAAATGAAGTAGTGAAACTGCACCAACACGTTCAGGTAAAAGTGACTGAAGTGGATGAGGATCGAAAGCGAATTCAGCTGACGATGGTTATTTAATGAGGAATCAAAAAAATTGATTAAATTCGGATAGCAAAAAAATTAATTATGGTAGATTGACAAAAATATATCAGCATGAATCCAGAAATCAGAAGTGGAAAACCTTGTGTTTCTGGCACCAGAATTACCGTTTTGGATGTGTTATCTTATTTAGCAGCAGGAATGTCGATGGAAGAAATCATTTCAGATTTTCGAGCCTTGGATAAAGAAAAAATTATTGCCACACTTTCATTTACAGCTTATCGAGATAAGATAACTACAATTGCTTTTGCATCGTGAAGTTATTATTAGATAAAAATTTGTCTTGGCGAATGATAAAACAGCTCACCCCAATTTTCTCAGAAGTTATTCACGCAGCAGAATTAAAAATTAAACAACCTGCAGATGATATTTCGATTTGGGATTATGCTAAGAAAAATGGATTTACAATCATCAGTAAAGACGACGATTTCGATAAAATTGTACTTTTAAGAAAAGCACCACTAAGCTAATTTATCTTAAAACCTATAATTTAGATACTAAAAAATTAGTCGATTTGATTCTGGAAAATAGAGACAAAATAATCAAATTTATTAATTCTGATGAAAACTACATTTTCGAAATTTATTCCAATTAGATTAATAATAAAGTTCTCAACTAATGAGAATTTAAACCATAAAAAAAGGCTTTTCATAATTGAAAAGCCTTTTTTTTATTTCGTTTCTTCTTCTTTTTTATCAGCTGGCTGGCCGTCTTTAGCAGCGTTTTTGAATTCTTTGATTCCGCTTCCTAAACCTTTCATCAATTCCGGGATTTTTTTACCACCAAAAAGTAATAAAACAATCGCTAATATAACAAGGATTTCTGTAACACCTAATCTTCCCATGATAGAATAATTTATTGCCGAAGCAAATTTGTACTAAAACTAGAAGCAAAGGTATATAGAATTAGTTAACGGGAACTCATTTTAATGCATTTATTTGGTTTCAAAAGCGTTAAAAATTTGCTAAAAATAAATTTACGTTAAGAACAGTGACGGCAATAATAGGGAATACAAGCAATGACAATAATTGTTATATTTGTTCAATAATCAAATTAGATGTCCAAGAAAAGACAAAAACGCAAAGTAATTAAGGAAAACCTATTCAATAAAAGGCGTTTAATAATTCTAAACGAGGATACTTTCGAAGAAACTTTTTCGTTAAAACTTACCTTAATGAATGTTTTTGTGGTAGCGACTTTAGGAGCCATAATCATTACAATTGTCACTACATTTATCATAGCTTTTACCCCGTTACGAGAATTTATACCAGGCTATTCGTCGTCAAAATTAAAGAGAGATGCACTGGAACTCGCTTTAAAGTCAGATTCTTTGTCCAAAGCCCTGCAGCGCAATGAAGCTTATATTCAATCAATTCAGAAAGTGTTAACCGGTGAATTAGAATATGCAAAATTCAATAAAGATTCTATACTTTCGGCAGCTGATGAAGTGGTACCGCAGGTTAATTTATCTGCTTCAAAGCAAGAAATGGAGTTGCGAAAACAAGTAGCGGAGGAAGATAAAAATGCAGTCTCAAACGCCGCTAAAAGAGGGAGCGAAAACCCGAAATAAACGTATCTTTTCATTTTTAAAGAATAAAAACAAAATGTCAATAAAATCAATTGCGGCAAAAATATTTGCACAAAAAATATACAAGAAAACACAACTTTGGGCTACTAATCCTATTGTAACTCAAAAAAAGGTGTTAATGGAATTAATAGCAGCTGCAAAAAACACTCAATTTGGTATAGACCATCATTTTGAAACAATAAAAAACGAGAAGGATTTTGCAAAACAAGTTCCTGTACGCGATTATGAAGCGTTGAAACCGTATGTAGATCAAGTAGTTAAAGGGCAAGAAAATATTCTTTGGAAAGGCAAGCCCCTTTATTTTGCTAAAACTTCTGGAACTACTTCAGGAGCAAAATACATTCCGCTGACTAAAGAATCCATGCCTTTTCATATTGAGGCGGCTCGAAATGCAATTTTACACTATATTCATGAAACTGGAAATGCTGCTTTTGTGGATGGAAAAATGATTTTCTTGCAAGGAAGCCCTTTATTAGAAGAAAAAAACGGAATTAAATTAGGTCGCTTGTCTGGAATTGTAGCTAATTTTGTTCCGAAATACCTTCAAAAAAACCGAATGCCTTCATGGGAAACCAATTGTATTGAGGATTGGGAAACCAAAGTAAATGCGATTGTCGAAGAAACTTTTGATAAAAACATGACTGTAATTTCGGGAATCCCTTCTTGGGTACAAATGTATTTTGAAAAAATACACCAAAAAGGAGGAAAGCCCGTCGGCGAAATCTTCAAAAACTTTAATTTATTTATTTACGGTGGTGTTAATTACGAACCGTATCGCGCTAAATTTGAAAATTTGATTGGCCGGAAAGTTGATAGCATTGAGTTATTTCCGGCATCGGAAGGATTTTTTGCGTATCAGGATTCACAGAAGGAACGCGGCATGTTACTGCTTTTGGATTCGGGAATTTTCTATGAATTTATAAAAAGTGATGAATTTTATTCTGAAAATCCAGAGCGGTATACTATTGGTGAAGTGGAATTAAATGTAAATTATGTTTTGATTATTTCTACCAATGCAGGGCTTTGGGGTTATAATATTGGTGATACGGTTCAGTTTGTTTCTTTGAAACCGTATCGAATTATCGTTTCTGGAAGAATTAAACATTATATATCTGCTTTTGGCGAACATGTGATAGGTAAAGAAGTGGAAAGTGCGTTGCAGGAAGCTATTCGCGGAACGAATATTCGGATTAATGAATTCACGGTGGCGCCACAAATTAGTCCACTAAACGGATTGCCGTATCATGAATGGTGCATCGAATTTGAGAACGAACCAGAAGACAGCGTAACTTTTGCGGAAGCGCTGGACGATGCTATGCGAAAACAAAACATGTATTATGATGATTTGATTGTGGGCAAAGTATTGCAAAAAGTGGTCGTTACAAAGGTCGTTAAAAACGGATTTCAGGATTACATGAAATCGATTGGGAAGCTGGGTGGACAAAATAAAATTCCAAGACTTTCGAATGATCGAAATATAGTAGATCAATTGGAAAATTTACCAATTATAAAATGAGAAAATTAACGCTGCTTTTACTAGTTGTTAGTAATTCTATTTATTCACAATTTAAAGGAATTGTTCTTGATGAAAGTAATAAACCCATTTCCTATGTTAATATTTGGGTTGAAAATGAAAATATAGGAACGACTTCTAACGAGGATGGAGAATTCTTAATTAATACAATCAATGAAAAGATTTTGGTTTTTTCAGCAGTAGGTTTTGAAACCAAGAAAATTAAAATTTCAAATAATGATAAGGTGGTTTTGCAGACCGCCATTTATAATCTTGAAGAAATTGTAATCACTAAAAGCAAAGGATCAATAGAAAGAGAAATTGGAAATTTTAAAAAATCTATTGGAAGCCATCTTTCAGGTTCTGTACCCTGGATTTATGCTAAACGATTTGAATTTGATGGGGTGTATAAAAAAACTCCTTTTTTGAAAAATGCAATCGTGTTTACAAAGAGCAAAATTAAAAATGCTAAATTCAAATTGAGAATTTTTTCAGTGATGGAAAATGGTTTCCCAGGAGAAGATTTATTGAAAGAAGATATTATAGTTGTTGTAAAATCAGGAAAAATTAAAAATGTAATTGACTTGTCCAAATTCAATATAATTTTCCCAGATAATGGAATTTTTATAGCTTATGAATGGATGATAATCGAAGAAAATAAATATTTATATAAATCTTTTTCCAAAGAATCTTCAAATACGTATTCTATAACTTACGCTCCCGCTGTCATGGTGCATAAAGTTGAAACGGAAAATACAGTTGCGTATCGAGAAGGGAAATGGATTTCAAGAAAAGGTTCTTCGTTAAAAGAAAACACGAATAAAGTAGTTATCGAGCCCGCAATTAATCTTACGTTAACAAATTAGAAAATAAAAAAACTACCTTTGCAGGTTAGAAAATAGTTAGAAAATGAAAGAAACAAAAAATATATCACGCTCTAGAGCACAAGAATCATCGGCAGCCATTGAAAAAATGTACATCACCATGCGTCATCTTTTCAACAGGGGATTTTACAAGCCAATGGGTATTTCTGGCGATACGTTGCGGGAAGCATTATTAGCATTACGACCAGAAATTTATGGAAATATTGCTGAAGAAAAAGTCGAATTGAACGGGCTTTTATATGTAATTGAGCGTCTTCCAGTAGGAATTGAGGAATGTCGGTTTATTAATTTAACTTCAGAAGAAGGATATTCTAAATCTCATTTTAAAGCAATTGTCCCTCCTAAAAGAAAAAGAAATTGTTACCGTATCGATGAAGAGCAAATGAACGTGGAGATTACTCGCGGGCGTTCCGATATTTATGATATTTTGACGCATTTGACTTTTATTTTCATTGAATCACACAAGATTAGAAACCGAGTTTTACTGGATGATGCCGGGGAAGTTTCGCGCGATTGGTTTAAACTGGAACAAGCAGTTTCACAAAATAAAAAACTGACTCAGGTAGAAAAAGAGAAAGCGATTTCACATGCAGCGAACATTCTTGGACGAACTTTTGAAGAAGTTTTGGACATTTATGATGCTTTTGGTTCAGCAGTTGCACCGGATCGCTTTTTGCATGTTATATTTTGGTTGGGGAAACTAGCCATTGAAGAAATTGTAGATGATAATAAGAGAACCATTACCTTCAGTCCTATTTTAAGAGAACGATTGGGGCACCACATTCACGGGGAGATTTGGGCGACTAGCATCAAGGAGGTTTTGAAAGAAAACGAACTTTTAGACCGTCCCATTCACGTAATAAGTGCAAACATGCACAGTGTGATGAACTCTATTTTTGCGACAGAAGTTTTAAAAACCAAGTTCAAAGACAAATCCGATTTCTTTATTTATGAGGAATTGAGTAAGTCTGGTGCGAATGCCCTACGAAACCAAGTAGAAGAAGTAGCTTTAAAAAGCGGTATGATTTCGATTCCAGACACCTCTGGGACTAATATAGATGTTCAAATTTTTGACACTGCCAAAATGGATTGGGCAAAAACATCTTTTCCTAAAGCAAATACCGGAGATAAAAAACCAGTGCTTATTGTTATGGATTATGCATTTGGAGAACAAGCCTATGAAACCATTGATGAGCTGTTGAAACCGTTTAAAAAAGATACATTATTAAATGTAGAATCGGTTTCTATTATGGGGAAAGCAGGAATTCTGGAAGGTGGAAAAGGAGATATTATGATTCCAAATGCACATATTAATGAAGGAACAGCGGATAATTATTTTTTCGAAAATGAATTAACAGCTGCTATGTTTGAAGGAAATGATATTGCTGTTTTTGCAGGTCCAATGGTTACTGTATTAGGAACGTCATTACAAAATAGGGATTTATTGAAGTTTTTCCACGAATCAACTTGGGGAATTATTGGGTTGGAAATGGAAGGATCCTATTATCAAAAAGCCATTCAATCTGCTTCCAAAATTAGAAAGAGTGTACCTCACGATGTCAAGGTAAGATATGCCTATTATGCATCAGACAATCCCTTAGAAACAGGAAGCACACTGGCTTCAGGCGGACTGGGAACAACCGGTGTAAAGCCAACTTATTTGATTACTATTAAAATATTGGAACAAATTTTCAACACAAAATAATACTATAAATGAGTACAAACGTGCCCAATAATTCAGAAGAACAAGAAATAGATTTAACTCAAATTTCAAAAAAAATTGGCAATTTGCTGCAAGATTTTAATACTTTCTTATTCAGCTGCATTGGGTTTTTTGTAAAGAATGTGAGAGTAATTTTGATTTTGTTTGTAGTTGGTCTTGCTTTAGGACTGTTTATAGACCACAGAAATAAGAGTTATAAAAGTGAGGTTATTGTAGCTCCTAATTTTGGCAGTACGGATTATTTATATTCGAAAATTGATTTATTAGCAGCAAAAATAAAAGAAAGAGATACTGTTTTTTTGAAATCAATCGGTATTCTAGAGCCAACGAAAATAACAAAAATCTCTATTGAACCCATTGTTGATGTTTATAGCTTTATCAATAACAGCGATCAAAATTTTGCACTGCTAAAGTTAATGGCAGAAGATGGAGATTTAAAATCCATTGTGAAGGAAACGACCACTAGTAAGAATTATGCTTTTCATACCATTACTTTTTTAACAAAGGGAATAACTAATAATGAAAAGGGGATACAACCAATTTTAAACTATTTGAACACGAGCGATTACTATAATAAAATTCAGAAAGTGTCCGTGAGTAACATTCAAGAAAGGATAAAGACCAACCAAGGAACTGTTTCTCAAATAGACGGAATCTTAAACGAGTTTTCAAATGCTACAGCTGGAAACAATCAAAAAAGTGATAAATTAGTATACTACAATGAAAATACGCAGTTGAATGATGTCATTAAAACAAAAGAAGCCTTGCTTACAGAGATTGGAAACTTAAAAATTACGTTATTAACTTCGGATAAAATCATAAAAGAGAATAGCACCGCGATAAATATTGAAAATACAGCCTCTATTAATGGCAAGATGAAATTAATACTGCCATTTTTATTTATTTTTATTTTCATTTCTATTTCATTTTTCATCGCTTTTTATAAAAAACAAATGTTAAAGGCAGAACAAAAAGCAATATAATTTAAACTAAAATTGCAATCTATGAAAGGAATAATATTAGCAGGAGGATCAGGAACCCGTTTGCATCCACTGACATTAGCTGTAAGCAAGCAATTGATGCCTATTTATGATAAACCCATGATTTACTATCCACTATCATCCTTGATGTGGGCAGGAATTAGAGAAATACTTATTATTTCTACACCCCATGATTTACCACTATTTAGACAATTGCTGGGTGATGGGTCTAAGTTAGGCTGTCGTTTTGAATACGCCGTGCAGGAACATCCAAACGGTTTAGCAGAGGCCTTTATCATAGGCAAGGATTTTATTGGCAAAGATAAAGTAGCTTTGGTTTTAGGAGATAATATTTTTTACGGAACGGGTTTGTCAGGCTTGTTGCAAGCTAATAATGATCCAGATGGCGGGATAATTTATGCGTACCATGTGAATGATCCGGAGCGTTATGGCGTGGTTGATTTTGATGCCAATGGTAACGTACTTTCTATTGAAGAAAAGCCTTTGGTACCTAAATCGAACTATGCAGTACCGGGTATTTATTTTTATGATAATGACGTTGTTGAAATTGCAGCCAATATTAAACCGAGTCACCGCGGAGAAATTGAAATTACGGATGTGAATAAGGAATATCTTAGAAGAGGAAAATTAAAAGTCAGTATTCTGGATCGAGGAACAGCTTGGTTTGATACCGGAACCTTTAATTCTTTGATGCAGGCATCCCAGTTTGTACAAGTTATTGAAGAGCGCCAAGGACTTAAGATAGGCTCTATCGAAGAGGCTGCTTATACCATGGGGTACATCAATGCCGAACAGTTAAAAGCAATAGCACAACCGTTACTAAAAAGTGGCTACGGCACGCATTTGTTAGATATCATTTAAAATAATTTATGGAATTTATACCTACTACACTCGAAGGATGTTATATTATAGAACCTAAAATCATTAAAGATGAAAGGGGCTATTTTATGGAAAGTTTCAACGAGAATACCTTTCAAAAAGGAGTCCATCAAGACGTTCATTTTGTTCAGGACAACCAATCCTTTTCAACTAAAGGCGTACTTAGAGGATTGCATTATCAAACCGGAATCCATGCACAAGCTAAATTAGTACGCGTTTTACAAGGCGAAGTTTTAGATGTTGCGGTCGATATTAGACCGGATTCTTTGACTTTTGGACAGCACATTTCGGTGGTACTTTCTGGCGAAAATCAAAGGCAGTTTTTTGTACCAAGAGGTTTTGCGCATGGATTTTTAGTATTGAGCGAAACAGCCACGTTCTTTTATAAATGTGATAATTTTTACAACAAGGATTCAGAAGGTGGAATTATGTATAATGATGAGCAACTCAATATAGATTGGCAATTTCCAGCAACGGAATTAGTTATTTCTGAAAAAGACCACCTATTGCCAACCTTAGAGAACGCAAAATGCGCCCAGTAGTGCTTGTAACAGGTGCGAATGGACAATTGGGGCAATCCCTTCGATTTGTTGCCGATAAATACTCTCAAATTGATTTTGTTTTTTGTGATTCTAAAGCACTCGATATTACTTTAAAAGTAGAAATAGCGTCCGTTTTCAACACAATTAAACCTGATTTTTGTATTAATACAGCTGCGTACACGGCCGTTGATAAGGCCGAAAGTGAACCAGATAAAGCAACTGCAATCAATGTGACCGGTGCCAAAAATTTGGCGGAAGCCTGCAAAGAGTTTAAAACCAAATTAATTCATGTTTCTACGGATTTTGTCTTTGATGGAAACGCAAAAACACCGTACACAGAAGAAGCAATTCCAAATCCACAAAGCGTTTATGGACAAACTAAATTAGATGGAGAAGAAGCGATTCAAAGCATTTTACAAGACTATTTTATCGTAAGAACATCCTGGGTTTATTCACAATTTGGGAATAATTTCATGAAAACAATGTTGCGATTGGCCAGAGAAAGAAACGAATTAGCGGTGGTTGATGATCAAATAGGAACCCCTACACATGCGGTGGATTTAGCGAATGTATTGGTACAGATTATTTTGTATACTTCTAAAAATCCAGAAATTAACACTTACGGTATTTACAATTTCAGTAACGAAGGAGCATGCAGCTGGTTTGATTTTGCCCAAAAAATATTTGAAGTTAACAACATCAAAATTGATTTACAACCAATACCAAGCTCAAAGTATCCAACCCCTGCACACAGACCTCGCTACAGTGTTTTAGATAAAAGTAAGATCAAAAAGACATTTGATATTGAAATTAAAACATGGGACGAAACAATTTAGTCTAAGGAAACACAACTAATTTGAAAGTAAATGTGGAGAAAAATATACCTATCATTAAGTAATGAAGTCGCACATAACTTCTTTTATTTTAGCGTTATTAAGTTTACCAATATACTTTCAAAGTATATCTTGTTGGGTTATTTAATAAGGACTTTAGGAGAACATGGTTATGGCATTCTTACTTGGGTTGATTCCTTTACGCAATACTTTTTAATACTGGTTAATTTTGGGTTTGACATGTATGTGGCAAAATATATTGTTGAAAACAAACAAAATAAGGCTAAAATTGACGAAATTATTTCTGCCATTTTCACTATAAAAACAGGATTATTTGTCTTTGGTTTTGTGCTTCTGGGTTTATTTTCTTTCAATGATGAAATAGCGAAAGTTATCCACCTGCTATTTTTTATGTTACTGATGGGAATTGGAGAAATTTTATTTCCAATTTGGTATTTTCAAGGAATCGAAAAAATGAAACCCATTGCCATTGTTAGCGTTATTTCAAGATCTTTATTGGTTATTCTTACAATACTGTTTGTAAAAAATGCTAGTCATATCTTAGTCTATATATTTATTTTGGTACTTTCGAACTTAGTTTGGGGAGGATTGGGATTTTATTTCCTGAAAAAAGTATCCAACTTTAAATTCATAGTCGTTCCTCTAGCGACGCTGAAATTGTACCTAAAAGAAGGATACTTATTTTTTTTAGGACGATTTTCAACACTTTTTTTAAATTTCGGGACCATCTTTTTGATTGGTTATTTCTGTTCTAAAAATTTAGTCTCCGGTTTTGACATTGCGTCTAAAATAATTTTCGCTTTCATTTTTCCATTTGAAGTCATTCAACAAGCTGTTTTTCCTTCTATTGTTCGCACTAGGAATAAACTATTCTTACAAAAAATAGTTCTTTTTACTATCTGCTGCTCTTTGTTGTTTGCAGGAAGTATTTATTATTTTTCCGAAGAATTAATGGTGTTTTTTGGTGGGATTTCCATGGGGAAGTATGCCTATTTACTGAAATCATTGGTAGTATTGATACCAGTGATCAGTAGTTCCATTATCATAGGAAGTTGTTCATTGATTGCTTTTGGGGCATTAAAGCACTATAATTATGCTCTTGTTTTTTCTTGTTTGATTTATATTTTTGTAGTATTACTGCTGTACTTAATGGGACAAATGAGTTTTAAAAATTTGGTGATTCTTCGCATTAGCGTAGATATAATTATGGTTTTGCTTATTTTTTATTTTGCTGTTAAAAAGAAAACTTTGTTATAATTAGAGCATAAAAATAAGATACAGGAAACGATAGTAAAAGGTGATGATTATAATGTGATTTAATAATGAAAATTAAAAATAGCTACTATATTTGTGCAAAATCTGATTTAAAAAAAACTAAAAAATGAAAAAGTATATTTGTTTGATATTTGTTTTAGCGTTGGTTGTATCCTGTAAAGAAGAGGAAAAGAAAACGGATTCTTTCAGTTTAAAAGAAGTTGTAAACAAACAAAAATATCAAATGGAACTCTACCAAGTAGAGGCTAATGAGTATACTTTAGTAGTTTTAAACCGGTTAACAGGAAAAGTATTTGTAGGAAAGAATGCTTCTGGATGGTATGAAGCTACAAATGCCGATAGTATTCCGGTTTATAAAACACCAACGTATTCTATTAAAGTATTCAAAGGACCAGAATCCAGTCCTCAAATTTCCTTAATGGACGAGAAAGAGGGCGAGCTCTACATGTATATTGTAGGGCATACAGCCAATTTTTACAATACAAACGCTGCAATTAAAGCACTCGAAAGAAGCTAGTATTTCCAAAATATAGAGTGATGATTGTAATTTTATTTTTTTTGTTCTTGCTGGTAGGGATGCTCTATTGGAAGCGAAAAATATTTTTGCTGTCTCCAGTTGATGTTTTTCTGTTGTTCTTTATCGGAGTTTTGGTATCGACGGTTTTGTATCATAATTTCTATCCTAGGCATGAGAAATTTAATTTTTTTCAATTTGATTTTATTGGAAATAATAAGTTTAACCGAACCTTTTTAGTTTATATCAAAATGCTTTTGCTGTTTTTGATAGGCGTTTTTTTATATTCCAGTTTTAATAAATCGTATTTCAATGTCGCTAAACAGCGGATCAAGATCATAAACGTTCAAAATATAAAGCTCAATACCAATCAAATTTCCATCGCACTATTTGCGATAGCTATTGTTTGCATCGTTTTGGTTTACATTGATTATGGGTCGTTGTTGTTCTATCGGGTCGAATACATCCCTAAGGATAATTCAATTTTTAAAATTATCTATCAAAATTTATTTATTGTTCTGTGCCTTCTTTCAGGAACGCTTTACAGGCAAAATAGATCACTTGCGCTAGCGGCTTTTTTTATTGCTATGACTGTTGGGATAGGAGTGGGGAGTAGGTCTGCAACAATTTATCTAGTAGCATTTGGATTAAGTTATTCGGTATTTTTGAATTATAAGCGTGCCAAAAGATTTTTTGTTTTCTTTATTCCTTTTGTTATTGTTTTTTTTGGGTATAATATTTCGCTGCGATTGGAGTCCAACACGCATGGGCTTATTCCCTATTTGAAGGCAACGGTTTCTAAACCGGAGATTCTGTTCAAGTATACAATCATGAATATTTATTATACGTTTATTTTTGGATTTTATGCGACTTCGGAGACCATTCACCTTTATAAAAATGCTTCTATACGTAATTTAGTCACCACATTAAACCCATTACCTGGAAGGTTGACAAACTGGTATGCAATTGCCTCAAAACTCAGGATAAATGAAATCGCTCCCTATACAGCCATAGGTGAACTGGCTAGATACCCACTTTTCAGTATTTTTTATTATTCGGTATTGGGTTATTATTTTGCTGCAGTAGATTTTTTTATAAAAACCCAAGTCCTTCATAAAAAATACTTTTGGGCAGTACTCCAATTTTTGGTATTAGCTTTATATGTAGTTCATAGTTTTGAATACAACCTTAGGTCTTCCCATCGCTTTATCTACTATTCGATGGCGCTTTATGTGCTTTATTTTATTTTAAAAAGAGTTAAAATTAAAATGCCTCTTAAAACAAATTCTAGTAATTTCCAGAAACAATGAGGATGAAAATAAAAGATTTCACACTTGAAAAAATAGGGACTTATGTTGCTTTTTTTTGTGGTTTATTCGTTTTATTGCCTTTTAAACTAAAGCCTTTAACGGTATTTGTTTTTTTTGTTTGGAGTCTTTTTTCGCTTTTTAAAAACAGAAAAACCATTAAAATTGAAATAAAAACGCTAATTATAGGCAGTATTTTCTTCATTAGCTATGCAGTCAGCCTACTGTTTTCGGAAAATATTCAAAGGGGTTTTACAATTATAATTCGGTGTATTCCCATTGTCCTCATTCCACTTGGATATTCTTTTTTGACTTTGGAAACAAAAATTATTTTTAATAAACTATTCCGGAAAACGTTTATTATTGCTGCTAGTATTTACTCAAGTCTGCTATTTATTTATTTATTCCAATTGGGTTATTCTAGCCAAAAACTGGATTTGTATACTTACTATTCCTATATAACGTATGAATTTTGGGGTTTGAATGAACATCCTATTTATAGCTCCATCTTTTTTTCAATCGCCTTGTTTTTTATTTTGATAGAAGGATTCAAAAACAAGATTTTCAATTCTATTTTGTTTTTGATTTTAATTTTTGGACTTTTAATACTATCTAGGAAAGGTGTAATCGCTTCCTTTTTTGTTCTATCCGGAATTTTTTTATTCCTTAAAAAGGATAAAAAATACACGGCTAAATTGGTGTTTGTTTTTATCGGATTATTTCTTTTATCACTTTGTGTTACTGAAATCAGAGGCCGTTTTTTAGAACTATTCGACAGCAGTAAAGTGGTAAATAACAAGGAAACATCCACTGGAATTCGGTATATTCTATGGAATACAAGTGAAAAGGTAATTCAAAATTCAAATTATTTGGGATATGGCATTGGAGATGCCCAAGAAGTTTTAAGCAAACAATTGGCTTTGGATGGTTACGATTTTTTATCCAAAGAAAATTATAATGCGCACAATCAATTTCTTCAAATAGCGATCGCTACTGGTGTTATTGGTGTTTGTTTGTATTTCTTTTCGTTACTTTATTTCATTCAAAAGTTTATTAAACGAAAGAATCCGGAAGCAATCGTTTTTTTATTATTTTTTATTTTTGTTTTTCTTTTCGAAAGTGTTTTGGAACGGCAAAACGGAATAATCATTTACTCCTTTATTAGCAGTATGTTTATTTACAGTTCAGAGTTTGATAAAAACAGTTCAAAATGAGACAGAACGTGCTTATCATTGGCCCTTTTCCAGGTCCACCAAAAGGAATTAGTTTGTCGAACGAAGTTGTTGCAAATGGCTTGTCCAAGAGGGGTTGGAATGTAAAAAAAATAAATACGGAACTTTCAGATGCTGTCAATAGCGCCATTGGTGATTTCTCGTTTGAGAAGTTGTCCTTCCTAAAGACTTATTTTCAGAGCTACAAAATTTTTACAGCTGATGCTGTTTATATCACGATTGGTATTACATTTTTTGGCGTTGTAAAATACGCACCTTTCATCATTTTGGCGAAAATTCTAAACAAGAAGACACTCCTTCATTTGCACAGCAACCATCTAAAAAAAGAATATCAGTCATTACATGGAATAAAAAAAGCCCTTTTTTTTAAACTCATTGCTTCATTCGATACAGGAATCGTACTTTCTAATTCATTAAGAGATAATTTGACTCCATTTATTGCGGAAGATTCTGTTTGTGAATTGTATAATTTTGTGGAAGATAAATTATTGCTTTCTGAGAAAATAGTGTTGCAGCAAAAAGATTTTTCAGCAATACGACTTTTCTTTTTAAGTAATCTATTAGAGGAAAAAGGGATAAACCTGTTGCTTAAAGTGATAAAAAGACTGAATGAAGAGGGTCTATTTCTTGAAGTTAAAATCGCAGGAAATAAAATCAAAGACAATAATGTAGATGCATTGCTGGCAGAATTAAGTAATGTAGCCTATCTGGGAATTGTCTCCGGCACAATCAAGCAAGACTTGTTGATTTGGGGAAATGTTTTTTGTTTACCCACTTTTTTCAGTATGGAAGGACAACCCATTAGTATTCTGGAGGCAATGGCTTTCAATTCCTTAATAATTACTACAAAACATGCCGGAATTCCAGATATTTGTTCAGAGGAAAACGCTATCTTTTGCATCGAAAAAAGTGAAGAAGATCTGTATTCAAAATTGAAATACGCAATTTCAAATTGGGAGGAATTGCAAAAAAAAGCAATAGCAAACGGCGCGTATGCTAGGCTTAGGTTTACTGAAACTAAATTTATTTCTACTCTAGAAAGTATAATTTTAGAAACAATAAGGAAATAAACGGCACCTATGAAAATTACTATAATTGGGCATAATTATTTTCCAGAGGACAGCGGGATTGGTTTATACACTACAGGTATGGCCGAATTTTTGGCGCTCAAACATGAGGTTAGCATTATAACTGGCGTTCCTTATTATCCGCACTGGAAGGTTCATGCTGATTATGTTGATAGCCCCCTTTTTTCGAAAGAAACGATAAACCATGTCACGGTATATAGATTCAAGCAATACACGCCCGCGAAACCAACTTTTTTTAAGAGAGTCCTTCAAATGGTTCATTTTTTTATTGGTTCTCTTGTTAATGGTTTAAAAATAAAAAAATCAGATGTGATCATTGTCGTTGTGCCTTTCACAGTTTCCATTATCTTGGGTTGGTTTTTAAAAATAAGTACAGGAGGTATGTTATGGATTCACATTCAGGATTTTGAATTTGATGCCGCCTTTAAGACTAAGATGCCGTCGAAGCATCAGATCACCTCTACGATTTTATTTCAAATTGAAAAATGGACATTAAACCGAGCGGACTGTAGCAGCACCATCAGTAAAGGCATGATGATTAAATTAGCGCAAAAATCTAAGGTTAATCCAATTTACTTTCCTAATTGGATCGATTATTCTATGATAAATCCTGAAACTGCCCAAGAGAACAAGACCTTTAGTAGTCCTACTACGTTCAACATTCTTTACTCTGGTAACATTGGTGAAAAACAAGACTGGGATTTCTACATGGAGTTTGTAACAGCAATGCAGGTTCATCCTGAATTCCATTTTTATTTGGTTGGTGAAGGAGCAAAACGAGAGGAGATTGTGGGGCAGTTGCAACGCCTTGGGAATTTTACCTATTGTCCACCAGTACCTTACAATCAGTTAAATGATTTGTTGTGTCATGCAGATGTTCATGTATTGTTCCAAAAACCAGAGTTCAAAGACCTAGTGATGCCTTCAAAAATTTTGGGAATGATGGCAAGCGCAAAGCCTTCCATAGTTACTGGACATGGAGATTCTGAGATAAAAAATAACTTTGAGCATTCTCAAGGTGGATTTTATTTCCATGAAAACAATATTGAAATCATAAAACAACTATTGTTTAGGATAAAAAAAAATCCAGAAATGGCAAAATCAATGGGATTAAAAGCCAGACAATACGTGGTAGAAAATTTTGCTCTCGAAAGTATATTGCCGCAGTTTGAGAAAGATTTGATAAAAAAAAGGAATTAAGTTTCTTGATGTATTTTTAATTTATTTATAAAATGTACCATCAACTTCCAGCCGGTCCCTAATAAATTTTTCATAGAATCCGTTTTCTAATGCTCGTAAATGGAACCCTAAATGCTTCAATTGATCTTTTATTTCTTGATAAACCACACAATATTTATAGCAGTAAACCCTTAAAATCAGTGGGTATCTTTAATTAAACAATAAAAGCAAAATAGTAGTGTTAAACAGGATATTGTTTAGGTTTTATTTTACCTTGCACTATTAAAATTAAGTTAATAGAAGCGCTAGACAATTAAAAAATAATGAGGTATTCTACACTGATCAAACAGCTATTTATTGTTGCAAAATCTAAATGGGCTTTACAATTAGTTAAAGGAAAACTCTTTTCTATAGCTTCTTTTGAAGTAGTTTCTAATTTAAAAAAAATGGTACCCCAATTGGATACGATTATTGATGTAGGTTCTAATTCAGGCCAGTTCTCTAAAGTCGCTAGCCATTTTTATCCTAACGCAGAAATAAACGCCTTTGAGCCATTACCAGATTTGTATTTAAAAATCGAAAAATTATTCGATTCCAATAAAAAAGTCAAAACATACAACCTTGCTCTAGGAAACGAAGTGGGTGTAATCAATTTCAACAAAAACAAATACGGTCATATTAGTTCTATATTGGATATCAGCTCGGACAATATTCACTACCCAAAACAAGAGAATGACTTATCGCAGATTAAGGTAGAAATAAAAACACTAGATTCTCTTTTATTAACAAACAGTTTAAAGGCTGAAATTACGTTGTTGAAATTAGATGTTCAAGGTTATGAATTAGAAGTATTAAAAGGGGCTGAAGAATCATTAAAAAACATAGATTATATTATAATTGAAGCTAATTTAGAGCAACTTTATACAAATCAACCTTCGTTTACTGAAATGAACACGCATCTCATGAGTAAGCATTTTGAACTTTCTGGAATGCTTGATTTTAATTTAGGACATAAAAATAAATATATTGAAGTTGATTTATTGTATAAAAAAACAACAAAAAAGGATTAATTCTAATGGTTAAGATTCTAGTAACAGGAGGTTCAGGTTTTATAGGTTCAAATCTTGTTGAATATTTGAGCTCAAAAAACCATCAGGTTATCAATTATGACATTAAAAAACCCAGAAATAAATCATTTATAAAAAACTGGGTCAAAGGTGATATTCTAAATCAAAAAGATCTTGCAGCATGTTTTGAGTCGTTTAACCCGGATTATGTGATTCATCTAGCAGCGCGAACAGATTTAGATGAAAAACAATCCATTGTTGGTTATGCCACAAACATTGAAGGTGTCGAAAATGTAATCGACCTCATAAATAAATATCCAACAATCAAAAGAACGATTTATGCCTCTAGTAGAATGGTGTGCAGAATAGATTATGTGCCTGAATCATTTGACGATTTTTGTCCTCCTAATTTATATGGAGAAAGTAAAGTGATTGGAGAAAAAATAGTAAAAGAAAAAGCCAACCATGATTTTGTAATTGTCCGACCTACTTCTATTTGGGGACCATATTTCGAAATTCCATACCGAACTTTTTTTGATGCTGTTCGAAAAAAGATATTTTTCATTCCCCGAAACCATAACCCTAAAAAATCATTTGGCTTTGTGCATAATACGACTTTTCAAATAGAAAAAATACTATTTGCGCCAAAAGAAAAGGTTGACCAAAATTACTATTTAGCGGATTATCCAGCCTTAGAATTAAAACTATGGGCTACTATGATTGCTGTAGAATTTAATCAAGAACAGATAAAAACGATACCCATGTTGCCCCTAAAAATAGCTTCTAAAATGGGCGATGCGCTTCAAAAGGTAGGTTGGAAAAATCCACCGTTGACGACTTTTAGATTAAATAATTTAATCACAAATATGGTATATGATACTGCCTCATTAGAAAAACTATGTGGAGAGTTGCCTTATAAATTAAAGGAAAGTGTCGCAATAACGACTTCTTGGATGAAAAATAATTTTTAAAGTTGATTCCATTCATGATACTTTTTATTAAGTAAGACTGAAGTAAAATGGATACCCATTTTGCCTTTGCTAACCAAAAGTTAAATTAACCAAAGCTTTAAAATCAGCATGAAATGAAACGGTTTCATACTGACCTATTTATTTCACGCTTTCATAGGTACGGATTTTAAGTTGCCGTTACAGTTTTTGAAAAAAGAGGGCGTAATATAATTCTATAATTCGCTCTTAAAAACGAGCATTTTTTATATATTGCGGGCACAAAATTATATTATGAAAAGAATACTTATCACTGGAGCAGCCGGATTTTTAGGATCACATCTTTGCGACCGTTTTATTAAAGAAGGTTATTTTGTCATTGGAATGGATAATCTCATCACCGGAGATTTAAAAAATATTGAACATTTATTTAAACTGGAGCATTTTGAATTTTATCATCATGACATCACTAAGTTTGTTCATGTGCCAGGTAACTTAGATTATATCTTGCATTTTGCTTCACCGGCAAGTCCAATCGATTATTTGAAAATCCCAATTCAAACCTTGAAAGTAGGTTCATTAGGAACGCACAATCTTTTAGGATTGGCTAGAGTAAAAAAAGCCCGAATTCTTATCGCCTCTACTTCTGAAGTTTATGGAGATCCATTGGTGCATCCACAAACCGAAGAATATTATGGTAATGTTAACACGATAGGACCACGAGGCGTTTATGATGAAGCCAAACGGTTTCAGGAGTCAATTACCATGGCCTATCATACGTTTCACGGTGTAGAAACCAGAATTGTGCGCATTTTCAATACCTACGGACCAAGAATGCGACTCAATGATGGACGTGTGATTCCAGCATTCATTGGTCAGGCAATTCGTGGCGAAGATTTAACAATTTTTGGTGACGGAATGCAAACGCGCTCCTTTTGTTATGTCGATGATCAGGTAGAAGGTATTTTCAGATTACTGCATTCAGATTATGTTTTTCCAGTAAATATTGGAAATCCTGACGAAATTACGATCAAGGATTTTGCAGACGAAATCATAAAATTAACGGGAACCAATCAAAAAGTGGTTTATCATCCGTTACCAATAAACGATCCTTTGCAGCGCCAGCCGGACATTACTAAAGCTAAAAATTTATTGGGTTGGGAAGCCAAAGTAGGTAGGGCCGAAGGAATGAAAATTACTTACGATTATTTCAAATCCTTATCTAAAGAAGAACTGTCTAAAGAAGAACACAAGGATTTTTCAAAATATATTTTTTAAAGTCATGATTTAAACGCAAGAATAATTTGTCAGCAGCCAGGTATGTTTTTAGTATACACTGTTTAATTTTTTTTGGTACTAATATAAACCACCTTTACACACTGCATTGTGAACGATAAATGAGGAATGAATGAATTTAAAATTTAGCCAACCCACTGCGTTATTTTTGTTTTAAAAAGTATAATTTAGGTATGAAAATAGTGCTTTTTACAGCCACTTATTATTGGCGTCGGAGTGTAATCATAGTAGTAAAAGAAAAGTAGCATGACTTTTCTAATTGTATAAAATAGTGAAAACCAAAACGGGAAGATATTCAGGCTATATTCGCCCTTTTTCATTTGTCATAGACTTAATTGTTATCAATGTACTTTCAGTATACTTGACCGACTTTCCTGTAGATAAGATTTTTTATCCTTTGTTTATCAGTGTCAGTTGGTTTGTCATCGCTGCAAACCTTGGCTTTTACGAAGTTTACAGATATACTAAAGTGATATCAATACTAAACTGCGCCCTAAAGCAAGGTGTTTTGTTTACTCTTTTTTGTCTCGCCTTAGCTTTTTTTGATTCGGAAAATTCTAGTTTTAAAAAAGTTGTCCTTTTTACTACGCTATCACTTGCAGTAATCTTACTGGTTAAATTATGTATTTATTACTTTCTAAAGAAATTCAGAGTTCTTTTCGGTGGGAATTTCAGAACGGTTATCTTATTAGGAACAGCTAAAAGTATTGAACCCTTACAGCATTTCTTTACGGAGAATCCAGATTATGGATATAAGTTAGAACGTGTTTTTGATCTTGAAAAGGATAAGACCCGCATTCTTCGAGAGAGTTTTGACTATGTTTTAGAGCAAAAAATAGATGAAATGTATTGCTCGATGCGTGATTTAACACAAAATCAGATGAATGAGATCGTTTATTTTGCTGATAATAATCTGAAGACGTTAAAGTTCATTCCTGATGAAAAGCAAATTCTTTCTCGAAATTTCACTTTTGAATATTACAATTACATCCCGGTAATTTCGTTGAGAAATATCTTGTTAGATGATACTTTGAATAAGATAATCAAACGCGTTTTTGATCTTTTGTTTTCGGTCGTAGTCATATGTGGTCTGCTTTCTTGGCTAAGTATAATTCTTGCAATTTTAATTAAGTGGGAATCGAAAGGACCTTTGTTTTTTATCCAAAAGCGAAACGGATTAAATTACAAAGAATTTAGCTGCTACAAATTCAGATCGATGGAGATTAATGAGGAGGCACATTTAAATCAGGTTTGTAAAAATGACATTCGCGTTACTAAAATAGGGCGCTTTATACGAAAGACAAGTATTGATGAACTTCCACAATTTTTCAATGTATTATTTGGAGATATGTCTGTTGTTGGGCCTAGACCGCACATGGTAAGTCATACCCACATGTATGCCCTGAAAATTGATAAGTTTATGGTGCGTCATTTTGTTAAACCAGGAATTACGGGGCTTGCTCAAACTAAAGGATTTCGCGGTGAAGTAGAAACAGATGGGGATATTATCAACCGCGTCAAGTTTGACATATTTTACATGGAAAATTGGTCTATTTTATTAGACATAAAGATCATTTTTGTCACAATATACAACACTTTAAGAGGTGACAAAAAAGCATATTGAAAATGGAAAAACCACTTGTATCAATAATCACACCCTCTTTTAATTCTGAAAAATTCATTGCAGAAACGATCCAATCGGTGCAAAATCAAACCTACTTGAATTGGGAAATGATCATCGTCGATGATGCCTCTAGTGATAAAACGGCTTCGATTGTTACCACAATGGCGCTACAGGATCAAAGAATTCGTATGTATCAACTTCCCACAAACTCCGGCACAGGAATTGCCAGAAATACGGCTTTATCAATGACTAAGGGACGCTATATTTCTTTTCTGGATGCTGATGATTTGTGGAAACCTACGAAGTTAGAAAAACAAATTAATTTTCTCATAAACAACAAGGTGCCTTTTACTTTTTCATTTTATGATTGCATCGACGAAGCAGGAAAACCTTTGAACAAAAGAGTAGAAGCACCGTTAAATCTTTCCTACAAGCAACTATTTTTTTGTAATTATGTTGGTAATCTTACGGGTATTTATGATGTCAATTATTTTGGGAAGATAAGTATTTCAGCGATCAGAAAACGCCAAGATTGGATGCTTTGGCTCACCATTCTCAAAAATATTAAAAAGGCAAGTCCCCTTCCAGAAAGTCTGGCCTTTTATAGGATTCGAAAAAATTCGATTTCGGCCTCTAAAATCGATTTAGTAAAACATAATTTTGCGGTTTATAGAAAATTTCATCGCTTTAACGTGCTGAAATCCCTGTTTTGTATGATTGGTTTTTTATGCACGCAATTCCTCCTGAAACCGCGGTACATCAAACCATTAAAGTAGAGAGGTAAACTGTTTTAATTTTCCACGATTGCTTCTCTTTAAAGTGTTTCTACGGATAAATTTAAAATGTAAATTGGGTTCTAAATACAGGGCAATCGCCTGTTCTATTTTTTGAATTTGTTCCCAATTTAATTCGTTTTCACTAACGTATTCAATATCAAAAGAATCAATTTTTGTTTGTTTGATCAGGAATTCTTTGACCTTTCCATCATCTTCAATAATGCTTTTTGTCACGTAATAAAAGGTCAATCCAGGAGCTTTTTTGCCGCTGGGTAACACAGCCACATCATTGGTGCGGCCCACTAATTTCTTGAGAATCGGTTTTTGTAACGTGCTTTTTTCATCCAGAAGCCCAATATCACCAATATCATATCGTATAAACGGATGTGCTTTGTTGAACAATGAAGTAATCACGATACGACCTTCTTGACCGTAAGGTAACACTTGATTATTTTCGTCTAAAATCTCGACAAATAAGGTTTCTGAATTCACTTGCCATTCGCCTTCTGTCCCGACGCTTCGGGATTGAAAAGCAATCAAATCCAATTCTGAAGCGCCGTATTCATTGACAATAGGAATGCCAAACTGTTTTTCTAAAAGGATTTTATCTGCTTCAAAAAGCATCTCAGAAGTGACCATGCATACTTTCAAACTAGGACAAATTGTTTTTAACACGATGTTTTTTTGTTGCAAAAACTTAGCAAATAAAACAATAGAACTAGTGTACCCGTTGATATAATCAAATTTTTTAGTTTTAAAATGATTTAAAAATCCTTCTAAGACAACATCCGATAAATCAAAAATCGAAAATCGAAAACGATGACTTAAAAAGTCCTTTAACCGTTCTTTTTTGTTGCCGATGAAATCCATGGGAATGCCATAAAACCGTGCTTGATACGAAGTGTTAAAATCAATATCGTACCAGCTAAAACGGTACATATTGGAAGCCCAAGTCAGCGCATGACAGTATTTGTCTTTGGCAAAAATGAAAGGAGTTCCGCTTGAACCAGACGTTTTATTTACGTAACATTGTTTTAAAGAATACTCTTTTGAAATCCTTTCCTGTAGTGGTATTTGTAAGTTTTTTTTATTTAAAACCGGTACGTCTTCCCATCTTGTAAAAGGGTTCATTCCAAATAAATTGCTGTAAAAAGGATTGTTTTCCAAATGGTAATTAACAATTTCTTGTTTTTTATAGGCTACAAATTCGGCGTGTTCTTTTTCAGTAAAGGTGACAATTTTGCGTATTTCGGCTTTAGCTTTTTTCATCTGGAAGCCATTTAAGTGCAGCGATAAGTCGAAAAGTGGAAACATCTAAGCTGTTTTTTGAGTATTAAAACGTTTGATAGATTGCAGTTCTTGTGCTTTATTTTCTTGTTCCTCTTCAATATCAAAATCATCCTGAAGTCCTAACCAAAATTTTGCAGAATTACCAAAGTACTGACTCAAACGCAAAGCGGTATCAGCCGTAATTCGTCTATTTCCCTTAATGATTTCTGAAATTCGGGTTTGCGGTATCTTCAAATCTTTAGCCAAACGGTACGCCGTTATTTCCAGAGGAATAAGAAATTCTTCCAATAAAATTTCACCAGGATGTATGTTTTTTAATTTTTCCATTTTCAGCACATTTAATGGTAATCTACAATTTCGACATTAGCAACGTTTCCATTTTCCCAAATAAAAATAATCCGCCATTGGTTGTTAATTCGAATGCTGTAATAAGCATTCAAGTTACCTCTTAATTTTTCTAATCTGTTGGATGGGGGAATTCTTAAATCTATTAAATTGGTAGCGTTGTTAAGCATTCTAAGCTTTCTTCGGGCTAGTTGTTGTATCTCTAACGAAGGTTTTTTTACGACAATTCCATTCCATATTTTTTCAGTTTCTTTAGATCCAAATGAAATTATCATATCCTTTGCGTTACTAACGTCAAAAGTAAGTATAAAAAATTATTATTTCAGCATAAAACTAACTATTTTTGCACCATCCTCAAAAAGGCGGATACGCAACTAAACACAACTACACATGATAATTTTACTACTGGGTTCGGGCGGAAGAGAACATGCTTTTGCATGGAAAATGATTCAAAGTCCGCAATGTGACACACTTTTTGTAGCGCCAGGAAATGCTGGTACGGCTTCTATAGCGACTAATGTTGCGATGAGTCCAACCGATTTTGAGGCTATAAAAACGTTTGTAATTCAGGAAAAAGTGGACATGGTTGTGGTAGGACCGGAGGATCCTTTGGTAAAAGGGATCTATGACTTTTTTCTAAATGATCCAGCCTTAAATCATGTACCAGTTATTGGTCCGTCAAAAATAGGTGCTCAATTAGAAGGTAGTAAAGAATTTGCCAAAGAATTTTTAATAAAACACAATATTCCAACGGCTGCTTACGATAGTTTCACTGCTGAAACGGTCGAAAAAGGCTGTAAATTCTTGGAAACATTGCAACCACCGTATGTGTTGAAAGCAGATGGTTTAGCTGCCGGAAAAGGAGTGCTTATTATTCAGGATTTGGCAGAAGCTAAAGAAGAATTACGGAACATGTTAGTACATCAGAAATTTGGTGCTGCGAGTTCTAAAGTTGTAATCGAAGAATTTCTTGACGGTATAGAATTAAGTTGTTTTGTTCTGACTGACGGGAAAAACTACAAAATATTACCTACGGCAAAAGATTACAAGCGCATTGGTGAAGGTGATACAGGATTGAATACAGGCGGAATGGGAGCCGTTTCTCCAGTTCCTTATGTTGATGCCGTTTTGATGGAAAAAATAGAAACGCGCATTGTAAAACCCACTATTGAAGGTTTTCAAAAAGACGGAATTTCCTATAAGGGATTTGTTTTTATTGGTTTGATTAATGTCAATAATGAACCCATCGTAATTGAATATAATGTAAGAATGGGCGATCCGGAAACGGAAGTCGTGATTCCTAGATTGAAAACAGATTTAGTCGAATTGTTTTTGGCTGTAGCCAATGATAAACTGGATGAAATCACATTAGAAATTGACCAAAGAAGCGCCACTACAATTATGGTCGTTTCTGGAGGTTATCCAGAGCATTTCGAAAAAGGAAAAGTAATTTCTGGATTAGAAACTATTGAAGATTCGATTGTTTTCCATGCCGGAACCAAACTGGATAACGGAACGGTAGTGTCAAATGGCGGAAGGGTTTTAGCGGTAACGTCCTATGGAAATGATTTTGAAGAGGCCATAAAAAAATCTTACCAAAACATAGCTAAGCTAAATTTTGATAAGATGTATTTTAGAAAAGATATTGGAAACGACCTTAAATAATGTAAGCACCTTTTTATTCCCCCTCGGGGGTTAGGGGGCTTTATTTTAAGAAAGAGTGAGCGGTAGTATCTTGCTTCTCTGTTCCAGCGTCTTCAAAAATTTTCAATTGTTTGATCCAATACACCATGGCAGAGGCACAAATAATCATGAAAATCCAGTTGATTGTATTAGCAACAAACCAAGAAGATAGCTCCAATGAGCGTAAAAAGTCTAGAGGAGCAAATAAAATATTTACAAATAAGTATTCTATTCCTTCGAAAAATGCTTTCATAATGTATAAAATTAATTTTATTAATTGTTTTTGAGGAACTCTGGGAAGTAAAAAGACTTATTTAAAAGAATCTTTTTGAACTTGCACGGTTTACTTTTTAAACAAGTATTATATTTACGAACACAAAAGTATAAAATATCCTTATGATAACAAGCGTTTTTAGAAAATCTACACCATTAAATTTTTCATTGGTCGTAATTTTAATGCTGATTTTCTTTTTACTGTTTCAAATTCAAGATTTGTCTTGGACCAACTCCTTTTTATTATTGTTAAAAAAGGGTGGATTGTTGTGTCTTTTATTGGCTTCCATTTTCATTACAGATTTTGTAGCTAAGAAGAACGGATTGAGTAAAGACAGTACCTACACGATCTTTTTTTATTTTTTATTGTTGCTTTTTTTTCCATCCGTATTGGATAATTTAAGCCTGATTTTGTCTAATTTCTTTATTCTATTAGCACTACGCCGATTGATTTCGTTACAATCTTTGAAAGCGTCCAAAGAAAAAATATTTGATGCTTCCTTATGGATTTTTCTGGCAACATTATTTCATTTCTGGAGTATAATTTTTATTGTGTTGGTTTTTATATCTATAATTTTCCATGTTTCCAGAGATTATAGAAACTGGATACTGCCCTTTATTGCTTTTTTTATTACTTCAATTATTTTCTTGGTGTATAGTACAGTTTTCAATGTTAATGTAGTGGAATACATATCTAAAAGTGTGACAACGAACTTTAGCATTGATTATTTTACCAGTAATTATCAAAATGCGGCCTTGTCAATCTATGCTACAATCGCTTTGTTTTTTCTAGTTTCCATGTTTGCCACATTATCAGGCAGGCCGCAACTATTGCATACTTCTTTCAAAAAAATCATTGCTTCTTTTTTTATTGGAGTACTTATTTTCCTGATTTCATCTAATAAAAGCAATGACCTGCTAATTTTTACGGTTGCGCCTTTAGCAATAATGGCAACTAGTTATATCGAAATACCACAGCTTAAATTGAAGCAAGAGATGGTACTTTCGGTGCTTATTATCTGCAGTTTATTCACCTTTTTTAGCCAGTTATAGCTTATTGCCATAGGCAAGATCACCTGCATCACCTAATCCTGGAACGATATAACGGTGTTCATTTAATTTTTCGTCTAAGGAAGCCACCCAAAGATGACAGTGTTCTGGCAAATGTTCCTCAAGATAAGCAATTCCCTCTGGCGCGGCAATCACAACTGCAATGTGAATTTCTTTTGGTGTCCCATTTTCCATTAATTTATTATAAACAGCAACGATGGATTGACCTGTGGCAAGCATCGGATCTACCAGTAATAAATTTTTCCCATTGATGTCAGCGATGGCTTGGTATTGAACTAAAATATCAAAGTAATCATCCTGATTAGGATGGTGTCTGAAGGCAGAGACAAAGCCGTTTTCAGCATTGTCAAAATAATTCAAAAAACCTAGATGCAAGGGCAAGCCAGCCCGTAAAACAGAACATAAAACCAATTGATCCTTAATCTCGGTTGTTTGTTTTATGCCCAATGGTGTTTGGATTTCAATCGTTTTATAATGCAATTGTTTACTTAACTCGTATGCCATTATCTCGCCAATACGCTCAATATTTCTTCTAAAACGCATGCTGTCCTTATGAATAGTTATATTCCGTATTTGACCTAGAAAATGATTTAGGACGCTATTTCCTTCTGATAAATAATGAATTTGCATGTTTTTATATTTGTAATTAAACTTCTAGTTATTTTTATATGGTATAAAAGTATAAAAAGTATCTTTGTCTTTTAATATATAAAGATATGTTTTCAAAATTAGCTTACTCCGTATTTGAACAAAGCATCAAAGATTATCATCAGTTTGATAACGTTGATCAGCCTATTAATAATCCTTTTCCAAAGGATAAATTTGAACATTTGTTGTACCACAAAAACTGGATTGATACGGTTCAATGGCATTTTGAGGATATTATCCGTGATCCAAATATTGATCCTGTTGCTGCTTTGACCTTAAAAAGAAGGATTGATGCTTCTAATCAAGAACGTACGGATATGGTGGAATATATTGACAGTTATTTTCTTCAAAAACACAGTCATGTGAAAGTAAAAGACAATGCGAAAATTAATTCTGAAAGTCCGGCTTGGGCCTTTGACCGATTGTCAATTTTAGCTTTGAAAATTTATCACATGAAGGAAGAAGCCAATCGTAATGAAGCTTCCCAAGATCACAGAGATAAATGTCAAGCAAAATTGAATATTTTATTAGAACAAAGATCTGATTTGTCAACCGCAATAGATGATTTGTTAACAGACATCGGAAACGGTGATAAATTCATGAAAGTGTACAAGCAAATGAAAATGTACAACGATGATGATCTGAATCCTGTTTTGTATCAGAATAAAAAATAATTTTTAGAATTGAATTTGTCTATGATAACAATTGATATTTTAAAAAAACTCAAAGAGTCAGAAGACAAAGTTGAATTTAAAAAAGGTGAAGGAGGTAATATATCCTACGATGGCGGTTCTAAACCTAAACCAAGTGATAGGAGAAGGTGTATTTTAGGATATGTTACTGCTTTTTGTAATGAAGGAGGCGGTTATTTAGTTATTGGAATGAGTGATAATTATCCTCATGAAGTAATTGGTACAAAACAAAATCTAGGTGCTGTTGGGGAGTTAGAAAGTAAAATATATGCTGACACGGGTATTAGACCAAAATTATATGAACTTTACGAAAACCAAAAAAGAGTATTGGTTGTTGAAGTTCCTTGCCGTCCAGCTGGAAAAGTTTTTAAATTTGAAGATGTTGCTTTAATGAGGGTGGGTGAAGAATTAAAGCCTATGTCTGATGAAGTTTATTTAAAAATTATTCAAGAACAAGAGCCTGATTTTTCACAACAAATATGTGAAGGCTTAACTATTTCTGAATTAGATGATCGCGCTATATTTTTACTAAAAGATAAATATTCAATAAAACAAAATAATCCAAAGTTCAGATTATTACCAAACGAGCAAATTCTTTCTGATTTAGAGCTTTATAAAAAAGGAAAACTAACGAATGCAGCACTAATTCTTTTGGCAAAAAAAGAAATTCTACAAAAAAGACTACCGCAGTCTAAAGTAATGTTGGAATTTAGGAATTCTGAAAGCCAAATACCTTTTGATAACAGAATAGAATTCGTTGAACCTTTTTTTCTTTTGATAGATGATCTTTGGAAGACTATTAATATAAGAAACGGTAGTGTACCCATTCAAGATGGAGCATACATTTTTAATATTTCCTATTTTAATGAAGAAGTTATTAGAGAATCTGTAAATAATGCAATAACTCACAGAGATTATAGAAGAAGTTCAGAAATTGTCATTAAACAGTTCCCACAAAGACTCGATGTGATTAATGCAGGAGGATTTCCTGTGGGGGTAACTTTAGAAAATTTGATCAAAACACCAAGCACGCCTAGAAATCGATTATTAGCCGAGATTTTACAAAAAACTGGAATTGTTGAACGTTCAGGTCAAGGAGTTGATAAAATTTACTTTAATACACTTTCTGAGGGAAAGGCTGAGCCAGATTATTCGAAGTCAGATAATTTTCATGTCAATTTAAAATTATCGGCAGTTATTGAGGATCGTGCTTTTGCTCTATTTATAGACCAAGTTCAGAAAGAATTACCTGAAAACGAAAAATTATCTGTTTTGGAGATAATTACACTGAATAATATTAAAAAAAATTGTCCTAAAAAAGATTTAGATTCAGAACAGGTAAGTAAGTTGTTGGATAAAAAGTTAATTGAAAAAAAAGGTAAAACAAATGCTGTTTTTTATATTTTATCTAAAAATTATTTTGATTTTACGGATGAAAAAGCAAAATATTATAATCTTCAAGAAATCGATGATAATCAGGTATTAAATACTATTTTATCTTTTTTATCCAAAGAAGAAATAGCTAAAATGAAAGATTTTGTAGGGCTTTTTGAAGATAAATTATCTAGAAGACAAGTTCGATTTAGAGTAGATAAATTAGTTTCGAATAAAATATTAGAGCAGCAAGGAGAAGGCTCTACTTCAATCTATAAGTTAAGTGATGATTATATTAAGCAGATTGAAGTATTGTCAGAAGCTTTACATATTGGAATGAAGGAAATGGAGAAGAAACAAAATCCGCAGAATCAAATGTCCAAAGAAAGGCCAAAGAAAAAGGAGTGAATTGTTAAAAACTAAAGCTGTTTGTTAATAAGTATTATTCTAACCTCTTTATTTACAGTGTTTTTTTTTAATATGAAATGGCCAAAGAATGGCCAAAGAATGCCACATTTTATAATTTTTCGCCAAATTTCTAAATATTAAGATCTAAAATTTGAATCCGAAACACAAACACATAGCCATCATGAGACTTTCCGCAATGGGAGATGTCGCCATGACGGTTCCTGTTTTACGCGCTTTTGTCAATCAGTATCCAGAGGTGAAAATCACCGTTATTTCTAGGCCTTTCTTTAAACCTTTTTTTGATTCTATCCCCTCAGTTACTTTTTTTGCTTTCGATGAAAAAGGGAGGCACAAAGGATTTAGTGGATTGTTGCGTTTGTTCCAAGATTTAAACGGACTTTCTATCGATGCTTTTGCCGATTTACACAATGTTTTGCGGTCTAAAATTATCAGATCGCTTTTTGCCTTGAGCGGAAAAAAAGTTGCCGCGGTCGATAAAGGGCGTCAAGGTAAAAAAGAACTCACTCGTGCCGAAAATAAAGTGTTTCAGCAATTGCCCACTATGTTTGAAAGACAGGCAAAAGTTTTTGAAAAGCTGGGATTTCCAGTAGATTTATCCCATCCTAAATTTCCTCAAAAAGCAGTTTTAAACCCAGAGATTTTAAGCCTAAGTGGATTTCCAAATCAAAAATTAATAGGCATTGCTCCTTTTGCACAATACGAAGCTAAGGCGTATCCAGTAGATTTAATGCACAAAGTGATTGATCAATTAGCTGGAAATAATTCCTATACCATTTTACTATTTGGTGGTGGAAAAAAAGAAATCGAAATTTTAGATACGCTTGCTAAAGCTCGTAAAAATGTTGTAAATGTAGCCGGAAAAATCAAACTGCAGCAGGAATTACAGCTGATTAGCAATCTGGATGTCATGCTTTCAATGGACTCTGGAAACGCCCATATTGCTGCCATGTTTGGTGTAAAGGTGATTACACTTTGGGGTGCTACACATCCATTCGCGGGATTTATGCCTTTCAATCAACCGATGGAAAACGCTTTGGTTTCAAATAGAAATCAGTTCCCGAAATTACCTACCTCTGTTTACGGAAATAAAGAAATAGAAGGATATGAGGAAGCGATGAGAACTATTTTACCAGAACAAATAGTATTAAAAATCCAGTCAATGTTGTAGATGTGTAGTTTTTTACAACTTTATATAATGTGAATTCTATTGTTAGATTCAAAGCCAAATTCCATTTTCTCTACATCTTACAATCAAAAAACGCTTTAAATTAGAAATTGATGCTTCAAAATCAGGTTGTTCAAGTCCAAAACGTAGAAATTCTTTTTGTTGTTTTTCGGTTTCTTCACATGCTTTGATAATTTCTTTGAGTATATCAAGCATAATCAATTGTTTGTTGTCGTTTTGTTGGAACTTCAAATCAACCAATTCATCTTGTAGTTTTTCGCAATAATCTAAAAGTTGTTCGACTTCTATTTCTTCCAAAAGATGCGGTTTGTTTTTAAAAAGTTCGCGAGGTTTTTTCATAGGATTTGATTTCAAAATTAAAAATTCCAAGTTGGATATTCAAAATTAAAAAGGTTGAATATCCAACTTGGAACTTAGAACACAAAATGAATTCAGGGAAACCTATACATCATCATAATCTACATAAATCGACTCTGATGTTGGATGCGCTTGACAGGTAAGAATCAAACCTTCGGCGATTTCTTTATCGGTTAAAATCGAATTTTTAGTCATTTCGGCTGTTCCAGACGTAACTCGAGCCAGACAGCTGCTGCATATTCCGCCTTGGCAAGAATAAGGAGCATCAATACCTTGTTTTAAAGCAGCATCCAGAACGGTTTGTTTTTGAGACATTTCAAAAGTGGTTTCTTCATCATCGACCATAATGGTGATTTTAGAATGTCCACCTAATGATTTTTCTATTTGATTTTCTTTTGTAGAAGCAGCAAACAATTCAAAATTAATGTTAGATTCTTTAACGTTATGTTCCTTTAAAACGCCAGTAACCAGATTAATCATTTCCTCAGGACCGCACAAATAGAATTTATCAAATGCTAGCTCTTTGTGTTTGTTATTCAAAACAAAATTTACTGTTGATTTCTCGATGCGTCCAAATAAGGCAGTATCTACTTTGGTTTGACTATAAACATAATGCACAAAAAGGCGACCCACATAGTGCAATTGTAAATCGTGTAATTCTTGTTGAAAGATCGTTTCTTCGGGAGTTTTGTTACCATAAACCAATACAAAAGAACTTTTAGGTTCGTTTTTTAATACTGATTTTAAGATGGACATTACTGGAGTAATTCCACTTCCAGCTACAAAAGCGGCATAATTTTTTTGACGCTCTGCTTGTGGATCAAAGGTAAATTTTCCTTCTGGTGTTCCTACTTCTAATGCATCACCAACTTTAAGTTTTGTGTTTGCAAACTGAGAAAAAGCCCCGTTTTTTACATATTTTACTGCAATTCGCAATTCACCGCTATCGGGCGAAGAACAAATCGAATAGGCGCGACGAATTTCTTCACCATCAAGCGTTAATCTCAAATTTAAGTATTGGCCTGCAATAAATGCATAGTTGGCTTTTAATTCTTGAGGAACGTTAAAAAGTATGGAAACAGCATCTTTGGTTTCGCGTTTTACTTCTTTTATAATTAATTTTAAAAAGGATGACATCTGATTATTTTTTTACAAAGATAGGAAACACATTAGGTTTCTAAAAAAATAAAAAGAGCGAAATTTACATACCTAATGAAGTTATGTATAAGAATCTTATGTATATTTGTGTATCAATAGGAGATTGCTTCGTGTCTCGCAATGACAAAACCATGAAAAATTCACAATTATATAAGGGAAGTCTTAATACCATCATCATGAAATTGCTAGAGGAAAACGGCAAAATGTATGGATACGAAATCACCCAAAAAGTAAAAGCGATCACGCTAGGTGAACTTAATATTACAGAGGGCGCGCTGTATCCAGCCTTGCATAAACTAGAAGCCGAAGGCATACTAGACGTGGAAATGGAGAAAGTAGACAACCGCATGCGCAAATATTACAAACTCACGGAAAAAGGAACCACTGAAACCGTAAACCGATTATCAGAACTAGAAGATTTCATACGTAACATGCAAAGTTTAGTAAGCCCAAAACCGAATTTAGAATTTTAATTTTTTTACGATGAAATTAACTCAAGAACAAATAATATTTATAGATTCGATTTTAATTTTGAACGGTATTAAATTCGATGATATAAAATTGGAGATGATGGATCATATTGCTTCAGAAATAGAAATTTTAATGGATGAAAATGAACTTTCATTTGATGAAAATTTTAAACTTGTTTTAGAAAAATGGTCCGAAGAATTGCAACCTTCTAGCTCTTTTTTTACAGGAATTAACGTAAGCTATCCAAAGATTATTTTAGAGAAAAAGCTTGTGCTTGTAAAGAAACAAATGTTGTTTGGTTTTTTATCAAGTATAGTAGCTTTATTAGTTTTTATGAGTCTAACTGAATTTTTTGATGCCAAAATAATTACAAATAATTTTCAAGTTGGGGCTCGTTATGTATTTGTCATTGGATATTTACTTCTGATTTTTAATACAATAAGGATTTGGAGATCTAAATTAAACACTTCATTTTATATGAATCATAAATCTAGATTGACGGTATACATATCTATGATTTATCCTTTTTGTTTTATAAACACCACGCCAACGCTGTTACATAATCAGGTTTTATTCGTTGTATTAAGCACTTTTATGCTTTTTCATTTGTTATTTAGCTCACAACTGGCTCTGAAACATTTTCAATTTGAAAAAAAATTATCAAATAGTTAAGGATGAAATTAACTCAAGAACAAATAACGCAAATAGAAGAAACTTTAGTTTTAAACGGTCTTAATTATGACGATTTAAAACTGGAAGTTACGGATCATATGGCCTCAGAAATAGAAATTCTAATGGATGAAAACGACCTTTCATTTGAAGAAAACGCACGAATGGTTTTTGAAAAATGGAAGCCACAATTACAGCCTTCTTTTTCATTTTTAATTGGTTTTACGAATCCTAAAATAATGACTTCCAAATGTCATGAATTAGTAAAAAAGCAGTTGTTAATTGTAATTTCTGTAGCTGCTTTGATTGCAAGTTCAGTACTGATATTAGTAAGAAATTCAAGTTTTATAACCGTTCCCACCAACATTGAACAAGTTTTTAAATCTTTTATTCTTGTCGAATTTTGCTTGGTTATTTTAGTTTGGGCTTTAATTTGGAAATCAAAGAGACAAACAACGTACAGTTATTTGATGAAGAAGAAAAGCGCTGGTCTGATCATTTTTCTTCTATTGCTAGGAATTGGCGGATTTCCAATTCGTTTGAACCATCCAGACACGAAAATTGCTTTTGTATCTATTTTTTTTGCAATAATTTACGTTTTATTAGCGGGATTTTATTTGCAATTGGCGCAGAAACACTTTCAATTTGAAAAAAAACTATTCAATACGTAAGCATGAAATTAACTCAAGAACAAACCGATTATATTTTTAACTACGTTGCTTCATTTGATATTAAATGGTATGAATTGCAAGTAGAAATTACGGACCACATGGTTTCTAGAATGGAAGGAATTTGGGAAAAAGATCCAGAGCTTACTTTTCACCAAGTTAAACAATATGCTGAGAATGAATTTGGACGTAATGGTTTTAAAGCTATGGAGGAGCAAAGAAAACGTATTTTACAAAAAGAATACAATAGAAGTCAACGAAAAATGGTATCTCAGTTTTTAAAATTTCCTAAAATTATAGGAAGTATTTTGTTGGGATTTCTAGCTTATCAAGGTTCTTTTTTATTCGAAAATCTTAATACATATATTTTAGTTTTGTTTGCATTACTGTTTTTATTTATAATTCCGGGTTTTTACCAGTGGATTAAGAATCGCAAGATTCAAGGCAAACGTTTTTTAGCAGTAAATTATCCTTCCTTGACTTTAACAAGTTTATTGCTATTCCCTCAATTAGGAATGAACTTAACTAGTGTTTTTAAAGAGGAAATCGCAAAGAATCATCTATTACTAATACCATTTATTTTTCTATGGGTTTTTGGAGTTCTATTTTGTGTCACAGGAATACATCTCGACACAAAAAATGTATCGAAAATCAAAAAACAATACCAACTTTCATAAAAGTATACAATGAAACTAACTAGCCAACAAATAGAAATCATAACAAATTATATTGCTTCTCGCGAAATCAAGTGGTATGAATTGCAGGTTGAATTCACGGATCATGCAGTTTCGAGTGCGGAAGATTATTTTTCAGATGAAACGCAACTTAATGACCAACAGTTAATAGATTTTACAGGGAGTGAGTTAAGAAAGACAGGTTTTTTATTAATGGAAGAACAACGAATAAAAATCTTAAGAATGGAACATAAAAAAAAGCAATCTAAAATGGTTGTAGAATATTTTAAATTACCAAAAATTCTTTTGAGTTTATTAGCGGTTTTTTTGGTTTATAAAGTTTCTTTCTACTTTGATGATGACGTATTTTATGTTAGACTATTGTTTGGAATTTTACTCGGATTGTCAGTAATTTCAATTTTAAATTGGTACCGCTTTAGAAAGATAAACGAGAAACGATTTCTAGCTTTAGAAGCGGCTTATGTATTAAATAATAGCACAATAATGCTTTGCATGTATGCAATAATGATGGCAGAAATTGTCCAAGAATGGATTGGAGATAGTCCAACGTTTATTCTTTCTTTTTGTTGCATTTGGGTATTAGGTATTTTAGTTCAAATGTGCGGTAGGCACCTAACAAATATGTTGATTTTTGATATTAAGAGAAAATATCAATTAATCTAGAATTTTAATTATTTTATAACAACACTTGTAGCGATTTTTGTAGTAGGTTTATTGCAGTTACTTCCTTTTAGAAAACTAATAAAAAGAGAAGGGCTTTTTATTTTGAAAACCCAATCAATCTTTTTGTATTTTAACCTGTTGATGGTAGGCATGCATATAAATAATGCTTTGGCAATTATGGGTAAAGACGTGATAGATTTCCAAAATGTATTTATCAGAATCTTTATGGCTACTGTATTCACTTGCACGTTAATGACCTACTTCATATTTATGAAAATGCGAAAAACAACCCTCCTTGAACTTAAACAACAAATTTTTGCCTAACATGAAACTAACCGCTTCACAAATTGACCAACTTTTTACTTTCACCCGCCAGCATTACGTGGAATGGTATGATTTGCAATCAGAATTGGTGGATCATTTAGCAAATGCTATTGAAACGCAATGGCAAGAAAATCCCAAGCTCATTTTTGACGAGGCTTTAAATCGAGAATTCAAAAAATTTGGTGTCTTTGGCTTTATGGATGTGGTCGAAAAGCGACAAGCCGTTTTGTGTAAAAAATACAACGGTTTGGTTTGGCAACATTTTAAAATTTTTTTTGGCATTCCAAAAATTGTATTGACAATCGCCATGATGCTAGTTTTGTACAGTATTCTAAAAGTAAGCACTTACAGCGAATGGATTGTTATAAGCCTATACTTTATTTTAATAGGTTTTACGTTTTACGAACTTTTCAAAAACAATAGAATCAGAAAAAGAAAAAAGCAAACCCAAGAAAAAAGATGGCTTTTTGAAGAAATAATAAATCAATATGGCGGTTTTTCAGGGGTTGTTATTTTTCAGTTTAATATTTTCGTCCAAATATTTAATCATTCCGAAAAGTATTTAAGCAATGATTATTGGATGATGGGATTGAGTTTCTTTTCAGTGGTGGTCATCTTAGTGCTTTTTATCATTTTTAAAATCATTCCAGCCAAAGCCGAGGAATATCTACAAACAACTTATCCAGAATATAAAGTAGTAAAACTGTAACGTTTTCCTACTTTCAGTTACTTACTATTAAACCAAAATAACCAAACTATGATTCAAAAATTTCTTTATCTCGAATGGAAAGCATTTATAAGATCGGCTTCTTTCGCTACGAATTTGGCTCTAAAAATCCTGATGGGTTTTGTTGCTGCTTATTTCATTCTGATTTTCTTAGCATTGGGAGTATTAACTTTTTACATCCTGAAAAAAGAAAATTTCGACCCCATTGTTACCGTAAATAAATTCTTGATTTACTATATATTAATCGATTTAGTCATCCGATTGCTGCTGCAAAAAATCCCGGTGATGAACATTCGCCCAATGCTAGTTTTCCCAATCAAAAAATCGACAATTGTGCATTTCTCTTTGGGGAAAACTATTTTGTCTTTTTTTAATTTAGTGCATGGTTTTTTCCTAATTCCATTTTGTGTTGTACTAATCATTGAAGGCTACGATGCGTTGTCAGTAGTACTTTGGTTTACAGCCGTGTATTCGTTGTTGTACTGTAATAATTTCATTAATATTATACTGAGTAATAAAGATAATTTATTTGCCATTTTCTTAGGAATAGTAGCCGTTCTAGGTGGATTACAGTATTATGGCTTATTTAACATCACGGATTATACCGCTCCATTTTTCAATGCAATTTTCAACACCTATTGGGCTTTTGCTATTCCGATACTCGTTTTATTTGCTTTCTATTATGTTACTTTCCACTATTTCAAAAACAATTTATACTTAGATGCGGGCTTGTCTAACAAACACGATATTGCAACAACAGAGGATTTGACTTGGTTGAACCAATTTGGAACTATAGGAACCTTCCTTAAAAATGATATTAAATTAATCAAAAGAAACAAACGTTCTAAAACTACAGTAGGATTAAGTGTTATGTTTTTATTTTATGGCTTTTTGTTCTTTACTAATGGGATCGCAATGTACAACAATCCAGTAATGCACATCTTTGCTGGTATTTTTGTCTCCGGTGGATTCTTAATCACTTTTGGGCAGTTTGTACCGAGTTGGGACAGTGCCTATTACCAGCTGATGATGACACAAAACATTCCGTACAAAGGCTACTTGAGTTCGAAGTGGTGGCTGATGGTAATTGCTACGGTAATTACAACAACGATTGCGTCTTTCTATCTTTATTTTGGCGTGCAGGTGTATTTAACCATTGTTGTAGGGGCTCTTTATAATATTGGTGTCAATTCACATTTGGTTTTATTAGGTGGAGCATATACTAAAACACCTATCGATTTGAGTTCTGGAAAAGGTGCTTTTGGAGACAAAAAAGCCTTTAATATCAAAACCATGCTAATATCAATTCCGCAATTGTCCTTGCCTGTTTTGTTGTATTGGCTAGGTTCTAAATATGGGAATCCTACTGTTGGACTAGCCTTAGTGGCTTCGGCGGGAGTAATTGGTTTTGCATTCAAAGAGAAAGCGTTCTCCGTAATTGAAAAAATATATAAATCAGAGAAATACGCGACCATTGCCGCCTACAAGCAAAAAGGATAAGTAGCAGTGGGGTAACCGGCAAGGCTAACACTGACAACAATTTTTAGACTTAAAAAACTGGAACTATTAAGTCATTAAGGTTCAATACCCCTTGATTTTTCTTAAAACAGTACTGGTTTAAAAAATGGTTTCAAATTTTTTTAAACTTAAGCACTAAGTAACCAATAACCAATTAAACGAATAATCTTTTCAAACATGATCAAAGTAAACAACCTTTCGAAAACATACAACGGAACAACCGTATTAAAAATAGATACTTTAGAAATAAAAAAAGGCGAAAGCTTTGGATTAGTAGGTAATAACGGCGCCGGAAAAACTACTTTTTTTAGCCTTTTATTGGATTTAATCCAGCCTTCCACAGGAAATATTGTCAACCAGGGCGTACAAGTAAATACCAGCGAAGGTTGGAAACCTTTCACTGCGTCTTTCCTAGATGAGAGTTTCCTGATAGGCTACTTGACTCCCGAAGAATATTTTTACTTCATAGGTGATTTACGCGGACAAAACAAAGCCGATGTCGATGCATTATTAGCCACACACGAAGAATTTTTTAATGGTGAGATCCTGAAAAACAAGAAATATTTACGTGATTTATCTAAGGGAAACCAAAAGAAAGTGGGAATTATTGCCACACTGATAGGAAATCCCGAAGTAATCATTCTAGATGAACCCTTTGCAAATCTAGACCCAACTACCCAATTTCGTTTAAAGAAAATAATCAAAGACCTAGCCGATAATCCAGAGGTGACCGTACTAGTTTCCAGCCACGATTTGCAGCACACCGTTGAGGTAAGCGATAGGATTGTTGCCATGCACAAAGGCGAAGTCGTTAAGGATATTCAAACATCACCAGAAACATTAAAGGAATTAGAATTGTTTTTTGCCGTTTAAAAAAAAGTTAATTTAGACTGCTGATTCGCTGCTTTTAGTAATCATTTCAATCAAAAAAACAGCGGTTTTAAGCTACTGATTATTCCTTTTGTCACGCTGGAAGCGTCTCTAAACTCGAGAGTAACTTAATTGAGATGCTTACAGCATGACAAATTAATGGGAAAGGAATACTGTAAAACCTTTAAAATCCATTAGAAATTTAAGTTTTATTTGGGCGTGACCCTTCGTGAAAAACTTCGGGTCGGGCTGTACGCTGTATCTTTATTTTCTTAAAGAAAGAAAATAAAGGATGCCGCTTCCATCCCTCACGCACGCGAAAGAGTCAAATAAACCCGGATAATTTTCACGATGTCAAAAAGAAACGTATTTTTACCAGTCAGTATACTAAAAAGCATATTTAAAAGTTAATTGATAAAAACGTTTCCCCTTGAAAATCAATATATTTAAAACATTACCCTTCTTGTTGTTTTTTGCTTTTTTGGTAGCTTGTTCTACTAAGAAAGATACTTTTTTGGCACGGAATTCTCATGCCTTGAGTACCAAGTATAACATTTTATACAATGGTAAAGTAGGCTTAGACAAAGGTGTTCAAACCTTAAAATCCAATGATGATGATGACTTCTGGCAACTTTTACCTCCAGAAAAAATGCAAATTGTAGAGGACTTCACCGCTACCACAAAACCAATAAATGCTGATTTTGAATTGGCTGAAACCAAAGCGACCAAAGCCATTCAGAAACACTCCATGAATATTGGAGGTAGAGAAAAAAACAGTCAAATCGATGAAGCGTATCTCATGCTTGGAAAAGCGAGATATTATGACCAACGGTTTGTGCCGGCTCTCGATGCATTCAATTACATTCTCTATAAATACCCCAACAGCAGCAAGATTTACGAAGCTAAAATATGGCGAGAAAAAACCAATATGCGTCTGGGAAATGATGCTTTAGTCATAAAAAACATTAGTAAATTATTAGAAGAGCACCAAGTGAAGAAACAGGTTTTTGCAGATGCAAACGCCCTTTTAGCGGCCTCTTTTTTAAACTTGGAAGAAAAGGATAGCGCCGTGGCCAAAATAAAAAAAGCCATCGCATTCACTAAAATAAATCAGGAAAGAGCGAGATACCGTTTTGTATTAGGACAATTGTATCAAGAGCTCGGGTATAAAGACAGTGCTGTCGCAGCATACCAACAGGTAATTAATATGAACCGAAAAGCGGAGCGAAAATTTGTCATTCAAGCACATGCTAAAAAAGCGGAGTTGTTTGATTACCAAATTGGAGATACGATTTCTTTTGTAAAGACCTTTAATAAACTGATGCAAGACCGGGAAAATCGTCCCTACAAAGATTTGATTTTTCATCAAATGGCGGTGTACCATGACAAACAAAACAATTGGGAAACGGCAATGGATTTATACAACGCCTCCTTAAAAACGAATTCGAAAGACAGCTATCTAGTAGCCTCAAATTATAGAAATTTAGGAAACATGTATTTTAGAAACGCGAAATATCCGTCGGCGGCAAAATACTATGACAGTACTTTGGTCAAGCTAAATAAGAAAACAAGAGAATTTGGTAAAATTCAAAAAATTAGAAGCAATCTCGATGAGGTGATTTTATACGAGGCATTGGCAAAGCGAAATGACAGTATTCTAAATGTAGTGGCAATGAATCCTGCTGACCGAATAGTCTATTATGAAAAGTACATTACTACACTGCAGAAAAAAGAAGAACTAAAAAGGCTCTTAGACGAAAAAAATAAAGCGATACAAGAAAATAGCGCGCGTAACAATGCACCATCTTCTATTGATCCCGTTTCTACTCAAGATCCGATAAGACCAAACCGCAAATCAACACTGACTCCACCTACAATGGCGTCTGTTAATTCGCAGGCTGCAGCGAGTACATTCTACTTTTATAATTTTACAACCGTAGCTTTTGGTAAATTAGAATTTAAAAAAACATGGGGAGACAGAGTTCTAAATGGCAATTGGAGACTTTCATCAGGAAATATAAATGCAGCAGTTGCTGATTCTTTGACCGCGGATAAGAACGGTACAGCAAAGGAATCGGCCAGCATCATAGTTGCAGAGCAGTACACCACGGATTATTATTTAAAACAACTTCCTACAAAGCAAGTAGAACGAGACAGTATTCATAAAGAACGCAATTTTGCCTACTATCAATTGGGGATTATTTACAAGGAAAAATTCAAGGAAAATGATTTGGCAATTGCCAAACTGGAATACCTATTGAAAAATAATCCAGAGGAAAAACTGATTCTTCCTGCTATGTACAATTTGTACAAGTTATATCAAATCAGCGATACCAACAAAGCAGAGGCGATGAAAAACAGAATCGCAACTCAATATTCAGATTCCCGCTATGCCCAAATTATAAATAACACCAATCCAAGTGCGATTTCAGCAATTGATTCGCCAGAAAGCGTCTATAACAAGTGGTATAAACTGTTTCAACAAGAGCAATTTGTTTTGGTTTTAGAGAATTCCGATGCACTTATTGCTCAGTTTTCGGGCGAAGAGATAGGATCTAAATTTGAACTACTCAAAGCTGCTGTAATAGGCAAACTAAAAGGGGTTACCGCTTACAAAAACGCGCTGCAAGTGGTTGCAGATAATTATCCAAATAGTGAAGAGGGGAAAAATGCCCTGTTGATATTGAATGATCAAATTCCGTTTTTAGAAAAAATGGAATTCGTTACAACAGATTCAAATAACTGGAAAATTTTATATCAAGTGGGTGCGCGCGATGCTAAAAATACCAAAGCGCTAGAAGAAAAAATTAAATTATTCCTGGCTAGTGAAAACCTGCAAAAAATGTATTATTCGTATGATATTTACACGGATAAAGAAAATTTCATCACGATACATGGAATACAATCAAAGGGTTACGCAGCGGATATTGCATTGGTGTTAAATGAAAACATAAAATATAAAATTAGTGATGCTGCTATAGTAGTTTCTGGCGAAAACTATAAAGTAATCCAAATCAAGAAAAATCTTGAAACGTATTTGGCCTCTAAAAAGCAATAATTATGTTTGATAAAAAAAAGAAACCGTATACAGATCTATTGGGGAAAACCAACCGAATTGTAGAGGGAACAAAAATAAAAGGGGATATTATTTCAAAAGCTGATTTTAGGCTTGATGGAGAATTGATTGGCAATTTTGAAACGAGTGGTAAACTTGTTATAGGGCCAGCGGGAATTGTAACTGGAGATATAATTTGTAATAATGTGGATATAGAAGGGAAGTTTAGTGGCATTGTTCAAGTCACAGAATTGCTTAATGTAAAAGCAACTGCTAGCGTAAAAGGCGAAGTTAAAGTAGGGAAATTATCAGTAGAGCCAGGCGCTGATTTTAGTGCAATCTGTGTTATGAGTACTACCGAGAAACAAACAATTGCAGTCGATGAGCAAAAACAATAATTTAAAACAAACTAATAAATGGCTGGTGATGATGAATATTCCTTTTCAAATGGGAATCATTATTTTTTGCTTTACTTACTTGGGAATTTGGTTAGACGAAAAGTATACCAATTCCTCAATTTTCACTATTATTCTATCACTTTTTGCAGTTTTTATAGCATTATATAATGTTATTAGGCAAGTCAAAAACTTAAACAAAGACGATTAATGCAGCAATTTTATAAGTTTTCAATCATTATAATTCCGATTTCTATTATATTATTTTTCATACAAAATTTAACTATTGGCGTATTTTTTGAAAATACTTCTTTCTTTTATTCTACTTGGATCATTTATGTTTTTCATCTTATTTTGACTTTAATAAGCTATGGTTTTCTACTATTTGTAAACAAAACATTTGCTGATAAAACAGGATTTGCCTTTATGGGTTTCAGTCTTCTTAAAATGTTGGCCGCAATTGTTTTTTTGATTCCGCTTCTCCAGTCGGATGTGGTGAGCAAAATTCCTGATGTAAGCGCGTTTTTTATTCCGTATTTTCTATTTTTATTTACAGAGACATTTTTCGCTGTTAGATTATTAAATAAATAATAAACGATAAAACAGTTTATTGGTTTTTTAATTAGAATTTAATGGTTAAAAAGAAAATGATAAATTTTCAGTTCTGAATAATTTATGTACCTTTGCAAAAAATTTTGAAACGTAGAATTAGACACACAATTTAAGAATGGTATTTTCAAATAAACTTGTTCAGTTCGTATTAGTTGCCTTAATAGCAAGTATTCCTTTTTTTGCATTTGCAAATCCTGAAACTGCTAATGTTTCTGTTGCTAATGAAGCGGTGACAGATTATAAAGCAGCAGCAGATCATGAAAAAGAAGCATTCAATGCTACTGAATTGATTAATGATCACATTGGAGATTCGCATGAATTTCATATTGCCGATTGGAATGGACATCCCATTACTTTTTATCTTCCTGTAATTTTGTGGACAAACAATGGTTTGGAAATTTTCTCTTCTGAAAAATTTCATCACGATAACAAAGCCGAACATGTAGTGGATCAAAATGGTCAAAAGCTAGTTCGAAATAATGAAATTATTTTTTACGCAGATAAATTTGAAACTCTAACTCAGGATCAAAAAGATCTTGGCGCATTTGAATTTGATGCAAGACCGTTAAACTTTTCCATAACAAAGAATGTGTTTTCTATGTTTATGTCGGCTATTATAATGTTTTTATTATTTTTAGTGGTGGCACGATCGTATAAGAAAAATCAACTGGCACCAAAAGGTATTGCTGGTTTTCTAGAGCCACTCATTACATTTGTTAGAGATGATATTGCGAGACCAAACATTGGAGAAAAAAAATACGCACAGTATATGCCGTATCTTTTGACTATCTTCTTCTTTATCTGGATTAACAACTTGATTGGTTTAATTCCGTTTTTTCCTTTTAGTTCAAACTTGACTGGAAATATTTACTTTACTTTTGTTTTGGCTTTTATTACTTTTATTGTTACCACTTTAAGCGGAAACAAAGAATATTGGGGACATATTTTTAACACACCTGGAGTTCCAGTTTGGTTAGCGCCTATTATGATTCCAGTTGAAATTATCGGAATCTTAACAAAACCTTTTGCATTGATGATTCGTTTGTTTGCTAACATTACAGCAGGTCACATCATCATATTAAGTTTAATTTCATTGATTTTTATATTTGAGAGTGTAGCGGTTTCTCCTATTTCTGGAGCTTTCGTAGTTTTCATGACAGTATTAGAAATGTTAGTTGCTGCCTTGCAAGCGTATATTTTTACGCTGCTATCAGCATTATTTATTGGTCAAGCTGTAGCAGAGCACGATCATCATTAATTTGAGTTTTATTAATTATTAACTATATAAATTTATTATTATGGTATTAGCTGGAATCGGAGCTGGATTAGCAGTAATTGGAGCAGGTCTTGGAATTGGAAAAATTGGTGGATCTGCTATGGATGCAATTGCTCGTCAGCCAGAAGCTGCTGGAAAAATCCAAACTGCTATGATTATCGCTGCTGCACTTATTGAAGGTGTTGCACTTTTCGCAGTAGTAGTTGCTTTAATTGCAAAGTAATTAAAAATTAAAATTTCCTGTAGCGGTTGGCTGCAGGAAGTTTTTATTTATAAAATGAAAAAAATATTTTAAATATACCTATATGAATCTTACAGCACCGGAGAGTTTAATTTTTTGGACAACGATCATTTTCTTTGTTTTCTTTCTACTTTTGAGAAAATTTGCTTGGAAACCAATTTTGGGAGCCGTAAAAGGTCGGGAAGAATCGATTAATAATGCTTTGGCATCAGCCGAATCAGCGCGTAGAGAAATGCAGAATTTAACTGCTGACAATGAGCGTATCTTAAAAGAAGCGAGATTAGAGCGTGACAACATGCTCAAAGAAGCGCGTGAAATGAAAGATAAAATGGTTGCTGATTCTAAAAAAGAAGCACAAGTTCAAGGCGAAAGAATGATTGCGCAAGCAAAAATTGCAATTGAAGCTGAGAAAAATGCAGCGATGGCTGAATTGAAATCACAAGTTTCAACCTTGTCATTGAGTATCGCAGAAAAATTATTGAAAGACCAATTATCTAATAAAGAAGCTCAAACAAAATTGATTGAGAATATGTTAGGTGACGTAAAATTAAACTAAAATTATGTCAGGAACTAGAGCAGCAATTCGGTATGCAAAAGCATTTTTAGATTTAGCTATTTCTGAGGGAAATGAGCCAGATTTTTATAAAGATATGGCTTTGATTTCGTCCACGATAAACAGTAATGAAGAATTGAGCGGTTTTATTCAAAATCCAACAATTTCTGTTAGTGTGAAACAAAGTGCCTTGGCAGAAGTTTTTGCAAGTACAACAGCATTGACTAAAAGTCTTTTCCGTTTATTATTTGAAAACAAGAGATTTGAAATTTTATCAGATATTGTTTCGCAGTACATTGTTATGTCCGATGAAAACAATGGTTTTCAAGTTGTTAAAGTGACAACTGCAATTGCTATGGATGCTGCGCTTGAAGCTAAAGTTTCTGCAAAAATAAAAGAATTTTCAGATAAGAAAATCACGATAGTAAATACAATAGATCCAGCTATTATAGGAGGATTTATTTTAAGAATAGGCGACAAAGAGTATAATGCTTCAGTTGCTAATAGATTACAAGTATTAAAAAGGGAGTTAAGTAACTAGTTATATTGCACGTTAAAGTGTCTAAATTATAAATTAAGATGGCGGAAATTAAACCTGCTGAAATATCAGCAATATTAAGAAAGCAAGTAGAAGGTTTTGAATCTGGCGCAACGCTAGAGGAAGTAGGAACGGTACTTCAAGTTGGAGATGGTATTGCTCGTGTTTACGGGCTTTCAAATGTTCAATACGGTGAGTTAGTAGAGTTTGACAATGGTCTTGAGGCAATTGTTTTGAATCTTGAAGAAGACAATGTGGGTGTGGTACTTTTAGGACCATCTACAGGAATCAAAGAAGGTTCAACTGCTAAAAGAACACAACGTATTGCTTCTCTCAAAGTAGGAGAGCAAATGGTGGGTCGTGTAGTAAACACTCTGGGTTTTCCTATTGATGGAAAAGGACCAATAGGTGGCGATTTATACGAAATGCCTTTGGAAAGAAAAGCTCCTGGAGTTATCTTCCGTCAACCCGTTACTGAGCCATTACAAACCGGTATCAAAGCAGTAGATGCGATGATTCCAGTGGGTAGAGGACAGCGTGAGCTAGTTATTGGTGACCGTCAAACAGGTAAATCAACTGTTTGTATTGACACCATCTTAAATCAAAAAGAATTTTACGATGCAGGGAAACCAGTGTTTTGTATTTATGTTGCCATTGGACAAAAAGCGTCAACGGTAGCAGGAATTGCAAAAATGTTAGAAGAAAAAGGAGCAATGGCATATACCATTATTGTTGCTGCTAATGCTTCTGATCCAGCTCCGATGCAAGTGTATGCTCCTTTTGCAGGTGCAGCAATTGGAGAATATTTTAGAGATTCAGGTCGTCCGGCTTTAATTGTTTATGATGATTTATCTAAACAAGCGGTGGCGTATCGTGAAGTTTCTCTTTTATTGAGAAGACCACCGGGACGTGAAGCATATCCTGGAGACGTTTTTTACTTACACAGCCGTTTATTAGAGCGTGCTTGTAAAGTAATTGCTGATGATGGAATTGCTAGAAACATGAATGATTTACCAGATTCATTGAAATCAATTGTAAAAGGAGGTGGTTCATTAACGGCTTTACCAATTATTGAAACCCAAGCTGGTGACGTTTCTGCATACATCCCAACAAACGTAATTTCGATTACAGATGGCCAAATTTTCTTAGATGGAGATTTGTTTAACTCAGGGGTTCGTCCAGCAATTAACGTAGGTATTTCGGTATCTCGTGTTGGAGGAAATGCACAAATTAAATCAATGAAAAAAGTAGCAGGTACCTTAAAACTAGATCAAGCACAGTTCCGTGAATTGGAAGCGTTTGCTAAGTTTGGTTCTGATCTTGATGCGGTAACATTGAACGTAATTGAAAAAGGGAAAAGAAACGTTGAAATCTTGAAACAAGGTTTGAACGATCCGTATACTGTTGAAGACCAAGTTGCAATTATCTATGCTGGTTCTAAAAATTTGTTGAGAAATGTTCCGGTAAATAAAGTTAGAGAATTTGAGAAAGATTTCTTGGAATTCTTGAACAACAAACACAGAGCAACTCTTGACGCGTTAAAAGCAGGAAAATTAACAGATGAAATCACAGATGTAATTGAAACTGTAGCAAAAGAATTATCAGCGAAATATAACTAAAAAGTACTAAGTAAGAAGTATTAAGTATCAAGATTTTTTGAGTGCTTAATACTTCTTACTTACATCTTCATACTTACAAAAAAATGGCAAATTTAAAGGAAATCCGTAATAGAATTACTTCCGTTTCATCGACGATGCAAATTACATCAGCGATGAAAATGGTTTCTGCAGCAAAGCTAAAGAAAGCACAAGATGCAATCACAGCAATGCGCCCTTATGCCGAAAAATTAACGGAACTATTGCAAAATCTTTCTGCTACGCTTGAAGGTGATGCAGGGGGTCAATTTACAATACAACGCGAAGTTAAAAAAGTGTTGCTTGTTGTAATAACTTCTAATAGGGGTTTGGCTGGTGCTTTTAATACCAATGCCATCAAAGAAGCCAGAAGCCGTGCAGAATTTTATGCTGGAAAACAGGTGGATGTTTTTGCTATCGGTAAAAAAGGGAATGATGTGTTGAGTAAAACGTTGTCAGTTGTAGAGAATCAAAGTGCTGTTTTTGACAATTTGACTTTTGATAATGTAGCTAAAATTGCTGACCTGCTAACGGAGAAATTCGTTTCTGGTGAATACGATAAAATTGAGTTGATTTACAACCAATTCAAAAATGCGGCAACACAAATCGTTCAAACCGAACAATTTTTACCATTGGCACCAATAAAATCAGATCTTACAGTTTTAACGGGAGATTATATTTTTGAACCTTCAAAAGAAGAAATCGTGTTGACTTTGATTCCAAAATCATTAAAAACACAATTGTATAAAGGGATTCGTGATTCATTTGCCTCAGAGCACGGAGCGCGTATGACTGCCATGCACAAAGCAACGGATAATGCAACTGAATTGAGAAATCAATTGAAATTGACTTACAATAAAGCGCGTCAGGCTTCGATTACTAATGAGATCCTAGAGATTGTTGGTGGTGCTGAAGCATTGAATGGATAGGAAGGTATCTGAATTTATATAAAAAGGCGATTGAAAGTAGTTTCAATCGCCTTTTCTGTGTTTTTATGTTTAGTTTTATACGAATCCTTGTTTCTGCCATAAATCACAGTATTTCCTTTTTTGTTTTAACAAAAAATATGCTTTCCGCTTTCTATTATTGTTCCATTCTCCATCACTAAAATTGTATCATCGTAAGAAATAATATCTTTATCATACAATTGTTTATTACGGTCATAAGCAATTTTAGCTTGGTTAATTTTACTTCGTAGTTCTTATTTTTTATTGGCATGGCTGAACCATTCCTGTTGAATTTCTGGAGTTTGTAGTGATCTGCTATTACCACGAACCACAATTGCTAAATCGCTTATGCGGGCTTGTAAATCGTTTGACAATTCCTGGTTGGTTGCTTTCTCGGTATCTAGGTTTTCCTAAGTGAGTTTTACAAGCGTGTCACCTTGTTGTATAGCTTGATTGTTCTTGAGGTGTACAAAAGTTACTTTGCCATTGACTAAGCTACTATGGGGTACATTATCAGTAGTAGAACGAATTATTCCTCGACTTTGACTGCTTATGTCTACTTTAATTATTGGCAAGCCTATCAAGAAAACAAGCACAGCTAAAATAAGTGCGAAGTAAATAGAAAAACTCTTGGTTTTGTTTTTAGAGATAAGATTTTCTAGGGTATTTATGGGGTCTTCGGAGAAGGTCATGAGTATCTATTTAAGGACTAATTAATCGATTATGTCGATCTCTTTTAGTAACTTTTTTTTTGAAAATAATATAATTTGATAAATACAATTGCTATTAAAAATCGATAACATCTGTAAAACCAAATATTAATAATCCATATAAATAATTCATGCGCACAATGTTTGTCAAATAATTATTTATTTACGAAATATTGATAACAAATTACCATTAAAAAAGGAATGATATTATTTACGCAATGCATTAGTATTGAATACATAATGCCATACTTATTGGCAATATAGCCAAGGTAAAATCCACCTAATATTCTAGGCAAAATTTTTAATACTGTATGGGTGTCTAGTGTTTGATAATTTGTTAAATGTAGAAATCCAAAAACAACAGAAGTCAAAAATAAAAAAAGTAAGAAATAATTTGATATGAAATGATTGAAAGCTTGCCTAAATTCAAAATTATAAAATAATAATAGACTTAAAGCGACTATTCCTAATAGTATTGGCATTAAAACCCAACGTTGTGAAATAAAGGTAAATAAAATTACAATTAAACAGACTGTCCATAAAATAATATTTAATTTATTATTTATAACAAACAAACCTCTCATCGAAAATTCTTCTATAATGGGTATTATTATAACAAATATCAGTAGTTTTTCAGGCGTTCTTAAAAGTTTTAAGTCATCTGCATCAAATAATGGTTTATTAAATATCAGATACGTTGAAATTAAAAAAGCAAAACTTAATATAGTAACAATTAAAAAAAGGTATATAAAATCGAAAACAAAGTCTTTTTCTTGAAATTTATTGCAAAATATTTGCATAGTTAGTGATTATTATTAGAAATCATTGTATTGTTAGTAGTGGTCAATATATTACATTACATAATAGACTGCGTTCACCTTAAGTGACGCAGCCCTAATTTTAGTAATGCTATTATTTAATCGAACCAACCAGATACTGTCTCTACAACTGTATTATATGCTTTTTTGATAGCGCATCCAACAGCATGAACAGCGTATCCTACATCTTCAACTAAACCGCCACCATTAATAGTGATCATTTCAACATGCGTCAACTCTATAAGATTTTTCATGATATTTATTTAATATTTGTTAACAACCACAGTTACCGTAAGAATTGTATCCGTCCATAAATCTTTTTTTGAGATTATCCCAATTTTTATCTAAGTCTTCTAAAGCTTTTTGGGCATCAGCAATCCAGCCACCCCCATCAACTTCTTGTACTTCCTGAGAATTAAGCTCTACTAAATTCAAACTATCTAAATTCATTTTTTTTAGTTTTTAAGACCTGTTTATAGAATGGCAAGATTACACATTTATCTAAAATTAAAAAGTTTCTCGAGAACTTTTGTGCTTGTTTTTGTAGAGACTATAGCTTTAAAACTCTTTGCTCTGTTTTTTTGAAAGGGTCACAGTGCAGCTGAAGCAATCCCTAGTGCTTTGTTTTTTGAGGAACAAATAGCTTTACCTAAAACCTCATACTCTGTATTTTTGAAAGGGTTACGATACAGCTGAATTATTCCCTTATGCTTTGTTTTTTGAGGAACAAATAGCTTTACCTAACCTCTTGCTCTGTTTTTTTTAAAGGGTTACAATACAGCTGAATTATTCCCTTATGCTTTGTTTTTTGAGGAACAAATAGCTTTACCTAAAACCTTATGCTCTGTATTTTTGAAAGGGTTACAGTGCAGCTGAATTATTCCCTTAAAATTGGCCAATTAATTTTAGAAAGTAATCGACATTTAAAAGTAACGTCTTACTCCAAACACTCTAACTTTCTTGAGGCCAAAACTAGAGTAGTAATTTGCATTGTGCAAATTGTTGTTAACGGAATTCACGGAATTCCGAGTTGTAATTCCGTGAATTCCGAGATCTAATATTCTAAAAGATTAAAAATAAGCATGTTAATAAACAAGCAAAAATCTTATTATTTACTACTAATTATTCGAGATACTGCATTTTTACACCAAAACAAACTATAATAACTAACCTACAATTCATGAAAATAATGCTTTTGGTACTGTTTCCGTATTTTTTATGGTCGCAAACTAAAAGTAGGATTTAAAATGATTTGGTAAAACTGAGCTTTCTACAATTAGTTTGTCTGTAGCCGAAATGGTAGCAATAGACTGCGAAGCATTCAAGAATGAGCCGTTTTGAATTCCCGAGAAATTCTCGATTGTTCCTGTTAGCGGTGCAATAATATAATAGTTTTGAGCTTCCACTTTTATTTTTTGTAGCGTTCCGTTTAAGTTTTGGAGTTGCATTTCCAGTTCTTGTTTGTTGTTTTGCCAAAGGCTGCGTTGGCTTTTCTCTAAACTAGAAAGCGCTTGTTTTGTATACGTATAATCAAAACTGTATTTCTCGAATTCAGCCTTGGCAATTATTCCTTTGTCGTGTAACTGCTTGTTGCGGTCGTACACTATTTTAGCTTGTGCAATTTTACTTTGTAACTCTTCTTTTTTACTACTGTAGCTAAGCCACTCTTGCTGCATAGCTGACGTTTTTAAGCCTTCAGCACTGCCTTGTGCAACTTGAGTTAAATCATTAATTTGATCTTGAATAGTAGCTGCAGCCACTTGATTTGTAGCTTTCTCGGTATTTAAGTTTTCTTGTGTAATAGCAACTAAGGTATCGCCTTGCTGTACCACTTGATTGTTCTTGAGTTTTATAAAAGTCACTTTACCATTGACTAAACTACTTACAGGTACATTATCAGTAGTACTGCGGATAATACCGCGACTCTGACTGCTAATGTCTATTTTGATAATAGGTAATAATGCCAGAAAAATAATTGTAGCCAGAATCAATACCAAGTAAATAGAGATACTCTTGGTTTTGTTTTTGGTGATAAGATTTTCTAGGGTATTTATGGGGTCTGAACTTAGGTTCGTTTATTACAGATTATTATTGTTATAAACATCTATAATCTTTTTTGATTTTTCAAAATCGCTCTCATTAACCTTTAAAGTGGAATTCATATATCCACCAGAATTAACTATCCAAGGCGCTAAAGTAGACATTATTTGATTTTCTATGAATGAGATAATACCATTCTCTTTTAATAAATTATGTAACATTAATATTTTGTAATGTTCATCAGTATATAGATTTATCATTTTCTAGTTGTATTTGAAATAAATATATGTTTTACTTTGCTATATAAGAAAAAAAGTATTGTAAGCGTAACAATTAAATTAATTATAAAAAACAACCCTAAATACATGGAATTATTAAATTCGATTAAGATTAACCGTCCAATAAAACCAAATAAATTGACGAAAAAATGAAGTATAATAGTTACTGCTATATTAAAATCTTTAGAAAAAATAAATCCAAAATATAGCCCTATAAAAAGACCTAAAATAATTTGTTGTAAATTTACATGTATGAGCGCAAAAATAAATGCGGATATAATAATTGATTTTTTACTACTATATGTTTGCAGAAGTGATTTTAGTAAAATATTTCTAAAAAGAATTTCTTCAAAAATGGGGGCAATCAATAAACCAGCAAGAATGGATGATATATTTAATTTTGAAGTCTCAATAGGAAAAAAATAAAATCGTATCGGAAGTAAAATAACCACACTTAATAACCACACCATAATTACCGAAAACAATAATTTTTTGTAGTCGATAGGATAAAATTTATAACTTGTTTTATTCTTTTTAATTCGATTTATTATATGATAAATTGCGATAAATAATGTGTAAAAAATTATTGAGAAAATTAATACTTTTTGATTACCCTTACTATACTTATCTAATATATATATAAAAGGAGAAGAAATTAAAATAGCTAATAGAACAAGAAATATAAAATGGAAAATATTTTTTGGGAACATAAACTAAAATTTAAAAAAACATGTGTAAATAAATAATTATTTACACATGTTTGATATTATATATTCATATCGCGATACTTAATCAGCAATATGTTTTTGAGGAAACTTAAAATTGATTGGCAATCCATGCTGAACCATTAACTGCCATAACACCCAAGTTCCATACTGCTTCGCCAGCATATTGTAATTCATTATCAGTTCCAGACCAATAAAGACTATAATATCCATATTTATCTGCACCACCATCAACTTTACTTGATTCTTGAGCATTAAGCTCCACTAAATTTAAATTATTTAAATTCATAATTTCTATTTTTTAAAATCAAACATTTATTGTTATCACAAAAGGAGTTTCTCGAGAACTTTCTTTCTAATACATTCTTTTTTATCGGCAGCTGTATTTTCCGTATTGCTTTGTTTTTTTTTAAGGAACAAATTAGCTTTACCTAACCTCACGCTCTGTTTTTTTTTGAAAGGGTTACAGTACAGCTGAATTATTCCCTTGTAATTGGCCAATTGGTTTAGGAAAGGAACCTACATTTAAATAACGTCTTACTCCAAACGCTTTCACTTTCTTGATGCCAAAACTAGAGTAGTAATTTGTGTTGTGCAAATGGTTGTTGTCGGAATTCCGTGAATTCCGATACTGAATTCGCTGAATTCCGACTACTACAATTTTTAAACACTATTAAATCAGTAGATTACAGATTTATCAAAAACGAAAATTTTTACTACAAAACTCCTTAAAATACAGTAATTTTGCACCAAAACAAACTAAAATGACTAACCGACAATTCATAAAAATAGTATTTTTGGTACTTTTTCCATTTTTTTTATGGTCGCAATCTTCTCAAAAAATTATTCAAACCGATTATTATGAGGATTTAAAACAAGCATTTATTAAGAGCCATGGCAATGATAAAAAGCAATTGCATTATGCTAATGCCTACATCAGAAGGGCAATAATAGAAAAAAGTAACATAAACCTTTCAAGGGGTTATTTTTTACTATCGCATTTATTTGAAGGAGCAAAATGCATACAGTATTTAAATACTTCCATTAAGTATGCTACAAATACAAATGATATAAAATTTCCAGCATTATCTTATTCCAAAAAAGGATATGAACTAAAAAAGCAGTTTCGATTTGATGAAGCATTAGCTAATTTTTTTATGGCTGAAAAGTATGCAAAAAAGAATAATTTAGATTTTTATTACAATGTCAAACATTCTATTGGAATGCTTCGTTCTGAAGAATTAGGTCAGGTCGAAGAGGCGCTTGTCCTTTACAGAGAATGTTTTAATTACTATAAAGGGAAAAATGTTAGGTCTCCTGAGTATGCAACTGAATATCATAATGTTTTATTCGCTTTAGCTGATGCTCACAAATCATTAAAAAATTTAGATTCCACAAGTTTTTATAATAAAATGGGTTATCAAGAGTCGAAAGCTACCAAAGACCAATACTATATTTCTTATTTCATTTTAAATGAAGGAGCTAATCAAGTATTAAAGAAAAACTATAAAGCTGCTTTAGATAGTATAAATAAGGCATTACCTCAAATAATATCAGATAAAAATTATGGCAATATACTTGCTTCCTACTTTTATTTAGGAAAGTCTTACGCTGGTATGGGTAATGAAAAAAAAGCGATTCAAAATTATATAAAAGTAGATTCAATGTATGTTATAAATAAGAGAATCATACCTGAATTCGTTGGTGGTTACTCTTATTTAATTGAGCATTATAAACAAACTGGAGACAAAGAAAAGCAGTTAAAATTCTTATCTAAATTTATGAAAATAGATAGTCTTTTGTAACGCGACTACAAACAACTAAGTAAAGTTTTACTCAAAGAATATGATACCCCTCATTTATTTGCAAAAAAAGAATCCTTGATACAATCCTTGCAAAAAAAACAATCGGCCTCTTCGACCTGGATTTTGATTTTAATAGGTAGTCTCGGTGGGTTGATAGGTTATCAATATTATTTGAAAAAACAATATCGTAAACGATTTGAGGCTATTATTCATCCTGCTACACCTATACTAGCAAGTGGTACTACAGCTGAAAAAAGCGATAGTGCAGCAGAGGAAAATAAAATGCAAGAGCAACAGTGGCTTCCAGTAGAGGTAGTTAATCAGTTATTAGAGAAGTTAGCCCAATTTGAACTTAACAAAGGATTCTTAGAAAAAACTATTTCCATTCAAAAAGTAGCTTTACAGTTAAATACAAACACCAAATATTTATCTAAAGTCATTAACGAACAAAAAGGAAAAATGTTTGTGCATTACATCAATGAACTCAGAATAAATGAAGCTGTGGTTCAATTGCAGGCCCAATCCATTTTGCGTAATTATACTATGCCATACTTAGCTAATGAATTTGGTTTCAATTCTGCGGAAGCTTTTTCTACCGCTTTTTTTAAAAAATATAAAATTAAGCCTACTTTTTTCATCAAAGCACTAGAAAAAGAAAATTAATTGTAATAGCTTTGTTTTTAAGGTATTGTGTTTTTTTTGACTATCGGAATTCCGTGAATTCCGAGAACAACTTTTAATTTTTATAGTAACAGTCAGCATAACCTTATACTTTTGCACTTCAATAATCAAAAACTGTATAAAATGAAAGCCGAAAAAAAACAAAAAGAAAACAAATCAAAGTTTAATTTAGAAAAAATGAAAGTAGCCCAATTGGATAATTTACATTTGATAAATGGTGGTGATAGTGCTGCTATTGCAAATGGAGGCGATGATAAAACTATTACTCAGTCAAATAAAACAATGACTACAACCTTTTAGTTTTTTACAAAATTATGAAATCATTGATTCTATCTTTTTTATTACTTGCTATTTTAATAAGTTGCAGTTCGAGCAAAACTAATACAGACTTAAATTTAATTAAAGACAACGAAGTTTCCAGTTATAAAAATTTAGATTCTTTGAATTGGTTTCATAAAGAAATAGATAAAAATGGTAATACAGGAATGTTTCTCAGCAAATGGAAAATGCAGAACATCCAAAAATTGCGATCCAAAGAAATTATTGTTGCGATTATTGATTCACCTGTAGATGTCAATCACGATTTAATAAAGAATAAATTATGGATAAACAAAACTGAAATTCCTAATAATGGACAAGATGATGATAAAAATGGTTACGTAGACGACGTTAATGGTTGGAATTTTATTGGAACAAAAGACAATGGATATTTAGTTTTTTCCAATTTTGAGTTTGTAAGGATCTTAAGAAAATGGGGGGATTTGCAAACCGACCAATTAGTTAAAAACGAAGCTGGAAATGAAAAGGAATATGATCGAGCACTAAGAAAGTTTAGAGAACAGCATGTTTATTACGAAAACTGGCTAAAATCATTAAAATATAGTGTAAAAACTTATCCATCCGCCAAAGATAGTCTAAGGCATTATTTTCCGAACGAGGATTATACCTATCAACAACTAGATAGCATGTATAAAAAACACAAAATCAATGATAAGACCTTCAGACAAAGAAGGGAAGATCTTGATTTTGATCTGGGTACAATGATAGCTTTTATGAAAGCAAGACTCGATTTTGGTGAAAAGTCATTAAAAGATGTGGAAGATAGCAAGCAAGAGGTGGACTCCATCTTAAATAAATCCTTAAACTTTAAATTCGATGAGCGACTTTTAATAAAGGATAGCTCTGGTCAATTTGAGAAAGGATATGGTAATAATACACTTTCTAAAAACAGTACAGGAAAAACAACTACATATAGTCACTCTACGAAAGTTTCTGGAATAATTGCAATGATTGTACCTTCAAACGTAAAGATAATGCCATTGGTAATAGCGGCTAATGGTGATGAACACGATCAGGATATTGCGATGGCAATTCGATATGCGGTAGATAATGGTGCTAAAATTATTAATATGTCATTCGGCAAAGAATTCGCTTTGAACAACGATTTGGTTTACTCAGCTATGAAATATGCCGCTGATCACAATATTTTATTGGTACATGGAGCAGGAAATGATCAATTTAATGTAGATGAAAATCCGTACTATCCAACAGATATTGATTACAATACTGAAGCTAAAGAAGTTTGTAACAACTTTATAAATGTTGGTGCATCTAGCTCTAAAACCGATACCACATTAGTAGCATCATTTTCTAACTATGGCAAGAAAAATGTAGACTTATTTGCACCCGGTGATCAAATTTATACCTCAGTTGGAGGCAACAGCTATGGATTTGACTCAGGAACTTCATTAGCAGCACCAATGGTTTCAGGAACAGCCGCTCTAATCTGGTCGTATTATCCAAAACTTTCTGCAAAACAAGTCAAACAAATTATTTTAGAGTCTGGAACGGCGTATGACATTGACGTTTTGGTTCCCGGAGGCGAAGGTAAAAAAGCAAAGTTTAGTGAATTGTCTAAATCAGGAAAAGTTCTCAATGTTTATAATGCGATGCAACTAGCTGAAAAAGTAAGTAAAAGCAAAAGATAGTGTTAGCCTATACCATTAAGCCTTTTTCGCAATATGTATTGCGAACACGCTTATTGCCACTTTCTTTTTACACCAAAATTATGGAAAAGGAAGCGGTGACTTATGTTTTTGAAGTCCTGAAAGATCCTCTAATTTATGAAGCCATAAGGCTGGCTTCTCCCGATTTGAGTGGGATTTTCGTTAAAACCCCACAACCTCAAATTTGCCATTACTGATGCTATGTAGCAGCATTCCATTATCATAAACTTGCAAATTTATTTGGCCTTTGGTTACTTTTAGACCGTTTATAATCAAGTGTTCTTTTATGGTATAACTACCTGATGTTTGAAATTTTTTCCAGTCTTGGGGACGAATCCATAATAATTGAGTGGCTCTAAAAATTCCAATATATTGTTCTAAATCGATTCGGTTTTCTAGACTGTTCTGTTCAAAAGCATAAGTTCCTTTATCTAAATTCCATAAGTCCTTACTAGATTTGATGATGGCGCGGTATCCGTTAGTTGAAAGAAAAGAAAATTGGTAAGGGTTTGTTTTTAAATTTGGATCATGGGAAGCACAAGGTCTATTAGTAAAAAAAATTAAGGTGTTTGTTGTAAAATTTAATTGTGATATAAACGTATCGCACTTTATAGACTGGATATCATTAATAGTTACAACTCCATTAATTTTTTTTCTCGGTTGATTTTTATCTAAGGAATTAAAATCAGTTTCTACTTTTAATAGCTCACCTTCATACTCAAAATGCAGATACTTTTTGGCTTCATCATATTCAAAGTTAGAAACAGTTAATAATCCATCTGTTTTAAAATCAGGCGTTTCGTAAGGATTGTTATTAAAACGATAGTCGAATAATTGTACATTTCCAATTCCGCCATTTTTCAAAAGGTTAATCACTATTGTAAAATTTTCTTCAGCAGATTTGTCCGACTGTACACCCACAGAAATCCTTTCGCAATTTTCAATAGCACCTACTGAGCCATTGGTAAATTTAAATTGGTCATTATCGATTTTAATTTCGAAAGAACTTGTTATTTCCTCTTTCTCTATGTCATCCTTATCGCAGGAAATAAATAGTAGTAAAACACTTAAAAATATAACTTTGATTAAAAACCGCCCAAGGTTGTTGCTTTGAACGATTGTGTTTGTTTTGTTTATCATTTTCAACCTTTGATTTTCGTTAAAACCCCACAACCTCAAATTTTCCATTACCAACAGTATAAAGCAGCATTCCATTGTCATATACTTGCAAGTTCATTTCGCCTTTTGTTACTTTTAGACCATTTATCATAACCTGTTCTTTTATGGTATAACTGCCTGATGTTTGGAATTTTTTCCAGTCGATGTCTCTGACCCATAATAATTGAGTCGCTCTAAAAATTCCAATATATTTTTCTAAATCGATTCGGTTTTCCAGCGTGTTCTGTTCAAAAGCATAAGTTCCTTTATCTAAATTCCATAAGTCCTTACTAAATTTGATGATGGCGCGGTATCCATTGTCAGAATAAAACCTAAAATCATACGGATTTACTTTTAAATTAGGATCATGTGATCCAGCGTGGTGGTTAGTGGAGAAAGTATAGGTATTTGTTTTAAAATTTAAGTCGCTAATAAAACTAGTACAAGTTGTAGCTTTTAACTTATTTACGATAATTTTCCCATTAATTTTCTTCCTTTTTTGGGGCTGATCCAATGAAGCAATGTTCGTTTCGACTTCTAGGAGTTCTCCGGAAAAATCAAAATTTAAATATTTTGTTGATTCGTCGTACACAAAGTTATTAACTGAAAGTAAACCTCTCAAATTAAAATCTGGAGTGTCAAATGGTTTAGTGCTCTCACCAAATCTAGTGTAACTAATTTTTCTGACAATTCCTTTCTTGGTAATAGATAATTCAAAAATAAAATGAGGCTCATTTTTCCCTCGATCATAAATAAAGGAAACAAAAATAGTGTTGCAGTTTTCATTTACAACAAAAGATTCATTTTCTAATTTAAATTTTTCATTTTCAATTTGTAGTTCGATAGATTGCTCTATTACCTTATCGATTGTTTCTTCTTTCTCACACGATAATAAAAACAAGAAGAGAACTAGAGAAGCTATTTGCATTAAAAACCGCGAAAGGTTCGTAGTTTGAGCGATTGTGTTTGTTTTATTTGTCATTGAACTTGTATTGCTTGAAAAAGCATTTTTAATTTCTGATCCCAAAACTAGATAATTCAGAATTATTTTACGAACACTTGTTATCGTAATTCCGTGAATTCCGATAAATTGTTATACAAAAAAGCCTTTTTAGGCAATTTTTATGTTTCAAAAAAAGGTGGTAAGTAGCATTTGCATCCTCTTTACAAAAATAGTAGCCCATGGTAAAAATGAGTTCTCCCTTCTTTCTTTTTCTATTCCAGCGATTTTTTCTTTAATTTTACCCCTTTAAAATCAAACATGGCACTACAAATAATAGAACTCACCACAAAACAAGAAATGCTGGCGCAATACAACGTCATGCAATATTTATATACCAATTTCAGTTTAGATAAGTACGAGTCATATCTCGCTGAAATGATTCCGCACAATTACAAACAAATTGCCGTATTTGAAAATGAGGTTTGCGTAGGGCTGTCGGGATTGTGGTCTGGGACTAAACTGTGGTCGGGAAAGTACCTGGAAATAGACAATTTTATTGTTCATCCGGATCATCGCATGAAAGGCATTGGCAAAATGTTGACTGATTATGTCGATGCCAAAGCCAAAGAGTTGGGCTGTACGATGATTGTTTTAGACGCTTTTACGGGAAATTATACCGCGCACCGTTTTTATTACAACCAAGGCTATGTGCCGAAAGGATTTCACTTCCTTAAGATTCTAAACGAAGAGGGATTAAGCTAAATTAGATAAAATGAAAAGATATAAATTAATTGGTTTTTTATTGATCACTGCAATATGCCTTACTTTTTGTGCTATGAAACAAGAATTGCAAACGGAATTTCCTCAGGAAATACAGTCGGTTTTTTATCAGAAAGTGGAAAACGGTAAAGAAAGCAGTAAAATCAATTTTTATATCGAATTCAAAAATCCACTGTCAGCCAATATAAAATTGGAAAAAATCTATTTTCACAATCAAGAAGCTCCTCTTGAAGAAATTACACCAAAAGACTTTAAAGCTTCTTTTTTGCAAAGCATTACAAAAGAAGATTTGATTATGGATAGTAATCCTGCCAAGGAATATGGCAACAAAGCGCCCGTCCTAAAAAAGGCTATATTTGATTTAAACCCCAACGAAGCAGTGTTAGAATACAAACAAGATAATAAAACCCACTTTTTTAAAATAACCAATGTTATCGAAAAACCATTGCGATAATTTTTATGAAGACAATTGCTTTTATCACTGATTGTGCTGTTTTAAAACAAAGCGGTACTTCAGTAGATTAAATCAACTAATTAGTTATTTTTGTTTCCTTAATTTTAATTGACACACCATTTTGGGATTATATAAAAATCTTTTTAAACAGACTGCTATTTATGGATTGGCAACAGTAATTCCGAGGATGTTCAGTTTTTTATTGGTGCCCTTGTACACAGACTTACTTCCTAAAGCCGAATACGGAAAGATTTCGATCATTTTTGCCTACATGATTTTTTTCAATGTTATACTTGCCTTCGGAATGGAAACGGCCTTTTTCCGATTTTATAACAAAGAAACCAATAAGAATGCCGTCGTAGAAACCACCTCTGTTTCTATTTTTTGGACTTCCATCTCCTTTTTATTTATATCCTTATTGTTCCGCAACACCTTGTCACTTTGGTCCGGCATAGACGAGCAATACATAACCTATACCATTTGGATTTTAGTATTCGATGCGCTGGTGATCGTACCATTTTCTAAGTTAAGAGTCAATCAACAACCTATACAATACGCCATTATTAAAATAGGAAACGTAGTTGTAAATTTATTTCTAAATATATTCTTTCTAAGTTACTTGCCTGATATAGCCAAGTCGACTCCAGATCATTTGGTAAGCAATTTATACATTGAGGATTTCCAAATAGGCTATATTTTCGTATCTAATATTGTGGCGAGCCTACTCACATTTTTAGTTCTCTCCCCTAATTACTTTAAACTAAAATGGCGCTTTGATTACGCTCTTTGGAAACGAATGATGCAATACGGCATGCCTATAATGGTGGCTGGAATCGCATTCGCCATCAACGAGCAATTTGACAAAATTTTATTGGGTAAGCTACTTCCGGCGGATATCGCCGATGCTGAGGTTGGAGTCTATTCCGCCTGCTACAAATTAGGTTTATTCATGGTGTTGTACCGCACGGCGTACACGTTAGGAATCGAACCCTTCTTTTTCAGTCATGCCGCAAGCAAGGACGCCCCACAAACCTACGCTACCATTACTAAGTATTTTGTCATTTTTGGTTCTTTTATTCTACTTTCGGTAATCGTTTTTGCCGATGTGCTCAAAGTGATTATGATTCAAGACGAATCCTACTGGGAAGCCATGAAGGTAGTGCCTTTGATTATTTTGGCCAATTTCTTCCTCGGCATTTACACCAACCTTTCCGTGTGGTACAAACTGATTGACAAAACGTATATTGGCGCCTATATTTCTATAGTAGGAGCCGTCATCACGCTAGGACTCAATTATTTGTTAATTCCTACCATGAGTTATTACGGCTCGGCAATTGCCACCATTGCGGCCTACGGTAGCATGATGAGTATTTCCTATTATTTCGGAAATAAATATTATCCCATTCCGTATGACATCAATAAAATCGTCCTGTACCTCTTGCTTTCGATAGGATTTTCAGCGATTTCATTTTACGGTTTTAGAGAGAATTATTTCGTCGGAATTCCGTTATTACTAGTATTCCTGTATTTTATATACCACAACGAAAAAGAATTATTAATCAAAATTTTAAAACGAAAACCAAGTTAGACACTAATTTTTAGGAGCTTATCGCGCACTCCGTTTCAAGCTTTTTCCTAAAATTGCTTTTTTCTAAGGCTAAAAAGGAGCTTCCTGCGGTCGCTCTTTTTATCCTAGAAAAAAATGCAATTTCATAAAAAAAGGCTTTTCACTGCGGTCACGGCTAGGACTTAGCATAATAAACACATAATCACTGTGGAGAACTCGTTTTTTCATTCCCTTAAAAACAGAAACATGACCATAAACATCATCAACAAATCGCAACATGCCTTGCCTAACTATGAAACCATAGCTTCCGCAGGAATGGATTTGCGCGCTAATTTAACAGCATCCATAACCTTAAAACCGCTGGAAAGAGCCATCGTAAAAACAGGCTTGTTTCTAGAATTACCTATTGGTTATGAAGCGCAAGTACGTCCAAGAAGTGGTCTGGCTGCCAAAAACGGAATTACAGTCCTGAACGCTCCCGGAACAGTAGATGCAGATTATCGCGGCGAAATTGGAGTTATTTTAGTAAATTTATCCAATGAAGATTTTGTAATCCAAAACGGAGAACGCATCGCCCAACTCATCATTGCAAAACACGAACGCGCAACGTGGATTGAAGTACAAGAATTAACGGAAACCGTGAGAGGAGAAGGTGGTTTTGGTAGTACGGGAGTGAAGTAGTGTTCAGTAATCAGTGTTCAGTAGTGTAGAGCTCAGTAGCAATCATTATTTTATAAACGAGCTTGTATTTCGCACCAAAGTCATTTTAAAAATCCGTGGAAATCGGTGTAATCTGTGGCAAAAAAAGCAAAAAAAATCTTCGTGAACTTTGCGAAAATCTTCGTGAACTTTGCGGTTAAAATCAATAATATATGAAAATAATTGTCCCAATGGCAGGCCGTGGATCGCGCCTTCGCCCACATACTTTAACCATTCCAAAACCATTAATTCCTATCGCTGGAAAACCAATCGTGCACCGTTTGGTCGAAGATATTGCAGGCGTATTGAATCAGGATATTGAGGAAGTTGCCTTTATTATCCATGAAACTTTTGGCAAAAAAGTTGAAGAGGAACTACTTGCTATCGCTCACAAACTAGGTGCCAAAGGCACTATTTACTACCAAAACGAAGCGCTTGGAACAGGTCACGCCATTATGTGTGCCAAGGATTCTTTGAGTGGACCCGCAGTTATCGCGTACGCTGATACGTTAATTCGGGCTGATTTTGATTTAGATAAAGAGGCTGATAGTGTTATTTGGGTTAAACAAGTCGACCAACCAGAAGCTTTTGGGGTAGTGAAATTAAATGATGCTAATGAAATTGTCGAATTGGTAGAGAAACCAGCCACATTTGTGTCGGATCTTGCCGTTATCGGAATTTACTATTTTAAAGATGTTGCCGTATTAAAAAACGAATTGCAGTTAGTGCTTGACAATAACATTATCCATGGTGGCGAATACCAAATCAATGACGGGATTAAACAAATGATGGCCAAAGGCATGAAATTTGTTCCTGGTAAAGTAGATGAATGGATGGATTGTGGCAACAAAGAAGTTACCGTTGAAACTAATTCTAGAATGCTAGGCTTCTTGCATAGCGATGGAGAACATTTAGTAGACTTTGATGTCACATTAAAAAATTCGAAAATTATTCCGCCGTGTTACATCGGTAAAAATGTTGTTTTGATTAACACAACTGTTGGCCCAAATGTTTCCTTAGGGGATGGATGTCATGTACAAGACAGCACGCTAAAAAACAGTTTGGTACAAACCCATTCTAATATAAAAAATGCGAATTTGGACAATGCAATGATTGGAAATCACGCCAGTTTTGACGGTAATTTTACAAGTATAAGCATCGGAGATTATTCCGTTTTAGAATAAAATTCTGCCACCGATTCACCGATTTTTAAATTTGTTTTCAATCTGTGAATCTGTGGCTAAAAATTAAATTTTTTTTATAAAAATTCTATACAATTGGGTTTAAATAAAAACATGAAAAAAAGCGCTTTCATAATTTTATTTCTCGTTTTGCAATGCAATTCGGCTTTGCTATGGGCACAAACGGAACCTGAGGAAATCAAGCTGGATGCGGATCAATTTCAAGAACTTTTTTACGAATCTTTGCTTCAAAAAGGGATTGAGAATTATGATAAAGCCATCACAGCTTTGGATAAAGCAAATAAAATAAAGCCCAATGATGCCACAGTTTATTTTGAATTGGGAAAGAATTATTTAGCATTAAAAGACTATAAAAACGCCTATAATTTCTTTGAAAGCGCCTCTAAAATAGATCCGAAAAACAAATGGTTTTGGATAGGGATGTACGATGTGAGTTACGAAACTAAAAATTTTACACAGGGAATTGCCACCATTACTAAATTAATTGAGTTTGATCCCAAGTACAAAGAAGACTTGACTTCCCTTTATATGGGGACCAATCAATATGAAAAAGCGTTGGCGTTGATTCAGGAACTTAATGAAACCATTGGAAAAACGGACCGCAGGGAATTGTATAAAAGCCAAATTTTATCGGAAGGTAAATTTCAGAATATTGAGATTACCAATTTGGTAGCGTTAATTGCTAAAAACCCGCAGGAGGAGGCTAATTATATCAGTTTGATGTTTTTATATTCCAAGAATAACGAAGAAGAGAAAGCTTTTGAAACGGTCAAAAAACTAGAGAAAGCAATTCCAGATTCGGAGTGGGCGCAAGTGAGTTTGTTCAAGAATTATTTGGATACTAATGATGCGCCAAAAGCCATCAAGTCCATGAATGTCGTTTTGGGAAGCGCCAAAATAGATTCGAAAATTAAACATAGAATACTGAATGAGTTTTTAATTTTCACGGAGAAAAACCCCCAATATGAAGCTGATTTAGAGAAAGCAGTTGGGTACTTCGAAAATGATAAATTGGTTGATGTAGCTAAGGAAATTGGAACCTTTTTTCAGGTCAAAAAGCAATGGAGCCAAGCCATCAAATACTATGAAAAATCGTTGAATAGTAGAACAACGGACACCGTAGAAACGAATTTACTTTTGCTTCAAGCGCACACAGAGTTGAAACAATTTGATAGAGTATCGATAAAAGCGCTGGAAGCAATAGAGACTTTTCCAACGCAGCCCCAGTTTTATTTTTATGCAGGTTTGGCTAACAATCAGTTGAAACAATTTAAAAAAGCGAAGGACCAACTAGAAATGGGCATGGATTATGTAGTAGACAATAGGGAATTGGAAATAAATTTCAATATCCAACTTGGAGAAGCGTATAACGGCCTGGGAGATTTCAAGAAAAAAGACTTGTTTTTTTCTAAAGCCAGCCAATTATTAAAAGAAAAAAAACAATGAAAAAATTAGCACTATTAGCAGTACTTACTGTTTTTATGGTATCGTGTAAATCGAAAGCCATTGCGGTTGCAGCAAATAATGAAGCCATTGCTCCGGCAACCTATATGACGGCCAAAAAAATAATAGAAAATCATTACAACAATAAAAATGAATTTTCTACATTATATATTAAATCAAGCGCCCGTTATGCTGATGACAAGCAAACGCAAAACGTGACCGCCGAGATTAAAATCAAGAAAGATGAGCAGATTTTAGTAAGCATCCGTTTTCTAGGAATAACGATGGCCAAAGCTTTAATTACGCCAAATTCTGTGAGTTATTACGAAAAGATCAATGGCAAATATTTTGAAGGCAATTTCAGTAGTTTAAGCCAATGGCTGGGAACGGATTTGGATTACAATAAAATTCAGAACATGTTATTAGGACAAGCCATTGATGACTTAACTAAAGGAAAATATTTAGAAACTTTACTGGAACAAACGTATCGCTTAGATGATACGTCCAATAAAAACACTAAAAAATCTTTCTTTTTAGATGCAGATAAGTTTTTAGTTCAAAAGCAAGAAATCACGCAAACAGCCGAAGAACGAATGATCAAAGTGGCGTATGCTGATAACAAAATATATAATGAAACAACCTTGCCCACTAGTGTTGTAATTAATACGTTTCAGAAAAAAGGAAACACGGAAATTAATCTGGAATACAACTCCGTATCTTTCAATGAAGAACTTTCTTTTCCATATAGTGTTCCAAATGGGTACAAAAGAATTATAATTAAGTAAATTAGCAAAAATATTTTTTCGATATGCCAAAATTTCTCCTAAGCCTAATTTTTATCTGTATGACTTCCTTGTTGTGGAGTCAGGAATCACAACAAGAAAAATTAGAAGAACGTAAAGCTCAAATTCAAAAAGAAATTCGAGAAAATGAAAAGTTATTACAATCGGTAAAGAAAAAAGAAAAATCCGCGGTCAACGTGGTTATCGTTCAAAGCACTAAGATAAAGCTGAAAGAAAAATTAATAAGCACCACTGAAAAGCAAACTAAATTGCTTAATAATGACATGTATGTCAATCAGGTACAAATTAACAAACTCAAGAAAGAGTTAGCGGACCTCAAAGAGGATTATGCTGAAATGATTGTCAAATCCTACAAAAGTCGCTCTGCTGAAAGTCGCGCGATGTTCTTATTGTCGTCTGAAAACTTTTTGCAGGCTTACAAAAGGGCGCAGTATATGAAGCAGTACACCAGCTACAGAAAGGCACAAGGTGAAGAGATAAATATTAAATCCAATAAGCTTACGGATTTTAATCAAAAGCTGGATGTGCAGAAAACAGCAAAGAAAAAACTGATTGCTGAAAACGAAAAAGAACGCCTTTCACTCGAAAACGAGAAAAGAGAGCAATTGAAACTGGTTAGCGTACTCAAGAAAGATAAAAACAAGATTTCTGTAGAAATAAAGAAAAGACAACAAGAATACAGAACAATTGACAGACAAATCAATAAATTAATTCGAGAAGCAATTGCTGCGGCCAATAGAAAGGCAGCCTTGGAAAAAGCAAAAGCCAATCCAAGTGCTCCCGTTTCAAGAGCAGCAGTTTCCTCTTCAAAAATAGAATTGACTCCAGAGTCAAAAATAATTGCAGATAACTTTAGATCGAATAGAGGAAGACTGCCTTACCCTGTGGAAAAAGGGTACATATCATTAGGATACGGAAACCAAACACATCCTTTATTTAATACCATAACGGTGCACAATAGCGGTGTAGAAATCACTACAGACAGCGGAGCAAGTGCAAGAGCTGTTTTTGGTGGAGAAGTCACCAGCGTGATTGTTTTGTCACCAGTAAACAAAGCGGTAATGATACAACATGGAGATTTTTTCACCGTGTATCAAAATTTGAGTTCGGTAAATGTGAGTAGAGGGGATAAAGTGAGTATTAAGCAGAGCCTTGGAAAAGTAAGAACCAATGGTGAGACGGGAAAAACAATTATTAAATTTTTAATCCTTCAAAATACCACTTACAACGATCCTCAGAGTTGGTTGTCACCAAGATAAAAACAGTTGTTTTCATAAAATAAGCACTATCGATTCTAAGGAATGTGATAGTGTTTTTTTTTGTGAAACCTGTCTCTACCATGAAAAAAAATCATAAGCAAGTAAAAAAGTATAGGAATTAGCCATTTTTTGCCGCTGTATTCTGCAATCTATTATTAGTTTGAAAGTATCCTAATGGCGATTTTTATCGCTGTATCAAAAGTTCGTGAGACACTACCTTGCGCTGCATATCGTGCTGATTTTTTGTAACGGAATGTTTTGTACCAGCAGTGGTTTTAGAAAGAAAAAGAACGGAAGGGGTTTTATAAATTGCCACTATAGCTTACCTGCTATTTGATGAAGCTAAAAACTCAGAAAACTGCGCCTTTACTTTAAAATGGATAAAATCAGTAGAGAGCTGCAAAAGAAAGCGCACACAAACCGTCGTTTATTCCTATTGTTGTAAGCTATCAGTAAGCATCACGCTAAGACTATTTCAGGAATTAGAACCTTTGTAGAACAACGTTTCCCATTTTTTTGCAGCGCCTGAACTACTCTTTATTGAGTTTATTAAATTCTTTGAATAATTCCAATAAGTTCATAATAGATTTTATTAAATCATTCGTTTCTAATAACAAAGCGAAGTATAACTTACTGTTTTTAGGACTCGTTTCTGTGGTTCTTATTCTTATTATTTGTTTTGATATTAATTCAGAAACCGTGTCTAAAAGAACTTGTTTGTCATTTAATATAAGGTCAATCTTATAAAAATCCTCGGTCTTAAAACTGTCTTCTAACAGTCGCAACAACTGCTGTAATTGTTCGTCAACTGTTTTCAGGTCTCTAATTTGATTGAATTTTAATTGCTTGTGATTATTATTAACGTGTGAATAACTATTGGTTGTTATAAAATCAATGGATTGAACCATATCTTGCAAATAACCCAAAATCAATATGTAAAATTTACTCGCTTCAACTGAATTGTCGTCCAGGTTTTTAATGAAGTAAAAAACGTTACTTTTTAATTCGTCAATTTCTTTTTCTAATTTCTTTTGGTCTTTTTTGTTCTCTTTTAATTTAGCCAAATCTTGTAAACTTAAATTGTCAATCAAATTACCGTATAATGCACTAGTTTTGCGAAATACTTTGGAAATTTGCGCAGAGCTTTCCGTAATCATTTCTTTGACAGTTCCAATATCTTCCTTCCGCAAGCTCTTTATTTCTGCTTCACTTTGCACCTTTTCTTTATGCTTTCTAGAGCTTCTATATAACATGATTCCTAGTAAAAGTAATAAGCCGACAAATGCGAAAACTTCTCCGATTTTTAAAATATAAGCAGTTATAAAAGCCAATATAAAAGCGACAATTGCGGTAAAAAACCAACCTCCAATTACTTTAAAAACGCCAGCAATTCTATAAACCGCGCTCTCCCGATCCCAAGCTCTATCAGCAAACGAGGTTCCCATGGCAACCATAAATGTTACATAAGTGGTGGATAGGGGTAACTTTAAAGAGGTTCCTATGGCGATTAAAATACTAGCTACCATTAAATTAACCGAAGCTCTTACCATATCAAAAGCGGGCTCATCATCTGTTTTCTTTGTAGGCTTCAATACATTTTCAAAGCGTCTGTCAATTTTTATTTGTAATTTTTTTGGTAAAAAGAAATTGATGCCTTCGCCAATATACAAGCCCAATCTAACGATAAATCGCGAAGCTGTATTTGGTGCGAATTTTTCAATACCATCACCTTGTCTGGATAAATTAACTCCTGTTTCTATAACACTTTTTGCTTTCTTTGAGGTCCAAAGGGTGATCACCATAATAACACCAGCTAATAATAAAAAGTAAAAGGGTGCTACAATATCATCATTCGCTAAAGCGCCCATCATAAACGCATCTCCTGAAACACCACTGCCTTGGAAAATTTCATAAGAGTTGAACGCCGCAATGGGCACTCCAATAAAGTTGACCAAATCATTTCCTGCAAAAGCCAGTGCTAAAGCAAAAGTTCCTACAAGTATAATAACACGTAAAATATTGACTTTAAAGTAACTTATTAGGACTTGAGACAGTACTAAAAAAACAAGAAAATTTAAACCTAGAATCATAAATTGATGCTCATTGATCCAGTCAAATTGTTCTTTGGAGATAAAGGAAACTCCTTTCAATCCTTTAATTAGGATAAAAAAAGTAATTGCTGTAATGGCTATTCCTCCGAAAATAGCACCAAAATATTTTAACTTTTTTTCGTAATGAAAAGTAAAAATTAATCGGGAAATATATTGGACAAGACTTCCTATAGAAAAAGACAGTAGCACAGAAAGTAAGATGCTATACACTATGGTAGAGGCTTTCTTTGTATTAATGTACATTCCTAAATTGTCGATAGTGTCATCGGTCGTATATATTTTGTATAGGGCTAAACAAACTGCAGCTCCTAATAACTCGAAAATTATGGAAACAGTAGTGGAGGTAGGTAATCCAAGGGAATTAAAAACATCTAAAAGTAAAATATCAGTAATCATAACCGCTAAAAAAATGATCATGACATCGTTAAAACTAAACATGCTTGGAACAAAAATACCACTTCGTGCTATTTCCATCATCCCACTTGAAAAAAGGGCTCCAATTAAAACTCCAAGACTTGCGACAATCATGGTCGTTTTAAATGAAATAGCTTTTGAACCTATGGCAGAATTTAAAAAGTTTACTGCGTCATTACTCACGCCAACCATTAAATCAATGATAGCTAAGACACCTAACGCAATCAACATAATTACATAAATCTGTTCCATATTAATTTGGGGTTTAATTTTGTACAAAAGTCCTGTAACGACTTTGTTTTCATGTTAACTTAATGTTATTAAAACCAGAAAAGTTGAAATAGGGTAAAAAATCAGTACGTTAAATTAAAATTACGAATTAATGTTCAATGATGTTCAAATAAAATCAATTGATGTTGAGTGTATTGCGAAAAAAGAACAATCAAAGTCCAGCTTTATTTTTTCATTACCTATCGCCGTTGCCTCTTTTTTTTTGGAGACCCAAAGCACAAAATCAGGTGGTTTTTAGAAATAGGGACCTCATTTCCACTTTTAAATGGAATAGGGTTGAAGTTTTCAGGAGGCACGTAGCGGGATTGGTCCGCCATTGGAACAACGACAGCAGTTCAAAAAGTAGAAAAGCACTATCAGACTTCTTAGGAATGATAGTGCTTTTTTATAGGCATTCTTTTCGTTCAAGAATGCCATAAATACAGTTAAAAATGGCATTACCTGAGAACAAAGTAAGATTAATGTTTTTAATTGGTTCGTTGCAATTACACTAGTCAGCTTATTTAAAAGAGGAGTCAATAGATCGCATCATTCCTTCCGTAGACCAAGTTCCAGAAACGATTATTCGTCTTATAGTATAAAGTGGATCTGTAGTATCTCTTTTGGTAGACAAAATATACCCCATTTCGTAACCGCTTTTCTTAATTTCAGGAATTGCTGCCGTATTCCACAATCCAAATGGATAGGCGAAATCCTTAACTGGTTTCCCAATGATTTCTTCTAATTTTGCTTTTGGTTTTACCAATTGTACATTCCAGTCGTCTCCTGTATATTTCGTAACCATGTGATGATCCCATGTGTGCGCTGCCACCACATTGCCACTATCTGATAAGCTTTTAATTTGCTCTTTGCTCAGGTATCCGGGACGATTAATGGAAACCGTCATAATGAAAAACACGCCTTTGAAACCATATTTTTTCATTTCGGCTGCGCCAATGGTGAATTGTTCTTCGCGGGTATCGTCAAAGGTAATGAGGATTGGTTTTGCGGGTAATGGGCCATCAAAAACCAAATAGTTATACAGTTGTTCTGGTAAAATGGTTTGGTAACCGGCGTCGGCTAAGGCTTTCATTTGCTCTGCAAAAGCAGGCGGTTTTACGGTATATACTTTGATGTTTCCACTTGCACTGGCGCTAAAATCCCGAATGTTATGGTAACATAAAATGGGCACTTCTTTTTTTGAAAGAACGGTTGCGGCATGATTGGCTGTTTTTTTTGCGGCTACTATTTTCGCAGGAACAGCAACCAGAGGAACTTCCGGTACTATTTTCCGGGGTTCTGATTGGCAACCCAGTACTAATAAAAATCCTAGACAAAAACAGGAAAGAAGATTTTTCATAACTTAAATTATTGGTACTGAATGTAAATTGGTTTTGGAGTGAATTTCACTAACTCTTCCGGGCTGTACATTTTCCAATCGTTTTTATTGTCATTTTTATAAAACAATTTAAAACCGGAAAAGTGTACGGGTTCTTTAAAAATATAAGCCTTATAAGAATCTTTTTTTAATACTTTGCTACCAAAACCATCCATGTCCATTACGATTTGCACCTCTGGAACTTTTTTGATTTCTTTATAGTTTTTAACCATTCCTTGTGTAAAGCGATGCACGACAAGGACCTTTGGAGTCAGCTTGTTTTTGCGCACAATGTCTGCTAAAATGTCTATGGCATCATTGATATCAGCCGCAGTAAAATGTCCAATTTTTGACCCTGGACGTTCTCCATTTTTCATTGAAAATTCAGGATCAATCCCAAGATGCACATTTGGCATAGCAAGGTATTTTTCCAGTTCGGCTACCTCAGATTTAACCGTACTGTGTCCTACCTGAATGTCTAAAAACACTAATGCATTGATGGGCTTTGCCCAGCTGATAATAGTATCAATTTGTTTGAAAGGCATGCGAAGGCGGTGCATATTATTTTTTCCAGGTGCGCCCTGAGCGGTAACAGCAATGTAATGCAAAGCAGGAATTGTTTTTACAGTTGAATCTGCCGCTTGCCACTTGGCTACTTCCCCTTGTAGTTTTGCCAACATTTCTTTTCGAGGTATTTCCCCCAATATTCCCATTCGAGTCGAATATAAATTTCCGTAATACGCAATTATTCTGTTGTATGGCAAAAGCGCTCCTGGTAAGGGATAAGGCGTTTTTACAGGCCATCGACCTGTTGTATCATTATTGCTTAATGCAATCATTCTTTTATTGTAATCCACCGTGTCAATGGTAAGAACTTGCTTTTTCTCTGTTGAATCCACTACTTTTACGGTTGCCGTTTCCTCTGTTTCTTTTTCAGTATCAGCTGCTTTGCCACGATTGCAGGCCAAAGTACTTAACAACAATAAGGGAAGTGTAATAAATGCAATTGCTGATTTTTTCATAGGTAGATAATGTTGGTTTTAAAATATAAGAAGAAGGCTATTTAAGTTTGTTTTAACGCTTGATCGTAATGCAAAGATATGATTTTTAAAGAACGTCTTTTCTGCTAAAGTAGTGCCTTGGAGCGGTATTTTTTATATAATTTACGGTTTAACAAGACCTTTACCTATTTTAATCCTTTTCAAAATTATATCTTCTTGCGCAGCACTAAAATAAATAAAATTTTAATGCAAGTTGAGATGGAAACACTATTTTTGTTTTTAGCTACGATTTTATAAATTTTTTTTGGAAGTAGAAAGAAAAAACTAACTTTAACCCGTTGGGTGTAATTAGTTTTTAATGGTGATTTTTAGTCAGTTCGAGTGATGTTATCCCGAAGCCTCGGGAGGAAAATCGTATCGAAAACACGAAAAATTAGGAGCAAAAACCATTCTCGATGCATTTTTTGTTCCATTTCATTGCATAAAAAACACTCGAACTGCCGTTTTTGATACTTGCACCCAACGGGTTAACTTTATCAATCGTAAGGCATTCTTGGTAATAACGGTACTTTGATTTTTTTTGCTATTCAAACGCAATGATAAAGTTGGAGCGATTTTTTTGAATTTTATGGAATTTGCGCCACAATTCGTCGCTGCGAATTATTCGAATCGTTCAGGAAGGACTAACTTAAAGCGAATACTCCTAGCGTACAAACTTTAGCACTATTTTTAAACCTATAAATACACTTTCAATTGTTCAAAAATACGCTTTCTTTCTTGCTTTTTTTAGGTAGTGTTACTGCTGTTTTTGGACAAATAAAAAAAGATACAATTGCACTCTCGGCAGTCATCTTGACGGGTTCGCCTATTAAGAACGTACTCCAAAATACGGCTGCTTCCGTTTCTGTGATAACTACTGCGGACCTTGCTAAGAGCGATGGGATTATAGTAACTCCAGTTTTAAACAAGATTCCCGGCGTAACCATGCAGCAAGGCGCTTTGAATACCAATCGGATTACTATTCGAGGGATTGGTGCCAGATCGCAATTTGGCACTACTAAAATTAAAGCCTATTTTGATGGAATTCCGTTGACTTCTGGCGAAGGTGAAACTACAATTGATGATCTTGATTTGGCTACTATCGAAAAAATAGAAATTATAAAAGGACCCAATTCCACGAGTTTTGGTTCTGGATTGGGCGGCGTGATTCAGTTGTTTTCAAAGGAAACCCCTTTGCAAGAATCCTTTGGGAAAGCAACGGTTACTTTTGGAAGTTTTGGTTTGTTGCAACAACGACTTTCCGCTGGTTATAGTGATGTCAAAACGAACTTGTTCAGCAGTTACACGGATTTAGAGACGGATGGGTTTCGAGCCAACAGTTCGTACAAACGGCAAACATTCAACTTACATGGCCAACAAAAAATAAGTTCCAAAGGGAATTTATCTTTTTTAGGCACGTTCACCCGTTTAAAAGCCTTTATACCAAGTTCGATTAATGAAACCGATTTTAAAAATAACCCAGAAAAAGCTGCCAGTACTTGGGCAGCGGCACAAGGTTTTGAATCGTATGACAAATTCCTGCTTGGGCTTGGTTACGATCATCAATTTTCTGAAAAATGGTCTTTACAAACCAGCCTTTTTTCAAATTTAAAAGACGCTTACGAACCCCGACCTTTTGATATTTTAGAGGATAAAACTAGTTCGGTTGGGATTCGTTCCAATGTCAATTATAAAGAGCATTTGTTTTCTCTGCCCTTTGAATTGAGTTTTGGCACTGAATTGCTTACGGAACAATACGAGTACACGCTGTATCGCAATTTATATCAGTCACAACCGGGTCAGGGAAGTCTTCAAGGTGATGCGTTCAGCGCCATCAAACAAAACAGGAAGTATAGCAACTACTTTTTACAAATGGAACTTTGGCTCTCTCAAAAATTACATTTGGAAAGCGGACTGGCATTGAATACGACTTCCTATTCTTTACAAAATGTTTTCGAAAATCGCACAGCCACAAAAGAACCGTTTACTTTTGGTGCTGTCTGGTCCCCACGAGTTGGTTTATCCTATAAAGTAGGTACTGATAAGAACATTTTCGCTTCCATCAGCAATGGATTTTCGGTTCCTTCAGTGGCGGAAACCTTGACGCCTGAGGGCCAAATAAACACCGATTTGAAACCAGAGATGGGTTGGAATTATGAACTGGGTTTCAAAGGGAATTGGCTTCAAAACAAATTATATACGGAAGTAGCACTTTACACGACGCAAATCACCAATTTATTAGTGGCTCGGCGAACCGCTAATGATCAATTTGTAGGCATTAATGCAGGAAGCAGCTCGCATTCAGGTTTAGAATTTGCAGTCAATTACAAACTATTAGAACAGCCGCAACTTCAAATCATACCTTATTTTTCAGGAGCAGTAAACAATTTTAAATTCAAAGAATTCATAGACGGTGAGGCGGACTATTCAGGAAATCAATTAACAGGCGTTCCCGAAACGCAATTTAATTTTGGTGTGGATTTAAATATAAAAAAGGGCTTGAGTTTGAACGCTTCTTTCCGAACCATGGGTAAAATTCCGTTGAATGATTCTAATATCAATTACAGTGAACGGTATTCGTTACTCGATATTAAGTCGACTTATATTTTTACAATTGGTAAAATCCTAAAAGCGGAGCTGAATGCCGGGATTAATAATGCACTGGATAGGAAATACGCCGCTAACATTTTGCCTAATGCAGTTGGTTTTGGCACTGCTGCTCCACGTTATTTTTATCCAGGAAATCCAGTGAATTACTATGGAGGTTTTTCGGTTGCGTACTATTTTTAAAGGCGAATTCTAAAACAGATTCTTACTTTTTGATGGCAGTGACCTCTTTCTGGGTAACGACTTTCGATTGTTTATTGCTCCAAGAGGTCATCACATAATTCATCACATCAGCCACTTCCTCATCCGAGAGTCCCATAGCTGGCATGCTGCTGTTGTACTTTATTTTATTGACTGTTATTTCGCCACTTTGTCCATATTTTACTGCCGCTATACTTTGATTTCTCTTGGTTATTAGCCAATCGGAACCATCAAGAGGAGGGAAGTTTTTTGCATCTCCTTTACCATTAGCACCATGACATTGCATGCAAAAATCAGCGTAGATTTCCTTACCCGGCGTTTGATCTTTTGAATTTACGGTCGTTTGGGTACTAAGGTCGGTATAGTTCTTTGAGTAAAATGGTCTTTCAAAAGAAAATCCACCTAGTAAAAGTATTCCAAAACCTAAAAATAATTTTGTTGGTAGCATCATTTTAATTCGGTATTATTTTGACAATTCCTTTTCCTTCAACACCCATATAAATATAGCCGTCTGGACCTTGCGCCACGTTCCGTACGCGACCTACGCCAGTGGCGATTTTTTGTCTGTCGATCACTTCACTTCCTTTGAGTTTAAGCAATTCAAGATATTGGAATTTCAAAGATCCTACAAGCAAATGTCCTTTCCAATCTGGATATTTGTCGCTGGTAACAAAAGTCATTCCGCTTGGCGCGATGGAAGGCAGCCAATAATAAATTGGTTTTTCAATTCCTGGCTTTTCATTTTCTTTGCTAATCGTTGTTCCGTCGTAATCGATGCCGTAGGTAACCACTGGCCATCCGTAATTGACTCCTTTTTTAATGATGTTGATTTCATCGCCACCTTGAGGACCGTGCTCGTGGGCCCAAATTGCTCCTGTTACAGGATTTTTTGCCATTCCTTGTGGATTGCGATTCCCATACGTATAGATGGCTTCTTTCACTCCAGCCTGTCCTACAAAAGGATTGTCTTTAGGAATGCTTCCGTCATCATTCAAACGGTATATTTTGCCACCATCGCGTTTTATATCTTGAGGGTTTACAAAATGTTCTCCACGCTCTCCAATGGAGAAATACAAATAGCCGTCGTTGTCAAACACAATTCGGGATCCAAAATGCTGACCTTTTGTAGTATTCGGAGTGGCTTTATAAAGCGATTCTATTTGTGTCAGACTTCCGTCTACTAATTTTGCTCGAATAAGTTTTGTGTGACCACCGGTTCCTTCCCCTTCATCCGAAGCAAATGTCATGTAGATCCAGCCGTTTTTAGCATAATCAGGATGTAAAGCAATATCTAATAAACCGCCCTGCCCGCGAGAATATACTTTAGGAACATTTTTAATTTCAGTTTTTGTACCGTTTTTGATATGGTAGAGCACGCCACTTTTTTCAGTAACCAACATTGTGCCGTCTGGCAACCAAGTCATTCCCCATGGAATGGCAATATCGGAGGCTACGGTTTCTAGCGTGTAGTTTTTTACTTCGTCTTTGATAGCGATGTCGTTCGACTTAACTTGTGCATCGCAACCAAAAGAAAGGAACGATAATAATGAAAGTGAAAAGAATGTGATTTTTTTCATAAGTCTGATTTTTAAGCTGTAGCATAAACATAATCTTTTTTAAAGATAGTAAAAGCGGAATAAAAAGAGCCCTATCGCTTTTAATTTTGCTTAGAATTAACAATTTTAGGAACAAAAATACGTTCTTGTTGTTTATTATAAAAAGCGAAGTCCTATAAGTTTTTAAAAAGTGTTCTGTTGTACTTGCATTCCCAAGTGGATCAAAAACCTTAATTTTTCTTCATTTCTGATTTGTTTAAAAATCATCCACCAATAGTATTTAACTTTTTTTGAGGCGCTCAGTATTTTTATAAGTGATTTATTCTTATTTCTTTTTAATGCTATACTTTGCAGTTCTTGCCTCTTTGATTTTTCCTTTTCAATTAACTTCAAAGCCAAAACAAGGTGCCTTTTACCTAAGCAAAAAAGCAAAAGTAGCAAGACCTTTCTCTATCCGATACCAATTGCATGAAAAACTTAGATTTTTTGTTTAACTTTGCAACCAAACTTTTAAACAAAAGTAATTTTAAAGGAACAAATAGGTGATAGGTAAAAACTTTGGCGCAAAGCAAATCACTATTAATTCCTGTAAAATTGTATAAAAAATCGAAATGATATTTGGTATTTCTTTAGAATACAAGAAGTACTTTAAATTAAAATAAAATCACATGGAAAGTAAAAAACCCGATAATGTTGTTTATTCTGCTGAGGAAGGATTCAACGCTAATGTTTTGCCATACGCAACTAGTGTAGGAGCACCCGTAATTCGAGTTGATGATGTGGTGTCCTGGAAAAGTAGGGGAATCGATAACGTAAACAAAGAGCTTGGTAATAAGTTTAATGAACTCAGGTTGCAGTACCAAATTTTAATGCAGGAATACGAATGGAACGAATTAGTGTATAGTGCTAAGTTTTCATTTGAACCTGTGATTGGCGAAATTTATCATTTGTACAGAGATGCCGAAGGAGTAAATTTCCTCTCTTTAATTGGACCTAATGAGTGGAACAAAGAACATATCGGAACCTTTAAACTCAACAGCGATAAAAAATGGATTTGTCTTAATGGGAATGAGGCTTATTTGTTTTAAAGTTCACGTACGGTACTGAATAACCCGTTGTGTGTAATTAGTTTTTAATGGTGATTTTTCGTCAGTTCGAGTGATTTTTTTCCCGAAGCCTCGTGAACAAATCGTATCGAGAACACCAAAAATTAGTAGCAAAAACGATGCTTGATACATTTTTTGTTCCATTTCATTGCACCATAAACACTCGAACTGACGTTTTTGATAATTGCACCCAACAGGTTGTTGTATAATTAAATTATAGCTGCTTGGGCTTACCTACGTTTTAATCAAAAGGAAACAAATGCAAATAGAGGCTTTAGTTATTTCCGCCTTATACTGCAATTCTAGTTTTAAATCCCATTTACCCTAAAAATTAGCCCGCTTATGATCCCTAAATGGTGCTTATAGTTGCTGATCAAAGTGGGTCGATAGTTTCCATCTGGATGACGCTATTGAGGTAGCTAAGTTGTTTTAATTTAGTAAAATTATTGCGAATGCAATGTTCTTTATGACCGTCCGCCTTTAGGACTACCTTTCTTTTTTTGCCACAGATTTAGAGTATTTTTACGGATTTCTAATACATCTAATTCGATTTTTCTTTAATGTGTGTAAATCTGTGAAATTTGTGTCAAAAAATAGTATTGGCACCACTTACGGATAGTCATCCTGTTCCTTTAATGGGTTAAAGTTTCTACATCATGATATTTTAACGGTCTCTTAATGGATAAGTTACGGCCAATATACTCCTGTTTTATTTATTGAAAAATTTGTTTGTAAGAATAATAAGTTTCTTTAACTTTTGATTGCCTAGTAAAAGTACTTCTTTTCAAAATTTGTTAGCTATTTATAGTAATACTGTGTTTTTATTTTAATAAATTTATAAGTATTTAAATCGCTCATAATCAACAAATAAGAAGTTGTTTTTCAAATTATACGTCAAAAAATGTACAGTCCCTAAAAATGAAAGTGCAACTACACTACGTACTTCAAGCACCAATAAAAACGGCTTCAACTTAAACTCACTAACATGAAAACAATCTCAATTTTAAAGCGAACAGCAGGATTTTTTTGTATCGCATTCGCGCTATCATCCTGTAATAAAGCAGCTAATTTGTCTAATGAAACTAAAAAAGAGAATATGGGAACTACAACAGAAACTATGGAAGTGCACGATTTTGCAACAGATCCCCATCTGGACGAAGGGACGAAGAAATTTTTGAAAGTTTTAAATACGGGTGGAACGCCTGTGGAACAACTTTCTAAAGAAGACGCACGAAATGTTCTGGTAAAAGCACAAGCATCCGTGAAAGTTGATGTTTCAGGAATTGATGAATCAGAAAAAACTATTACGGCAGACGGGCATACTGTAAAATTAAATATTGTGCGTCCTGCAGGCGTCACAGAAAAATTACCGGTATTCCTATTTCTTCATGGGGGCGGTTGGATATTAGGGGACTATCCTACTCATAAAAGATTAGTTCGTGACTTAGTTGTGCTCTCCGGATGTGCCGCAGTATTTGTTAATTACACACCATCACCAGAGGCTAAATATCCAAAACCGCTCAATGAAATCTATGCGGCGACTAAATGGGTGGCCGAGCATGGGGATGAAATAAATGTTGATGGTAAAAAATTAGCTATTGTTGGGAATAGTGCAGGAGGGAATATGGCAATCGCTACTGGTTTGATGGCTAAAGAAAAAAAAGGTCCAGAAATAAAACTGATGGTGTTGCTTTGGCCTGTTGCCGATTCAGGATTTGATACGGACTCGTATAAAATGTATGCCAAGGACCGATTTTTAACCGCACCGCTAATGAAATGGATGTTTGACCAATATACCACTGATCCTAAAGAGCGCAAAGAAATATATGTATCGCCCTTACAGGCCACAATTGCACAGTTGCAAGGACTTCCTCCAACAACGATTCACGTGGCCGAAAATGATATTCTACGGGATGAAGGAGAAGCCTTAGGCAGAAAACTCGATGAAGCAGGTGTTGCTGTCACCACCATACGATACAATGGCGTTATTCACGATTTTGGACTGCTAAATGCCCTTGCTGAATTGCCTACCACTCGCATCATGCTTGAAAACGTGGCGGCGAAACTCAAAAAAAGCCTAAAATAATTAAGTATATTGTGGCGCCTTTTTGGCGCCATAATTTTATGAAGAAGGAGTTGTAATTCAAAAATCCACTATTGTAGTACAGTTAGATAGAAACCAGCGCTGCGCTGGTTTTTTTATTTTAGCTCTTTTCGAAGTGATTGCTGCTTCTGGCAAGGCTATATGTTTATCCAACTCGTTCTGGATTTCAGTAGACCAGAATTCTATTACAATTTGACATATTCCTTATAAAAAGTTATCCATTCTCTAAATAATCATTAATAAAGTCGTTTTCTGCTTCAAATTCAGCTTCAAATTTCATCACAAATCTCGATGTTAATATTTCTACCCAACTTTGTATTTCTTCTTTTGAGTTTAAATCATTTAGGAAAAATAATTGCGTATTGTTCTCCGAGAAATTGTCATCAAAAAACAGGATAATATCTGATTTAAAACTATTAGCGAAATTTTCTGCAGGCTGATTTAGCACTTGTTCTAAGTGTTCTATTTTTTTAGATAGAGTCATTGTATGGATAGAAGTAATTATATTTTTTAAACTACAACTTGCTATTTTTTTGAGGCCTAGTTGTTACTGTTTATATTTAATAATTTTTTATTTTAAATGTGGGGTTTGATTTTTAAAAACTATTTTGTTGTTTTTATTATAGCGGTAACTAAGGTTTTACTAAGCTGTGGTGAAACGGATTTCGTACTTTATGATGTTATTGTGATTGGCAGCCATAATTTTGGAACATTGAGCGGGTGTGATACAATCCCTAATAATTCCAATTATTTATTTTATAAATCTAATTTGTAAATTAAGTTTTAAAAATAATTCGCCATTTTCCTCATAAATCCAACTATACTTATAAGGTTTAGTCTTTGAAGTGTTTGTTGAAAAACCTGGATTAATCTCGTCTTCACTTGTGGCAGCTTGTTCAAACTTAGTGTGATTAATCAAATAATCTTCAAATTCATTCTTATTATAAATATGATAACAAACTAAATCACTATTATCCTTTACAACAATAATACCGCCCGTTGCGTCATATTTACCTGTCCAAACTTTTTCGGGGGTCATTCCTAAAGCACTTTCAGTGAGAAATTTTTTTATTTTATATTCATAAAAAGGATGTCCTTTTGATATGTCAAATCCCAATGGATTTTGTGATTTTATTTTTTCTAATAAATCTGTAATTTTTGATTTACCAAATTTGTATTTATAATAAACCAAATATGATATTATTTCAGGCAATTGCGAGTCTATTAATTTTAAATTAAGTTGTAAGTTATCTGATTGAACTTTTTTAAATTCTATTTTACAGCCTAAATTATCTAAATTATTTAATCGTAAAGCAATTTTAGAACTTTTAGTCCCATTAGTGACTTGTAAAGTTTCAGTATTGATTTTTTCTAAATCTAAAATTAAACCCGCAGGCTTTGTTATTTTGAAAATAAAGTTGTTTTCTGTATTACAACTAGCAAATGTGTATTCCTTTTCATTTACAATTTTTATCTTAGAACTTAAAAGTTTTTCTTTAGATTTCAAATCTGAATAATCTGATGAAGTTAAATTTATCATAATTTAAAATTTATAATAGTTCAAATTGCAATTCTCAAAATATTCACCCAGTTCACGCTCATTTTCAAAACTAATTTCACATTCAAATTTATTATCAAAAAAATTCAAAATATCAAGAATATTATTGAAAACGCGGAAATGCCATCCTTCATAGTTATAAACATATACTATTCTCTTTTGTGTTGAATTTTCTAATAAAATAGTTTCAATTGTTCTTGAAGGACGTAAATAATTTATTTCAATTGCGGAATAATTGTTCATTTAATAAAAATATTTTGATGATGATATTCTAAAAAATCCTTCGATGGAAGAAATTTATCGGGTAAAATGATAGATTGATTTTCAAAATTTAAAAAGAAATCTGTTACAGCGTTTTCTTTTTTATAATCATTTAAATATTTAGAAATTTTAATTTTATAATCAGTTGTAACGGTTAAAAAACCTTTATCAAAAGCCTTATCATGAATTGAATTTATACACAATCCATTGTGAGGATTTAATCTATTTTTTTGGTCTTTTGACCATGGTATAATATGACTTGCCACTAAAAAGTCTGGAATAGACAACCCAGTTATACAACATTTCAAATTATATGATGACAGAATTGTTGAACGAAAAAAATTTTGATTAACCCTAGCTTTTATTACCGTTTCTCTTTCTCTTCCTAAAGGTAAATTATCAATATTTATCTCAGAAGTTTTTTCAATTGGTTCATTAGAAAAATTAGAAATTAATACTTCGCTTTCATATGCAAGATTTTCCCAGTTACTATTGAATTCATTCCAAATAATCTCATCCATTTTACTAGCATTAGATAATCCAACAATCCCTCTCTTTTTTAATTCTGGGTCAAAACTTCCAAAATTTCCAATTTTCATTTTTACTGAATTTGGACTTCTTCCAATTATTTTTGCAATCCGAATAATGTCTGGATGATTAGATCCAACTTTATTAAAAGGAATTTTACAATAAAGATTTAGTGCTACAATAGTTTGTTCTCTTGTCCAATTTTCTCTTGCCATTTTATTTCTTTCAGAATTATAATAAAAATATCTAATGAAAAATACATTAAAATACTTGTCGTTTATTAGCCCGTTTATTTTGTTGTGAACAAATGTAAATATTTATAATTGAGATTTCACAAAACTATTTTAATGTTGAATTTTGTACAACAGGTTATAAGTTACATTCGAGATATTGGATAAATGCTCAATAGAGATTTCTTTTTGTTCTCTAAGTAATTTTACCTTTTGACCAAATTTTTCTTTAATATTCATAGTTTATAAAATTAGATTTACGCCTACAATTGACCCGCCTACAGTTGTAGGCGAAGCAATTGTTTTTGTGAACAAGTTATCAGCGTCTTGAAACGAAGATTTTTAGCTCTTCATATGTAAGTAAATACCAGTCAATCTGCTTTTTTGAGGGTCGGGTTTTGGAAGTCGTTCTCAAATAATTAAAAATAATTCTCATGAAACCCAATTCCCCTAGCCCTGATCGCAGTGAAACTCCTTATGAACTAGCCTTGAATTTTTTCTTTGGCTAAAAGAGCGACCAAAGGAAGCTCCTTTTTGGCTGTAGAAAAAACAAGGATAGGAATAAGAGTGGAGCGAAGAGCGGGAGTGGCTCCTAATTAATTTGGAGGGTGGATTGCTTTAATGCAAAAAAGCCCACCGTTTCCGATACTCTTTTACGAAATGTGTACAAAACAAAAAAGACTTTACATCACTGTAAAGTCTTTTTAAAAAGCTCCGGCTCTTGGACTTCCCGAAAAAATTCGGGATAAACCTCTCGCCAAAATTGTCCACAAAAAAACCCGATACTTTCGTATCAGGTTTTGTTTTGCTCCCTCTCTTGGGCTCGAACCAAGGACCCTCTGATTAACAGTCAGATGCTCTAACCAACTGAGCTAAGAAGGAAACTGAGCGATAAAAAGTAACTTTCGTTACATCTCTAAAGCGGTGCAAAGATAGGCTATCATTTGGTTTGTGCAAATAAAAATCAAATTTTTTTTAATTTTTTTTACTTCCCTAGAATTGCCTTGTAAATGTCGTTTCCGTTAGCAAATAGTAACAGTGTTATAAGTAATACGAAACCAACCATTTGTGCGTTCTCTAGGAATTTATCACTTGGTTTTTTACCGCTGATAATTTCGTATAATAAAAACATCACATGACCTCCGTCAAGCGCTGGAATAGGCAATAAGTTCATTACCCCAAGCATAATTGATAATAAAGCCGTGATATTCCAAAATACTTCCCAACTCCATGTATTAGGAAAAATATCAAATATGGCTTTAAAACCACCTACTTGTTTGTAAGCGCCGGTACTTGGACTGAAAATCATTTTTAATTGCTTGCCATATCCTACTAATTGATCCTTTCCTTTTGTAATTCCAACAGGAATCGATTCTATAAGGCTAAATTCTTGTTTGCTTACTTTGTAGTATCCTAGTTTTTCTAATGAATCCATGTTTAATCCTCCTACAGCAATCCCTAATTTCCCATCATTAGAAATAAGTACTGGAACCTGAACTTCTTTTTGATTTCTTAAAACAGTAGCAACAATCGTTTTGTTTTTGTTGTTTTCCAAAATCGTTTTTGCTTGATCAAAATATTTGGCAGGCTGCCCGTTTAGCGTCAATACAATGTCTTTAGGTTGAAGTGCAGTATTTTTAGATCCTTCAGCAATAGCTCCTACTACAAACGGCATTCGGATACCTAACAACTGTACTTTTTCAAATTTTGATAATTGGTCTACAAAATCAATTGGCATTTTTAGAGTCTGCTCCGCTCCATTTCTTTTAATAAGAACCTCTTTTGCCATAATAACCTTCATGTTGATGTCGTTGTCAAACTTCAACACTTTTTGATTGTCGACAGATAGGATGTTGTCTCCAGTTCTAAATCCTACGTTTTGCATGGCTTGATTCTCTATTAATAAGCCATCTTTCAAATCAGCCGTAGCGATATAAGTATCACCATAAGCAAATGCCATTCCGATATAAATAATGAAAGCCAAAATAAAATTAACCGTTACGCCGCCTAACATGATAATTAATCTTTGGTAGGCTGGCTTGGATCGAAACTCCCAAGGTTGCGGTGGCAAAGCCATTTGTTCCTTGTCCATGCTTTCGTCAATCATTCCAGATATTTTAACGTAACCACCTAGAGGCAACCAACCAATTCCGTATTCGGTTTCGCCAATTTTCTTTTTGATAAGGGAATATTTAACATCAAAAAATAAGTAGAATTTTTCGACTCTGGTTTTAAACAGTTTAGCAGGAATGAAATGTCCTAATTCGTGAAGTATAATCAGTAATGATAAGCTCAATAAAAATTGAGAAAGCTTTATAAATATGTCCATTGTTTAATTTAAGTTCTTTTATAACTCACAAAAGTAAGGTTTTCTATTTGTTTATTTTGCAATAATTGTTCCATACCGTTTTAAATGTTTGTTAATTATTGGAAATTCAATCCCTCTTTTGGCCGGTGTCCCTTAACTTTACTTTTTGAAACGACTCGTTCTCGTTTCGGTCACTTTAAAATCTATTGTATGTCTTCAAAATTATTTTCTCCTCTTTCCATAAAAAGCATTACCCTTAAAAATAGAATTGCCATTTCTCCGATGTGCCAATATTCAGCTACTGATGGCTTTGCCAATGATTGGCATTTGGTACATTTGGGCAGTCGTGCCAGTGGTGGTGCGGGATTAATTATTCAAGAAGCCACTTCGGTTTCTCCTGAAGGTCGAATTTCACCGGAAGATTTAGGTCTTTGGAAAGACGAGCAAATCGAAAAAATGCAACAAATTAACCGTTTTATTGTCAGCCAAAACGCCGTTCCCGGAATCCAATTGGCGCATGCCGGCCGAAAAGCCAGCGCAGCATCACCATGGAACGGAGGTAGGAAAGTACCCATTGCGGAAGGGGGTTGGGATTCGGTGGCTCCAAGTGCTGTGGCGTATCACGAAAACGAAGAAACGCCAATTGCGCTAGACAAAGTAGGCATCCAAAAAGTAATTGCTGATTTTAAGTCGGCTACGAAAAGAGCACTTCAAGCTGAGTTTCAGGTGATGGAAATTCATGCGGCGCACGGGTATTTGATGCACCAATTTTTATCGCCACTGTCTAATTTTAGAACCGATGAATACGGAGGAAGTTTTGAAAACCGAATCCGATTAACGCTCGAAGTGGTCGACGCAGTTCAAGCAGGATGGCCAGACAATCTGCCTTTATTGGTTAGAATTTCGGCAACGGATTGGGCAGAAGGTGGTTGGAATATCGAAGAATCTATACAGCTTTCTAAAATTTTAAAAGAAAAAGGAGTGGACTTGATTGACGTTTCCTCGGGTGGAGCGGTTTCACACCAACAAATTCCGCTACGACCAAATTACCAAGTTCCTTTTGCTGAAAGCATTAAAAAAGAAGTTGGAATCCTAACAGGAGCTGTAGGTTTAATTACAGAGGCGACTCAAGCCGAGGAAATCATTGCATCTGGAAAAGCCGATTTGGTTTTATTTGCTCGAGAATCCTTGAGAAATCCCAATCTCGGACTGACATTTGCCCATGATTTAGAAGCAGAAATAGTTTGGCCAAAACAATACGAAAGAGCGAAAAAATAAAATTTTAAAACATATAAGTCATTTAAGTTTTACTTTTAAAAGATTAGAGTTGTACTCTATAAAAACATTCCAATTCTTTGGTGAACTTACAGTACTTACGCGTTTGAGAGTTGTGCAGTGAAAAGCTTTTAAACCATTAAGAAATTAAGGTTCTAGTTCTATTTTGAAGATAAAGCAAATCGATTTTTTTAAAAACTTATAGGACTTATAAGATTAAAAGATTTGGTCACAGTAAATTTTTGAAACCATTAAGAAATTAAGAAAAGGTAAGGTCGTTTTTTAACGGTTACTTTAAGCGAAATAATTTTTAAAAACTTAGATGGCTTATATGTTAAAAAAACCATCCTTAATATAAAACCTACCTTATGCAAAAAATAAAAACCGCCTTACTTTCTTACGGAATGTCTGGCAAAGTATTTCACGCTCCGTTTATAAATTTTCATGCAGGATTTGAACTTCTTGGTTCGTGGGAACGAAGTAAACAATTAATCCATCATGATTTCCCAGAAGTGAAAAGCTATGCTACAATAAAAGAGTTGTTAGATGATGAGGTCGATTTGGTAATTGTAAATACGCCTGTCGAGACTCATTACGATTATGCGAAACTAGTCTTGCTCGCAGGGAAGCACGCCATTGTTGAGAAAGCATTTACTACAACCGTGGCACAAGCTCAGGAACTGGCGGCTATTGCCAAAGAAAAAGGAGTAAAACTAGCGGTGTTCCAAAACAGAAGATGGGATAGCGATTTCAAAACAGTGCAAAAAATTATAGGAGAAAAGCTCTTAGGCGAAATCGTGGAAGCTGAATTCCATTTTGATCGCTACAATCCGCTGTTGAGTCCAAAGCAACATAAGGAAACCGTAAATTCAGGTGCGGGAATTCTGAAGGATTTAGGGCCACATTTAATAGATCAGGCACTGTGTTTGTTTGGTTTGCCGCAATCGGTTTTTGCTGATATTCGGATTACTAGAGAGCATTCGTTGGTAGACGATTATATTGATATTTTACTGTATTATTCTAGTTTCCGAGTGCGATTAAAAGCCGGTTTTTTTGTTCGCGAAGCCATTCCGGCGTATGTCATTCATGGAAAAAAAGGGTCGTTCTTGAAGCCGCGTGGGGATGTACAGGAAGACGAATTAAAAGCAGGAAAAAAACCAGGCGCAGCTAATTGGGGCACCGAACCCATTGAGAAAAGCGGATTGTTACACACCGAAAGTAACGGTGAAACGGTACAAGAAATTAGTACCACACTTCAAGGCAATTACTACGACTTTTTTGATGGGGTTTATCATTCGATTGCAAATAACGCTATAGAACCGGTGACGGCTCAAGATGGTGTTCAGGTAATGCAAATTATTGAAGCGGCTATTCAAAGTAGCGCTCAGAAAAAAGTAGTTGATTTGTAACAAGTCTCTATCACAATAGAAATTGAGCCACTGATTCACAGATTTTAATCTTTATAGAATCAGTGCATCAGTGGCGTTCTTTTTAAAACCTACCGCAAATTCGTGGTAATTACTTTTTATAAACAATAACTTTGTATTTCGCCTGACCTTGGCGGTTTTGATACAACCAACGATTGCTTTTTGTAATTTTGGCGTGTTGAATTCTAAAATAAATCATTTTGATAGATTTAAACTTTTTAGGAAGGTTAAGAACGAAAGGCAAGCTAAAGAAATCGTATAAGGATGCTAAGATTTCCTATCTGAACCGAATTCGCTGGGCAGTTTCGATGTTTTATTTTGGTATGGGTTTGTGTTTTGCCACTTGGGCCAGCCGGATCCCAGATATTAAAACGACCTTGCATTTAAGCGAAGGCGATTTAGGAAGTATTTTATTCGCTTTACCATTGGGACAACTAGTAATTATGCCCTTTTCAGGAAAATTAGTGACCCATTTTGGTAGCCACCGCATCTTGCTATTTTCTCTATTATTATACGTTTTTAGCATGACCAATTTAGGCTTGGCTACAGCGGCTTGGCACCTATCATTAGGACTATTTGTTTTTGGAATCTTTGGGAATCTATCTAATATTGCCGTCAACACGCAAGGTGTTTACACTGAAGTACTGTTCAAAAAAACAATCATGTCTTCTTTTCATGGAATGTGGAGTTTTGCCGGATTTATGGGAGCACTTGTGGGATTAGGAATGTTAGCTTTTGAGCTCTCTCCTTATACGCACTTTCTTATTGTGGCTGGCATCGTATTTTTGATGATCGCTTTCAACTATAAATTTTTAATCAAAGCCAAAGAAACCAAGCAAACAGAAAAGAAAAAGTTATTCTCAAAACCAGATAGTGCTCTTATATGGTTGGGTGTAATTGGGTTTTGTTGCATGGCTAGCGAAGGCGTCATGTTTGACTGGAGTGGCGTTTATTTCAAAGATGTCATCAAAGCGCCGGGACCATTAGTGATTTTGGGGTACACCTCTTTTATGATTATGATGGCCGGTGGTCGCTTCATAGGAGACGGTCTGATTCAGAAATTTGGTCGAAAAACAGTCCTGCAAATCAGCGGAATTATGATTTCGGCGGGACTATTTACCGCCGTATTTTTCCCGTTTGTTATTCCCGCAACTATCGGATTTATGCTAGTTGGTTTGGGTGTTTCTACAATTGTACCCACCGTGTACAGTGTGGCTGGAAAAAACCCAAATGTTTCGCCCAGCGTAGCCTTAACGACCGTTTCCAGCGTTAGTTTTCTGGGTTTTTTGATGGGGCCACCTATAATTGGATATATTGCGGAGCTGTCTAGTTTGCGCTTTTCGTTTGCCTTTATCGGGGTTTTTGGGATATTTATTGCCATAATGGTATCCCGCATCAAAGCAATAGCGTAATATTTTTTTCAGGAGCAACAGCAGTATTTTTCATAATAAAGTGATCTCCCGCTGTTCGCAGTATCTTTTTTTAAACGCATTTCGTGTTGTTTTCAAGAAGTTCAATTCTCCATGCGTTTATAAAAAAAGGATACTTGCTACCATCGCGGCTATACAGTTCGTATGTTTTGCTAAGAACTTTTCCCCAAAACAGTTGCTAAAATTACTGCACTAAAATAATTTACTTGAAAATCAATATGTTAGTATTTTTTGCATACATTTAACATTAGAATTCTTTCATGCTTTAGTACAATTGGATGCTGAATAGTAAATACCACTTTTTGCAGCAGCATCTTATTTAGGGTTTATACCACTTTTCCAAAATTCACTTTTAATTATTTAAAGTTGCTATCCTTTTTTGGATACCCTTCTTTATGCTTTTAGTTCAATCTTTAAGGTTTCTCTTAGGGGTTGAACTTCTTGCATAAGAGAAGCAAAGGAAAGCAAAGTCTCAATTACTGTCAATTTTATTAAATATGAACCCTCATCTGTTGAATACATGAATAAATTTTACGTTGTTTTCTTTCTTCTCTTTCAACTAGGAGGTATTAATGCACAAAATGACACTGGAATTTTTGGAAGAGTAGTGGATTCCAAAACCCAAAATCCATTGGGTTTTGTAGTTGTGAGTATTCAAAATTCTTCATTAATGCAACTCACAAAAGCCGATGGAAATTTTAGTTTTGATTCCCTTCCCCCAGGAAATATCTTGCTTCTCGTACACAGTCAAGGATTCCAAGACGGCCTGTATCCTATCGAAATTACTGCGGGAATAAGGCTGGATTTAGGAACAATCGCGCTGGAAGAAGACCAATCTATCGAACAGCAAAGCAGCATTATCACACTTATAGAAAGCGATTTTGGCGAAGACAACAGCAGTTCCGAAAGTACATCTGGTCTTCTACAATCCTCGAGAGATGCTTTTTTGCAAGCTGCCGCCTTCAATTGGGGACAAGCCCGTTTTAGAGTTCGCGGATTAGACAGCGAACATTCTACGATGATGATCAATGGCGTTGTAATGAATAAAATCCTTGATGGAAGGCCACAATGGGGCGAATGGGGAGGTTTAAATGATGCCCTGCGCAATCAGGAATTCACCTTAGGAACAGCGCCCTCGGATTATACGTTTGGTGGAATTCTAGGAACACAAGAAATAAATACCAGAGCTTCTATTTATAGGCCTGGTTCCCGAATTTCATTTTCAGGAACCAATACCAATTACAGTTGGCGTACTATGGCAACACATGCTTCGGGGATGAACGCAAGAGGTTGGGCTTTTGTAGTTTCAGCAGGAAAGCGCTGGGCGCAAGAAGGCTATTTTGAAGGAACCAATTATGATGCGAATTCCTTTTTTATAAGCATCGAAAAAAAATTAAGCGAGCAGCATTCCTTGAATCTAACCGCACTGTATACGCCGAATTCCAGAGCTAAAAACTCCCCAAATACGGCAGAAGTGACCCAGTTGACGAACGTAAAATACAATTCCTATTGGGGTTTTCAGGATGGTAAAAAGAGAAATGCCCGCATAAAAACGATAGAAGAGCCTACGATAATGTTGAATCATTATTTTAAAATCAACGATAAAGCCAATTTGAATTCGAGTGTACTGTATCAGTTTGGTAAAATTGCCAATAGCAACATCGATTTTCAAAATGCAAATAGTCCAGATCCTGCGTACTACAGAAAAATGCCTAGCTATTACACCTCGCTCTATGCGCGGGATAACGGAGAATTTTCGGGAGCTTTTACACCTGATTTTGAAAATGCGGAGAAAAGTAAAGCAGCATTTCTAGCCAATCCACAAGTGGATTGGAAGGCGTTGTATGAGGCCAATCAAAATCCTGTTTTTGATTCCAATGGACTAATTACAGGCTATGAACCCACAAAAAGTAAGTATGTTTTGTACGAAGATCAAGTCCAAGACCAAACAGTAGTAGCAACAACAAATTTGAGTGTTCTTCTTTCAGAGCATATCGCTCTAAATGCAGGAGCGTTTTTTAAAAAACTACAATCACAGAATTCGCAACAACTTTTGGACTTACTGGGCGGTTCTTATTTTGAGGATATAGATGCATTTTATGGCGGGAATCAATCCCAATCTGATTTGAATAATCCAGACCGTCAAGTGGTGGTTGGCGATACGTATGGATACAATTATAATTTTTATGCCAATACTTTAGATGCTTTTACACAGTTTAAGTTTACTTTTAGTAAGGTGGATTTTTATTTGGCTCAAAGTTTTTCAAAGAGCAGTTATCAAAGAGAAGGATTGTATAAAAACGGAATTTATCCCAGCAATTCCTTCGGGAAAAGTGAGAAAGTGGTCTTTGAAAACTTTGGCTTCAAAGCCGGATTGAATTTAAAAATTTCGGGAAAACAGTTGGTAACTTTCAATGCGGCACATTTGACGAAAGCACCATCATTACGCAATACTTTTGCAAATTCAAGAGTGAATAATTCAATTGCTGACGGGATCGAAAGCGAAAATAACAGCAGTTTGGATGCTAGTTATGTGTACCGATCCCCAAAATTTAAAGCCCGACTAACTGCCTATTATGCTTTACTTAAAAATGCCACTCAGATTTCCTTTTTTTATGCCGAAGGAATTTTTGATGATGGCGCAGGCTATTTAAATACCGATGCTTTTGTGAGTCAAACTTTAACACAATTGAATAAAAAGAATATCGGAGCAGAATTCAGTTTGGAATACCAACTAAGTCCTACCTTTAAAACCACTTTTTCAGCCGCATTTGGCGAATATACGTATGACAGTAATCCAAAAGTGACGTTGATTAACGATGCGCAAGCTTCAGTGGAAAATACGAGTCCGGTTTTCGATTTTGGAACCGCGGCACTCAAAAAGTACAAGCAAGCGGGAATGCCACAACGGGCCTATTCCGTAGGGGTGGAATACCGAGACCCCAAGTATTGGTGGATTAGCGCCAATATCAATTACCTGACCAATAGTTACATTGATATTTCTCCGATTTCCAGAACCGAAATATTTTATAGAAATCCATCCAGCGGTTTTAATTTTCCAGAGGCGACGGAGGAACGGGCAGCACAACTGCTTCAACAAGAAAAATTTGCTCCAACTATGTTGCTTAATCTAGTGGGCGGAAAATCGTGGCGAATCTATGGAAAGAATGTTGGAATTTTTGCCAGCATCAATAATGTACTCGATGTTACTTATAAAACAGGCGGTTACGAACAAGCCCGAAACGCTAATTTCAGAGAAAGAAACCAAGATATTTCCAGCGGCAGCCCTTCTTTTGGACCCAAATATTTCTACGGATACGGTCGAACGTATTTTGTGAATCTGTATATCAATCTTTAAATTAAAGTATATGAAATCAACATTTTACAGCGTCTTTTTATTTTTGCTGATGCCATTCACATTCAGTAATTGTGTGACAGATGATATTCCAGCGCCAAAACTGCTATGTACCCAACCAGATTTAGTACCCAATAAAACAGTTGGTGAAGTTCAGTCCACTGCAAATGCCATTGTCACACAATACAAATACGATGATATTATCGAGGCGTATGTAGTTTCCAGTGATGAATCAGGGAATTTTTTTAAGTCGATTTCCTTTCAAACTTTGGCAACAGCCACAACGCCGGCTGTAGGTTTTAGTGTTCCCGTGGACGCGACCAACTTATATATTGATTACAGATTGGGCAATAAAGTATACTTAAAATTAAAAAACCAGTACACCGATATTTCCTTTGGCGGACTGCGTATTGGAAGCATTTTTGTGAATTCCTACAATGAAGGTGGGGTAGGGCGACTTTCGCAAAATGATTATAAAAAGGTGTTGAATGCGTCTTGTACCAATGTAAAAGAGGAAGTTTTAGTGCGGTCCTTGTCGATGTCAGAAGCACTGCATGATTCCAATTTGAATACCTTAGTCGAGCTGTCGGATGTTCAATTTTCAGCAGCCGCAATAGGTCGTCGGTATTTTGAGGAAACCAATAATGTGGGTGGCGCGACCAATTGGAGTTTGCTGGATAAATTGGGGAATCAAGTTTATTTTAGAACCAGTAGTTTTTCTGATTTTGCCACAAAAGTAGTGCCCGATGGCAGCGGTAAAGTAAGAGGAATTTTGACTAAATACGGAACGGACTATCAATTACTTCCCCGATCCGAAAAAGATGTGGTGATGACCGGAAACCGAGCAGTTCCTTTTTTCTACGAAGATTTTGAAACAGTAATAGATAAATCGAAATTAAATTTACCCGGTTGGGCTAATTTGGTTCAAAAAGGAACACTTTTCTGGAAAGGAACAGTATATTCTGGTAACGGTTATGCCGAATTTAACATCACAGGAACTAAAGTTGTTTCAAATGTAGCTTGGTTGATTTCTCCCAAAATTGATATGGACGTTCACTCAAACGAAGTGCTGACTTTTAGAACCGCGCAGCATCATTTAGACGTTGACTCGCCATTAAATGCATTGGACGTTTATGTTTCTACTAATTTTGATGGATTGAATGTGACCGCTGCCACATGGATTCCTTTAGTTGTAAAGTTGCCCAGTCAGGCTACGCCTTGGTATCAATTTATAGGTAGTGGCGCCATTGATTTATCATCGTATAAAGGCAAAATCAATATCGCTTTCAGGTACACTGGATCGGGTAAAAATTTGGCTTTGGATGGTGCTTTCCAAATAGATGATGTTCAGGTTTTTGGGGATTAATAATTTTTATAAAAGACAAGAGTTGAATTCACTATATTTGTCCCTCTTAAAAAAAACACATCATGAAATCTACTTTATTAGCACTTGTTTCTTTATTATTTGTTTCTTGTTTATCGGATAACGAAGCATCTAAACCTGTTGATTACACGATTCAAAACGAAAAAGAGATCGTGGATTACATTGCCAAAAATAATTTGACTGCCACAAAAACCGATTCAGGTTTGTATTATGTGGTTAATGAAGCGGGAACTGGAACTCAACCAACAGCTTCATCTAATGTAACGGTAGCGTACAAAGGGTATTTTACTAATGGAAATACTTTTGACCAAAGTAATGCTTCAGGAATTTCATTTGGTTTAAACCAAGTGATAAAAGGATGGACAGAAGGCATTCCGTATTTTAAAGAAGGTGGAAATGGAGTTCTTTTAATTCCTTCTCATTTGGGTTATGGAAGCACTGGTAGCGGACCTATTCCAGGCGGATCTGTACTTGTTTTTGATGTTAAACTGATTAAAGTAAATTAGTTCGAGGTTATTATAAAATCAAAAAAGGCTGTCTTCACGGACAGCCTTTTTTGATTTATTACTTTTTGATTTCAATAATGCTTATCGCATAACCGCCACCTGGAGCACTAAGTTGTGCCAGTTTTGATTTGTTGGTTACTGTTATTTTACGAATTGTATACGCTTGCGGATTGGTTTTATAATGCGCATCTTTTGCATCAGCATAAATCGTAGCCTCATATTTTTTTCCTTTTTCTAAGAAATTAAATTTGATTGTTGAGGTACGAGGCGTGTCTCCATTAACATTACCAACGAACCAATTGTTCGTTCCTTTTGCTTTACGGGCTACGGTAACGTATTGACCAGGTTCTGCTTCAAGGTATTTGCTGTCAGACCAATCTATCGCTACATCTTTTATAAATTGGAAAGCATCTAGGAAACGATCATAATTTTCTGGAGTATCAGCTGCCATTTGCAGTGGGCTGTACATCGTTACATATAATGCCAGTTGATTTGCTAGGGTACTATTTACATGCGAGTTGTTGTCTTTGTTCATTTTGCTCAAGTCCATTTCAAAAATACCTGGCGTATAATCCATCGGTCCACCTACCAAGCGGGTAAACGGCAGCACCGTAACGTGATTGGGTTTGGACCCACCAAAAGCTTGGTACTCCGTTCCTCTCGCTGCCTCGTTACCAATTAAATTTGGATACGTTCTAGCAATTCCTGTAGGGCGAACCGCTTCATGTGCGTTGACCATAATTTTGTAATCGGCTGCTTTTTCTATTGCATATTGATAATGATTGACAATCCATTGGCTGTAATGATTTTCACCTCTTGGCATAATATCACCCACATACCCACTTTTTACAGCGTCATACCCGTTGTCTTTCATAAACTGATACGCTTTATCCATGTGGCGCTCATAGTTACGCACTGATCCAGATGTTTCGTGGTGCATCATCATTTTTACCCCTTTCGCTTTAGCATATTCATGCAATCCTTTGACATCAAAATCAGGATAAGGTGTCAAAAAATCAAAGACATAATCTTTAGAATGTCCAAACCAGTCTTCCCAACCTTCATTCCAGCCTTCGACTAACACAGCATCAAAACCGTGTTTAGCTGCAAAATCAATGTATTTTTTCACATTTGCATTGTTTGCTCCGTGTTTTCCATTGGGTTTTGCTTTTGAAAAATCAGTAATGCCAAGTTGCACCGCAGGAAACTCATCCGTGTACGCCCATGAGCTTTTTCCAGTAATCATTTCCCACCAAACACCCACATATTTCACCGGTTTTATCCACGAAGTGTCGTCAATTTTGCTAGGCTCATTCAAGTTCAATGTCATTTTTGAAGCTAGAATTTCTCTTGCATCATCGCTTACAATTATAGTTCGCCAAGGCGAGTGATGTGGCGCTTGCATATACCCTTTGTCTCCTTTTGCATCTGGCGTTAACCAAGATTCAAAAATCATGTTTGTATCATCTAAATTCAAATGCATACAGGAATAGTCAATCAATGCCGCTTCATGTAGGTTAATGTACAATCCATCGGCTGTTTTCAGCATTAGCGAAGTTTGAACTCCTGTAGTAGAAAATGATTTTTGAGAAACATTGGCGGTTGTTGCCTTTTCAGACAAACTTCTAATTTCAGATAACTTGGAGGTAGTATAATCGTATTCTTGCGTGTCATAATCGCCTGGAATCCAGAATGCGGTGTGGTCGCCCGTCATGGCAAACTGAGTTCGCTCCTCTTTGATAACAAAATACGTTAGGTTTTTTTGCGAAGGAAATTCATAACGGAAACCCAAACCATCATCAAATAATCGGAACCGAATCACAATTTGTCTGTCGGTTCCTTTTTGATTTAAGGTCACGGCCAATTCATTATAATGATTGCGAATTGAGGCTACTTCTCCCCAAACTGTCTTCCAATTTTCATCAAATGTGGTTGCCTTTGTATCAATAACAGTAAAGTCATTTAGCAATGATTTTGTATCATTTTTCAGTTCCAAACCCAATTTACTAGGTTTCACCACAGCTTTATTTTTGTAATTTAAGCTGTAGCTTGGGGTTCCGTCGTTTTGTAAAGCAAATTCCATTACAAATTTTCCGTTTGGTGATTGTACCTTTTGTGATTGTGCAGGGCTAAAAAACGCGAGCCATGCTAGGGCTGTGAAAAGAAATTGTTTCATTGTAAAATATATAAGTTAATAATTAATCCAAGTTTGATGTTAAAAGCTCCTTAAGATGCCTTTACGAAATCGATTTATTCCGAAAAAGTAAAAGTAAACCCTTTGGACACTACATATATTGCTGATTAAAAAAAAGTAGATTTTATTTCTGTATTAATAATGCAAGTTAATTAAAATCAGCATATTGTGTAAAAAAAGCAATAAAAAAAAGTAGTGAATTTATACTGAGTTCTAATGTAAAGTAATTAAAACGGACTGGGTTAGCATACTAGTATTCAGGTGGGCGTATCCCTTCGTAAAAACTGCGGGTCGGGCTTTTGGCTCTATCTTTATTTTTTTAAAGAAAAAAAATAAAGGATGCCGCCGCAATCCCTTACGCAAAGAAATCGATCTGTATTATTAAAATGTTTGTTGACGAACCGTTTAGAAACCTCCTTAAAAAGTCAAGTAGATTTTTTTTTGCACAGTATAATGGGTTAATATATTTCTAATTTTCTTTGACGAATAGCAAGAAGCGCTTTTTTCTAATGCAAATGAGTTCCGATGTGCATGACTTGACTTTCAAAATCTTCTCGTGGACCCGCAGCTTTGTTTTTGAGTTGCGAACGGTAATTGTAAATTGTAGAAACGGAATACCGCAGGAAAGTTGCAATTTTAGCACTGTCCTTGATCCCTAACCGAATGAGCGCAAAAATTCGCAATTCAGTATTGAGCAGTTCGCCATCTTTAAGTTGTGTCGCTTCATCATCAATTAATAAAGCATTAAATTCTGTTATAAATGTGGGGAAAAGTTGCAAAAAAGTATTGTCGAAAGCAGTGAGAAAAGCAGCGAGTTCATTTTCGACAAATTCTTTTGATTTTACGGCACTAATTAGGTCGTTCATTTTTCCTGACGTAGCCATGACATTCAACTTGCGGCGGTATTCATCTAATTTTCCTATGTAATGGGAGCATTGATCCATGTAGCGACCAATGTATATTTCCTTTAAAAGGTTGGCTTCCGTCAACGTATAATTTGTATCATTCAACTTCTCATTAAAGGTGTTTAATTCTTGATTCAATTCAGAGAGTGTTTTGTTTGCTAAACTGATTTCCTGCTTCGCTTTCGACAATTTTTTCATTTGTTTAAAAAGTAAAAAAAGCAGCGCTAACAAGAACACGGATAACGTACTCACACTTATTAAAAACAGAATTAACTGAAAACGATTGGTTTCATTTTGTTTTTGATACGCCTCGTTAATAATGGGCAACATCTTCGATATTTCATAGGTTCGTAGGCGTGCATTACAAAAAAGGGCGTCTTCAAGCGAGCGTTTGATATAGGTAGTGGCGCGGTCGATATCACCGTTTTCATATTGTAAAAAAGCCAAAGACCGCAACGAAATGTATTCTTTTTTGGCCAACTGCAAATCGGAAATAGCTGAAATAGTCAACCATTTTTGCTCCTGATCGAGGCTCTTTTGCTGGCGATACGCCTGTGAAATAATATAGGCAATAACCGCACGATCAGCACTGCTGTTTTCAATTTTTGGAAAATAGGGTAGTAATAATGCCAGTGTTTCTTTGTGTTTTCCCGCATCAAGAAAAGCGCTGGACTTTGCCATAACGTAAGCGCTGGACTGCGGTTTATAATACTGTAATGAAGAATCACGGTACTTTTGAGTCAGTGTGATATACTTTTTTTTCTCTTGAACAGAGGCGGCGTAATCCGACATGTATCCATAGACGGTACTGTTTACCGTAAAATAATAGCCGCGTAATTCAGGGGAAGTCTTGATATCAATTCGATTCAATATATCGGTAGCTTCTTTATACATTCCTAACGTTCCCATGATGGAAGCGAGGTTCAACTGAGCATCATTTATTTTCTTGACATCCTTTACCACTACTGCTATTTGAAAACTCTTTCGGGCATACATTAATGCGGAATCTGACTGATACGATTTGTATTCGGCATATAATTTTCCGTACAGCGTGTATTTCTGAAGGTCGGTTTTTGTGTACGAAATACGGTTTTTTAAAATATTGATTTTCTCCTCTTTTTTATTCGAATACAGCGCATAATCGGCTACCGTTTGATCTAATTCCTGTGCCAATTCCTGTGAATTATTTTGAGAAAAAAGAAAAAATGGAAACAGTAAGGCAGTAAATAATTTCAAAAATCGATTCATTCCAATGGGGTTAAAGAGGTGTAAAAATAATTAAAAATTTAGAGCAACCACTAATGAAGTAAGTCAAACGTAGGAAGTTCCAAAATGAAAGCCTATTTGCCGATTCTTTATTATAGATTGTTAGCATTAATTGGTCTAAATCGGCATCTAAAATTATAAAAATAGTTCCCGGATGAAACGGATTCAGCGGATTGTCGCTGATTACGCTTACCAGAAATATTTAAAATCCCTTCAATCTGTGGCTAAATTTTTTAAAATCGTGTCTCACACAAGAAACGTATTCAGCAGATTGTCGCTGATTATTAGTAGAAATATTTATGATTCTTACAATCTGTGAAAATTTGTGGAATTTGCGGTAAAATTTTACTTCATTCTTTAAAATAATAGATCCTAACGAGAAAAATCCTTTCAATCTGTGGCTAAATTTTTTAAAATCGTGTCTCACATAAGAAACGTATTTAGCAGATTGTCGCTGATTATTAGTAGAAATATTTATGATTCTTACACTTTGTGAAAATTTGTGGAAGCGGCGGTGAAATTTTTAATTTAGATGTAACCGATACGTTAAGTGACTAAGTATCCGTTTAATCTGTGCTAATCTGTGGCTAAATTTTTTAAAATCGTGGTCAAAAATGAAACGGATTTAGCGGATTATCACTAACCATACGTACCATGAATATTTGAAATCCTTTAAATTTTTGGTTATCAGTGGCTGAACTTTTTATACGCGGCCCTACACCTTAATGCTGAATAATTTGCTATAACCCTATTTATTGTGCATTTAAAACTATCAATATTTACGGCTTCTAGTTTTTTATAAAGCCATAACTTCATAAGTACAAAGCAAATCATTAAATTTGTAGCTTATTCAAAGACATGTTAGAAAAAGAAGTAATAAATTTCGAAAAAACGGCTATTGTAGGGATCGTAACTCAAAATCAAAGTGAGGCAAAACTAAACGAATATCTTGACGAATTAGAGTTTTTGACTTTTACAGCAGGAGGCCAAGTGGTGAAGCGTTTTTCACAAAAAATGGAACGCCCAAATCCCAAGACATTTGTGGGAACAGGAAAAATTGAAGAGATTCACCTGTTTGTAAAAGAGAACGACATTTCGACTTTGGTATTTGATGATGAATTGTCGCCATCCCAACAAAAGAATATTTCAAAAATCATAACCGAATGTAAAATCCTAGACAGGACGCACCTGATCTTGGATATTTTTGCACAACGTGCCGAAACTTCGTATGCCAGAACGCAAGTAGAACTGGCGCAATGCCAATACTTGCTGCCAAGACTTTCCGGAATGTGGACGCACTTAGAACGTCAAAAAGGGGGAATTGGAATGCGTGGACCTGGAGAAACGGAAATTGAAACCGACAGACGTATTGTGCGGGACCGAATCGCGTTATTAAAAGAAAAAATAAAAACTATCGACAGGCAAATGGGCGTGCAACGCGGGAATCGTGGCGCTATGGTTCGTGTGGCTTTAGTAGGATATACTAATGTTGGGAAATCAACCTTGATGAATGCAGTAGGGAAAAGTGATGTATTTGTGGAGAACAAACTGTTTGCAACACTAGATACCACCGTTCGGAAAGTAGTCATCAAGAACTTGCCTTTCTTACTTTCTGATACCGTAGGATTTATCAGGAAATTGCCAACACAACTAGTAGATTCTTTTAAAAGTACGCTGGATGAGGTTCGCGAAGCCGACTTGCTTTTACACGTGGTTGATATTTCGCATCCAGAGTTTGAAGATCATATTGCCTCTGTAAACCAGACTTTATTAGACATCAAAGCCAATGACAAACCAGTTATTATGGTATTCAATAAAATTGATGCTTACAAGCCATTGACCATAGATGAAGATGATTTAATGACCGAAAAAACACCAAGACACTTCACTTTAGCCGAATGGAAATCCACGTGGATGAGCCGGGTAGGAGAGCAAAATGCGTTGTTTATTTCGGCCACCAACAAAGAAAATTTCGAGGAATTCAGAGAACGCGTGTACGAAGCCGTACGACACATTCACATCACCCGTTTCCCATATAATAAATTCTTGTATCCAGATTATAAGGATGCTGTGGAGAAAGAAGTAGATGAAGACACGGAAGAGGAATAAGCAAATCCTTTTTTATACAACACCTAATCCCTTTTGAATTTCAAGAGGGATTTTTTTTTGGGCATGACCCAGCTTTCACTAGCGTTACAGCTGGGTCGGGCTGTCCGCTGCAATCTTTTGTGTAGTCCCGAAACTTCGGGACTACACAAAAGGATTTTCACTACCATCCCTCATGCGAAACGAGTACGATCTATCCTACTTGAATTGCGAACAGCAAAAAAGCATTTTGTGATTTGTAAGAATTTTTTAATATATTTGAATGAAAAATAAAATGGAAAAAACCTGCTTCAATCTACCTGGAAATGGGTGCATGTGCGAAGTTTTTTTCGCAGATATACAATTTAGCTGAATTTAAACAAAAGTCAAATTAATTCTTTAAATGAAAAAAATAATACTCACGTTCTTTTTTATTTCGTCATTATGTATAAAAGCTCAAGAATATAAATTTGACACTATGACTTTATACGCTACTAAATACAAACAGATTGAGTTTAAACAACAAAATTACACAAATTCAAATATAAAGTCTTATTCCATGAGAATATCAGTATATGGTGATTACATTGAAGCAAAAATTTTTGATTATAAAAGCAGAAAAACTCATTACTTCAAAATAAATGATATAAAATCGAAAAATGAAATTACTTTAAATTTCACATATCAAAATAGCTATAATTTAGATACACGTGAAGGATTTTACCCAAAATATGTATATGATTTTGAAACTGTTGAAGAAAATACTGATTTTAAAAAAGTTAAATTAAATGCCTATAAAAATTCAAAAAGTAAAAAATCTATATTCTATTTTGATTTAAAATTAAAACCAAATGATTCAAATTTATTTCATGCCTTTAGATTAAGTTGCATTCATGGATTTGAATTCATAGAAAAATTTGACATCAATGAAAATTATATCGTTGAAAGTGCAAAAAGTGTAACACACGATGGTCAAATAATTGAACATACATTATTAGAATGTAAAAAAATAGATTTGACCTTAAAGGTTAAATAAAACCGTCAGCTAACAGTAAAGGCTTAGTTTCGTTAGGCGAGGTTAACGAACAATGAACCCGCAGTTGAATCCTCTACGGCGGACAAGCTGTTTCCGGCTGAGGGTTCATCAATACTACGCAATTATCGTAAAATTATCAGAACGATTTTGAAGAAGTAAGAACGCCTCTTTTTTTCGATTAAAATGTGTGGGATTTTTATCGTGATTTCATTTGCTTTTTTGTGCAAAGCAAATCAACTATATTTATCAAGTAGTTAATGTTTTTTGCGAACTTTGGAGGTTTTTAGACGAAGTGACATTGTAAGCAATACTCAAAAATTTAAAGTAATATTTTATTAAATCAAGATGAACATTAACTTTTTTTCTAACTTATTGCTTTGGCTATTATTAACAATTTTACCAGAAATGGTGTTTTCTCAATCGACCGACTTTACCATAAAAGATGTAAAGTTTATAAGTGAGGGCGTTACTCTTGTAGGTTCAGTTTTAACGCCTAAAAAAATAGTTGCAGCAGTTGTAATTGTTCATGGATCTGACCCAGTAAAAAGAGAAATGGAGTTCGCAAAACGTCTTGCTAAAGAAGGTATCGCTGTATTGACCTATGATAAACGTGGAGTTGGAGAATCTGGTGGTGTGTATGCAGGACCATCTGTTGGCACAAATAATATTGACACTACTAATCTTACTTTATTAGCTCACGATGCAAGTGCAGCGGTAAATACATTTCGAACCTATCTGAAAGATAAGAAAATATCAATCGGATTAATAGGTTTCAGTCAAGCAGGATGGATAATCCCAATTACTGCAATCAAAAATCCACAAATCAAATTTATGGTTCTTTTTAGTTGTCCTACTATTACAACATTAGAACAGCTTCGATTCCAGTTTTATACTAATGGAAACAATAATTTTTGGGAAAATCATACAGAAGCAGATGCTCGTGAGCACATCAAAAATGATGTTGATCGTTATCAATTTACAGCAACTGATCCAAAAATTTTTCTAAACAGTATCTCAATCCCAGGTCTCTGGCTTTTTGGTGAAAAAGACATACAGATTCCAGTCAACTTGTGTATCGAGCAACTAAATACATTGAAAGCTCAAGGTAAGCCTTTCGAGTACGCTTTGTTTTCTAAATTAGGGCATAATACTGCCAGTGATGGTAATACAGTTCCTTTTGATATTTCGATTCAATGGATAAAGCAGAAAACTTTAAATAGTAAAAAGTCTAAACCATCAAAATAAAGTAGTGCCTAAAAAGGGAAGGGATTGTTGCGTTCGACGCGGCGAACGAATACCCGAGCGATAGCGAAAAAACAAATCAATTAACTCGCGGTTGAATCCTCCTCGGCGGTCAAGCTGTAACTGGATATATGCCGTTAGCACTTATCATGTTATCATAAAATTTTCAGAAGGATTATCAACAGGCAATCACGCCTCTTTTTTTTGCAGTAGATTTAGTGTTTTTCCACTGCTTCTCTTCATTTGCAAAGGGGGAAACCTTTAAACATTTTTATGTCATTTTTAAATTCTTAATTTTTTGGTACCACTTTATTAAAAAACTATCTTCAAGTAATTTAATTATTTTACACGCTTTTAATTGTTTTTATATCCACATTATAAGGACGCAGAGGAGAAAGAAATAGAAACATACAACGAGGAGGAATAAGCAATTCCTTTTTTATACAACACCAAATCCCTTTTGAATTTCGAAAGGGATTTTTTTTGAACAAGCTGCAGATTTTGTTATGTTTCAGCATTTTGTGGAGTTGGTGTACTAATTACGATTATTTATTAAAAAAATCTATATATCTGTTTTTTAGATAATTAACATAAAAAAACGTATATTTATATGGACGCAAAGTATTCCTGAAAATGGGCTTGCGTTATGGTATTTTGTTTATTGTATTCTGTTCATAAACAAATACCAAAGATTCACAACTATAAGCAAGAGCGTATAAAAACATAACTCTTCTAAGCAATATAAAAAAGATTTACATCACCAATAGTGTCTAAATTTCCTATAAAGATTTCCTGTCAATTACCTATTTAAATCGGATAGTATCATTTGGTATGTTTTTAAATGCTTGATTTATATTTTGAATAGTAATTGTTGAAATTCCAGAAGGTTCCAGGATACTTTTGTAACGGAAAATATTTCGTCAAAAAAAAGTATAATTTCTTACTTCTAGGTTACAAGTCAAAAAAAACATTTCTAATTAAAACGAACGCTATTTGAATTTTAAATTAAAAAACAACGAAATTATAAATAATAAGATGACTAGTAAATTAAACATAGGAATTCTTGGCGCTGGTGGTTTTGCAAATTTTGCTGCAAAATCATTCTTAAAAGTAGAAGGAATAAAAATAATTGCTGTTACAGATATCAATGAATCGGCTGCAAAAGCAACTGCAAATGATTTGGATGCCAAAGTGTACAAGAATTATCAAGACATGCTACAGGACGATACCATAAATCTTATCTATATTGCAACGCCCCCGTTTTTGCACTATTCGCAGTCAAAATTAGCTCTTGAAGCAGGGAAACATGTTATTTGTGAAAAACCTGCCGCCTTAAAAGCAGAAGAAGCAGAGGAATTGGCAGCGTATGCTAAATCAAAAGAATTTTTGTATGTGGTCAATTTGATGCAACGTTACAATCCATTATACAAGATTGTCGATCAAATAATAAAAGAGAACATCTTAGGGGAATTTCTACATGGTTTTTTTGAAAATTATGCCAGTGACGAAAAATTAACAAAGGAACATTGGTTTTGGGACGAAGATAAAAGTGGTGGCATTTTTATAGAACATGGAGTTCACTTTTTTGATATGTTCGAAGGTTGGCTAGGTTCTGGCAAGCTGGTAAGCGCAATACAATCGCAGCGAGCAAATGTATCACAAAAAATAGTCGATCGCGTGCAAGCAACCGTGAGTTACAAAGACAGTTTTGTAAATTTTTATCATGGCTTTAATCAACCACAAATTTTAGACCGTCAAGAATTGCGGTTACAATTTGAAAAAGGAGATATTACGCTTTTTGAATGGGTTCCTGTAAAAATGAGAATTAATGCTTTATTAACTCATCAACAAAGAATAGATTTAGAAAGCAAACTCGAATATTGTATTTTGGAACAACACAATCCAGCCGGGCAAGAAAATCAAAAAGTAGTTGGGAACTTTAAAACTATTTGTTTCGATGAATTTGTAACGATTGATTATGGAACTGCTGCTGAAAAGTCGAACCGATATGAAGAAATTGTTATTGCAATGATAGTAGATCAATGGAAATGGATTAAAGACAAATCGCATTGCAGAATAATTACCGAAGACAACGCGGTAAAATCTTTGCAAATAGCCGAAGCCGCAGCAAAAGCGGCCACTTTTATTTAATTACTACAGCCATTTTTAATTAATAATTATAGCATAAGTAATTAGGATTGTTCAAACAATGTTTGCAAGGGTAATAAAATGACAAAAGGTGTTGCTGTAAATGGATTTCTACTATGCTAATCTGTAGTATCCTAGACGCAAACAAATACCACAGATTATAAACAGCAATTAAAGTTCACCTAATTAAAATATAACTCTTCTCGCTTACCAAAAAGAGTTATATTTAAAACAGAGTCTAATCATTCTGTATAGATTTCATATCAATGACATATCTAAATCGGATATCTTGATTTTTGATATGGTCAAATGCTTGATTTACATCTTGAATTTTAATTATTTCTACATGAGGTAAAATTTGATGAGTAGCACAAAACGCCAATACTTCTTGTGTTTCCGCAATACCACCAATTAACGATCCCGCAATTGATCTCCCGTATTTAGCAACGTCCATATTATTGGTAGCGGTCTCATAAGGCCCTAAAAGACCTACAGTGATAATAGTTCCACGTGGTGACAACAAGTTGATGTACTCATTAATATCAAAACTAGTAGGGATGGTACAAAGTAAAAAGTCAAAAGTGCATTCTTTTGCTGTCATATCCGCTGCATCATCAGAGAGTAGCACGTAATCAGCGCCAAGTTGCATCGCCGCATCTCGTTTGTCCTCGCTTGTTGTAATAGCGGTAACGGTTGCACCCATGGCTTTTGCAATCATAACAGCCATATGACCCAAGCCCCCTATTCCAATTATTCCAACAGTATCACCCGCTTTTACTCCCCAATGTTTTAATGGCGAATAGGTAGTTACGCCAGCACAAACGATTGGTGCAGCGCTAGAAATCTCAAGTTCAGAGGGAATGGATACTAAAAAGTTTTCTTTGACAACAATGTGACTTGAAAATCCTCCAAAAGTATTAAATCCTGAACCGTCCGCTTTAAAATAACCATTATACGTCATGGTTGGACCTACAAGACTCAAGCAATATTGTTCTTCTCCTGCTTCACATGATTTACAATGTTGACAAGAATCAATCATGCAGCCTACACCAACAATATCATGTAATGCGTAGTTATGCACGCCTGAACCCGTTTGGATAATTTTTCCTATAATTTCATGACCTGGCACACACGGATAAATGGTGTTATTCCAATCGTTATTTACTTGATGGATGTCGGAATGACAAATACCACAAAACAAAATTTCAATTAAAACTTCATCTGATTTAGGTAGATTTCTTTCAATCTCCATCTTTTCAAGAGTTTTTCCTCCGATAAAACTACCTGACGCTCCGTAGGCTTTGGTTGTAATTTTTTTTCCTTCATCATTTACAATTGTACTTTCCATAACTAAAAAATTTAAATGTTACTATGCTATTAAAAGTAAGGATATTAGAAAAAGAATTTATTATACTATTTATTTAGTTTCTTGCAAAATTTAATGATTTTAATAGATTAGAAATGTGCTGGTTACATGTTTTTTAGCTGTTCATTAATTCTAAGTTTGAGCAATCATTTAGGAAGGTAAAAAATCAAAAAGACTTGCGCACTATTGGCTTTCACTTGGCCACTTTCTCTGCGGTATATCTGTGTTGAGTCCAAATTTAAATATAATGATAAACTTTAGCATTTGGTAAGTAGTAAGTTGGTAATGATACTATTTAAAAACGCGTATAAAATGATAAAATCTCTTTTGAAATCTATTTCAAAAGAGATTTTTTCTAAAATGTAACTTTAATTAGAATCCATAATTAACCCCCAGTCCAAAAACCTCTCGTACTTGAACGGCTTGTATGGAATTATCGTCATAGATAGCTTGTACCGCAACATTAGCCGATAAGTATTTGTTGATTTTCAGAAACAAATTCATTTGGTAATCAACATCAACATTTTGTGGGTTGTCTAAATAGTTTGAATACAAATTCAATCGATTTTCGACAGACACATTAGTCATTACATTGAACTTGTAATAAGCAGTAATGCTGGCTCCAAATTCAATTCGGCTTGAATCGCCTTGCAAGACCCCAAAAGAAGGGCCAAATTCCGTAAAATGAGGGTGAACGATAATAAGTTTAGCCGTCGCAGGAGAAAAATTGACGTTTATGTTATCGCTTTTTTTCCACCAAATACCAGGTCCAAATTGGAAATAAGCAGGAGAAAAGAAATGAGAAATCTTCCGATCATCTTTGTCTAAACCAGTGTCCATTTGAGTTTTGAAATTAAAAAAAATGGAATAATACCATTCTCCTGTAGCTTTTTTACCCCAAAGTGAATTTAGTTCTAAACGATCATCTGTTTTTGCAGTTTTTTCATCTCCTTTTATTTTGGTTAAACCATAAGCCAAAATAAATTTGTTATCCCACGCGATAGCGCCTTTTTTATAGTTGAGGTCGTAATTCAGTCCAAAATTTCCTGCCACATTCGATGTTCCGCCACCCAACCATTGCTTGTTGTACGCCGATTGATTGAAAAGTAACGAAATGGTGCCTTTTTTGGTCCAAAACTGAATAGTGTCTGTTGCTGTTTCTTGCGCAGTAACAGAAAGTAGGGCAAAAAAAAATACTAAAGAAAGAGCTGTTTTTTTCATGACTTTATGTTTTAAATTCCACAACTAAAGTATAAAAAAATCACAATAAATTATCCTTTCTTTATCGCTTTGTACAAGGGCACGGCAGAACAAGCTTCGCCATACATTATGCTTCGTGCAAAAGGGTATAAATAACTAGAAGATAACACATAAGCTCGCATCGGAACCGGTTTTCTGGAGCATCCTTTTATAATAACAGGTTTGTTTTCATATACGGAATAGTCAATTTTTGGCAATAATTCTTCATAAAGAGACGCCTCTAAATCTTCTATCGTTCCATTGATGATTTTCTTTGCAAATGGGGCTAATTGAATCGCAACCAAAATGGATGCCCATGCCGGAACAATGGCATCAGTGCTGCAATGAATCGCTACATACTGATCTTGATATTGGGACCAATCATGATTTTTAAGTTCCGCTCTAAAGTCTTTTTCTCGTAATAAAAAGCCTTCCAAAAGCCATTGCGAAATATCGATTTGCGCCCGAATTCCGTTAGGATAATAATCCTCGAGATCGAAAACTATCAAAACACTATTGGCTACTTTATTTATGATTTCTTCCATTTCTGAAGTCTTAAAGTCAAAGGTCGAAAGTCATAATGTCAGCTATTTTCCAACTTTACGACTTTCAACGTTGGGACTAATTACAGCATTCCTAATTCTAATTTTGCTTCCTCGCTCATTAAGTCTTTGCTCCAAGGCGGATCAAAAGTGATTTCTACTTCAGCATCTTTTACATGCTCAATTGATTTTACTTTTTCTTCTACTTCTCTTGGTAAACTTTCTGCAACTGGGCAGTTAGGAGAGGTAAGTGTCATTAAAATCTTTACTTCGTAATCCGTATTGACCATTACGTCATAAATCAGTCCTAATTCGTAAATATCTACAGGAATCTCTGGATCGTAAATAGTCTTTAATATTTTTACGATTGATTCTCCTAACTCAGTGGTGTCTATTTCTTGTTCCATTTTTTTCTATTTATTTTGTGACTTTTTTATTAACATATAAGTCATTTAAGTTTCTTCTTTTAAGTAATACGAAAGTGAATATAAGTTTTTTGTTCAGTTTCTATAAATTTTTATCTTATATGACTTATATGTTTAAATCGTTTTTTCTATTAAAGTTTTTTATTCAGTGTTTGTAAATTTTTGACTCATATGACTTATCTGTTTAAATCGTTTTTTCTATTCATCTCGTTTACGATAAAACTCGTTTACCAAAGTTTTTTGGCCTTCGAAGCAAATGTTCTTTACATTAAAGTTAATTAACAAACCTATAGGTGCATTCAATAAATTCATATAAGTAAGTAATTGCGCTTCAAAAATAGGGTTTATTTCGTTCACCGATTTTAATTTAACTACGAGAGTATTTTCTATAAATAAATCACATCTTAATTTAGATTCTAACTCATGTCCTTTATATTTTAGAGGAACCAATAATTCAGACGAATACATTATTTTTCGTAATTCTAATTCTTTTTTGAGACATTGGTGATAAACGCATTCCAAAAGTCCGGGACCAATGCTTTTATACATTTCAATTGCTGCTCCATTAACCTAATACACTAAATCCTTAAGATAACTTCTTGTTATGTTCATTATTGTCAAGTTTAGATTATACTAGGTTAGTGTTTGTTTATCATAATTAAAAAACTTACATGACTTATATGTTTAAAACTATTAGTTCATAAATTAATTCTTCGCATTGAACGCCAATGCGTACATTTTTATGTTCTTTATCATCGATACTAAACCGTTTGCACGGGTAGGCGACAAATGTTCTTTCAATCCTATTTCGTCAATAAAACCCATTTCGGCTTCCAGAATATCAGATGCTTTTTGATTGGAGAAGGTCCGAATCAATATGGCGATGATTCCTTTTGTTAAGATGGCATCACTATCAGCGGTGAAAACAATTTTGTCAGCTGTTTGCTCCCCTTGCAACCATACTTTCGATTGGCAACCTTTAATGATATTATTTTCGGTTTTGTATTCTTCTTTGATTAGCGGCAGTTTTTTTCCTAATTCGATGATGTATTCATAGCGTTCCATCCAGTCGTCAAACATGGAAAATTCATCAACGATTTCGTCTTGTATTTCTTTAATTTTCATAATTAGCTGATTTTATTTCCGTGTTATTCTTTTTTAACAAATGAATTTATCTTAGCAACGAATTTCTTTATTTCCTTTGGCGGAAAGCCATGATCAAAACCTGTTGTTTCATAGCTTTTGTCTTTGTAATTGATTTTCAAGTTAGCGATGGCTGCACCATCATGAAAACGCTTTTCAGTTGGTGCTTTCAATTCGGATAACCGATCTAATTCTAACTCTTTGAAACAAGCAACGACTTCTTTCCAATCGGCATCATTGATTTTGATGGGTGCCGTTTTATCATTTCCATCTCTGTCTTTGGAGACCGTGATTGTTTGATTTTTGAGGATAATTTTTTGATAAAACCCTCTGGTATTGGCAGTATATTCAATACTTACATTTTCCATATCTTGAGCCTTAGCACTATCGCAACTGTTGCCTAAGAAAATGGTAAGGAGTAAAATAGATAGTATTTTCATGTGGCTTTAATTTTGGTTTTTAAGATAACATAAGTTGCGCTTTTTTAACTGCCGCAACCATGAGATCAATTTCTTCTTTGGTATTATAAAAAGCAAATGAGGCTCTTATCGTACCAGGAATGTTAAAGAAGGTCATAATTGGTTGGGCGCAGTGGTGGCCTGTGCGCACCGCTATTCCTAATTTGTCAATTATTGTACCAATATCGTATGGATGAATTCCCTCAATGTTGAACGAAATTACGGAAGTTTTTTCTTTGGCAGTGCCGAAAATTTTCAACCCTTCAATTTCTAGCAAACGTTTGGTACCATAGTCTAGCAATTCTTTTTCTTGCTGTTGAATATTATCAAAACCAACTTCATTCATATAATCAACTGCAGTTCCTAGGGCAATTCCCCCAGCAATATTTGGTGTTCCGGCTTCAAATTTATGGGGCAATTCGGCATAAGTTGTTTTCTCGAAACTCACTTCCTTGATCATTTCTCCTCCACCTTGATACGGCGGTAATTTATTCAACCAAGCTTCTTTTCCGTATAAAATTCCGGTGCCTGTTGGTCCACATAATTTGTGTCCTGAAAAAACGTAGAAATCACAATCCAGTTCTTGAACATTTGGTTTCATGTGCGGAACGGCTTGTGCTCCATCAATCAAAATTGCTGCTCCCACTTCATGTGCTTTATCAATCATGTATTTAATAGGATTGACAGTTCCAAGGGCATTTGAAATGTGATTTACCGTTACGATCTTCGTTTTATCCGATAGCAATTTATCATAGTCTGCCATGATTAATTCGCCTTCCTGATTCATAGGTATTACGCGTAAGACAGCTCCAGTTTTTTCGCATAACATTTGCCAAGGCACGATATTACTGTGGTGTTCTAGTGCTGAAACCAAGATCTCATCACCTGGTTTTAAGATGGAAGCAAAGCCATTGGTAACCAAATTAATTCCGTGTGTGGTTCCCGAAGTAAAAAGCACTTCATGAGCGAATTTTGCGTTGATGTGATTTTGAATTTTACCACGAGAAGTTTCATACGCATCGGTGGCCAATTGGCTTAACGTGTGAACACCGCGATGAATATTGGCATTAATTTCTTGGTAATATTTTGATATCGCATCAATGACCACTTGTGGTTTTTGAGTAGTAGCCCCGTTGTCAAAATAAACCAACGGTTTTCCATTTACTTTCTGAGAAAGAATTGGGAAGTCGGCTCTAACTTTATGTATGTCTAACATGTACCTGTGTGTTTTTATTGTTTTTTCAGATAAATCAATGGAATATTACCGCTCCATTATTTAGAATTTTTCTAAATACAAAAGTAGTGAAATTGGAACTAATTTGTAGCAAACAGATGTTAATTAAACCTCATTTTCTCATTCCATAATTAGTGCAAAAAAGTGATTCCTTTTTATTAAATTGCTTCAAAATAATTCTTTATGAAAAAATTCTTCCGGTTTGTTGCCCTTGCCGTTGTGGCGGGGATCATTTATCTTGGTTTCACAACCTATCCTAAATTAGATTTAATTTCAGGCTTTTCAGCCAAAAGTATCGCTTCAGGACATTTTATCGATCATCGTTCGCAAGGCATGATTGAAAAAGGGGACAATGATATTGATATGATTGACTTGGCCAACAACACAATTGAAGATGCTGGACAGTTTGCCGTTGCCTCAGTTTATGGTTTGAAGGAAAGAAAAGCGATTTACCGTAAAGGTCTAGGAGCCACTTTGATCAACGATGATTTTGATGTTTCAAAACCGTATTTGGTTCCTAAAAGAAGTATGCCGGACAACACAATTCCTTTTCCTTATGGAAACAAAGAACCAAAAGATACGGTTTTTACGAATGTTGATTACACGAACTTAAACGGGGCTGTCGCCAATGCTTTTGATAAAAAAGGAGAATTAAATAAGAGAACTCGGTCGCTGTTAGTGATTTATAAAGACAAAATTATCGCTGAAAAGTACGATACTGGATTTGACAAAAATAGTAGAATATTGGGGTGGTCCATGACAAAAAGCATTACTAGTGCCGTTTTTGGAGTTTTAGAGAAACAAGGAAAATTTGATGTGGATGCTCCAGCTCCAATTCCAGAATGGGCAAATGACAAACGAAAATTGATTTCCACAAGTGATTTGCTCCACATGAATTCTGGTTTACAGTGGGTGGAGAATTACAGCACAATCTGTGATGCTACTAAAATGCTTTTTCAAGCAGAAGATATGACGCGTTCCCAAAGAGACAAACCAGTGGAACATAAACCCAACACACGGTGGAATTACTCTTCAGGAACAACCAACTTACTTTCTGGAATTTTGCGAAAGCAATTCAAAACGCATCAGGAATATTTAGATTTTTGGTACACGGAATTGATCGATAAAATAGGGATGAACTCTATGGTAATTGAAACCGATATGGCAGGAAATTACGTCGGTTCTTCCTACGGTTGGGCTACAACGCGAGACTGGGCAAAGTTTGGGTTGTTGTATTTGCACAAAGGATATTGGAACGGAGAACAAATTTTTAACGAAGGTTGGGCAAAATACTCTGCAACTCCAACCAATACGTCAGATGGAAGATATGGAGCTCATTTCTGGCTTAATGCCAGCGGTTTTTTCCCAGATGTTCCCAGAGACATGTGTTATTGCAGCGGGTTTCAAGGTCAAATGATTTTGATTATTCCATCACTTGATTTAGTTGTGGTTCGAATGGGTTTAAAAGAATCTCCAGAATTTAATTTTAATGAAATCATGAAGGGGATAATCGCTTCCATAAAGCATAGTAAGTAAAATAGCAAAAGGCGCAAAGTTATATTAACTCTGCGCCCTTTTTGTATAGCTTTGTGTCCTTTGCGGTTAAAAACTACAAATCAAATCCCATTTTAACGCCTAATTTTGTAGCGATAATTTTGGTGATTCGTTGTTTTAATTCCGGTATTTTGATGTTTTCGATAACGGCATTGGAGAACGCATACATCAATAATGCTTTGGCTTCTTTCTTAGGGATTCCACGTTGTTGCATATAGAATAGCGCGGTTTCATCTAATTGTCCAACCGTACAACCATGCGAACATTTCACATCATCCGCAAAAATTTCCAGTTGAGGTTTGGCATTTATGGTCGCTTTATCGCTCAATAAAATGTTGTTGCTTTTTTGGAAGGCATTCGTTTTTTGCGCTTCTTTTTCTACGTACACTTTTCCGTTGAAAACTCCCGTAGAACGATCTGAATAAATTCCTTTATAATCCTGAAAGCTTTCGCAGTTTGGAGTAGAATGTTTCACCAACGTATAATGATCTACGTGTTGTTTTTCGCCAATGATAGTGATTCCGTTTAAGGTACTTGTCAATCTTTCGCCAAAATGATAGAAATTTAAGTTGTTTCTAGTCAAGTTTCCTCCAAAAGAAAAAGTATGAACTGAAACGTGACTTTCCTGTTTTTGGGAAACATAGGTGTTGTCAATTAAATTCGCTTCAAGTGTGTCATTTTGTATTTTATAAAAATCAACGATAGCGCGTTTTTGAGCAAAAATCTCCGTAACGGAATTCGTTAACACTGGATTTTCATTCAAGCTTTGATGGCGTTCTATGATTTGAACATGAGAATTCTCTCCAACAATCACCAGATTTCTTGGCTGCACCAGTAGCGCCGCTTCGTTTCCTGTAGAGAAATACATGATTTCAATAGGTTTATCTGCTACTTTGCTTTTTGGTATGTGGATATAGGCTCCTTCCATGGCAAAAGCTGTATTCAACGAAGTCAAACTATCGTCTTTGTTAGCGATTTGGTTAAAATAAGCATCAATAACCATTTTGTATTTTGGCTTGGTCAATGCTGATGACATCAAGCACACATCAATTCCTTCATGCGTTGTTGCCGATAAATGGGAACTGAAAACACCATCAATAAACACTACTTTATAGGTGTCTATCTCGTGTAAAAAGTATTTTTTTACATGGTTGAATTCAATTGCATTTTCTTTTTTTGAAAAAACGGTAAAGTCATTTTTTAAGATGGCGTTTAGCGAAGTATATTTCCAAGATTCCTCTTTTTTAGTTGGGAACCCTTTATCTTCAAAGTTTTTTATAGCGGAAGTTCTTACATCATGAAGTTCTGAATGAACATCGATGCGTTCTTCGAAAGCCATAAAAGACGATAATAATTTTTCTTTTAAATCCATTACTTTATTGTTTAAAGTTTAAGGTTTAAGAGTTTAAAGTTATCACGAGGCAACTTTAAACTATAAACTTTAAACAAATTACTAAGCTTCTTGTTCTTGTTTGATCCAATCGTATCCTTTTTCTTCTAGCTCTAAAGCCAAAGAAGCGTCTCCAGATTTTACAATTTTACCGTTGAGTAAAACATGAACAAAATCAGGAACGATATAATCTAACAAACGTTGGTAGTGCGTAATGACTACAATAGCGTTTTTATCGCTTTTAAGTTTGTTTACTCCGTTTGCAACAATGCGCAAAGCATCAATGTCTAAACCAGAATCGGTTTCATCAAGAATAGCCAATTTTGGTTCTAACATGGCCATTTGAAAAATCTCGTTTCGTTTTTTCTCTCCGCCAGAAAAACCTTCGTTTAGAGAACGAGACAAAAATTTACGATCAATTTCTAATAATTCTGATTTCTCCCGAATCACTTTCAGCATTTGGTTGGCAGGCATTTCTTCCAGACCATTTGCTTTACGCGTTTCGTTGATTGCCGTTCTCATGAAATTAGTCACTGAAACTCCTGGAATTTCTACCGGATACTGAAACGAAAGGAAAACGCCTTTGTGGGCTCTTTCTTCAGGAGCCAATTCACTAAGATCTTCTCCATCTAGAGTGATTTCACCTTCGGTTACTTCGTAGTTTTCGTTTCCTGCAATGATGGACGCAAGGGTACTTTTTCCAGCACCGTTTGGTCCCATTATAGCATGAATTTCTCCTGCTTTTACCTCAAGGTTGATTCCTTTTAATATTTCTTTGTCCCCAATGGAGGCGTGTAAATTTTTTATACTTAACATTTGTTTCTTTAATTTTAAAAGGATTTAAATTCTCTTTTATTCTAAAATACTATTTAGATGTTCTTGGTCTTTTATTGTTTGATAGGATAAATGCTTTTCTCCTAAATATTCTGCGGATAATCGGAAGGGCAAGTGAAAATCATAATCTAATGTATCATCATCAGAATTTGAAATCACAAACATATTTTTACCTCTTAATTTTCGACCTAATTCTTTTTCAATTCTAATTAAATCAGAAAAGCGATCAAAAAATACTTTCATTATCCCACTCATGCTATACCAGTAAACGGGTGTTGCGAAAACCAGTGTGTCATATTTTTCAATAATTGAAGCTAGTAAAGGCAAAAAATCATCGGCTCTATTATGACTTTCATAATCATAATAGGAAATCGAATAATCTCTTAAATCAATAATATCGGCATTTATCTGTGTGGAAATTTTATCAACTATTTTTGTAGTATTTCCATTGCTTCTGGAAGAACCGACAATAATAACTTTGTTGTTTCCCATATTCAAATTATCCAACACTTCCCTCAAGAGAAATTTCCAATAATTTTTGAGCTTCTACAGCAAATTCCATTGGCAATTTATTCAACACATCTTTACTGAAACCATTTACGATTAAAGCGATGGCTTTTTCAGTTGGGATTCCACGTTGGTTGCAATAGAAAACTTGGTCTTCGCCAATTTTACTTGTCGTAGCTTCATGTTCTATTTTGGCCGAAGGATTTTTGCTTTCGATATATGGGAACGTATGCGCGCCACAATTATTTCCCATTAAAAGTGAATCACATTGTGAAAAATTTCGGGCATTATCAGCATTTGGCGAAATGCGCACTAAACCACGGTAACTATTTTGAGATTTTCCAGCAGAAATTCCTTTGGAAATAATAGTCGATTTAGTGTTTTTGCCTAAATGGATCATTTTTGTTCCTGTATCGGCTTGTTGGAAATTGTTAGTCACAGCGATCGAATAAAATTCTCCAGTTGAATTATCTCCTTTTAAAATAACCGAAGGATATTTCCACGTTATAGCAGAACCTGTTTCTACTTGTGTCCAAGAAATTTTTGCGTTTTTCTCGCAGATTCCTCTTTTGGTTACAAAGTTGAAAACCCCACCTTTTCCTTCTTTATTCCCAGGATACCAGTTTTGTACCGTAGAATATTTGATTTCGGCATCGTCTAAAGCAATTAATTCTACGCAAGCAGCGTGCAATTGATTTTCATCACGACTTGGAGCGGTGCAACCTTCTAAATAACTTACATAACTTCCTGCATCTGCAATTAGTAAAGTTCGCTCGAACTGACCTGTTCCCGCTTGATTTATTCTAAAATAAGTAGAAAGTTCCATTGGACAACGAACTCCTTTTGGAATATAACAAAAAGATCCATCAGAGAAAACGGCTGAGTTTAATGCTGCATAAAAATTATCTTTTTGAGGAATAACAGTTCCTAAATATTTACGAACTAACTCTGGATGTTCTTTGATGGCTTCAGAAATACTCATAAAGATGATTCCCTTTTCGCCTAATGTTTTCTTGAACGTTGTCGCTACAGAAACGGAGTCGACTACGATATCCATCGCTACATTATTCATCATTTTTTGCTCATCGACAGAGATGCCTAACTTTTTATACATTTCTAAAAGTTCAGGATCTACATCGTCCAATGTTTTGTTGGGATCTACCGCTTTTGGAGCTGAATAATAGGAAATGGCCTGAAAATCAGGTTTTGTATAATGTACATTGGCCCATTCTGGCTCGGTCATTTGCTCCCAAGCACGATATGCCTCAAGACGCCAATCAGTCATCCATTGTGGTTCTCCTTTTTTGTGCGATATCGCTCGAACGATATCTTCGTTTAAACCAATGGGAAATGTTTCCGATTCCAACTCGGTGTAGAATCCGTATTCGTATTCTTTAGTTTCGAGTTCGATTTTTAAGTCGTCTTCTGTATATTTGCTCATGTTATTAATTTAAAGATTGAAAAATTTAAAGATTGAAAAATTCCTTAAATACTTTCTAAATCATTTATTTATTTCCAATTTAGAATTTAAATACTTAATGAAACTGGAAATATTTTGAGAAATTTCAACACTCAAAATAAAGCTTTCCTGAATTTCATTTTTAGAACAAAACTCTAATTCTCTTGTTAGAACTAGCATGTTCCTAACTTCTGCGCAACTGCCTTTTGCGATCTTCAAATAACGAATAAATTGTTTATTGTTATTGTATTCGGGTCCTTCAGCGATGTTATTTGTAATTGAAATTACCACTCTTTTTATTTATTCCTTAGAACCAAAGTACTTTTCAAGTTTGGTTTTGGTCAAAAGTTTAAAGATCAGCTTGGTCAATTCAATCCCCTTTTTATGAACTTCAAATTCTTCAAAAAATTTAGTCCTATTTTCTTAATTTAAAGATTCAAAGATTGTTGCTTCGTAAAAACGTATCGACGCAATTAATCATTCAATTATTCAATTTTTTAAATCTTTCAATTAATTTACAGAGAGAAACTCTCTCCACAACCACAAGTTCTATTGGCATTTGGGTTATTAAATACAAACCCTTTACCATTTATTCCTCCTGAAAATTCTAATATTGTTCCGGCTAAGTACAGAAAAGATTTTTTTTCTACAGCAATTGTTATATCGTTGTCGATGAAAATTTTATCGTCTTCGTTTTTTGTTTTATCAAATTTTAAATCATAAGACAATCCAGAACATCCGCCGCTTTTTACACCAACTCTTACGTAGTCGATTGCAGCATCAAAACCATCATCTTTCATGAGATCGATAATTTTTTTTCTTGCAGTGTCAGAAACTTTTATCATAGCTTATATTGATTTTGTCTAAATTAATGACAAAGATACTATATAAAATGCTTGTTCCATAATTCATAACATTTTTATAACTAATTGTAAAATAGAAAAAAGCTATTTGATTCAACTAAAAGGATTTGAATTCCTTAACTTTGGCTCCTATCAAAAAACACAAAAAACATGAAATTATATCCCATAGAAACCGGAAATTTTAAATTGGATGGCGGCGCCATGTTTGGTGTGGTGCCAAAAACAATTTGGAGTCGAACCAATCCCGCTGACGAAAATAACTTGATCGACATTGCCGCTCGCTGTTTATTGATTGAAGACGGCAAACAATTGATTTTGATTGATACTGGAATGGGAAATAAGCAGTCCGATAAATTTTTTGGGTATTATTCGCTGTGGGGAACCCATTCGATGGACAAATCTTTGGCAAAATATGGTTTTCATCGGGATGATATTACAGATGTTTTTATGACACATCTGCATTTTGATCATTGTGGGGGAAGCGTACAATGGAATGCTGATAAAACCGGTTATGAAGTCGCATTTAAAAATGCTAAATATTGGTCTAATGAAGATCATTGGGAATGGGCAACCAAACCTAATGTTAGAGAAAAGGCTTCTTTTCTGTCTGAAAATATTTTACCGATGCAGGAAAGTGGGCAGTTGAATTTTATCAAAAGATCAGAAGGCGACTTTCTATCTACCTCTGAGTTGGGGTTTGGCATCTTCTTTGCTGATGGTCATACCGAGAAACAAATGCTTCCACACATTCAATATCAAGATAAAACGATTGTTTTTTGTGCTGATTTGTTGGCTACAGCCGGACATATTCCCATTCCATATGTAATGGGCTATGATACTAGGCCGTTATTGACGATGCCCGAAAAGGAAAAATTCATGAATGCTGCCGCGGATCAGAATTATTATTTGTTCTTGGAACACGATGCACATAACGAAATCATTACGGTGGAACGAACGGAAAAAGGAGTTCGGTTAAAAGAACGTTTTTCCTGTAACGAAATCCTAACATAGTGTTAAGGACGGCCACATTTGTAACAAAAAAAATTATTTTAGACAAATATTTCAAAAACTTAATAGAAATCCAATGAATACCATTAAACCTATTTACATTTCTGCTTTTGCCTTTTTGGTATTAGTAGGATGCGGAACTTCAAAACAAGTAGTAAACACTACTGGACTAGTTGCCATAAGTGCACCTTTGAACATTTCAAAAAAGGCGCCAATTACTGAAAACGACCTACAGCGCTGGAGTCATTTAGATATTGTAACGGATACCATTCCGGGGATGAGCGTTGACAGAGCGTATACTGAATTATTAAAAGGTAAAAAAGGCGTGCCAGTTATTGTTGGAATTTTAGATTCTGGAGTCGACATTGAACATGAAGATTTAAAATCGGTGCTTTGGACCAATACCAAAGAAATCGCTGGAAACGGAATTGATGATGACAAAAATGGATATATTGATGATATTCACGGTTGGAATTTTCTTGGTGATATCACCAAAGAGAATTTAGAATACGAAAGAATTATAAAAGACAAAACCTTAGTCGATGAAGCGACGTATCAAGCCGCAAAAGCACTGAATGATAAGAAAGTTGCTGATGCTGTTGCGGGAAAAACACGTTCCGAGCAAATGTTAGAAGCTATTGTTTCAGGAGATGCTGTTTTGGTAAAACATTTTGGTAAACCAGTCTATACTATTGAGGAAGTAACGGCAATTGTTTCGCAAGAGCCTGCAACCCAAAAGAGTAAGGCAACGATGCAACAAATGCTTTCTTATGGTTTGCCAATAGCAGATTTAAAAGTTGCTGTTCAAAAACAATTAGAGGAACAGGTTGCACTTATTAATGGCGATCACCTTAAAACAGACTACCGTAAAGTGTTAGGAGACAATCCAAATGATATTACAGATACAAAATACGGGAACAACAATGTGATGGGACCAGACAAGAATGAAATTCTTCATGGAACGCATGTTGCCGGAATTGTTGCGCAAACCAGAAACAATACTTTAGGTGGAGATGGTGTTGCTAATAATGTTCAAATTCTTACGATTCGTGCCGTACCAGATGGTGATGAGTATGACAAAGATATTGCACTTGGAATTCGTTATGCAGTTGATAATGGCGCCAAAGTGATCAATGGAAGTTTCGGAAAAAGTTTTTCTCCACACAAGCAATGGGTTTACGATGCTATCAAATATGCGGAGAAAAAAGATGTTTTGTTTGTTCATGCAGCTGGAAACGATGCTAAAGACATTGATTATGCAGAAAATTTCCCTAACGATTCTGAAGATAAAGTAAAGGAGTTTGCTGATAATGTACTTACAATTGGTGCGCTAAACTATGAATACGGAAATAAGGTTGTAGCCCGTTTTTCTAATATTGGAAAAATTAATGTAGACGTTTTTGCTCCTGGAGTAAAAATATATGCTACCACTCCAAACAACACGTATAAGTACTTACAGGGAACGTCAATGGCGGCGCCAAATGCAGCGGGAGTTGCTGCTTTAATTCGTTCTTATTATCCAAAATTATCTGCTAAACAAGTTAAACATATTTTGATGGATTCAGGGATTGCCATTTCTACAGATGTTATTGTGGGTGGAAAAGCAACAGATACACGTTCATTTAGCACTTTATCTCAATCAGGAAAGATCATAAATGCTTACAATGCTTTTTTGATGGCAGAAAAAATGTCTAAGTAATATTTAATGCATTCTTTATATGGAAGGACAATTTGTCCTTCCATTTTTATTTAAATCAAACATGAAAAAACTACTATTATTTTATTTTCTTACTTTAAGTTTTGGAAGTCTATGGGCTCAAAACACAGGATATTGGCAACAGCACGTAGATTACAAAATGGACGTGACTATGGATGTATCCACTTATAGATACAAAGGCACACAGGAACTGGTCTATACTAATAATTCTCCTGACACTTTAAAAAAAGTGTATTACCACCTTTATAACAATGCTTTTCAGCCGGGAAGCGAAATGGATGCCAGAATCCAAAACATAAGAGATCCAGATGCTCGAATGGTCAACAAGATTAAAGTTGGTCCAAATGAAAGGAAACAAAGCCGTATCAAAATGTTGAAACCTAACGAAACAGGGTATCTGAACATTACTAATTTTAAGCAGGATGGCAGCACTGCTTCGGTAGAAACAATAGGAACGATTCTGGAAGTTACTTTGGCTAAGCCAATAGTTCCCAACTCAAAAACCACGTTTACTTTAACTTTTGATGGTCAGGTTCCAATTCAAATTCGTCGCTCTGGAAGGAATAATGCCGAAGGAGTAGCACTGTCAATGGCACAATGGTATCCTAAAATGGCCGAATTTGATTTTGAAGGCTGGCATGCCGATCCCTATATCGCTAGAGAATTTCATGGCGTTTGGGGAAATTTTGACGTCAGCATTACAATCGATAAGGATTACGTTTTAGGAGGTACTGGTTATTTGCAAAACAAAAACGAAATAGGTCACGGGTATCAAGATTCAGGCGTTGTCGTAACTGTTCCTAAAAAAGCAAAAACGTTGACGTGGCATTTTAAAGCGCCAATGGTTCATGATTTTACTTGGGCTGCAGATAAGAACTACATTCACGACATTGTACAAGGACCTAACGGCGTTGACTTGCATTTTTTGTATAAAGACAATCCAAAATACATTCAAAACTGGAAAAATCTGCAACCAAAAACGGCTCAGTTAATGGAGTTCTATAACAAAACGGTTGGCGATTATCCCTATAAGCAATATTCTGTGATTCAAGGGGGTGATGGTGGAATGGAATATGCCATGTGTACCTTAATTTTAGGACAAGGAAGTTTTGATGGATTATTAGGAGTAACTGCTCACGAAATGGCACATTCTTGGTTTCAGCATGTCTTAGCTAACAATGAATCAAAACATGGGTGGATGGATGAAGGATTCACCTCTTTTCTAGAAGACCTGGGAATGAATGAAATAGCCGATAAAAAAGTAGAAAATCCATTTACGGGAGCGTATGCAGGTTATTTTTCAATGGTGAATTCCGGTAAAGAATTACCGCAAACTACACATGCAGATCGTTTTGATGAAAACAGAGTATACAGCATTACTTCGTATAGTAAAGGAGAACTTTTTCTAACACAATTAATGTATTTAATAGGGAAAGACAATCTAATGAAATCCTTAAAAAAATATTACAGCGATTTTAAATTCAAGCATCCAACACCCAATGATATCAAGAGATCAGCGGAAAAAATCTCTGGAGCAAATCTCGATTGGTATTTAACCGATTGGACACAAACAACCAACACAATTGATTATGGGATCAGAGAACCAAGAGCTGTTGGAGATAAAACTATTGTTACTTTAGAAAGAATAGGGAGAATGCCAATGCCTATTGATTTGTTAGTGGAGTATACGGATGGAACAATGGAAAGTTTTTATATTCCCCTACGCATGATGAGTTTCAAAAAGGAAAATCCAAATCCCGCATTAAAAAGAACAGTTTTGGGTGATTGGGCTTGGGCATATCCTACCATGGAATTTATGATTGCTAAACCTAAAAGCACCATCAAAAAAATCACCATCGACCCAAGTGGTTTAATGGCGGATATTAAGAAAGAAAATAATGTTTATAAGCAATAGATATTTAGTTAAAATGTAATTTTATGGATATTAAATACAATCAAACTACTGCATCAATTGAGATCAAAGATGGTTTGAAAAATCATTTTTTTATCGTGAAATTGCTATTGATTATAACTTTCATCAATGCAGTTTTAAATTTATCGAATGCACAGGTAGCTTTTGGATTTATGAAAATAATTTGGTTGTTTATTGGTATGGTTGCTGCTTTTGGATTACGAAATTATTTTTTTTAAAAAACGGGTATGGATAAAATTCCAGTAGTTCAAATAGAAGGAATTGAAGAACGTGTTTCGTTCAGTAAAAAAATATATTTTGTCCAACTAAAAAATGGAAAAACAAGAGACCTTTTAGAAGTTAAATCGGAATCACAGTTTAAAGAAGTAAAAAAGCTGCTAGCAGATATTAAATTATAATTATAGAAAATGCCGCAAAATCATCTTTTGCGGCATTTTTACATAAGGTAGAAAGAGGTTTAAAATTATCTACGAAATTTAAAATAGTCCGCTAATGGATGTTTCTTGTTTTTTAGCATTTTAGAAACGAGCTCCATTCCAATGACTGAAAAAGTAATGCCGTTTCCTCCAAATCCCAATACAAAATAAGCGCTTGGAAAATTAGGGTGTTTCCCTATATAAGGCAAACCATCTTTAGTTTCGCCAAAAGTACCAGCCCATACAAAATCCATTCTGAAATCATAGTGGGGTAAAATTTTCTTCAGATATTTGGTCAATTTTTCCGATTTAACATTTAATAAGGAATCTCTTTTTTGAGCATCTACAAAATCTTCATCCTCTCCACCAATAAGCAAGCGATTGTCATCGGTGGTTCGCATGTACATATACGGTTCCGCTGTGTTCCAAAAAAGGGTGTCGTTCAGCTTTGACTGGTCGTCTTCAAGCCGTTCTCCAACCATAGCGTAGGTCGACAGTAATTTTACAAAATCATCTTTTATGATTTCTGTACTTTCAAAACCATTGCAGTAAATTATTTTCTTGGCAGTAATAGTAGTGCCATGTTCCGTTAGAACGGTAACGCCGTTTTGCTGATAGGTAACTTTTTTAATATCGGTTTTATCGAAAATCTGCAATCCTTTTTCGTGATTGTACGCCAGAATATCGTGAGCTAATTGGAAAGCATCTATACTGCCGCCTTGTTCTGATAAGATTCCGCCATGCGAATGTTTGATGTTAAACTTTTTATCAATTGCATCGGCTTCAAGCCATTTTACAGGAATTCCAATTTTTTTTCGCGCTTCAAATTCTTTTTTTAACCCACTCACATCTTTCTTTAAAGCGGCAAAATAGAGCGACTCTTTTTTCTTGAAACCACAATCTGATTGTACTTGTTGGACTATTTTCTTTAAATCATCAATCGATTTATAGCACGCCCAATAACTTGCAATTGCAGCCTTTTCGCCAATTAATTCTATAAGTTGGTACAAAGGAACGTCAATCTCATATTGCAACATGGATGTCGTGGCCGATGTACTTCCGTGACCTATTTCTCGTCGATCTAGCAACGCCGTCTTGTAACCGTCGTTCATGCATTGATGTGCAATGAGACTACCCGTTATTCCGCCTCCCACAATTAGAATTTCCGTTTTTAAGTCTGCTCTTAAGGACGGATAGGAGTTGATAATTCCATTTTTGACTAACCAAAAAGGTTCACTTGATTTTAGTTTCATAGTGCGGAGGTTTTTATCAAATTTAATAAAAAATGAGTTGAGGAATTACTAATATTAATTTTAGATAAGAAAATAATTTGTTGCTATCTCACTTGATTAGAGCAGTTTTTCTCTCTGGCAAGGCTGTTTTTAGTTTATTTTCAAAGGACATATAGAGAATCCCGATTGCTATAAGTTGAAAAATCAAGGATAGTATGGATCCTTCAAACCCAAAATCACCTCCATTCCAGATGGAGGCTAACTTGTAATCGGTTTGAATGATGGAATAGTTTTCTATACCACTAACATTAAAGCCAAAAATTGTTCCTTGAAAAAAATTCCAGCTAAAATGCAAAGCAATGGAAAACCATAAATTTTTAGTGTATAAGTAAGGTAATCCCAGTAGTATCCCAGCTACGAAAAGATCAATTAAGCCGAAAAAAGTAATGTTAGGATTACCGGCATGCAACAAACTAAAAACCACGGAAGATAGGAGTAAGGCTGTTACTTTATTAAAAGATTTCATTAAGTTATTTAAAACAAATCCTCTCAATAAAAGTTCTTCGGAAATAGCTACACATACATAATGTAATAAACTTAATACGATCAATGGCAAGTTGAAATTGAGACTTCTAAAATGTATTTCGTCAAAAAGCAGTAGGCTTACGAAACCAATTAACATAATTATTAATCCATAATATATTCCGCGAATAGTGTCCTCTTTGATCGATTTTTTTTCAAATCCTAAGCTTATAAATGGTTCTTCGACTACATATTTCATAAAAAACCACAGTGCGGTAATTGTGCCAGCTAGTGATGCGAATGATATAATCAAGGTCTGATGGGGACTTCTAGGAATTGACTGAGAGTTCATGAAATCGATCCCTGTTATGCTATAGCCAATAATTTGAAAAATTCCAACGATTAAAAAATACGGTAGAATTATTTGTAAAACATTTTGCCATCCTTGGTGTTTGTTTGAAATCCTTATTGTCATGAAAGCAGTCTGTATAAATAAATGGAAATTTACAAGTAATTGTATAACATCTTACTCGATTTTGTTGAGATAGCAGAAATAGATGAATTCGGCTACAAAGAGTAAAGTAAGTACTAAAGTTCCTGTCACTGAAATTTTATAATCCAAATATAAGAATTATTTTATAAAAAAAATATTGCTTTATAAAGTGAAATTAAATTTTCACCCTTGTTATAATTCAAAAAAAAACTGAAATAGGACATCATAAAAAAGGGTTTTAAAAAATCAGATCACTATGCTTTTTTGGCACTCAGATTTTTCAACATTTCTATAGTCATACTTGCTAAATCAAATTTATATTTCCATCCCCAATCTTCTCTGACTTCATCATCATTGATACTTGCTGGCCAACTGTCGGCTATTTTTTAATCATTCTTTTAAAATATCACTAAAAGTGGGTATTGTTCGTTGTAAAACTTTGGTTATTTTTATGAAATATTAATTAACAAAAAAAAATATGAAAACAAACATACAAACAAACGAGTGACTTAAGACGCAAAATTATATTGCTTTTTATGAGTTGTACTCTTTCTTTTATGCATTCTTGCAGTCTCGACGATGCATTAATACAAAAAGATTCAAATATTCAAACCGTATCAAGAGAACAGGCGATTCAGTTTTTACAACAAAATCTGCTAAAAGGTAGCGGTAACAAAACATCCAAAACGACTACTTTGTCTAATTATGATGCGATAACGCTAGAAAAAATAACAAATAGCGATCAATTGTTAACTGTAATTCCTTTGCCGTATAATGACAAACAACAAAACAGTAGAGTATTATTGCTTACAGTAAACGACACATTAAAAAGTGCGGTTTTTACAATGTATCCTGATGTTGCCCAAAGCACAAAAGAGTTTTCAGGTCGAGTAATAATCACTAGTATGAACGGTGACTTTTTTAAGGGATTTAGAATGAAAAACGGATACATTATCTCAAAATTCATAAAAAAGTCATCTGCCTATACAACAAATAAAATAGAAAGCAGATCCGCACTAACATATGCTACCGAGCCAATACAACTGCATGAAGTAATAATTCCTGCAAGAAAACCCGTTCAAAGCCTAACCGTGGCTTATCTGTACGTTTATTCTTACGAAATAGAATCAAGCAATGTTTCTCTTCTTAATTGGGGTTTTAGTGGCGGTGGCGGTGGTGGCGGTGAAGAAGAGGAAGTTGCAGATCCTTGTCTAAAAATAAAAGCACAAATTGATAATGTCGTAATTAAAGCAAAAATTGACGCTTTAAAAGGTAAAACTGCCAATAAAAATGAAGCTGGTATAGTTCAAAAGAAAGATGGTACTTTTGCCGATATGATAGCCGCTACAAATTCTAACGAATTAAACATGCCTCCTGGTACCGATTTTACTGGGAGTATGCATACTCATCAAGACCCTTATTCAAGTGGCAGGTTTCGAGAAAATGGAACTCCGATAATGCTTAGACCAATACTAATTTTTTCACCCAAAGATGTTGTTCATTTTTTAGAGTTTTTAAACAATACTAAAAAAAATAATGCCCCAATTACAGAGGTATATAGCACAATGATTTCTAGTTCTGCGGTTTATCAGTTAAGATTTACGGGTAATATTACTGATGTAAAAATAGATTGTGATATTTCAGATTTAAATATTAAGTATGTTAAAAGTATAAAAGATAATGGTAACGACAAGAAGTTAGGCTTTTTAAAGTTTTTAGAAGATAATATTGGTATTAAGGGAATAGAATTATATGAAATCAACAGTGATAACTCTACTGTTAAAATAACACTAGATAACAATAAAATAAGTAATATACCATGCAAATAAAAACACAAAAAATAAAAAACATGAAAAATATAGTTATAATATTATTAATATTATTCAATTTACAATGTAAAGCTCAAACAATTATTCCTGTTGAAAAAGTAATTGATTACATGGGTTCAAGTATAAGTTTCCCAGCAGGTTCTTATATAAAAGATGTTAATCATAAATTAGATGTTTTTACTGGTACTTGGAAAGGAGTGCATGGTGATAAAATATATTCTTTCACTATTTCAAAATTCACTGATATCCGTTCAAATGTTAAAGAAGATATACTTATTATTCGTTATCTAATAACAAATACTAATGGATATATTTTGGAAGATACAAGATCTTTACCTGATCTAAACCCCTATCTTATTCAAGGGTATTATTTAGAACAAACTACTTATGCATTAACTTACAGTGGTAAAAATGCAAAATGCGGACAAACAGGTACGATATTCATAGATTGGCTTAAAGGTAGTAATAATACTAAAATGACTTTATTTCTTGAGCCTGAACAAATGATAATTTCTTCTCGAGAATGTCCTAATGGTAGAGCAGAGCAAATTATACCACATGAACAAATTATTTTAAGTAAAGAATAATATTGTTAATTAAATGCAAAGAAGCATATTCAATTAAAAATGAATCGTAACCAAAAAAAGCCGCAAAACTTAAATTTTGCGGCATTCTTTGTGCTTAATATTTTTACTTCAAATGTTCCAGCATATTAGTAGTCATGCTCTCTAGATCAAACTCATGTTTCCAGTTCCAGTCTTTTCTAGCTTCAGCATCATCAATACTTGCTGGCCAGCTGTCGGCTATTTTTTGACGAAAGTCAGGATTATAAGTAACTGTAAATTCAGGAATGTGTTTCTGGATTTCGGCAGCAATTTCTGTGGGTGTAAAACTCATCGCGGCTAGATTGTACGAAGATCGAATTTTGATTTCTTCAACGGGAGCTTGCATGATTTTTATAGTCGCAGCAATCGCATCATCCATATACATCATTGGCATTTTAGTTTCGGAGGATAAAAAACATTCGTAAGTTTTATCAGCAAGTGCTTTGTGAAAAATATCAACTGCATAATCCGTAGTTCCACCACCAGGAGGCGATGACCAGCTGATTAAACCCGGATAACGGATGCTTCTTACATCTACACCAAAAATATTATGGTAGTATTCACACCATCTTTCGCCCGCTTGTTTGCTGATTCCGTACACCGTTGAAGGCTCCATAATCGTGTATTGAGGCGTATTTTCTTTTGGAGTTGTGGGTCCAAAAACGGCAATACTCGAAGGCCAAAATATCTTTTTTATTTTTCCGGCTTTCGCCAAATTCAAAACGTGAAACAACGAATTCATATTTAAATCCCAAGCAAAGGCTGGGTTTTTCTCTGCTGTCGCTGATAATAAAGCAGCCATCAAATATACATCGGTGATTTGATGCAATTCTACTAAATGTTCAATTTGATTAAAATCCAACGCATTCACCACTTCAAACGGTCCGGAATTAACGACATCGATATTCAATTTTCTGATGTCCGAAGCAATTACATTTTCGGTTCCGTAAATGGAGCGTAACTTTTGCGTTAGCTCCGTTCCTATTTGGCCACAAGCGCCTATAATCAATATTTTAGTACTCATTTTTATCTGTTTTGAAAAACAAAGATAACGTTTTCGCAAATACCATAATTTTGATAAAAATGATGATAAATATCTTAAAATAATGATAATAATTTAGATGATTTATTAATTGTGCTTTTTTTTAAATATAAAAATTGCTGCCGTACTATTAATTTAATAGTCCAAAATGTGAATTTTAAATCAAGATTAATTTCGTCGAAATATTTTGGTATGAATTATAAAATTGCTTTGGTGTAATTCCTTATTTATTTTCAGAGACAATACCTTTTTTGACACCTTTATTTATAGATTGTTTATCCTAAAATAAAATACTTTTTTAGGAGGTAAAAAAGCATAAAGCATTCCCATTTCTGGAATTCGTTATTGTAGATTTACTTCGTAACTTTGTGCTTTAATGAAATTAAAAATGAAATACAAATTCGCCGTTTTCTTTTCTCTGGTTTTTCTATTGTTCTCTTGTAAAAATGAGGATGAAAAACGCATTGCGGAGAATGAAAAAGAGATCCAAAGAAGAGAAATCATATTTACTAATATACAGAAAGGATGGGTTTTTTACGACACTCCGGTAACAGAAGCTTCTGAAAACAGTGTGGCAACTTGGAGTGAGTGGCGAATTTTTTTAGCAGAATTAGCGCAAAAACCCAAAAAAACAATTGGTGCTTTTCAGCAAAAATCAAAGTCGCTTACCAAAAAAGCAATGGCTTTAAATGATAACATTCCTTTTGAATTTAGTAAACCACAGATAAAAAGCAGGATTTCGACCTTAATTACTAAAGTTCAAATGCTGGATTTATTCCTTAATCTAGATACTATTCCAGATAAAAAAGTGACGCAGTTAGTTGCTGAAATTAATTTGGAACTCGTTTCCTTACAAAGACAAATGGACAAAATTGTTGACAAAAGTAACATTCCAGTCGAAGAAGGAGAATCTGACTTGTTGAAAATGATGGATACCACAAGAGCCATTCCCAATACACCAATCATAGATCCAAATATTCCACGCGTTGAGTAAAACAGCCTTATACACTACCTACGATAATTCGCCTAAAACCAAGCAAATTGTTGCCTGTCTATTAGAGAATAACCAAGTTAAGATGCACCTTTCGGGACTACTAGGTTCTGCACTTTCATTTGTAATGCGGTCACTTTTTAAAAAATCAGAGCTCCCTTTTTTAATCGTTGTAAATAATAAAGAAGAAGCAGCCTATTATTTGAATGATTTAGAACAAATGATTGGTGAGCAAGATGTACTTTTTTATCCGGGCTCATTTCGCCGTCCGTACCAAATAGAAGAAACCGATAATGCCAATGTGTTGCTTCGTGCTGAGGTGCTAAACAGAATCAATTCCCGCAAAAAGCCGGCCGTTATTGTTACGTATCCCGAAGCCTTGTTTGAAAAAGTGGTCACTCGAAAAGAATTGGACAAAAATACACTGAAAGTAACTGTTGGCGATAAGATTTCGATTGACTTTATTAACGAAGTATTATTCGAATACGAGTTCAAAAGAGTCGATTTTATTACGGAACCTGGAGAATTTTCGGTTCGCGGAGGAATTGTCGATGTGTTTTCGTTTTCAAATGATAATCCGTACCGAATCGAGTTTTTTGGCGATGAAGTGGAAAGTATTCGAAGTTTTGATGTTGCGACTCAATTGTCAATTTTACAACAGAAGAAAATCACGATCATCCCAAATGTGGAAAACAAAGTTTTTCAGGAAAATCGAGAAAGCTTCTTAGATTATATTTCGGAGAAAACCGTTATTGTAATTCAAAATACGGAAGATTTTCTATTACAACTGGACAAACAATTTGGCAAAGCCGAAGAAGCTTTTGCAAAGTTATCTCAGGAAATCAAGCGTTCATCGCCGGAACAATTGTTTTTAAACCAAGCGGAGTTTATAAAAAGAGCCTTGGATTTTTCGATTGTCGAGTTGAGTTCGAAAGCTATTTTTAGAACAAACAAAAAATTCGAATACTACATTCAGCCACAACCGTCGTTCAACAAACAATTTGATTTATTGTTGAATAATTTGAGCGAGAATCATTTCAATGGATACAAAAATCATTTGTTTTGTTCTAATGATGCGCAAGCCAAACGATTTCATGATATTTTTGAAACCTTGGATGAAGCCAATTCCGAGAATATTCGCAAGCAATACCACACCGTTGTTTTGCCTTTGTACCAAGGATTTATCGACGAAGAAAACCAAATTACCTGCTATACGGATCACCAGATTTTTGAACGCTATCATAAATTCAACATTAAAAACGGTTATTCTAAAAAACAAAATATCACGTTAAAAGAACTAACAACTTTAGCTGTTGGCGATTATGTGACGCATATTGACCACGGAATTGGACGTTTTGGAGGTTTACAAAAAATACAAGTCGAAGGCAAAACACAAGAAGCAATCAAGCTCGTTTATGCCGATAATGACATTGTGTATGTAAGCATTCATTCGCTGCATAAAATTTCGAAATACAACGGAAAAGATGGAACGCCGCCCAAAATTTACAAGTTAGGGTCGAATGCTTGGAAGATTTTAAAACAAAAAACCAAGGCGCGTGTTAAACATATTGCCTTCAATTTGATTCAATTGTATGCGAAAAGACGATTAGAAAAAGGATTCCAGTTTGCGCCGGATAGTTACTTGCAAAACGAGTTAGAAAGTTCCTTTATCTATGAAGATACGCCTGATCAAACCAAATCAACGGCAGAAGTCAAAGCCGATATGGAAAGTGATCGGCCAATGGATCGCTTGGTATGTGGTGATGTAGGTTTTGGTAAAACCGAAGTCGCTATTCGTGCCGCTTTTAAAGCAGTGGACAACAGTAAACAAGTGGCAATTTTGGTTCCTACAACTATTTTGGCCTACCAACATTACCGAACTTTCACCGAAAGATTAAAGGATATGCCGGTTTCTATTGGCTACTTAAATCGTTTTAGAACGGCCAAACAAAAAGCAGAAACTTTAAAATTATTAGCCGAGGGAAAACTCGATATCTTAATTGGAACCCATCAATTAGTTAATAAAAATGTCGTTTTTAAAGACCTTGGATTGTTGATTGTAGATGAAGAACAAAAATTTGGCGTCAACGTAAAAGACAAACTCAAAACTATTGCGGCTAATGTGGACACCTTGACATTAACAGCAACCCCAATCCCAAGAACATTGCAGTTTTCGTTGATGGCAGCACGCGATTTATCAGTAATAACAACGCCTCCGCCCAACCGTTATCCGATAGAAACGAATGTCGTTGGCTTTAGCGAAGAATTGATACGAGATGCGATTTCGTATGAAATTCAGCGCAACGGACAAGTTTTTTTCATCAATAACCGAATCGAAAATATTAAAGAAGTGGCTGGAATGATTCAGCGTTTGGTTCCTAATGCAAAAGTAGGAATTGGTCACGGACAAATGGAAGGAAAAAAACTAGAGGAACTGATGCTTGCTTTCATGAATGGCGAGTTTGATGTTTTAGTGGCCACAACGATTATCGAAAGCGGATTAGATGTTCCCAATGCCAATACGATTTTTATCAATAATGCCAATAATTTTGGATTGTCTGATTTGCATCAAATGCGAGGTCGAGTAGGACGGAGTAACAAGAAAGCGTTTTGTTACTTTATCTGTCCGCCGTATTCTGCCATGACTGATGATGCCAGAAAACGAATTCAAGCTTTGGAGCAATTCAGTGAATTGGGAAGCGGTTTTAATATTGCTATGAAAGATTTAGAGATTCGCGGAGCCGGGGATTTATTGGGTGGTGAACAAAGTGGTTTCATTAACGAAATAGGTTTCGATACGTATCAAAAAATCATGAATGAGGCCATTGATGAATTGAAAGAAAATGAATTCAAGGATTTATATCCAGAAGAAAATAACATAGAAACTAAAGAATACGTTAAAGACCTGCAAATCGATACCGATTTTGAATTATTGTTTTCGGATGAATACATCAATAATGTAGCAGAGCGATTGAGTTTATATAACGAATTAGGAGCGGTAAAAAATGAAGAAGAGCTTGTCGTTTTCCAAAACAAATTGATTGACCGTTTTGGTCCAATGCCGCCACGTGCCAAAGCCTTGATGAACAGCATCCGTATCAAATGGATTGCAACGCATATTGGAATCGAGAAATTAGTGATGAAACAAGGCAAAATGATCGGTTATTTTGTATCAGATCAACAATCCGCTTATTACCAGTCCAAACGTTTCAATCAAATGATACAATTTGTAAAAAAAAACAGTGCTATTTGTAAAATGAAAGAAAAACAAACCCCAGCAGGATTGCGTCTTTTATTGACTTTTGATAATGTAAAGAATACCAGAACAGCACTAGAATTGATGGAAATGTTGGGAGGTAAATAGGACATTACTAAAGCTTCCAGCCTTCAAAGCTGGAATATTTCTTTTAAATTTACTCGATAATTAAATCCTCAATTTCATCAAAATTTTGATTAATCGTATGGTAATATTTAAAATTTTCTAAATCATTAAACGATTTTATTACTTTGTCTCTTTGCAATTTGGTGTTTTTGGTTGAAATTACTGTTCCATAAGAAGTCCAAGGATATTCTACGATGTGTTTTGTAAACTTATGATGAACAGGATTATTGTGGATATAAAAAACAAGTTTTTGGAAATAAGTTTCAGAAGTAACCACTTTTCGTCTAAAGTTTTTCTCAAACAAACTACCTGTCCTTTTATATCGCTTATTCATCGCTAAAGTATAAGCGTTAAATAAATTTGAAAACTGTTTTGAAGCACTAACCATTTTTGGTTTATCAGTTGAAGAGTATTCTAATTTTGTAACATCAATTTCTCCGGTTTCTTTGATATAAACTAGAATGTGAAAATGATTTTTCATCAAACACCAAGCGTAAGTTTCGGCGATGGGGTCAATGTATTTCTCGTATAACCTCAAGAAATGTTTGTAGTTCTCAATTTCATAAAACAAATCAATTCCATTATTACCTCTATTATAAATATGATAATATTTACCGTTTTCAAGAGGAATTGGATTCATAATGTGTTTTTTTAGTTTAAAAGCTTCCAGCCTTCTAAAGCTTCCAGCCTTCTAAAGCTTCCAGCCTTCAAAAGGCTGGAAGCTTTCTATATAATAGAATTTTTATTAATTCTTCAAATCCTTTATAACCTTAAACGCTACGTCTACTTGTTCTTCACTCACTAAAATCGTAAATTCATTCGAGGTCGAAATTACCTCATTGATAATAATTCCTTCCCACGCCAAACGTTGAAAAATGAAATAGTAAATCCCAGGAACGACAATATTTTCCTTTGGTAATTTTACGGTTATTGAGGCTAGATTATCTAGTTTTTGAATCAGTTTTTCAGTAGCAAAATGCTTGTCAACTAAGTGATTGATGCTGTTGCTTACCACAATGTTGGTTTCGTTTACTCCTCTGGATGAGGTGTAAAAAATATCAGGAAGTGAGTTAATATCCGTTATTAAATCGGCTTGTTTGTTTAAAACAGTGTCAGAGGCAGCAAAAGTGTAGTCCGTCAAAGCGGAGCGAACAGTGATTTCCCCGATGTTTTTTATGACTTTATTAATTTTATGATTTAACCTAAAATCTAGTTCTTCGGTTAATCTTTTTAAAGCCATAACAACAGCTCCTTGTTTTACTTCCTTGCCAAATTCACTTTCTAATTCGGTCATTATGTTTCTAGATAATGAGGTCAAATTAATAATACCTAATGATAATGCATTTAGTAAAAAGGGCTTTGTTTTGATGTAATTTTCAACAATGGAAGAAACAGTTTTCATGATTTAATTTTTAGTGGTTGTTATTTTACGTGTAGTTAGTGTGTAGATAGGACGCAAATATAAATAAAAAACAATTTGTTACAAATATAACAACGATAAAAAGCAACTAAAAATGATAAAAAGCGTCGATAAGATGTTCAATAACAAATGATTTGCCTTCTTTGTTGATGGCAATGATATCAAATCGCACCTCAATATCAAGATTTCTTTCGTTCACAAAAGCATCAACGGCCTTGACTAATAGCTGGATTTTTTTTGACTTTACAAAATCCTGAGGTAAACCAAAATCAAGAGAGGAGCGCGTTTTAACTTCAACTACTGCGAGTGTATTTCCTTTTCGGGCAAGAATATCTATTTCTGCTTTTTGGAACGTCCAATTGGTTTCTAAAATGATATAACCCTCTTTACTGAGAAATTCGACCGCCATTTCTTCTCCTAATTTTCCAAGCTCGTTGTGTTCTGCCATAAAAAAGTTTTCAGTCGTGGTGTTCGTTTAATAAACCTATGAAATTAATCCCTACACTTCAGAACATTAATTTATAATTAAAAATCCAAAACAATATTCAGTATTACAAACAATTATCCTGAGTCTACTTCGTTTAGTCTCTCCCTCCGAAGGAGGGAGGAAAGCTCTACTCAAAAACTAACGTACTGCATTTTTCATTGACATTAATTGTCACATTATTTCCTAAAATCAAGGCTCTATTGTCTTGAATATGACCTGCAGGGAAATTGTACATAATAGGGATAGAATACTTTTTTGTAACATCTTCTATAATTTCGATGGCATTTTTCCCCCAAGGAATATCATTATCCTTCATTTTTGTCATGCTACCCACAACAATGCCTTTGATGCTTTCTAGACATCCGTTGCGCTTTAAATTCATCAACATGCGGTCAATATGGTATAAATATTCGTCTAAATCTTCTATAAACAAGATTTTGTTGGAACAATCAATTGCGGAGGGCGAACCAAACAAACTGTAAAGAATGGATAAATTCCCGCCTACTAATTCACCCGAAGCTTTGCCCGGTCTATTCATCAGGAACGGATCGATGTCATAGGAAAGTTTTTCGCCAAATAAAGCAATTCGGAGTGTTTCGATGGCTTGAGGAGTTGCTCTTGGAGCGGTGATTGGCATAATACCGTGAATGGATTTATAACCCATGGTATTCAAATGATTGTGTAAAACAGTCACATCACTAAAACCAACAATCCATTTCGGGTTTTTTTTAAAGGTAGTAAAATCCAGTAAATCAATTATTCTAACGGTTCCGTAACCCCCTTTTACACACCAAATGGCTTTGATATTTGGATTGTCCAATTGATGCTGAAAGTCGGCAGCACGTTGTTTGTCTGTCCCCGCTAATTGATCATTGTCTAAACCTATAGTACTGCCTATAACCACTTCTAAACCCCAACTCTTCAATAAATTAATGGCAGGTTTCAAGTTATCCTCTGTATTTTTTCGGGCTGTAGCCAAAATAGCTACAGTGTCGCCTCTTTGTAAACTAGGTGGTGTGATCATTTGGTGTTGGGCTTGGCTGTTAAAAGATTGTAAAACAAAAATAAGCAATAGAAATTGATATAAAATGAGATTGCGGATGTTTAGAGGAAATTGATTTTGGGTCATGCTGTATTGCTTTACTGAAATAATTCTAATTAGAAAGTCTTTTTGGGACAAAAACAAAGATAGACAATTAGAAAATAAGTCTAAGTTCGCCGCAAATGACTATTTTTACAAGAAACAGATTCTGAAATGGAATCAAATTAACGGCGTTAATATAGGATGCTTATGAGGATTACATATTGGGTTCTTCTTTTATTTTTATTTTTTCCAATAGCAAAATCTATTGCACAGCAGAAAAAATATGTGATTCATACTGTTGCATTTTATAATTTTGAAAATCTTTTTGATACCATAAACGACCCAGATACTTTCGATGAAGAGTGGACACCAAAGGGTTTGCAGCGTTGGACATTCGATAAATATGAAAAAAAACTAGGGAACCTAGCCCGTGTTTTAGCTGAAATAGGATCTGCTGAAAATACAGATTCTCCCACATTTATTGGTGGATGCGAAATAGAAAACAGAGGCGTGCTGGAAGATTTAGTCAAACAACTCAAACTAATTGAGAAAGACTACGGAATCATCCATTTTGATTCGCCGGACAAAAGAGGAATTGATGTGGCGTTATTGTATCAAAAAAAGAAATTTCAACCTACCAGCTATAATAATATTCCCTTATATATTTATAAAGAAGGACTTGCTATAAATGAAAGTTCTAAAGCCAGTGCTGAAGAAAAAACAGATGACGAATTAGAGGTAAGTACAAAAAATTATCGCGTTTACACTAGGGATCAATTATTAGTGACCGGATTTTTAGATGGAGAGGAAATTAATATTATCGTGAATCACTGGCCGTCCCGATCAGGTGGAGAGAAAAAATCAAGTCCATTCCGGGAAGCCGCTGGAGCATTAAACCGAAAAATTATCGATTCGCTACAACGCATCAATCCAAATGCAAAAATCATTACGCTCGGGGATTTGAATGATGGTCCGTATAATAAAAGCGTCAAATTAGGGCTGGGCGCCAAAGCTAAAAAAACAGAGGTCCTTCCCCTTGGGATTTACAACCCATTTGAAGAGATGGCCAAAAAGGGATTTGGAACTATCGCTTTTCGAGACGCTTGGGATGTTTTTGACCAGATAATGGTTTCTGAAACCTTATTGAAAACAGATTATACAAGTTTTAGATATTGGAAAGCAGGAATTTATAACAAGTCATTTTTGATACAAACCAGTGGACAATATAAAGGGTATCCTTTACGGCATTCCACAACAGAAATTGGATTCAGTGATCATTTTCCAGTTTATATTTATTTAATAAAAGAAAAAAAATAGCATTTATAAATTCATAACTTTACCTTTAAAATATAAAAGATGGCAGTAGCAAAACCTTTCAACCTCAATAAATGGATTGACGAAAACCGTCATCTGCTTAAACCGCCCGTTGGGAACAAAAATTTATATACGCAATCTGGAGATTACATTGTGATGGTAGTTGCGGGTCCAAACGCCCGAAAAGACTATCATTATAATGAAACAGAGGAGTTGTTTTACCAACTTGAAGGAAGTATTAAAGTAATCATTCAAGAAGATGGTGCGCGAAAAGAAATGGAACTTCATGCCGGCGACATGTACCTGCATCCTGCTAAAACACCACATTCACCCGTGCGTTCCGAAAATTCTATAGGGCTCGTAATCGAGAGAAAACGTGCTGGTTTAGGTTTTAAAGATGGCTTATTGTGGTTTTGTGATAAGTGTAATACTAAATTACATGAAGTCTATTTTGAGCTTTACGACATTGAAAAAGATTTTCTTCCTCATTTCAAACATTTTTATAGCTCCGAAAAATTGAGAACGTGCACAAAATGCGGAACCGTAATGCAAGTTGATCCTAAATTTATTTAAACTGAATTTTAAATTTCCGTAGGGAGTAGCCTACTATGGGTTTCATCTTTTGTCTCTAAAAAACAAAACAAAAGAAAGTCACTTCGAATTACAGGCAGGTCAGGACAAAAAATATGTGGTTTGTAGAATTATTTTTTAATTCGAAGAGAGAAACAATCCCAAGCCATCGCCGATTTTCATAAGTTTTAAGATAGATTAATAGGACTAGTATTTTACTGATTTTTAAGTTTAAATAAGCAAAAATAAAAGCGATACTTTTTATTATTTCACGTTTAATCGGTATGTTTGTAGAAAAATATAACAATTTTTAATAAAAAAGTTACAATGATAACAATAGCAGATCAATTCGGAATCAAAGAAGCCCTTAAGCAATTAGGTATTGAAGCCATAAATGAGGGAACATCGACTGGAGCAGCTAATTTTGCCAACGGAAAAATCATCGAAAGTTATTCGCCAGCAGATGGAACTTTAATTGCAAAAGTGAAAACATCTTCTAAAGAAGATTATGAAAAAGCGATGCAAAAAGCATCAGAAGCATTTTTAGAATGGCGCATGGTTCCAGCTCCTAAAAGAGGAGACATCGTACGTCAAATGGGAGATGAATTAAGAAAATTCAAAGAGCCTCTTGGAAAATTGGTCTCTTATGAAATGGGGAAAAGTCTTCAGGAAGGATATGGTGAAGTGCAGGAAATGATTGATATCTGTGATTTTGCGGTTGGATTATCACGCCAATTGTACGGATTAACAATGCATTCTGAAAGACCTTTGCATCGCATGTACGAGCAATACCATCCAATAGGAACGGTTGGAATTATTTCGGCTTTTAACTTTCCAGTAGCGGTTTGGAGTTGGAACGCCATGATTGCATTAGTTTGTGGTGATGTTGCCATTTGGAAACCGAGTTCAAAAGTACCTTTGTGTGGCATTGCGTGTCAGAATATTATCAAAACCGTTTTAGAAAGAAATAACGTTCCTGAAGGGGTGAGTTGTTTAGTAACCGGAAATGAATCAGGAGATTTAATTAATAACGACAAGAGAATCTCATTGGTTTCTTTTACAGGATCAACAAGAATTGGACGTCATGTATCAAAAACGGTTGCAGAACGTTTTGGAAACACCATCCTTGAACTAGGTGGAAACAACGCCATTATTGTTTCGGAACATGCTGACATTAGTATGGTTCTCGTTGGAGCTGTTTTTGGAGCGGTAGGAACAGCAGGACAGCGTTGTACGTCAACTAGACGTTTGATTATTCACGAAAGTGTGTATGACAAAACCATCAACGTTTTGAAAAATGCGTATGGTCAACTGCAAATTGGAAATCCATTGGACGAAAACAACCATGTTGGGCCGCTTATCGATAAAGGAGCTGTTCAGGATTATTTGAATGCTATTGAAAGTGCCAAAAAAGAAGGCGGAAAAATAATTGTTGAAGGTGGTTTGTTAGAAGGGAATGGGTATGAAAGTGGTTGTTATGTGAGACCCTGTATTATTGAAGCGGAGAATCATTTAGACATTGTGCAAACAGAAACGTTTGCTCCTATCTTATATGTAATGAAATACAGTACAATTGAAGAGGCCATTGCTTTGCAAAACGGAGTTCCACAAGGACTTTCTTCTTCTATTTTTACTAATAGCATGAGAGAAATGGAATTGTTTCTTTCTCAGTCTGGTTCTGATTGTGGAATTGCCAACGTAAACATAGGAACTTCTGGCGCAGAAATTGGTGGTGCTTTTGGCGGTGAAAAAGAAACTGGTGGTGGCCGTGAATCTGGTTCTGACGCTTGGAAAGCGTACATGAGAAGACAAACAAATACGATCAATTACGGAACGCAATTGCCTTTGGCACAAGGAATCAAATTTGATTTGTAACGTAATTTAGAATTAAATATAAAAAAGGCAATTTGAGTATTTCAAATTGCCTTTTTTTATTTAATTCGCAGAATTGGGTTTGCGCTATAGATTGAACGAAGCGCCAATATTAAAGGTAAACTGGTTGTTCAATTTATCAAAACCTATTGGATTTGTTTTGTAACTGGCAATTGGAATTCCAGCTTCGGTGAAAAATCCAAAACCTTCTGTAAAGAAATAACGGAATCCTAAGTGCGCACCAAAATTACGCAATCCTAAATCCAATCCTGGGTATAAATCCATTTTTGGATCTAATTTAAAAACATTCCCCAAGTTGGCATTAAACCGTCCTTTTAGATCCACTCTATCACCAAAATCAGGTTTGTTTCCCAAATCATCGTTGGAGACTGATAACAAGTAAGAAGTGGCAAATCCAAATGACATATTTTCTCCCAATCCAAAATCAGAAGAAACACGGATTCCAGATCCTCCATTTTGAAAGTTCGCTCCTATGTCAAATTTCACATCGCCTTTTCCTTTGAATGCTTGGGCATTGATTAAGCCGACCGTCAATAATACTAGTACTGTAGTGATTTTTTTCATGTCTTAATTTTTTTAAATGGTAGTAAAAGTAGTTCAATAAATCTAATTTCTGCCTCTCTCGTCAAAATACAATTGATTCAAAGGCTCACTTTGCCAAAATTCCTTGGTGTCAACATCCATAATAGTTAAGGGGCCTTTGAAAGCGGCTCCGGTATCTACATTCCAAACATTTGCCTTTTGTACGGGCGTTGTTTCCCCTATTCGAGTAACCGGTGTGTGACCAATATAGATTTCGTCATACAAAGTAAAACGCTTTGGATAAAACGGGTGATTGCTTTTCATTGTTGTATCTAATGCCAAAGCCGTTTCCCATAAAGTTCTGTCCCAATAAAAAAGTCCTGGAAAATATTCAAAATCAACTCCATTCATATTGGTGAAACCAGCGTGCACAAACAAACGCCGTTGCGCATCCAGATAATAATTGTCTAAAGATTTTAGAAAATCAATATGCTGCTGCTTGGTTTCTACACTTACGGACTCATAAGCAAGTACGGTCGCTTCCCCGCCATGTTTGTACCACAATAAGTTGTCTTTACTTTCATCAAGCCATTCAAGTAAGAGATCATCGTGATTCCCGCGGATGCAAATACAGTTTTGATTGGTTTTTAAATCAATTATAAAGTCAAGTACCTGAGGAGATTGACTCCATCCGTCAACATAATCTCCTAGAAAAATCAGGGTATCGCTTTTAGTAACTTTGGCTCTTTCTATAATTTGGTGCAGCGCTCGCAAACCACCGTGGATATCGCCTATAACAAGTGTTCTCATGTACAAATTGTTCTTTTTATTAATGCAAAAATAGCAGAAAATAAGCACTATTTTTCAATTTATAAAATTAAGTAAAAGAGCGATGAACCAGACTTTTTTAGTTTGTTTTTTTTAATTATTTTACAGCATGATTATTTTATTTTGAAACTGAAATATCACTGTTTTAGGTGATTGTTTTATTTGATTTTTCAGATTAGTTTTACCAAAAATAAACACCGCTATTATGACCGCAATTATTGATATTACACTATTCTTTGTTCATGTGATTTGTAGTTTGGTAAACGATATTTTACTTGGGTAATAGTTTACCTGCGTTTAACTTGCTAGTAGATTTTGCTGCGGAGAATAGATTTGTAAAAACTGAAATCAATTTCTAAACAAAGAATGTCTTCCGTATTGAGGTATTCAAAGAATGCACTTATATCTGTTTTTCACGCAGGTAATAGTAAAAAAAGACATTGTATCCTTTGTTACGTAAATGAAATATTTAATTAAGATCGCACAGCATGTTTTTAAAAAGGAATGTACAAGAGTAATTGAATACATTAATTGTTTAAAAAAGAAAAAGAAAAAGAATAAAGAAACAATTAAGAGGGTAACGGTAGTTTTTTCAGTTTCTGTACTGTTGACATCTTGTTTCTCTTACACAAGTGTTGTGGGTAAAGGAAGTCAAGGGAATTCAAGCGTTACAAAATGGAATCACTATGTTGTTGTTGGATTTGCAACAGTTGGAGTGTCAGACTCTAAAGAAACGCAGCAGGAGCAACAGATTATACTGTTTTTATAAGACAATCATTAGTAAATGGTCTTATTGCTGCAATTACTTTTAGTATTTATACGCCAACAACGACTACCGTAACTAAATAATTAAATAAAATGGCTTAGGTGTTTTTTTACCATCATCAAATTTTAAAAAAACGAAAAAAATATTGTTTTTTATCTCAGGTATAATCGCACTCTATTTATTGTTTATTTTTTTAAACATTTTTATAGATCATTATCAAAAACTAAATAATCTTGGTTTTGGATTCCTTTTTGGAAAGATACTACTTTTATTATTTGTTGGATATTCTACCTATAAATTGAGAAAGAGTTTTTAATTTACTGCACATCATATTTCATTTTTCTCAAAATTCGCAACGCTTCTTTAAAAGATAAATACACTTGATTGAATGGTTTTAATAACGCTTTGGCATCAATCAATCTTTGTTTTGCCTCATCAAAACCGTTGAGGTAACAAATCATAAAAGTAGAGGGTAAATTTTCTAAATCTTTCCTTTCCCGCTCGGATAACGAAATTTCTTTTTGGAGCTTTTTTAGCAAAGCAATATTGGAATTATAAATGTGAAAAAGCATTTTCTTGTTGAATTCCGGTGGCTTAAAAAGCATCTCACTGGCAATTTTGTAATAACCGTTATCATGAAAATGAATGGTTTGCTTTTCTAGAGGATAGTAGCTCGTTTTGTCGTTCAAACCCAAGGGAACATATTCAATTATGGTAAAAGTGTCCTCGTCAAAAGTAATTTCAACCACATCTTGTGCGGAATAGAATAGCTTGATTTGTTCGTTGATCAGTTCAATATCTACTCGGGATAAATAGGTTTTGTCACGGGATTTTTTGCCAATTCCTGCCCAGCAAATCACAAATAACTCTTTAAACACTTTGTATTTTGGTGCCATATCCTTGTGTCGGAAATTCATAAAATCAATCACGCCATCGAGTGTGTATTCGATGCTGTTTCGGGAGTTGTTTTCAATGCCTATTACCGTTTCCGTGTTCTGGTAGTTTTTTTCTATTTCGCCCTCCACTGGTATCGTGTTGCTGCCGCGTCGTATAAAAATACTGTTGGCTGGAATTGTGTGAATCCCTTTTTTGAAATGGGAAGTTTTGCTTTTTGGCTTGACCGTAACTAAACCTATCACCTTGTCCTTGGGTAAATTTGGAAAGGGCACATTTTCGTATTGAATCTTGGGAGGATTTTCTAGATAGGCATTTACTAAATTCTGAATCCGGCTATCGTCAAAAAAGTCGTCGCCTACAATAGTGTTGTCTTGATCCTCAACACCCACCACAATATAGGAATTGTTTGAAGGATTTGAATTAGAGAGTGCACAGATGTGTTTTAAAAATTTGGCTTTTCCTTCCCGAGTGTGTAAATTCAACTGCCGCTTTTTATCATAAAAACTGCTCTCATCATTGTGAGCCAGCAGGTTTTTAATAAGTATGCGTTTGTTGATCATACGTGTTTATTATTGTACAGCAAGGGTGCCTATTTATTAGTTCTGCTTTGAACTTTTTGAAGCAGAAAGTACCCCAGATTCGCAGATAATAAAATTAATTAAAAATCTGTGAATCTGCGGTTGTTTTTTTTTGTTAAAATTCTGGTTTAGCACCATTTTGAAAAAGAATTGTAATTCACCCTATTCGAAGGTTAAATAAATAATAATAGAAATAAAAAATTAACAATAATCAATCTCTTTTTAAAATAGTTGCTGATGCTTGTGCCGTTGGTAAAACCATTAAATCGGCAATGTTGACGTGATAGGGTCTGGAGACAACAAAGTGAATGATGTCAGCAATGTCCTCTGGATGTAATGGTTCAAAACCTTTGTACACATTGGCGGCTTTGTCAACATCTCCTTTGAAACGCACTTCGCTAAATTCAGTTTCAACAGCACCAGGATGAATAGCGCCCACCCGAATTCCAAACGGATTCAAATCCATTCGCATGGCTTGGTTTAAGGCGTCAACAGCATGTTTAGAGGCGCAATAGACATTTCCGTTTGGATATACTTCTTTTCCAGCGATGGAACCAATGTTGATAATATGTCCCGATTTCCGTTCAATCATTTGTGGAATTATAGCTTTCGAAACATATAAAAGTCCTTTTACGTTGATGTCAATCATGGCATCCCAATCGTCTAAATCTCCGTTTTGAATGGAATCTAAACCATGTGCGTTTCCGGCATTATTAATCAAAATGTCAATTTTGGAAAAGGACTCTGGTATAGAATTTATGCTTTCGAAAACTGCTTTTTTATCCCGGACATCAAAGGATAAGGTATGCACTTCAGTGAATGCTGAAAGTTCGTTTTTTAGTTCTAATAACCGGTCTTCACGGCGTCCGCAGAGAATAATGTTATAGTTGTTTTTAGCTAATATTTGTGCTGTTGCTTTTCCAATTCCGCTGGTAGCTCCAGTCACTAAGGCTGTTTTATTCATAATTTTTTTCTGTTTTTTTTCTAAATTGAGTGCATTGGAAATTAATGCTTAGGCAACATCACTTCCCATGCTCGCGGACCAAATGGCAAACCAATCTTCTTGGTCTAATACTAATTCGACCGCTTTTGTCAGTGCTTGAATTCGAGCTACATTTACTGTTCCGGCAATAGGAATTACGTGGGCAGGATGTTTTAAAATCCAGGAAAGTAAAATCGAATCGGAGCCCAAATGGTATTTCGAAACTAAGGTAGCCAATAGTTTTTTCAATCGCCTGGTTTGTGGAATGTCTTCTCTAAAAACCGATCCCAGCGGATTCCATGACATGGGCTGGATGTTGTTGGCTTGCATGTAATCAAAGCTTCCATCCACCATAGGTTCAAAATTAGTGGCTGAAAATTGTATTTGATTGTACAAAACTTCTGTTTTTTGACGAATCAGTTCGGTTTGTGATGAGGTGAAATTCGAAAGACCAAAATCGATGATTTTCCCCTCTGATTTGAGTTGTAAAACCGCTTCGGCAATTTCATCGGCATGCATCAATGGGCTGGGTCTATGGAGTAACAGCACATCCAAATAATCGGTGTGTAGGTTTTTTAATGAATTTTCAACAGACCAGATGATGTAATCTTTGGAATATTCGTAATGTTTTAAGTTGTTTTTACGGTTCTCGGTAACCATTTGGATGCCACACTTGGAAATTAATTGCATCCTTTCCCTAGCAATTTTGCTGGAAGCGAAAGCTTTTCCAAATTCAGATTCAGTAGTGTAATCTCCATATATGTCGGCATGGTCAAAGGTGGTTATTTTATTTTCTAAACACACGTTAATCATGTTTGCCATTTCTTTGGTGTTGAGATTTTTATCCCATATTCCCCAATTCATAACACCTGCTACAATCGGTGATAATTTTGTTTTATTCATGGTTTTTATTTTTTGTTGAAATTGATAATTGTGCTATTTCGAAGTGTATTTGTCAAAGTTCTTAAAAATATAAAAATTGTATCATAATTCGTCCTTAAAATTAGGGCTTTTATTGAAGTTTTAACCATTTTTTAACATCTTACTTCTAAAAAAAAATTCAATTTGCACCTTCAAAATAAAGGCAATCAATTCAAGGTTTTAAAAATAATAAAATGGAAGAAAATACAGCGACTTTAGACATTAGAGCAATCAATGAAAAAATTGAAAGAGAGAGTGCTTTTATAGACCTTCTCACTATGGAAATGAATAAAGTTATCGTGGGTCAAAAGCACATGGTAGAGCGTTTACTCATCGGGCTTTTGGGCCAAGGACATATTTTATTAGAAGGTGTTCCCGGTTTAGCAAAAACATTGGCAATAAATACGCTAGCGCAAGCTGTTCAAGGATCTTTTAGCCGCATCCAATTTACTCCTGATTTATTACCGGCGGACGTTGTGGGTACCATGATTTACAATATCAAGTCTAATGAATTTTCAATAAAAAAAGGACCTATTTTTGCTAATTTCGTTTTGGCTGATGAGATTAACCGAGCGCCTGCCAAAGTGCAATCGGCATTGTTAGAAGCGATGCAGGAAAAGCAAGTAACTATTGGTGATACTACCTTCAAACTAGACCGACCGTTCTTGGTTTTAGCCACTCAAAATCCAATTGAGCAAGAAGGAACGTATCAACTGCCGGAAGCGCAAGTCGATCGTTTCATGTTGAAAACGGTGATCGATTACCCAAAAATGGAGGACGAGCGTTCCATCATTCGTCAAAACTTAAAAGGAAGCTATGAGAAAGTAAACGCGGTGGTTTCAGTAGAACAAATTTTACGCGCACAAGAAGCCGTTCGGGAGGTTTACATGGATGAAAAAATAGAAAAATACATACTTGACATTATTTTTGCCACGCGTTATCCAGAGAAATACAAATTGGCTGATCTGAAACCATTAATCAGTTTTGGAGCATCACCACGTGGAAGCATCAATTTGGCTAATGCCGCAAAATGCTACGCTTTTATCAAACGTCGCGGGTATGTAATTCCAGAGGATGTCCGTGCTGTAGTTCATGACGTATTGCGTCACAGAATAGGCGTAACATACGAAGCGGAAGCCGAAAATATTACCTCGGTGGATATCATTAACAAAATTGTAAACGAAGTAGAAGTGCCTTAAAAAGATTTAAGATTTTTGATATGTGATTTAAGATTTTAGATCTGAAATCAGCAATCGTTAATCAACAATCAACAATCAAATGGATACAAAAGACCTCTTAAAAAAAGTACGTAAAATAGAAATAAAAACCCGAAGGTTGAGCGATCATATCTTTTCAGGAGAGTATCATACGTCTTTTAAAGGACGTGGAATGACGTTCAGTGAAGTGCGTCAATACCAGTACGGTGATGATATTCGTGCCATTGATTGGAATGTAACTGCACGGTATAACGAAGCACACGTAAAAGTTTTTGAGGAAGAACGCGAATTGACCATGATGTTGATGGTTGATATTTCGGGTTCCGAGAGTTTCGGTTCAAAGAACCAATTCAAGAAAGACATTGTTACGGAGATTGCTGCCACGATGGCTTTTTCGGCGACTCAAAACAATGATAAAATAGGTTTGATTTTGTTTTCCGATGATATCGAATTGTATATTCCGCCAAAAAAAGGAAGGTCGCATGTGTTGCGAATCATTCGAGAATTGATCGAATTTCAGCCTAAAAGTCGTAAAACTGATATCGGGCAAGCCTTGAAATTTCTATCGGGAACCCAAAAAAAGAAAGCGATTGTGTTTGTGATTTCTGACTTCATGTCGGAAGATTACGAGCAAACCTTGAAGATAGCATCAAAAAAACACGACATCACAGGGATTCGCGTGTATGATATTCGGGAGGAGAAAATGCCAGATTTAGGTATGGTTTCTATGCTCGATGCTGAAACTGGCGCCATCGAATTGATAAATACCGGTTCGAAAGCGGTGCGAATGAATTATGAAAAAAAGTACCACGATAAAGTCAACTATTTTAAAGAAACATTTAGCAAGTCAGGTTCTGGTGTTGTCAATACCAGAGTTGATGAAAGTTATGTGACAAAATTATTAAGTTATTTTAAATCGAGATAAAGAAGTTAGATTGTTGATTAACGATTTTTGATTTCGGATTTTTTTTTAAAAGGCAAGTGATTTCACATTTAATACTGAAAAATAGAATTTGTAAAAATATTCAAAATGAACAAGCAGGAATTAGAAAATAGATTGATAGATTTTGCTGCCACAATAATAATTGCTTCAAGTAAATTTGAAAAAAATTATGCTGGAAATCATCTCGCTGGACAAATAATTCGTTCTGGAACTTCACCGGCTTTAAACTATGGAGAAGCGCAAAGTGCAGAGAGCACTAAAGATTTTGTTCACAAAATGGGAATATGTTTGAAAGAATTAAGGGAACGTTTTGTTTGTTTGAAAATTATTGAAAAATCAAATTTAATGTCAGATTTAAATAGTTTATCGATTGCAAAAACGGAGGCCAATGAGTTAATTTCTATTTTCGTGGCAAGTATTAAAACCGCTAAAACAAATTTGAAATAATTTAGATTATTGATGGTAAACGAGTAGAAGTAGCGACGGAAATCTGCAATCAAAAATCGTTAATCTTCAATCAAAAATCAAAAGGGTTCAATAATAAAACATGAAAAAACAATTACACCTACTATTACTACTGCTTTCTACAGCTGTTTTTGCACAACAAAAGCAAGTGGTTACTAGCATTGATACTACTAAAAATAAAATTGGCGCCGAATTTAAACTGTCTATAAAAACTACTGTTGATACTTCGGCTAAGGTGATTTTTCCAAAGTTGAGAAATGTCGGGGCTTTAGAGGTGATTCAGTCGTATCCAGTTGATACGGTCAAAATGGAAGGCCGTTATGAATTAATCAAAAAATACGGTTTGACCCAATTTGATTCTGGTCGCTATGTTATTCCGAGCATCAAGATTTTTATTAATAGCAAACCGTTTATGACGGATTCCCTTTTAGTAGAAGTAGCCAATGTTCAAGTGGATACTTTAAAGCAAAAAATGTTCGACATCAAGGACATTGCACCTGCGAATAACCCAATTGGAGGTTGGTGGAAATACGTGCTCATTGTTGCGTTGATTTTGGGTATTGGAGCCTTTATTTATTGGTTTGTTAAAAAACGTCAGGAGAAAAAACTAAAAGAAGAAATTTATAAAACACCAATCGAAAAAGCAACTAGTTTACTGGATACTTTAGAGAAAAAGGAACTTTGGCAAAAAGGAGAGGTCAAAGCATACTATAGTGAATTGACGGATATCGCAAGAAATTATATTGAAGAAGCGATAGAAATACCGGCGATGGAAAGTACTACATCGGAACTAATTCAAGGGCTAAGAGCGGCCTCAGTCAAAAAGAAAATGACACTTTCACAGGAAATTATTGAAAATCTAGAGCGCGTTTTAAAACAAGCCGATTTAGTGAAATTTGCCAAATCGAAACCATTGGATTTTGAGATTACGGAGGATCGAAATAAGATTCAAAAGGTAATCCTCACATTAGACAACTCAATTCCTGTGGAGATTCCTGTGGAGGAAGACATGCTCTTGAATGAAGCGCAAAGACAAAAACAGATACAAATCCAATTGCGCAAACAAAGGAATAAACGCATCGTTACGGCAGTGGTTTCAGTTGTATTTTTATTAGCAGCGACCACCACCTTTTTTATCGTTACCAAAGGTTTTGATTACGTAAAAGACAATATAATAGGGCATCCAACCAAAGAATTATTAGAGGGCGAATGGGTGAAAAGTGAGTACGGAAACCCGGGAATTGTTATAGAAACACCAAAAGTGCTAAGGAGAGTAGACTTGACAAAAACCCTTCCTAAAAATGGGATGGCTTTGATTAAAGAAATGCAGTCTTTTGCCTATGGAAGTGTTTTGGATCGTTTTTATGTTCTGGTTTCTACTCTAAAATTCAAAGCAGAAACTCAAATTGACCTGTCTAAATCTATGGATGGTGCCTTACAGTCACTTGAAGCGCAAGGTGCCCAAAATATGATTGTTAAGCAGGAAGACTTTGAAACTAAAGAAGGGGTTAAAGGAATGAAGGCCTATGGAACATTCTCACAAGTTGATAGTGACAATAAGACTACTGCAAAAATGTATTATGAAGCATTACTGTTCAGTCAAGAGGGCGGTTTGCAACAAATTTTATTATTCCACGAAGAAGGCGACAAATATGGTAATGAAATAGCAGAACGAGTCTTGAATGCGGTCGAATTAAAACAAGCAAGTAAATAATGGAGAAAATAACTTTTTTAAACCCAGAATTTTTTTGGTTGTTTCTGCTGATTCCGGTTGTAATTCTCTGGTTCATGCGAAAAAAAAACCATCAATCACCCACATTAAAAATAAGTTCGTTAGATGGATTCAAAGGCACAGGATCATACGTAACAAAGCTAAAACCAATTTTAAACGTATTTCGCGTATTGGCTTTGTGTTCCTTAATAATTGCCATGGCCAGACCAAGAACGGTTGATGTGAGTAATAAAACCAAAACCACAAAAGGGATTGATATTGTAATGGCAATTGACGTTTCTGGAAGTATGCTTGCCAAAGATTTGAAGCCAAACCGTATGGAAGCACTCAAAAAGGTAGCTGCTGATTTTGTTGAAGAGCGACCAAATGACCGAATTGGATTAGTAGTTTACGCTTCTGAAGCCTATACAAAAACGCCTGTAACTAGCGATAAAGCAGTTGTTTTGGAGGCAATCAACAGTATAAAGTACGACACTGTTCTACAGGATGGAACCGGAATAGGAATGGGATTAGCAACCGCTGTAAATAGATTAAAAGACAGTCAGGCAAAGAGCAAAGTAATTATTCTATTGACAGATGGAGTAAATAATGCCGGATTTATTGAGCCCGAAACTGCCTCTGATATTGCCAAGCAATACGGAATTAAAGTCTACACAGTAGGAATTGGTACCAACGGAATGGCGATGTTTCCCTATGCTGTTGCGCCAAATGGAAAGTTTTTATTCCAAATGATGAAAGTGGAAATTGACGAAAAATTGATGAAAAATATCGCCAGAAAAACAGATGGAAAGTATTTTAGAGCGACGAGCAACAGCAAATTAGCAGAGATTTATGCCGCTATCAACAAATTGGAAACGACAGAAATCGAAGAATTAAAATTCTATGATTATGATGAAAAATTCAGGCCATTTATATGGTTTGCCGGTTTTTTATTATTGCTGGAGGTAGGATTAAGGAATACGGTTTTTAAAAGCTTTATTTAAATTTAAACACGAAGAGCACAAAGAAGTCACACTGATCACTAAGTTTTAATTCAAATTAATAAAACATGGATGAAAACGAAATATCAAAAATTGTTTTTGAAAGCGCATTAAAAATTCACAGAGCATTAGGACCTGGATTACTGGAAAGTGCTTATGAAGAGTGTTTGTTTTATGAACTTAAAAAGCAGGGCTTAAAGATAGAAAAACAAAAAAAATTACCTTTAGTTTACGAAGAGATACAATTAGATGTTGGTTATAGAATTGATATAATAGTTGAAGACAAGTTTATTGTTGAAATAAAATCGGTTGAAGCTCTTACGGATGTTCACTTAGCGCAACTGTTGACTTATTTAAGATTATCAAATTGTAAATTGGGACTCTTGATCAATTTTAATGTTAGTTTACTAAAAAATGGTGTTAGAAGAGTAATTAATGGAACTTTATAAATACATATTAATTTGTGCACTTTGAGAAAAAACTTAGTGACCATTGTGGTTAAAAATATATGGAATTAGACGAAAAAAAATATTTATACCTTCTCTTTATACTGCCTTTAGTTGTGGTTGTTTTTCTAATTAATTTATATTGGAAAAGGAAAAAACAACGGGAATTTGGAGATTTAGAAATGGTAAAAAAACTGAGTCCTGAAAGCTCCGTTTTTAAACCTGTTTTAAAAGTAGCAGTATTGCTTTTAGGGTTACTGGGACTTATACTTGGCCTGGTCAATCCAAAGATAGGTACTAAAATGGAAACGGTAAAGCGAGAGGGAATCGACATTGTTTTTGCTATGGATGTCTCCAAAAGTATGCTGGCGGAGGATGTAGCCCCAAACCGATTGGATAAAAGCAAGCAGATTGTCTCGCAAATCATCAATCAGTTAGGAAGCGACAGAATAGGAATTGTAGCGTATGCAGGAAGCGCTTTTCCAGTGTTGCCTATCACAACAGATTATGGAGTGGCCAAAATGTTTTTGCAAAGCATGAACACGGATATGGTTTCGTCTCAGGGAACGTCGCTAGATGAAGCTATAAAATTATCGTCAACCTATTTTGATGATAAAAGTAAAACTAGTAAATTATTGATTCTGATTTCGGATGGAGAAGATCATTCTGAAGGCGCGGAGGGTGCTGCCGAAGAAGCCAATAAGTTGGGAATGAAAATTATCACCATAGGAATTGGAACTGAAAACGGAGGAACAATTCCCTTAAAAAGGAATGGAATTGTGGAGCGTTTTCAAAAGGACAGTAACAATGAGGTGGTCATCACTAAATTGAATAAAACCAGCTTGGAAACCATTGCAAAAGCCACTAAGGGTGGATATGTAAACGGGAATAATACTAAAGAAGTGTTGGAATATATCAAGAATGCTTTGGATAAAATCCAAAAAACAGAATTTGAGGCGACAGAAATGGCTGATTTTCAATCCCAATTTCAATGGTTCTTAGGTTTTGCTTTTTTATTCTTGTTCGTAGATGTTTTTCTATTAGAAAGAAAAACTAGCTGGGTCAAGAAATTAGATTTATTTAACGAGAATAAATAATTATTTCTAAAAGGCTTCAAAACCTTTTGGATGTATAGATACAATAAATGAAAAGATTTAAAATCACCATACTAACCTTTTTGATATTTGCTTTCTCAGCGACAGTCAGATTGCATGCGCAACAAAAAGATCGAATTTTACCCAAAGCAAATCAGGAATATGCTGACAGTAACTTTGTAGAGGCAGAAGCAAACTATAGAGTTTCGGATTCTAAATTTCCTAATAAAGCTGTTGCGCCTTTTAATCTTGGAAACGCAATATACAAGCAAAAACAGTCTTCTGAAGCTAAATTTGCTTATGGTAAAGCCTTGAGAAATTCAAAATCTAGACCTCAAAAACACCGTGCTTTTCACAATTTAGGTAATGTGTTTATGAATGAAAAAGACTATTCACAAGCAGTAGAGGCCTATAAAAACGCGTTAAGAAACGATCCTACAGATGAAGAGACACGTTATAATTATGCTTTGGCCAAAAAGATGCTGAAGGATAATCCTCCAAAAGACGACAAGAAAAAAGACGAGAAAAAAGAGCAAGAAAAGAAGGAAGATAAAAAAGACAGCGAAAAAGATAAGAAGGACGAAAAAGATAAAAAAGACGACAAAGGCGATCAGGATAAGCAAAATAAAGATCCTAAACCAAATGACAAAGGAGCGCCAAAACCAGCACCGGGAGGAATTTCTAAAGAACGTCTAGAAAATCTTTTGGATGCGGTAAATAAAGAGGAAAAGAAGGTTCAAGATAAGGTAAATGCCCAAAAAGTAAAAGGAAAACCAGTTAAAACAGAGAAGGATTGGTAATTCAATTAGATAGTTTGAAAATGAAAAAATATATAGCGGCAATTGTTTTATTGGTATGCGGCACACTCAGCGCTCAGGTTCAATTTGAGGCTAGAGTAAGCAAAACGACGCTAGGCTTGAATGAAAGATTGCGTATCGATTTTATGATGAATGTAGATGGCGATAATTTTGTTCAGCCGTCTTTTGAAGGATTCCGAATTATTGCTGGACCAAGTCAGCAGGTAAGTCAATCGTGGATAAACGGCAGAAGTTCGTTTGAAAAAGCCTATTCTTATATTCTTTTGCCAAATAAAAAAGGAACATTGTTCATCAAGGCGGCAGCTATAGAATACAATGGCCAAATTTATAAAACGGCTCCTGTAAAAATCAATGTTACTGACGCACAAGAACAACCACGAGATCCTAACGACACGCCAATAACTGCCGATGAAAACCTGTACCTAGTTGCTGATGTGTCTAAAGTTAATCCGTATGTTAATGAACCAACGACAGTAGTTTATAAATTGTATTTTGCAAACATTGGAATCTCAAATTTTAGAGAATTAAGTAAACCAAAGTACAATGATTTTTGGAGTCAAAATATAGAAATAAAACAACTTGTAGCAGAAGAAGGTCTGTTCAAAGGACAAAATTACAGATACATAGTGCTAAAGAAAGTGGTGCTGTATCCGCAAAAATCGGGAAGACTTAAAATAGAACCGTTATCCTTAGAAATTGATGTGCAATTGCCAACAAATCGTCGGGATATGTTTGGTAGAATGGAGCTTACTGAAACCAGCAAAAGAGTTTCGGCAGGAGGAAAGACTATCACTGTTAAACCTTTGCCAGAAGCAGGCAAACCAGAAAATTTTAATGGTGCAGTTGGGAACTTTGACTTCAAAGTGACACCTTCAAAAACCAACTTGAAAAATGGAGAAAGTCTTGACTTGGTTGTGAGTGTAACCGGAAAAGGAAATTTAAAATTGTTCAGTTTACCTAAGCCCGTAGTCCCTAATGCGCTGGAAATGTATGATGCCGTTCACAGTGAGGAAATCAGTACGCCGCTGTCAGGAATGAGTGGAAAAACGTCTGACAGTTACACCATAATTCCACAATACAAAGGGAATTATCCGGTAAAACCACTGCAGTTTTCTTATTTTGATTTGGGATCAGGGACGTATAAAACGTTACGTTCTCCACAGATCATGGTTAACGTTCTTGAGGGTCCAACGCCAGTAGATTCAACAGCAACTGACGGAAACAAAAATAAAATCACAGCGGTTGAAGAATTCAAATTTATCAAGTCAAAAACCAAACTAGTAGCAATCAACAAACATGATTTCTTTGGTTCTACTTTATTTATAGGATTACTGCTGCTACCTTTTCTACTAGTGCCTATAATTGTATTGTTCAAGAAAAAGAAAGAGGCTATGGACGGGGATATTTCTGGAAATAGAATCCGCATGAATAATAAGTTGGCTAAAAAATATTTATCAGAAGCAAAGAAACAAATCAACAACAAAGAACTGTTTTACATTGCGTTGGAAAAAGCGATGCATAATTTCCTGAAAGCAAAATTACACATTGAAACTTCAGAAATGAGTAAAGATAATGTTCAGGAATTATTGTTATCTCGAAATGCAAAACCAGAAGCTGTAAACGATTTTATTGCGCTTACTGAAAATTGTGAGGTGGCGCGTTATGCACCTTCGTCAAGTGTTACGATACAACAGGATTTTGATAAAGCGGTATGTATCATCTCTGAATTAGAAAAACAGATTGCTTACTAGTTTGCTTAACCACAAAGTGCACAAAGAAGGCACAGAGAACAGTAGTATTTTTAATAAATGACTGAAAACGAAATATCAAAAATTGTATTCGAAAGTGCTTTGAAAGTACACAAAGTTTTAGGTCCTGGATTACTGGAGAGTGCTTATGAAGAGTGCTTGTTTTATGAACTTAAAAAAGTAATCTAAAAGTACAAAAGCAGAAAGCGCTTCCTTTGATTTATGAAGAAGTAAAACTTGATGTGGGGTACAGAATTGATATGATTATTGAGGATAAGTTTAATGTTGAGGTAAAATCGATTGTAGCTTTGACAGATGTTCATTTGGCTCAATTGCTAACGTATTTGAGATTGTCGGGTTGCAGATTAGGATTGCTAATTAATTTTAATGTAAAATTGCTAAAAGAAGGAGTAAGACGAGTTATAAATGGAGCGCTTTAAATAGTGATCTTTGCGACTTCCTTGCGACCTTTGTGTTTAAATTTTTATGAAAAATATACTATACATACTTTTACTTTCAACTCAGGTTTTCTTTGCCCAAAATGGCTTTGAAAAAGGGAATGCGTACTATGAAAAAGGACAGTACGCTGATGCTGTAGCAGCTTATGAAAGTGTTTTAAATGACAAGCAGCGCTCCTCTGAAGTGTATTTTAATTTGGGAAATGCGTATTACAAATTAAATAAAGTAGCGCCTTCTATTTATAATTATGAGAAAGCATTGGTTCTTAATCCAAGCGATAAGGAAAGCCTAAACAACTTGAAATTTGCTCAAAAGCGCACTATCGATGAAATAAAAGTAATTCCAAAAGTGGGTTTCGCAAAGTTGGTTCGTGATTTTACCGGAATATATCATTACAATACTTGGGCGTGGATTTCTGTAGGACTAGCGGTAGGCTTCTTACTTTTTTTCATAGGGTATTATTTTTCACAAATTACAGGTTCAAAACAAATTTTCTTTTTTGGAATGTTTGTAGCTGTTCTTCTGATGCTAATCAGTATTTCATCTGCAATTTTTGAAAAAAGCCATTTTGATACGGAGAAACCTGCTATAGTTTTTGCCGAAATGACCGATTTTAAAAGTGAACCTAGAAATGGGGGTAAACCACTTTTTGTGCTCCATGAAGGTACTAAGGTTTTTGTTTTTGAAAGCATAGGAGAATGGAAAAAAATCCAACTTACAGATGGAACTGAAGGTTGGATTGAAAGCAGTGCGATTAAGGAAGTGAAGTAATATAAGTATTCCATACTGCTGCAAAATCGTATTATTCCTTCTTCATCTTTTCATACCAATGCTTGATTGAAGGAAATAGGTATCCAGCCGTTTTTTGAATGGGATTGTAAAAAAGAGAATTGTCTAGTGTTTCTTTCTTGGCTAAATAATTATGGAAGTTTATTTTTTCGAATACTGCGAAAATAATACCTAGAATAAGCACCGTTTTGAGTACTCTAAAAAAGCCACCACCGAGCTTGTTCAACCAACCCAAGAAAGCAAAATCAGCTATTCCAGTGAGGAATTTGCCTAATAAGGAGACCACAATCACCACGGAGATAAAAGTTAGTATAAAGGCAACAATTTGAATTGTATTGGGATTCCACTTCACATATCCTACTAAAATATCTCGCATAAAGGAGGAAAATTTGACAGCAAAATAAATTCCAGCCAATAGTGAAACTAACGAAGCTAGTTCTATAAAAAGTCCATTTCTGATTCCTTTATAAAAAGCGAAAGCTAGTAGTACTCCCAAAATAATATCTAAAAATCCCATAAATAAAAAATAAACACAAAAGAACAAAGATAAAAGAATATTCTAAAGTCAAAAACGGAGTACCTATCTTTGCCAAAATAATTTTGATTATAATTTTTGAAAAGCTACAATCAAAAATCGTTAATCTACAATAAAAATCAAAAATGTCAAGAGACACGCAACTTAAAGAACGCTGGGAACAGCTTGTAAATATACTTTCCAATCAATTTTCACAAGGAGAAGACTTAGATTTAGACGCCATTATATATTTAATTGGAGTTCAGGAACTCGGGAAAGTACACAGTGAATACAAGAAAGATGAAAAATTAAACTTGATGCACATTGCCATTTGCAGATTATTAGAGCCTTACGGTTTCTATGAATTTGAATTTTTTGATGAAGATGGATGGCCGCATTACAAAGTAAAAGAAGAGTTGCCTCCACTAAAAGCTGGAGAACAATCTGTTTTAATGAAAGAAGCTATTGTGAACTATTTCTTAGAACGCGAAGTGATTGAATAGCGTATTAAACGAAACTTCTTTAGATAAAAGTCTAATGCAATAAACTTGAAACATTAAACGTGAAACTTGGAACAAATTTCTTAAATTTGCACTCTCAATTATAGAATGAAAATGATAGACAAGATAAAAGAATATATTGGTGAAGCGCAGGCTTTCTCAACTCAAAATGCTGCTGATTTAGAAACATTCCGAATCAAATTTTTAGGAAGCAAAGGACTTTTGAAAGAGCTTTTTGCTGAATTTAAGAATGTTCCTAATGACCAGAAAAAAGAATTTGGACAAGTAATTAACTTGCTTAAAACTTCTGCGGAAGAAAAGGTAAAAACCATCCAGGAAGCTTTAGAAAGTAAAGAAGAAAGTAAGGGTTTTTATGGCGATTTAACCCGCTCGGCGGAACCCATTACGATCGGCTCTCGTCATCCTATTTCATTGGTAAAAAACCAAATTATAGATATCTTTTCGAACATCGGTTTCAATGTTTCTGAAGGACCAGAAATCGAAGACGATTGGCATAATTTTACCGCATTAAACTTACCGGAATACCATCCAGCACGTGACATGCAAGATACTTTTTTCATACAAACGAATCCTGATATTTTACTTCGTACGCATACGTCATCGGTGCAGGTGCGTTACATGGAGAACAACAAACCGCCTATAAGAACGATTTCTCCAGGAAGAGTTTTTCGTAATGAAGCCGTATCGTCCCGTTCACATTGTATTTTTCACCAGGTGGAAGGATTGTACATCGATAAAGACGTTTCTTTTGCTGATTTGAAGCAAACGCTTTTGTATTTCACCAAAGAAATGTTCGGAAAATCAAAAATCCGCCTACGACCGTCTTACTTTCCATTTACGGAGCCAAGTGCTGAGGTTGATATTTATTGGGGTTTAAAAACCGAAACTGATTATAGAATCACTAAAGGAACCGGTTGGTTAGAAATCATGGGTTGCGGAATGGTTGATCCAAATGTTTTGAAAAATTGTGGGATCAATCCTGATGAATACAATGGTTTTGCATTCGGAATGGGAATCGAAAGAATCGCAATGTTACTCTATCAAATTGGCGATATCCGCATGTTCTATGAGAACGACGTTCGTTTCCTCGAGCAATTCAAATCCAGTATATAAAGAATTATAAATTATATTTTTAGGAGCTATTTCCAGCTATCCGTTGCAATCTTTCTTGAGGCGAAAAGCCTCAAAAAAGGATTTTCACTGCTATCTGGGCTAGGCATTTCGGTTCACAAGAAAATTAAGTTTTTGAATAGTACATATTAATTAATAAGGAATGAAGAGATTGCTTCATTCTATCCATCGACATGAAAAAAGACATCATCATCCCCGAAGTAGAAAACGTTTTCCTAGCTGCAGTTCAAGAATGGAGCGACGATTTTATGGAAAAAGTATGGTACGCCTATTTGATAAATGACAGTGATTTTCTAATAGAAAGTGTAATGGTAGTTTCCAAAGCTTTTGGGACTATAGAGGGCGAAATGAAAAAAACATCGCTGTTGCGCCATGCTTTTGTGGCATTACCACCCGTGTCGCTTGTAAAAATCGAAATGATTGAAAAAAGTGTTTTGGCACTCAACAATGAGTTTATGCTTACCTTTTTCATGGATGGAAAACTTTACGATAAAAAGTTTACTTTCAAAGCAAATTCTATAAATGAAACTAACGTTGAAGAAGTGCCAATTTTATTCGTTGATGGGGTTATCGTGAGGTAACTCTGGAGTACGCTCTCGTTTAATTTTTTTCTTCCAAGTTGAATATCCTACAATAAATATTCCGGCCAAAACAAAATAAAGCGTTCGGAGTAGCTTTTCTTGGGATAAAAAAGCATCTTCAAAAGATATTTCGAATAGATCAATAATCGCAATGCACAAGGAAATGATGAATCCCCAAATTCCACCATTCTTAATCTGAAATTGCCATCTTTCACTCATACTAATTTATTTTGTTTGTCTTTTTATTTTGGACTTCCAAGAGGAGTACCCCAAAACAAATATTCCTAGTAGAATATAAGCAACTGCTTTAAAATAAAAAAAAGGTTGACTGACTTGATCAATAAAAGAGACCTCTTTAATTTCAAATAAAATCATAAAAACAATCATAAAAATACCCCATGGCAAACCTGTTTTAATCTGATATTTCCATCTTTCGCTCATAATAATATTGGTATGGGTTTAAAATTGGCTTTGTATTCCTTACTTTAATCCAGCTGATCCGTAAGATTCTTAAAAACAGTTTTAGCATCTTTTCCTTCATATAGAATCGTATAAACAGCATCAATAATAGGAGTATTGGCACCATACGCCTGATTTAGTTTATAAGCGCTTTTCACAGCGTAGTATCCTTCGGCAACCATGCTCATTTCCATCATTGCTGATTTAACAGTATAGCCTTTTCCTATCATATTTCCAAACATTCTGTTTCTAGAGAAAATAGAATACCCCGTCACCAATAAATCGCCTAAATAGGCTGAGTCATTAATATTACGCTTCATTTTATGCACTTTCTTAATGAATTTTTTCATCTCCCGAATCCCATTACTCATCAAAACCGACTGGAAGTTATCCCCGTAGCCTAATCCATGTGCCATTCCTGCTGCAATAGCGTAAATATTTTTTAACATTGCGGCATATTCTGTACCTATAATGTCATCTGTGATTTTGGTCTTAATATAATTTCCTGATAAATTCTTTGCAACAATTTTAGCTTTATCGGGATCACCACAAGCAATTGTTAAGTAGGAAAGACGCTCCATAGCTACTTCCTCAGCGTGGCAAGGACCAGTAATCACCCCAATATTGTAATAAGGAATATCGTATTTTACATGAAAATGCTCGCCCACAATCAAACTTGTTTCGGGAACTATACCTTTTATTGCTGAAAAAATAATTTTATCTTGTAGCGAAACAGTTAGTTTTTCTAATTCGGCATCTAAAAAAGCGGATGGAATAGCAAATATAATATAATCAGCATATGCTACAGCTTCATTGATGTCGTTAGTCAGTTTTAGTTTTGTGGTATCAAATTCAACTGAACTTAAATAATTTGGATTGTGTTTGAATGTTTTAATGTGCTCTATTGCAGCAACGTTGCGCATATACCACGAAATTTCGGTAAGGTTTACACATAACATTTTTGCTATCGCTGTCGCCCAACTTCCACCACCAATTACTGCAAATTTTATATTTTCGGCCATTTTTTTATTGAATTTAATCAAAAGTACTTAAAAAACTATTAATCGAACAAATTAAATTAAAACGTGAAACCTACTGTCTGCCCGGTTTTAAAATAAAATTACGCAACTATTTTGACTTTTAAATAATTATTTTTGATTATCTGTGCAATATAAGGATCGGTATTTCGTTCTGTTTAAACATAATTTATGTTTTTAACAAAACTTCGAGAATTGATTTAGTTAGTTATATTTTAGAATTTTAAAAGGCGTCTCCATAGATAGGAAGACGCCTTTTTTATTTTATGCTGCTGCAAGTATTTGTAGTACTAAAGTTAATAACTCATTTCCACAATTGATTTTACCTTTTCCAAAGTGACATTTTGTTTTTCTCCTAATCCTAACCAGCCTCTTTCTTCAAAACGGTTTACAATGAAGTCAGCAGTTTTATCAAAATCTTTGGTGTAGTCTGATAATTTAGTGTCCATTCCCATCGTATGGAAAAATTCAACTGTTTTGTTGATAGCTTCATTTGCGATTTCGTCCTCAGTTCCAGTTAAATTGAAAATACGTTTTCCGTATTGTGCTAATTTTCCTTTTTTGGTTTCAAACATCACGCGGTATAAATTTGGACCAACAACCGCTAAAGTTCTTGCGTGATCGATTCCGTACAAAGCCGTTAATTCATGCCCAATCATGTGTGTTGCCCAATCCGAAGGAACTCCTTTTTGGATTAATCCATTCAACGCCATGGTACAACTCCACATAAAGTTAGATGCTAGAGCATAATCTTTTGGATCTTCCACAACTTTTGGTCCTACTTCAATTAGCGTTTGTAAAATTCCTTCTGCAATTCTATCTTGCAAATATCCTTCATGCGGATAAGTCAAATACTGCTCTAAAACATGCGTGTAGGCATCAACAACTCCATTTTGTAACTGTCTTTTTGGTAATGACTCAATTACTGTGGGATCGCAGATAGAGAATTTTGGAAACAAAGCACTTCCTCCAAACGCTAATTTTTCTTGAGTAGATTGAATCGTTACTACTGCTCCAGAATTCATTTCGCTTCCTGTAGCTGGTAACGTTAAAATGGTTCCAAAAGGGATCACCTTTGACAAGTCCTTAATCAACAGTCGTTTTTGTAGAATATCCATTGGATTTCCATCAAAATGCGCTGCTGCCGAAATAAATTTCGTCCCATCAATTACTGATCCGCCACCCACTGCAAGAATAAAATCAATTTTTTGCTCCTTTACAATTGCTACCGCTTTCATTAAAGTTTCAAAATGAGGATTGGCTTCGATACCAGCAAATTCAATTATTTCAAAACCTTTTAGATTTTTTACTACTTGGTCGTGAATCCCATTTTTAAAAATGCTTCCACCACCGTACGCCAGTAATATTTTTGCTCCTTTGGGTACAAGATCTCCTAATTTGTCTATCTGGCCCTTACCGAAGACAAGATTTGTAGGGTTATATAATTCAAAGTTTAACATCTTATTTTTTTGTGTTTAATTGTTGTAATAATTTTTCTGCTACTAGTTTAGAAGAGGCAGGATTTTGACCTGTAATTAACAAACCATCTTCAACGGCATAAGGCTGCCAATCTCCTACTTTTGAATAGGTCGCTCCATTGGACTGTAATGCATCTTCTAATAGAAACGGAACAACTTTAGTTAAGCCTACTGCTTCTTCCTCTGTATTAGAGAAACCAGTTACTCTTTTACCTTTAACTAAGTATTCACCAGCTACTTTCACGTTTTTCAGTGCTCCAGGGGAATGACAAACAAATGCTACTGGTTTTTTATTGTTATAAAAAGCTTCAATTAATGCAATTGAGTTTTTATCCTCAGCTAAATCCCATAGTGGACCATGACCTCCAGGATAAAAAACTGCATCGTAATCTGCTTGCTTTATGTCAGCTAGTTTGTGCGTTTTACTCAGTTTAGCTTGTAATTCGCTGTCCTTGTCAAATCGTTTAGTGTCTTCTGTAGCCGAAGAAGGATCTGAACTTTTTGGATCAATTGGTGGTTGTCCTCCAAGTGGTGATGCAATATCAATAAGTACTCCATTATCTGCTAACTCATAATAAGGAGCTGCAAATTCTTCAATCCAAAATCCTGTTTTTTCTCCTGTGCTCCCAAGTTTATCGTGACTTGTGAGAACAAATAATACTTTTTTCATCCCTTTTTTATTTTGTGCAGTTGTCGTCATACAACTTACGGTTAATGCTATAATAGTAAATAGTGCAATCTTGTTCATGTCTTATTGTGTTTGTACAAATTTAATGCGAATATGTCATTAGTAAAAATAATTTAAATTATGTTTGTGATAAATATATTTATATCATGGTTAATCTGGAATGGTACAGGACGTTTAAATCAGTTTATAAAAACAGTAATTTTTCTCTGGCTGCCAAAGAATTATTTATTAGTCAACCGGCTGTAAGTCAGCAAATATCGATGTTGGAAGCGCATGTAGGGTACAAACTTTTCAATCGAAAGTCTAAAGGCGTTGAACCAACAGAGTACGCTAAGTTACTCAATAATTTAATCATTGAGGCTTTAGACCGATTAGAAAATGTAGAGACCGGTTTTAGAGCTAAAGCGGTGAATGCGAATCGCTTAATTTCTGTAGGAATTTCTAAACACTTGTTTAGCAGCATTGCGAGTTCATTGCTTTCCAAATTCGATTATATTGATTTTAGCTTTCATGAAAACGAAATACTTTTTGATTTGGTTAACACCAAGAAATTAAATTTTGCCATTGTTACTAAAAAGTATGACACTTTTGATACCATTCAAAAAAAATTGGGTGAAATCAAACAAATCATTGTCGGTTCTACAAATATTGATGCTTCCGAAGTAAAGTCCAAAATCAAAGGCAAAGAGTTTACAGAAGTAGAACATTGGTTAAACAAACAAGTATGGTACAATCATGATTCTGGGATTCCTCATGTAAAATTATTTTGGCTACATGTTTTTAATAAAAAGAGGCCATCGATGGTTTCTAATTTTATTATCCCATCTGAATATGAAATGCTGGAGGCGCTTTCTAAAAACAAAGGCGTTTCTGTAGTTTGGAACTGCAACGCTGCGTCGTTTATCAAGGATAAAAAATTGCAGGTACTTTGGAATAGTAATCAAATGCCAAGCACGGAGGTTTTCTTGCTGTCAGGAAAAAATGATACGCTTGCCGTCGCTTTTCAAGAGATTGAAATGGAATTGAAAAAGATATTGCAGTGATTATTTCTTGTAAAAATTATTATGATCAATATATTCCCAGACCTTAGCAGGTAAAAGAGGTTGAATGTTTTTTCCTTCTTTAATGTTTTTTCGGATAAAAGTTGAGGATATTTCTACTATCGGAGCATCAATCAAATGCACTTTTGGGTGATTCTTTAAATTTAGATTTTCCGCTTCCGCTGCAACTGATTCTCCTGTTTGCTCCTTTGTATCCAGACGAGGATAAACATAAATAGCATGGTTTTTTAAAAGAACTTTATAGTTTTTCCATTTATACAATGATTTTAAGTTGTCTTCTCCCATAATTAGCGAAAAATCATGATGAGGGAATTTCTCGTCCAAGTAAATTAAAGTATTCACTGTATAGTTGGGCTGTGACAAATGGAATTCTATATCGCAGGGTTTCAATTTTGGAAAATCTTCTGTTGCCAGATGCACCATGTGTAGGCGATGGGAGTCATCCAGCAAGGTGCTTTTTTTCTTAAATGGATTGTGTGGTGTAACCACTAGCCAAACTTGATCTAAGTTCGCATTTTCAGCCATGTGATTGGCAATGATCATGTGTCCCACATGAATGGGATTAAACGTTCCGAAATAAAGACCTATTTTCATTTTATTTTGTTTCGCAAAGATTCACAAAGACTTTCAAAAGATGCGCAAATGGCATAGAAAATTTTCGTTTGTCTTTGTGTTTTTTCTTAGTTCATCTTTGTGTTGTGTTTTTAATCCTTCACAAAATCCTTCACTAGTTGATAGGCTTCTTCCAGAGCAACTGGCAAATCATAATTTTTGATAATCACATCAAATTGCGGTGCGGTGGCAAGCTCTACTGAAGCTTTTGCAATACGCATATTGATTTTATCATCACTTTCGGTGGAGCGTTCTTTGAGTCTTCTTTTGAGTTCATCTACGCTAGGTGGCTTTACAAAAACAGCCAAAGTTTCATTGGGGAACTTGTGTTTGATTCGCAATCCACCAGAAACATCAATATCAAAAATCACGTTTTTTCCTTTCGCCCAAATGCGTTCCACTTCACTTTTTAGCGTACCGTAAAAATTGTCTCTATAGACTTCTTCCCATTCTAGGAAATCCTCTGCTTTTATGTGTTTTTTAAACTGCTCAGTAGACATGAAATAGTAATCGGTACCGCTTACTTCTTCGCCTCTTGGCGCTCTTGAAGCTGCAGAAATCGAGAATTCTAGATTCAAGTCTTCTTGGTGCAATAAATGCCTAACGATAGTCGTTTTTCCTGATCCTGATGGTGCTGAAAAAACAATTAATTTTCCTCCTATGCTCATTCTTGTGTTGTTTATGCTTTCCTGTAAAGTTTTTAAAACAGTGTAGGTTCTTAATTAGACAATGCAAAAAAGACGCTATTCATCGCGTCTCTACCTGTAAATATTACAATACGTTTAATACTTGTTCTTTTATTTTCTCTAATTCGTCTTTCATTTGAACGACTAATTTTTGCATTTGTGCGTGATTGGATTTCGATCCCATCGTGTTGATTTCTCGTCCCATTTCTTGGGTAATGAATCCTAATTTTCTACCGTTAGCTTCTGATCCGTTGATGGTTTCTAGGAAATAATCCAGGTGATTGGTCAAACGCACTTTTTCTTCGGTGATGTCTAATTTTTCTAGGTAATAAATCAATTCCTGTTCAAAACGATTTTCGTCTACATTTACTTTCAATTCTGAGATGGCAGTTTGCAAACGGTCTTTTATTGCCTGAACGCGTTCTGGATCAAGTGCTAAAGCCTCGGTCATGTATTGACGAATATTCCCGATACGCAACTGAAATTCTTTTTCTAAAGACATTCCTTCATCTTTTCTAAAAGTCAAGATGTTTTGCAGCGCTTCTTCGATAACGGTTTGAATTTGAACCCAGTCGTTTTCATCAATTTCGTCGCGCTCTATTTTTAATGCATCTGGCATTCTGATTGCCATTTTCATTAATTCGGTTTCGTATCCTTCGTTACAAATTTCTTTGAGTTGATCCATATAGGCTTTTACAATCGGCACATTCACTCTTGTAGAAGTTTGCTCCGCAGTACTTTCTATAAAAACAGAAAAATCTACTTTTCCTCTTTCTAGTTTTAAGGCGATTTGGTTGCGTAAACCCAATTCCATTTCACGGTACATAGAAGGCATTCGCACATTCAGATCCAAACCTTTACTATTTAAGGATTTTACTTCTACTGTTATTTTTTTGGTTGGTAATTGCAAAGTCGCTTTACCAAAACCTGTCATTGATTGTATCATATAATTTTCTAAAAGAGGTCAAAGATACTAAAAAAGTGGTCAGAGGTCAGTTTTTAGTATTCAGTGATTTTGTTTAAAATGAGTTTATTAGTTGCTGGAGATCAGTTTTAATAAAAATGTGATTACTAATTTAAAAGGCAATGTTTTCAAATTTTTCGGCTGAACACTAAAAACGGCTTACTGAACACTCTTTTTTTGAGTTACCAAATAAACCCCAAGAAAGATCAAAACTGCCGAGCCAATTTTCACTAAGCTCAATTCGTCTTTCCCCAAGCTAATAGCAAAAATAGTAGCGAATAATGGTTGTAGATAAATGAAAACAGCAACTGTGGTTGGTTTCAATTCTTTCATCGAAAGTAAATTCAACAAATACGTTAGAAAGGTCGAAAACACCACTACAAATCCTATTTTCCAACAGATATCCATAGGAACTACAGCCCAGTCAACCGTTTGGAATTGGCTCCAGCCAAAAGGCAAAACCATTATAAAACCGAATAAATAAATCCATTTTACAAACGTAAAAGCATTGTATTTATCCATTAATTTCTTAACAATAATCAGGTAAAAACCATAAGAAATAGCGTTGACCAAAACCAGAAAATTCCCCAATCCTGCATTGGTTGCGTTACCAATAGATTTCCCGTAGAGGATAAGAAAAGCAGTTCCTACCAGCCCTAAGACAATCCCAAAAACTTTTCGTTTTTGCATGCGTTCCTTCATAATTATTGCCGAAAGTGTCAATACAATCATCGGAGTCGAAACCATGATCACCGCAGCACTAATGGGAGAAGTAAGGCTTAATCCTTTAAAAAAAGTAAGCATATTAAAAGCGACACCAAAGAAAGCCGCCGCAATAATCCGAGGGAAATCGCTTAGAACAATCTTCTCTTTTGGCATAAAAAGCCAGATAAGCCAAAACAAAATCACGGAACCACCTACGCGCAACAATATAAAACCGTAAGCGTCAATATACCTTGGCATGACATCTTTGGCAATGGTAAAAGTTACGCCATAAATTAGGGAGACAATTGTTGCGCCAATGAGCGCGAGATTTCGTTTAGACATTTGCAAAAGCGAGCATTACTTGATGCATGTTTTGTTGCGTGTTGCCAATGTAGATTTTGTCTTTGATGATAAAAACAGGCCGACTCAAAAACGTATACTGTTCCAGGATGTATTTTTTATAATCCTCTTCAGTCAATGTTTTATTCTTTAAGTCCATCGATTTGTACAACTGTGCTTTTTTGCTAAAAAGCGCTTCGTAACTCCCTGAAAGTTCTCGCATTTGCTCTAGTTGTTCCACTGTAATTGGATCTTGTTTAATGTCGTGAAACTTCAGGTTATGATTTTTCGGTAATGATTTTATGATTTTTCTGCAGGTATCGCACGAAGCGAGATAGTATATTTTGTCCATGTAAATAGCTATTTCTTTGTGCAAAGAAAATTCATTTGAGACGGAAAATGATTATTTTTAGCAAAAAATTAAAAAAATGAATCAATTATTTGACGTTAGCATAACAAGCAGAAATATGGTTTCAAAATTCCTATCAGGATATTCGCTGGACCAACTCAATACGATTCCAGAGGGATTCAACAATAATTTGATTTGGAATATTGGTCATATTATCGTGTCACAACAAGTGTTAGTGTACAAACTTTCGGGTTTGCCCATGTTGGTTTCTGATGAATTGGTCGAGAAATATAAAAAAGGGACAAAGCCAGAACACGACGTTTTACAGGCTGACGTAGACGAGCTTAAAGCGTTGTTGTTCTCCACCATTCAACAAACTAAACTGGATTACGACACTAAATCTTTTCAAAACTACACTGAATACACCACATCAACTGGAAATCATGTCTTGCGAAATGCTGAGGATGCCATGGCTTTCAGTAATTTCCACGAAGGGCTTCATATTGGGATTATGACTATTATTCGTAAGTTTATTTAGGAGCTATTTCCCGCCATACGTTGCAATCTCTTAACCACAACCCTTTTTTTCTAAGTCATAAAAGGAGCTTCCTGCGGTCGCTCTTTAATGCCAAGAAAAAATAGGGTTTTGGTCAAGAGGATTTTCACTGCTGTCGCGGCTAGGGAATATTTTTGGGGCGACAATTTTAGTGAAAAACCCCCCTTTGTCAAAGTCCAAAACTTTGTAAAAGGGGATCTCAATTATCGGTGTTAAACGCGTACTTTATCTCAGCTGCAAATAATCATTGACTTCTACATAAGATAGCAACAGTTCTTTTGGTCCATCAGCATACGAAGCCGCTTCGTAGGAATTGTAATAAAGGAGTAAACCTTTATGGGTATAAAAAATGTTTTGGGGCAATTGGAACTTTTCTTTTTCAAACATCAAACCCGTTGCATTGATTGATTTGTTGGCAGGAATTTTATACTTAGCTCTGAATTTTTTTTCGGCGAAAGCCTTGAAAGCAACTTTATCAGTAAACAATTCATCATGCGAGATCGACTTGCCTGTACTTGGATCAAACAGTAAAGAGCGCAGGCCTTGGTATCCGTGCGCGCCTCCAGTGTAGGTGTAATGTTTGATTTCAATATTCAGTACGGCATCTGATTGGTATTTTACGCTTCCTTGAATTTCAGCTTCCCAACCAAATTTGTCTTCTGGAAATTCTTTCTGGAGTTTTTCGTAGGACCCAATAAATGAATTTAATAACCCATTATAATCCGTAGCGGAATAGGGTTTTTCACCAAAATAAATAATCTCTTTTAATACCGAAAACACTTTTTTGTTAATGCTGTCTGCCACGATTGGGACGGCATTTGCAACAGGTATTTTTACACGAATTGAGGGACAATCTTCTTTACAAGGCAAACTTGTCGTTTTTTGAAAAGATTCCTCTTCAAAAACTAATTCGTTAGAACATTGAGCTACCGAAAAAAGAAGTAACGTATAAATTACAATGTGTTTCATCTCAAAATTGTTAATTAAATACAAAGGTATCACTTGTGGCTTGGTTAAAATAAATTAAAGGGTAAATTTGTAGAACAATTTTGCAGTTGAAAATTCAATTTACCAAATTGCCATTACTAATTTTGCGGAATCGAACACCTATAAATAAAAGTGCGATTCGATAGAGCACCGCTTAAAATAAATTTTACCGATATGAAATTCAATACTAAGGTTATTCATGGTGGACAGCACCATGATCCAAGCACAGGAGCTGTCATGCCTCCTGTATATCAAACATCTACATTTGTGCAAACTAGTCCGGGCCAACCAATAAACCCAGATTATGAATACAGTAGAGCAGCAAATCCAACTAGAAGCGCCCTTGAAAATGCCTTGGCGAGTATTGAAAACGGAACGCGCGGATTGGCTTTTTCATCAGGGTTAGCAGCCACAGACTGTGTTTTGCGTTCCTTCAAAGCAGGGGACGAAATAATTGCCATGGATGATTTATATGGCGGAACTTATAGAATGTTTACGCGTATCTATAAAGACTCCGGAATAAAATTCCATTTTATAGATATGAATGATTTGGATAAATTCAAGTCTTTAATCAACGAAAACACAAAGCTAGTTTGGGTAGAAACACCTACAAATCCTTTGATGAAATTAGCCGATATTCAGGAAATTGCCAAAATTACCAAGGAAAACAACATCCTTTTTGCAGTTGACAACACTTTTGCTACACCTTATCTGCAAAAACCATTAGACTTAGGCGCTGATATTGTAATGCACTCGGCTACCAAGTATTTAGGAGGTCATTCTGATGTAATAGCGGGAGCTTTAATTGTAAAAGACGAAGCGCTAGGTGAACAATTGCATTTTCAACAATTTGCAACAGGAGCCACCCTTGGGCCAATGGATAGTTTTTTAGTTCTTAGAGGAATTAAAACCTTGCATTTACGGGTGCAAAGACATTGTGAAAATGGAGGAAAAGTGGTAGAATTTTTGAACAATCATCCAAAAGTGAAAACCGTATATTATCCAGGATTACCAAGTCATCCGTATCATGAAATTGCAAAAAAACAAATGAGCGGTTACGGAGGAATGGTATCTTTTACCTTTGTTTCCGGTAAAAAAGAGGATGCGATTGCATTCCTAGAGAATCTAAAAGTATTCACCTTAGCGGAATCATTGGGCGGGGTAGAATCATTAGCAAACCATCCTGCTTTAATGACACATGCCTCTATCCCAGAGGAAAAACGCAAGGAAATTGGTATTACAGACGACCTCGTTCGTTTGAGTGTAGGGATTGAAGATGCTGCGGATTTAATCGAAGATTTAAAGCAAGCTTTAGCATAATACAAAAAACAGCAAATCCTTCTTTCTCGATGAGCTAGGTTGTGATAGTAAAAAAGCTCCAATTCTAAAATTTTAGAATTGGAGCTTTTTTTTAAATTTATACCGGCATTATAGGTAATAAATATAGCCCACATTAAACCAAACCAGCCAGTCGTTTGCTTTGTTTTCTTTGTAAATTTCAGGATTTGGATTTAAACCGTCAACCCAATTGGAAAAGAAATATTGAAATCGTAAATCGACCATTAGATCTGATAATGGAGTTAATTTATAACGGGTTCCTACACTAGAAACAACAGACCAAACCGTGCTGCTTTCGGTAGAAAAACCGTAAGGTCTTCCATCAGTTGGGGTTAAATATTTTGGAAAAGTAGTTAAAGGAGTTCCTAGTGGACCTAGCGTTGATGAAGCTTTAGCATTGTAGTAACTAAACTGACCTCCAAGACTCACAAAAGGACCTAAGCTGCCTGTTCTTGCTGTGAAATCACGAATACTCCAGGGGAAAAATTCCAGTTGCATTCCTAAATTTGTCACCGCTGTGCTTCCGGTCATAGCTTTCAATTGCTCTTTTCCTAGTGAAGGTTTTCCTTCGACGTATTCTCCAAAATGGTGTAATTCGGTAGTGTTGTAAGAAAGCTCTGATCTTAATTTAAAATGGTCATTAAAATATGTTTCCGGCGTATAGCAATTACAATCGGCTTTATAGGAAAAGTTTAGATAATGTATAAGTCCAATACCTACTCCTGTGTTTCCGGCGTTAGTTGACAGGTCATAACGCTCTCCATAATCAGATTGAAAAGCAACCGGCCCAGCAATTACTCCAACTTCATGCGAAAACCCGCCGAATTGAGCATGTGAATCAGTAGAAAACCCAATAAAGATTAGTAAAAGTGGTATTATCTGTTTGATCATTAGGGGTAAAATTTTCAAATCCCGACAAATATATAAAAACATCATTTATTAATTATATAAAATAAAAATTAAAAATAAGCAGACAAAATCTTATTTACTTACGAAAGTGGTGGTAATTCGCTTTAAAAGGGTATATCTTAAACAGAATTGTTTGTGAATGGATATTAAAAAGATAATTCTATTGATAAATAAAAAAAACTACGGCCGAATATTTTTATAAAATGTATCTTTGTGCATAATAACGAAATCGTTTTCTTAATTAATAATTTATAATCTATGTTACTAAAAGTAAATGATTTTATGGCTCAAGTTGAAGCCAAGAATCCAAATGAACCTGAATTTATTCAAGCTGTTAGGGAATTTGCAGAAACTGTAATTCCATTTATTGCAGAGCAAAAAAAATACGACGGAAAAAACTTGCTATTAAGAATAACTGAGCCAGAACGTTCAATTATATTTCGTGTTCCATGGGTAGACGATATGAGTGAAATCCAAGTTAATAGAGGTTTCAGGATTCAAATGAACTCTGCAATTGGGCCTTACAAAGGCGGAATTCGTTTTCATCATACCGTAAATTTATCGGTACTAAAATTTTTAGCATTTGAGCAAGTATTCAAAAATAGTTTGACCACTTTGCCAATGGGCGGAGGAAAAGGAGGATCTGATTTTGATCCACAAGGAAAATCTGATGGTGAGGTAATGCGTTTCTGTCAGTCTTTCATGACAGAATTGTGCAGACATATTGGGCCGCAATTAGACGTTCCAGCCGGAGATATTGGAGTTGGAGCTAGAGAAATTGGTTATTTATTTGGTCAATACAAAAGAATAAAAAACGAATTTACTGGAGTTTTAACAGGTAAAGGGTTGGCATACGGAGGTTCCTTAATTAGACCGGAAGCTACAGGATACGGCGTGGTTTATTTTGCAGAACAAATGTTAAAAACGATTGGTCAAAGTATTAAGGGCAAAACCGTTGCGATTTCTGGATTTGGAAACGTGGCTTGGGGAGTAGCACTGAAAGTGAACGATCTAGGAGGAAAAGTAGTTACTATTTCAGGACCTGATGGTTATATCTATGACGAAGAAGGAATTTCTGGCGATAAAATTGATTTTATGCTTGAAATGAGAGCAAGAGGTGATAATAGAGCGGAAGCTTATTTAGAAAAATATCCAAAAGCAGTTTTCCACAGAGGCAAAAGCGTTTGGGAAGTTAAAGTAGATATTGCAATTCCTTGTGCGACTCAAAATGAGTTAAACGAAGAAGATGCAATAAACTTAATTGCAAATGGTGTTATTTGTGTAACTGAAGCTGCAAATATGCCTTGTACGTTAGAAGCTATCAAGCAATTCTTGAATGCTAAAGTGCTTTTTGCACCAGGTAAGGCAGCAAATGCTGGTGGTGTAGCAGCTTCAGGATTAGAGATGACTCAAAACTCTATTCGTTTGAACTGGACTAGTGAAGAAGTGGATGGTAGATTAAAAGAAATCATGGTTGGCATCCACAATCAATGTAAAAAATACGGTACAGACGAGGAAGGATATGTGAACTATGTAAAAGGGGCAAATATTGCCGGATTTGTGAAAGTAGCTGATGCTATGTTAGCGCAAGGAGTGGTGTAAATCAACATTATCTATAATTTAGAATGCCTTCAGCCAATGTTATTGGTCGAAGGCATTTTTTTTATGTAACAAAAGGCTAAGACTTTCGTTTGTTCTATATTTGTAAACTAATATTTAGGCAAATAATGAAAAATAATGTACTCTATTTTTTACTGCTCCTTTCTACGCAAATAGGGTTTTCGCAAAACAATTTGTTATGGCAGGGTTATTTCTCCTATACCGAAATCAAAGATGTCTCAGAATCAGCAACGGCAGTTTTTGCGGCATCTGAAAATGCATTATTCTCTAAAAACACAACAACAAACGGAATTAAAACAACGAATACTATTGATGGACTTTCAGGGCAAACCATTTCTGCGGTGTACCACAGCGTGAAATTCAATAAAACAATTGTGGGTTATGAAAATGGATTAATAATAGTGATTAATGAAGTGGATGGTAGCCTGTTGAATGTAGTCGATATTGTGAGCAAACAACTTCCATCAGATATAAAAAAAATCAATCACTTCATGGAATTTGAAGGCATTGCTTATGTTTCTTGTGACTTTGGGATTGTTCAATTCAATCTGAATACGCTGCAATTTGGAGACACTTATTTTATAGGGGATAATGGTGCAGAAATAATAGTAAATCAAACCACACTTTTTAATGGGTTTATTTATGCGGCTACTAACCAGGGAATAAGGAAAGCGTCAGTTTCCAATGTAAATTTAATCGATTTTAAGCAGTGGACAACCATAGCAACAGGAAGCTGGTCTAGCGCTACCACTTTTGGTACAGATTTATATGCCATAAATAACTCTGGATTCATTCATAAATTTAATGCGGTTTCTAATTCTTTCAGTGGAATTATCCAGCTCTTTCAGCCTGCATTAGACCTGAGAGCAACAGCAGGATATTTGATTGTAACAACCTTGAATAGTATCTATATGTACAACAGTCAAATGGCCTTGGTACGCCAGATAAATACAAGCCAAATTTCGGAAAGTAATGTGGCATTCACGTGTGCCACCATAGTAGGGGATGCGATTTTTATTGGGACAAAAGAAAACGGATTGATTACAGCTTCACTTTCTATAGCTTCAAGTTTTGAGAATATAACGCCTATAGGTCCTTCAAGAAACAATATATTTGCCCTTCAAGCTACACCTAACGTCCTTTGGGCAGTATATGGAGATTATTCAGCTGATTATAATCCCTATCCTTTGAATAGTTATGGAGTGAGTAAGTTCAATGAAAGTGGATGGTTGAATATTCCGTATGAAAAAGTTTTTGGTGCGCAATCAATCACCAGAATTACGATTAATCCAAGTGATGAAAACCAAGTATACGCCAGTTCTTTTTTTTCGGGATTATTAAAAATTGAAAATGACGAACCCAAAATTTTGTATAATCAAACTAATAGCGGTTTAGAGTCTTTGACCTTTGTAGGTCCCAATTATATTGATATAAGAGTGAATGGGACCGCGTTTGATAAATCTGGAAATCTCTGGGTTACTACCAGCCGAATAAAAAATGGACTGAAAGTATTGAAAACAAATGGACAATGGCAAAGCTATGCAATGGACGTTATTCTAGAATCAGCCATAGATAATAATTTTGGCACAATCGCCATCGATAAAAATGGTACAAAATGGCTCTCCACTAGTGGAGATGGCGTTATTGGTTTTAATGAAAGCACTTCTAAATTCAAGAAAATAACAACAGGTCCAGATGCTGGAAATTTGCCAATTTCTAATGTCAGAACAGTTGCGGTCGATGCTAGAAACCAACTTTGGATAGGAACTACAAAGGGATTGCGGGTTTTACCCAATGTAGGGAGTTTTCAATTAGAAGATCAAATGACTGCTAATCCAATCATTATTTTAGACGATAATCTGGCTCAAGAATTATTGTACGAACAGTTTATTACTGATATTGCTGTAGATGGAGCCAATAATAAGTGGATAGGCACCGCTGATTCAGGGTTGTTTTTAGTTTCGCCAAACGGACAGGAAACGAAATACCATTTTACGATAAATAATTCTCCTTTGCCTAGTAATGTTATCAATGATATTGATATTAACAGTACCACCGGGGAAGTTTTTATTGCAACTGCTAAAGGTTTGGTTTCCTTTAAAGGCACTGCAACTTCGGCAAATGATGATTTAAGTAAGGCGTATGTGTATCCAAATCCAGTGCGACCGGAATATACAGGAACCGTTAAGATTGCAGGTTTAATAGATAGAGCGAATGTTAAGATTACGGATATTGGAGGAAATCTGGTTTATGAAACCACTTCGCAAGGAGGCACAATAGAATGGGATACCACCGCTTTTGGTAAATATAAAGTGGCATCGGGTGTGTATATGATTTTTATTTCGGCGCAAGACGGTGTAGAAACCAAAGTGAAAAAAGTTATGATAATCAGGTAATTGACAAGGGTGGACTTACTTTTTCAATCTTTAAATTTTTTAATCTTTAAATTAAAATTGTGCAAGTTAAAACAAAAGCGATAGTTCTCTCCTCCTTAAAATTTCAGGAAAAAAGCTTGATTGTCAAATGCTTTACTTTATCTCATGGTTTGAAATCCTATTTTGTGCGAGATGCTTTTTCGAGCCGAAAAGCCAATCAAAAAATAGCCTATTTCCAGCCGTTGACGATACTCGAAATCGAAGCAGTTCATAAAAACAAAGGCACTTTGGAAAATTTTAAAGAGATAAAAATCGCTTCGGCTTTTCATTCCATTCACTCGGATATTTATAAAAGTACGATTGTGATGTTCATCTCCGAAATGCTGCACCATTCCATCCACGAAGAAGAGACAAATGAGGCACTTTTTAATTTTCTTGAAGCCGCTTTAAATTGGTTGGATAATCATGATGAAATTGCTAATTTCCACTTAATTTTATTATTGGAAACAACAAAATATTTAGGTTTTTATCCGGACACTTCGGATATGGATATGCCTTTTTTCGAAATGAATGAAGGTGTATTTACTCCTTTTCACGCCATCAGTTCCCTCACAGAGCACGAAAGTAATTTACTTAAAAAACTGATTGACTTAAAATTCGATAACAATCAAAAAACATTTCATGTCCTCGAAAGACAAATCGTTTTACGAATTCTTATTGATTATTACAGTTTTCATTTGGATGGTTTCAAAAAACCAAAATCTTTGGATGTTTTGAAAGAAGTTTTTTCTTGAAGATAAATAGTAATTAAAATTTATTTTTTTATTTCAAAAAGTAAAGTATATTTGTCTTTTAATCAAGTTTGTTGTTCTTTATGGAAAACCAGCTTAAACAAAATTATTTATGGAACTAAAATCAAAACAAGAAAGAGATATTGAAAAAATCAATAAATTTACGGGTTATCAACTTTCAAATAAATTTAAAATTATTGGTTTAGGATTATCGATTATTTCGCTGGTTTCAATTGTGATGAATGCAGCCTATTTGGAGAACACAAAATACTACTATTTATTTGACAGAATAGCTTTGACCACAATGGTTTTGGGATTTCTTGTAATTTCATTATCTAAAGAAAAAATAGAAGATGAGTTAATTGCACAAATCCGTATGCAGTCTTTTAATTATGCTGTTATAGGGACAGTAATTATTTACTTAACAATGCCATTTATTAATTATATCCTTTATTTTAAATCCTTAGTAGGGCGTGAAATCGAAGGAAGTAAAGACGTTGCAGTATTAGGACTTTTATTAACGATTCAGATTCTTACTTTCAGGAAGTTAAAAAAAGCATACAATGAAGAATAGACTAAAAGTAGAGCGTGCTATTTTGAATATAACTCAAGAAGAATTGGCAGAGCGTATAGGTGTTTCTCGACAAACTATTAATTCCATCGAAACCAATCGATTTGTGCCTTCAACTGTCTTAGCTTTAAAATTGTCAAAGTTGTTTGGTAAATCTGTCAATGATTTTTTTGAATTAGAATCAGACGAAAAGTAAGTGATGAATTGGTCTAATTTATAAAAATAGTTGAGCAAAGTAGTTTTTCTGATTTTTTTGTCTTTAACAGCGCGATAAATTCGTGAAAATTAGTGAAATTCGTGTGCAATAATTCAAAATTCCTTACTTTCGCACTTCGATTAAAGAAAAGGATAAAATGAGCACAAAATTTACTGAATACAAAGGACTTGACTTACCTACTGTAGCGTCAGAAGTACTAGATTTTTGGAAAAAAGAAAATATATTTGAAAAGAGTGTAACCACTCGTGAAGGAAACCCACCATTCGTATTTTTTGAAGGTCCGCCTTCGGCAAATGGATTACCAGGAATTCACCACGTCATGGCACGTGCTATTAAAGATATTTTTTGCAGATATAAAACACAAAAAGGATTTCAGGTAAAGCGCAAAGCAGGCTGGGATACGCATGGTTTGCCTGTAGAATTGGGTACTGAAAAAGAATTAGGGATCACCAAAGAAGATATCGGGAAAACGATTACCATAGAAGAATACAACGAAGCGTGTAAAAAAACCGTGATGCGTTATACCGATGTGTGGAATGATTTGACCGAAAAAATGGGATATTGGGTAGATATGGAAGATCCGTATGTGACTTATAAATCCAAATACATGGAAACAGTTTGGTGGATTTTGAAGCAAATCTACAACAAGGATTTGATGTACAAAGGCTACACAATCCAACCGTATTCACCAAAAGCAGGAACTGGTTTAAGTTCTCACGAAGTCAATCAACCGGGAAGTTATAGGGATGTAACGGATACGACTGTTGTGGCACAATTTAAAGTGATTGATGCGCACAAAGACCTATTGTTCTCCAAGTTTTACGATTACATCAGTTCGAATAATTTACTGCATTATAAGTTAGAGGCTTTGGATTTAGACGAAGTTTTTATCTTGGCTTGGACTACTACACCTTGGACATTGCCAAGTAATACCGCTTTGACTGTAGGTCCAAAAATCGAATATGCTTTAGTAAAAACATTCAATCAATATACGTTTCGTCCGGCAACATTGATTTTGGCTAAGAATTTAGTTGGAAAACAATTCGGGAAAGGGTTCTTCGAAAGTTCAGATCCTGCTGATTTTGAAAATTTCAAAGAAGGAGATAAAAAGATTCCTTATCAAGTTTTAGCGGAATGCAAAGGAGCGGATTTAGTTGGAATTAAATACGAACAACTGATGCCATTGGTACTTCCATATCAGAATGCTGAAAATGCTTTTAGAGTAATAGCAGGTGATTTTGTTACTACGGAAGATGGAACAGGAATTGTACACACTTCGCCAACTTTTGGAGCAGATGATGCTAAAGTGGCAAAAGAAGCATCACCAGAAATCCCACCAATGTTAGTTTTAGACGAAAATGGAAATCCAGTTCCTTTAGTAGATTTGCAAGGTAAATTTGTTCAAGGACTTGGGTGTTTGTCTGGGAAATACGTAAAAAATGAATATTATAACGTAGGAGAAGTTCCAGAAAGGTCAGTAGATGTTGAAATTGCCATTCAGTTAAAAGAAGAAAACAAAGCATTTAAGGTAGAAAAATACGTACACAGTTATCCGCATTGCTGGAGAACAGATAAGCCTATTTTATATTATCCTTTAGATTCTTGGTTTATAAAAATCACAGAAGTAAGAGATAGAATGTTCGATTTGAACGAAACCATCAACTGGAAGCCAAAAGCTACTGGTGAAGGTCGTTTTGGGAATTGGTTGAAAAATGCCAATGACTGGAATTTATCCCGTTCTAGATTCTGGGGAATTCCATTACCAATTTGGAGAACCGAAGATGGGACAGAAGAAATTCTAATAGGTTCAGTTGAAGAATTATACAACGAAATAGAAAAATCAATCACTGCTGGCCTCCAAAAAGAAAATCCTTTTAAAGGCTTTGAAATTGGAAATATGGCCGAATCAAATTATGATTTAGTTGATTTGCATAAAAATGTGGTGGATGAAATTATTTTGGTTTCGCCTTCTGGAAAACCGATGACTCGGGAAGCTGATTTAATTGATGTTTGGTTTGATTCAGGTTCCATGCCGTATGCACAATGGCATTATCCTTTTGAAAATAAAGATAAAATTGACCAAAACAAAGATTTCCCAGCTGATTTCATTGCTGAAGGGGTAGATCAGACACGAGGATGGTTTTATACGTTGCATGCCATTGGAACTTTGGTTTTTGATAAAGTTGCGTACAAAAATGTAGTTTCAAACGGATTGGTTTTAGATAAAAACGGACAAAAAATGTCTAAACGTCTAGGAAATGCCGCAGATCCATTTGAAACATTAAAAGAATACGGTCCTGATGCGACGCGTTGGTATATGATTTCCAATGCCAATCCTTGGGATAACTTGAAGTTTGACTTAGAGGGAATAGCTGAGGTCCGTAGAAAATTTTTCGGGACATTATACAACACCTATTCGTTCTTCAGTTTGTATGCTAATATTGACGGTTTTAAATTTGAAGAAGCGGAGATTCCAGTAAACGAAAGACCGGAAATTGACCAGTGGATTATCTCAGAATTGAATACGTTGATTAAAGAAGTAGATGGTTTTTATGCGGATTACGAACCAACAAAAGCGGCTCGTGCGATCTCTGAATTTGTTCAGGAAAACTTGAGTAACTGGTACGTTCGTTTGTGCAGAAGACGTTTCTGGAAAGGGGAATATGCACAGGACAAAATCGCCGCGTATCAAACTTTATATACCTGTTTGTTGACCATAAGTAAACTCGGTGCACCTATTGCTCCGTTCTTCATGGACAAACTTTACAGAGACTTAACGTTAATAACACGGTCAGAAAAGTACGACAGTGTACATTTGGCAGAGTTTCCAATTTCGGTTGAAAACTATGTTAATAAAATGTTAGAGAGTAAAATGCAGAAAGCACAAACCATTTCGTCATTGGTTTTATCACTTCGAAAAAAGGAAATGATAAAGGTGCGTCAACCCTTGCAAAAGGTAATGATTCCGGTACTTGACAACAATCAAAGAGCTGAAATTGAAGCCATTTCTGAGCTGGTAAAAGCAGAGGTAAACGTGAAAGAAATCGTACTTTTGGATGACGCTTCGGGTATTTTAGTAAAACAGATTAAACCTAATTTTAAAGCGCTCGGACCCCGTTTTGGAAAGGATATGGGCTTGATTTCTAAGGAGATACAAGGTTTTTCAAAAGAGCAAATCGGTCAGTTAGATAAGGAAGGAAGCCTAGATATTGTTATTGCAGGAAATAACGTAACTTTAACATTAGAAGATGTAGAAATTACATCACAAGATATTGAAGGTTGGCTGGTAGCCAGCTCAAATGGAATAACGGTTGCGCTTGACATTACAATTTCAGAAGTCTTGAAACAAGAAGGAATTGCTAGAGAATTGGTAAACAGAATTCAGAATATCCGTAAAGATTCTGGATTTGAAGTTACGGATAAAATTAAGGTGCAATTGAAAAGAAATGGACATTTGGAAGAAGCGATTCTTAAAAATGAAGACTATATTAAATCGGAAACATTAACGAGTGATTTAGTTTTTGTTGATGTCTTAGAGTTGGGTATAGAAATAGAATTTGACGATATAAAAACAATGCTATTAATTTCTAAATAATATAAAATGGTAGATGAAGCTACAAGATACTCTGATGCTGATTTAGCGGAGTTTAAAGTGATAATACTGAACAAAATACAAAAAGCACAATCCGATTTAGATTTGATTAAAAGTGCTTACATGAACGATTTGAATAATGGTACAGATGATACGTCTCCAACATTCAAAGCTTTCGAAGAAGGTAGTGAAAGCATGTCAAAAGAGGCAAACTCTCAACTGGCGATTCGTCAGGAGAAGTTTATTCGTGACTTGAAAAATGCCTTGTTCCGTGTAGAGAATAAGACCTACGGCGTTTGCAAAGTGACTGGAAAATTGATAGGGAAAGAAAGATTAAAAATCGTTCCTCATGCTACGATGAGTATTGAAGCAAAGAACTTGCAACGATAAACCTTCTGTTAAACAAGATTTAACGCTCCATTGGGAGCGTTTTTTTTGATTAAATTGTTATTTTTGCGCCATTAAAATTTATAAAATGTCATTACGAAAAGCGTATCTCCTTATTTTTATCTTATTGCTTGTTGATCAAGTTTCTAAAATTTACATTAAAACCAATTTTATTTTAGGAGAAGAAGTGGAGGTCTTCAAATGGTTCAAAATTCTATTCATTGAAAATGAGGGAATGGCCTGGGGAACTAAAATCCCTGGAACGTATGGTAAATTGTTCCTGACGCTTTTTAGATTGGTTGCCGTAGGGGGAATTGGGTATTGGTTGTGGGATTCTGTGGAGAAAAAACACAGCTCAAATTACTTAATTGTGGCAATATCTTTAATTTTTGCAGGTGCTTTTGGTAATATTATTGACTCTGTTTTTTACGGTGTTATTTTTGACGATAGTCAACAACAATTGGCTACTTTGTTTTCAGATCAACCTTATGGGACTTGGTTTCATGGTCAAGTAGTCGACATGTTTTATTTTCCTTTTTGGCACGGAACTTTGCCAAGTTGGTTGCCAATTTGGGGCGGAAAAGAATTTACTTTTTTCAACGCCATCTTCAATATTGCCGATATGGCGATTTCTACCGGAGTGGGAATCTTGATTTTCTTTAATAAAAAAGCATTTCATCACGATTAGATTCAACGTTTTTTGCAACATACAAAAAAAGACCTGTTCATGATTTGAACAGGTCTTTTTTGTTAATTTTTATTATGTCCCGGTGCGTAACGTTTAGCGCTTTTCCCACCGTATATTTTTTTAGCTTGACCTGGTGGAAGTTTTTTAGCTTTGTAAGTAGATCTGCTAGTTCCGGTGTGAATGCTGCAGTTTGAAAAGGAGACTGCAAATAGAATGACCATAATGCTTACCGCTACTCTTGAATTTTTAAATGTTCTCATAACTTAATTAAATTTTATCTCGTGCGAAAGTACAGATTAAAAGTTAAAACGAGTAGACTCTATCCGGAGTTACACAATAATTTAATGCTATATCACCCTCAAAAACACCTTCAATCAGTTCTTCAGCTTCAAAAAACGAAAGACCTATTTTGATTGCATCGGGTTTACATTCGGATAGAAATTTATCATAAAATCCTTTACCATAACCCACACGATGTCCTTTTTTGTCAAATGTTAAGAGGGGGACAAATACAACTTCGATTTTAGTTGAAGGAATTTCAATTCCGTCGACTGGCTCGGGGATATTATACTCATTTTTCTTGATTTTTGTGTTGTCTGTCAGTAGAAAATGAGTCATGTTTCTCGTCGCAAAATCACTTTTAGAAATAATAATGTCCTTGTCTTTTCCAGAAAGCAAATGTAAAATAAATTCGGTGTTGACTTCTTTGTGTTCGGAAATGGGCAGGAAAATATGAAAATAGTTTTTCCCCCAAATCGGAATGGTGAGCAGCTTATTGGCAACAGCCAAGCTCATTTCTTCCACTTGATCTTCAGAAAGGTTTTGTCGAAGTTTTTTGTATTTTATTCTTAATTCTTTTTTAGTACTTTGCATTTAAAATGGTCTTTGAAATGTGATAAATGGCATCGCCTTGATACACAATTGGAGCTTGGTTTCCGTTGATGATAAAGCCTTCATTTGGAGCTTTTATTTTGCGTTCAAATTTTCCAAATGGATCAGTTATTGTCGCCAATACGGTGCCTTTTGCTACAAATAGACCTATAAAGCCGTTGTCATGAAGTAAGCCTGAGCATTTTGCACGGATCCAGGCTGATTTTTGAATGTAAATGGTCTTTTTTTCTGGACTCTTGAGAACATGATTTTCATCTAACATGTTAAGATGTGCAAGAAAGCGTTTAGTACCTTCAACACCAACATGGGCAACTGGATAATCTATGTGTAGTGATTTTCCACCTTCAAAAAGGAGCATTTTTACAGCTAGCTTTTGACTGGCAGTTCTAAAGCTTCCTGCAATATTATTTGAAAATAAAGTGAAGGGAGCATTAAAGACATCGGCTAAGTCTTTAAGCGCCTCGTTATTTGGAGCTAACCTGATTTGCGGAGCATTAAAACGACTGGCGCCACCAGCATGAAAATCAACGGCATAATCTATAATTGGCATTATTTCAGTTAGAATGTGATACGCAAATCGACTCGCTAAAGAACCTTTTTTACTTCCTGGAAAGACTCTGTTCAAATCTCTACCGTCTGGAAATTCCCTAGATTGATTGACAAAGCCAAACATATTAATTACGGGAATACAAATGATAGTACCTATCTTTGGTTTATTTATTTTTTTTGTGATTAGCTGCCGTACAATTTCAACTCCATTTATTTCATTACCATGAATTCCTGCTGAAAAGAGTACGGTAGGTCCTTCGATTTTTGACCGTTGAACAATTATAGGGATTTTGAGTTTTGTGGCACTGTGTAGTTTCGCAATTTCCATGTAAATAGTTTTGCTTTGTCCAGGCAAAATAGATTCTCCTAAAATACTAATGGTTTTTGAGTTTTTCATATTGAATTAAAAGCTAAAAATAGAAATAATTATTTTGAATTTGTAAATTTGAAACGAAATAAATAAAGGTTTGTAAAATTAACAGCCATGCTATAGAAAGTGGCATAAAACAACACTTTTTTTGAAATAAATACACGATGCAAAACCCAACTCTTGAACTTCAAATCCAAACTTTACCAGACAATCCTGGGGTATACCAATATTATGATAAGGAAGGGAAAATTTTGTATGTGGGCAAAGCCAAAAATCTAAAAAAAAGAGTTTCTTCATATTTCAATAAAATTCATGATACGGCCAAAACCAATGTGCTCGTAAAGAAAATTGTAACCATCAGACATATCGTTGTTCCTACAGAAACGGATGCGCTTTTATTAGAAAATAACCTCATAAAAACGTTGCAACCGCGCTATAATGTATTGCTGCGGGATGATAAAAGTTACCCTTGGTTGTGTATTAAGAAAGAACCTTTTTCGCGCATTTTTGCCACACGCAGAATGGTCAAAGATGGGTCGGAATATTTTGGTCCTTACACCAGTTTTAAAACCGTCAGTACTATTTTGGAACTCATTAAAGAGTTGTATCCGTTGCGAACTTGCAATTATGATTTAAGTCAAAATAATATTGAAAGCGGTAAATTCAAGGTATGTCTCGAATATCATATAGGCAATTGCATGGGGCCTTGTGAAGGTCATGAGACTTTAGAAAACTACCAAAAGCAGGTGGATGCAATACGGGAAATCTTGAAAGGGAACTTTAAGGAAAGTATGAAGGATTTTAAGCGTGTCATGACCGATTTGGCTGCCGATATGCATTTTGAAGAAGCTCAAAAAATAAAAGAAAAAATAGAAATTCTGGAGAATTATCAATCGCGATCCACGATTGTTAATCCAAAAATTACCAATATCGATGTGTTTTCAATTGTCTCGGATGAAAGTGCGGCATACGTGAACTTCTTGCAAATTTCCCACGGTTCGATCATTCGTTCTCATACGATGGAAATCAAAAAGAAATTGGATGAAAGTGACGAGGAATTACTAGAATTGGCGATAATAGAACTGAGAGAACGTTTTCAATTACTGTCTCGAGAAGTAATCGTTCCGTTTCATGTGGATTTGGGCGAAAACATCAAAATTACAATCCCGCAATTGGGAGATAAAAAACAAATTCTGGACTTGTCCGTTCGCAACGCTAAGTTTTACCGAATCGAACAGTTAAAACAACTTCAAATTGTAGATCCGGATCGCCATACCAAAAGAATTATGGCGCAAATGCAAAAAGACTTGCGGTTGCCTGTCGAGCCAAGGCACATAGAATGTTTTGACAACTCGAATATTCAAGGAACAAACCCAGTCGCTGCTTGTGTAGTTTTCAAAGATGGTAAACCCAGTAAGAAAGATTACCGTCATTTTAATATTAAAACGGTTGAAGGACCGGATGATTTTGCTTCTATGACCGAAGTAGTGTTTAGAAGATACAAACGATTAGTAGAAGAAGAGCAGCCTTTGCCACAATTGATAATTATTGATGGAGGAAAAGGGCAATTATCATCCGCGTTGAAGAGTATAGATGCATTGGGTTTAAGAGGGAAAATTACCGTTATCGGTATTGCCAAAAGGTTAGAAGAGCTTTTCTATCCCGGCGATTCCGTTCCTTTATATTTGGATAAAAGATCGGAAACCCTAAAAATAATTCAACAATTGCGAAACGAGGCGCACCGTTTTGGGATCACGCATCACCGGGATAAAAGGAGTAAAACGGCACTGAATTCGTCGATAGAATCTATTCCGGGAATTGGAGAAAAAACAATGTTGGCTTTGATTCAGCACTTTAAAAGTGTTAAAAGATTAAAATTAGCAGCAGAAAAAGAAATTTCGGACGTTATAGGTATGTCTAAAGCCAAAAAAATTGTCGAATTTTACAAGACGACGAATGAAAGCTAATACGACCTAATTCAACTACGAGACTAATTGCTGCTTATGAAGAAAATCGCATTATTATTGATTCTTTTTGCCAGTTTGACGCTATTTTCACAAGAGCAAAAAAGACCTAAAATAGGTTTAGTTCTAAGTGGTGGTGGTGCAAAAGGATTTGCTCATATAGGCGTTTTGAAAGTACTAGAAGAAGCAGGAGTCAAGATTGATTACATTGGCGGGACCAGTATGGGTGCTGTTATCGGGGGTCTCTATGCTTCGGGCTATAACGCCGCCCAAATCGATTCTATTTTTCAGAATACAAATTTTAATGAGCTATTAAACGATTTTATTCCTAGATCTTCAAAGAATTTTTATGAGCGCAGAAATGATGAGCTATATGCTTTAGTTTTGCCGTTTAACAGAATGAAAATTGGAATTCCGGAAGCCTTGTCTAAAGGAATGTACAATTATAATTTATTAAGTAGGATTACCAGAAACACAAGGGATGTTAAGGATTTTAACCAACTACCTATTCCCTTTTTGTGTATTGGTACCAATGTTGAAACCGGTGAAGAAGTACTCTTGAACAAAGGAAATTTGGCGCAGGCCATGATAGCCAGTTCTGCTTTTCCCTCTTTATTTTCCCCTGTGGAAATTAATGGAAAAATTTTGGTAGATGGTGGAGTAGTCAATAATTATCCCATTGAAGAGGTGCGAAAATTAGGTGCGGACATCATTATAGGTGTTGACGTTCAAGATGGTTTATTAGATCGAACGCAACTTAAAGATGCTACTAAAATTTTAGTGCAAATCACTAATCTTCATTCTATAGAACGGATGACGAAAAATATTGCGAATACGGAGATTTACATAAAACCCGATATTTCACAATATGGTGTGATCTCCTTTGATAAAGGGAAAGAAATAATTAAAAAAGGGGAAGAGGCTACATTTGCTGTTTTTGAGGAACTAAAAAAACTAGTTGATGAATCTAATCCTTACATCAAGCCAAAACTTAAACTACATTCTGACAGCTTACAAATTAGTGCTATAAACAGCAACGAGTTAGATAATTATACTAAAGAATATATCATTGGGAAATTAAGATTTAAGCCTGGAGCAAAAATTGGTTATGATGACTTGTTAAAGGGAATTAATAATATCAATGCCTCACAAAATTTTAGCGCCATCACTTATTCCTTGGAATCTAATCAAGAAGCTGTAGACTTGAATATTAATTTAAAGGAAAACGAGACAAAAACCTATTTAAAATTCGGACTGCATTATGATAATTTGTTTAAAAGCGGTGTACTAGTAAATTTGACACGTAAAAAAACACTTTTTAAAAACGACATCGCCTCTTTGGATATTGTTTTGGGAGACAATTTTAGGTACAATTTAGATTATTATATTGAAAATGGATTTAATTTGAGTTTTGGTTTTAAATCACATTACAACCAGTTTAATAGAAATGTAGCGAAAGAAATAAGCAGTATCGCTTTCAATAATCCCAATCTTAACACTGTCAATGTTGATTTTAGTGACATGACCAACCAAGTGTATTTTCAGTCTTTATTTGTTCAGAAATTCTTGATTGGAGGTGGTGTAGAGCTTAAATATTTAAAGATAAAATCGGAAACATTGGCCAATGTGAATCCAACAATTGACAATAGTAACTATTTAAGTCTTTTTGGTTATTTAAAATTTGATTCTTTTGATAACAAATATTTCCCCAAAAAAGGTTGGTATTTTGCAGGTGATGTCCAATCTTATTTGCTTTCTTCTAACTATACGGGCGATTTTCAACCGTTCTCTATCGCCAAAGGTGACTTTGCAGTAGCGGCAACTTTATTTAAAAATACCACTGTCAAATTTCAAACTGATGCGGGTTTTTCTTTTGGTCAAGAAAGTGTTGCTTTTTTCAACTTTATTTTGGGCGGTTACGGATACAATCCACTTAATAATTTCAAATATTTATATGGTTATGATTATTTGAGTTTGGTCGCTAATAGTTATATAAAATCAACAGGCACGGTCGATTATGAGTTTTATAAAAAGAATCACATCAACTTTTCAGCAAATTTTGCTAATATTGGAGATCGAATTTTTGAGACCGTGGATTGGATTTCTATCCCAAAATATTCTGGATATGCTGTTGGTTACGGTTTAGAAACGGTGATTGGACCAGTAGAAATAAAATATTCGTGGTCCCCAGAACAGCCTAAAGGATTTACCTGGTTTAGTATTGGCTTTTTGTTTTAAATATAATTTATTTCAATAATAATTCCGATATTTGTTATAATGAAAACAAAATGGCTAGGTTTATTAGAGTATCTTCAATTCCTTATCAAGAGAAATCCGGAATAAGGACTCTTTTTTTGATTTAGCATAGCACATAATAAAGTAATCTATACTTTAATTTGTTACACTTTTAAACAAAAAATCATGCCTTTATACCACAAATTGGGGGATTTTCCCCAAAAAAGACACACACAATTCGAAAAACCAAACGGAGGTTTGTATTACGAACAACTTTTTGGGACTGAGGGTTTTCACGGTCATTCTTCCTTATTATATCACGTACACAGACCAACACAAGTAAAGGAAATTCTAAAATCCTATTCCGTTGAACCAAAAATTGCCATCGGGAAAAATATTAAATCTTTGCTGCTTAAAGGCTTTGAGCTTAAGCCCGAAGATGATTTTCTAGACAGTCGCAAAGCCATGTTAGTCAATAAGGATTGCACGATAGGATTGGCAGCCCCGAGACAATCGTTGCGTACCTATTTCTATAAAAATGCCGATGCTGACGAAATGATTTTCATCCACAAAGGAAAAGGAAAATTGCGCACCATGATGGGTAATATCCCTTTCGAATATGGAGATTATTTGATTATTCCTCGCGGAATGATTTACCAAATTGATTTTGATACTCTAGAAAACAGATTGTTTTACGTAGAATCATTCGCTCCTTTTTATACACCAAAACGCTATAAAAATGAATCGGGTCAACATCTCGAGCATTCCCCGTTTTGTGAACGCGATTTTATTTTGCCAAACGAGTTAGAAACACACGATGAAAAAGGGGATTTCCTGATCAAAATTAAGAAGGAAGGGATGATGCATGAAGTGGTTTATGCCACGCATCCTTTTGACGTCGTGGGTTGGGACGGCTACAATTTTCCTTATGGATTTAGCATTCATAATTTTGAACCTATAACGGGGCGCGTTCATCAGCCGCCACCAGTGCATCAAACCTTCGAGACAGCAACTTTTGTGGTTTGTTCTTTTGTTCCAAGGTTGTACGATTACCATCCAAAATCTATTCCAGCACCATACAATCATAGCAATATCGACAGTGATGAGGTTTTGTATTACGTAGATGGCGATTTTATGTCACGCAACAATATCGAGCAAGGACATATTACTTTGCATCCAAAAGGGATTCCGCATGGGCCTGCGCCCGGGGCGATGGAGCGTAGCATAGGCCATAAAGAAACCCACGAATTAGCAGTAATGGTGGATACTTTTCGTCCGTTGATGGTAACCGAAGAAGCGATGGGACTGGACGACGGTCAGTACTACAAATCTTGGGTGGAAGCCCCCTAACCCCCAAAGGGGGAATTAGAAAACCTAAATTTTATCTAAGAAATTAAGCACAAAAATAATTTTAACTAAAATCCTATTGACCCCTAATAGGAATTCCCTCTTTAGGGATTAGGGGCTTATTATGTCAAAAGAAGTAAAATCAGTAGAATACGGACTAGAAAAAATATTCGAAGGAGCACAAGACTTCCTCCCTTTATTAGGAACAGATTACGTTGAATTCTACGTAGGAAACGCAAAACAATCGGCTCATTACTATAAAACGGCTTTCGGTTACCAATCTTTGGCGTATGCCGGATTAGAAACGGGAGTAAGGGATAGAACTTCGTATGTTTTGAAACAAGACAAGATTCGTATTGTATTAACCACGCCATTAACACAAGATTCTCCTATTCACGACCATTTGAGAAAACATGGTGATGGAGTAAAAGTGGCCGCTCTTTGGGTAGAAGACGCTACTAGTGCCTATGAAGAGACCATGAAACGTGGCGCTCGCTCTTTTATGGAACCAACGATTGAAAAAGATGAATTTGGAGAAGTGGTGCGTTCCGGAATTTATACTTACGGCGAAACGGTACATATTTTTGTAGAACGCAAGAACTACACTGGTGTTTTTTTACCGGGATATAAAGAATGGAAATCCGATTACAACCCGGAGCCAACAGGTTTGAAATACATAGACCACATGGTGGGAAATGTAGGTTGGAATGAAATGAATACTTGGGTTAAATTTTATGAAGATGTCATGGGATTTGTGAATTTCCTATCTTTTGATGACAAACAAATCAATACGGAATATTCAGCCTTGATGAGTAAGGTAATGTCTAATGGAAATGGAAGAATCAAATTTCCAATCAACGAACCTGCAGAAGGAAAGAAGAAATCACAAATTGAGGAATATTTGGACTTTTATGGCGGACCTGGAATTCAGCACATCGCTATTGCTACGGATGATATTATCAAAACAGTGTCGCAATTAAAAGCAAGAGGAATCGAATTTTTATCTGCTCCACCGCACACGTATTACCAAGCCATTCCAGAACGATTGGGTGACCACATGAAAATGATGAAAGAAGACCTGAATGAAATCGAGAAATTAGCCATTATGGTTGATGCGGATGAAGAGGGCTATTTACTGCAGATTTTCACTAAACCGGTACAAGATAGGCCTACCTTGTTTTTTGAAATTATTCAAAGAATGGGTGCCAAAGGTTTTGGTGCAGGGAACTTCAAAGCGCTTTTTGAATCAATTGAACGAGAACAGCAATTGCGAGGAACGTTGTAAATAGGTGTTATTTTTACACATTGTGAAAAAATAACCGATGAACAACCTATATTTTTGTAAATGTTGTGTTAAACTTTTTTTTTAACAAATATAACTAGTTTTGTTAACTACCTTTGCACTCGCAAAAAGGGAAGGGGTGGTTTCCTTCCTGATTTCATATAAATTTCATAGTTTATAGTTTTTTGGTTAGTTAATAGCATAAAAACTCAGTCATTATTTGACTGAGTTTTTTTGTTTTGATATATTTGGAATAAAATTTGCTAGTACAGTCCATAAATAGACAAATCAAGTAATGAAAAAACTATTCTTATTCTTTTTATTGATTATAACTGTAAGTAGCTTTGATTCCCCTCAGGAAGATGCTTATGCTGTTGGCGAGTGGTTCAAATTTAGAATCCATTACGGAATAGTAAATGCGGGTTATGCCACGCTAGAAGTCAAAGATGCGACAATAAATAATAAAAAAACGTTTCATGTTGTCGGTAAGGGATACACTACCGGAATGTCTCGATTTTTCTTCAAGGTTGACGATTTATACGAAAGTTATATTGACAAAGAAACCAGAAATCCATATCAGTTTGTTCGAAAAATTGATGAAGGAGGGTACACTAAAAATCAAGAAGGTTTTTTTAATCAATCCAGCAATAGAGTGGTTGTAAAAGATTATAAACACAAGACAGAAAAAACGCTTTACATTCCAAAAAACACACAAGATATTTTATCCACTTTTTATTATTTAAGGAATCATCCTAATATTGATAAGTTAAAAATTGGCGAAGCGGTGGCCATTGATATGTTTTTTGATGATGAGACGACAAAATTTAAGCTAAAGTTTATGGGGCGCGAAAATATTACCACTAAATTTGGCATTGTTCCAGCGATGATTTTTAGACCTTTAGTACAATCAGGTCGTGTTTTTAAGGAGCAAGAAAGTCTTACCGTTTGGATTTCGGATGACGATAATAAATTGCCACTTAGAATAAAAGCTAGTTTAGCTGTAGGTTCAATTAAAGCAGATATTGATGCATACAAAGGATTAAAGACTCCTTTTAAAACAAAATAATAATGAATAATAACGAGAATTCAGAAGCTATCTTAAAAGAAATTGAGCTTAAATACAATGCAATAAATCAAAAAACAGAGACGCAGTTAGAAGGATTGCTTTGGTCTAAACCTATTACGTATTGGGATTATATTCAAACAGACGCTTTGTTAAACCTTCAAATCCAAAGAACGACGCTTCCTGATGAAATGGTTTTCATCATGTATCACCAAGTAAATGAATTAATATTCAAAATGATTCTGTGGGAAATGCAGCAGATCTCTTATTGTAAGGAGATCAATACAGTGTTTTTTACAGAAAGATTGATGCGAATTAGTCGTTATTTCGATATGTTAACCACCTCCTTCAGTATTATGGGCGATGGGATGGAAGTTGAACAATACATGAAGTTTAGAAATACGTTAACTCCTGCTAGTGGTTTTCAAAGCGCACAATACCGTCTGATAGAATTTTCGTCCACAGACCTAATAAATCTGATCGATCATCGTTATAGAGATTCAATTGATAGAAATACACCTTACGAATTTGCCTTAGAGCATTTGTACTGGCAAGCAGCGGGAAAAGAGTATCATACCGGAAAGAAATCTTTTCTATTAGAGGAGTTCGAAAGAAAATATAAAAAGATATTCTTATCACACATGGAAGAATACAACACCATTAATATTTGGCAAAAATTCAAGCAATTGCCTGAATTAGATCAAAAAAATCCAGAGCTAATTCAAGCCATGCGTCAGTATGATCATACGGTCAATATCACTTGGGTAATGCAACATTTGAATACGGCAAAAAAATATATTGATCAAAGCGGAAAAGGAGATGGCGAAGCTACGGGTGGAAGTGATTGGAAGAAATACATGCATCCTAAATACCAAAGAAGAATTTTCTTCCCGGATTTATGGAGTAGCCATGAATTAGAAAATTGGGGAGTAGAAATGTAGGTTGAACTAAAAAACAAGGTTTGAAACAAATATTTATAGTTGTTATAGCGCTATTTTCTTTAGTATCATGTAAAAAAGTAGAGAAAATAAAGGAGGAAAAGATCGTAAAATTAGTCCCTAAAAAAAGTGAGTTTGGGTTTGTGTATGCTGATTTTAATGTAGTTCAGGACACTGTGAAAAGAGGGGACACTTTTGGCACGTTGCTAGAAGAGCAAAATATTGGAGATCGAAAAGTATTTGATATTGTCGCTAAAGTAAGAGATAGTTTTGATGTAAGAAGCATCAGGATAAATAAGCCTTTTACATTGCTTCGGTCCAAAAATAAAAAGAATGACTTACAGGTTTTTATATATCAACCGGATGCGTTAACCTATTACGTAATTGATATGCGAGATAGCGCAGTGGTTGTTTACAAAAAAATAAAACCCATTACGATTAAACGCCGAACCATTGGCGGAGTTTTAAAAGAATCATTGTCTGAAACCTTAGGCAATGCAAAGATAGAAGGAGCGCTAGCCAGCAAAATTGCTAAAATTTATGCCTATTCTATTGATTTTATGAAGCTCAAAAAAGGCGATCGGTTTGCAATAACTTTTACGGAACGATTCATAAATGATAGCATCTATGACGGCGTGGAAGAGTTGGAAGCTTCCTTTTTTGAATACAGAGGTAAAATTATCTATGCATTTCCTTTTGCGAAGAATCTAAATTCAGATAAAAAAGAGTACTATGATGAGCAAGGAAAAACCCTAAAAAATTTCTTTCTTAAATCACCCATCAAATTCAGCAGAATTTCGTCCCGATTTTCATCCAGTCGCTTTCATCCAGTGCAACACCGATGGAAAGCGCACAAAGGAACGGATTATGCTGCTCCACGAGGTACTCCTATTACGACCACTGCGGGAGGGATTGTAGAGCAAAGCGGTTTTACTGCTGGGAACGGAAATTTTGTAAAAGTGAAACATAACGGCACCTATTCTACTCAATACCTGCACATGTCTAAAATATTAGTAAGACGTGGGCAACGGGTCAATCAAGGACAAGTTATAGGTTTAGTGGGAAGTACAGGTCTCGCTACTGGACCTCATGTGTGTTATCGATTCTGGAAAAATGGCAGGCAAGTAGATGCCCTTAAGCTTAAATTACCAACCGGAGAACCGATGAGTGGTGCCAGTAAAAATCGTTTTATTAAAGCAATTACGCCGTTGAAATTTGTATTGGACAGTGTTGCCAATTTATAATTGGGGCCTTTTTTCTAGACTTTGGATTGTTTTTGCTTATAAATCACCATCCTTTGGTTTATTTCGTACTTCACAAATTAACTGTTTTGCCACAAAATTGTGATATAATTCAAAACTCATTTTTCATTAAAACTAATTTGAGTATTTTTGGCAGAATTTAAATACTACTACAAATCCTTTATAAATGGCTTTAAATACGATAAACCCGACGGAAACAATTGCTTGGAAGAAACTAGAAATGCATTTCAACAAGATGCAAAAAGTGTCTATGCAGGAATTATTTCAACTGGATCCTACGAGAATTGATAAATTTAATCAGCAGTGGAATGATTTTTTACTTGATTATTCTAAAAATTGTATTGATCAGGAAACCATGCAATTATTAATAGAACTAGCTGATGAAATGGGGCTTAAATGTGCTATTGCGGATTATTTTGATGGTGCCATAATCAATCAAACTGAACACCGAGCCGTATTGCATACTGCCTTGCGTGCTAAGGAATCAGCGGTTGTTACTGTTGATGGAATTAATGTAATTTCTGATGTGTATAATGTAAAACGTAAAATAGAGACATTTACAAACGAAGTTATCTTAGGCAGTAGAACCGGTTTTACAGGGAAACCGTTTACAGATGTTGTGAATATAGGTATTGGCGGTTCAGATTTGGGACCCGCTATGGTGGTAGAGGCATTACAGTTTTATAAAAATCATTTAAATGTTCATTTCGTTTCCAACGTTGATGGTGATCATGTCAATGAAATCATTAAAAAGTTAAATCCTGAAACAACCTTGTTTGTTATTGTTTCTAAAACGTTTACCACACAGGAAACCTTGACTAATTCTGAAACCATTAGAAAATGGTTTTTGTCCCCAGATTTTGGAACAACTCAAGCGGATGTAGCGAAACATTTTGTTGCGGTTTCCACCAATATGGATAAAGTAACTGAATTTGGTATAAATCCAGACAATGTTTTTCCCATGTGGGACTGGGTTGGAGGTCGATTCTCATTGTGGAGTGCAGTTGGCCTTACGATAAGTTTAGCGGTAGGATACGATAGTTTTAATGATTTGTTGAAAGGAGCAAATGAGATGGACGAACATTTTAAAACAGCCGATTTCGATAAAAACATGCCCGTGATTTTAGCTTTGTTAAGTGTTTGGTACAACAACTTTTATGGTGCCGAAAGTGAAGCTTTGATTCCGTACACACAATACTTGCAAAAATTAGCACCTTATTTGCAGCAAGGAACAATGGAAAGCAATGGTAAAAGTGTGGGTCGTGATGGCAAGCCGGTCCACTATCAAACCGGAACTATTATCTGGGGAGAACCAGGAACGAATGCACAACATGCTTTTTTTCAATTAATGCATCAAGGAACAAAATTGATTCCAACTGATTTTATTGGATTTGTGAATCCTTTATATGGAGATGAAGATCATCATAATAAGCTGATGTCTAACTTTTTTGCGCAAACCGAGGCATTACTTCATGGTAAACCGGAAGCACAAGTACAAGCGGAATTTGATAAGCAAGCGCTTGCAGCAGAGAAAGCTAAATTTCTTTTGCCTTTTAAAGTATTCGCAGGAAACAAACCAACGAATACTATTTTAATTCAAAAACTAACACCAGCAACCTTGGGATCTTTAATTGCGTTGTATGAACACAAAATTTTTGTTCAAGGTATTATTTGGAATATTTTTAGTTTTGATCAATGGGGAGTCGAGTTAGGTAAACAATTGGCAAACTCTATACTAGAGGAAATTAATACGGAAAAAGTTCAAAGTCATGATAGTTCTACGGCATTTTTATTGAATCATTTTTTAAGAAATAAAAAGAACTAGAAAATTTATATTTTTCATAAATTTTCACATAATTTGAATTGATAGCTCTTTTTAGAGCGGTAAATATAGTTTTTAAGGCCCTGATTGGAGTGAAATCAGGGCTTTTTTATGGCTAAGTGTCTCTTTTTTAATAGTTTTATTGATTTTTTTGAGTTTTTTTTAATGGTTGCAATTTGATAAATAGTGACAATAGTTTAATAAAAACAGGTATTTATTGATACAAAACCTTTTTATTGTTAAAAATACCGATAGAATTATTTTTAATTGAATTCCTCATTTTTTCAAAAACAGGAATTCTTAACGTTGTATTAACTTATTAAACTAAAAATGTTATAATTTTGCCAAATATTTTTAAACTAAACAAAAAACAAAAATGAAAAGAATTATTTTTATTTTGATTATTTTTTTATCAGTTGTAGGTCATTCGCAGGTTACTAGTTCTGCTATGTCTGGTACTGTTAAATCAAATGCTGGAGAAACTCTTCCGGGAGCTTCAGTTGAGGTTGTTCACAAGCCAACAGGAACTAAATACTATTCTACTACGGATGGTAATGGACGGTATGCAGTGCAAGGAATTAGACCAGGAGGTCCTTATACAGTAAAGGTGACTTACGTTGGTTACAAAACAACAGAAATCACAGAAATTACCGCTCCTTTAGGTAATAACTTAACTGTAAATGTTGTTGTAGAAGAAGAATCAAATGCTTTGAGTGAAGTAATTGTTTCTACAAAATCAAAAGGTAATTTCAATAAAGGAAGAACCGGAGCTTCTCAGCAATTTTCTAATAGAGAAATAACAGCGGTGCCAGTAACAGGTGCACGTTCTATAAATTCAATCACAAAGTACAATGCCAATGCAGGTAGTAATGGTACTTTTGGAGGACAGGATTCAAGATTAAATAACTTTACTATTGATGGTTCTGTATTCAATAATGGTTTTGGTTTAGGTAGTGATTCACAAGCAGGAGGTAGAACAGGTTCTACAGCAATCTCTTTAGATGCTATCGAACAATTACAAGTAAGCATTGCTCCTTATGATGTGCGTCAATCAGGATTTTTAGGGTCTGGAATAAATGCCGTTACAAAAAGTGGAACAAATGAAGTAGAGGGATCAGTATATAATTCATTCCGTAGCAATAAAAAAGATTTTATTGGTACTAAAGCGGGAGAAAGAGTTATTGTTCCTGGAAAATTTGAAGAAAAAATCTGGGGTGCTAGAATTGGAATGCCAATCATTAAAGATAAATTGTTTTTCTTTGGAAATTTTGAAACTGTAGAAAATTTAAGCCCAGCTACAACATGGACATCTACAGGTTCTCCTCAGCCAAGTGCTCAGGTCTCTCGACCTACTTATGCGCAAATGGAAACGCTTTCTAATTTCTTGCAAGAGAAGTTTAATTATACAACTGGACCATGGGAGAACTATGATGCAGAAAGACTTTCAAAAAAATACCTTGCTAGAATTGACTGGAATATTAATGCCAATCATCAATTAACAGCACGTTATGTTCATCACGATTCTAATTCTGATGAGCTAACTTCAAATTCAAGATCATTAGGTTTTGGTGACAGAAGAACAAGTCCATTAGCAATGTCTTTTAAAAATAGTGGTTATGTTATTCAAGATAACACAAGATCAGTTGTTTTAGAATTGAATAGTAAATTAAGCAATTCTTGGTACAATAACTTTATCGCAGGATATGACAAACAAATTGAAGATAGAGCTTTACAAGGTGGAGGTTTGTTCCCGACAATTGATATATTAGACGGATCTACTACTGCTATTTCAGCTGGTTTAGATCCATTTACGCAAGGAAATAAATTGTCTTATTCTACTTTGCACTTTACCAACAATCTGACTAAAACTATAGGGAAGCATTCATTATTATTCGGTAGCAATTTTGAATATTTTAAATCAAGTAACTTGTTTTTCTCTGGGTCGAACGGTGTTTACATATTTAATTCGTTAAATGATTTCTACGCTGCAGCAAATCAATCAGCTAATAGTGGAGGGATGCCATCAACTACGGCTCTTCCTGCACGTTTCCAATTTAGATATTCAGCTTTACCGGGTGCTCAAGAGCCATTACAAATATTTAAATCAAATAAACTTGATTTATATACGCAAGATGAAATGAAATTGAGTGACAGATTCAAATTAACAGTAGGTATTCGTGCGTCAGCAGTTTGGTTTGCTGATACAGCTCTTGAAAATCCTGCAGTTACTGCATTGACATTTGCACAAGGACAAAAGTTCAATACAGGTGACATGCCTGACACACAATATTTATTTGAGCCTAGAGTTGGTTTCAACTTAGACTTAAATGGTGATGCATCTACTTTACTTCGTGGAGGTAGTGGTATATTTACAGGTAGAGCCCCTTCAGTTTATTTGTCCAACGCTATTGGAAATAATGGAGTACTTACAGGTTTTGTTGATGTTAGTGGACCTGCATTATCAGCTGGTGGATATGGTTTTACTCCTAATCCTAATGATTATTTTATTCCAGCTACTCCAACTCTTCCTACTACGTTTGAATTGGCTTTTTCAGATAAAAAATTTAAGTTTCCTCAAGTTTGGAAAACAAATATAGCTGTTGATCAAAAACTTCCTTTAGGTTTTGTTGGTACAGTTGAAGGAATTTTTCAAAGAAACATTAATGCAATCAATTATTACAATGCTAATTTTGATGCTCCAGTTGGAACTTTTAGTGGACCGGATAACAGACCTAGATATGCTCGTAACGATGCGGGTGTACGTGTAAATGATAATGTTTCAAGTGCAGTAGTTTTGAGTAATACAGATAAAGGATATTTTTATTCTACCACTTTTAAATTAGAGTATCCATATAAAAAAGGTCTTTGGGGATCTTTCGCATACACGCACTCAAGTGCTAATGATTTATTATCTGCTGGTTCTATTGCTTCTGGTTCATGGACTGGTGCCAGATCAGTAAATGGAAATAACGATTTGCCATTAACATTATCTAACAATAATACACCACATAGATTAGTAGGTATCGTAGGTTATAAAATTGAATATGGTAAAAATGTAGGAGCAGCTACTTCAATCAACTTAGGATACATAGGTGAGCAATCAGGACCGTTTTCATATTCTTATGGAGGTGATATGAATGGGGACCGAGTGTCGAACAACGACTTGATTTATGTTCCAAACAGCGCTACTGAAATTCGTTTCCAACCACTGTCAGTAACAAATGGAACTGTTGTGACAGCTTACACAGAAGCGCAACAACAATTGGCTTATGATGCTTACATCAATCAAGATAAATATCTTTCTACAAGAAGAGGACAATATGCTGAAAGAAATGGAGGAGTTTTGCCAATGTTACATAGATTAGATTTATCTGCAACTCAAGATTTTTATATTACGATTGCTGGTAAAAAGAATAACTTCCAATTTAGAGCTGATATTTTAAACTTTACCAATTTTATCAATAAAGATTGGGGTGTAACGCAAAGAGTTACTAATGCGAATGTTTTAAATTACAGAACTACGACATCAAATGTTCCTTTTTACCAATTAGCAACTCAAGTAGAAGCTAACGGAACTAGAGTTCTAATTAAAGATACTTTTCAGAAAAATGCGTCAACATTTGATGTTTGGCAAGCACAGTTTACTTTGAGGTATATTTTTGGAAAATAATATTTTAAGATTTTGAATATTTTAAAAACCACGTTGAGAGACGTGGTTTTTTTATGCCTTTTTTTGTTATATTTGTTAAAACAAAAATAATAAATATGTACGATTTTATTCAAAAATTTCATTCTGGCTGGGCTTATTTGGCACTTCTAGTATTGGTGGTTGCGGTGGTAAATTCCTTAATTGGAATGTTTTCTAAAAAAGAATTTTTTTCCAAAGATCGAAAAATTGCCTTGTTTGCCTTGATTGCAATTCACATTCAATTTTTAGTGGGTATCATTTTATATTTTGTTTCTCCTAACGGATTAAATATGATAAAAGCGGTGGGAATGGGAGGTTTAACAACGGAAAGCCGATTGTTAGCGCTCGAGCATCCGTTAATCAATGTTATTGCTATTGTATTAATCACTATAGGTTGGTCTAAACATAAAAAATTGATGACTAGTGAGTCAAAGTTTAAAACCTTTTCTATTTTCTATGGTTTGGGATTATTGCTTATATTGAGTAGAATTCCATGGAAAATATGGTTATAAAAAACCTAATAAAAAGCTCTAGAAATAGAGCTTTTTTTTTCTAGGTATGGTTTTTGTAAAATAGGTTTAACTAACACAAGATATATGAAAAAATCAATTACTTTATTTTTTTTACTGGTAATAATTTGCGCAGCTTATAGTCAAAGTTCAGTAAGACAGAAAACCTTAGTTCAAAAAGACTCCATCAAAAAGAGTAAAATGGGAATTCAAATTGAGGAAAAAAAATTGGATTCTTTAGTAACGGTATTGGGCGTTTTTAAGCCTTTCAAAAAAGCAGCCCATGCTTCTTATTATGCAGATAAATTCAACGGAAGACGCACTACTAGTGGTACAAAATTTGACAATAACAAATATACGGCTGCACATAAAAAACTTCCTTTTGGGACAAAAGTTAGAGTCACTAATGAAAAAAATGGAAAATGGGTAATTGTGGAAATCACAGATAGAGGACCTTTTGTAAAGTCTAGGGAAATTGACCTCTCAAAACGGGCATTTATGGATATTACTTCTAATAGAGGGAGTGGAGGAATGCTGGTAACTATTGAAGTGTTGAGCAAATAATCACCATTTCTGGAAGGGAATTTTGCTTAAATAAGCATTGTAATAGCGGATATCACCGGTTACTTCATCACCAAGCCATTCTGGTTTATCAAAAGAATCCGTCTCAGCGTTAAGTTCGATTTCTGCAACAATTAACCCTTCATTTTTACCGTAAAACTCATCTACCTCAAAAGTGTGATTCCCAGATTTTATTTCAAAACGGGTTTTCTCAATGACGCCTTCTTCACATAATAGTAGTAATGCTTTAGCCTCAGCAATAGGGATTTCTTTTTCCCATTCAAATCGGGACATCCCTGTTTTATTTGAATTCCCTTTTATAGTCAAAAATCCTTTGTCACCTTTGATGCGTATGCGAACCGTACGTTCGGGAACGGAACTCAAATAGCCTTGCGCAATAGGATTCTGAGCAAAAGCGAGTGCCTTGAACGATATATTTTTAACCAAAAATTTTCTTTCTATTTCAATCATATCGTTTTGAGTTTTTACTGCTTGCAATTGTTTGTTTGGTCAGCAATAGTAAGTTTATTTGCTGAAACAGATATTTCCTAATATTCTTTTTACTATTAAAAAAAAACAGCTTTAGTATTGGAAGATTTTCTTTGTTATTGTTTCTAATCTCAGAATTCAAAGGTATTAAATATTTTTACTTTAGTCGGTTTCTATCTTTTTACTGCAAACGAATTGCTACTTTAGTTTGTAGATGCGAAGTTGCGTTTCATTTACTAAGGTTGTGCAGCACTATAATTATAATCTCGAAAATATAAAAGAAGGCAATTCAAAAAAGTAATGGTATTTATTTACTTTTTTGCCCTTACGTATCAATTTTTTATGAATAAGTTCGCTGAATTTGTTTGGCCTATTTGTATTTTTACAAAAATTGAACTAAAAGAATGAAGGAATTTTTCAAAGCGAAGCCTAAGGCCACTATTGCAGGACTTTTAACTGAATTTTTTGGTGAGGCACAATCTTGGCGCGAGACAAACGACAGCTTGGAACCTTTAGTTGAGTTAATTCGTCTGATACGCCCTTTAAAAGTCAAAAAGGGACAAAAGGTAGATTTGCAAGAAATTATTTCTTTTTTAAAAGAAAATTATGCGTGTAGGAAACAGTTTTCTATCTACCTCAAAGAGATCTTAAAAGACAGGAAATTTAATAAAATTCTTTCTGATGCTGCTATTTTGCAAGATGTAGATTTTCTTTTTGAAGTAAAAAAGAGAATTTTCGCTAAGTTCTTGCCTTATCAGCCACAGATTGATACTTTAGAATATGTGCTGAATCAGGTTTTTTATCTTGCCAATGATGGGATTTGGATTAACCAAATACCATTGAACCAATTAGGTGAAGTTTACGATCTTTTGGGATTCAAGTCGATTTATGAAAGTGCGGAGCCTGATTCTATTATGTCGGAGTTATTAGTTGCTATGCATTTGATTACGCAGCGCATCAGTGGTCGCGCTATGGAAACGGATGTAATCAAAATGGTGCCCGAATTTGATGATCTCGAAAGTCCATTTTCTGCTTTTGAAAAGGAATTGTTTTTGTTGGAAGATCGAATTAGAATGTCAGACAGGCATTACATTACGTCAAATGATTTATCATATGCGCAGTTATTAGTTTTGCACAAGCAATGCGAAGAATTTGTGGAGAAAGCATTTCATAATAGTTCAAAATACGGTATTTCACTTCGTGTAAACCAGAATTTATTAAAAATTAGACAGCAATTAAAGCGCCTGAAATTTTTAATTTCATTACTGATAGTAGACAGTGAGAAAGATAAAAAGAACAATGGGATTATAGTAGCTTCGCGATTAATAAAGTTTAATTGCTACAAAAACAATGTTCGAAAATTTGTAGCAGAAAGTACCCAATTGATTTCATACGAGATTACACAGCATACGGCTAAAACAGGCGAGCAATATATTACAGAAGGTCGTAATGAATATTTTAAGATGTTCAAAACAGCGTTAGGAGGTGGTTTGATAGTAGGAATTTTGTGTGTTATCAAAGTATTGCTTTCTAAGGCCGACACCAGTTTTTTTGGACATGCTTTTCTTTACAGTATGAATTATGCTTTTGGTTTTATAGCAATTTATCTGTTAGGCTTTACTTTGGCAACTAAGCAACCTGCAATGACTGCTGCTGCTTTGATTAAAGCACTTGAAGAGGGCGTGCTGAAGCAGGGTAGAGATGCTGAAAAGTATAAAGCTTTTGCTATTTTATTTGCACGGGTATTTCGGTCTCAGTTTATCGCTTTCGTAGGAAATGTAATTATGGCTTTTCCAGTTTCCTTATTGGGAATCTGGCTTATTGATTACACGATGCAGTACAATATTGCTGCAACTAAATGGGAAGGTTTACTTATTGATTTGAGTCCCATTCACTCTTTAGCCATACTTCATGCAGCTATAGCTGGGGTCTTTCTATTTTTATCGGGGATTATCTCTGGCAGTGTGGCCAATAGAGACAAACACAATCAGGTTTATTTTAGAATTACAGAACATCCTTTCCTTAAAAGGAATTTAGGAAAAATAAAAACTTTGAAACTAGCAAAATTGTATGAAAAAAGATGGGCAGGAATTATTTCTAATTTCTGGTTTGGAATATTCATGGGTAGCACGGCATCCATTGGGTTGTTTTTAGGATTAAATCTTGATATTAGACACATTACTTTTGCCAGTGGGAACCTTGCTTTAGCTTTGTATGGAGCCAATTATGAAGTTAGTGATTCGATGTTATTTTGGGGTATTTTTGGCATTGGAATTATAGGTTTGGTCAACTTTATGGTAAGTTTCAGTCTTTCATTAGGCTTGGCATTCCGTTCGCGAGCGATCTCATTATTTGAACTTCGATTCGTAACCGTATCGATTTTAAATCATTTCAAGTCAAGACCCTTTAGTTTCTTTTTTCCAACAGAAATTAAAAATAAATCAGCTGTAGCCGAAAATTATTTGCATGTAAAAGAGGTTAAAAATTTGTAGTGTAAGGAGTCGTTGAAAAAGCAGAATTATTATTCAATTCGATTAAGATGCAGGATTTAATTCCAATTAGGAAAATTATACACGTTGACATGGATGCTTTCTATGCTTCTGTTGAGCAACTGGACAATCCGGCTCTACGCGGAAAACCCATTGCCGTTGGAGGTTCTGAAACCCGTGGAGTCGTTGCTGCAGCAAGTTATGAGGCTAGGAAATTTGGAGTTCGTAGTGCCATCAGTGGAGTTATGGCTAAAAAAAATTGTCCAGAGCTCCTCTTTATACAACCACGATTTGAGAGGTACAAGCAAATATCTAGCAAGATTCAAAAAATATTTTATGAGTATACGGATCTTGTAGAGCCTTTATCGCTTGATGAAGCGTACTTAGACGTCACTGTTAATAAAAAAGGAAATCCAAGTGCAACCTTATTGGCAAGGGAAATCAGAGAACGCATTTTTGATGAAGTCGGTTTGACCGCCTCGGCTGGAATTTCAGTTAATAAGTTTGTGGCTAAAATTGCCAGCGATTACAACAAGCCGAATGGTCAAAAAACAGTTAATCCAGAAGAGGTTGTTTCTTTTTTAGAGGAACTAGCCATCCGGAAATTTCATGGCGTTGGAAAAGTCACAACCGAAAAGATGTACCAGCTAGGAATTTTTACAGGACTAGATTTAAAAAATAAGTCTTTAGATTTTTTAGAGAAACACTTTGGCAAATCTGGTAATTTTTATTACAATGTGGTGAGAGGCATTCACAACAGTGAGGTTAGATCAAATCGAATTACTAAATCAGTTGCCGCAGAGCATACTTTTGATGTTAATCTTTCTTCGGAAATTTTTATGATGGAGAAATTGGAGAGCATAGCGAATGCTTTAGAAAAAAGATTAAAAAAACACACTGTTGCTGGTAAAACAATAACTTTAAAAATAAAGTACAGCGACTTTTCACAGCAAACTCGTAGTAAAACGATGCCTTATTTTATATCTGATAAAATCTTACTATTAGAAATTGTTAGCGAGCTTTTGTATCAAGAACGAATGAAGGATTCTGTACGATTGCTTGGTATTTCAGTAAGCAATTTGAATACAGAGCAGAAGAAATTCGTTGTGGTACAGTTAAAATTCGATTTCTAAATGATACGCATTGCGTTCAACAAGGGTTAAAGTTTGAAAAGTATTATTTTATTGTCGTAAATAAAATTACATTTGATCTTTAAATCAATATATCATGAGTGATTTTAGACAATATGAAGAGGCTATTGCGATGTACCACAGCAATTTAACAATTAAGACTGTGCCAGTATATTCGTGGGATTTTCACAGTGATTTTTTGTCTGCAATTAAAAACTTTTTTGCAGATTTGAGTAAATTGAATGCAATCGCAGTACAAAATAAATGGGCTCAAAACAATTGGGATCTTAAAAAAAGCCTTAAAGAGGAAGTAATTGTAGTAACGGATGTAAAATTACAAATTGTTTTTGCATCACATAACATGATGACAATGAATGGATATTCTGCAGCAGAAGTGCTGGGTAAAAGTCCAAAGATGTTTCAAGGTGAAGCCACAAACCAGATTACGTCAAATGAAATTCGTAAGGCAATATTACACCAACAGCCTTTCGAAAAAACAGTTATGAATTATAAAAAGAATGGTGAGGTCTATGTTTGTTTGATAAAAGGATTTCCCGTTTTCAACAGTAAGGGTGAATTAAGGCATTACATAGCTTTTGAAAAAGCTGCATAATATAAAAATCCTTTTGATTTAAAGGCGCAGTCATACTTTACTTTTCCTTCCTTAAAAAGTGCCCCAAGTAGTTTCTAACTTTTTGGGGCATTTTCATTCTGTAAAGGGTTTTCCTTTTTTAAATTTTTGCATGAGTGTTAATTTCTGCTATTCATTTTAGAAAGCAGCCTTAAAAATTCAATGTACAGCCAAACTAACGTTATCATCAATCCCATGGCGCTGTACCATTCCATGTATTTTGGCATTTTTTGCTCAGCTCCTTTTTCAATTCGGTCAAAATCTAAGAATAAGTTTAAAGCGGCTATGACGATTACAAAAATACTGATTCCAATACTCATCAGTGAGTTCCCATAATGCACGGGTGTAAAACTGCTAAACATCGAAAAAACCCACGAAATAAGGTAGTATGTTGCAATTGCAAGTGTTGCAGCCACAACGACTGATTTGAATTGTTCTGTTACTTTTACAATTTTGTATTTATACAATATTAGGCAAACCATAAAAGTTACAAATGTTGCACCAACGGCTTGAATTACGATTCCGGGATACTTTGCTTCAAATAAAGCTGAAATTCCACCAATAAATAAACCTTCAAACAAAGCATAACCAGGAGCAAGGTAAGGGGAATAGTGTGGTTTGAAAGCAGCAATGAGAACTAAAACTAATCCCATGACGGCACCTCCAATCGCTGGAGCCATTGGGTTCATACCATTAAATGTCATCCACCAAATTACGGTTGCGGAAGCTGTGAGAAGTAAGAATAAAATCAAACTTCTATTAATAGTTCCTGATAATGTCATCTCGTCATTATAATCGATAATAGTGGCTGGATGTACTTGGTCTTTTTTTGAAACTGCAGTCGAAAAAGTTTTATTATTTAAAAATGGATTTTTAGAACTAAAATTCATAATTATAGTGATTTTTTGTTAGTCAAATATAAATTTTATTTTGCACAAGAGTGTTTAATTGTTCTTAATTTTTTTTGCAAAAGAGCGGTCTTTCATGAAAATAAAAAACCGTCTTGCAACATTAGCAAGACGGTTTTATAATGGTCTCCATAAACGGATAACCTATTCTATTTCTGAAACTCTTAAGGTGTTAACCATTCCTTTATCCTTAATTGGCATTGCTGCTAAATTAATAAGAAAATCTCCTTTTTTGACAAATCCTTTTTCTTTTACAATTTCGTTAACGTCAGTAACAGTATCATCCGTACTTTCGTCTTTATTGTAAATAAAAGATTTCACTCCCCATAGTAGATTAAGTTGGGTAAGGATTCTTTTGTTTGAGGTAAATACTAAAATATGTGCATTTGGTCTCCAAGCTGAAATTTGAAAAGCAGTATACCCACTGTTTGTCAATGTACAAATGGCTTTTGCTTTGATTACATTTGCCATAGTGGCCGCATGATGACAAATCGTTTTAGTTATAAACCGCTTTGTTTTTATTTGTGGGGTGTTTTGTGGCACTTGAATAAGTGGAGAATCTTCAACTGCTTCTATGATTTGTGTCATTTTTTGGATTACTTGAACGGGATAATTACCAGTCGCGGTTTCTCCAGAAAGCATGACAGCATCAGCACCATCCATAACAGAGTTCGCCACGTCATTTACTTCGGCACGTGTCGGTGTCAAGCTAGTGATCATTGTTTCCATCATTTGTGTGGCAACAATTACAGGAATACGAGCAGTTTTGGCTCTGCGAATCAATTCTTTTTGTACTAAAGGTACTTCATGAGCAGGAAGTTCCACACCTAAATCACCACGTGCTACCATCAAACCATCGCAGTAGGCAACGATTTTGTCGATATTCTCTAGTGCTTCAGGCATTTCGATTTTGGCAATTATTGGAATTTTATAGTCCGAATGTTTAGCAATTAATTCCTGCAAGTCTTGCAGGTCTTCTGGTGTTTTTACAAATGATAATGCAATCCAGTCGACATGTTGTTCTATAGCAAATATCGCATCTGCAATATCTTTCTCCGTCATTGCAGGGAGAGATATTTTAGTGTTTGGTAAATTAACTCCTTTTTTAGATTTCAATTCACCACCTTGAATTACTCGTGCAATAACTTCTGATTTTTTATCAGTTTCCACAATTTCAAAGATAAGTTTACCGTCATCAAGTAAAATTCTTTCGCCAGGATTTACATCATTTGGAAAGTTTTTATATTTCATGAAAACTTTTTTGGCAGTACCAAGGAGGTCTTCGGCGGTAGTAAAAGTAATTAAATCGCCATCTTGCACTACAACTCCTTCTTCCATTACTCCAACTCGAAGTTTAGGGCCTTGTAAATCGCCAAGGATAGCAGTGGTATAACCAAACTCTTCATTTAAACCTCTTATAAGGTTTATCTTTTCTTTTACATCTTCGTAGTCAGCATGTGAAAAATTTACTCGGAACACATTTACACCTGCGTCAATCATGTCTTTTATGATTTCTCTTGTACTACATGCGGGCCCAAGTGTGGCTACAATTTTAGTTTTTTTGTTTGTAAGCATTTGTATTAAAAAATTAAATTGTTTTTAGATTTTATTTTATTTGTTTCTACTATGTAAACTGCGGATATGCTGTCTATGGTATTTAATAGTAGTTGTATTTTGGATATGTCCATAGCATCGTTGTTCTTTTCAATTTTCAAAAAATAATCTACTTTTTTAAATTCAGGAAGTAAAAAAACTTTTGTTGCTACTTCTACAGTCACATTTGAAAATAGATTGTGAGTGATTCCTTTATTAAATTGGAGCACCTCATTTTTATTCTGAATTAAATTCCAGGAAATGCTACTTTCTTGAACATTATAATAAAATCTGGAAAAATTTGTTTGTCCTTCTTTTATAGTGATCTGAATTTCATTTTCACTTTTACTAAGATTCACTGGTAATTTTTGATTAATAAAAAAGGCCAATCGATAGTCCTCTAATGAAGTATGAATTGCAAAAAGATAGTAATCTATTTCGTCAAATTCGCCAAGATCCAGTTTATGAATAGCCATTTTATGAAAAAATAAGATGTAAATATAGTATTTCTAGCGAAGTATTGGTCTCTTGAGAGAGGATGTTTTTGTTAATTTATGAACGATAACGTTATAGTTTTAAGAATAGTGAAGTTATTTTCTGTCCATTTTTTCTTGAAATGCAAAATAAGCACGCTGTGATGCTTTTTCTTCTGCTTTCTTTTTTGAAGTGGCTCTGGCTTTCGCAATTACTTTATCATCGATACTAAGCTTAACACCAAAAAGGCGTTGTCCATCGATGGCATTGTCTTCGAAAATATCAAAATGAAATATTTTTTTTTCTTTTTGGCACCATTCGATGACTAAGCTTTTATAGCTGATTACTTTGCCTTCCAATCTGACAATGTCCACGTACGGAATTATAACTCTCTTTTGAATGAATTTTTCGCAATATACATAACCACGGTCTAAGTATATGGCTCCCACTAGTGATTCGAAAATATTGCCATGAATGTTTTCGCCAAAATGCTGAAGAGGCACTTTACTTTCGATATATTGGATTAAATTTAGATCTTTTCCCAATTCGTTTAAGTGTTCTCTGCTTACAATTTTAGAGCGCATTTTGGTAAGATAACCTTCATCACCGGCTGGGGCTTTGTTAAATAAATGAGCAGCAATGACAGAACTTAGCATGGCATCTCCTAGGAATTCTAAACGTTCATAATTAATAGGATTTCCTAGTATATCCAAACGATTCGAAGAGCGATGGGTAAACGCTTTTTTATAACAATCAAGATTTACTGGAGCAAATCCTAAAATTTTTTGAATAGAATCAAAAAAAATCCCGTCTTCTAGAGAACGGGATTTTGAAAATATTTTTCTGATTATACGCATCTATAATTAGATTTCTAATTTTTTTACTAATACACAAGCATTGTGACCTCCAAAACCAAAAGTATTACTCATAACAACGTTCATGTCTCTTTTCTGAGCTTTGTTAAAGGTAAAGTTTAGTTTAGAATCAATGTTTTCATCATCTGTAAAATGATTGATGGTAGGAGGTACTATTCCATGTTTTAACGAAAGAATAGAAGAAATGGTCTCTACTGCTCCCGCTGCGCCAAGTAAATGACCCGTCATGGATTTAGTAGAATTCAGGTTCATCGTGTATGCATGTTCACCAAAAACATGCAATATTGCTTTGGATTCTGCCATATCACCAAGGGGAGTAGAAGTTCCGTGCATATTTACACCATCTACATCAGTTGCTTGAAGACCAGCATCTCTCAAACAATTTAGCATTACGTTTTTAGCGCCTAATCCATCAGGATGTGGAGCCGTAATGTGATAAGCATCAGCAGACATACCGCCACCGCCTATTTCACAATAAATTTTAGCGCCACGTGCTACAGCGTGCTCGTACTCTTCAAGTATTAACGCGCCAGCACCTTCGCCTAAAATAAAACCATCTCGGTCTTTATCCATAGGACGAGAAGCTGTTTTAGGATCGTCATTTCTGGTTGATAAGGCATGCATGGCATTAAAACCGCCCATTCCTGCAATGGTTACTGCAGCTTCTGAGCCCCCAGTTACCATAGCATCTGCATGACCTAATCTGATGTAATTAAAAGCATCTATAATTGCATTGGTGGAAGAGGCACAAGCAGAAACCGTTGTGAAGTTTGGGCCTCTAAAGCCGTATTTTATAGAAATGTGTCCACCGGCAATGTCAGAAATCATTTTAGGTATAAAAAAGGGATTGAATTTTGGTGTGCCATCTCCCGCTGCAAAGTTCAACATTTCGATTTGAAAGGTTTCCAAGCCTCCAATTCCGGAACCCCAAATAACACCTACTCTATCTTTGTCTAATTTTTCGAAATTAAAACCAGCATCAATCACCGCTTCATCCGATGAAACCATTGCGTATTGTGCATAGCGGTCCATTTTTCTGGCTTCTTTTCTGTCTAAAAAATCTTCAGCATTAAAGTTTTTTAATTCACAAGCAAACTGAGTTTTAAACTTTGAAGCATCAAAATAAGTTATTGGTGCGGCTCCACTAACGCCGTTAATAAGTCCGTTCCAATATTCTTCAATGTTATTTCCAATAGGTGTAAGAGCGCCTAAACCTGTTACTACAACTCGTCTTAATACCATAAAATCTTTATTTTTGTTATCTTTAAACAAATAAAACCCACGCTTTCTTTACTGTATTATGTTACAAAAGAGCCATGGGTGTTACAATAAATATAGTTTTGATTGAATTTCAATCTCGAATTTAATTTTAAAAAAATAATAACACCCGTTTACAGGATTGCAAACGGGTGTGTACTTTATTACTTTTTAGCTTCCTCGATGTAAGAGATTGCTTGACCTACAGTAGCGATGTTTTCTGCTTGATCGTCTGGAATTTGAATGTCAAATTCTTTTTCGAATTCCATAATAAGCTCAACAGTGTCTAATGAGTCAGCTCCTAAATCATTAGTGAAGCTTGCTTCTGTTACAACTTCGTTTTCGTCAACACCTAATTTGTCTACGATAATCGCTTTTACTCTTGATGCAATGTCTGACATAATCTTTAATTTTAGAATTTAATTTGTTGGCAAAAATAAAAAACTTTATTTTAAAACAACTATTTAGTTAATAAATGTGACATCTAATTTATGAAATTTATTTTAACAAAGCAGACGCAATGTTATTTATTTTCATTTATTATGCTTTTTTTTGTGCAATTAAAAGAGACTAGGTTATGAAAAGAATTGTTGTTTTTGCTTCTGGATCGGGTACTAACGCTGAAAACATCATGCATTTTTTCGAAAAAACCGAAAATAGAAGTGTCGTGGCTGTTTTTACAAACAACCCAAATGCTGGTGTAATTGATAAAGCAAAAAAGTATAGCGTACCATTAGAAATTTTCTCAAAAGAAGACTTAAATGAAGGCGAAGTATTACAAAAATTAAATAATTTCAAAGCGGATTGGATTGTTTTGGCGGGGTTTTTATTGAAATTTCCCCAAAACATCATAAACGCTTATCCCAATAAGATCATAAACATTCATCCCGCCTTGTTGCCTAAGTATGGCGGAAAGGGAATGTTTGGCATGCATATTCACAGATCAGTTGTAGAGAATAAGGAAAAGGAAACGGGAATTACCATTCATTTTGTAAATGAAAATTATGATGAAGGGAATATCATTTTTCAGCAAAAAGTGGTTTTGACGGCTGTTGAAACTCCAGAAGATGTAGCAGCAAAAATCCATAAATTGGAGCAAGAGTTTTTCCCCAAGGTGATTTCGAGGTTAATAAACGGAGACTGTTTTCAATGAGAGTTTGCCGCAATTTTGACTAAACAATAATAAGCTAAAGACTTTATGGTCTAAAAATTAAAAATGGAACACGACGTACATATTTATACAGATGGTGCCGCCAAAGGAAATCCGGGAAATGGTGGCTACGGAGTTGTCATGGAATGGGTTGGAAAACCGTATAAAAAAGAATTCTACGAAGGCTTTCGGCGAACCACTAATAACAGAATGGAGCTGCTAGGCGTTATCGTTGGGCTAGAAAAACTAAAAAATCCAAATACTAGCGTTTTAATAGTCTCGGATTCTAAGTATGTTGTAGATTCAGTGGTCAAAAAATGGGTTATGGGCTGGGAGAAAAAAGGATTTGTAGATCGGAAAAATTCTGACTTATGGAAACGTTTTTTGGTGGTTTACCGCAAACATAAAGTTGATTTTAAATGGATTAAAGGACATAATAATCATGTTCAAAACGAAAGATGTGATGAATTAGCCGTGATGGCTTCGATGCAAAAACAACTTTCTGTAGATTATTTTTATGAAAAAGAAGAGGCAAAGCTATTGTAATTGAGGGTTGTAAATTGGCAAAATTTTACAGTTTAAACCCTTTGCAACTTTACTAGTTATAAACTATCTTTGCGCCTTAATTCGAAACGTATATAATGAATAAATTATTGATTGTTGGAACAGTAGCTTTCGACGCAATTGAGACTCCATTTGGAAAAACTGATAAAATTTTAGGTGGTGCAGGAACTTACATTGGTTTATCTGCTTCTTTTTTTAACTTGCAATCTGCTATTGTTTCCGTAGTTGGCGATGATTTTCCACAAGAATATTTAGATTTATTGACGGCAAGAAATATTGATATTACTGGTCTTGAAGTTGTAAAGGGCGGAAAAACTTTCTTTTGGAGTGGACGTTATCATAACGATTTAAATTCCAGAGATACATTAGACACTCAATTAAATGTTTTGGCGGATTTCCAACCGAAAGTCCCACAAGACTATAAAAATTCAGATATAGTGATGTTAGGGAATTTGCACCCGCTAGTGCAAAGTAGTGTTTTAGATCAGATGGACACCCAGCCAAAACTAATAGTATTAGATACGATGAATTTTTGGATGGATTGCGCTTTGCCTGAGTTGTTAGCAGTAATCAAACGTGTTGATGTAATCACTATCAATGATGAAGAAGCAAGACAGCTTTCTGGAGAATACTCTCTAGTAAAAGCGGCTGCAAAAATTCACACCATGGGACCTAAATATGTAGTGATTAAAAAAGGAGAACACGGAGCGCTTATCTTTCATAATAAAGAAGTTTTCTTCGCGCCAGCTTTACCACTTGAAGAAGTTTTTGATCCAACTGGGGCAGGCGATACTTTTGCAGGAGGATTTGCGGGCTATTTAACTCAGAGTGAAAATATTTCATTCGAAAACATGAAAAATGCAATAATTCAAGGATCGAATTTGGCCTCCTTTTGTGTAGAGAAATTTGGAACCGAGAGAATGGTTGATTTAGATAAAGAGGAAGTAGTATCCAGACTACAACAATTCAAATCACTGACACAATTTGACATAGAATTATAATATATTGAAACCTCGGAAACGGGGTTTTTTTTGTTTAAAAAAAAGCAAGTAATTGCATCTGGTTTGATTATTGTTATCAATAAGAATCAGTTAAATTCATTTTTTAGAATAACACAACAACACAAACAACTTTACAATGAGCGATGCTTTAAAACACGAGTGTGGTATAGCCTTAATTAGACTACTTAAACCGCTTGAATTTTACAAAGAAAAATACGGAACCGCTTTTTATGGAATCCAGAAAATGTATCTTTTGATGGAAAAACAGCACAATCGCGGACAAGATGGTGCTGGTTTTGCAAGCATAAAATTAGACGTGGAACCAGGGGAACGATATATCAGTCGCGTAAGATCTAATCACGCCCAACCTATTCAAGATGTTTTCGCTCAAATTAACGACAGAATAAATGAGGAAATGGCGGCTCATCCCGAGTACGCAGATGATGTAGCACTTCAAAAACATAAGATACCGTATTTAGGCGAATTGTTTTTAGGACATGTGCGGTATGGTACTTTTGGAAAAAACAGTATAGAAAGTGTGCATCCTTTTTTACGTCAAAATAATTGGATGCATCGAAACCTGATTTTAGCTGGAAATTTCAACATGACCAATGTGAAAGAGCTTTTTCAAAGCTTGGTTGAACTCGGCCAGCATCCAAAAGAAATGGCAGATACCGTTACTGTGATGGAAAAAATCGGGCACTTTTTAGATGATGAAGTAACCGATTTGTACCAAGAATGTAAAAATGAAGGTCTCACCAAAAGAGAAGCTTCACCAGTAATTGCAGAGCGATTAGATGTAGCAAAAATCTTGACCCGAGCTTCAAAAAACTTAGATGGTGGTTACGCAATGGCAGGCCTTTTAGGTCACGGAGACTCGTTCGTTTTTAGAGATCCAGCCGGAATACGTCCCGCCTATTTTTATCAAGATGATGAGATTGTGGTAGTAGCTTCTGAAAGACCCGTTATTCAAACTGTTTTTAATGTGCCTTTTGACAAAGTACAAGAAATTGAACCAGGAAATGCCTTAATAATTAAGAAGAACGGAACCATTTCTATGAAGGAAATTCTTCCACCAACGGTTAAAAAAGCCTGTTCTTTCGAACGTATTTATTTCTCCAGAGGAAGTGATGCTGAAATTTATCAAGAAAGGAAAACATTGGGAAGGCTTATTCTTCCTGCGGTTTTAAAATCAATAGATCAAGATACGGACAATACGGTTTTCTCTTATATTCCAAATACGGCTGAGACTTCTTTCTACGGATTGGTAGAAGCGGCACAAGATTTTTTGAATCAAAGAAAGAACAATTACATTCTGCAAAACAGAAATACCTTAACAAAGGAATCGCTACAAGAATTACTGTCCGTAAAAATACGTACCGAAAAAGTAGCGATTAAAGACGCAAAACTCAGAACCTTTATTACGGAGGATAGCAGTCGGGATGACTTAGTTGCCCATGTTTATGATGTTACGTACGGCGTAATAAAACCAACAGATAATCTGGTTATTATTGACGATAGTATCGTTCGAGGAACTACCTTGAAAATGAGTATCATCAAAATGATGGATCGTTTAAATCCTAAGCGAATTGTTGTCGTATCATCGGCGCCGCAAATACGATATCCGGATTGTTATGGAATTGACATGGCTAAACTAGAAGGTTTAGTGGCGTTCAAAGCAGCATTAGAATTGTTGAAGGAAAGAAACTTGTATTATATTGTTGATGAGGTGTATGCGAAATGTAAAGCACAGGAAAATTTCAAGGATAGTGAGGTTGTAAATTACGTGACGGCGATATATGCTCCTTTTGAAGCGCAAGAGGTTTCGGATAAGATTGCTGAAATGTTGAGTTCACCAGAAATCAAAGCCGAAGTAAAAATTATTTTCCAAACGGTAGAAGATCTGCATATTGCTTGTCCAAAAAATTTAGGTGATTGGTATTTTACAGGAGACTATCCTACTCCAGGAGGGAATCGAGTAGTAAACCGTGCCTTCATGAACTTTTATGAAGGAAAAGACGCAAGAGCGTACTGATAATCGAGGGCTGTAAGTTTTTAATCGGTTTTCTAAGTTGTTCATCTAATTTATTTGGTGGCAACCAAGAACTAGTATAAATTTGTCTCACCATAAAATTAGTAGGTTAAGTTTATGGTAGATTTGGGGCAAAAAAGGTGGAAGAAATTCCACCTTTTTTATTGGAATAAAGTGAGGTAAATGAGGTTAAGGCTTAAATATAAAAAAAGTCGAATGAACTAGTTAGCTCATCCGACTTTTTTATTTTTAAAGGAAAAGGAAAGCAATTTACAAATCAAAAGCGACCTTCTAACCCTTTGTTTATTTCTCTGAAGCGAATCTTCTCGCTACTTCCGTCCAGTTAATTACATTGAAAAAAGCTTCGATATAATCTGGTCTCCTATTTTGATAATGCAAATAGTAGGCATGTTCCCAAACGTCCATTCCTAAAATTGGAGTTCCACCGCAACCTACACCTGGCATTAATGGATTGTCTTGGTTTGGAGTGCCACAAACATCTACTTTTCCGCCTTTATGAACGCACAACCAAGCCCATCCAGAACCAAATTGAGTCGCTCCAGCTTTACTGAAACTTGCTTTAAATTCTTCAAAAGTTCCAAAAGCAGCTTCAATTGCAGCCAACAAATCTCCTGTTGGAAGTCCGCCACCGTCTGGTGTCATTACAGTCCAAAATAAGCTGTGATTGTAAAAACCACCACCGTTGTTGCGAACAGGCATGTTGTTCATATCAAGGTTAATCAAGATATTTTCAATCGTCTTACCTTCCATATCCGTCCCTGCAATAGCAGCATTTACGTTGGTAATGTAAGCGTTATGATGTTTTGAATGATGGATTTCCATCGTACGTGCATCAATATAAGGTTCTAATGCGTCATACGCATAAGGTAATTGTGGTAATTCAAAAGCCATAATATGATTGTTTAAATTAATTTATGTTATTATTTTATCCAAATTTAAACATTAAACTTTGGAAACGGAAATTCTATTTCGTTATAATTTCATTAAATTAACTGATAGTGCGTTTTATTTAATTTGCAGTTCGTTGCTAGTCAGGAGCTAATTGCTGCTTTCCAATGCAGTCTTTTTGTTTTTTAAAGAAAAAAATAAAAAGGATTTCCATTTTAAACAAAGTTAACGGAACTCCTCTGAGAATAAAAGGTAGGTGAAGAAATCAGATTTGAAATCGAATTGTATTTTATACCAATATTTAATTTCCGAAATAAAGTAGCATCGAAAATTACTTTTTGCCACCTTAAAAGTGTCTTTCAAGATTGTGCCATTGCCATACAAACAACGCTGATTTTTGCCCCCGGAATTTTAAGTATAGCTCGGGAACATGCTTCAAGTGTGGCTCCAGTGGTGATAACATCATCAATCAATAAGAAATGTTTGTTGTGATCTTTCTCCGTATACGAAACATCAAAAACCGTAGCGATGCCTTCCGTTCTGCCTAAAAGATTTTTCTTGGATTGCGTTTTTGAATACACATTGCGAAGCAAGAGCGAATCGTTATAGGTTAAATTTAGAGTTAAAGATAGTGCTCTCCCAAAAGCAGTTACTTGATTGTACCCTCTTTCTTTTAATTTTCGGCGATGCAAGGGAACGGGAATGATTTCATCTACTGAGTGTAATAATTCGATGCTTTTTAAATCTTCGGCATACCATTCGCCTAGAATTGTTCCTATTTCCTCGTGTCCTTTGTATTTTAAATTGTGGATAAGTTCCTGGACAATTCCCTTTTTATGAAAGTAAAACAATGCCGAAGTGTGAATGACAGGAATTCTTCCATAGAATTTTTTGAAAGCATCATTATCTGGATTAAGGTGATGATTTGTTAACGGAATATCATGTCTGCAAACGGTACAAATCACATTTTCATTGGTCAATAAAAAAGAGCTGCAACCGGAACAGACTTTTGGAAAAAATAGATTAATAAGGCTTTCGAACATGTAATCAGAGATTTATTTATAAAAATAGACAAATCAATGCTTCAATCTTTAACAATTTTCTTTTTTTTAAGTTCGCTTTTTATATTTTTGCAGTACTATGGCAAAACAAGAAGATTTATTTAAGAATGTAGTTTCGCACGCAAAGGAATACGGATTTATTTTTCCGTCAAGCGAAATATACGATGGTTTAAGTGCAGTCTATGATTATGCACAAAACGGAGTGGAATTAAAAAAGAACATACGCGAATACTGGTGGAAAGCAATGGTTCAAATGAACGACAATATTGTAGGTCTTGATGCATCCATTTTAATGCATCCTACGACTTGGAAAGCATCAGGCCACGTAGATGCCTTTAATGATCCATTGATAGACAATAAAGATTCGAAAAGAAGATATAGAGCCGATGTTTTGATTGAAGATTACGCTGAAAAGCTAAATCAAAAAGCAATTAAAGAAATCGAAAAAGCCCGTGCTCGTTTTGGTGAGGCATTCAACGAACAGGAATTTGTAACCACAAATGCCCGTGTGATGGAGTACAAAGCCAAAGAACGAGAAATTCTAGAAAGAATGGCGCGTTCTTTAGGGAATGAAGACCTCGAAGACGTAAAAGCATTAATTGAAGAATTAGAAATTGCTTGTCCAGAATCAGGTTCTAGAAATTGGACCGAAGTGCGGCAGTTCAACTTGATGTTTGGTACTAAACTAGGGGCTTCAGCGGATTCAGCAATGGATTTGTATTTGCGTCCAGAAACGGCTCAAGGTATTTTTGTAAATTTCCTGAATGTGCAAAAATCAGGACGAATGAAAGTTCCTTTTGGAATTGCACAAACGGGAAAAGCGTTTCGAAATGAAATTGTAGCTAGACAATTTATTTTTAGAATGCGCGAGTTTGAACAAATGGAAATGCAATTTTTTGTTCGTCCAGGCGAGGAAATGAAGCATTACGAATTTTGGAAAGACGCTCGTTTAAAGTGGCATTTGTCTCTTGGTTTAGGAAGAGAGAACTACCGTTTTCACGACCATGAAAAACTAGCGCATTATGCCAATGCAGCTGCTGATATTGAGTTTAATTTTCCTTTTGGATTCAAAGAATTAGAAGGAATTCATTCCAGAACTGATTTTGACTTGAAAGCGCATGAACAGTTTTCTGGTAGAAAATTACAGTATTTTGATGCGGAATTGAATCAGAACTACGTTCCGTATGTAGTAGAAACTTCGGTAGGATTAGATAGAATGTTTTTGGCAGTTTTTGCTACTTCATTAAAGGAAGAGACCTTGGAAGATGGTTCGACACGAACAGTATTGAAATTACCATCCGTTTTAGCGCCAACTAAAGCGGCCATTTTACCATTGGTTAAAAAAGATGGTTTGCCTGAAATTGCACATAAAATAATCGATGATTTACGATGGGATTTTAATGTAGCTTATGATGAGAAAGATGCTGTAGGTAGGCGTTATAGAAGACAAGATGCTTTAGGAACTCCGTTTTGTATTACGGTGGATCATCAAACAATCGAGGATCAAACCGTAACGATTCGTCATAGAGATACCATGAAACAAGATCGTGTTGCCATTGCAGATTTGAAAACCATTATAGACAATGAAGTTTCAATGAAAAACTGGTTGATGAAAATGTAAAAAAATAAAATCCCAAATTCCAATAGGTAGGAATTTGGGATTTTTATATTTTTAGAATCTATAACCAACTGTAATTCCACCTCTGCCGATTAATTCAAAATCTCTGTCGTATTTATTGTTGAATAAATTTCGGCCAACTCCTGCATTAACTTCTAATAATAATCCTTTATTAGTAATCCATTTTCCACCGAGTCCAATTCCTAAAGCAAAATCAGTTAGCTTTTCGGGCGTCCAGGAGTAGTTGTTAGGTGTTTCTGAGTAGACATAATCGTCCACATTATTTAACATTCCAAAGGCTTCACCAAAAAATCCAGCAGCAGGTTTTTTTCCAAAATAATAACGATAATAGGCGGTTGCAGCAAAATTAATATCCCAGTTGTATTTATCAACAGGTACACTGACCGTAATACCAACACCTGATTCTTCGTTTAAAAGACGTTCGTAAGTAGCCTCTAAGCTTCCTAGAACTAATAACAATGCATTTCCTTTCAGCTCGTTTCTCTTAAAATCAATTGTTTCTTTTTCTTGGCTAAAACCAGATAAAAAAGAAGCCAAGCACAATACAATAAATAGTTTTTTCATAGAATTAGTTTTTTTGCATAAAAGTAAGATAAATTTGTAAAAAAAGTGTTTTTTGTGAAATTTTTTTACATGTTAATTCGGACAAGTTTTATTTAAGGGATAAAGTGCCATTACTGAGCAGTGTGAATACAAGAAATAATTACTAGCGGATCTTTTTTTTTTATTCCTGATACACAGTTTTTTAAGTAGGTTTGACGCTAAATCTTCGATTTTCAATTTCTTGTAAGACAGTAAAAATGCTCTTTAACGGATATATTTGCATTTCATCTTAATATATCAACATTTGTTAAAAACATATTAACAACCCCTACTGAAAAATGGTTAAATGCTTATTTTTAGAATGTTGAATAATAGTTTTTTGGCTAATATATTAAGCTTTTATTTGATAATTTCTCAAATCTATCCTAATAAGTTAATGTTCTGAAGTGTGTTTTGCTTCAGATATTTAATATAATGCCTAACAATTCCTGGAAAACTGTTGATGAATTATTCGTACATTATTATTGATGCTAATCAAGAAGATGTTTTGAAAACAAAAGGCATTGCTGATCGTTTTTCGGAGCTTGAATTTCTAGCATCCGCAAATAATTATTCGGAGGGACTAAATCTTATATTGGAACACACGCCTGCACTAGTATTTCTAGAAATAGATCCTGCTACAACAACTAGTAATTTGTCTCTAGCACTTATTAATGAGTTGCACCGATATTTAAAAGTGATTCCTAAAATTATTGTTACAACCAGCAAAAAAGACTTAGCCTTTGAGGCAATACAGCACGGAGTCACAGATTATTTATTAAAACCGTTGTTGCGTATCGATTTAATCAAATTAACTTTAAAATTGAATAAGTCGAAAGTTGAAAAAGCAGAGGATTTAAATGAGCCTATTTTTAATGATGTGAAGCCAGTATTTCTGCCTCAACAGGAAACAGTAAGTCAAGGTCAATCGTTGACTTTATGTATTAAGTCTTATGGGGATTATCGCTACATCGATGCAAAAGACATCTGTTACCTTCGAGCGGATAATAACTCAACGGACCTTCATTTGTACAATGGAGAAATGATAACGGCATTTAAGACATTAAAACACTTTGAAGGGGTGTTGTCCTACCCCTTTATCAGAATCCACAACAGTTACATTGTCAATCGCAATTATATTTCAAGAATTCATAGCGGAAATTCAGTTTGTTATATTAAAAACAGTGCTGTAAAACTTCCTTTTTCTAAATCGTACAAGGTAAATATTGATCTTATTATCTCAGAATTTGCCAACGGAAATTATCTTGAAATCTAAAAAATAGTCATCTACTTTAATTTGGCGGTCATTCACTCTTAAACGACCCCATTCTACCATAAACGCTGTTTTTTAGAGAATAAACTGATGTTGTCTGTGTAGTTTTACAAAAGATTTAACGCTAATGTGATTCTAAAACAAACAAACAAATAACAAAAATACAAAATCCCCAAATTATGAAAAAAGCAATTTTAACAATCGGTTTATTCTCCTTAGTAATGGTGTTGACTTCATTCACAACTCCAAACACAGATCCTATAATACTAATTGATGCGAATGGTAATGTAGAATTAATAGGCTCGGGTTCAATCGGTGGAAACAAAAAAGTAGATCTAATAGGTTCGGGATCAATAGGAGGAAATAAGAAAGTAGATTTGATTGGTTCAGGATCTATTGGTGGTAATAAAAAAGTTGATCTTATTGGATCTGGTTCAATAGGAGGAAATAAAAAGGTGGACTAAGAAGTTTTTAAGTTTTATAAAAATAGTTAAAGGATGTCAATTTTATTGATATCCTTTTTTTTTGTGAATACTTTTGCTATTTTTGATAAAAATCAAAAGGAACTATTGAAAAGTATTTATCCTATATTTTTGCTTCTAGCATTGTTTTTTTTCGGGTGCACCCAAAAAAAGAACTTTAACACCACGATTAATTCCTCAGAGGACAGTCTTTCGTCCTATCTTTCTTTAGCAAATGATTTTAATTTACCACAAGAAAAAAGAAAACAATTCAATCAGAAAGCCTTTTCTATCATTATTGATCAACCTAATGATTCATTAAATAAAGTCAATTTATTTAAAGTAGCGAATCGCTACTACAATATGGACAATTGGTCCGATTTTAAAAACACCGTAGATATTATTTTAGAAAAGACAAATCTTACTGGAGATACAATCAGTAAAACCAAAGCCTATACTTATTTAGGCGATTTTTATGTATCGCAGGCAATTTCTGATAGTGCTTTTATGTATTATTCCAAAGCAGAAAAGATGTATTTGCAAAGTAATGACAATTATAATTTGGCTAGAATTCGTTTAAACAAATCCATTCTACAATTTAACGAAGGCGATTTTTTAGGCAGTGAGATCGCAGTTTTTAATGCTTTGCGTGCCGTAAAAGGAGAAAAGGCTAGTGATATAGTTTATGATTCCTATAGTTATTTGGGTCTAATACATAATGAATTGGGGAATTATGATCGAGCAATTGAATACAATTCGAAAGCGTTGACCAGTATCGATGATAAAACTTTGCCCTCTGTTTTTCAATCAAAAGCTACTTCCTTGAATAATATGGGATATATTTACCAGAATATGAATCGCCACGATAAAGCAATTACTTATTTCCGAGAAGGATTAAAACAGGATAATTTAAAAACAGACAAGCCTTCTTTATATGCCATGCTAATAGATAATATAGCGTTCTCCAAATTTAAAAGCGGGGATTCTAGAGGTTTACCTGAATTATTTTATCAAGCGCTTCAACTTCGGGATAGCTTGCAATTAACCTCTGGAATCATCGCAAATAAAATGCATCTTTCAGAATATTTTGCTTTTAAAAAGGATACAGTAAAATCATTGCAGTATGCAAAGGAAGCATTGAATGAATCTGTGAGTTCTAAAAATTACAGGAGTGTATTAGCAGCACTAAAACGGTTGGCAATAATAGAGCCAAAAAATGCTTCAAATTATACCAAACAATACATTGACATTAATGACAGTCTCCAAACGGCAGAGCGTAAAATGGGGGATAAATTCACCCGTATAGAGTATGAAACAGATGAAATAAAGGATGAAAATACCGATTTAGTAGCGCAAAATAGAAATTTAGTGTTTCTTTTTACTGCTTTAGGCGTATTGGGGTTGTTTATTTTTGTTATTAAAACCCAAAAGGCAAAAAACAGGGAGTTGCTATTCAAGCAGCAGCAACAAATTGCCAATGCAGAAATCTACAATTTGATGATCTCACAACAGAATACGATCGAAACGGGCAGAATTGAAGAGAAGAAAAGAGTAGCAAGGGAGCTGCATGATGGTGTGTTGGGAAGAATGTTTGGTGTGCGAATGAACTTAGATGGCTTAAATGGATTTCAAGATGAATTAGCGGTAAACCAGCGAACGAACTATTTGTCGGAATTGAAAAATATAGAGCAAGACATTCGTGAAATTTCGCATGATCTAAATAGAGAGAAGTCGGAATTAATTAATAACTTCGTCGCCATTATTGACGGCTTATTCGAAGAGCAAAAAAAGACCTATAAATCAAAACTAATTTCAATTGTGGATTCTGGTATTAAATGGGAAGTTGTTAGTAATTCTGTAAAAATTAATTTGTACCGGATTCTTCAAGAATCGCTTCAAAACATTAATAAATATGCTCAAGCTAACACCATTCGCATCGAATTTAAAAAGGCGGAAGATCACTTGATTTTGAAAATGAGCGACGATGGAATAGGTTTTAATGTAAAAACAGCTAAGAAAGGAATTGGATTACAAAACATCCTTTTTCGAACCAATGAATGTGATGGAGTTGTCGATATAAAATCAAAAAAAGGAGAAGGAACAATCATAACAGTTACCTTGCCAATAGAATAAAAAAGTAAACCAGAGAAGATGATGATTGATTTAGCTACTAAAGAAACTGTTAAAAATAAAATACTAATTGTTGATGACCATCCTTTTATTATTGAAGGATATAAAAATGCAATCACAAGATACAATCCTAAAGAATTTGAATTTGTTATAACACAAGCTAAAGACTGTGAATCAGCGTATCGCATTATTACAAATCCCGCCATTGCTCCGTTTGATATTGCTTTCTTAGATATTAGCATGCCTCCTTATGAAGAAAAAGGCATGTTTTCCGGGGAAGATTTAGCAAAATTATTGTCGGACTACATGCCAAATTGCAAAATTATTTTGCTTACCATGTACACAGAGTTGCTGAAGATAAAAACAATTATTAAAACGATAGACCCAAACGGGTTGGTCATAAAAAACGATTTAACTTTTGATGAATTGCTTTTTGCCTTTGATAAAGTTATAAAAAACGAAAAATATTACAGTGAATCTGTCCTTAAAATGTTAAAGCAATCCGAAGCGGATGCTATCGAAATAGATCAATTTGACAAGCAAATTTTATTTCACATTTCTAAAGGAACGACGTTACAGGATATGACGCAATACATTCCAATTTCAGTAGGTGCAATAGAAAGAAGGAAAATAAATTTAAAAGAATTATTAAAAATAGAAGAAGGCAGCGATGCTGACTTAGTGAAAGAAGCTAAAAATAAAGGATTACTTTTTTGACGCTCTTGAAATTCAAATAAAAAACAAAAACGACATTTTGATAAATGTCGTTTTTGTTTTAGTAGTAATTTTTACTCACTCAAAGCATTCCACCCGCGCGCTTTAAGAGCAATTTTAGTATTTGCTCGAGTAACTAAATGAATCCCTTCACTTTCTTGAGTCATATGTCCAATAATGGTAAAATTTGGATTCCCCTTTATTTTTTCAAAATCCTCCATTGCAATGGTGAAAAGTAGCTCATAATCTTCGCCGCCGTTTATGGCCACCGTTGTGCTATCAATATTGAATTCTTCACATACATTGATAAACTGCGGATCGATTGGTAATTTGTCTTCGTATAAATTACAACCTACTCTAGATTGTTTGCACAAATGCATAATTTCTGATGACAGTCCATCAGAAATATCAATCATTGACGTAGGTTTTATCTCTAGAGCATGTAATAATGTTCGTACGTCTTTTCGAGCCTCCGGTTTCAGCTGACGTTCTATTAAATAAGTATATCCGTCTAAGTCGGGTTGAGAATTTGGGTTTACTTGAAATACTTGTTTTTCTCTCTCTAAAACTTGTAAACCCATATATGCAGCGCCAATATCACCGGTTACAACCAATAAATCTGTCTCTTTAGCGCCATTTCTATAAACAATTTCATCTGCATCAGCTTCGCCAATTGCGGTAATACTTATAATTAATCCTTTTTGTGATGAGGTAGTGTCTCCGCCAATAACATCAACATTATATTCAATAGCCGCATGCGTGATTCCTGCAAACAACTCGTCTAATGCCTCTAGTGGAAATCGATTAGATACTGCAACGGATACCGTAATATGAGTCGCTTTGGCATTCATGGCACAAATATCCGAAATGTTTACTACCACTGCTTTGTATCCCAAATGTTTTAAAGGCATGTAAGCCAAATCAAAATGCACGCCCTCAATTAATAAGTCAGTTGAAACTACTACTTTCTTATCCTTAAAATCCAAAACAGCAGCATCATCACCAATTCCTTTTAAAGTGGAAGGTTGGTTGATTTCGAAGTTTTTTGTCAAATGTTCTATCAATCCAAATTCGCCTAATTGTGCTATGCTAGTGCGCTGCGGGTTTTTATCTTCAATCATGATTTTTGTGGGGAATGAAGCAATTGCTCCATTCGTTTATGTTAATTTAAAACGGTTTTCAGATTGCAAATATACAAAGAAATTTTCGCCTTGATTTCTACCAATTTTTATGAATTTTAAACGACCTTTAGAGGAGTTAAATAGGAATAAAATGAAACCATTTGATATAGTTACCATCACGGTAAATCCGGCCTTGGATAAAAGCACCCATTTTAAGGGATTAGTTCCCGAGCAAAAAATTAGATGCGATGAACCGCGCTATGACGCTGGCGGGGGCGGAATAAATGTATCTAAAGCAATTTCTCGTTTGGGAGGAACATCGTTAGCGGTTTGTACTTCTGGCGGGCCAATAGGGGAGATGCTGGAGAAATTAATAAAAAAAGAAACAATCGAATATACAGCAATAAAGGTTCAAACCTGGACCAGAGAAAGTTTTGTTGCTGTAGATGACAATACCAATTCACAATACCGATTTGGTTTTGCCGGGGGTAAAATTTCTGAGCAAGAAGAACAAAAGATACTCGAAATCCTATCAAATCTGACTCCGCAGTTTTTAGTAGCAAGCGGCAGTTTAAACGAAGGTTTATCGACGGATTTTTATCAAAAAATAGCTAAAATAGCCAAAAAATCGAATTCTAAATTAATTGTTGATACTTCTGGCGAAGCTTTAAAAAAGGTTTTAGAAATTGGTGCGTACCTTATTAAACCTAATGTGGGTGAACTCGCTAAATTAATAGGTGTGGAGCGACTAGAACTAGAAGAAGTAAATGAAGCCGCCAAACAAATCATTGCCAAGGGCGGAGCCGAAATTGTAGTGGTTTCTCTTGGTCCACAAGGAGCGGTCTTAGTTACCAAAGATTCTTGTGATTTTGTTCCAGCTCCAAATGTGGTCAAAAAAAGTACTGTTGGCGCAGGAGATAGTATGGTTGGAGGAATGGTTTGGGCACTCTCACAAAATAAATCATTAAAAGAAGTAATTCGTTGGGGCGTAGCTTGCGGTTCTGCAGCTACCATGAATGAAGGAACGCAGTTGTTTAAACGAGAAGACGCACAACGATTGTTTGGGTGGTTGAAGGGTAAATAAATTTAATTAAGTCCAATAGAGGTATGATGCAGTGATGCACTGCATGATTCTCTACTATACAAAAAAAACCTGATAATTTTTACATTATCAGGTTTCTCTATATTGTGGTTCCCCCTTCGGGGGTTCAGGGGCTTTAATCATTCAACTTTAAAACAGCCATAAAGGCTTCTTGTGGAATCTCAACATTCCCCACCAGTCTCATGCGTTTTTTACCTTTTTTCTGTTTTTCTAATAATTTACGTTTACGAGAAATATCTCCACCATAACATTTTGCAGTTACATCTTTACGCAAGGCTTTTATGGTTTCACGCGAAATTACTTTTACCCCAATAGCAGCTTGAATCGGAATATCAAATTGTTGACGTGGAATCAATTCTCTCAATTTTTCACACATTTTTTTACCTATGGAATATGCATTATCTGTGTGCATCAAAGATGATAAAGCATCGACAATGGTGGAATTTAACAATATATCCACTTTTACCAAGTTAGAAGTTCGCAGCCCAATTGGCGTATAATCAAAGGAAGCGTACCCTTTAGAAACCGTTTTTAAACGATCGTAAAAATCAAATACGATCTCTGCCAGTGGCATGTCAAAAGTCAATTCAACACGTTCTGTAGTCAAATACGTTTGGTTGGTAATCAATCCCCGTTTTTCGATACACAAACTCATTACGTTTCCAACGTAATCCGATTTAGTAATGATGGTGGCTTTTATAAAAGGTTCTTCAACATGATCTAAACGGGAAGGTTCCGGCAAATCAGATGGATTATTGACAATTAAAACCGTAGTTGGATCTTTTTTAGTAAAAGCATGGTAGGAAACGTTTGGAACTGTTGTAATAACAGTCATGTTAAACTCACGCTCTAATCTTTCTTGGATAATTTCCATGTGTAGCATTCCCAAGAATCCACAACGGAAACCAAATCCTAACGCCGCTGAACTTTCTGGTAAAAATACCAATGAAGCATCATTCAGTTGTAGTTTTTCCATTGAGTTTCTTAACTCTTCGTAATCTTCAGTATCTACAGGATAAATTCCAGCAAAAACCATTGGCTTCACATCTTCAAAACCTTTAATTGTATTGATTGTAGGCGTTTTTGCATCCGTCAACGTATCTCCTACTTTTACTTCTTTGGCTTCTTTAATTCCAGAAATCAAATACCCAACATCACCCGCTGAAATTACATTTTTCGGAACTTGATTTAATTTTAAAGTCCCAATTTCGTCCGCAAAATATTCGTTTCCGGTAGCCATGAATTTAATCTTCTGCCCTTTTTTAATCTGTCCGTTTTTTACACGGAAAATAACTTCAATTCCACGAAAAGGATTATAGTGAGAGTCAAAGATTAAAGCCTGCAGTGGTTCATCGACATTTCCTTTGGGAGGCGGAATTCTTTCGATTATTGCGGCCAAAATATTTTCAACGCCAAGTCCTGTTTTGCCTGAAGCATGAATGATGTCTTCTAATTTACAACCTAATAAATCTACAATGTCATCACTTACTTCCTCAGGATTTGCACTTGGTAAATCCACTTTATTCAAAACCGGAATAATTTCCAAGTCATTTTCAAGAGCCAAATATAAATTTGAAATTGTTTGTGCTTGTATGCTTTGAGCAGCATCTACAATCAAAAGTGCACCTTCACAAGCAGCAATAGATCGAGAAACTTCATAAGAGAAATCGACGTGACCTGGAGTGTCAATCAAATTCAAGATGTATTCTTGACCTTTGTAGGTGTATTCCATCTGGATTGCATGACTCTTAATGGTAATCCCACGCTCACGCTCTAAGTCCATGTTATCCAGCAATTGTGCCTTCTCTTCACGAGCCGTAACGGTTTGAGTCGCCCCAAGTAAACGATCCGCAAGCGTACTTTTCCCGTGATCAATATGGGCAATAATGCAAAAATTCCTTATGTGTTTCATGTTCTGTATATGTCAATATTAGATGTCATGCTGAGCATAGTCGCAGTGTGGGCGTGCCCTCACTTACACTATCGTTCCAGCTCGGTCGGGCTATTCGTTACAAGTCCTCATAAAGTTGCGCTATCGCTACACTTTATTGTGGGCTTTCCTCTTCTATCCCTCACGCGCAAACCCGTCAGTACGACAATTAATTTGCAAATGTAAGTTAAAAGTTTTGATTGGAGATTGAACAGAAGCTAATGTTAAGAATCTGAAATCTATTTTTTTTAAAGGTTTCTTAATTAGCAGCTTCCTGTTTTTTAATAGCATAGATAAAGCTGCGTTGCGTGCAATAAATGAAACTTAAATACAATTTTATTTTACCTTCGTTCCTAGACAATTTTGTACTTTTGAGCATCACCAGAGGTTCAGTTCCTAACACATAAAAATGCTTTGTATGAAAAAACAAGATGACGACTTTATAACTTACAATGACACCAAATACAATTTGCAGGGTATAGAGTCGTTGGCTTGGAAAAAATTAGTCAATGGATCCGTTAAGAAAAAAAATGGTTTTAGAACCATGTGTGTGGGAACTATCGATGAAAATAATGCCGCTGCGTTACGAATTGTGGTAAATAGGAAAGTAGACGAAGTTCAAAAAACTATTTTCTTTCACACCGACAATCGCTCCCGAAAATATAATGACTTAATCAAAGACAATCGTATTTCGCTGTTGTTTTATGACGCACGGCAACGTGTTCAAATTGTTGCGAAAGCATATGCTACCATGCATACTACTAATGAGTTGGCAAATGATAGATGGAAAGCGACAAGCCCACAAGCTCGATTGGGCTATATGGCAAATGAGCCTCCAAACACAAAGTCAGACCAACTAACTCTAGGATATGAAGGACGCTTTGCCACCACAAAACCAACGGATGATGAAAGCAATCTTTTCGAAAAAAACTTTTCTGTGGTGGCTTGTACAGTTTACGAACTTGAATTTTTATATTTAGATTTTCACGGCAACCGCAAGGCTAGTTTTTATTATAAGAACAACGTTTTAGTGGATGGGAATTGGGCAGTTCCGTAAAAGTAGAACTAGTACTGATTATCTCCTGTTGAATTTTGCCTTATTAAAAGTGGTATCTGCAGTGGCGAAATTAATTCCTCGGTTTTCTTCGTGCTCAAATTCTAAACTATCATTAGTACAAATTTAATTTTAGTAAGATTGTATCCAGTTTCAAATGTAGTTGTTAGTTCATACCAGCAATCGTTTTTTAAGGTTTTCATATCAGTGGCATAATCCCATGAAAAAGGCTTTTCTTTTCCTTTTAATTCGACTTCTGAAATTGCACTGATTTTAGTCTTGTTCCGTTTAAAAATAACTGTTTTTTGATGTGTTTTATGCATGCAACTCGTTAGAACTTCCATTTAAGATAAGGCGATGATGATGATTGTAGCTTTCATAATTAAGATTTTTTTCGTGTAAGTAGGTAATCAATTCCAAATCGCTCTCTACTTAACATAAGGTAGAAAAGAGAAACCTATAAGAAAGCCTTGTCGTCATTTCGGGGATAGAATGCAGATATTTTTTTTTTACTAAATCTAAAATCAGCGTTCAATAGACTTTTAGTGTAATAGTAGAGTACTGGTCCAATAAATAAAAAATATTGAAATGGAGTATAAAAAAGAACATCTCTATACGGTTGATTGTCATACCAATCAGCAAATCCAAGCATCCACAGGGCAATAAACAACGAGCATAAAAAGATGAAAAAGCGCAACCAATAATTGGATTTCTTCTCAGTTTTTAAGCTTTTAAACACTCCTAAAAAGGTATAGCGTATTCCTTGCGAAAAAGGAATTAGGTATAAGTAAAATTTAAACCCGAATTGGAATTGCATACTGTGATTTTGATAGAGATGACTATTTTTATAGATTGGGAACTGTGAATGCTTTTGGCTCTTTTACTTTTATAACCGCTTCTTATTTAGTATTTTTGCAAAAAAAAACTACGCTTTGATAAAAATTGGCAACATAGAACTCCCTGATTTCCCTTTACTGCTAGCACCTATGGAAGATGTGAGTGATCCTCCATACCGCAGATTGTGTAAAATGCATGGTGCCGATATGATGTACTCCGAATTTATATCCTCAGAAGGATTAATTCGCGATGCTATAAAAAGCCGAATGAAGTTAGATATTTTTGATTACGAACGTCCTGTGGGAATACAAATTTTTGGCGGTGACGAGGAAGCTATGGCAATGTCCTCTAAAATCGTTTCAGCCGTAAATCCTGATATTATTGACATCAATTTTGGTTGTCCAGTAAAGAAAGTCGTTTGTAAAGGTGCTGGAGCTGGAGTTTTAAAAGATGTTGACTTAATGATTCGTTTAACAAAAGCCGTAATCGATAGCACGCATTTACCAGTAACCGTAAAAACCCGTTTGGGTTGGGACGATAATTCAATCAATATTGATGAGGTTGCGGAGCGCTTACAAGATATTGGTGTGGCTGCGTTAAGCATTCACGCGCGAACAAGAGCCCAAATGTACAAAGGCCATTCGGATTGGTCTCACATTGCCCGAGTAAAAAATAATCCTAGAATTACAATGCCAATTTTTGGTAATGGAGATATTGATTCCCCAGAAAAAGCATTAGAATATAAAAATAAATATGGTATTGACGGCATTATGATTGGTCGCGCTGCTATTGGTTATCCGTGGATTTTTAACGAAATCAAGCATTACTTCAAAACGGGGGAACATTTAGCTAAGCCTACGATTATGGATAGAGTTGAAGCCGTGCGAAATCATTTGACGTGGGCAATGGAGTGGAAAGGAGAACGTCTTGGAATTGTAGAAACAAGGCCCCATTACACTAATTATTTCAAAGGAATTCACTCTTTTAAACCCCACAAACAGCAATTAGTTACTTTAGACCGACCTGAAGAATTATTTGCTGCTTTAAATGAAATTGAAGACGTGTATGCTGGTTATGAGGTAGTATAGTGGAATTCGTTTTTTGTTTTGTAAAATCTGAAATCAAAAATCGTTAATCATCAATCAAAAATCTTACTCCAACAATTTTTTACTCACGCGACTGCTCGCAATCAATGAAGCTATAAATCCAAGCGTGATAATAGTGCCCATAACGATGAGTACATTTTCGAAAGAGAAAATCACCGGATAAGCAAGAGTAGGTGTAATCATGACCAGTTGAAAATATTCTTGTAGCAAAACGATTATAATTCCTAAAACTAATCCAATAAGTCCGCCAAAAACACTCAATAAAGTACCTTGTAGCAGGAATATTTTACGTAAATCTTTGATTTCGGTTCCCAGATTAAAAAGCGTTTTTAGGTTTCCTTTTTTGTCTAAAATCATCATAATTAACGCGCCAATCAAGTTAAAAAGAGCCACAATAATCACCAAAGTAAATATTAAATAAACCGCAATATTCTCGGTATTCAACATTTTATAAAGCGATTCGTTGAGTTGTGCCCTGTTTTTTACCGTGATTTTATTCTTGAAAATTGTTTGTAGTTGGTTGCTAATTTCCGTTTCATTAGCACTAGTTTTGGTTTTGATTTCAATTCCTGAAACCTGATTGGGTTTGTATTCCAATAATTCCTGAGCTAAACCTAGATCGGCAAAAACATATTTGGAATCCAAGTCTTCACTAATGGCATAGATTCCAACAGGAATTACATCCGTTTTGTTAAAAGCCTGTTCTGGATTTTCGATAGCGCCTTTACCTGGTTTGGGAACCAAAACTTCTAATTGACGATTAAAATCCAATAATCCCATTGAAAATTTTTGAGCAATACCATAGCCCACCACCACTTGATACGTATCTGGTTTCAACCATTGGCCGTTGAAAAGTTTGGTTTCAATAGCATTTACTTGATTAAAATTAGAATCAACACCTTTCAAATACGTAACTTCCTGTTTGCCATCAAAAGTGAATAAAACCCGCTCTTCTATAATTTTGGTATAGGATGCAAGCCCTTCAATTTTCTCGATTTTACTTTCCTGATCTGGAGAAATAAGAAAGGATTTACCTAAAATACTACTAATTTTTAAATCGGGATCAATGTCATTGGTAAACGAAAGACTAAAATCTTTCAAGCCGCTAAAGACGGATAAAACGATAAACAAAGCCATGGCACCAACAATAATTCCCATGCTGGCAATGCGATTGATGATATTGATAGCGTTGTTTTTGCTGTTGCTAAGAATATAGCGTTTGGCTATGTAAAGGGGGAAATTCAAATTTTATTGGAATCTGCGTTTGTCCAGCAGCTCTCTATTTTCTATAGGATTGTCTCTATTTGCCAAGGCAGTATCGATTTTTTCAATGTAGTCTAAAGAGTCGTCAATAAAGAAAACCAAATTTGGAACTTTTCTCAATTGCAAACGCACTCTTTGTGATAAGTCATGTTTTATTGTTTTAGAATTCGACTTTACGGCCTCCAAAATTTCTTTTGCTTTATCCTGAGGGAAAACACTTAAATGAACCGTCGCTACAGATAAATCTGAAGTAACAACAACCTTGGATACCGAAATTATCAAATTACTAACTCCGTTTTTTCTCACTTCACCTTGCAGAATATCCACCAAATCTTTTTGGATCACCCCACCTATTTTTTTCTGTCTATTTGTTTCCATGCTGCAAAAATACTACTTTTAAGGTTTATCCCGAAGTTTCAGGACAAATTTTAAAAGTAACCTGTTAATAGTTGTGTTTTTAGGAGCTATTTCCTGCTGTTCACTATATCTTTCCTGCCGAACACCGGCAAGAAAGGATGTCGTTTCCATCAGGGCTAGGAGATTTAGGAAATTAGAACGCTAATCCTAAATCATAAATCTAAAATCATTAATCAGAAATCTAAAATCTAGATGCAAAGACCATCCTTCTCCATATACGACGCATCGGCGGGCTCCGGAAAAACCTATGCCTTAGTCAAAGAATATTTAAAAATTATTCTTGTTGCCAAGAAAAATGACGCGTATCGTAACATTCTCGCCATTACTTTCACGAACAAAGCCGTTCACGAAATGAAAAGCCGAATCGTAGCCAGTCTTTCTGAATTTGCTAAAGAAGAACCAAGTGCAAAAGCGCAGGATTTAATGAAGGATTTGGTAGAGGGTAAAAGAAAAATAGACAATCCTGAGGAGTGGAGCGAAGAGCCAATTGGGCTTTCTATCATTCAAATAAAAACCAAATCACAACAAATCATCAAGCATATTATTCATAATTATGCCGCTTTTGATATTTCGACCATTGATAAATTCACCCATAAAGTAATTCGGGCATTTGCTCATGATTTAGGGTTGCCTATGACTTTTGAAGTCACTTTGGATACTGAAAATTTGTTGGTAGAAGCCGTTGATGCCATAATCGCTCAAGCCGGGGAAGATGAAATATTGACAAAGTTATTGATTGATTTTACGATGGAAAAAACCGATGACGACAAATCTTGGGATATTTCACGGGAAATTCTTGAAACAGGTCGTTTGGTTTTAAACGAAAATAACCGAAACGAAATTACGCATTTCCAAGACAAGTCAATAGCTGATTTTGTTGCAATTAAAGCAAAATTGAACGAGGCCTGCAAAGTTTTGGAGATAGAAAGTGTAGCTTTTGCCGAGGAAGCACTTTTGCTAATAGAAAAAAACGGAATCGATAGTAAGTCTTTTTCGGCAGGACATTTCCCAAAACATTTGATCAGCATTCAAGAAGGGAAATTCAATCCAAAAAATAAAACGTATCACGAATTTGATGCTATAAAAATCAATAAAACGGCAAAAGACCGTGCAATCATTGAAAATATAATCCCGGAATTATTACAGATTTTGGACCGGATTTACAAGACTTTCGAAAAAATAAACTTCTACAAAGCATTCTTGAAAAACATAACGCCTTTGTCACTATTAAATACCGTTAGTAATGAATTGGCAAAAATCCAAAGCGAGCAAAATGTGCTTTCTATTTCCGAATTTAATGCAATAATTCATAGGGAAATTCAAAATCAACCCGCTCCTTTTATATACGAGCGATTGGGAGAACGGTACCGTCATTTTTTTATAGACGAATTTCAGGACACCTCCGAAATGCAATGGCAGAATTTGATTCCGTTAATTGATAATGCCACTTCCAGCGAAATTGATGGTGAAAAAGGGACTTTAATGATTGTGGGCGATCCAAAACAGTCAATTTACAGATGGCGTGGCGGCAAAGCAGAGCAATTTATCGATCTGAGTAAAAATCAAAATCCGTTTAATAATCCAGAGAAAGTCCTCGAACATTTAGATAAAAATTACCGCTCTTATTCGGAAGTAATTGAATTCAACAACGATTTTTTTCAAATGCTGTCGAATGAATTCGAGCATTTAGATTATAAAGATTTATACGCCAATCACAGTCATCAGAAGTTGAATGATAAAAAAGGAGGTTACGTAAATATTTCTTTCATTCCAAAAACAGAAAAGACAGAGGATAAGCCCGAAGGTTTCCCGGAGGAAGAGGCGTTGGATAAAACAGAATTGTATGTTTTGGCAACATTAAATACCATTCAAAAAGTAATTCGGGAGGGCTTTGAATACAAAGACATTGTAATTTTGACCAGAAAACGAAGTCAAGGAATTGCGATTGCTACTTATTTGACCGAACAACAAATTCCGCTGTTGTCATCAGAAACTTTGATGATACATAATGCTACTGAAGTACGCTTAATTATTCATTTATTAAAATATTTAAAGAATAACTCTGATTTAGAAGCCAAAGCTAATTTTCTTCAATATTTGGCTCAAAACAGTCAGGATCAATTAGCAATTCATGATTTTATTGCGCAAGGAATGGAGCAAAAACAAGAAGCCGATTTTGAAAAATGGCTGATGGGTTTTAATGTAAAACTGTCATTTCAAAACATCAGGAAAAAATCGCTGTATGAGGCGGTTGAAACGATTATAACTAAATTCCTAAATCCAAGTGTAAGTAATGCTTACATTCAATATTTCCTCGACATCGTTCTCGAGCGTGACATTCGGAATCAAGCTGGGATTTCGGATTTCTTGAATTTTTGGGATAAAAATGCCGAGAAGTTCAGCATTCCGTCACCCGAAGGAAATAATGCGGTTCGGATTATGACGATACATAAATCCAAAGGATTGGAATTTCCAGTGGTAATTTTTCCTTTTGCCGAGGAAGATTACAATAGAAAACCAAAAGATAAATTATGGCTTAATGCGGAAGAACAAGATTTTGGTTTGCCCAAAGTATTGATTGATAATAGTAGTGCAGTTGAAGGTTTTGGGATGGAAGCTGCTGTCGTTTACAATCAAAAAAAGCAGGAAGAGTTATTGGACAATATCAATGTTTTGTATGTAGCTTTAACTCGTGCGGAAGAGCAATTATATGTGATTTCCAATATGAATTTATCTCGAAAAGGGGAAGTTCCTAAAAATAACATGTGCGCCTTTTTTATCAATTATTTGGAAAGTAAAAACGGATTTAAGGCGGATCAGTTACAATATGAATTCGGGAAAGAGACTAAATTGTCAGCAAATAAAAAGCATGTTGATACTTCTAAAACAATTCCTTTGGTTGCGGAAATTCTGAATCCAAAAAATATAAAAATTGCGCAACGAGAGGCTTTGATGTGGGGTACACTTCAACAAGAGGCGATAGAATATGGAAATGTTATTCACGAAATTCTGTCTTTTGTAAAGACTAAAAATGACATTGATTTAGCAATTACAAAATCAATTGAAAACGGCTTAATTATTTTTAGTCAAAAAGAAACGGTTTATAAAACGATTTGGGAAATTGTTAATCACAGGGAATTAGAAATTTGTTTTGCTGAAGGGAATGAAGTATGGAACGAGCAAACCATTATTCAAAAGCAAGGAAAAACCATCAAACCAGATAGAATGGTTCTGACCAAAGATAATGAAGTGTTTTTATTGGACTATAAAACGGGAACGCACAATTCAAAATACCAATTGCAATTGGAAAATTACCAAAGTGCAATTGAATTAATGGGCTATAAAGTGATAAAAAAAGCACTTATTTATATCGGAAAAGGAATCGAAGTCGTAAATTTGTAGCCATAAAAATGAATAATTCGCAATAGCAAAATTTAAAACATAAAAAATGTACGGAAAAATAAAAGAACATCTTCAAGCAGAAATACAAACTATTGAAGATAACGGAATTTTCAAAAAGGAACGAATTATTACCTCGCCTCAAGGATCAGAAATAACTATTTCTACTGGAGAAACTGTTTTAAATTTTTGTTCGAACAATTACTTAGGATTGTCATCGCATCCAGAAGTGATTCAGGCCGCAAAAGACGCTTTGGATACGCATGGTTTCGGTATGTCGTCGGTTCGTTTTATTTGTGGTACACAAGATATACACAAAACATTAGAAAAGAAGATTTCGGAATTTTACGGAACAGAAGATACAATCCTATATGCTGCTGCTTTTGACGCGAATGGTGGGGTATTTGAACCATTATTGGGAGAGCAAGATTGCATTATTTCGGATAGTTTGAATCATGCTTCCATAATTGACGGTGTTCGTTTGTGTAAAGCTGCCCGTTATCGCTACGCTAACAGCGACATGCAAGATTTAGAACAACAGTTAATCAAAGCCACAGCCGCGGGGACGCGTTTTAAATTAATCGTAACTGATGGTGTGTTTTCTATGGATGGACTAGTTGCGCCATTGGACAAAATTTGTGATTTAGCAGACAAATACGATGCGTTAGTAATGGTTGATGAATGTCATGCCGCAGGATTTATAGGTGCAACAGGAAAGGGAACTCCAGAAGCAAAAGGCGTAATGGGGCGTGTAGATATCATAACCGGAACATTAGGTAAAGCATTAGGCGGTGCTATGGGAGGTTACACAACAGCAAAAAAAGAAATTATCGAAATTTTACGTCAACGTTCTAGACCTTATTTGTTTTCTAATTCGTTAGCACCTGCAATTGTTGGTGCCTCCATCAAAGTATTTGAATTATTAGAAAAGGACACCACGTTACGCGATCAACTAGAATGGAATACCAATTATTTTAAAGAAGGAATGAAAAATGCAGGATTTGACATCGTTGATGGGGACTCTGCTATAGTTCCGGTGATGCTTTATGATGCAAAGTTATCACAAACTATGGCTGATGAGCTGTTAAAAAAAGGGATATATGTGATTGGCTTCTTTTTTCCGGTAGTGCCTAAAGACAAGGCGAGAATTAGAGTGCAACTGTCTGCAGCGCATACGAAAGCTCAGTTAGATAAGGCAATAAAGGCATTTATTGAGGTCGGAAAAGCCCTGAATGTTATATAATTCCCACTTTTATATGCGTAAGAAGATTTTTTTTAACATTAAATTTTGTAGTTTAAAATTTACGTACTACTTTTGCATATAATTAACTAAATTGTAATTAAAAAAATTAAGTATGAAACATCTTAACAAAATTTTAGTTGCTGTGATGATGGTGATGGGTTTAAGCTCGCACGCACAAGACAGTAACAATCCTTGGGCTATTGCTTTTGGAGTTAATGCCGTCGACACCAAAGCTGGTGCAGAGGGAGGACATAACTGGCTTGATCGTCATTTTTCTCAACCTTTTGCGGTTAAAGACAATTGGAATATTCTTCCATCGGTATCTTATTTAAGCGTTTCTAGATATGTAGGAGATAATTTCTCTTTCGGTCTTTCTGGAACTGTGAACAAAATAGATAAATTTGTAACATTCGCTCCAGAGCCAGCATCAGTGATGCACGATAGCCGCGGTTATATTGTTACTAATCCAGGTGATTTAATGTATTATGGTGTTGATGCAACTATTAAATATAGCTTCATGAACCTAATTAAATCTAAAGTTATTGATCCATCTTTATCTGTTGGTGGAGGTTATACTTTCTTCGGAGATAGTAGTTTTGGGACATTCAATCCTGGTGCAGGTTTGACTTTCTGGTTTACTGACAATGTAGGTTTAGAACTTGCTACAAGATACAAAAAAGCTTTTGGTGATAGAACGGAAGGTAATGTTGATTTTGCTACTCCAGATGCTCCTTCTCTTTTTCAACACACTGCTGGTCTTATCTTCAAATTTGGAGGAAAAGATACAGATGGTGATGGAATTTACGATAAAGATGATGCTTGTCCAGAAGTTGCTGGTTTGAAAGAATTCAACGGTTGTCCTGATACTGATGGAGATGGGATTCAAGATAGTGCTGACGAATGTCCAAATGATTTTGGTCTAGCTGCATTAAACGGTTGTCCTGATACTGACGGAGATGGTGTTGCTGATAAAAATGATGCATGTCCAACTGTTTTTGGTTTAGCTGCATTAAACGGTTGTCCAGATGCTGACGGTGACGGAGTTGCTGACAAAGATGACAAATGTCCTACTGTTGCCGGTCCTAAAGAAAATGGTGGATGTCCTTGGCCTGATACTGACGGAGACGGTGTAGCAGACAAAGATGATGATTGTCCTACTGTAGCTGGTCCAGCTAGTAACAGAGGATGTCCTGAAGTAACTACTGAAGCGTTAGATAACCTTAAAATTCAAGCTAGAGCAATCTACTTTAATTCAGGTAAAGCTACTTTCAAAGTTGGTGATGTTCCAGCTCGATTAGATGCTATGGCAAATATTCTTAAAAACTACCCTAATGCTAAATTCAGTGTTGAAGGACATACTGATAGCGATGGTTCAGATGCATTCAACCAAACACTTTCTGAAGATAGAGCTAACGTTGTTAGAGAAGCTTTATTAGAAAGAGGTATTAAAGGTGAAAATCTAAATGCTGTTGGTTTTGGTGAAGGAAGTCCAGTTGAAACGAATAAAACTGCTGCTGGTAAAGCTAAAAACAGAAGAACAGAAGTTATTTTACAAAAATAATTTTATTCAAAATATTTTTAGAAAACGCCTCGATTTATCGGGGCGTTTTTTTATTTTTATAAAATGATAAACACTTCTTTTTTAGATAAAATTGCTACCGTTATACTTGAAAATTATTCTAATACCCTTTCGAATACCATTGTTGTTTTGCCAAACAAACGGGCTAAAATATTCTTAATTGAAGCATTAAAAAATCAAGTCACAAAAAACATTCTTTCTCCTGAAATTATAAGTATTGAAGATTTTGTGCAAAACATAGCGGGGATCCGCACTGTTGATCCAATTGAGTTATTATTTGAATTCTACGAAGTCTATCTGTCTATCACCGATAAAGGGAACCAACAAACTTTTGAGTTATTTGCCAATTGGGCCAAAACACTGCTACAGGACTTTAATGAAATTGATCGCTATTTATTAGATCCAGCGCATGTACTTTCGTACTTGAAAGACATTGAAGATATCAAAAAATGGGGAATTGAGGTCGAAAATAAGACTACCTTATTAGAAAAATATATTGATTTTTGGAAATTGCTACCTAATTATTATCAATCGCTTTATACTCATTTATTGAATAAAGGAATAGGATATCAAGGTCTTATTTACCGAGAAGCAGTAAACAATCTCAATCATTTTACGGATTCAGTGCAAGACAAAAAATTTATTTTTGCAGGATTTAATGCTTTGAATGCAGCCGAAGAAAAAATAATTCAACACCTTATTGCCGCCGATCAAGCCAAAATATATTGGGATGTGGATCAAACCTTTTTAAATGATCCCTATCATGATGCCGGATTGTTTGTTAGGCGTTTTAAAGAAAACTGGAAGCACTATAAATTGCATCCGTTTGAATGGATTGTCGACGATTTTTCGGAATCAAAAAATATTCAAGTTATTGGAACACCAAAGACTATTGGTCAGGCAAAAATAGCGGGAAGTCTTATCGAGCATGTTATCCAAGAAAATCCAGAGGGGAAGCTTGATAAAGTGGCTGTTGTTCTTGGAGATGAAAATCTTTTAGTGCCGCTTTTATATTCGTTACCGTCAAGCGTTGGTGCTTTGAATATTACGATGGGGTATTCTAGTAAGAACAATCCAGCTCAAATTTTGATTGCCAAATTATTTAAGATGCACACAAATGCGTTGTCTAGAAACGCTAAAAGTTATGTGTTGTATTACAAAGATGTGTTGGATATTTTGACACATCCTTTGGTAGAACCTTATGCTAAAACGAGCAAACTTGTTCATGTCATCAATCAAAATAACTATACTTTTATTCCGCATCATAAGCTGATAGAATTGAATCTGATTCCTACTGAGCTGTTCCTTTTGTTATTCCAAAAATGGGAAAAAGGTTCTATTCCTGTCTTGGAGACTATCTCTAAATTATTGCAAACCATAAAAGAAAATTTAAGCAACGATAATGAAGAAGAAAAAATCACAAAAGCTTTTGTTTTTGCGATTTTCAAGGTCATCAATAAACTGATTAATTACTACTCAAAACACGAACATATTGATAAAATAGAGACACTTTATGCCATTTACAAGCAAGTGATTGATTTAGCTGAAGTTTCTTTTGAAGGAGAACCTTTAAACGGTTTGCAAATTATGGGTGTGCTTGAAAGTCGGGTTTTAGATTTTGACACTATCATTGTCACCTCCATGAATGAAGGAAAATTTCCAGCCGGAAAATCTCAAAATTCCTTTATTCCTTATGATGTGAAACGCGAATTAGGTTTGCCCACGTTCAAAGAGAAAGACGCCATTTATACCTATCATTTTTATCATTTGCTGCAGCGGGCTAAAAACATCTACTTACTTTATAACACCGAAAGTGAAGGTTTAGATGCAGGTGAAAAAAGCCGCTTCATCACCCAACTTGAAGTAGAAAAACAGGCTAGTCATAATTTGACACACGAAATTTTTAACGCCGTTTTACCTGAAACAGCTTATCAGGCAATGGTGATTCCAAAATCGGAAAGTGTGATGGTTCGATTGAAAGAAATTGCAGGTAAGGGGTTTTCTCCGTCTGCATTAACAAGTTATATTCGGAATCCGATTCAGTTTTATTTCCAAAAAATATTACGCATTAGTGAAGTAGAAGAAGTCGAGGAAAATATCGCTTTAAACACCTTGGGAACCATTATTCATGAAACTTTGAGAGTTTTGTATGAACCTTTTATTGGTAAATTTATTTCGGAAAGTAGTATTCAAGATTGTTTTAAGCAAATTGATCAAGAGGTTTTAAAACAATTCAAATTGGTTTATAAAGAAGGTGAAATCAAAAAAGGTAGAAATTTGTTAGCGTTTGAAGTCGCCAAACGTAATGTTTCTAATTTCCTAAAAGTAGAATTAGAAAGCATTAGGAGCGGTGATGCCATTAAAATTTTAGCGTTGGAAAAAACTTTTGAGCGCCAATTACAACATCCTAGTTTGCCTTTCCCAGTATTGATAAGAGGAAATGTGGACCGAATTGAAGAGCGCAACGGAATCATTCGAATCATTGATTATAAAACAGGAAAGGTAGAAAAAGCAAGTGTTACGCTGAAATCATGGAACGGATTAACAGAAGATATAAAAAGTGATAAAATCATTCAGGTGCTTGCGTATGCGTATATGTACGAATTGGAAGCCAAAGGAAAACCCATCGAAGCAGGAATTATCTCCTTCAAAAATTTAAAAGCAGGTTTTCTTCCGTTTAATTTTAAAGAAGATAAAGAAGGGAATACCGTTATAGACGAAACAATTTTGAGTAATTATCTCGAGCAAATGGTTCTTTTACTGCGTGAAATTTTAGACGATACTATTCCTTTTGAAGAAAAATTAATATAAAAAGAAACCAAATCAGAAAACTAGCCAACCTATTTGAGTTCTACAAAAGTACTTTGACATTAAATATGTCAATTAGTGTTTTGGCTTGCGTATTTGGAGGATTTGAGTTGTTTAAGTATGTGCTTGTTCTTTTTGGTTTCTTTATTAGTTTGTTAATTAAAGAAGTGAACTCGAAAAACGAGTATTTGTTTTATTACAACAATGGAATCTCTAAAATGCAACTTTTCATTTATAGTTTTCTGCTCAATTTCGTCTTTTCGTTGGTGCTGATTTTAGTCATTAATCTAATTTTGAAATGGACATGACAAAAAGTGTTTTAGAAGTAGATAGCGTTCAAAAACAATATGATGGAAAAATCATTATTTCGGATGTTTATTTAAAATGTGAAACTGCTGATATAATTGGTGTTTTAGGCAGAAATGGTTCTGGAAAATCGACTTTGTTAAAAATCATCTTCGGAATTGTAGCTGCTGATTTTAAGTTTGTTCGTGTTGATGGTGCCGTGAAATCAACAACTAGCGATCTGCTGAACGAAATTAGTTATTTGCCTCAAGAGAATTTTATTCCAAATTCATTTTCAGTTAAAAAAACAATTCTACTGTCTCTTGCTAAAGATAAAATACAAGACTTTTGCGCCGATGAAATGATTCAATCGATATTAGCCAAAAAAATAAAGCATTTGTCTGGCGGAGAATTGCGGTATTTAGAAATTAAATTAATCCTAAATAACACATCCAAATTTGTGCTTCTAGACGAGCCTTACAATGGTTTATCACCGTTAATGATTGATAAAGTCAATGATATGATCACAGCAATGTCCCTGACAAAAGGCATTATTATTACCGACCATAATTATGAAAACGTGATAAAAGTATCGACAAAACTAGCGTTAATGAAAGAAGGTAAACTGCATCACGTAAACGACAAAAAGGAATTAGTGGAGAAAGGATATCTCAAAGCCGGAATGATTTAGATGCTCTTGAAGAAAGCCAGCAATACAATTAGTAATTGGTCTTGGTTTTCAATGTGGCTCATGTGTCCGTCCGGAAAAGTGACTAGTTTTACGCTCGTATTTTCGGTTTGATCTTTGGTTTCTTCGAAATTTAAAACAGGATCTTTTTCGCCTAGTACTAATAATTTAGGAAAAGGAGTGAGATGTAATAAAACTTCTCTATCCGGTCTAATTTTCATTCCTTCCAGTGACGCAACAATTCCTTGAAGCGGCGTTTTTAAAGCCTCTTTTTTTACACGTTCAATTGCTGAGGAGAGGCGCTCTCTGTTATCTTCACTGAATAAATTAGCGATAGACAGCGAGACAAAATTCATATACGATTGTTTTACTGCTTTTATCGCTCTATCTCGATTGATTTTTCGTTCAGTGCTATCAGCTCTTGCAGTCGAGTTTAATAAAACCAAACCTTTGATGGTGTCTGGATACAATTCTGCATACGCCAGTGCGACATAGCCACCCATAGAATGCCCAACAAAAATAGCTTTTCGGATGCGTAGTTCTGATAAAACAGCGTGTACGACATCGGCATTATCCTCCATCGTTTGCACATATCCCAAACATTCCGTTTCGCCGTGACCTAATAAATCAATGGTGATGACACGGTTTTTTTGCGCCAATTCTGGAATATAAAAATCCCACATCCCTTTGTTTTCCAAGAAACCATGAAGCAAGACAATAGCGGTTCCTTTCCCGGTATCGGAATAGGAGATTTGTGTATTTTTGAATTGAATGTGTTTCAAAATAGCGAATTAGATTTTTTGTAAAAATAAGGCATTTATTTTTAAGCCTTGATTAATGTACAAGTAGGTTGAACATGTTATTTTTTTTGAAACATATCAGTCATATAAGTTTTTAGAATTGCTGTGGCGAATTAGCCTAAAAACAAGAATAAAGATTAAAAATAGTTGAACAGAATTATTAAACAAAAAGTGTTTTTCAACCATATAAGTCATTTAATTGTTACTTCTATTTGCTTAAATGACTTATATGTTAAAATAAAAAACGGCTCCCTTTATTGAAAGCCGTTAGTAAAACTTAAAACCGTCGATCTCCATTAAGCATGCTTCCTAATCCACCGAGTAAGCTGCCTTCATCTTGACTACTACCACCAGCTCTTGGTGCTGAAGCGATGATTCTATCGGCAAGTCTGCTAAAGGGCAAGGACTGAATATAAACAGTTCCTGGTCCGCGAAGTGTAGCATAAAATAATCCTTCGCCACCAAAAATGGAATTCTTGATGCCACCAATGAACTCAATGTCATAATCGACCCCTTTTGTGAAACCCACAATACATCCTGTATCCACTTTTAGGATTTCGCCTGCAACTAATTCTTTTATGGCTAACGTTCCGCCGGTGTGTACAAACGCCATTCCGTCGCCTTCGATTTTTTGCATGATAAAACCTTCGCCACCAAATAAGCCACGACCGAGTTTTTTAGAAAACTCAATTCCTACTGAAACGCCTTTGGCCGCGCATAAGAAAGCATCTTTCTGGCAAATGAATTTACCGTCAAATTGTGTTAGGTCAATTGGAATAATTTTTCCTGGATATGGAGCGGCAAATGAGACTTTGCTTTTAGTAATATTTTGATTGATAAACGCGGTCATGAATAAACTTTCGCCGGTTAACACGCGTTTACCAGCACTTAAAAGCTTACCAAAAAGTCCGTTTTCCTGACCGGAACCGTCTCCAAAAATAGTTTCCATTTGGATGTTGTTGTCCATCATCATGAAACTTCCCGCTTCGGCAATTACAATTTCCTGTGGGTCTAATTCTATTTCTACATATTGCATTTCCTCCCCAAAAATGTGATACTCTATTTCGTGTGCTTGCATGATTTCTATTTTTTAAGTTTTTTTTGAATTATTAATCATTAGGGAATTAAGGTTCATTAAGAATCTATACTTAATTTCTCTTAATTCCTTACTGATTTTTATGTATCTATGACCATTTAAATAGGTATGGTGATTACTGATAAAGTTACAGTTTTATTTTTGATTTAACATTTTAGTTCTTCTGAAAAAAAGATGTTGTGTATAGCCCTGATGGCAGTGATATCCTCTTGTGGAGTGGTAACGCAACAAGAGATTTAACGAACAGCAGGAGGAAACGTTGTTTTGAAAAGCGATACGTTCTGCTCCAAAAAAAAGCATCCTAGATTGCTCTAGACTGCCTGTTTTTTATCGATTTTATAATATTATGCGTTCATTAATTCTTCGATTTCCTCCACTTCAATAGGAATGTTGCGCATCATGTTGAACGGCTCGCCGCTTTCCTGAACAATGATGTTATCCTCCAGACGAATCCCGAAACCTTCAGCAGGAATGTAAATACCAGGCTCTACGGTGAACACCATATTGGCTTGCATGGGTTCGGTCAGGATTCCGTAATCGTGCGTGTCCAATCCCATGTGGTGTGATGTTCCGTGCATAAAATATTTTTTGTAAGCAGGCCATTCCGGTTTTTCATTTTGCACATCAGCAGTATCAATAAGTCCCAAACCTAACAGTTCTGAAGTCATTAATTTCCCTACTTCGATATGGTATTGTTTCCATAATGTTCCGGTTGTCAGCATTTTTGTCGCTTCATTTTTAACGCGCAAAACAGCATTGTAAACCTCTTTTTGTCTTTTGGTGAAAGTGCCTGAAACTGGAATTGTTCGCGACATATCACTACTGTAATTTGCATACTCTGCTGCAACATCTAGCAAAATTAAATCACCAGCTTTACATTGTTGGTTATTTTCAATGTAGTGCAACACATTAGCATTGTTGCCAGATGCAATAATTGGCGTGTAAGCAAAACCTCTAGAACGGTTGCGAATGAATTCGTGAATCAACTCGGCTTCAATTTCATACTCAGTAACATTGGGCTTTACGAAAGATAGAAGTCTTCTAAAACCCAGTTCCGTGATGTTACATGCTTTTTGGATTAAATCCAATTCTTCGGTTTCTTTTACAGAACGAAGGCGTTGTAAAATAGGATTGCTTTTTGCGACAGCGTGTGCTGGATATTTGTCTTTCCACCATTTTACAAAACGGGCCTCACGTGTTTCAGTGGCTACTGTTGCACGATAATGCTCATTGGTATTGATATAAATCGTTTCAGAGTGCGTCATCATTTCGAATAAAACTTTTTCAAAATCCTGCAACCAATACACGGTTCTAATTCCAGTTACCTCAAAAGCGCGTTCTTTGGTCAGTTTTTCACCTTCCCAAACGGCAATGTGTTCGCTAGTTTCTTTTAGAAACAACATTTCTCTTTGATGTTCATAAGGAGCATCTGGAAAAAGCAATAAAATACTTTCTTCTTGATCTACTCCGCTTAAATAAAAAATGTCGCGGTGCTGCGCAAACGGCAGCGTACTGTCTGCCGAAACAGGATAAATATCATTGGAATTGAAAACAGCAACGCTTTTTGGCTTCATTTGAGCCATGAACTTTCCTCTATTTTTTATAAATAAATCGCGGTCAATTTGATGGTATTTCATTTGTTGAGTTTTGTTTTTTTAGGTTCGAATGCAATTAGAATCCATTATTTTCTTAATAACCATAATTTTTTGATCCTCTTGCCCTCTTTTTATATTGATTATTCAAAAATACTAACTTTGAAAGAAACGGATGTTAATTACACTATAAAATTTTCAGATAAGTCTTTTTATGATTAATTTTCCGATTCAAATTAGTTTCCATGAAAAAATTAGTACTATTCTCTGCCCTTATTTTGCAAAGTGTCTCTTATGGGCAAGTTTCCACCGAAGCCATTCAGCAAGCATTAGTTGCTAAAAAGCAAATGGAAAATCAATCTCTTTTTCAGAATGTTACTTTCGAAAATGTGGGTCCAACGGTGATGAGTGGACGAGTGGTTGATGTAGATGTGAATCCTGAAAACCCAACCGAATTCTATGTGGGCTATGCTTCAGGCGGACTGTGGTACACGAATAATAACGGAATGAGTTTTTCGCCGGTTATGGATGCAGCGCCTACGCAAAATGTGGGCGATATCGCGATAGACTGGAAACGAGGAACCATTTGGGTAGGTACAGGCGAAGTCAATTCGTCCCGATCTTCATATGCGGGAATTGGAATCTTAAAATCCGAAGATAAAGGAAAAACATGGCAAAATATGGGATTGCAGGACAGCCATCACATTAGTAGAATCCTTATAAATCCTGCTAATTCCAACGAAATTGTTGTGGGAGCAGTGGGTCATTTGTATTCTAAAAATGAAGAACGAGGAATTTTCAAAACGACTGATGGTGGTAAAACTTGGAATAAAACATTATATATTGACAATGAAACCGGTATTATAGATGTGGCTGTTTCGCCAAAAAATTTCAAAGTTCAATTTGCGGCTTCTTGGAGTAAAGACAGGAAAGCGTGGGATTTTATAGGAAGTGGCGTCACATCAGGAATTTATAAAAGTGAAGATGCAGGACTGACATGGAAGCTTTTTTCAACAGCTGAAAGTGGATTTCCTGTTGGCGAAGGTGTTGGCAGAATTGGTTTAGCGGTGTATGATGATACTACTGTTTATGCCGTTTTAGACAATCAATTCAAAAGACCGTTGCAATCCAAAAAAAGCAATTGGTTACCCATTGCTTTTTCCATGCCGGGAGACGAATTCTTGAAATTGCCCAATAAAAGTCTGAATTCTATTTTAAAGAATTACGGGTTAACCGAAAAATACAGAGCCGAAAATATCAAACATTGGGTTCAAAACGGGTATTTGCAACCTAATGAAGCGGCCAAAGTAGTTTTGGAAACAATTAATAGTTTAGCGGAAACTGAAGTTATTGGTGCCGAAGTGTACAAATCAAGTAACGGAGGGAAAAATTGGACGAAGACACATAAGGATTTTATTGATGATTTCTTTTATTCATACGGATATTATTTTAGTGTTATTTCAGTGGATCCAAACGATGTCAATAAAATTTATTTATCGGGTGTACCCATTATAAAATCGAATGATGGCGGAAAAACATTCGCCTCCATAAGCGATGAAAATGTTCATGCAGATCATCACGTAGTTTGGGTGAACCCAAATAAATCTGGGCACTTAATTAATGGGAATGATGGTGGGTTGAACATTTCGTACGATGACGGAGCGCATTGGTTCAAAGGGAATTCCCATAGCGTAAGTCAGTTTTATGCAGTGAATGTGGATGAGCAAGAACCTTATAATATCTATGGTGGCATGCAAGACAACGGTGTTTGGGTTGGTCCAAGTGACTATAAGTATTCCTCAGAGTGGTATCAAACTGGAAAATACCCGTATGAAAATTTGATGGGTGGCGACGGAATGCAAACTCAAATCGACAAAAGAAATCCAAATATTGTTTTTACAGGATTTCAATTTGGAAATTATTATAGAATTGATCGTGCGAATAACAAGCGAGAGTACATTTCGCCAAAGCCAAAAAAAGACGAAAAACCATTCCGATTCAATTGGCAAACGCCTATTTTATTGTCTTCGCACAATCAAGATATTTTGTACATGGGATCCAATTTCTTGCACCGTTCGATGAATCAAGGACAAACTTGGACTGCGATTTCGCCTGATTTGACACAAGGAGTTAAGGAAGGTAATGTCGCTTTTGGAACCATTGCTGCGGTAAGCGAAAGTCAATTGCAGTTTGGTTTACTGTACACAGGAAGTGATGATGGATTGATTCATGTTTCCAAAGACGGTGGTGCGACTTGGAATAAAATTTCGGGGAATTTACCTCAAAATCGTTGGGTTTCTAGGGTCGTGGCGTCGGCACACAAGAAAGAAAGAGTGTATGCGACTTTAAACGGTTATCGAAATGATGATTTCACGAGTTATGTGTATGTGTCGGATGATTTTGGACAAACCTGGAGAAATATAGCTGCTAATTTACCTGCAAGTCCAGTAAATGTAATTGTGGAAGATTATGTCAACGAGAATATTTTATATCTGGGAACGGATAACGGTTTGTATGTTTCATTAAACAAAGGTGCAAGTTGGGATGATTTTTCTAACGGAATGCCAAACGTGGCAGTTCACGATGTGGTAATTCAAAAGAAAGCGAAAGATTTAGTGGTAGGAACTCATGGTCGTTCCATTTATAAAGTTAATTTGGATCAAGTGCAACAATTGAGCGATAAAGTGGTAGCGGAAAATCTTCATATTTTTGAACTTAAAAAGATAAAAAAATCAAGAGAATGGGGAAACAGCTGGAGTTCTTGGGCTAAGGCTTCAGAGCCAAAAGCAGAGATTTGGTTCTATTCCAATACGGATTCAGAAGTGCTTTTGCAAATTGAAAACAGCTTGAAAGAAGTCGTTTATTCTCAGAAAGTGAAAGCGTCAAAAGGAGTAAACAAACACGTTTATGATCTTTCCATAAGTAAAGCAACTGCTGATAATTGGAAAAATAAAGACAAAAAACTAAAACTGGAAGCAGCAAAAAACGGCAACTATTATCTTCCAATTTCAGTGAATAAAATCAGCATTCAAAAAGGAAAAGTGAAAGTAGTTACTGATCTTGAGATTATAGAATCTAAATAAACACTGTTATCTTAAAAAGTAAAAAGCACGATTTCATTTGAAATCGTGCTTTTTTTATAATACTTATGTCACTAAAACTGCGCTACTTCTGTAGAATCTTTCATGGCAGTTGTAGATGATTTTCCTATTGTCACGGTATTTTGTACCGCATCAAAATAAGAAGTTCCTACGAAACCTTGGTGTTTTACTGCTTTGAATCCGTGTTGTTGCAACGCAAATTCTCTTTCTTGTAATTCAGAATATCCGGCCATACCTCTTTCTTTGTAGGCTTTAGATAATTCGAACATACTAGTGTTTAATGCGTGGAATCCTGCTAATGTGATGAATTGGAATTTGTATCCCATTGCTGCAAGATCTTCTCTGAACGTTTCCATTTCGGCTACTGATAATTTTGCAGCCCAGTTGAAAGATGGTGAACAATTGTAAGCCAACATTTTCCCTGGGAATTTTGCGTGAATTCCTTCAGCAAATTTTCTTGCATAATCTAGGTCCGGATTGCTAGTTTCCATCCAGATTAAATCAGCATAAGGCGCATAACTCAACCCTCTGTCAATTCCTTGCTCTACACCACAATTTACATAGAAAAAGCCTTCTCCTGTTTTTTCTCCCGTGATGAATTTGGCATCTCTTGGGTCAATATCGCTGGTTAATAAGTTAGCAGCGTCCGCATCTGTGCGAGCAACCACAATGGTTGGTGTTCCCATAACGTCAGCTGCTAAACGAGCTGCAACTAGTTTGTTGATGGCTTCTTGTGTTGGAACCAATACTTTTCCGCCTAAATGTCCGCATTTTTTAGCAGAACTCAATTGGTCTTCAAAGTGAACACCAGCAGCTCCCGCTTCAATCATGGCTTTCATCAATTCAAAAGCATTAAGGTTTCCTCCAAAACCAGCCTCTGCATCAGCAACGATAGGTACTAAGTAGTCTTTCTTGTCTGTAGTTCCATTTACCACTTGTATTTGGTCTGCACGTAAAAGCGCATTGTTGATTCTTTTTACTACCAATGGAACACTGTTCGCAGGGTATAAAGATTGGTCAGGATACATTTCTCCAGCTACATTTGCATCAGCAGCAACCTGCCATCCGCTCAAATAAATCGCGTCTAAACCTGCTTCCACTTCTTGAATGGCTTGATTTCCAGTTAGCGCGCCAAGTCCGGCCACAAAATCCTGAGAATTTAGTTTGCTCCACAATGTATTGGCTCCAATTCTGGCGACACTGTGCTCAATTTGATACGATCCTTGTAATTTTACCACTTCTTCAGCAGTGTAAGGACGCTCAATACCATTCCATCTTGGGTTTGTAAGCCAGTCGGTAACTAATTCTTGAATTCTTGTTTCTGTAGTTTTCATCTTTTTTCTTCTTTTTTAGTTGCTTGTTTATAGGTTTTGTATTTGGTATTCTAAATGTATTTGTATCCAGGAATAGTAAAAAATTCGATAAAATTGTCGTTTACGACTAGAATGTCTAATAATTGCTCCGCTAGTCTGTATTTTTGTTTTTCATGATTTTCATCTCCAACCTGCTTCCTGATTTTTTCAAATTCCTCCATAGCTAAGCGGTGATAGTATTTTTCATTCAGTACTTTTTGATTGTCTAAAACCACTTTGTTTTGGAGCCATTGCCACAATTGTGATCTCGAAATTTCAGCAGTCGCGGCATCTTCCATTAGATTATGTAAAGCTGCAGCACCTTGGCCATTGAGCCATGAAGCGATATATAAAACTGAAATACTAATATTTTTGCGAACCCCTTCTTCAGTAATGGTTCCTTTTGGAGTTTCCAATAAATCACTTTCGGAAACGTGTACGTCTTCTCTTTTTACAGCAATTTGATTTTTTTCTGGCATGTATTGGTCGAATACCGTCATGGCAAGTGAAACTAAATCTGGATGTGCAACCCAAGTACCATCATGACCATTTTTTACTTCTCGCTCTTTGTCGGCTATTACTTTATCGAAAGCTACTTTGTTGGCTTCTTCATTATTCTTAATCGGAATTTGTGCGGCCATTCCACCAATTGCATGAATATTTCGCTTGTGGCATCTTTGAATTACTAGTTGGGAATAGGCACTCATAAACGGTGCATTCATGGTTACCTGATCTCTGTTTGGAACTATAAACTTTGGATTATTTCTAAGTTTTTTGATGTAAGAGAAAATATAATCCCATCGTCCGCAATTAAGCCCTACAATATGATCTCTAAGTTCGTATATGATTTCGTCTAGCTGAAAACTGGCAGTTATTGTTTCTATTAAAACGGTGGCTTTGAATATTCCATTTTTTACACCTAAATACTCTTGTGTGAATTCAAAAACTTCATTCCACCATCTTGCTTCCAGGTAATGTTCTAGTTTCGGAATATAAAAATATGGCGCCGTTCCATCTTCAATTAGCTTTTTATGATTGTGAAAAGCATACAAGCCGAAGTCAATTAACGAACCTGAAGTTGTTTCTCCATTTGCTAAAAGATGTTTTTCTGGTAGATGCAATCCTCTTGGGCGAACAAGTAATACGGCTGTTTGATTGTTGAGGCTGTATTTTTTATTTTTTACTGTGTCCTCTAATGTGATGGTTTTGTTTACAGCATCTTTAAGATTCTGTTGGCCGGTCATTAAGTTGCTCCAAGTTGGTGATGTGCTGTCTTCAAAATCGGCCATGAACGTTTTTGCTCCAGAATTCAAGGCGTTGATGACCATTTTTCTATCGACGGGTCCCGTTATTTCGACTCTTCGGTCTAATAAATCGGTTGGTGTTGTGGCTGCTTCCCAATTGCTTTGTCGAATACTTTTTGTTTCAAGTGGAAAAGTGGGTACTGCACCTGCATCGAATAATGCTTGTTGCTTCTTTCTTTCCTCCAAAAGCGCTAGTCTTTTTTCGTTAAAATTCTCATGAAGTAAAGACAAAAAAGTCATTGCTTCGTCAGTTAAGATCTCTGGGAAACGTTCCGTGGTTTCTTCTGAAAAATTTAACAAATTTTCCGAATATACTTCTTTAAATTTCATTTTATGGCTTATTTAATTTAACACTAATTGACTTTTGATAGGAATATGTAATTATTCAACACTGCAATACTACAAAAAGTTTTTTATAAAACAAGCGAACGTACGCTAAAAGTGAAAAATAATTTTTTTGACGCAAATATTTTTTAATGTATCTTTGAAATATGAACATAGAAAAGGATTACATCAAGCTAATTTTTGGCCTAAAACTCAAGCAGGCGCGTACGAATAAGAATTTATCTTTATTTGGCTTAGCCAAAATTACAGACCTTTCAAAATCGTATTTAAATGAAATTGAGAAAGGGAAGAAGTATCCTAAAACAGATAAAATCATTCTTTTGGCTGAAAAATTAGAAGTTTCGTATGATAATATGGTGTCTTTAAAACTGGATAATAATCTAGCACCCATTGGAGAAATTCTAAAATCTGGCATTTTGAAAGAAATTCCGTTAGAAATTTTCGGAATTCAGGAAAACGATCTGATCGATATTATTGCTAATGCTCCTGCAAAAGTCAATGCCTTTATCAGTACGATTATTGAGATTGCACAACATTATAATCTGACTAGAGAGAGTTTCTTTTTGGCTTCCTTGCGTTCGTATCAAGAGGCGCACAATAACTACTTTGAAGATTTAGAGCAAAAGGTGTTGGAGTTCTCCAAAGCTTTTTATGTAAATATTGATACTAAAATTTCTATTGAGGAGCTCACGGCAATATTAATTGAGGAATATGGATACACAATCCAAGAGCTGATTTTTTCTGAACAAGAACAGTTAGGGGACTTGCGATCGATATTTGTGCCAAAAAGTAAGACGTTATTACTTTCGCTTGATATTGATGAACCTCAAAAAGCATTTATTCTAGCCAAAGAAATTGCCTATAATTATTTAGAAATTACAGAGCGGTTGTATACCTTTAGCTGGATTAAATTTGATAATTTTGATCAGGTTTTAAATAATTTTTATGCCTCTTATTTTGCAGGAGCCTTACTTATACCGAGACAAAAATTGATTGATGAATTGAATATTTTTCTAGCAAAAACAGATCCAAAACCACAAGAGATGATCGCGCTAATGAGTGGATTTAATGTTTCTCCAGAATCCTTTTATCAAAGGTTGACGAATATTTTGCCAAAAGATTTTCAATTAAAAAATCTCTTTTTTCTAAGATTGTCTCATAAAATTGGAGCTGATACGTACCAGATAAAAAAGGAACTGCATATTACCAATCAGCAGGAACCACATGCGAATGAAATGAATGAGCATTATTGCCGCCGCTGGGTTTCTATTCGGACTATTGAAGAATCTTTGAAGCAAAAGAAAAATCACTTTTTTGATGCGCAAATCTCCAGTTACGAAAACAGTAAAAATGAATACTTGGTTTTTTCATCAGCAACTCCCGACCCGTTCAAGGTAGATTGTATTCGTAGTATTTCAGTAGGGATTTTGATCACGCCAGCGGTTAAAAAGAAATTTAAATTTATGGAAACCAATTCCATTAAGAAACAAGTGGTTGGAGTTACTTGTGAAACCTGTGCGGTTAAAAATTGTTTGGAAAGAGCTTCTCCACCAATTCAATTGGAGCAGAAAACACGCAATGAAAATACAGATTTGATTGTGCAGCAGTATATGGCCAAGTTTAGTTAGGTGGATTTTGTGTTAAAATAAGGAAGCGACGCAAAATTCATATTAGAATTTTCGTCGCTTTTTTATTTTAGGGTTTGATTATTCGGCCCACTTGTAATAGCGTGCCCCTAATAAATTCGGATTCTCAGTTTCAATACGATGCAGAGTCCATTCGTTTTTTGGAGTTTGAATGCTGGTTCTTTGTTCCTTTTTATGAAGTTTTTCGTAGGTCTCAAAATCAATCTCGAGGCTTTTTTCTAGGGTTTCAAAAAGGTGTACGCCTGTCATAGCTGATTTCCAATTGGGTTGAATCGTTCCTTCAAAAACTTTGGATTTAGATCCGCTTCCGTAAGCTAAAAAACCAAATGTAGTTCCAGAAATTTCTTTTTCAGTATCGTAAAAATGAGCTAAAGTCGACAATAATCCCATAAAAATAGATCCCGTGTATAGATTTCCTATCAATGACGAAGCGATTTCGGCAGGCATCAGTTTTTCAGCAACAAATGCTTTGTAGGCTTCAGATTTACTGACTTCTTTCAGTTTGTTTTGGTATTCCACAGCATCTTCGTTTCCTGAGATGGTGGTTATGGAGGCGTCCAAAGCATAAATTTCAGATAACATGCGGCGTCCTTGAAAGGCATAAGGAAGGTGCATGACAATGCTGTTCCAAGAATCATATACCGTCTCAGGAGTTTTTTTTAATTTTTTAAAGCAGAAATACGCATCTCGAGTCCTGTCCATATAACACTGATTGGAATATTGACCGTCAAAAACGGGTTGGTCTTTGTGAATTTCTATCTCACTCTCTAGATTTTCAAACCAAGGTTCGTTGGTTGCATTTCCAGTTATGGCAGTTTTAGAAATGGAACGATACGGTTTAAAAAAATCAAAAACGCCTTTGGTGCTGGTTGCCCAATGGTTCTCGATAGCAATAATTCTCGGGTTTGCAGTAATCAACATGGCTAATGCGCCTGCTCCTTGCGTGTATTCTCCGGTAGAGTTTAAATCGTATTTAGCAAAATCAGTTGCAACCACAATTGCTTTTTTAGTTGGGTTTAAGTGTATGAAATCAATACAGTTTTGCATCGCATCTACCGCGCCGATGCAGGCAAAAGTAAAATCGACCACATCGCATTCGGATAACGTGTTTTCTCCAAAATTTTGTTCCATCAAAGTGACTAAAAAAGAGCTTAGTGGTTTTGAGCCGTCAATAGCACTTTCGGTACCTACATAAATTCGAGCTATTTCTGTAAGATCAATTGCATGGTCCGTAATTAATTTTGTCAAGGCATTAGCACCAAAAACGACTGTATCTTGATGGGTATCCGGGAGGGTCATTTTGAGCAGTCCCAGTCCTTTTTCTAATTTTTCGGGGTCGATATTTCTGGCTTTTGCCAAAGTTTTGATTGGTAAATGTATTTTTGCAACATCAAAAGTGATGGCGTCAATTCCTATTTTCATTCTTTAAGTTTTAAAACACAAAGTTAAAATCATAGCGTGCTACAGCAAGTAATTTGGAGTTGTAAAATGGCAAGACTTGTTCTTTTTGGTGAATTGGAAATTTAGAGCGATAAAAATTATTAAATTGCTATTTTTGGACTATTTACAGCTTGCTTTTTTAGCAATATCATGATGAGTTATTTAAGATTTTTTTCTTTTTTGTTTAACCGCTTTTCCGTCTATTTTAGGGCTTATCTTAGATTTTTAAGGATTTCTTGGTGTTTTGTGTAAAACACTTTAAATTCATTATAAATAACAGCGAAAAGGTTGTAGTTGCTGTCTAATTGCTTTATTTTTGTACAATTCTTTAAAATCAATTATTTAAATCTTATGGCAAAATCTGCATTATTGAAATCGTCAATAGCAAAAAAAGTAGCTATGGCACTTTCAGGCCTTTTTCTGGTGTTGTTTCTAGCACAGCATTTTTTTATCAATATGACATCGGTTTTCAGTGCCGATACTTTTAATTCCATTTCCCACTTTATGGGGAATAACCCGCTAGTACAATTTGTTATACAGCCAATACTAATTGTAGGGGTAATTTTTCACTTTATCATGGGTTTTGTCTTGGAATTTAAAAATAACAGTGCAAGACCAATCTCTTATGCAAAGAATAACGGAGCGGCTAATTCTTCATGGGCTTCAAGAAATATGATTGTTTCTGGGTCAGTGGTTTTAGCGTTTTTATTATTGCATTTTTATGATTTTTGGGTTCCCGAAATGGTTTACAAATATGTAGATGTTAGTCCATTGAATGAAACTAGATATTTTCATGAATTAGCTGAAAAATTTGAGAGTCCAATACGTACTGGATTGTATTCGTTGTCATTCCTATTGTTGTCATTACACTTATGGCATGGTTTTAATTCATCGTTTCAATCAGTAGGATTTAACAATAAATACTCAAAATCTTTGCATACATTAGGATATGCTTTTGCAATTGTAGTTCCTTTTGGTTTCATTTTCATTGCATTATTTCATCATTTTAATCATTAATATTAAATTATAAATGGCATTAGATTCAAAAATTCCAGGAGGTTCAGTTTCGGACAAATGGACAAATTATAAAGATCATATTAATTTAGTAAACCCTGCTAACAAACGTAATTTAGATATTATTGTAGTTGGTACAGGTCTTGCTGGAGGTTCTGCTGCTGCTACATTAGCAGAGTTAGGATATAACGTAAAAGCATTTTGTTTTCAAGATTCACCACGTCGTGCGCACTCCATTGCTGCACAAGGGGGGATTAACGCTGCAAAAAACTATCAAGGAGATGGAGATTCAACTTTCCGCTTGTTTTATGATACAGTAAAAGGAGGCGATTATCGTGCGCGTGAAGCAAACGTGCACCGTCTTGCTGAGGTTTCTGTGAATATTATTGACCAGTGTGTGGCTCAAGGTGTTCCTTTTGCTCGTGAATATGGTGGATTATTAGATAACCGTTCTTTTGGAGGTACATTAGTTTCTAGAACCTTTTACGCTAAAGGACAAACAGGACAACAATTACTATTAGGAGCGTATTCAGCAATGAACCGCCAAATAGGTCGTGGAAAAATAAAAATGCACAACCGTCACGAGATGCTAGATTTAGTTATCGTAAATGGAAAAGCGAGAGGAATTATAGCGCGTAACTTGGTTACAGGAGAAATCGAAAGACACTCCGCACACGCCGTTGTTATTGCTTCTGGTGGATACGGAAACGTATTTTTCTTGTCGACCAATGCAATGGGAAGTAACGTGACAGCAGCGTGGAAAATTCACAAAAGAGGGGCGTATTTTGCAAATCCTTGTTACACACAAATTCATCCAACCTGTATTCCAGTTTCTGGAGATCACCAAGCGAAATTGACATTGATGTCTGAATCGTTGCGTAATGATGGACGTATTTGGGTTCCTGCAAAATTAGAAGATGCAAAAGCGATTCGTGAAGGAAAATTAAAACCAACGCAAATTGCGGAAGCAGACAGAGATTATTATTTAGAAAGACGATATCCCGCTTTTGGAAATTTAGTACCTAGAGATATTGCTTCTCGTGCAGCTAAAGAAAGATGTGATGCCGGTTTTGGGGTTAATAAAACAGGAGAAGCGGTTTATCTTGATTTTGCTGCTGCAATCGAAAGATACGGAGTAGATCAAGCTAGATTAAAACATTTGGACGAGAATGATACCGCTTTGGTTATTAAATTAGGAACCGAAGTCGTAGCTAATAAATACGGGAATTTATTCCAGATGTATGAGAAAATTGTAGATGAAAATCCATACGCAACGCCTATGATGATTTATCCTGCAGTGCATTATACTATGGGAGGAACTTGGGTTGATTATAACTTACAAACGACTATTCCTGGATGTTTCTCTATCGGAGAATCTAACTTCTCAGATCATGGGGCCAACAGATTAGGAGCTTCTGCATTAATGCAAGGTTTGGCTGATGGTTATTTTGTATTGCCGTACACCATTGGAGATTATTTAGCACCAGATATTAAAATGGGTACCATCTCTACTGATTCAGCTGAGTTTGAACAAGCAGAGAATAATGTGAAGCAACAGATAGAGGCCTTAATGAATAACGGAGGTTCTAAACCAGCAGATTATTTCCATAAGAAATTAGGAAAAATCATGTGGGATAAAGTTGGAATGGCCCGTAACGCTGATGGTTTAACCGAAGCACAAAACGAAATCGCAGCTATCAGAGAAGAATTTTACAAAGAAGTGAAAATTCCTGGAACAGCAGATAGTTTCAATCCAGAGTTGGCCAAAGCACTTCGTATTGCAGATTTCCTTGAATTAGGAGAGTTATTTGCTAAAGACGCATTGCATAGAAACGAATCTTGTGGAGGGCATTTCCGTGAGGAGTACCAAACACCAGAGGGAGAAGCACAACGTGATGACGAAAATTTTGCGTACGTTGCAGCATGGGAATACAAAGGAAGTCCTAGCGATGCAGTGCTACACAAAGAGCAATTAGTGTTTGATAACGTGAAACTAGTTCAAAGAAGTTATAAATAGTATTTAGAAAAGTCTCGATACTTAATTCTCAATACTTAATACTTACAAAAAAATGAAACTTACATTAAAAATATGGCGTCAGAAAAATGCCGCTGCAGAAGGTAAAATCGTAGAATATCCGATTGACGGAATTGAACCAGATATGTCTTTCCTTGAAATGCTTGACATTTTAAACGATGAATTGATTGTAAAAGGTGAGGACACAGTTGCTTTTGATCATGACTGTCGTGAAGGAATTTGCGGAATGTGTTCGTTATACATCAATGGTGAGGCACATGGACCAGATCGTTTAGTTACGACTTGTCAGTTGCACATGCGTAAATTTAAAGATGGAGATACTATCTTTATTGAGCCATTTAGAGCAAAAGCTTTCCCAGTAATTAAAGATTTGGTAGTAGACAGAGGAGCATTTGACAGAATCCAGCAATCTGGTGGTTTTATATCTGTAAATACATCTGGAAACACAATCGACGCAAACACAATTCCTATTCCTAAACATGACGCAGACAGAGCTTTTGACGCTGCAACTTGCATTGGTTGCGGAGCTTGTGTTGCAAGTTGTAAAAACTCTTCGGCTATGTTATTTGTTTCTGCAAAAGTGTCTCAGTTTGCTTTATTGCCACAAGGTAAAGTTGAAGCTGCTGATCGTGTACTGAATATGGTTGCTCAAATGGATGCAGAAGGTTTTGGTAACTGTACCAACACTGGAGCGTGCGAAGTAGAATGTCCAAAAGGAATTTCTTTAGAGAATATTGCTCGAATGAATAGAGAATATTTATCTGCAAGTTTGAAAGGATAAAACCTCGCAATAGATTTTTAAAAAACGCATTCATTTATTTGGATGCGTTTTTTGTTTTTGGAGGTGCCCTTGTCTCGTCTAAAAAGCCGAGACAAGGTCGGGCTATGCGCTGCAATCTTTTATTCCATTGCATTCCATAAAAGGATTTTCACTACTATCCCTCACCCAAAAGAAAATCCGTTTCCAGTTCCATTTTGTTTAGAAAAAGGTAGTGGATATGTACTTCAATACAAGCTGCTTTTTTTACCTTTATAAAAACAAATCATCATGAAAGTAACCTTAATTCAATCGGCTTTAGTTTGGGAAAATCCAGTGGCTAATCGCGAACATTTTGAACAAAAAATCAATGCTATTCCTCAGGATGTAGATTTGATTGTGCTTCCTGAAATGTTTACGAGTGGTTTTACAATGAATGCCATACCTGTTGCTGAAACCATGCAAGGAGAAACGATTGTTTGGTTACAAGGTTTGTCGAAAGCCAGAAAATGTGCCATTACAGGAAGCTCGGTCATACAGGAAAACGGGAATTTTTACAATCGATTGGTCTTCGTATTTCCATCAGGTGAAATTCAATTTTATGATAAAAGGCATTTATTTACCTTAGCTGGAGAAGACAAAGTCTATACCAGTGGAAACCAAAAAATAGTGATTGACTACTTGGGTTGGAGAATTTGCCCGTTAATTTGCTACGATTTGCGTTTTCCCGCTTTTTCCAGAAATTTCGAGGATTACGACTTATTAATTTATGTGGCAAGTTGGCCAAAAATAAGAACCAATGCATGGGATGCTTTGCTAAAGGCCCGTGCGATAGAAAACATGAGTTATACGATTGGTGTTAATAGAGTAGGGACGGATGCAAATGGTTATGAATACATAGGACACTCGCAAGCGATCGATTTTCTAGGGAATTATGTTATGGAACCTGTTACAGCCGAAGGTAATTTTTCGGTGCTAGTTGACAAAGAAATTATGTTAGCAACTAGACACAAACTAGGGTTCCTAAACGATAGAGATGATTTTGAAATAAATAGATAGGTACTTCTAGTTTTTCTTTTCGGTTTTCTTTTTTGGTTCGGGAATATAGGGAAGGCTTAAATCGAATATCTGATTTACATCCCAATTAGCACGAACATCAATTTCTTTTGAAAAATAAAGGACCTCCTCAGCCTGTCGTTTCTCAAGGTAATTACCAGTGTCCCATTCTTTATTTTTATTGGTATCATAAACAATACGCAGGGTGTACAGCGCAGGTTCAATTAAATTAAAATCTATCGTGGTGTTGTTTTCTGTGTATTCCGAGTTTAGGACGTCTCCTTTGAGGTTAGTAAGTTCGATAATAAGCGGAAATTGTTTGACATTTTGTAGCGTTACGGTTAGGTTGCCGTAATCGGAAGTGGTTTTGGTTGCTATTTTGTAGTTTAAGGTGTCATTTGTCTTTTCGAAAAAATCAGTTAACGCTCCCGGTAAAATTTCAAAAGTGTAATTTTCAGAAGGTTCTTTTTTAAAATCAATATAGAGTTTCTGATTAAACTCATCGTACTCTGTCGTAAATGGCACCGTAGTTTTTGAATTATTAATTAGCTTCATTTTAGAATTTTCGAAACGAATTAAAGGCGTATTACTTTCTAAGGTAAAGCGTTCTCTGAATTTTAAAGTATTGGTTTGCAAAGCGATAATACTCAGTGTGTCCTTCTTTTGGTCTTTTATTTTAAAATTGAAGTTAGCTTGGTAATTTTCTTTGGCTGCAGCCAAGGTTAGCGAATCTACTTTAATGGGCTTGTACCATATTTGTAGGGAATCTTTTTTGGGGAATTTAGTAATGACCGTCGATAGGATTTCAGTGTTGTTTTTCAGGATTATTTTGGGTTTAGAAATACCTGAATTTATTTTGCCTTCATATCCAAGTAATAATCGGTTTCCAGAAGCTTGAATGGGTTTAAAAGTTTTGAAAGGAAGTGTTTCCTTGAATACTTCTAATTCGTACACCGTATCGTTAGGAATCGTGATGAAGTCCTTGCTAAATCCAATTTTATCTGTTTTTGGGTTGTATTTGTTGTTGCTATTATAGTCTTTCATGGCTACAAGAAGATACTTTCCAGCTTTTAAATTTTCAAGGCGAAACGTTTTTAAGCTATCCAAGGTATTTGTTACATACCTAGGTACATCCTTGTAAACTATAGAATCTTTAAAACTATCATTTACTTCGTATAGCATTACTGATACAAAGGATTCTACTTCTCTATCGAAAGCGCTTTTGATGCTGCCTCCAAGGCTTAAAGAGTCAATAAATGCGCCAGTAGAAAACACATATTTGAATTGACTGTATGGGTTTCCTTCATTATTATCAGCGATACTTTGGCCAAAATTAAAGCTATAGGTCGTGTTGGGTTGCAGGGTGTCTTTTATTTTTATCGAAATCGTTTTGCTTGCGGTTGTTGGAAGAATTAAGGGTTCGTTTTTCATTGGTGGTGAAATAATCAATTGCTTGCTCAGGTTTTTCAATTTAACATTTTCATCAAATATTAATTTAATTTCATTGCCTTTAAAGTTAGTACTGAAGTTTTCTGGAAAACTCATTTTCAATACCGGAGCAATAGTGTCTTTCAGCCCGCCGGTTATTGAGCCTCTTTTGGCGCAACCTACAACTATTAAAAGCAATAACAAGAAAGCGTATTTTAAATTGTTTTTCAACATATCAAATCAAAATTAGAATATACAAAATAACAATTATAATTAATGTGATTGCTGTTTTTTATAAAATTATTATGAAGGATTTTGCGCAACTTACCGCATAAGCCTGTTGTTTTATATAGATAATGTTTAAATTTACAGCATTAAACATTCAGAACTATAAATTGTAGTGGATTTGCATTTTTTAAACTTAAAGTGCCAAAACGTTCAAAACATAAATAATGAGAAAAATAGAACACATAGGGATTGCGGTCAAGGATTTAGAAGTGTCTAATTTAGTATTTGAAAAACTCTTTGGTGCTCCTGCCTATAAGTTTGAAGCAGTTGAAAGTGAAGGTGTAACCACTTCTTTCTTCAGGAATGGGCCTAATAAAATTGAGCTTTTGGCTGCAACCACGCCTGAAAGTCCGATCGCTAAATTTTTAGAGAAAAAAGGAGAAGGAATTCATCACATTGCATTTGATGTTGAGGACATTACCGCAGAGATTGCCCGCTTGAAAGAAGAGGGATTTGTTGTCCTTAATGACGTTCCTAAAAAAGGAGCTGATAACAAGTTAGTTGCGTTTTTACATCCTAAAAGCACTAACGGAGTCTTGATAGAATTGTGTCAAGAAATAAAATAATTTCAGATATTTAGAACGAGTAGTATTCTAATTTTCAGGTGTTTTGTGTAAATTAAATAGTTTTACGAAAAGAATAAGTAAATCTATTTCTAAAAATATTTGGAGCAAACCAAAAATAGTAGTAATATTGCAAACTCTAAACCGGTCCTATAGCTCAGCTGGTTAGAGCACCTGACTCATAATCAGGTGGTCCCTGGTTCGAGCCCAGGTGGGACCACAATAAAAAAAATCTTTCAATTTTTTGAAAGATTTTTTTTGTTTATAACAACTTTAAGTATGTTTTTTGTCTAAAAATGTTCTTTTCTCGAGTGCGATGTTGTTTTTGTTAAAACTAAGTGCTTATTTTACAAAAAATTATAGCTTTCTGAAAATTACACGTTAAGAATGATTTTTTTATTTTATAAATTTTATGAAATTTTTTAAGAGCGTTTTTTTTATTTTAATGATTTTAGTGCTAAGTATTTTTAATGCATTTGCTAGCGGTCCCAATCCACCTAGCCCCGTGGGAAGGAGGAGGCCGCCTCCACCTCCTGGGTTAGCTATTGATGAGAATATTTATACAATGATGTTGATTGCTTTACTTTTTGGAATTTACATCATTTATAGTTTTAAAATAAAACAAAAAACTCCAATGTAAAATTGGAGTTTTTTTGGTAATATGTGTTTTTTATTTGTTAGCGTACAATCGGGAAACGTATTTACCGATAACGTCAAATTCAAGGTTTATTTTTGTGCCTACTTCAAAGTTTTTGAAATTAGTGTGTTCGTAAGTATAAGGGATAATAGCTACACTGAATTGATTTTTCTTAGAGTTTATAACAGTTAAACTAACCCCATTTACGGTTATTGAACCTTTTTCTATTGTTATGTTGTGCAGGTTTTCGTCGTATTCAAAGGTATAAAGCCAGCTTCCATTCGTTTCGGTTGCTGATGTGCAAGTTCCAATTTGATCAACGTGGCCTTGAACAATATGTCCGTCAAGTCGGTCGCCTAGTTTCATGGCTCTTTCCAGATTGATCAGGTCTCCTGTTTTCCAATTTATTAAGTTTGTTTTTTTTATGGTTTCATCAATCGCAGTTACAGAGTAGGTGGTGTCTGTTAGGGCAATAACCGTAAGGCACACGCCATTGTGAGCGACACTTTGATCAATTTTTAGCTCAGCTGTTATGGATGAATTAATGGTGATCTGCAGATTGGTGTTCTCTTTTTTTATTTCTTGGATGGTTCCAAGGGTTTCTATGATTCCTGTAAACATTTCTTGTTTTATTTTACTAAATTTGCACTTCAAAATTAGCAATAAATAACGGTATGTCATGATGAAAAAAGCAGAAAATATAATCGTAGGAATTTCTATAGGAGATTTAAACGGTATTGGAAGCGAAGTTGTTTTAAAAACATTTGAGGATTCTCGTATGTTAGAGTTGTGTACGCCTGTAATTTTTGCCAATGTTAAACTGATGTCCTTTGTGAAAAAAAGTTTTCAATCGACTTCTGTGCTGCATGGTATTGATAAACTTGATCAAATTATTCCGGGAAAAATTAATGTTTTAAATCTGTGGAAAGAAGGATTGGATTTGAATCTAGGCAAAAGCGACCCAAAAGCAGGAGAGTACGCTATAAAATCATTTGTTGCTGCAACAAAAGCTTTGAAGGAAGGACTTGTTGATGTGTTAGTAACGGCGCCGATAAATAAATACAATATCCAATCAGACGAATTTAAGTTTCCAGGACATACGGATTATTTGAATCAAGAACTAGAAGGGAATGCCCTTATGTTGATGGTTCAGGATACGTTGAGGGTAGGATTGTTGACGGATCATATTCCTTTAAATGAAGTGGCTTCTCATCTTACAGAGGAATTGATTAAGAAAAAGATTGAAACCGTTAAGCAGTCATTAATCCAGGATTTTAGTATAAATAAACCTAAAATCGCAGTGTTGGGACTAAATCCTCATTGTGGTGATGGTGGTGTTATTGGTACAGAGGATGATTTGATATTAAAACCTGCTTTGAAAAAAATATTTGATAAAGGAACTTTAGTTTTTGGACCTTTTGCGGCAGATGGTTTTTTTGGTAGTAACCAATACGAAAAATACGATGCCGTACTAGCAACGTACCACGATCAAGGGTTGATTCCTTTTAAGACATTGTCTTTTGGTAAAGGGGTAAATTATACTGCTGGTTTAAGTAAGGTTAGAACGTCGCCGGATCACGGTACGGCCTATGATATAGCGGGTAAGGGTATAGCGGATTTTAACTCCTTTAAAGAGGCGGTATATCTAGCTATAGATATTTACCATTCGCGAAATCAATATGCCGAAATCAGTAAAAAACCACTGAAAACAAAAGAAAAGCAGTTGTGAACAAAAAAAAGTGAATAACATTATTAGATTTGCAATAATTTTATATCTTTGCACTCCCGAAGTTTAGGGGCAAATTGTTGTTGAAATGAAGAACACAAAAGAATATTTAATTCCTTTCATAGGATTAAAGCTAGGGAAACATCATTTTGAATATCAAATCAGTAATGCGTTCTTTGAAATCTTTGATTATAATGAATATCAAGATTCAAATATCAAAGTAAATGTAGTTTTAGAGAAAAAAAGTACGCTATTAGAATTGAGTTTTAAACATAAGGGTGTTGTAAATGTACCTTGTGATCTCACAAGCGAAGATTTTGATTTGCCTGTTAAAGGTGGAATGAAGTTAATCGTTCGTTTTGGAGAAGAATTTAACAATGAAAATGAGGAGTTGTTGATTCTGCCACATGGAGAATTTGAGATGGATATTGCGCAATATATTTATGAAATGATTGTATTGTCAGTCCCTCTAAGACGCGTTCATCCAGGCGTAAAAGACGGGAGTTTAAAAACGGAAGCCTTGACGAAACTCAATGAGCTTATCGTAAAGGAAGAAAAAGAAGAAAATAAAGAAGAAGAAAATATAGACCCACGTTGGGACAAATTAAAGCAACTATTAACGGATAAATAATATAGTAAAATGGCGCATCCTAAGAGAAAAATCTCCAAAACAAGAAGAGATAAAAGAAGAACACATTACAAAGCAACTGTAGCACAAATCGCTACTTGTCCTATCACTGGAGAAGCGCATTTATACCACAGAGCGTATTGGCATGAAGGTAAAATGTACTACAGAGGGCAAGTTGTTATAGATAAATCTGTAGCTGTTGCTTAATACATTTTGGAAATGATATTCGAACTCTCACATCGTGAGAGTTTTTTTGTTGTTTGTAATTTTCGTTAAATAAGAAGTTCCAAATCGAAGAGAATGGAATTTTTTTTGTAATTTTCAAGTCTTTTAAAAAATTTCAAATGGCAACATTTGACTAGAAATAAATGCATACAATGAATACAATCACAGCCGCAATAACCGCTGTTGGAGCCTATGTTCCTGACTTTGTACTAACGAACAAAGCTCTTGAAGCTATGGTTGATACCAATGACGAGTGGATTACCTCTCGCACAGGAATAAAAGAAAGAAGGATTCTCAAAGATGAGGATAAAGGAACTTCTTTTTTGGCTGTAAAAGCGGCACAAGATTTATTGGCTAAAGCTAATATTGATCCTTTGGAAATAGATTTATTGATAATGGCAACTGCAACACCAGATATGCCAGTAGCAGCAACGGGCGTATATGTTGCCACTCAAATTGGAGCTACAAATGCATTTGCTTATGATTTGCAGGCAGCCTGTTCCAGCTTCTTATTTGGTATGTCCACAGCAGCAGCTTACATAGAATCAGGAAGATACAAAAAAGTACTAGTAATAGGCGCAGATAAAATGTCCTCTATCGTAGATTATACGGATCGGTCGACCTGCATTATTTTTGGTGATGGCGCCGGTGCAGTATTATTTGAACCTAATTATGAAGGATTAGGACTGCAAGACGAATACCTGCGTAGTGATGGAATAGGAAGAGATTTTTTGAAAATTGATGCCGGTGGTTCTCTTAATCCAACGACTATTCAAACGGTTAAAGATAATAAACACAATATTATCCAAGATGGAAAAACGGTTTTTAAGTATGCGGTTACTAATATGGCAGATTCAAGTGAATTAATTCTTAAAAGAAATAATTTGACAAATGAAGATGTAGATTGGTTGGTTCCTCATCAGGCCAATAAACGTATTATAGATGCTACGGCCAACAGAATGAATCTCGAAGATGCTAAGGTGCTAATGAACATAGATAAATACGGGAACACCACTTCGGCTACTTTGCCACTAGTGCTAAATGATTTTGAACATTTATTCAAAAAAGGCGATGTCATAATTTTGGCTGCTTTTGGAGGTGGATTCACTTGGGGATCTATTTATCTAAAATGGGCATACGACAAAAAATAAATTTAAACTAAAAACAAATAATTATGGATTTAAAAGAAATTCAAAATCTAATCAAGTTTGTAGCAAATTCAGGGGTTGCAGAAGTTAAGTTAGAGATGGATGATGTCAAAATCACCATCAGAACAACTTTGGAAGGAAATGTAACAGAGACCACGTATGTACAACAAATGCCTGCTCAAGTTGCGCCTCAGCAAGTAGCAGCTGCACCACAGATGGCGCCTGTAGCCGCTGTTCCTGAAGCTCCTGTAGTTGAAAACTCGCATTATATCACTATAAAATCTCCAATCATTGGAACTTTTTATAGAAAACCATCTCCTGATAAGCCAATGTTTGTGGAAGTAGGTAAAACTATTTCTAAAGGGGACGTTCTTTGTGTAATCGAAGCAATGAAATTATTTAACGAAATCGAATCTGAAATTTCTGGTAAAATTGTAAAAATTTTAGTGGATGATATGTCACCAGTTGAATTTGACCAACCATTATTCCTAGTAGATCCATCATAATATCTTTAAATTCCAATAGCCAAAATTTCAGTTCTAAATTGAATTTTGGCTATTGGAATTTTAAATTTAAAATATAAAATAAGATGTTTAAAAAAATATTAATTGCAAATAGAGGGGAAATTGCGCTTCGCGTAATTAGAACGTGCAAGGAGATGGGTATTAAAACGGTAGCTGTTTATTCTACTGCTGATGCTGAAAGTTTACATGTAAAGTTTGCTGACGAAGCAGTTTGTATTGGGCCGCCTCCAAGCAACTTGTCCTATTTGAAGATGTCAAACATAATTGCAGCTGCCGAAATTACAAATGCAGATGCAATACATCCAGGGTATGGATTCCTTTCTGAAAATTCGAAGTTTTCTAAAATTTGTCAGGAACATGGTATCAAATTCATTGGAGCTTCTCCTGAAATGATTGATAGAATGGGAGATAAAGCGTCTGCAAAATCGACGATGATTGAAGCAGGTGTTCCTTGTGTACCTGGTTCAGTGGGGATTTTAGAATCGTACGACCAGGCCTTGCAATTATCAAGAGATTTTGGTTATCCAGTAATGCTTAAAGCTACCGCTGGTGGTGGTGGCAAAGGAATGCGTGCCGTTTGGAAAGAGGAGGATTTATTGAAAGCTTGGGAAAGTGCACGTCAAGAATCTGCAGCTGCTTTTGGTAACGACGGAATGTATTTGGAAAAATTAATTGAAGAGCCTCGTCACATTGAAATTCAGGTAATTGGCGATTCTTATGGAAAAGCATGTCACCTTTCTGAGAGAGACTGTTCCGTACAAAGACGGCACCAAAAATTGACGGAAGAAACACCTTCGCCATTTATGACCGATAAATTGCGGACTGAAATGGGTGCTGCGGCAGTCAAAGCAGCAGAATACATTAAGTATGAAGGAGCAGGAACTGTAGAGTTCTTAGTAGATAAACATCGTAATTTCTACTTTATGGAGATGAATACGCGTATTCAAGTAGAGCATCCTATTACAGAACAAGTTATTGATTATGATCTAATTCGTGAACAAATTCTTGTTGCTGCTGGCGTAGCGATATCAGGAAAGAATTATCTACCGCAATTGCATGCTATAGAATGTCGTATCAATGCGGAAGATCCTTATAATGATTTTCGTCCATCTCCAGGGAAAATCACTACGCTTCACATGCCAGGAGGACACGGTGTTCGTTTAGATACGCACGTGTATTCAGGATATACCATCCCTCCTAATTATGATTCTATGATTGCTAAATTGATTACAACTGCGCAAACGCGCGAAGAAGCAATTAGTAAAATGAGAAGAGCCTTAGATGAATTTGTTATCGAGGGTATTAAAACAACTATTCCTTTTCACAGACAGTTAATGGATGATCCGCGTTATATTGCGGGTGATTATACAACCGCATTTATGGATACTTTCAAAATGAATGATCCAGAATAAAAATACTAGACTGTCTCGTCCTGAATAATCGATACAGATTATCAGACAAGAATAATTAATTAAACACTTGCAAGAACGTTCTTGCAAGTGTTTTTTGTTTTGTAGGTTCGCATTATTATTATATTCTGTTGATGCATTTGGTTTGGTGTTAGCATATAATTAGAGCAATGAGGCCTTTTTTCATTGTCCATGTTTCAAAGATAAAAATAAGAGTAGGCTTTAAAGTTAAGATATTCAAAAAAGTGGGATCTGTGCAAAAAAAAACCGCACTAGAAAGTGCGGTTTGAAGTTATCGTAAAAGAGGTGTTACAAGGTCTCTTTCAGCCATTTGAAAAATTCACCTTGCCAAACTTGAGCATTTTGCGGTTTTAACACCCAGTGATTTTCTTCTGGAAAATACAAAAATCGGCTTTTTAAGCCACGCAGCTGAGCCGCTTGGAACGCTTCTTGTCCTTGTCCTATTGGCACCCGAAAATCTTTGCCACCTTGAATAATTAAAATAGGCTTATTCCACTTTTCTACTAAAGTCATTGGGTTGAACGTGGTGTAGGTTTTCTGCGCCGCCGCATTGTCTTTCTCCCAATACGCGCCACCAAAATCCCAATTACTAAAGAAAACTTCTTCGGTTGTCCCAAACATACTTTGGATGTTAAATACACCATCATGAGCAATAAAGGTTTTGAAGCGGTTGTTGTGGATTCCGGCTAGGTAGAAAACAGAATATCCACCATAGCTAGCGCCAATACAGCCCAAACGGCTTGTATCCACATATTTTTCTTTCGCCACCGCATCAATTGCTGAGAGGTAATCATCCATAACTTGTCCGCCCCAATCTTTACTAATCTGTTCGTTCCATTCCACACCATGACCTGGCATTCCGCGACGGTTTGGAGCTACAACAATATATCCATTAGCGGCCATCAATTGTAAATTCCATCGGTAGGAATAAAATTGTGTTAAGGCAGATTGTGGTCCACCTTGACAATATAAAAGGGTTGGATATTTTTTTGTAGCATCAAAATTTGGCGGAAGAACCACCCAAACCAACATTTTTTTACCATCGGTTGTCGTTACATAGCGTTTTTCGGTTTTGCTTAACGCCAAAGAATTGTACGTTGCTGTATTGACATTAGATAGTTGTTTCCAAGAATTTTTCTTTAGATTATAAGAAAAAATTTCTGCAGCATGATTCATGTCGGTTCTTGTTACGATGATGTTATCGCCGGAAAAACCAATTAAATCATTGACGTCAAACGCGCCATTAGAGATTTGTCTAACGGTACTGGCTCCCGAAGCTTCGGGATTGGTTAGGCTTGGAAAATTAACTTCAAATAGCTGTTTTGTACCATCGATTGGTGCCACAAAATATATTTTATTTCCATCTTTACTCCAAATGAAACTGTCTACCGTTCCGTCCCAAGTAGCCGTCAGGTTCATTTGTAATCCTCGAAAACGTACCATTAGATCGTTTTTGTCCGCTTCGAAACCGTCGCGTTTCATTTGCAACCAAGTCAAATTTCCTGTGGAAGAAAATTGTGGTGCGGTATCGTATCCTAGATTTTCTTCGGTTCTATTGGTGGTTTTTCCTGTTTGTAAATTGTATTCGTAGATATTGGTGTTTGTAGAAATCGCATAATCCGTTCCTGTTTTTTTCTTGCTTATGTAAAGGATACTTTTACTGTCTGGTGACCAAATATAATCTTCATCTCCACCAAAAGGTTTTTGTGGACTGTCAAAATTTTCGCCTTTTAGAATGTCAATTCCCACAGCGCCTTCTTTGTTTTCTTTGTAAAAAACATGATTGAATTTCCCTTCATTCCAAGTGTCCCAATGGCGGTAATTCAATCCGTCATAGATTTTAACATCTGATTTTTCCAGTTCCGGATAGAAGTCTTTTCCTAAAACTTTTTCCAGTTTCACCTCTTCATTGTAAACCAAGTATTTCCCGTCAGGTGAAGTATTTTTATCCTTGAGTAGGTCTTTAGTATCTTTTACTTCGGTTGGGTTTCCTCCAATTACGGGTAAAGTGTAAAATTTAGTTTCCGATGTATTTGCCGCAACAGAAGGGGTGGTTACTTTATAAACTACATTTTTGCCATCCTTAGAAATGCCTAAAGGAGTCACTCTTCCTAGTTTCCAAAGCAGTTCTGAGGTCATTACATTTTGTGCCATAGCGGTTAAACTCATCATTAATAAGGGTATAAATAGTATTTTTTTCATTTTAATAATTGATTTTTTACGAGCGATAAAATTAGCCAATTTAATCTGATGTTGTGTCGGTTTTAACACTTGCTTTTTAGCCCCGATAGCAGTGGAAATCCTTTTATTTTTTTTCTTTAAAAAATAAAAGATTGCAACGGATAGCGGGATTAGCTCCAAAAAATTATTATTTTTATAAAAAATATTCAACCATGGATTTGAGTTATTGGGAGTTAAAAAACTGGTTTACTGATGTAGACTATACTATTGTAGGAAGCGGTATTGTGGGCTTGCATGCTGCATTACGCTTGCGCGAAAGATTCCCGGACAGCAAAATCCTAGTCTTGGAAAAAGGAATGTTGCCACAAGGTGCGAGTACTAAAAATGCCGGATTCGCTTGTTTTGGAAGTCTGTCGGAAATTATGGATGACTTAAAATCCCATTCGGAGGAGGAAGTGTTGAATCTGGTTCAGAAACGATGGAAAGGTTTGCAATTGCTGCGAAAAAGGCTTGGTGATGACACTATAGATTTTAAGCCGTATGGCGGATATGAGTTATTTTTAAGAGACAATACAAGCAACTACGATGATTGTCTTCGAAAATTACCCTTTATCAATGAAATTTTAAGACCCCTTTTCAAAGCGGCTGTTTTTGCTAAGGAAATCGATCGTTTTGGGTTTAACGGAGTACAAGAATATTTAGTTTTCAATCCTTTTGAAGCGCAGATTGATACTGGAAATATGATGCAGGCGTTGTTAAAAGCAGCAGTTGCTGAAAATATCTTAATTTTAAATCAGCAAACAGTTACCTCCTATGTAGACAAAGGCAATCGTGTTGAAGTAGCGCTGGGTGATTTTAGTTACATTTCCAAGAAAATATTTTTTGCGACGAATGGCTTTGCAAATGAATTAACTAATGGTGCAGTTAAGCCAGCAAGAGCGCAGGTTTTGATTACAGAGCCCATTAAGAATTTAGATGTACGTGGAACATTTCATTTGGATCGAGGGTATTATTATTTTAGAAATATTGGGGATCGGATTTTATTGGGTGGAGGAAGAAACCTAGACTTTGAGACGGAAAACACGACCGCATTTGGACAAACAGAAATCGTCCAAAAAAAATTGGAACAGTTATTAAAAGAAGTAATTTTGCCGAATCAGGATTTTCAAATTGCACACCGTTGGAGCGGAATCATGGGTATTGGCAACAGTAAAAACCCCATTGTTTTACAAGTATCTGATACGGTATATTGTGGTGTGCGATTGGGCGGAATGGGCGTGGCAATAGGTAGTTTAATTGGAACAGAATTAGCAGATTTAGTATAATGGCAACAAAAATAATAGCAAAAAAAGCAAGACAACCCGTTAAAAAAGACACTACTTCTTTTATGAGCAAACTAACCCGTTTTTTATTCAAAGTCTTGTTATGGTTCTTTGGACTTTCTTTGTTTTTCGTGGTGTTTTTTAAATTTGTTCCAGTTCTATTTACACCATTAATGGTGATTCGGGCAATCGAAAATAAGGTTGCTGGAAAAGAAGTTTTTTTTAGCCACGACTGGGAACCAATTGACAATATTTCCATGAACCTTCAAAAAGCAGTAATCGCCAGTGAAGATGGGACTTTCTTGAAACACAATGGCTTTGATTTTGTTGCAATGCAAAAAGCGTACAAAAGCAACGAACGAGGGCGAAGAATAAAGGGAGGAAGTACCATATCGCAGCAAACCGCTAAGAATGTATTTCTTTGGCAAGGCCGAAGCTATTTGAGAAAAGGTCTTGAAGCCTATTTCACTGTTTTGATTGAAATCATTTGGGGTAAAGAGCGCATTATGGAGGTGTATTTAAACAGTATCGAAATGGGAAATGGCGTGTATGGAGCGCAAGCGGCTGCAGAACATTGGTATCGTAAAGGAGCCACCAGTCTTACTCCGATGCAAGCAGCAGGAATTGCGTCGATTTTACCCAATCCACGAAAATATTCGGCGACTAGTTCTTCCTCCTACATCAACCGACGAAAAGATAAAATTGTTCGTGTAATGCGTCAAGTTGGTAAAATTGAATATTAAAACACATCAAAAAATCAGATTGGACTGCTATTTATAGCAACTGCTTTGGCTATTAAACAAGAAGAAAAGGTGTCGTAATACATAGTAATTTTTGCACTTTATTTTATAGCGCTCCTTCTTATGGAATTGGTCAAGATTCTTTTATGATTTTATGTAAATATTTTTTTCTAAACAGAAAGGCTATTCACGCGGAGCTTTTTTTTGGTTAGAAATAGAGTGATGAGACTACAGACGGTAGCAATTGTCAGTTCATTTAGCAAAATACAAGTTACTATAGTTTAATAATCCTTTTGAGAAGTATCAAATGCCAATAGCAAACATACCCGAAATTTATAGTCAAGAGAAGGAAGTTAGCGGGGATCTATTGGTTTATGATTTTAAAATGACTAATGATGTTGTAAAAAGCAAGGTCAATTTAAGTATGAACATGTTTAGCTTTTTGCAGGTGGGTAAAAAACAGGTTCACTTTGCGGATACGTCAATTGCTGTAAACAGTAAACAGTCTTTGCTTCTTAAAAAAGGAAATTGGCTTTGGACCGAATTATTGGACACGGAAGCTATTTATTATTGCAAGCTCTTCTTTTTTTCGGAGGAAAAGCTGCTTGAATTTCTACAAAAACACACTAAAAGTGGTTCTCCTCATAGAGACGAAATTCCTTATTTCGTAATTGAAAATGATGACTACATCATAACATTCTTAAATTCACTATCAGTTTTAAATACGGCGCCCTCTGATTATACGGAACGGTTGCTTCTCGTAAAATTTGAAGAAATCATGCTGTATCTTTTATCTAAATATGAACAAAAATTTGAATTCTATTTGTATTCATTAATTTCAAAAGAGGTTTCTCCCTTTAAAAAAGTGGTGGAAAGCAATGTGCATTCGAACCTAAAACTGGAAGAAATCGCTTTTTTGTGCAACATGAGTTTGTCTACTTTTAAACGTCATTTTACATTAGAATACAATGAGGCGCCAGGGAAATGGTTGCAAGACAAGCGCTTGCAAAGAGCAAAAGACTTGTTGCAAGAAGGCCTGCTAAAACCCTCTGATATTTATGTAGAGGTAGGCTATAATAATCTTTCCAACTTTAGTATCGCCTTTAAAAACAAATTCGGAATTAGTCCAAAGGAAATTTATTGAAACGGATTTAATTTTTAATTATCTATAAAACAATTAATTATATAGTTTTTGTTTAACGTATTATAATTTTAAAATAAAAACTGAGCTTTTTTCATAAGTTTTTGAACCGTATCAATAACCTGTTACGTTTACCTCCACCGTACATTTGTAGTGTAATTAAAACAAAGCGTTTTTAAAAAAAATAATTACACCTTGATAATTTAAATAATAAAAAATGGCAAATGTAACTAAACCTGTTTTCAAAGAAAGATACAATAATTTTATTGACGGTAAATTTGTTGCTCCAGTTAAAGGGCAATATTTTGACAACCCTTCTCCAGTTGATGGGAAAGTGTTTACTCAAGCTGCTCGTTCTACTCAAGAAGATATTGACCTTGCATTGGATGCAGCGCACAAAGCGTTCCCATCTTGGAGTACAACTTCAGTAACAGAACGTAGCAATATGTTGTTGAAAATTGCGCAAGTAATGGAAGATAACCTAGAATACTTAGCGACTTTAGAAACGATTGATAATGGTAAACCAATCCGTGAATCACGTGCGGCTGATATCCCTTACTGTATTGATCACTTTCGTTATTTCGCAGGTGTGCTCCGTGCAGATGAAGGAAGTGTTTCAGAGCATGATAAAAATACCTTAAGCATTGTTTTGCATGAGCCTATTGGCGTTGTAGGTGAAATTATTCCTTGGAATTTTCCAATGTTAATGTTGGCTTGGAAAATTGCTCCCGCTTTAGCAGCAGGTTGTACGGCAGTTGTGAAACCAGCGGAACAAACCCCTACAAGTGTAATGATGTTGATGGAATTGATAGGTGATATTTTGCCTGCAGGAGTTTTAAACATTGTAACTGGTTTTGGTTCAGAAGCGGGTCAAGCTTTAGCAACTTCAAAACGTATTGCTAAACTTTCATTTACTGGCTCTACTGAAACAGGCCGTAAAGTATACCATAACGCAGCCGAAAATATTATTCCGGTAACTATGGAATTAGGGGGGAAATCTCCAAATATTTTCTTTCCATCTGTAGCTGCTCAAGATGATAAATTCTTTAGCAAAGCAATAGAAGGTGCGTTAATGTTTGCACTGAACCAAGGAGAAATTTGCACTACTCCCTCCCGTATTTTAGTTCACGAAAGTATTGCTGATCTTTTCATCGAAAGAATGCAAGCGCGTTTAAAACTAATAAAAGCAGGAAATCCACTAGATCCAGAAACAATGATTGGATCTCAAGTTTCAAAAGCACAATGTGATAAAATCGTCAACTATATCAATATTGGTAAAGAAGAAGGTGCAGTTGTATTAGCTGGAGGAGAAGCGGGTAATTATGAAGGCGATCTTGCTGGAGGATACTATGTTCAACCAACAGTTTTAAAAGGAACAAACAATATGCGTGTCTTCCAAGAAGAAATTTTTGGACCAGTTGTCGCTTTGACAACATTTAAAACTACTGAAGAGGCAATTGCAATCGCAAACGACACTCCTTACGGCTTAGGTGCTGGTGTTTGGTCACGTGACGCTCACGAATTATTCCAGGTTCCACGTGCTATTCAGGCGGGTAGAGTTTGGGTAAACCAATACAATACGTATCCTGCGCACGCTCCTTTTGGTGGGGTTAAAGAATCCGGATTTGGTCGTGAAAACCACAAAATGGCTTTAGATCATTACCGTGTTGTGAAAAACATGTTAATCTCTTACGATAAAGAGCCCGTTGGATTCTTTTAAGTAAAGGCACTGTTTACTGCACAAACAAAAAGGCTGTCTCTATTTATTCTGAGACAGCCTTTTTTGATTTATTTGATAAAAATAGCTCTATCAAAGTGCTGCTCATGCAGAGGTGCTTAAGTCATTAACTTAAATTAAAAAACCGTAAATCTTTAATAATTAGATTTACGGTTTTATATTGTGGAGAATACCGGATTCGAACCGGTCACCTCTTGCCTGCCAGGCAAGCACTCTAGCCAAATGAGCTAATCCCCCATACGTGAACGCAAATATAACATATAAATTTCCCAAAATGCAAATTTCAAAAATACAAATCCATTCTGTATGAAAAAAAGTCAAATCCTCCGTTACTTTTTCTAACTTTACATCAAAATCCCCAGCATGGTATCAGAAAACCCAATAGGCTCGCTCTTCACAACATTCGATAATAAAATTGCAACGGTAACTTTTGGTCATCCTGCGAGTAATTCTTTTCCAAGAGAATTACTGGACAGACTCACGGCCGAGTTTCATAATTTAAGTGCTAACCCAACTATTGCAGTCATTGTGATTCAAAGTGAAGGGACAGGAGCTTTTTGTGCGGGTGCCTCCTTTGAGGAACTTTTGGCAGTTTCTAACGAAGTCGAGGGAACCCAATTTTTCTCTGGATTTGCCCATTTAATCAATGCTATGCGGTCTTGTTCTAAACTTATTGTTGGCCGAATTCATGGAAAGGCCGTAGGTGGCGGCGTAGGAATTGCTTGTGCTTGCGATTATACTTTGGCTACAAAAAACGCTTCGATAAAACTGTCGGAATTAGCAATTGGTATTGGTCCCTTTGTCATAGAACCCGTAGTCTCACGAAAAATTGGAAAGACAGCAATGTCCGAAATGACTTTGGCAGCAGAAGAATGGAAATCAGCTGATTGGGCCGTTGCCAAAGGATTATACGCTAGTACTTTTGAGTCTATTGAGGCTCTTGATATTGCAATCACTAATTTCAGCGCAAAGTTGTCTAGTTATAACCCTGATGCCTTAAATGAAATGAAGAACGTTTTATGGGATGGAACCCAAAATTGGGAAGCACTTTTGGTTGAACGCGCTGCAATTTCTGGAAGACTAGTGTTGTCTGATTTTACTAAAAAAGCATTATCGCAATTCAAAAAATAATTCATCATGACAATTCTAACGCTTGTTCAACAAGTAAATATTGAAGAAAAATTAAAAAACGCTACAGACAATAGTTACCAAATTGGTATTATTATTGGGTCTTTTATTCCTTTTGTTGTTTTAATTGGTCTAGCATATTGGATGTATACTAGTGCAAAAAAAAGAGACAAAGAACTTTAATTATTTACTAAATTTGCATCAAAATTAAACTCTAATGAGCAATATCAGAATTACAAAACAATTTAGTTTCGAAACTGGACATGCCTTATATGGTTATGACGGGAAATGTAAAAATGTTCACGGGCATAGTTATAAATTATCAGTAACCGTAATTGGATCTCCAATAACAGATCGTTCCAATGTAAAATATGGAATGGTAATAGACTTCACGGATTTAAAGAAGATTGTAAAAGAAGAAATTGTAGATCAATTTGACCATGCCACTGTATTTAATGGCACCACGCCACATATCGAATTGGCAAATGAATTAATAACGCGCGGGCATCACGTTATTTTAGTAGATTACCAGCCTACTAGTGAAAACATGGTTATTGATTTTGCACAACGAATTTCGAATCGTCTGCCAGAAGGAATCGCTCTATTTTCCTTGAAATTACAAGAAACGGAATCCTCTTTTGCAGAATGGTTTGCGAGCGATAACCTCAAATCTATACTGTAATTTCATGCAATTACCCAACAACAAAAAAATATATTTCGCTTCTGATCAGCATTTTGGCGCCCCTACACCTGAGTTGAGTTTTCCTCGAGAACAAAAATTTGTGGCTTGGCTTGATGCAGTAAAAGTTGATGCCGAAGCGATATTTTTATTGGGCGATTTATTTGATTTTTGGTTCGAATATAAAACAGTAGTCCCCAAAGGTTTTATTCGGGTTCTAGGCAAAATTGCTGAAATCCGAGACAGTGGAATTCCTATTTATTTTTTTGTTGGTAATCACGATTTATGGATGGAAGATTACTTTCAGAAAGAGTTGAATATCCCCGTTTTTCATAATAATCAAGAATATATTTTTGGAGATAAAACGTTCCTTATTGGTCATGGAGACGGAAAAGGTCCTGGCGATATAGGATACAAGCGTATGAAAAAGGTGTTTACAAATCCGTTTTTTAAATGGCTTTTTAGATGGCTTCATCCGGACATCGGCGTGAAACTAGCACAATACCTTTCGGTGAAAAACAAATTGATTTCTGGCGATGAGGATGTGACTTTTCTTGGCGAAGACAACGAATGGCTCATTCTTTATTCCAAAAGAAAGCTAGAAACCAAGCATTACAATTACCTTATTTTTGGTCACCGTCATTTACCTATGAAAGTTACTGTGGGAGAAAATGCCGAGTATGTGAATCTAGGGGACTGGATTACGTATTTTACCTATGGTGTTTTTGATGGTGAGAATTTTGAGGTTAAAAAGTACGATTTCTAATTCATTCCCTGCCCATACAAATACTCATCTAAATTTATTTTAAACAAGGTTCCTTCAATCAAGTCTTTTACCGCATTGAGTTCGTCCATAGAAACGGCTAAATCAATTTGGAGACAAGGTGTTTTTAATAAAAATTTGTGGCATTTATTTTTTAGTTCGCAATCGTCGCATGAGCTGTTTTGTTGGTAGCTGTCTTCGATGCAACGCTTAAACAGTTGCAGTTCCTGCTTAGTAAAATAGAATCCCGTTTCTCTAAAAACGAGCTGAACTTTATCCAGGACGATATCATTTTCTTTTCTCCAGTAAAACGCTGTTCCTAAATTGTTATGATAGATCTGTTTTATTTCTTGCATGTCTAATTTATTTTGAAACAAATATAAGGATTATTTATATTTGTTCTAAATAATAAAATATAAAAAAGGCATAAAAAAGAAAAAAGTAAATTTTTTATAAATTTGTGTCTCCAAGTACTGCATAGCTTTCGCTGGAATCGCATTTACTCGCTCTTTTCATGTTCCTCTACCTCTTTTTGTAAATCCAGCTTTCTAAACGTAGGCGATAGCGCACCAGTAAGAATCACAGTTAGCAATGTCATGCTTCCGCCAAAAACCACTGCCGTTACCGTGCCCATCAATTTTGCCGTTAAGCCGCTTTCAAAAGCGCCCAACTCATTCGAGGAACCAACAAATATAGAATTCACTGCTGCCACTCTGCCGCGCATGTGATCAGGAGTTTTTAGTTGCAAAATAGTTTGGCGTATCACTACCGAAATTCCGTCAAAAACCCCGCTTAAAAACAAAGCTGCTACAGACAACCAAAAAATAGACGAAAGACCGAAAACGATAATGCAAATTCCAAACGCAAAAATGGCTGATAGGAGTTTCATGCCAGCATTTTTAGTAAAAGGAATGTAAGCGGAAATAATCAGCATCAAAAAAGCACCAACAGCCGGAGCGGCTCTCAAAACACCAAATCCTTCTGGTCCCACCTTCAAAGTATCTTGTGCAAATATAGGCAGTAACGCAACAGCTCCGCCAAAAAGAACCGCTATCATATCCAATGATAAAGCCCCAAGAATCGTTTTATTGTAGAAAACAAATTTCACACCTTCTTTCAAACTTTCCATTATAGGCTCACCAATTTTTGGATTCAAAATGGGCTTTGTCGCAATTTGGGTTAAGGCAGTTAAAGCAAGAAGAGAACATACTAAAACAACAGACATTGACCAATGAACTCCAATCCAATTGATCGAAAAACCAGCTACCGCAGGTCCTAAAACTGAACTTATTTGCCAAACAGAACTACTCCAAGTGGCAGCATTTGGATATATTTTTTTAGGAACAATCAATGCCAAAAGTGAAAATATAGTAGGTCCAAGAAAAGCACGAACCAATCCTCCTAAAAACACAAAAAAGTAAATAGAATATAAAATAGTTTTGGTAGAGAAATCTTTTATAAAAGGCGGCCACGTAAATAAAAACAATCCCAAACTGATTATTGAAAATCCTAAAATACATTTGAATAGCAATCCTTTTTTCTCTTTTTGATCGACAATATGTCCGGCAAATAGCGCCATCGATATAGCCGGAACGACTTCCATTAATCCTATCATTCCTAGTGATAATGGATTTTTGGTCAAGCTGTACACTTCCCATTCAATAACGATAAATTGCATCGACCAGCCAAAAACCATCGCGAAACGCAATAATAAAAAAATATTGAATTCTTTATAACGAAGGGCAGCGTACGGATCGTTTTTTTTCATAGTATCCAAATCAGTGTTCAATATCTCGCAATCGCAGCTGCAAACTTACTTTGCCTTTCCATTCATTTTCATCAATGCAATACACCGCTTGAAAGGGTTTTTGGTGCGCTGTCAGTTCTATTTTGCTTCCTAAATTAAAGCCTATAGCTGCAATACCCTCAGAGTTGTTTTGTTTGACAAAAAGCTTTAAATGTTCTTCTTCCTGTCCCATTGGTTTTCCGTAACCCGTGTCTTTGATGTTTTTAGTGAGGAAAATGGGGGTCATATTTTGTGGGCCAAAAGGTTCAAATTGTTTTAGGATTCGAATTAATTTGGGAGTAATAGCAGCAAAATCAATCTCAGCATCAACTGCGATTTCCGGCGTTAACAGATCGGGATGAATGGTTTTTTTGACCTCATTTTCGAAAGCATCTTTGAAAATTTGATACTTTTCCGCCGCTAAAGTCATCCCCGCAGCGTACATGTGACCACCAAATTGTTCCAGATGTTCCGTACACGCTTCGAGTGCATTGTACACATCAAATCCTTTTACAGAGCGTGCCGATGCAGCATATTTATCACCGCTTTTAGTAAACACAAGCGTTGGTCGATAATAGGTTTCGATCAAGCGGGAAGCAACTATGCCAATCACTCCTTTGTGCCAATCTTCTTGGAATACTACGGAAGTAAATCGCTCTTTTTCATTGTTTTCCGCTATTTGTTGTAACGCTTCTTTGGTGATTAATTTATCTAAATCCTTTCGCTCGGAATTATAAGCTTCAATTTCAGACGCAAATTGTTGGGCTTGTTCAAAATTAAATTCGGTTAATAATTCCACTGCATGATTGCCATGTTTGATGCGTCCAGCAGCGTTAATTCTAGGAGCAATGATGAAAACAACATCGGTAATATCTAAGGTTTGTTTTTTTATTTGGTGGATGATGGCTTTAATTCCAGGTCTTGGATCCGTATTGATGACTTGCAGTCCAAAATACGCTAGTACTCGATTTTCTCCGGTCATTGGCACGATATCAGCAGCAATGGCAGCTGATACCAAATCCAGGTACGGAATCAAATCTTCAATCGTTTGGTTGCGGTTGATGCCTAAAGCCTGAATTAATTTAAAACCTATTCCACAACCACACAATTCATCATAAGGATAGTTACAATCGTCTCTTTTTGGGTCAAGAATAGCGATGGCTTCCGGTAAAAATTGGCCTGGTCTATGGTGGTCACAAATAATGAAATCAATATTTCGTGCTTTGGCGTAGGCCACATGATCGATAGATTTTATACCACAGTCCAATGCGATAATGAGTGAAAATCCATTGTCGTCAGCAAAGTCAATTCCTTTGAATGAAATACCATAACCTTCACCATAACGATCTGGTATATATGTTGCCACATGTGGATAATAGGTTTTTAAATAAGAAGAAACAAGGGAAACAGCTGTTGTTCCATCCACATCATAATCGCCAAACACAAGAATATTTTCCTCGTTTTTAATCGCTTTTTCGATTCGTTCAACTGCTTTATCCATGTCTTTCATCAGATATGGATCGTGTAAATGGTCTAGCGACGGGCGAAAAAATGCCTTCGCTTCGTCGAAAGTTTCAATGCCGCGTTGGACTAACAAAGTGGCTACAAAATCTTCCACATTCAAAGCTTTTGCTAAATGTTTCACTTTATCTTCGGAAGGTTTTGGTTTGAGGTTCCAACGCATGTTGATTAAGGATTTAGTATTATTATTAAGAGTTTTTTACTGACCTGCAAAGGGCTTCAATTATATGCTTCTTGTTTTTAAACTCTAAAAACAAAAGTTTTTAAAGCTGATTTTGTTCAATTAATATAAAAAGCCAAACAACCAAACTGGAATGATGTTACCAATTCCCATTTCAATATTGTCTTTAGCAATATAACTATTTTTGACGTTATGAATTTGTACTTGCGTTTTGTTTTTTCCTCCAATTTCAAATGTATATTTTTCATCAATCAAAAAAGCGCCTTGATCTGCCAGATGAATTACAGCTAAATTTTTGAATTGATTTACAAAAAAAGTTTCTCTTAAATTACCCACATTAGTATTTGCCTTTGCCAAAGCGTACATTAGATTGGTGTTGTTCAGAAATAGTTTTTCGGGTTTTGTTAATACGCCAATTCCTTTGGTGGGGCGATATAATTCGTTTACTAATCCCGCTCTTTCTAATTGTTTTATGGCTTGAATTAATCCCGCTCTTGAAGCTCCAATTCTTTCGCTCAATTTAGTGATATTTGGAGTAAAAGGAGCACTTGTAGCAATGGCAAATAATAGTTTTTTAAGTTTGGTAATCAAATCGTAACTAATATGGTCCACTGCATTTATATCGATTTCAATTATCAAATTGATGGTATTTATTAATTTCTGATGATACAATTTGACATTTTCCTTGAAGTAAGGATATGCTCCAAACTCGAGGTATTTTAAAAATAACGGAATCGGTTTTATTTGTTGCAAAAGTAAAGTAGCAATTTCAGTATGATTTTCTAATACATCTTCTAAAGTGTGCCATTTTAAATTGAGTCCTGTTTCAAAAACAATAAATTCCCTAAACGACATTTCTTTTAAATAATAGCTCACGGCACGTCTGCTTAAATCCGATTCTGATTTGTATATTTCTAACATCGACGATGAGGTGAAAATCACTTTCAATTCGGGAACATCGTCATAGATCAGTTTTAATTCTCTCGACCAATTCGCGTATTTATGAACTTCGTCCAGCAACAAATGGGTTCCTCCAATTTTAGAAAAATCTTTAGCCAAACCGATCAATGTATTTTCTATAAAAAATAAATTATCTAAACTTACAAACAAACTCGTTTTTAGATTCAGATGCTGTTTAGCGTATTGCAACAACATAGTCGTTTTGCCTGATCCTCTCGCTCCCTTTATAGCTATTAACTGGTTGTTCCAGTCAATTTCATTAATCAAATACCGTTGAAAATCTAATGATGTTTTGGATATTTTTTGTTGAAATTCTACTAATAGATCTTCCATTTTGTTGATTTTTGATAAAAAATATATTTAAAAACGTTATATAGAAATAACGATTTTGTATTTTTTTGTTATCTATAGGTAACGATTTTTAAATTAATTGTTCTTTTAAAGTAACAAAATTTTTATTTTAGAGTTAAAGCAGTTCCGTAAAATGCAATTTCATCCCAGCCAGTTTTCATAAAATTACGAATGTTTTGATGATCCGTTCCTTCTGGATCTCCTAAAACATCTTCAAAATAATAGGCCCCAAAACAAGCTAATGTAGCGGTTTCAGAGAGGTTCTGAAGTTCGGCGAAAGCCAATAACTTACAAGAACCTGAGTTTTCGCCAGCAATATTGTGTTGCAAACCGTTCTCAAATGCCGTTGGGGCAAAGTCATAGTGCGCTTCAATTACCGCAATGGTTTCTGCAAAGGTGATGGCTTTAGGCGTTTGATTTAATTTTTCTAAAAAAGTGGTGATGGTCATAGTGATAATAGTATTAAAATTCTAGTGCAATCGTTTTTGCAGCAGCAATCGCTCCGTCCATATAGCCGGGATTTTGCGTCGCGGTTTCTGCCCCGGAAATATATAATTTTCCGTTTTGAAATGGTCTTTTATATAAGGAATGTCCGTTATTTTGGTGTGCCAATACGAGTTGCTCGTAAGGTTGAAATGTTAGTGGCTCTTCCCGCCACACGTTTTCAACGTAGGCAATATAATCTTTAGCTTCTAAGCCGAATAATGCTGTCAATTGTGCTATAACCTTTTCTTTTCGTTGTTCCAGAGATAATACCGAGGTTCCTCCGTTTAAAAACCCTTTTAAGGCAAACCCGAAATTATCAGCCGTACTGTGGTCGTACATTTCCTGAATAATGCTGGCTTGGCTGAATAGGGTTCCAGAGTACTTCTTCTCTTTCCAAAAGGGAGTTTTGTATTCTACAGCGAATTTAATGGATTCGCCCATCCAAGTATGCGTCTTCTTGGCTAATTGTGTGAAATTTTCGGGTAAATTAGGCTCGAATATCACTGAGTTTACTAATAAATTAGGTGGAATCGTACTAATGACTTTATCTGCGGAATAGCTGTTTCCGACCGAGTCCGTAACGATTAAATGGTGGTTCTCCTCCTTTATTAATGTGATTTTGGTATTTGTTTTAATGTTTTTAATGCCAATTTCAGAAATTAATTTTTTAATTAAGGTTGCTGTTCCGCCTACGATACGAAAAGAAGGTTCTTCAGAATCCGAAATTTCAAATTTTTGTGGTGGCACAAAAGACATGGTTTCAAATAACGAAATGCCTTGTGTGTGTTGTTTAAAATAGGGGATTTCTAACGCTCTGAGTACTTCCAAAATGTGGCTATGTTGGTTTCCAAACCAAGTAGCACCCATTTCCATGGTGACACCTGTTGTGCCAGTTATAGTTTTTATGCGACCTCCAATTCTAGTATTGGCCTCTAATAATAGAACTTCAATTCCTTTTTTTTGAAGTAAAAAAGCAGTGTAAAGTCCGCAAAGTCCAGCTCCAATTAGAATAACTTTTTCATTTTTCATGATTCTTCTTCCTCCGAAAATTTCCTTTTTTTCGGCTCTTTGATTATTGTTTTTCCACCTATCACAACCACAATTTCACCTCGTGGAGCTATTTTTTCGAAATGAGTCAATACTTCTCGTACTGTGCCTCGAACATTTTCTTCATGTAGTTTCGATAATTCTCTGCATACACAAATAGGTCTGTCTTCTCCAAAATAAGTGATGAATTCCGCTAACGTTTTTAGTAATTTATGTGGAGAGACATATAAAATCATGGTGCGTGTTTCTTCAGCTAAAGCCAAATAACGGGTTTGTTTGCCTTTTTTGTCAGGCAAAAATCCTTCGAAAACAAATTTGTCATTTGGCAAACCACTGTTGACTAAAGCGGGTACAAATGCCGTGGCTCCAGGCAAACATTCTACTTCAACTCCGTTTTCAACACAAGCACGCGTTAATAAAAAACCGGGATCTGAAATTGCAGGAGTTCCTGCATCTGAAATTAAGGCGATATTTTCTCCAGCTTTCAACCTCGAAATTAGATTTTCGATTGTTTTGTGTTCGTTATGCATGTGGTGGCTGTACATGTGCGTGCCAATATCGAAATGCTTTAATAATTTTCCGCTCGTACGCGTGTCCTCGGCGAGAATCAAATCGACTTCTTTAAGAATCCGAATCGCCCGGAAAGTCATGTCTTCGAGGTTGCCAATAGGCGTAGGAACGATATATAATTTTGACATAGATAAATAATTAAGTACAAATTTCCAATGAAATCAGAAACTGTTGAAATGCGTATTTAATAAAGGGTAAGGAAGGTTATAGGAATTTTTTCTCAATAATATCCATGAAACGTTCTTCATACTCTTGTTTGCCTTGCCAGTTGTTGTAATCCGGTTTTACCATTTCTTGAACAAAATCCCTAGTTTCATAGAAGGTGTCAAACGTAATTAATTGACTTAAAACCCGATTGTAATCTTCGCTACTGTTTCCAAAAAGATGTTTTATAAAAGCAAGACGGTCATTTAGATCAATAGTAATTCCTTTGCCTAATTTATCGTTCAAAGAAACTATTTTAGGTTCTGTTTTTTCGACTATTTCGGGTTGGTTCGGGTCTAGTTTGAGTGCTTCAGTGGTGGCTTCGTCTTTTGGAACTTCACTGACTACTGCAGTTGGAATAGTATCTACTTGTTGTTTCTTTACAAAAAGAGTATCGTGATAATTGCCTCCCAATAAATCTTCAAAAGAGATTTGTACGGCTTCTGTTTTCTTTGGTATTTCCAGTTCAGTTTGTACTTCTTTTTCCTGTGATACCTCAAAAGCAGGTTCAAAAGCAGTTTCACTTTCCTGAGTTTCTTCTTCTATTTCTTGTTCTGTATCAGATTCCACTTCCTTTTCTTCACTAGTTTCTTCTTCACTAGTTTTCGATACTTCTTCTTCTACTTCTTCGTTCTCATCAACTACCGCTTCTGTTTGCTCCACAATCGTTTCAATATTTTCCTCAGCAATTGGTTCTGCTACAGGAATTTGTTGAGGCTCCATTTCTTCTGCTTCAACGGCACTTTCTTCTACTGTTGCAACTGGTTTTGATGCTGCTACAGGAGTTGTTTCTTCGACTTGTTTCTCCGTACTTTCAGCAGGTTCTTCACTAGCAGTTTCTTCTGTTACAGCGGCTGCTTCTGGTTGAACTAATTCGTTTTTATGAAATACAGATTCAATTTCTTTACTGATTTCTGAAATGCCAATTGTTGGTTTTGCATCGCTAAAATGCTCTTCTACAAATCGTAAGACAGAAAGTTTTTCGTATAATTTCTGTGTTTCCAAATATAATTGATTGATATCAGATTTATTTTTTAACTGTAATATTCTGTGTGCAATGCTGATTAAATCGGCTTCCAATTTTTTTTTCATAACTGTTGAAATTATAGGGTGTTAGGCAGGTCTTATTTGATGCGTTTTTGTATTCTGTTTTATATCTTGATCGAAAAAGAGATTATTTAAGTAAAAGATTTTTATTTTTTTAAATAAGTGCTGGCAAATCCCCGATTTGATATAAATTTTATACTTTTGAAACGACGTAAAAGTATAAAATTTTTAAGTCGGTTCGCTTATTACAAAGTAATAAAAACTATTCATTTTTTAAGTTAGAAAAATACAAAATGTTTCTCGAAAATACAGTAAATCATAAAGAACAATTTGGTTGGATTGAAGTCATTTGTGGCTCCATGTTCTCGGGTAAAACCGAAGAATTGATCCGTCGCTTGAAAAGAGCGCAATTTGCCAAGCAAAAGGTTGAAATCTTTAAACCAGCAATCGATACGCGCTATGATGAGGAAATGGTGGTGTCGCATGATGCTAATGAAATCCGTTCAACACCCGTTCCTGCTGCGGCGAATATTGCTATTTTAGCGCAAGGTTGCGATGTGGTTGGGATTGATGAGGCACAGTTTTTTGATGATGAAATCGTGAGAGTATGTAATGATCTTGCCAACCAAGGGATTCGCGTCATTGTTGCTGGTTTGGATATGGATTTTAAAGGAAATCCTTTTGGTCCCATGCCGGCTCTTATGGCGACTGCAGAATATGTGACTAAAGTTCACGCCGTATGCACGCGTACTGGAAATTTAGCGAATTATAGTTTCCGTAAAACGGATAATGATAAACTCGTGATGCTTGGCGAAACCGAAGAATACGAGCCGTTGAGTCGTGCCGCCTATTATCACGCGATGCGGAAAGATCAGGAAAAGTAAACTCTTTTCTTCTCCGTACGTTTCGGTATACTCTAAATCGGCCGGATCCGAAAGGGTATTGAAGTAAGAAGCTCTAAAAATAAAAAACCCTTCCAAAGTTTTACACGCTGGAAGGGTTTGTTTTTTTAATTAAAGATAGTCTCTAATTTAAAATCTAATTCTGGAAATAATTTACTTTGAATAATATCTTCCTCAATCAAGGGGTGCATTCCTATAAACTGATTTTCTTTCAGGACATAGATGAAAAGCGTTTTATCAGCGGGATTTACTATCCAATATTCTAAAACACCTGCTTCCTCGTACAAATCAAATTTATACTTCATTTCTTTATTGGAATTCCCTGGAGACAAGATTTCTATAACCAAATCTGGTGCGCCAATAGCGCCTCGCTCGTCAATTTTAGAATCATCACAAATAATACACAAATCAGGCTGTACCACCGTATAAATTTCTTTGTCTGATGTCGATTTCTTTTTGTCTATTAATCGAACATCAAAAGGAGCTGCGAAAAGATTACAAGGATGCGGTTTGAAAAAATTATATAAAACACCTGCTAGCTCCATGGAAATTCTTTGATGTGTAGTACTTGGTGCGGGACTCATTTTAAAAATCTTTCCCCTTAGTAATTCCAGTTTTTCCTGAAACTGCCAAGTCAGGTAATCAGCATAAGAATAGGTTTTGGTTAAATCTAGTTGATTGATATCCGTAATCATAAAACTTCTTTTTACAAAATTACTAAAAAAACTTCTTTTTAATGTACTGAAAAACAATAGATATTGATTTTGTAAGGTTCAAATTTGAAATGAGTTTCGGAGTAAGCGTTCATCATCATTTATCAATACTAAATCTCAAATCGTTAATCAGCAATCTCAAATCAACAATCTTAGATCTTTTTCCTCATTCTCGCTACGGGAATATCGAGTTGTTCTCTGTATTTTGCGATCGTTCTTCTCGCTATTGGATATCCTTTTTCTTTAAGAATTTCAGCTAATTGATCATCTGGCAGTGGTTTTTTCTTGTCTTCTTCTTCAATTGTGTTCTGAAGAATTTTCTTGATTTCTAGTGTGGATACATCTTCACCTTGATCGTTTTTCATAGATTCCGAGAAGAACTCCTTAATTAATTTAGTACCATAAGGTGTTTCTACATATTTACTGTTGGCCACGCGAGAAATGGTCGAAATATCAAGACCTACCATATCAGCAATATCCTTCAAGATCATTGGTTTCAACTTCGTCTCATCGCCATCTAGGAAAAACTCTTCCTGATAATGCATAATCGCATTCATGGTGACAAACAGTGTTTCTTGACGCTGGCGAATCGCATCAATAAACCATTTAGCCGAATCTAATTTTTGCTTGATAAATTGTACAGCATCTTTTTGCTGTGATGATTTATCGCGCGAATCCTTGTAGGTTTGCATCATTTCCTGATAATCTTTAGAAACGTGCAGGGAAGGAGCATTTCGCCCGTTTAGGGTGAGTTCCAGTTCGCCATCTACAATTCTAATGGCAAAATCAGGAACTACATTTTCAGTTACCTTGTTGTTTCCTGTGAAAGAACCACCTGGTTTTGGATTTAATTTCTCTATTTCGTGAATGGCTTTTTTAAGTTGCTCATTCGAAACATTGTATTTCTGAATTAACTTATCATAATGTTTTTTGGTAAACGCATCAAACTGATTTTCGATAATATCAGTGGCTAATTCCACAGATTCTGTGGGTGTTTTGTGTTTCAATTGCAACAACAAACATTCCTGTAAATCTTGCGCGCCTACGCCGGATGGTTCTAGTTCGTGAATGACTTGTAGCATTTTTTGCACCATCTTTTCATCGGTGTAAATGCCTTGGGTAAACGCCATATCATCCACCATATCGGCCACGCTGCGACGAATATAACCCATGTCATCAATGCTACCCACAAGGAATTCAGCAATGTCACGCTCTTCATCATTTAAGATGAAAGTGTTCAATTGATTGATTAAGTCTTGGTGAAAACTCACCGGCGCTGCAAACGGCGTTTCGCGATCGTCATCATCATCACTGTAATTATTCGCTTGCGTTTTATAATCAGGCGTTTCGTCGTTGCTTAAATATTCGTCGATGTTAATGTCTTCGGCTTCAATTCGCTCTGATTCGGCATCATCGTAATCATCGTAATCCTCGTTTTCGAACTCGTCTTTTTCAAATTCATCTTCTTCCTTTCCTGTTTCTAAGGCTGGATTTTCGTTCATTTCTTCGAGTAAACGTTGCTCAAAAGCTTGCGTAGGCAACTGAATTAACTTCATCAGCTGAATTTGCTGTGGAGATAATTTCTGAGATAATTTTAAATTTAAGAATTGCTTTAGCATTTTTATTGTTTAAAGTTGAGGTTTAAGGTTTAAGGTTGAACTTTCAAACAACTTTAAACCTTAAACATAAAACAAATTTTTAAAATTCCGCATTCATTGGCGTTCTCGGGAACGGAATTACGTCACGTATGTTTGTCATTCCAGTAACAAAAAGTACCAATCTTTCAAATCCTAGTCCAAAACCAGAGTGCACCGCTGAACCAAATCTTCTGGTGTCTAAATACCACCATAATTCTTCTTCGTCAATTCCTAAGGCTTTCATTTTTTCGACCAAAACATCAAAACGTTCCTCTCTTTGTGAACCCCCTACGATTTCTCCAATTCCTGGGAAAAGAATATCCATGGCGCGAACCGTTTTTCCGTCTTCGTTCAAACGCATGTAAAATGCTTTGATATTGGCTGGATAATCAAACAATATTACCGGACATTTAAAATGTTTTTCTACCAAATAGCGCTCGTGCTCACTTTGTAAATCAGCACCCCATTCGTTAATGATATAGTTGAATTTTTTCTTTTTGTTAGGCGTACATTCTCTCAAAATATCAATTGCTTCGGTGTAGGATACACGTTTGAAATTGTTTTCCAAAACAAAGTTTAGTTTGTCAAGTAAAGCCATTTCGCTTCTTTCAGCAACTGGTTTTGATTTTTCTTCGTCTAACAAACGCGTCTCTAGGAACTTCAAATCTTCTGGACATTTATCCAATGTATATTTGATTACGTATTGAATAAAATCTTCTGCCAAGTCCATATTGTCATTTAAATCATTAAACGCAACCTCTGGCTCAATCATCCAAAACTCCGCAAGGTGGCGCGAAGTATTTGAGTTTTCCGCTCTAAAAGTTGGTCCAAAAGTATAAATCTGACCCAAAGCCATCGCAAAAGTTTCTCCTTCTAATTGCCCTGAAACCGTCAAGTTGGTCTCTTTACCAAAGAAATCTTCCTTATAATCTACTTTTCCGTCTTCGGTTCTTGGCGTTCCGTCAAATGGTAAAGCAGTAACTTTAAACATTTCACCTGCACCTTCCGCATCAGATCCGGTGATGATTGGCGTATTCACATACACAAAACCTTTCTCTTGAAAATAACTATGAACCGCATACGATAATACCGACCGCACTCTCATAATCGCTCCAAACATATTGGTACGCACTCTTAAATGCGCATTTTCACGCAAGAAATCAAGACTCGGTTTATTCTTGGGTTGGATTGGGAATTTCTCTGCATCAGAGTCTCCAAGGATTTCTAATTTAGCCACCTGGATCTCAAATTTTTGACCTGCACCTTTACTTTCCACCAAAGTTCCTGTTACAGAAATGGCTGCTCCAGTCGTAATTCTTTTCAAAGTTTCGTCTGGCGTATTCTCAAAATCCACCACACATTGTATGTTATCAATGGTCGAGCCATCGTTTAAGGCAATAAATTGATTGTTTCTAAAAGTTCTCACCCATCCTTTTGCATTTACTTCATGAAGCGTCGTGGCACTGTTAAGTAAGTCTTTAACTTTTGTATGTCTCATTTTATGTATATAGTTGATATTAAAAATTGTCTCGTAACCGAAATGCAAATATAAATGATTTGTTTGTAATTGTCATTGCGAGAAAGGAAGCATTCCAAAGGTCCTTTTGTTTTTTGGAGCTATTTCCCGCTATGCATTACAATCTTATTGTTTTTTGAAAGCAAAAACAATAAGGATTTTCATTGCTATCGGGGCTAGGAAGTAGTGGCTAAAAGAATATTTTGCTCTTATTTTGTCATTCTGCGGAACGAAGAATCTCTATTCGGTGCACAATTGTAAAGATTTTTTATCGGTAAGAATGATGATTTATTTTAAGCTCTATTTTAGACCTTTTCTGTGTTTATTTTGTCATTCTGAGGAACGAATAATCTCTGTTCAGTGAGCAACATGTGAGGATTCTGCCTTTGTCAGAATTACAAATTGTGGTTGAAAAAAACTGTTCTAATTTTAGGTGTAAGCGCTTTGAAAGATCAATCTAACATGTGAGATTATAAAAGGTGAGGAGACCTTTTTACGCCTCCTCAAAGTTGAAAACTTTGCAGAGCAATAATTTTGCGGATATAGAAAATAATTAATTGTTTGATCCGCACTTGGCAGTGAAATGTTGGACATTTAACTTTTTAAACATTAATTCAAAGTCTTCAATTTTAGTATTATATTCCGTCTTTCCATATTTCAAAAAAACGGTTATTTTTAAATCGCTTTTTATGGTCAATTTTTTTGTGTAAGGTTTGCATCCTCGTCCATAAAATTTCATAAAAACGGTATTTTTAATAATGCTCGCGGAATTTATATAGAAAAGGTTACTCCATCAAAATCGCTACAACAGTGTACATTGATCTTATTGTTTCCGGAATATATTTCTGTAAAAGTACGAATTAAGGTGTCTTTGGTCTTTTTTTCAACAATTAATAATTCTATTAAGAAATTTTTGTTTGTGGTTTCGATTTGCGCAGCCATTGAAAAATAAAAAAGTAGTGCTGATAGGTAGATAAATTTGTTCATTTGAAATGCACTATTTGAAATTATTATCGCTTATTTGTATTTGGAAAAATTACCTTGTCAGGATTTTTCTTAAGTTCATTCATTACGGCTTCAAATAGGTGCTTCTTGACTTTACCTGAATTTTTTGGTTCAACAAGGTATCGCACGATGACTTCTATCCACGTGTTGGCATTAGCTTTTAAAACAACAGAAGGATATTCAGTTACATTGAGTTCGTCCACAGGAGTGTCTGCTAATATTTTTTTAAATCGCTTTACCCGTCTAACCATGGCTTCACCAATTTCCTCTGTAACCACACGTATTATGGTATCTTCAGTAAATTTAAAATCGCTATCATATGAAATAAATATGCTCAGTTCGTTCCAGATGAAAGGAAATAGCGGCCATGAGTAATTATAGACAAATTCACTAAATACTTTTGAGTTGGCAAATCGGATAATGCGCCCACTAGGATGGTCGCTTGACAAATAATCACCGTTGAACTCCCATAATGTTGTATCAACGTAGCTTACATTGATGACATCGCCATATACCGCCCCTATTCGGATGCGGTCGCCAACTTCATACGGCTTACGGACCAGAATGTATAACCAACCAAAAAAGCTGACAATCAAATTTTGTAAAGCGAATCCAAGTATAAGAGTTACAATACCAAACGAAACCATTGCGGCATACCAATTGGCAAACAGCAGCGAGAGAATAATTACGAGTATAAACAAGGCGGCAAGCAAGTCAGCAATACGATTGAAATTAAAAATGGTGGTTTTATTTTCTATTTTTCTGCCAAATATTTTTTTCAAAAGTCGGGTCGCCAACAGCACCAAAGAAATCAGCATAACGGCAAGTACAACTTTTTGCGCTAGTGGGATATAAATACTCGAAATAGGCAAACGTTTCCAACCTATTAGATAATAAAGAGCGCCGAATATCACAAAAATAACTGCTGTTACGCTTATAAAAGGCACCTCTTTTTTTAATGTAACAGTATTTTCCTCTTGTATAACAGTAGAGTTTTCACTCAAGGCTCTTTGTACTTTTTCATCTTGTTTAATATCTTCTATTTCTTTATCTTCTTTTGGATCTGAAGTTTTCATGTTCTTATATTTTGATGTCATAAATTTAATCTGCTTAAAAAAAAACTAGTTTAAGTCCTGCCACTTGATTTTATTCAGGGTGCGTGGTTGTTTTCAGCTTATAGTTAGTGCACAAATCACTTCACTTATAATAATCACTGTTTAGCTATATAGAACGCTCAGCTTTGGCTTAAAGCCTCAATCAATAAGACCGTAATCTGTGCTAAACCATGTAAAATGGTGATTTCTCATTGTACACAAAATATCAACTTACTTACGGGAATTAGTTCAAATAGCTGGAGCAAGTTAAATATGCTTCCCGCAAAGAGGAATTTAGTATTTATTCCGACACTAATTTATTTGATCTTTCCAGTAAGTCATCAAGATCATTTGGTTCTTTTATGGACTGTTTTCCAACATTTACAATCATTTTTGCATGTCGTTTTATAGCGTTTTTAGCACTTTCGTTTTTAGTAAAGTGATTAATGGTTATTAGACCTTCCATTAGTCTAATAATAACGGAGGGACTTCCTGCTGAAAATTGACGTATTTGGTTGAATGCAGCATTCAAAACTCCTTCAAAATTCAGGGTCACTGCAATTACTCTTAAGTTTTTTTCGGTATCAAATCTATATTTTGAGGGGAATTTGACTTGAGCTAGAGAAGACATTATAGCTGTTAAGTTGTCAATACAAGCTATTGCGGTATATGGGTCATTGACACCTGGAGATAATGCTCTTGCTGCGATTTCGACCATTTGATGGATGGAGAATTCTAAGTCTTGTTGTGAAGTTCTTGTTCTTCCGATAATAAATTGATCTTGCACTTTTGAAAGCAAATTTGGGTCGATGTTACCGCTGTGATATACTTTTCCTATCTCAATATTTTCTACTAAATAATCTCCGGGTTTGACGTATAACTCCATCAGTGCATCATCAACAATCATTAGGTCAAGCAATGATTCGCTGTCGATATACTGAATGTAACCACTTTTTAGAGATTTCATAACAGTAATGGTTTGATATTGAGACTTAATATGGTTGGGTTGACAAGAGTGTTCATCATCTAATTCGTCCCCTAATTGCTCAGGGAACAAATTCTTTATATGTGATGCAATAAAAGTATGAATATCCGAAATAACTTTATCGGCTTGAATACTGATGGCTATTTGATGAATAAATACGATTAACAAGATGATGTTCACTACGGCTAAAATTATTGCCATAAGAATTGAAATTGCCGGAATAAAATTAAATCTATCGGTTTCTTTAATGGCATTTAATACTAGTAAACAAAAAAGATAAGTAGACACGTAGGTACCCAACACCACTTGATTGAGTCTTACGGCCATAAAGTTCTTAATTAATCTTGGGCCAAATTGGGAAGAGGCTAAGGTTAATGCCACCAGAGTTACTGAAAACACAGTACCGGCAACACCAATCATGGCACCTGAGATAGTTGATAATATACTTCGGGCCGAATCTGCACTACTTACAAAAAAGAATCGTTGCAGACCATCATATGGTATAGTTATCGTTCCGTCCAAGTAAACAAAGCCTATGGCTATGGGCACCGAGATGATAATGATTACTATAGGGATAAACCAAAAGGAAGATTTTAGTTCATTCCAAAAGAATAGAATTTTTTTCATATCTAAATATAAATGTTATGCCTCAAGAACCGTTGTTAGAAGAATTATGTGGTACACCATCGTAACATGATTCCTCATTTTTGACTATGAGATTGTTAATTTACAAAAAAATCGTCACTGTAATATTTCCTTTGGTTTTAATTTAGAACACCTTGCGATTTTTAAATTAATGCTTCTAAATCAGCTTCTCGATTTAGTAAATGTAGTCGATTTTTCGGATAATAAAAATGGGTTTTGTTAATGGGTTTTGAACAAATGTAAAATTTAAAGTTGTCAACGGGTCAAAATAGTTGACTGATTTTGTATTATAGATCGTATGCATTTAGATGTAAAAATATTTATAAAACTAAAGTGCAAATTCTTGAAGTCAACAGCTTTTAACAAACTTAGATACAGCTGTAAATTTTTTTAGGGTTCTTTATCAAAGTACAAAATGAATTTTATAAAAATTTAAAACTTAAAAAACTGCACAACACTTTGTATTTTTGCACTATGAACGACAATTTTATAAAAGAATATTTTGGAATCGGAATTCAAAATGGTAAAACTCCTGAGAACTTAGGTGTTTTATGGCGTACTGCGCAAAATTTAGGAGCGAGTTATATTTTTACTATTGGAAATCGCTATGCTAAGCAAGCATGTGACACGCACAATGCCGTAGATTCAATACCTTATTTTCATTATGAGTCGTTTGAAGATTTCTATAAAAACCTGCCCAAAGGCGCTCGCTTGGTGGGTGTTGAATTGGATGAAAATGCCACTGATCTGGAAACTTTTGAACATCCAAGACGTTGCGTTTATTTATTAGGTGCGGAGGATAATGGTCTTACCAAAAAAGCCATTGAAAAATGTCATTATTTAGTAAAATTCAAATCCGAAAAAAGCTTAAATGTATCGGTTGCAGGAAGTATTGTGCTGTATGATAGAGGTCTTAACAAGCCCAGATCATAAAGGAAAGTCATAATTTATCTTATTTTATTGTTTTTTATCACGATTTCATAAGCAAGAAATGATCTTGAAAATCAATCCATAGTTCAATCCTTTTTTTTATGATGATGTATAAAACAAAAAAATTGTTTGACTATCACAAAGGAAGACAAAAAAATCCCGCCTAAAAAAAAGACGGGATATAAGGTATAGATTATTTTGATTGCTTATTTATTCTGTTAGTCGTCGACTTCATTTGGATTGTTTAAAATATCGATTTTTGGTTCGATGAATTCTTGCTTGTTAGTCAATGATTTGTTGAGTGTTAGAACCAAACAAGGTAATAACATCAAGTTAGACAACATTCCAAAAGCAAGTGTAATGGCAATCAACCCTCCTAAAGCGACAGTTCCACCAAAATCAGATAATAGAAACACGGAGAAGCCAACAAATAATACCACTGAGGTGTAAAACATGCTGATACCAGATTCTTTTATTGTAGCAAAAACGGATTTTTTAATTTTCCAATTGTTGTGTTTTAATTCTTGACGGTATTGAGCCAAAAAGTGAATGGTGTCATCTACCGATAATCCAAATGCGATACTGAATACTAAAATAGTGGAAGGTTTTAATGGAATTCCGAAAAAACCCATCAATCCAGCGGTGATTACGAGCGGCAGTAAATTTGGAATCAAGGACACCACTACCATTTTGAAAGAACGAAACATAAAAACCATTAATAACGAAATCAAGAATACCGCAAACAGTAAGGAGCTGACTAAGTTGTCTAATAAATACTGCGTTCCTTTTTCAAATACCAGTGCCTTTCCGGTCATGACCACATTGTAGCGGTCTTTCGGGAAAACTTCATTGGCTTTGGTCCAAAGCTTATCTTCAATTTTAGCCATGTTTCCCGTACCAATATCTCTCATAAATGTGGTAATTCTAGCGACTTGTCCCGTGCTGTCTACATAGCTCTTCATTAAGTTATCCTTAGTGTTTTTAGTGGCATTTTTAGCATAGCCCAAAATAAAACCTTGCTCTTGCGAGCTAGGCAAATCATAATATTCAGGATTGCCGTTGTAGTAGGCTTGTTTAGAATATTTAACTAAATTTAATATTGAAATAGGTTTAGAAAGTTCTGGAATTTCTTCTATGGTTTGTTGCAATTCGTCCATTTTACTCAAAGTAGACAGTTTCATAACCCCTTTTTTTCTTTTGGTGTCCACCGTAATTTCAAGAGGCATGATTCCTTCAAATTCTTTTTCGAAAAATAAAATATCTTTGTAAAAACTGGTATTTTTAGGCATGTCTTCAATCAAACTTCCAGATGTTTTAATTTTAAGAGCACCTATAATGCTTACTAAAAATACAATCAAGGCAATGCTATAAACATAACGTCTGTTGTGTTTTACTGTTTTTTCAATCCAATTAATAAATACGCGGGTATAATTGCGGTTGAGGTGTTCTAAATGCTTTTGTTTGGGAACGGGTTGATAACTGTAATAAATAGGAATTACAATCAAGCATAAGAAAAATAGCGATACAATGCTCAGTGAAGATATAATTCCAAATTCCTTCAAAAGTTGACTACTGGTAATAATAAAAGTGGCAAATCCAGCTGCTGTGGTTAAATTGGTCATCAAAGTGGCGGTCCCTACTTTGGTAATGACACGCTGTAATGCTTTTGCTTTATTCCTGTGTGCGCTGTATTCTTGCTGGTATTTATTAGTCAAGAAAATACAGTTGGGGATTCCAATTACGATAACCAGCGTTGGCACTAGTGCTGTAAGTACTGTGATGTGATAATTGAACAATCCTAATAATCCAAAAGTCCACATCACCCCAATAATCACAATTAAAATAGCGATTATAGTAGCTCTAAATGAACGGAAAAAGAAGAAAAATATCAACGAGGTGAGCAATAGCGAAGCGCCAATAAATAAACTAATTTCGTTTAAAATGCTCATGGCATTCAACGTACGGATGTAAGGCATTCCAGAAACACGCAAGTCTATCCCAGTTTCTTTTTCGAAAGCATTGATCTTTGGAATAAAATCATTTACAATATATTCTTTTCGGCCTGCTGTATTGACAATTTGTTTGTCTAAATAGATTGCGGAACGAATGCTCCCGCTTTTTTTATTAAAAAGTAACCCTTCATAAAAAGGCATGTTTTGGAACAAATCTTTTTTAATGCTATTTATATATTCCTGACTGTTAGTTTTATTTATATCTACAAAAGGGATAAGTTCAAAAGTCTGCAAAGAGTCATTTTTCTTGAGCTGTTTTAAATCATTGATAGACACGACTAAATCGACTTCCTTTTGCGCTTTTATAGCAGTCATTAATTTGTTCCAAGCAGCAAAGGCTTTGGGTGAAAAAAAAGTATCGTCTTTTACCCCAACAACAATCAAGTTTCCTTCTTCTCCAAATTTATTTAGAAAGGCATTGTACTCCATGTTGACACTATTGTCATCAGGTAATAAATTAGCTTCGGTGAATGAAAACTGAATATTTTTCCACTGTAAGGCTAATAGCGCTGTTATCACAACAATAATGGATAACATTAAAATTCTATTTCTAAGGACAATTCGAGCTATTAATTCCCAAAATCCCAAACTAAACCACTTGTTCATATTTGCTATATAAAGGCTGCAAAGGTAGTTAAAACCGCTATAAATCATTGGTTTTAGTGTACTAATTTTGTTGGTTTTTGGTCTGGCGGTTTGATTTTTATTTTATTTGTAATTAGAAAAAAATTAAAATATAAATGATACATTTGATTCTGCGTCTTCAGTTACTATAGTTGAGGATAATCACCTAAAATAGGATATGAAGAATTATAAAAACACCATTTTTTATTTGGTTATAACAGGCGGTTTCACAGCTTTAATGTATTGGATTATAACCAAAGGAAAACATTTAGAAGTAGCCAAAACAATAGAGACGCCGGAGAGCGGAAATGGTTCTTGGGGAGATTTTCTGAGTTCGATGCAGTATAATTTTCAGGATCCTTTGGCTATTCAACTGGCCCAAATTATAACTATTATTCTTGTTGCGCGTGTCTTTGGCTGGATCTTCAAGAAAATTGGACAGCCCTCAGTAATTGGGGAAATTATTGCCGGAATTGTTCTTGGACCCTCGTTATTGGGGATGTATTTTCCAGAATTTTCTGCAGCCTTATTTCCAGTTGAATCATTGGGTAATCTGAAGTTTTTAAGTCAGATTGGGTTGATTTTATTTATGTTCGTCATCGGAATGGAACTCGATTTAAAAGTGCTGAAGAACAAAGCAAATGAAGCGGTGGTAATCAGTCATGCTAGTATTGTTATTCCTTTTGCGCTAGGGATTGGATTAGCCTATTTTGTATACAATCGATTTGCTCCGGAAGGGGTAAAGTTTTTGTCTTTCAGTTTATTTATGGGAATTGCTTTGAGTATCACTGCTTTTCCGGTATTGGCCAGAATTGTACAAGAACGGGGGATTCACAAAACGAAATTAGGAGCTATTGTTATTACGTGTGCCGCGGCAGATGATATTACGGCTTGGTGTATTTTAGCCGTGGTTATTGCCATTGTAAAAGCGGGAACGTTTGTTAGTTCGTTGTATATTATCCTGCTGGCCGTCATTTATGTGCTTGCTATGATTTACATTGTAAAGCCATTTTTAAAAAGAATTGGAGATTTGTATGGTTCAAAAGACACCATAATTAAACCAGTTGTAGCTATCTTTTTTCTCGTTTTAATCATTTCGTCTTATGCCACTGAGGTGATTGGCATTCATGCCTTATTTGGTGCTTTTATGGCGGGAGCGATTATGCCAGATGTTCCAAAATTCAGAACCATCTTCATAGAAAAAGTAGAGGATGTGGCGTTGATACTTTTACTTCCTTTATTTTTTGTATTCACGGGTTTAAAAACGGAGATTGGACTTATAAATGATCCGTATTTATGGAAAGTTACGGGTTTTATTATACTGGTCGCTGTAGTAGGGAAGTTTTTGGGAAGTGCTTTGGCAGCTAAATTTGTGGGGCAAAGTTGGCGCGATAGTTTGACAATTGGCGCTTTGATGAATACCCGAGGTTTGATGGAATTGATTGTACTAAACATTGGATTAGAGCTTAAAGTCTTAACGCCCGAAGTGTTTACTATGATGGTAATTATGGCTTTGGTTACTACTTTTATGACTGGACCAGCTTTAGACTTAATCAATTATATCTTTAAAACAAAAGATGGTGTTGAAATTCTGGAGCCAACAAACCATAATAAATACCGCGTTTTAATCTCGTTTGGAAACAATGAAAAAGGGAAATCGTTGTTGCGCTTGGCCAACAGTCTAATTAAAAAGCAAAAAAATAGCTCCAGTATTACGGTAATGCATTTGTCTTTGAGTGATGAGATGCACACTTTTAATATGGATGATAAAGAGAAAAATAGTTTTTATCCAATTGTGGAAGAGTCGCAACTGCTGAAACAAGATATCACGACCATCTTCAAGGCAACGATGGATATTGAAACCGAAATTGCTGACGTAGCCAATCAAGGAGATTATGATTTATTATTGATAGGTTTGGGAAAATCTATTTTTGAAGGTACGATCCTGGGTAAAGTAATTGGGTTTACTACCCGAATTATCAATCCAGATCGTTTAATTGATAAGTTTACAGGGAAAGAAGGCTTGTTTGAAAATTCCCCTTTTGATGAAAGAACCAGACAAATTATTTCTAAAACGAAGATGCCTATTGGTATTTTAATTGATAAAGATTTACAGCAAGTAAATCATGTTTTTATTCCAATATTTAGTCCAGAGGATTCGTTCGTGATCGATTATATTCAAAAATTAGTATACAATAACAATTCTAAAATTGTTATTTTGGATGTGAATGGACATCTCACAACTAATTTTGTAATCAAGAGTGCTATTGATTCATTGGAACAAAAATATCCAAATAACATTAGTTTGATAACGGATAAAACTATTAAAAAGGAATTTTTAGACCAACAGGATTTAATGTTAATTAGTCTTGAAAGTTGGAAACAGTTAGTTGATTCCAGAAGTATTTGGCTCAGCGATGTTCCTTCAGTATTAATTTTGAAACAATAACATGAACTGGATTTTATTAATTATCGGAGGCCTTTTCGAAGTCGGTTTTGCTACTTGTTTGGGCAAAGCCAAAGAAAGCACCGGAATGACAGCAACCTTATGGTTGGGCGGATTTTTGGTTTGTTTGACAATTAGTATGGTCTTGCTTTACAAAGCGACGCAAACCTTGCCTATTGGAACCGCTTATGCAGTTTGGACGGGTATTGGAGCTGTGGGAACCGTATTAGTTGGAATTTTCATATTCAAAGAACCCGCTGATTTCTGGCGACTGTTTTTTATTACCACATTGATTAGTTCTATTATTGGATTGAAATTTGTGTCCAGTCATTAATTGGATTCGCTAACAATACTAGGAAGTCATTTGTTGTTTATTACCTGCTTTTTTGAACCGCAGTCACTTTATTGAGGTGCTTCAATTTATGTATTAGTATTTTATTTTAGCACTGATTAACGGCACGAAACTATGTGAAAAGATTCGTAAAACACGGTCTTATTACCAATAAACAATTTCAAACTTTACAAATATGATTTTAACAACAACCAACTCTGTAGAAGATTATAGAATACTTGAGTACAACGGAATAGTTTCCGGAACTGCTGTAAACATGCAAAAAATGGGTTTGACTTTTAATATGCAAAAATACTATGCAGAAATTAGCGAAAGTATAGCTGATGTAAAAGATCAAGCATTTGCTAATTTAAAAGTTAATGCCGAGAAAATGAATGCTAATGCTGTGGTAGGAATTCAAGTAGATGTGGAACTAAAAAGCGGTGAAGGGCTAATAGCAGTAATCATTACTGGAACTGCAGTGAGTATAGTAAAACGGTAAGTAGTATAAAAGATACTGTTTACTGTTTGGTTACTAAGTACACGGAGCTACTTAACATCAGATGGTATATTTAATGTATCGGTTGGTCATAGTTGGCTTAAGAGTATTGCTCAAGCCCAGAAATAGTTCTATTCAAAATCTCATGAAATCATAAAAAACCCGTCCTGTTACAATAACAGAACGGGTTTTAAATATAAGTTGAACTGGAATTACACCTTCATGATTTCGGCTTCTTTAACAGCTGGTGTTAGTTCACAGATCTTGCGGACAATCTATAACTAAAGAAACTTTATTTTTTTTACACTAACATAAAGTAAAATTATATTAATTCATAAAAAGTATCACGAGCGGGACGCTAGTACCAGCATTAGAGAGAATTTTTAAGCTTATAATAGTTAGTACCAAATCATTGAAAGTGAATAATGTATTTTTAGTTCAATGTGTTCGTTTCCCATTTTAAATATGTACCATCCTTTAATTTATGAATTATATATGTTGGAGAAGTTGTTTTGTAGTTATTTTCTCTAAATTGTTTAACCATAATGTAGTCAATACAATCTAAGGATTTTAATTTCTCTGGTTTTATATCAAAAACATAAAAACCAATCGAAAAACGTGGCAAACCAGCACTGTTTTCCTCAATGAGATTTTTATAATGTTCATTCATAGCTTTATCTCTGGATTTCTTTGTTTGATATTCTATTATATGTATATTAAAAAAGGCAGTAGTGGTGTCTTTATCAATATAATATTCTTTTAAGGCTTTATCATTAATATCTAAAAAAATCGTTATTTTCTGTTGATTTGATTTTTGTGCAAAAGAAATGCAGCAGAAGCTTAATAATAGAAGGGCTGTTTTTACTGACATGGTGTGTTGTTTTCTATAAAATCAAAATAAATTTTTAAAATTCTCACTCTTTCTGCTTGAGGAGTAGCTACGCATGCTGATGTGGGTTGTGGAGGCATTCCTGTATTGTAATTTATATCCTCCCGTTCTACAAAGTCTCATGACTTCGTAATTATTTAAACGATTCCTGATAAGTAAACATACTAAAAGTCTCCCTACTTTTTCTAAAAACATATTATAAAATCTTAGGATTTACTTTTCAATACATAGATCTTACAATAGGTCAAACAAAAAACACTACAAAACAACCAAACATTTATTTTGTAGCGTTTTATAGCCATTACAAATCAGATTTTTTAAAGGTATCTAAGGGAAAAGTCGTGAAACCTTCATTGCATTAACATTTTTCAAGAACTTTTAAATTCGTAAAGTAATGAGATATCGCTAAGACGGTACAATAATGTCTTTATTCTTAGGATAGCATAAGTTTATGTGTTAATAACGTTCAAGTAAAATTAATAGGTTATATGAATTACTTCCCATTTTAAATAGCATCCTTCCTCGGACTTGTATATAAAATACATAGGATAGCCTTGAGGAAATAATTTATCTCGAAATTGTTTCAAGGTCAAAATATCAATACCTTCTAATGAATTTATTTTCATTGGTTTATTAAAACTAATAAAGCTTCCAGAAAAACTGGGTATTCCCGCACTATTACGTTCTCGTGGGTCATTATAATAATCATTCGTTGCTTTATCTCTTGCTACTTTTGTTTGGTATTTTTCGACATAAATACTGAAGCGGGCCTCTGTTGAATCCCTATTAACGTATATTTTGTTTATTGCTTTATCTTTTAAATCAAAAAAAACATTAATTTCCTTTTTTTCTACCCCGTTTTGTGATGAACATGAAACAGTAAATAATAATAGTAATATACTTTTTATTTTTTTTAGTGCTATTGACATTTCGGATTGTTTTTTATAAAGTTTTTATAAATTTCTAAAATTCTCACTCTTTCTGCTTGAGGAGTAGCTACCCATGCTGATGTGGGTTGTGGAGGCATTCCTGTATTGTAATTTATATCCCCCCGTTCTACAAAGTCTCATGACTTCGTAATTATTTAAACGATTCCTGATAGGTAAACATACTAAAAGTCTTCCTACTTTTTCTAAAAACATATTATAAAATCTTAGGATTTACTTTTCAATACATAGATCTTACAATAGGTCAAACAAAAAACACTACAAAACAACCAAACATTTATTTTGTAGCGTTTTATAGCCATTACAAAGCAGATTTTAGAGGTATCTAAGGGAAAAGTCGTGAAACCTTCATTGCTTTTACGTTTTTCAACGACTTTCAAATTCGTAAAGTCATGAGATTTTGCGAAGCTCAAAACAATAACTTATTCACTCTTCTTATAGCAAGGGATTTTTCGGAGCTTTTTATTAATTGCATTCTACTGTTCTTAATAAATAATCAGCGTAATAGTATCTATTTTTATATAATATTAAGAAGAGGTAGTGTTTTTCAGGACTATCACTTATGATTATTTGCTCTAATTGAATATTGTTCTTAATATTTTTCAACGTTTTATTTTTTAATTTGAAATTGGAATTAACAGCTGTATTGAAATAGATTTTCCTTTTCCCAATTAGAATATTAAATCCAGATATTTCTTTTATCCCATGATGCGTCCTATAGATTACGGCATCAAATTTATTATTGAATTCAAAAATGATAGTATCATTTGGTTTTTTTTGTGAAAAAACGTGACCAAATAAGAGCAATAAAAATAGTGTAACTAAATTTTTCATGATTTAAATTTTTTATTGACAATTTTGTTTTGCACTAAGATACCATGTATTATATAAGTCAGTTGTTTTCTTTCTGTCAAGATCACTCAATTGTGTTCATGCTATCGTACCCTTCAAGCCAATCCAAGCAATTGCCTGATATTGCTCATTAGTAAGAGTATCGTCGTATTCTTTTAACAAATTAACAACAATACCTCTATAGTGTGCAGCCATTTGTTCATGTTGCATGTTATTTACGCCAAATCTTCTATAGTAATCATATAAGCCGGGATAACTATTTTCTGTTAACATAGTGTTTAACTTAAGTACATCTATTTCTCCTGCTGGCGCGAGTGCCTTCCTCGTGAACACAATTTATATCGCAACATACTTCAAAAGAAAGCTAAATACTAGCACAAACCTCAATACTATTATTCATTAAGAATTATCACGAACGGGACGCTCGCGCCAGCAGGGGTATTGGAAAAACTATTTACATCAAGGCATTTCATTATTCCGACACCGGACAAACATTCATCGAATTAACTTCATATAACATAACATTGCCTTTTTTCTTTTCGGTAAAATCAATAATATAAAACACTTTCAATTGTGTAAACAACTGACATATAATATCATTCTGTTCATGTTTTTTTAAAAAATTTATTCCAATGATATGTTTTTTATTTTTTCTTAAAAATGATTTACTGACTTTCCTCACCTCAGAAACAATATTTGCATCCTTTTTTTCCCAATTTTTAAACTCTGGGTGTTGAAAGTAAAGCCTGAACTTTCCGGGTAAAACAAAATTGTAAGCCCTCTCATCAAAATTATTTGGTTGAATTCTAGTATCAATAGAGTATTTTTTTTCGTTATTTTTTCCTTTGAATTCAATATAAATAGTGTCAGACTCTATGAGAGAATTATAGTTTTGGCTAAACACATTTATAGAAAAGAGTAGCAATTGCAATAAGTAAAGTCTCATGATATGATGATTTGGTTTATGAGCAAGTTTTTTCTGCAGTCAATGTTTTGCTTTAGCAACAAATAGCACTATTTTTACTCTCCCATGATAAATGAACTTGATATTGATACTTCATAAATGGGGATTCGTCTATTTTTTGCCTCCGACTTGTCAATTATGTAAATTACTTTACATTCTCTAAAAGCTTCGTAAGTGCTATTGAATACACCATATTTTTTAAAGAAATCCACTGAGATAGTCTTTTTTTTATTTCTCCTTAAGTAAGATTTTTTAACCAATCTATAATCTGATTTAATGCCCATCTCTCTTCTTTCAGAAGAGGGATAATCACTTACCCAAAATTGTAAATATTCAAGCGTATTTTTTTCTTCGAATTTGATAATATACCATCTTCGAAAACCTTTGTTATTTGCGGGCAGAACTGTCTTAACTTGTAAGGAATTTTCTTTGAAGTATACAAAAATAGTATCCAAGTTTTTGATATCGGAAATGTTCTGACAATAAATATTACCTGTGACAAATAATAGGATTAGGTATAAATTTTTCATATTTTTATCTGTCTAATTCTAAGTTTCCTGCGGTTATATATTGATTTAAGAGCGAACGTGCATCACTGTCTTTGGGAAAATCCTCTTTAAAACAGTTAGCTTCATCTAATCCGCTTAAACTTAAATAACGAAAATAAGCACTCCAATTAAATAGAATAGAAGTCAATGGATTTGTTGTAGGATACATTGTATATCCTTCTAGAATGTCTCTTTTTGTTTTAGTAGTTACTAAATCTCTAACTTCGCCAAGAACTTTTTGCATAGTAGGTATCATTTTATCATACATGAAATTGTGTTGTTCATCAGCAGAAGGATATTTATTATTTAAAGTTTCAACAAAGGTAGCCCCCACAGTAGGATTAGCAGCTTTTGAAAAAAGGTAAGCATGAATGCACTCATGTAATATTGTTTTTGTATTTTCAATATTGGTTTGGGATCTTGTTGTTCCTGAAATTAATATTTGTTTACTAATTTTTATTGTCAAATTTTTTGTAATTGGATCTTCACTTGTAGTGGCGTTAACTTCTGGTTTACTAGAATTATTATCTTCATATACTCGATCGGCTATTTCAAATTTAACATTAAATCGTTTACTATCGTGGAAAATATCTAAAAACAGTTTTTTAAATTCGGGAGAAGTTTTTAATGCATCATATAACTTATTAAACTTTTTATCGGCTTCGGCGACATCTTTTATTGATGATTTGTCAATATTAAATGGTGATTTAAAGGAAGATTCTAGATCAATTTTTAATGAAGAGTCACCACGTAATGGTGTTATTATCTGTAGGGCAAATTCTTTACTTTCATCGCTCCATTCATTGTCTATTTGATATTGGATGATTTGATTGTATGAATTAGGGTTGTCAATAGCCCATTGTTGCTGTTGTAATGAAAGAGTGTTGTAGAAAATACCTGTATTTTTTATGTCGAAACTATTTTCAGCATTTAATACAGGAGTTGTAATATATTGTTGGTAATTTTCAGTATTGGTATCGTCTGTTGGATAATCACTATTGTCGTAGCCACCACTACCTCCTGTACCGTAGGGATCGCCAAAACCTCCATCACTTCCTGTTGAGCCACTTGTTCCACCACTACCAGTGCTACCACATGCATCAGGTGTTAATACTTTAACTGGTCTCAAATAGAGGGTTGAAACTTGACACGACGCACCAGGTAAATGATGTTGTGTACTACCTTGATAGGGCGCTGAACACCATAATTGATCAACATATACGAAACATTCTGATTCTGTGGTTCGGTTCTGTGGTTTGTTATTATTAAATTTAGCCGCTTTTTCTAAACGATTCATTTGAATTTCACTTTCAAAATTCAATAATTGATCTTCTGATAATATAATATTATTAGGTGTATATTTTAAAATGTATGCTTTTGGATTAGTATTAATTTCTTCTTGTATAACTAAATTATCAAAACTTAAATTATCAGTAGCATTATTTCTTTTTATTGCCATTGTATAAGAAATAATATTATTTAATTTTATTTTTTTTACATTGTCGTTAGTGATGATAAAATCGTTTTGTTTTTTGAATGCATTTTTTTTTGTAATCAAATTTCCACCTACTTTTTCAACTAAGTCTTTAAATTTAGAATCTTTTACCAAAAGTTCTTCAAATTTCATTTCAGTGATAGTTGCTTTGCCATTTGAAGCATCAATATTTTCCTCATATAAATCTTCACTACAACTAAGTAAAATTAAAACTAAGCCAAGAAGAACTGACCTACATGAATAGTTTTTCAGTTGTTTGTTTGTTTGTTTGTTTGTTTGTTTGTTTTCATTTTTTTTGGTTAATTAATGTTTTAATAAAAATAGGATTTATTTTATAAGTTACAATACCCACTTTTAGTGATATTTACACAAAAACAAAAAACCCGCCCTGTTACAATAACGGGACGGGTTTCAAATATAAGTTAAGATGATTTTACACCTTCATAATTTCAGCTTCTTTTACTACCAAGAGTTCATCTATTTTACGGATAAATGTATTGGTTAGATTTTGCACTTCATCTTCGGCAGTTGTAGCAAGCATACATCTCTTGCACACAATCTAAATGACATTTGATTTAAAAAAACTTTAAATAGCGACAGCAACTAAAACTATAGTAGTTCGCAGCAAGGATCACCATTGCGATGCTTATTTCAGCGGGGCGAATGGTTATGTTTTCCCATAAATCTTTTCTCTTTCGCCTCCAAGTGAAGTCCACTCATTAAAACTTAATTCTATTGGTTGAAACTCTATACCAGTACAACCGACCTCTTCAATTTCTTCTTTTAGTTTTTCAGATACTATGTATTGTCCAGCAGTTTTTATAAAGAAAAAATCTTCCTTTACATCTGAATTTAAACAAATATTTTCTATTGAAACTATTTCCATTTTTTGTTTATGGAATTCAGTTAGCTTTAAAAATTCTTCCATTGAACTAACTTCAACTATTTTCAGTTCTGTACCTCCCTGCTTTTTTTTTATTCTTACAATAATTTTACTCTTAGAGAAGTTAATGTATTCCATATTGAATTCGTAGGTGTGCAATACCCAAAATTTCTCAAATTCATTACCGTCTCTGAAGACTGAACTTTTAAAAAATTGCATTCCAGTTGCTCGTTTACTTTCTAATATTGATTTTAACTTATCACTAATTAGCAATTTTGATGTAAATCTCATACTTGAACTATCGATTAAATCAGTTAATTTTGCTTTAGCATATATAATAGCATTAGCCACAATTGGTTGTACAGTTATTTTTACAAAATGAAATCGGTCAATAAAAAGGGGATCATTCCATACATGACAGTTATATTTTACTTCCTTTACTTGAGGATAATGACCAATTACTTTTTTGTTTAATGAGTTTCTGATATAATAATATTTCATAATTAAAAATCTAATTGATTTATAGGGGTATTAGGATTATTTTGTATAGCAGTTCTTACATCTTGTAATAAATCTACAAGAAAGTCATAACATTCATTAGGAGTTGCACGCTCGCGCCCAATGTCATTAGGTTAAGAGTTTATTTGTCATTCCGACGAAGGAGGAATCTCTGTTTGTTGCGCGCGTTTGTTTAGATTCCTCCTTCGTCGGAATGACAAAATCATGGGGTTTATTCCTTAACTTAATGACATTGCGGTCGCGCCAGTTGAATGGGTTTATTTAATTTTGCGGATAATCAAAACTTCTTTGGATTTATTTTTATAAACATCTAAATAGAGCTTAACTCTTTTATTCTCTATATTATAATATATTTTGGAGTTAAAATAGTCGTAATTAAAAACTTCATCATTTATGAGCAACCCAATAATATTTTTTGAATTGTCATAATAATATAAATTGGTTGTTAAATTACTTTTATTAATCCCGGTCATTGCGGCAATTAAATTTTTGTCTTTGTTTGTTTTCCCAATACTGTTTAAGACAACATTAATTGTTCTTTTTTCGCTTATTCGCTTATTTTGAGCATTACAGCTATTGAAAAACAAAATAATTATGATTAAAAATATTTTTTTCATTACGGTTTAGGTTTACTTTTTCTAATTTGAGTTATTATGTAATCATGTGCTACAGAATTAACGTATTCAACACATTGCGATTTCCCACTAATTTTACCCGTTTGAGGATTATAATATAATAGGTTCAAGGAACTGGTTCCTTGACTAGTTGTGCCTGAAGCGTTATCATAAAATTGAAAATAATTACCGTTGCTATTACTACCCATTCCTACTAGCACTACGAAATGATCCGTTGATTTATCAGGATTGCCAGGGTGCCCTGGATTGTCATCAATCCCAACAATGACTGGTATATTATTACTTAAAGCATATTTTAGATAACTTAGACCTTTTTTTAAATTGGTGTTATTAACTCCGTTTTGTTCATCGTAAATTTGCAATGTTTGGTCTGCTGACCCATAATTTGATATTTGGTAACCATTTTTAGCAATTTGTGCTTTTGCATAATCCATACAATTTCTTTTAATCCCGGGAGTACCCCATCCAACAAATTGACTTGTGCGTATGACTCTATTAATAGTTGTCCAAGTTTGTTGTGGATTAAAATCACTGTACACACTGGTGTCATTACCTCCTTCTTGATTGTTATCGAGATCTTCAGCACTATTTCTGTCTAAGGCTGTTCTATTGTGAAATATATTCTCCCAAGTTGCACTAGGATTTTCAATCATAAAATTTATTGTTCCATTAACAAATTCAATTTGTTCAAAACTAGTAATGGTTTCTAAAATGCTTATTTGAATTTGGGGGTCTAGATTTGACAACCATTCACCATGATAGAGTAAAAATTGAAATACACTAAACTTAAAATTTGCAACTTGACTAGGTGTATAGTCATTGTTGTAATATTGATTAAATATTGTTGGGATATTATTAAAAGCATACGTTAGCGCAATTTGATTCGATGAGGTTAAGCCTCCATTTGTGCCAATCCAATAATTGGTGTAAGCCATTAGCCACTCTGTATTGTCAATAACTCCCTTGATTTCATTACTCGAATTGTATAAAGTAGTAATGAATTGATTAATTTGTAACATGTTTTGTACAGCGGGATCACTCAAATCGCTACCTTCAAAATAATTTGGTAAAAAAATATTTAAATCAGTAGTTTCTCCACCTGCAGTGCTTCCGCCAGTAGTAGTACCTGTATATTCAGAATAAGGATTACTACTAGAGGTATTAGAGAAATCCCATTGTGAGGCTAGTGGAATAAAATCTGTAGGGCCACCACCTGTAGAACAAGCACTATCTATTACTTTGAAAACATTAATTGTAGCTCTTGTCCCATCACTGTTATAACAACGCGGACTGGTATCAAGGTTACCTTCGCAGGCATCAACCTCTTCATAATATCCTACCTGTAAACAACCACCACTAGTTGTTCTGTGGGTTTTTAACTGATTTTCTATTTTTACAGTTGATGTACTTTTTATGGCACGAATAAAATCATTACTATTGTTAATTTGGTTTACCTGTTTATTTAAATAGTAGGTCACTAAATAACTTTGAGGTTCTTCATTTTTTTTAAATTCAACAATAATATTTTGTTGAAAAGTAGCTGTTGGAACTTGAAATATACGAAAAGAGAATGTTTCGTCATCATTTGCTCTTTTTACATATTGAATATTTTGTAGATCTATATCGTAATTAAATGTTGAGTTTGATGTTTTATTTTTATCACTCGCTACAACATTTTTGAGTTTTGCTGATTCAATAAATGCTTGATTGTTTATTTTTTTTAATTCTAAAAAATTTATTTTTTTGAAACTATAATCTCTCGATTTGGTTAGAGATTCATTTTGTAGCACCACCTCTTCGGGACTACACGATTGAAAAATTGACAAGACAAATACCATAATTACAGCAAATAATGTCTGCCTTTTGTATCGTGTTTGTTTGTTTGTTTGTTTGTTTGTTTGTTTGTTTGTTTGTTTTCATTTTTTTTGGTTAATTAATATTTTATAAAAATAGGATTTATTTTATAAGTTACAATACCCACTTTTAGTGATATTTACAAAAAAACAAAAAACCCGCCCTGTTACAATAACGGGACGGGTTTCAAATATAAGTTAAGATGATTTTAAACCTTCATGATTTCGGCTTCTTTTACTACCAAAAGTTCATCTATTTTACGGATAAATGTATTGGTTAGATTTTGCACTTCATCTTCGGCAGATTTGCAAATGTCCTCTGAAGTCCCGTCTTTTTCTAATTTTTTGATTTCAGTATTGGCATCTTTACGAGCATTTCGAATACCTACTTTAGCGTCTTCGGCTTCAACTTTGGCTTGTTTTGCTAGATCGCGTCTTCTTTCCTCTGTCAATGCGGGAACGCTAATGATAATTACATCACCATTGTTCATTGGATTAAAACCAATGTTTGCAATCATAATTGCTTTTTCAATGACTTGCAGCATGTTTTTTTCAAAAGGCTGTAAAGTAATGGTTCTAGCATCTGGAACACTAATTTTTGAAACTTGAGATAGCGGTGTTGCAGATCCATAATAATCTACAAAAACACTTCCAAGCATGGCTGGAGATGCTTTTCCGGCACGAATATTCAAAAATTCTTTTTCTAAATGCGCAATAGAACCCGTCATAGATTCTTTAGTACTGTCTAATATAAATTCAATTTCTTCGGTCATAATTTCTTAATATTCAGTGTTCGGTATTCAGTGTTCAGTTTTACTGTATTGTGAACACTGAAAAGTTTATTTATACGTTTACTACAGTTCCTATGTTTTCTCCTGCACAAATTTTCAATAGATTCCCTACTTTGTTCATGTCGAAAACTACGATTGGTAATTTGTTTTCCTGGCTCAAGGTAAATGCAGTGGTGTCCATTACATTCAATCCTTTTTTAAGCACATCATCAAAGGTGATCGTATCAAATTTAATTGCAGCGGCATTTTTCTCTGGATCACAATCATACACTCCATCCACACGAGTTCCTTTTAGGATTACATTAGCATTGATTTCTATACCGCGTAAAACAGCAGCGGTATCCGTTGTAAAATAGGGATTTCCTGTACCTGCGCCAAAAATCACAATTCTTCCTTTTTCAAGATGACGATCTGCTCTTCTTTTGATATAAGGCTCTGCGATGGACTCCATTTTTAATGCGGTTTGCAAACGGGTTTTCATCCCTTTTTCTTCCAGTGCTCCTTGTAATGCCATTCCATTGATAACAGTGGCCAGCATTCCCATGTAATCGCCTTGCACACGATCCATTCCTGCACTAGCTCCGGCAACTCCTCTAAAAATATTTCCACCACCTATAACAATGGCAATTTCTACTCCTTTGTCATGAATTTGCTTGATTTCGTCAGCATATTCAGCCAATCTTTTTGGGTCGATTCCATATTGCAAGTCGCCCATTAAAGCTTCGCCACTTAGTTTCAGAAGAATTCTTTTGTATTTCATGTGTGTGTTGAGTTGATTGGTGCAAATATAGAATATTCTTTTTTTCTAATATAATGTTGCTTAAATTTTATAAAGTAAGTTTTTCGTGTGATTTTTTTGCGGCTTCATAGCCAATGTTGAAAACGGCATTCATTTTTACTTTGCTAGTCTCAAAGGTGCTGTATAAACACAAATCCTTTGGCTCAATAACCCAATCACAAATGTTAAATTTATGCCTATTTGAATTTGCCGAAAGAATATCAAAAGCTCGAGTAGTAACTGCCTTGATGGAACTGAGATCTTTGGCTTCAATTTTTTGAATTGGACTCACATAAACCCCTATTACCGTTTCACATTGTCCTTGTAAAATATCAGTAGGAAAATGATTTAGGATGCCACCATCACTATAAATAGTACCCTCTATTTCATACGGAGATAAAATTCCAGGAAAGGCTGATGAGGCTAAAATTGCGTCAACAATTTTTGTGCTTGGACTGAATATTTTTAGTTTCCCTCGAATCATATCCGTAGCCGTTATTTGAATAGGAATTTTTAAATCGCCTAAAACGGCATCCTTGAAAATACTGTGAAAATAACTGCGAAAGGATTCAGAATCAATTAATCCTGCTTTTTTGAACGTTAAATGTTTCCAGTGAAAAAGATAAATGGATTTGAAAAATTCTAAAATCTCTTCAGGGCTTTGTCCCCAAGCATATAATGCACCAACAATCGATCCAGCACTCGTGCCTGCTATCTGCGAAGGCTTAATATTTTGTTCTTCTAAAAATTTTATAACTCCAGCGTGTGCTAAGCCTTTAGAGCCTCCACCGGAAAGTACCAATCCTATCGATTTTGTTTTTAAATCCATTGCAACTATTTGTTATAAAATTACTCTTTTTGACCAATTCAATGTGATATTTGTCATGTTTAAAATTCAAATTTATGGTAACTTTGTTAAAAACAAATTATTCATTATGAAAATTCCAATAGCTAAAGCATTGTTTAATAGTCATTCCTATTTAGAATATAGAAAATTAATTACCGATTTATTACTTGAAAAAAAAGCAACCGGAAACGAACAATCAACGGATTTAACCCATTATAGTGAGTTGAATGAAACCCGAATGAACCGTTTAGACAAAACCATAAAAATAACAGAAGAAACTACTTCTAAACTAAAGGCGTTAAATGGAGAATACATTTGGCTGATAATTTCTGAAGGTTGGTGCGGTGATGCTGCACAATTGCTGCCCATCATGAATAAGATGGCGGTGGAATCTGGCAAAATAGAATTGAGAATCGTGTTGCGTGATGAAAACGAAGAGCTGATGAATTTGTTTTTAACTAATAACAAAAAAGCAATTCCAATACTAATATTTTTAGACAAAGAAACAGGAAGTGCTTTAGGAAAGTGGGGTCCAAGACCGCAAGCGGCAGTAGAATTGGTTGCGGATTATAAAAAGGAATTTGGAGTTATCGATGAAACACTAAAAACTAATTTGCAACTTTGGTATTTGCATGATAAAGGCATAACTACTCAAAAAGAGTTGGTGGGTGCAATGCTAGAATTAGATGCATAAAATGAAGGCTAAATTTATTACCAAAGCTTAACAAGCACCATTTCTATTTGAAGGGAGAACCAATAAGCTTCTTCACACCCAAATCCATTAGCTATTTTCTCGAAATTAAGTTTTTATATAGAGAAAAATTTCGTAAATTGCTCTTTGCCAACCAAGTCTATTATTTGATTTACTTTTTTATGGATGTTTAACTATTGTATAACAATTAAAAAAACATCATTATGAAAAATTTATTGGAAAGAGTTTATGATTATTTATCGTACTTGCTATTTGGAGGTAAAGACGTAGCTAATTATTAACAAAAGACAGTAGCCGGTTAAACGAAAAAAGTATGGTTTAAAACTACTGTAATTTTTTAGAAAAAGCACATCGCAAGTTCAATCAAAGGATTTGTCATGTGTTTTTGCTTTGTGATAACTATTTGACCTTAAAAAGTGATTAGAGAAAGACCTAAACTAATGCTTCCATTCTCTTTTAGATTACCAAAAGGAATCTTAAATTGATTTAGTTCAACGAATATAATGAGGTCATCTGGAGTTTGTACACCCAAACTTAATTTTTTATAATCACCTGATAAAGCACCGCGACCCAGAGCAATTGCCTTCCCTGAACCCAATTGTAACGCAAGTCTGGTATTAGCTCCTATTTTTGGACTTAATTTTAAATTAATAAAAACAGGAACTATAACTAGTTTGTCGTGCCATTTCCAATCTATTCCGGAATGAATGCCTAAAGCAATCCACTGGTTGTAATGCAATCCATAACCTATTGTACTGCTCAGTCCATCAGGAAGGAACCACGACTTATTTGTATTGCCATTGGGGTCTATTTCTCCGCGATCTGGGTTTCCTTTTAGTGGTATGGCTACATCAAATTGTATGTATGTACGATTATTATTTTGCGAAAAACCACAGCAAGTGATCAGGAAAACGAAAAGAATTGAAATCCTCAAATTAGTTGTTGCTTTCCGTTAGACTTGCTTCAAATTGAACAACATCTACACCATTGTTTACATCATAGTCACCAATTTTAGTTCGGCGTAAAACAGTTAGGTGCGAGCCGGAATGCATTGCTTTACCAAAATCATAAGCCAAAGAACGAATGTAAGTTCCCTTGCTGCATACCACTCTAAAATCAATAGTTGGAAGTGCTATCTTAGTAATTTCAAATTCATGTATTGTAGTTTTTCTGCTGGCAATTTCAATCGTTTCTCCTGCCCGAGCATGTTCATACAAGCGTACACCATCTTTTTTTATAGCAGAATAAATCGGCGGTTTCTGATCAATTTCGCCCAGAAACTGCTTTACAGTTTCATGAATTAGATTTTCGTCGATATGTTCCGTTGGATAGGTTTGATCAATTTCGGTTTCTAAATCATAGGAAGGCGTAGTCGCTCCAATAAAGAATGTTCCGGTATATTCTTTCGCTTGTCCCTGAAGTTCCGTAATTCTTTTGGTAAATTTTCCGGTGCAAACTAACAGCAATCCAGTAGCCAAGGGATCTAAAGTTCCGGCATGGCCAATCTTAAATTTCTTTGGAAGTCCCAGTTTATTGATTAGGGCATATTTCAATTTATTTACCGCCTGAAAAGAACTCCAATGTAAAGGTTTGTCAATGAGTAAAATTTGTCCGTTTTGGTAGTCTTCGGCTGTTTTCAAAGGGAATTATTTAAAATATGAAAAGTAAATCAACAAAAATATTCCTACTATTATGCGGTACCAACCCCAAGGTTTAAAACCGTATTTTTTAATGATTTCGATAAAAAATTTAATCGCTATAACAGCAACTATAAAAGCAACAACGTTTCCCAATAAGAACAATTGTATGTTTTCATTTGATTTTAGAATCAATTCATACCCCTTCATCTGTGAGGTTTCGTAGGTTTTCAAGAATACGGAATAACAGGTCACGGCCATCATGGTAGGAACTGCTAAAAAGAAAGAGAATTCTGCGGCTACATGGCGCGTTAATCCTTGTTGCATTCCTCCAATAATCGAAGCCGCAGAGCGACTTGTTCCTGGCATCATCGCCAAGCATTGCCAAAAACCAATGATTACTGCTTTCTTTACAGTGATGTCTTCTTCTTTGATAACAGTTGGGTTTTGAAACCGACTGTCGATAAAAAGCAAAATAACCCCACCCAGTATTAATACAATCGCAATCGGAATTGGATCACCAAGGATTGCTTCAATTTTATCATCAAATAACTTTCCTAAAACCAACGCTGGAATTACAGCAAATACAAGTTTAATGTAAAAGTTGAATTTGGAGAAATCGAAAAATTTTTTCCAATACAAAGCCACAACAGCCAAAATGGCTCCAAATTGAATAGAAACTTGAAATAGTTTTACAAAATCATCTTCTTGAATTCCAAAATAAGAACTCATAAAAACCATGTGAGCAGTTGAAGAAATAGGAAGATATTCCGTTAATCCTTCGATAATGGCAATTAAAAAAGCCTGTATTATATTCATTTATGCTTTTTTTGGATTTTTAAGAATCGCGTAAATGGTAATTCCAAAACCAATTAAAACGGTAGTAGGCGCCAATCGAATTCTTCGGAAGTTGAAGATTTCCTCACTAAATACAGTAGGATCGTCACTTCCGCCTCCCGACATTAGAATAAATCCTAAGGCAATTACTCCAATTCCAATCAATAGAATTTTATAATTTAATTTGTCAAAAAGAAATTCGGGTTGCTGTTCGTTATTTTTCATTTATGCTTAATTTTTATACTTTTTTTTAAATCTGTAGTCTAAATAGTTGGTCTACACTCTAAAATTAATAAAGATCATCTGTTCTTAAATTCAAGAAACGTTGCGTTGCAAAGTAAGTACTTAACCAAGTGATCAGTATCCCAATGCCTAAAACCGTAAGTAATACTAGTCCAATCATTGCTTTGTCTTCCAGTATGCCAAGATTTGGAAAACTAGTTTCCACGTAAATTAAAACTCCTAGAAGTGCTACAACAGCTAGCGCAGCTCCAATCATTCCTAATTTAATGCTGCGCATCACAAAAGGTTTTCTAATAAATGATTTTGTAGCTCCTACCATTTGCATGGTTTTAATAATAAATCGGTTAGAATGGATGGATAAGCGCAAGGAACTGTTAATTAGTAGGACCGCTATAACAGCTAGAAATCCGCTGATAATTAAAATCCACATACTCACTTTTTTAATGTTGTCGTTCACTAAATTCACCAATTGTTTGTCATAAACAATATCTGAAATCATCTTGTTTTGGCGCAGGCCAGTTTCTATTTTTGTAATGCTATCTTTAATAACATAATCTCCTTTTAAATGGATATCATAGGAATTCTGCAATGGATTTTCACCCAGAAAGGTCATGAAGTCTTCACCTATTATATCAGTATGTTCTTTAGCAGCAGCCTCTTTAGTAACATACTTGTATGATTTTACAAAAGGACTTGCTTTTAATTGAGTACCAAATGCTTTCACAATACTGTCCTTGGCTTCATTTTTAAAGAAAACCGTCATGGCAATATTTTCTTTGAAATCGTTGGCTAATTTTTTAGAATTTATAATAAAAAGGCCTAATATTCCCAGTAGAAATAAAACTAAGAATACACTTAGTACTACTGAAAAATAAGAGGAAATTAAACGGCGTTTTTGAAAATTATCAAAGGAAGAACTCATAGTTTACTAAAATTATTGGGTAAAAATAATAAAGAATTTCTTTATTTAAAGTTAATAACGCTCAAAGTTTCAACTTTCGTACAATAAACGTAAATTTGGCACCTGAAAATAATCATTGCCAGAAAAAATGAAAGCAACTGACGCAGCCAGTTGCTCTGAAGCTTATACTATGAAATACAATCCAAACGAAATTGAAGCCAAGTGGCAAAAATATTGGTTAGAAAACCAAACATTTAAAGCCGAAAACAACTCACAAAAACCTAAATATTATGTGCTTGATATGTTTCCTTATCCTTCTGGAGCGGGATTGCACGTTGGGCATCCACTGGGATACATCGCCTCGGATGTGTATTCCCGTTATAAAAGACACCAAGGTTTCAATGTGTTGCATCCTATGGGCTATGATAGTTTTGGATTGCCAGCAGAACAATATGCCATACAAACGGGTCAGCGTCCCGAAGATACTACTGCAGTAAATATTGATGGTGGTACGGATAAAGAAGGAAATATAATTGCTGGTTACAGAAAACAATTAGATAAAATAGGTTTTTCATTTGATTGGAGTAGAGAAGTACGAACTTCAAATCCAGATTATTACAAACATACACAATGGATATTTATCCAATTATTTAATTCTTGGTACAATAAAAACAGTGATAAAGCAGAAGATATTGCTGCTTTGATTGCCATTTTCGAAACAGAAGGAAACGCAAATGTCAACGCCGTGTGTGATGACAACATTCAACAATTTTCGTCAAGTGAATGGAATGCTTTCGCAAAAGAGACGCAGGAGAAATTTTTGCTGCAATACAGGTTGACTTATTTAGCAGAGACTGAAGTGAACTGGTGCCCTGGTTTAGGAACGGTTTTAGCCAATGACGAGATCGTAAATGGCGTTTCGGAACGAGGTGGTTTTACTGTTATTCGAAAAAAAATGACGCAATGGAGCATGCGTATTTCTGCGTATGCCGAACGTTTGTTACAAGGCTTGAATGCCATAGATTGGAGCGAAAGTATCAAGGAAAGTCAACGCAACTGGATTGGGAAGAGCGTTGGAGCGATGGTTTCTTTTAAAGTCAAAAGTCAAAAGGCGAAAGGCGAAAGTGAGCAACAGAATATAGATGTATTCACAACTCGTCCCGACACTATTTTTGGAGTTACGTTCATGACATTAGCACCAGAACATCCTTTGGTTCAAGAAATAACAACGACCGAACAATTGGCAGCAGTCAATGCGTATATAGAAAAAACATCAAAACGTTCCGAAAGAGAACGTATGGCCGATGTAAAAACTATTTCAGGGGTATTTACAGGAGCATATGCGGAGCATCCTTTTACACAAGAACCTATTCCTGTTTGGATTGGCGATTATGTTTTAGCAGGGTACGGAACCGGTGCAGTTATGGCCGTACCTTGCGGCGACGAAAGAGATTATGCTTTTGCAAATTTCTTTAAAGACAATCCCGAAAATTCAGGAGGAATGCCAGCGATCAAAAACATTTTTGACAAAGATATTTCTGAAGCTGCTTTTGGAGCCAAAGAAGGGTTTCAATTAGTCCATTCTGATTTTTTGAATGGATTGGGTTATAAAGAGGGTACTCAGAAAGTAATTGCAGCATTAGAAGAAATAAATCAGGGAAAAGGAAAAATAAATTACCGTTTGCGTGATGCCGTTTTCTCTCGCCAACGCTATTGGGGAGAACCGTTTCCAGTGTATTACGTGAATGGGATGCCTCAAATGATAGCTGCGGAATATTTACCAATCATCTTACCAGAAGTAGAAAAGTATTTACCAACCGAGGACGGTTTGCCGCCTTTAGGAAATGCAACAATTTGGGCTTGGGATACCAAAAATAATGAAGTTATCAATACAGATTTAGTAGATAATAATACCGTTTTCTCTTTAGAATTGAATACGATGCCAGGTTGGGCGGGAAGTTCCTGGTATTGGATGCGTTACATGGATGCACACAATGAGAATGAATTTGCAAGCAAAGACGCTTTGGCGTATTGGGAAAGCGTCGATTTATACATTGGCGGAAGCGAACACGCAACAGGTCATTTGTTGTATTCTCGTTTTTGGAATAAATTCTTAAAAGACAAAGGCTTTGCGCCAACCGAAGAGCCGTTCAAGAAATTGATTAACCAAGGGATGATTTTGGGAACTAGTGCTTTTGTTTATAGGTTAAATATAGCTGACAATACAGAAAGTATAAGTAATGTATTGTCTGATAAAGAATTTAGTATTGAAGAAAAGACTAGAGTAAAAGAATTTGTAGAAAACTATAATAGTAAGATTTTTATTTCTTTAAACTATGCAAAAACTCCGCTTTTTCCATCAGCAGATTTTGGTAAAGGAGAGTTAACTATTTGTTCTTTCTTTCCTGAAATTGACATAGCATTAAAATTAAATTTTCCAGATTATGCAGATGTAATTAGTGATGGTGTTTCAATTGATATATTGAAAATCCACGCAGATGTTTCAATAGTCAATTCCTCTGACGAATTAGATATTGAAGCTTTTAAAAATTGGAGAGAAGATTATAAAGATGCCGAATTCATTTGCGAAGAAAACGGAAAATACATCGTCGGTCGCGAAGTAGAAAAAATGTCAAAATCCAAATACAATGTCGTAACCCCAGATGCTATTTGTGAGGAGTACGGGGCCGATACGTTGCGTTTGTATGAAATGTTCTTAGGACCATTGGAACAAGCTAAACCTTGGAATACGGCAGGTATTTCGGGCGTTTTTGGTTTTTTGAAAAAATTATGCCGCTTGTATTTTGATGACAATGGAATGATTGTTACTAATGATGCACCAACTAAAGACAACTTGAAATCATTACATAAAACGATCAAAAAAGTAGCGGAAGATATTGAAGGATTCTCTTTTAATACTTCGGTTTCGCAATTCATGATTTGTGTGAATGAATTGTCTGCTCAAAACTGTCATTCTCGTGCTATTTTAGAACCTTTGGCGATTGTTATTTCACCTTATGCACCACATATCGCTGAAGAGTTGTGGTCATTGTTGGGAAATAAGGGCTCGATTGCAACAGTTTCTTTTCCAGTATTCGAGCCAGCACATTTGGTAGAAAGCAGCAAAGAATATCCGGTTTCTTTCAACGGAAAAATGCGTTTTACGATGGTTTTGCCTTTGGATTTAACCAAGGAACAAATCGAGGAAATTGTCATGAAAGATGAAAGAACCATCAAGCAATTAGAAGGTAAAATACCAAATAAAGTGATTATTGTTCCGGGTAAAATCATCAATTTGGTTGGTTAGATTAATTGTAAAAGGGTAGCTGTGAATTGTAATTCCAATAAATCTACTACATTTTTTAAAATCCAAATTTCAACTAGTGTTGGGATTTGGATTTTTTTTTGACTTTTAGTTTTTAGTTCAAGCCATATGTTTGTTGATGTTTGTTGTTTAATTGTTAATTAATCAAAAAAAATATTTTACAATTTGTAACATTTTAATAGTTCACGTATCCAAAGGTAGGATCCGATTAATTAACAATTTTAAAACTATTAAAAATGAAAAAATGTACCTTTTTAGTTATCACATTATTATTTTCGGCAGTATGTTTAAATGTATTTGCACAAACAAAATTATATCCGTTTGAAGTTGTAAAATCAGGAAAGGGAAAACAGTCCATACTATTTATTCCAGGATTTGCCAGTTCAGGAGATGTTTGGAATGAAACAAAAGCTACTTTTGAAAAAGATTTTACGTGTTACACATTTACAATGGCAGGTTTTGCGGGAGTCAAACCACAATCAAATCCTTCGTTCAAAAATTGGGAAACAGAAATTGTGAATTATATTAGAGCCAATAAAATAGAGCAACCTATTATTGTTGGTCACAGTATGGGCGGAGGACTTGCGCTGGCAATTGCTTCTGATTATCCGGATTTAATTAGTAGTATTGTAGTTGTTGATGCACTTCCCTGTTTAGCAGCTTTAAGAGATCCTTCTTTTAAATCGCAAGAAAATAACGATTGTAGTTCCATGAATAATCAAATATCAGCTATGTCTGAACAGGAGTTTCACCAAATGCAAAAAAGAAACATGGAGATGCTTTTGATGGATCCTTCAAATCAAGAGGAAGCTATTAGTTGGAGCTTGAAATCCGACAGGAAAACTTTTAGCGAAATGTACTGTGATTTTTCTAATACCGATTTGAGAGAGAAAATTACGGCCATAAAATGCCCTTCATTGATTTTGTTGGAATTTGGTTTTTCAAATTATAAAGAGCTTGTAGAGGCGCAATACAAAAACGTAAAAACGGCTAGTTTTCAATATGCAACCAAAGGTTTGCACTTTATTATGTATGATGATAAGGAATGGTATCTGGAACAGCTTAGTAAATTTATAAAATCATAATAATGGAGTTCGAAACTATCTATAAAACATATTGGGATCGAATATTCAGGCTTTGCATGGGTTTTGTCAATGATTATGATGTTGCACAAGACTTGGCTCAGGAGACCTTTATTATTGTCTGGCAAAAATTAGACACTTTCAGAAACGAATCTGGCATTGGAACTTGGATTTTTAGAATTGCTTCCAATAATTGTTTAAGGCAAATCGAAAAAGAAAAACGTTTCCCTAAATCAGAATTGCCACCGCATATAACGGAAGAAAAGCAATATTCGTTAGAACCCGAAATTAAGTTTCTGTACAAATGCATTGCCGAATTGCCTGAGACTGAACGGATCATCATTTCATTGGAACTCGAAGATGTAAAACAAGCTGATATAGCCAAAATCGTTGGGCTTTCAGAAGCCAACATACGAGTGAAAATTCACAGAATAAAAGATAAATTGACTCAAAAATTCACAGAAAATGGATAATAATATAGAATTTAAAGACTTATGGAGAAAACAATCGATAAGTCAGCCGAATATAGATGATTTGCAGACTAAGCTCAAACATTTCAAAAAAACAAGTCTACGAAAGTTAATACTAACGAATGTCTTGCTGATAGCAACCTGTTTTTTTATTGTTTTTATTTGGTATTACTATGAACCTCAATTCATATCAACCAAAATTGGAATTGTTTTGAACGTCGCTATAATGGCTATTTACCTAGTGGTTTACAATAGATTGTTTGATGCCTATAAAAAAATGGACGACACAGATAGTAATACAGAATATTTGAAAAAATTAATTCAAATTAAAACGAAGCAAAAGTTTCTACAGTCCAAAATGTTAAGTGTTTATTTTATAGTTTTAGGAATAGGATTGTGTTTGTATATGTATGAATACACGGCAATGATGACTCTATTTTGGGGATTTTTTGCGTATGCACTTATAATATTGTGGGGTGGATTTGTTTGGTTGTATTTACGTCCGAGAGAAATAAAAAAGGAAAATTTGAAAATCGATAATTTGATTGATAAATTTCAAAGAATTAATGATCAATTAGAAGCAGATCTCTAGTTTTTTTAACCACAAATTAATTAATGTCATTTCGTATTAGTTTTTTTTATGTAACGGATGCCAAATTGACATTGTAAAAAATTGGTTCAGATTTTGCTATTTCTTTCATAACTTTAAACAATACAATTAAAAAAGAAAAATATGGGAATGGGTTATTTGATTCTTGCTGGAGCCATTATGCTTTTCAGCTGGTTGGTTAGTTCAAGACTAAAAAGCAAATTTGAACATTATTCTAAAGTACAATTACAAAACGGAATGTCAGGTGCTGAAATCGCTGAGAAAATGCTGGCTGATAACGGGATTCGGGACGTTAGAGTCATTTCTACACCGGGACGTTTGACAGATCATTACAATCCAGCAGATAAAACGGTGAATTTGAGTGAGGCGGTTTATAACCAACGCAACGCTGCTGCTGCTGCTGTTGCAGCTCACGAATGTGGTCATGCGGTACAACATGCCGTAGGCTACCAATGGTTAACGATGCGTTCTAAATTAGTGCCAGTCGTGAATGTAGCGTCCACTTACATGCAATGGATTTTACTGGGCGGAATCTTGATGATGAAAACGTTTCCGCAATTACTGTTGGTGGGAATTATTATTTTTGCGGCAACCACGCTGTTTTCTATTGTTACTTTACCAGTTGAATATGACGCCAGTAATCGTGCATTAGCTTGGTTAGAGAACAAAAGAATGCTAACGTCACAAGAACAAGCAGGAGCTAAAGATTCATTAAAATGGGCTGCTAGAACGTATGTTGTGGCTGCTTTAGGATCTATTGCCACGCTATTGTATTACGTATCGATTTATATGGGCGGAAGGAGAAATTAAGCTTCAAAAGCTTTCCTTTTTTAAATGCTGCACTACAAAAAAAACAAGAGAAATTCAAATAATAAAAAAACAAATTCCAATTACTGGGATTTGTTTTTTTTTTGCTTAAACCGCTCTGGTCTGGATGTTAGAATTTATTTGGAATGTAATGAAGTTTAAAACGATTAACTTTTAGCGCATCTCGCTTTGGGTTCAAAAAAACGCCACAGATTTTACAATCATTTTTAATCTGTAAACCTGTGGCAAATTTTACTGATCTGGTAATCCAGACTCACGGACTTAGAGTCTACCATAAATGGTTTATTTAAATTTTTTATTAAAGTTGAATCTGTCGGTCGATTTGTTGGTCTAACGAAATGAAAGTTTCGGTCCGGGAAACGCCTTCGATAGCTTGGATTTTGGTGTTCAGTAATTGCATTAAGTGCTCGTTGTCCCTACAGATAATTTTTATTAAAATCGACCAGTTTCCAGTGGTATAATGGCACTCCAGAACTTCAGGAATTTTCTTTAGATCTCTTACGGCCTCTGGGTTTCTGGCAGCTTTGTCCAAATAGATACCAACAAAAGCCATCGTATTGTATCCTAAAATTTTATTGTTTACAGTAAACTTAGAGCCCGAAATCACACCAGATTGCTCCAGTTTTCTCAAACGTTGGTGAATTGCGGCTCCTGAAATCCCTATTTTATTGGCAATTTGAAGAATTGGTTTTCGGGCATCTTCCATCAGATCTCTCAAAATTTCCTTATCGATGCCGTCAATTTCAACTAGTAGCGAATTGATTTTCATACGTTGTCATTTTAAACTAAAGCATATAATTTAGTTTTAATTATAAACCAAATTTAGTTAAAAAACGAATAGTAGAAAGTGCATTTTAATCTTTTGTTTTCTTGGATTGCAAAAAAAGCCATTCGGATTGCGAATGGCTTTTCTAGAGGTATGTTATAAGTCGTTTTTTATTTTCCTTTATTAACTTCGATAATGTACTTTTCCAAAGCCATAGTCATCGAAGGCGTTGCGGGTGTTGGGGCAAGAATATCTACTCTTAAACCGTGGTCCAAGGCTTCTTTTTGTGTCGTACTTCCAAAAACGGCAATTCGAGTATTGTTTTGTTCAAAATCTGGAAAGTTCATAAACAATGATTTTATTCCGGTTGGGCTAAAGAAAGCCAAAACGTCATAATATACATCAGCTAAATCAGATAAATCACTCATTACCGTTCTGTAAAATACAGCTGGCGTCCAGTCTACTTTTAATGCGTTTAACGTTATGGGCGCATCAGCATTTAATTGGTCTGAAGCAGGTAATAAAAATTTTTCGTCTTTGTATTTTTTTATTAATGGAGATAAATCGGCAAAATCTTTTGGCCCAACATAGATTTTACGTTTTCGATACACTACGTATTTTTGCAGGTAAAAAGCGATAGCTTCTGACTGACAGAAATATTTTAATCCTTCAGGAACTTTAAAGCGCATTTCATCTGCTACTCTAAAAAAGTGATCAACAGCATTTTTACTTGTTAAGATAATCGCTGTGTAATGGTTAAGATCAATTTTTTGAAGTCGAATCTCCTTGGCATTAACTCCTTCTACATGAATAAAAGGTCTGAAATCAATTTTTACTTTATGCTTTTGTTGAAGTTCAAAGTAAGGGGAGTTCTCCACCTTAGGCTCAGGTTGTGACACCAAAATTGTTTTCACTTTCATATATGACGTTTTCTAAGCACTCCCTTTTGTAAACCAATAATACATAAAATAATAGGGAGCTATTTCGAGAGCGCAAAGATATAAAATAAAATAAAACAACTTACCGAATATTAAATTTTGATAATTTTTTATTGAAATCAAATAAGTCAAAACATTGATTATTAGTATTATGGCAATAATAACCAGAGGAATATTTCTTGAAAAGGAGTCGTTATAAAACAAAATAATATTAAAAGGAAGTATGAATAATCCAATATAGGTTCTGTAAGTGACCTTTTGTAGGTTAAACTGCTCCATAAATTCCTCAATATTAAAGGAGGTAGCTATTATTTTTTCAATCAAATATTTAGATAAGATAAAGAAAACTAAAAAAGTAAATATCTGAATGTAAAGCAGCCAATCTGTTTTGGAGGCGTAACCAAAATAACTCAACGATATTTGAATAAAAAATGCAAGGGAAATGACCTGGACGAAAAACAAGCCTAATGTAAAGCTGCTTTTTAAATGGGCGCTGTCTTTGTATACTTTGGTATATTTGTTAGAAAAAAGCAGGTTGGCAAAATCACCAAATCGATTTTCGAAAACAGATTTAGTAATGGCAACAATAGCAAATGACAGAACAAATAGCACAGTTGCCCAGTCCTTGCTGTCCGTTATTCTTGGATGAAGTATAGTTTCGATCATAACGCCGCAAAATTACTAATTTTTCTATCATTCTTTTTATTATAATTTTATTAAGGTTCAAATGGCATAAAAAGTTTACTTTTGCCGTGAAATTAGTCGAAATATGAATGATTGTATTGTTATAATTCCAACCTATAACGAAATTGAAAATATTGAAAGCATTATTCGATCGGTGCTTTCGCAAAAAAAGTCGTTTCATGTTCTAATAATTGATGATAATTCACCGGATCACACTGCTGATAAGGTTGTTTTACTTCAATCAGAATTTGAGGATAGATTGTTTTTGGAAAAAAGAAATAAAAAGGCAGGTTTAGGAACCGCTTATGTTCATGGATTCAGATGGGCCTTGAACCATAAGTATGAATATGTTTTTGAAATGGATGCTGATTTTTCCCATAATCCCAATGATTTAGAAAAATTGTACAGTGCATGTCATTTTGGTGATGCCGACTTAGCCATCGGTTCCCGTTATGTGACCGGTGTAAATGTCGTAAATTGGCCATTGAGTAGGGTCTTAATGTCCTATTTTGCCTCCGTATATGTCCGAATGATTACGGGTATGAAAATTCATGATGCTACCGCGGGTTTTGTGTGTTACAAAAGAAAAGTTTTAGAAGATATAAATTTAGATAAGATTAAATTTGTGGGTTACGCCTTTCAAATAGAAATGAAATACAGAACGTACTGTAAAAAGTTTCAGATTGTTGAGGTTCCCATAATTTTTACCGACCGGACGAAAGGACAATCCAAAATGAGTAATTCAATAATTGTTGAAGCTGTTTTTGGAGTTATTGCACTTAGATTAAAAAGATTATTCAACACATTATAAGGAAAAGATACGATGAACAGGGTTTTAATTAAGAATGCCAAAATAGTAAATGAAGGAGTGATTTTTGAGGGCGACGTGTTAATTGAAAATGACTTAATTGTTGAAATTGCAGAAAGTATTAGTGCCAAGTCATCCGAATGTAAAATTATTGACGCCGAAGGGAATTACCTAATTCCGGGTGCGATTGATGACCAAGTGCATTTTAGAGAACCAGGACTAACGCACAAAGGAGATATAGAATCTGAATCTAAAGCAGCAGTTGCAGGTGGAATTACCTCTTATATTGAGCAACCTAACACGATTCCCAATGCAGTTACTCAAGAAATATTAGAACAAAAATACGAGTTGGCTGCCCAAAAATCGTATGCGAATTATTCGTTTATGATGGGTGCTACTAATGATAATTTAGAGGAAGTTTTAAAGACAAACCCGAAGAATGTTGCCGGAATCAAAATATTTTTAGGATCTTCAACTGGTAATATGCTGGTAGATAATGAAGCTACTTTAGAGAAAATATTTTCCAGTACGCCCATGCTAATCGCGGTACACTGTGAAGATGAAACTACAATAAAAAATAATTTAGCGAAATACAAAGAAGAGTATGGAGAGGATGTCCCAGTTACGGTGCATCACCTCATCCGGAGCGAGGAAGCGTGTTATATTTCGTCATCCAAAGCAGTTGCACTGGCTAAGAAAACAGGCGCTCGTTTGCATATTTTTCATCTTTCGACGGCCAAAGAAATGGATTTGTTTACCAATAAAATTCCTCTGGAAGAAAAGAAAATCACTGCCGAAGTTTGTGTGCATCATTTGTGGTTTACCAATGATGATTATGCTACGAAAGGCAATTTAATCAAATGGAATCCAGCAGTAAAAACAGCTAATGATAGAAAAGTACTTTGGGAAGCCTTGCTGGATGACCGAATTGATGTGATTGCTACGGATCATGCACCACATACTTTAGAGGAGAAAAAACAATCGTATTTGAATGCACCTTCTGGTGGGCCACTGGTGCAACACGCTGTCGTAGCAATGTTTGAAGCACATCATCAGGGAAAAATCAGTGTTCAGAAAATTGTGGAGAAAATGTGCCATAATCCAGCTAAAATCTTTAAAATAGAAAAACGTGGCTTTATCAAAGAAGGGTATTATGCGGATTTGGTTATCGTCAATTCAGGTTTGCCTTGGAGTGTAAAAAAAGAAAATATTTTGGCTAAATGTGGTTGGTCTCCGTTTGAAGGATTCACGTTTAAATCCAGAATTACCCATACTTTTGTAAACGGACAATTGGTTTACAATGCTTTTAAAGTGAAAGATGTTCGAGCAGGGAAACGATTATTATTCGAGAGATAAAATTTTGTTAGATGAAAAAAACAATAACATTTCTAGTGGTGCTTATTCTTTTAGTAAGTTGTAAAGAGGAAGTAATCCAAAAGCCAGAGCGGCTCGTGGAGAAGGACGTTATGGTCAATGTTATGGTTGATTTATCTATCTTAGAAGCCATAAAATATCAAAATCCAGCTTCTTTAGATACCTTTAAAATAAATCCAAGAGACTTTATTTATAAAAAATATAAAATTGACAGCCTTCAGTTTGCAAAAAGTAATGTTTATTACGCATCGGATTATGAGGATTATAAGTTGATGTTTGAACAAATTGTACAGCGGTTGGATGCCAAGAAAAAAAGCGCTGATTCGGTAGTAAATTTGGAAAAAAATAAAAAGAATGCGATACTATCAAAGAAGCAAAAACCAGCCTTACGTGCTAAAGATACCACTAAAGTAAACTAAGGAATTGTGCTGCTAAAGCGTTGAAATCGCCTGTATGTACTGATGAATGTTTGTGAATTCCGTTTTCAAATGATCCTTTATCTTGTGGTTGGAATACGTGTTTTTCGAATAGGAAGCTGTTGCAGTAGCTCGAGATAATTTTCTTTTTTGTTGCATAACAATCGAAAAAAACCAATCCAATCTCCACAAGGCTTTCATAAAGAATGGAGTTGCGTGAAGGGAAGGTCTTTTTACCCTAAAAGAATCAGCAATGCTATTCAATAAGTCTTGAAAGACCATATTCTCTGAAATAAGGGTAAAGCGTTCGTTTTTAGTTTCGCTTTGCATTAATTGATAAGCGATGCGAACAACGTCGGCAACAGCCACAAATCCCGTTGAACCGAGCGTATAAAATTTCAACCCGTTGTTTACTTTCGTAAAAAGTTGTCCGCTTCCTTGTTCTCTAAAACCAGGACCGAGAATTACACCCGGATTTACAATGACTACATCCAAACCTTCTTGTTGCCCGCGCCAGATTTCCATTTCGGCTCCATATTTAGAAATGGCATAATCACTATGGTACTTCTCTGGATTCCATTCAGTTTCCTCAGTGATTAGTTTTTCATGCGGTAATAAATCGCCTAATGTGGCAATAGAGCTCACAAAACAAATTTTTTGGATTTGGTTGTCGATACAAAAATTTACAATATTTGCCGTGCCCTCAATGTTTGTTTTTCGCAGTAAATCTTCGTCTTTTGGATCAAAAGAGATCAAAGCGGCACAATGGTAAACGGTATCAATATTTTGAAAGGCAATTTCTAATGAAGGAACTTCGGTAATATCTGCTTGAATCCATTCGATTTGTTCGAATAATAATTCCTTTTTGTAAGTGGAGAAAAGTGATTTGGTTTTCTCTATAGAAGCCTTGCTTCGATAAATAGCGCGTACTTTTTCGCCATGATCAATTAAATGAAGCATTAAATGTGCGCCTACTAAACCAGTTCCTCCTGTGACTAAAATCATGCTACGAAAATACGAATAATTTTTTTCGAATAACCTATTAAACAAATAAGCGAATCCACAATAAATTTTATCTTTGTGCAAATTGATTAAAAAAGATGAAGAATTTTATTGAAGAAGTAACTTGGAGAGGAATGCTCCACGATGTTATGCCCGGCACAGAAGAACATTTGATGGAACAAATGCGTGTGGCGTATGTGGGAATTGACCCAACTGCCGATTCATTGCATATAGGACATTTAGTGGGTGTGATGTTGTTGAAACATTTCCAACTGGCAGGACACAAGCCATTAGCTTTAGTAGGTGGTGCAACAGGAATGATTGGTGATCCATCCGGGAAGTCTAATGAAAGAAATTTATTGGACGAAGCCACTTTACGTCACAATCAAGAAGCAATAAAAGGACAATTGGCTCGTTTCTTGGATTTTACTTCTAATTCGGCTAATGCAGCAGAATTAGTGAATAATTACGATTGGATGAAGAATTTTTCCTTTCTGGATTTCATTCGTGATGTGGGTAAACACATTACTGTAAATTATATGATGGCAAAAGATTCTGTAAAGAAGCGTTTGTCTTCTGAAGCTGCCGAAGGAATGTCATTCACAGAGTTTACGTACCAATTGGTTCAAGGATATGATTTTTTGCATTTGTACAGAGAAAAAAATTGTACGTTGCAAATGGGCGGAAGCGACCAGTGGGGAAACATTACCACAGGAACCGAGTTAGTGCGCAGAATAGCCAGCGGAAAAGCATACGCGTTGACTTGTCCTTTGATTACGAAAGCGGATGGAACCAAATTCGGAAAATCAGAAGGTGGAAATATTTGGTTGGATGCAGCCAGAACTTCTCCATATAAATTTTACCAATATTGGTTGAATACTTCGGATGTTGATGCCGAGAAATACATCAAGATTTTTACTTTTTTATCCAAAGAGGAAATCGAAATTTTAACTGAAAAACATAGAGAAGCACCTCATTTGCGTTTGCTACAAAAACGTCTAGCGGAGGAAATTACGGTAATGGTGCATTCAGCAGAAGATTTGGAAAATGCAATAAAAGCATCGAATATTTTGTTCGGAAATTCTACTTCAGATGATTTGAAACAATTGGACGAAGCGACTTTTTTAGATGTTTTTGATGGTGTGCCTCAAGCGGAAATCTCAAGCAATGAGATCGAAGCGGGAATCAATATTGTTGACGTTTTAAACGAAAAAACAGGATTTCTAAAATCGAATGGTGAAGCAAGACGCGCTTTAACAGCTAATTCTATTTCCGTAAACAAAGAAAAAGTTGCTGAGAATTTTATACTTTCAACAAAAGATTTAATCAACAATCAGTTTGTTTTGTTGCAAAGCGGAAAGAAGAATTATTTTGTGGTGCGAGTGGTTTAATCGAAGAGCTGCTTAAAATTTTACAAAACCATCAAATTACAACCTCGAATATCAGAATTATCAAAACGTCCCAGTACCTCGAAAGAGTTGTTGGGATTTTTTTTGCCTAAATCTTGTGTAGCTATAAAAGAGCAAGAATTGATATTGGCCAAATCAATCACGTTGATGCCGCCTGTTTTTCCATCTGGAATATACGTTAAAGCATCCTCAGTATCCCGAATTAGGATTTGTATCCAAGATGGGCATTCGAACACGCCATTTCCTAAAGAGTAGGCTTGTGAAAGTAATTCGGTCATGCCGTACTCCGAATGAATGGCTGAAACGCCAAATCCTTTACACAATTGTTCGTGCAATTCTTCCCGAATCATTTCTTTACGTCTGCCTTTCATGCCGCCCGTTTCCATAATAATAGTATGCTGTAATTGAAACTGGTGTTTTTCAATCAAATCTAACAGCGCAAAAGTAACGCCAATCAGAATGACATTTTGACCGGCTCGATCTAAAGCGATTAGCTTGGCAATCAGTTCGTCATGATTGTGCAAGTAAAAACCACTTTCAGGATGATTGGAAAGTTCAATTAAATCCTTGACCATGTAAATCAATGAGGAACCTTCTCGTTCCAGATAGGATGGAAGCAATGCTAAAACAACATAATCTTCAATGTTTCCATAAAATTCAGAAAATCCTTTGCGATAGCTTTCTTCGTATAAAGTAACATCAGTAACTAGATGTTTGCTCGTAATCATTCCGGTCGTTCCGCTGCTGGTAAAAGTTTCTTGTGTAGGATTAGAATTTGACACCACTTCATGACTCTTAAAAAACTGAATCGGTAAAAAGGGTATTTGTTGTAAAGACTTCACTTTATGAGGATCCGTTTTTAAAAAATCACAAAATTCCTGATATACCTTATTGTTTTCATATTGATACCGAAATACTTTTAAGGCAATTTTTTCAAACTGTTTTTGACTGGAGGTGGTAAATATATCGGAGGATGTAATCAACTATTTTTTTTGCAAAAGTAATCAAAAAAAATCAGGGAAAACAAAAACAGAATCGCTTAAACTTGAATCATGAGATTGATTCTGTAAGAGCAAAAAAGAAAAAAGCCCCAATAGGAAGAGGGCACTGAAAAAGTCATTTTATAATTATTATCATAAAAACGAGGCAGAAAAACTTTATTTTCTGCCTCGTTTTTTGTATTTTTAAATGTAAT
>NZ_FRDK01000013.1 GCF_900143245.1 Flavobacterium fryxellicola
CATGCGTTTGACCCGTGTAGTATTTAAAAGAAGTTTCACTCTGAATTATGTAGACAATGTACATAGCTGTAAAATAAAAAAAGCCGAACATATTGCTCGGCTTTTGTCGGGGTGGCAGGATTCGAACCTGCGGCCTTCCCGCCTATGCGGGACGCTACATCCGAGCTACCAAACATTTATTTAAAAAAACCAAGATCTTCTAAATATCTTTTCGCGCCTCTTTTTTTTATTTTATTTTCTAAAATCATAGCCTCTGAACGTGTTGAATGTTCAACTTGATAAATCAAAATCCATGGCATTCCAGATTTTGTAGACAAACTAAAGCCAGAATTATGTCGGTATAATCTATCGGCAAGGTCATGCGTTTGACCCGTGTAGTATTTAAAAGAAGTTTCACTCTGAATTATGTAGACAATCTACATAGCTGTAAAATAAAAAAAGCCGAACATATTGTTCGGCTTTTGTCGGGGTGGCAGGATTCGAACCTGCGGCCTCCTGCTCCCAAAGCAGGCGCGATAACCGAGCTACGCTACACCCCGAAAGCGGTGGCAAATATAGCACTATTTTTGGCTTACGCAAAACTATTTCTGAAATAAGAAATAAATTTATTTGCCGCAGAGATCGGCATCAAAATACAACTTCAGATCTTGTTTTAAATGTCAATTTACCTAGCCCGGATGGAAGCGAAAAGCTTCGCAGAATTACTCCCTTATTTTCTTGCCATAAAAGAGCGACCAAAGGAAGCTCCTTTTAGGGCTTTAGAAAAAAGGGAGTAGTTCAAGTCCCGAAGTATCGGGATTGTAGCGCACAGCCGAAATAGCTCCAGAAAATCAGATCCTTTCTAAAAACGGGAATGTGTCAAATAGCGAGGAATCAAGCTTTAACAAATGTTAACAAAATAGATTTTTAGAAACCATAAATAATTGTATTTTTACGGTTCAAAATTTAGAAAAATAAATGGGCAAAATCATCGCGATTGCTAATCAAAAAGGAGGCGTTGGAAAGACTACAACATCAGTTAATCTTGCGGCTTCATTAGGAGTTTTAGAAAAAAAAGTATTACTTATTGATGCTGATCCACAGGCAAATGCCTCATCAGGATTAGGAATTGATGTCGAATCTGTTGAAATAGGAACGTATCAAATTCTAGAACACAGTCACACACCAAAAGAGGCCATTATAAAATGTTCTGCAATAAATGTGGACGTGATTCCCTCGCATATTGATCTTGTTGCCATTGAAATTGAATTGGTCGATAAAGAAAATCGGGAATATATGCTTAAAAAGGCACTAGAAAGTGTCAAGGATGACTATGATTTTATCATCATAGATTGTGCGCCATCGTTAGGATTACTTACGTTAAATGCTTTGACAGCAGCGGACTCTGTAATTATCCCAATTCAGTGCGAATATTTTGCATTAGAAGGTTTGGGAAAATTGCTGAACACCATTAAAAGTATCCAAAAAATTCACAATCCGGATTTAGACATTGAAGGATTGTTATTGACGATGTTTGATTCTCGTTTGCGTTTATCCAATCAAGTAGTAGAAGAGGTGCAGAAGCATTTTAATGATATGGTTTTTGAGACTATAATTCAGAGAAATGTAAAATTGAGTGAAGCACCAAGTTTTGGCGAAAGCATTATAAATTATGACGCAACAAGCAAAGGAGCAACTAATTATTTGCACTTGGCTCAAGAAGTTATAAAGAAAAACAGTAAATAGTTGTATGGCAAAAGCAATAAAAAAACAAGCCTTAGGCAGAGGATTATCCGCGTTATTAAAAGACCCTGAGAACGATATAAAATCTGTTGCAGATAAAAATGCAGATAAAGTTGTAGGAAACATCATTGAGCTTGAAATTGAAGCGATTGAGATTAATCCTTTTCAGCCCCGAAGTAATTTCAATGAGGAATCCCTTAGAGAATTAGCCACTTCTATTAAAGAACTTGGTGTTATTCAGCCCATTACCGTTAGGAAATTAGATTTCAATAAATACCAATTAATATCTGGAGAACGTCGTCTTCGTGCTTCTACTTTAGTTGGATTAACGACAGTACCCGCTTACATCCGAATCGCAAATGACAATGAGTCATTGGTTATGGCCTTGGTGGAAAACATCCAGCGCCATGATTTAGATCCAATAGAAATTGCCCTTTCGTACCAACGTTTGATTGACGAAATTCAATTAACTCAGGAACAAATGAGTGAACGCGTTGGTAAAAAACGCTCTACAATTGCTAATTACTTGAGACTTTTAAAGTTGGATCCAATAATCCAAACGGGTATTCGTGATGGTTTCATCAGTATGGGTCATGGACGAGCTATAATCAATATTGAAGATCAAGATATTCAAACGGATATTTATCAGAAAATTGTAAGCCAAAATCTTTCGGTACGTGACACTGAAGCTTTGGTAAAAAATTATCAGGAAAGCTTAAAACCAAAGCCAGCATCTAAGCCTAAGGCAGCTTCATTTGAAATCGCAGCTTCTCAAAAAAGCACTTTTACCAATTATTTTGGAACCAAAGTAGATGTTAAAGTGGCTGGCAATGGTAAAGGAAAAATAACCATTCCTTTTCACTCTGAAGAAGATTTCAACAGAATTATCAAACTAATAAACGAATAGTGAATAAAATCATTTTCATCGCTCTCTTCCTTTTTTCGTTAGGAAACACTGCCGTTTTTGCACAAACGGAAACAGAAGCGGTGTTGGTCGCAACTGATACATTAAAATCAAATGATATCGACCCGTTGACTCCGGCAAAAGCAGCTTTCTATTCGGCTGTTTTACCGGGACTAGGCCAAGCTTACAACAAAAAATATTGGAAAATACCCCTCGTGTATGGAGCTTTAGGAACTAGTATTTATTTTTATATTGATAATAATAAAAAATACCATCAATATAGAGACGCTTACAAAAGCAGATTGGAGGGATTAGTCACAGATGACTTAGCTTTCCTAGACAACAATCGATTAATTGCCGGACAAAAATTCTACCAACGCAACCGCGATTTATCGGCTTTAGTTACGTTGGCATTTTATGCCTTAAATATTCTTGACGCCAATGTAGATGCGGCTTTAATACAGTTTAATGTTGATGAAAACTTATCGGTAAGACCCGTTCTTTACCCAAATGATGTAACATTAAAGACAAATGTAGGACTAACATTTAATTATACTTTCTAGTCCAAATTCGAAAACAAGGAAGCTATCAAACAAACGATCAGTATGTCATTACTCACTAAAATAGGTAAGAAATATTTTTTTATCATTACCACAGTTTTACTGTTAATTACTTTAATAAATTATTCAGAAATTCAAGCATTGGAGCCTATTCGAATGAACAATTTCTTTTCTGGGTTCATCGCTGGAATTCTGCTAGGACTCTTGTTTGCAGGACTGCTGCAGTATTCAAAATTTAAAAAATAAACAAATGAAAATTGCGCTTTTAGGATACGGAAAAATGGGTCAGGTAATTGAGCGAATTGCACTGGAAAGAGGCCATGAAATTGTTTTGAAAAAAGAGGAATACAACACTTTTGAAGGCCTTTCTGCTGCAGATGTAGCTATTGACTTTAGCGTTCCAACCGCTGCGGTGAGCAACATTTCTAGTTGTTTTCATGCTAATGTACCTGTTGTTTCCGGTACCACAGGCTGGCTGGAACAGTATGACGAAATGACCAAACTGTGTGCCGCTACAAATGGCGGATTTATTTCTAGTTCGAACTTTAGTTTAGGAGTGAATATTTTCTTTGAAATCAACGAATATTTGGCTAAAATTATGGCGAAATTCGAATCCTACTCTGTCGCAATGGAAGAAATTCATCACACCCAAAAACTAGATGCACCTAGCGGTACTGCAATATCATTAGCCAAAGGCGTAATTGAAAATAGTTCCTACACCGACTGGACTTTAGAAAGTTCCGATACTACGCAAATTCACATCGCTACCAAGCGAATTGGAACGGTACCGGGAACACACACCGTGACGTACAATTCAGCGGTAGACGCTATTGAAATAAAACATACCGCACACAATCGCGAAGGGTTCGCTCTTGGAGCTATTATTGCCGCAGAATGGATTGTTGGAAAACAGGGCGTTTTTACAATGAAAGATGTGCTAGAATTTTAAAATAACACATAAAGTCATTTAGATTTTTAGAAATTATAAAAGGTTCTAATTTTTAAATTAACAAATAAACGATTAACCAAATAAACATATTATGTCAGCATATCAATGGTTTATATTTTTCCTTATTGTACAAATAGTTCACTTTTTAGGGACATGGAAATTATACGAGAGCGCAGGAAGAAAACGATGGGAGGCCGCAATTCCGGTTTATAATGCCATTGTTCTACTAAAAATAATTGGTCGCCCTACTTGGTGGACCGTTTTATTATTCCTACCCATTATCAATCTAATTATTTTCCCGGTAATCTGGGTAGAAACGTTACGCAGTTTTGGAAAACGATCTGGATTGGAAACGTTTTTAGGAATTGTCACACTTGGATTTTACATCTATTATGTAAATTATACTCAGAAATTAGACTACGTCGCAGATAGAAGTTTGACCCCTCGCAATAAAACCGCAGACACGATTAGCTCGCTACTTTTTGCAGTAGTTGTTGCCACAATAGTACACACCTATTTAATCCAACCTTTCACGATTCCAACCTCTTCGTTAGAAAAATCATTATTAGTAGGAGACTTTCTATTTGTAAGCAAAATGAATTATGGTGCCAGAGTTCCTTTGACTACCATTGCTTTACCCATGGTTCACGACTCCATTCCTTTGACAAAAAATAAATCCTACCTGACCTATCCACAGTTGCCTTATATGAGATTGCCGGGAATTCAAAATATTGATCGTACCGATATCGTTGTTTTCAACTGGCCTGTTGATACCGTTTTTAAATTTTTTGACACTTCAAAAAGACGCGCTTACAAACCGGTTGATAAAAAATCGAATTATGTAAAAAGATGCGTTGGAATACCAGGAGATAATTTATCAATAAAAGACGGTATCGTTTATATCGATGGGAAACTATTGCAATTACCAGAAAGAGCCAAGCCGCAGTTTTCTTACAAAGTAGCTTTTGATGGAAAAACAGCAGTCAATCTTGAATATTTATTTAAAGATTTGGACATCACAGATCCTGCTTTTTTCACTGACGACTCAAAAAGAGACACCTTGTTTTTGAGTGCTTTAACCGAGGCTGGAGCACAGCGATTAAAAAACACACCGGGTATAACTGCTGTTGTTAGACAAATTTCTAACGACGTAGACAACGGAGTTTTCCCCCACATCAACAAGTGGAATCGGGATAATTATGGTCCAATTTATATTCCAGAACAAGGAAAGACAGTTCCGTTAACAACAGAAACAGTACCGTTTTACAGAGCAATTATAAGTGATTATGAGAACAATGATTTGAAAGTTAACGGTTCAGAGATTCGAATAAATGGTAAAGTTGCCACGAGCTATACTTTTGGACAAAATTATTACTGGATGATGGGAGACAACCGCCATAACTCTGAAGACAGCAGGTATTGGGGATTTGTCCCTGAAAATCACATCGTAGGAAAACCTGTTTTTATCTGGCTAAGCATTGACCCAAATGGAAAAGGACTTAACAAAATACGTTGGGACAGAGTTTTTACAACTGTTAGTGGTGAAGGTCAACCACAATCGTATTTTAAGTTATTTCTACTTGGTTTAGTGCTCTTCTTTGTAGGCGAATATTTTTGGAAAAAAAGGAAAGCCAACAAAGGGTAAATAAAAATCTTTAAGTTTAGGGTTTAAAGTGATATGACGACCTTACACTTGAAACCCTAAACACATAAACAAATGAATATTTTATTACATCCCACCTATTTTCCATCCCTCAGTCACTTTGCAGCAATGGCACAAGCAGACACGATTACATTTGAAATAGAGGATAATTTCCAGAAACAAACAAACCGAAATCGCAGTTATATTTACAGTCCAAATGGGATTCAATTGCTAAATATCCCTATAAAACATTCGAAAGAAAGCCACCAAAAAACTAAAGACGTTAGAATTGAAAATGATTTTGACTGGCAAAAACAACATTTCAAATCCCTTGAAGCGGCGTACCGAAGTTCTCCTTTTTTTGAATTTTTCGAAGATGACATCCGACCAATTTTTGAAAAAAAACAAGAATTTTTGCTAGATCTAAACTTTGAAGCATTAACTATTGTCTCTAAATGCTTGCGTATGAAGCTAGACTACCACACGACAACAGAATATTTTCATGACGCAGACACTCCTATGATTTCTGATTTTAGACCTTTGGTTAATGGAAAAAAAGACCTATCGGTATTTGACAAGTATACCCAAGTTTTTGATGACAAACACGGCTTTATTAATAACCTAAGTATTTTAGACTTACTTTTTAATGAAGGGAAATATGCGATGGATTATTTAAGAGAACAAAAACTGCTTGCTCAATAGTATTTACAATTATTATCACTCATACGATAATCTTGCCATAATAGGAAAATGATCTGAGTTAATAAAATTCGAAAAACTTTCAAATTTTTTAACGGTCATCTTTTCATCAGCAAAAATATAATCAATTCGAGCAGGGTAATACCTGAATTTATAAGTCTCTCCAAAGCCCGTTCCTGCCTCTTCAAAGCCATCTTTCATCTTGCCCTTGATGCTTCTGTACACGTATGAAAAGGCACTGTTATTCATATCACCACAAATGATAACAGGATAAATACATTTCATTTTATGTTCGGTGAAGAGCTCTGCTTGCTGCTGCTGCTGCTTGAAAGCTTTACTTATTCTAATAAAAAGCTTTTGCGATTTCTGCTGGTTGATAACATCTATATTTTCATCAATTTCATTCACATCAGGAGAGATTTTTATCGATTGCAAATGCATGTTATACACTCTAATAATATCTTTCCCTTTCTTGATGTCTGCAAAAACAACATTATTACTGGAGTTGGGAAAAATAATGTTTCCCTGATTTAAAATAGGAAATTTAGAAAAAATAGCCTGACCAGTTTTAATTTGATTTCCCTCGGTAAATATATACCGATGCGGATATACTTTCAAATCAATATTCGCTGACGGTGAATATTCTTGTATACACAAGATATCCGGATTTTTATCATTAATAAACGTTACTATATCCGCAGGTACATCATCTCTGTCAATCCATTTGAATACATTCAACAAGCGAACATTGTAACTCATTACAGTAAAATCTTTTTCTTCCTTGGAAAATTTTGGCTCCGAAAATTTATAAAATTTATTTATAAATGTAATTCCTAACAGTAAAACTAAGCCCGAAACAATCAATTGCTTTTTAAATTGAATCGCCCAATAGATAAAAAACAACGCATTCAAAATAAAGAAAAGAGGCATAAAAAGTGTCAGAACAGACAATAGTGGAAATGATTTTGGCGCTAAAAAAGGCAAAACATACGCTACAAAGGTCACCAATACAAGCAAACTATTTAGAAGAAACATTCCTTTATTAAACCATGAAAGATTTTTCATTTTCTATCTTTTTTATTTTACCAAACAACTAAAAGTGGATTTGAACCAAGGCAAAAAATTTAAGCAATCTACTTCGGCAGCGCGCAAAAGGGTCCCTTTTTGCCAATTTATTTCTTTTTATAACAGCACTATCGGACAAGATCAAAGTTGGATTCTATTGCCCAGAATTTATAAATTACTTCCCTACCTTGAATAAAAATTCTTTTTCCTCTTTCGTTAAACTATCATAACCGGACTGACTGATTTTATCCAAAATTTCATCAATTTGCTGTTGCGATTTATCTTTAGTAATTATTTTGGAAATACTTATCTCTACGGGCTTGGTATAATTTTTATGCACCTTTTTAAATGGAGTTGTTTTGTTTTTTTGGAACAAATTTGCAAAAAAACCTAAAATACGAGAAACAACCGTACTTAAATCGGTTCCATTTTTAAGCAATTTAATAAAAATAAACCCAAATAAAGCTCCTGAAAGATGAGAAATATGTCCACCCATATTTTCTGAACGCAGCTGCATTAAATCGATGAAGATAATTACGGCCGTAACATGCCACAACTTGACATTTCCAATGATTAGCAATCGAAGATCCAGCAAAGGATGATACGTTGTAGTTGCAACCAAAATAGCCATTATAGCGGCAGATGCACCTACAATTGGCGCATTGATATTTAAAACGTAGAACACTAGTATGTAACCTATTCCTGCAAAAATAGCACTCAACACATACAATCCAAGTAATTGTTTAGCCGTAAAATACGTCATAAATAACCTCCCAGAAAAATTCAAAACAATCATATTAAAAACAATATGCATGATTCCACTATGAAAAAAGGCATACGAAAGCAACGACCAAGGTTTCCAAAGCAAATGGGCCGGATTAGAAGACAAACTCACAAATTGAAGATAATCAATAGGGACACCCAACAGAGATAAAAGTGCGAAAAACAACCATGGAAAAACAAATAAAGCTACGTTCCAAAGGATTAGCTTAGTTACTATTCCTCCTATATTGTATTGTAATTTCAGGTCGTCAATAATATTCATAAGCTAATTGGGAATTAAGATCTGATAGTTAAGTCGTCTAATTTAATAAGTTTTGCGATTTTAATTCCATCGGTTTTTATTGAACTGATTTTTCTTCCAATACCACATAATGAGAAAACCAAAAAAAGCACCACCTACGTGCGCAAAATGGGCAATTCCGCCACCTCCAAATATAGATTTTCCAGAAATTCCTAAATACAAATCGACCAAAACGATACCTGGAACAAAATACTTCGCTTTTATTGGAACAGGAATGAACATCAGCGCCAATTCAGCATTGGGAAACATAAAAGCAAAAGCAACAATAGTTCCATAAATGGCTCCTGATGCCCCAACCGCCGTTCCCAAATAGGCACTAGTAAAATTTTGAAAATCAGATACCGACAAAATCTCCTGCCATCTTGTATCAATTTTCCCTTCATTCAAGATCTGTAAGATCTCCTGTTTTTGAAAACCATTGGCAATAAGTGTATTCAAATTATCCTGAAAAAAGTAATAATTCACACCCGTATGCATTAAGGCTGCACCTAAACCACAGGAAATGTAAAAAAACAAGAATTTTTTACTTCCCCACACTTGTTCTAAAGCCGATCCAAAGGAATACAGCGCAAACATATTGAAGAAAATATGCATAAATCCACCGTGCATAAACATGTGTGATATTGGCTGCCACAATTGAAAACTAGGGTTTTCAGGAAAGTACAATGCCAATATCTTATACGCTGGCTCTTTTATAATTAGTGTACCTACAAAAAATAATACGTTTATAATAATTAATTGTTTTACGGTCTCCGTGACGTTTCTCATAATGCAAATTTTTTATCTAAATCTTCCACACGCATTGTGATGAAAGTGGGTTTATAAAATGGGGAAACATTGGGATCTTTACAGGCAAAAAGTCCGTTAACCAAATTTTCCTGCTCTTTTTCTGTTAGGTGCGTTCCTGTTTTTACGGCTAAACTTTTAGCCATGGATTTAGCAATCGTATCACTTTGACTGAAACTACTTTCTGGAATCCCATCCTGTAAATCGCCTAACAATTGCTCCAAAACAAGTGATACTTCACTTTCTGTAACATTTACAGGTATTCCTGAAATGACAATATGATCAGTATTATTTTCTTCAAATACGAATCCCGTATTTTTTAATGACACTTGCAAATCCTGAATAAGTTCCATTTCGCTGCTCGAGAAGAACAAATTAAGCGGAAACAACAACTGCTGACTTGATGCTTGATGGACCGTCATATTTACCAAAAATTGTTCATACAAAACACGTTGATGTGCACGTTGCTGATCGACAATTACCATTCCTGACTTTATCGACGAAACGATGTATTTTTTATGAATTTGATACGTTTTATGAACAGAATGTTCTATCTCTTCATCATTGAATAAAGACGAGGTCATTTCTTCATTTTCAAAAGTAATGTGGGCTATATCGTCTGCATCTTGTTTTAATCCTACGTATAAACTTTCCCAATTCGCTGTTGATTCTGGCTTCTTATAGTTAGAAAAATGTTTGTTTGGCTTATCGTCAGAAAACGGATTAAAATTGCCATCCACCTGAATCGTTGGCGTAGCACCTTGCAAATCTTTATAATGATAAGGAGTGTCCAAATTAGAATCACGATCAAAATCCAAAACTGGCGCCACATTAAACTGCCCTAAACCATGTTTTATAGAAGCTCTCAAAATAGCATACAATGCCTGCTCATCATCAAACTTTATTTCCGTTTTAGTAGGGTGAATATTGATATCAATCGTATTTGGAGGCACTGATAAATTTAAAAAATAACTAGGCTGTGCGCCGTCTTTCAAAATTCCGTCATAAGCCGCCATCACCGCATGATGCAAATAACCACTTTTTATAAAACGATCATTTACGAAGAAAAACTGTTCTCCTCTATTTTTTTTGGCAAATTCAGGCTTGCTGACAAATCCTTGAATCGCTACGATTTCTGTTTCTTCCTGAACTGGTATTAATTTCTCATTGGTTTTACCCGAAAAGATAGTAACGATTCGTTGACGCAAAGTCGCAGGTGGTAAATTGAACATTTCACTCCCGTTATGATAAAACGTAAAATGTATTTTTGGGTGCGCCAGCGCCACACGTTGAAACTCATCAACAACATGTCGGTATTCCACCGTATCGGATTTTAGGAAATTGCGCCTTGCCGGGATATTAAAAAATAAATTTTTAACGGCAAACGAGGTCCCTTTCGGCAAAACTGCTACTTCTTGCGACACAAACTTACTGCCTTCAATAATGATATGCACTCCTAATTCTTCTTGATCTTGCTTGGTTTTCATTTCAACATGGGCAATAGCGGCAATAGAAGCCAATGCTTCACCTCGAAACCCTTTTGTGTGCAATGAAAATAAATCTTCGGCATGACGAATCTTGGAGGTAGCATGCCGTTCAAAACACAACCGTGCATCGGTAACGCTCATTCCCAAACCATTATCGATTACTTGCACCAGTGCTTTTCCTGCATCTTTAATAATTAGTTTAATATCAGTTGCCTTAGCATCAACTGCGTTTTCAAGGAGTTCTTTAACCACCGAAGCGGGTCTTTGAACCACTTCTCCAGCAGCAATTTGGTTGGCAACATGATCAGGAAGCAATTGAATAATACTCGACATTAAAAAATTTAGGTTAAAAGTTTAACCCTTCGACTGTGCGCAGGGTGACAATAGATTATTATAAAACCAAGAAGCACAAATTTAATGAAATTCCGTGGGGTTTTATTATTAATGTGCTTTTAAGTATAGAAAAAATTATGGTCTAAAAATTAATAGTTCGTGACCGCGCCCAGAGCTACTTTCATCCGTGTGATCCCGATTCGCCTTCCTGTATCACTAAAGATCTCATTGTTTAAAAGATAAAATAGACGGAGCAATAAACTTCATTCCCACTAGGCAACAAACTGATAAACAATAGTATAAAGTATGAATTATGGAATTTTTCGTTAAAATTATATAACCATCTTAGTGGCTTAAAACTTAATTTTGATATATCTAGTAGGTAACAATTTAAAACAACAATTATGAAAACGACCAATGAAAAGCAAGAAAACACAAAAGTGGAAGCTAAAAAAGGAGCAGTAAAAGCAAAACCAGGTGCCGCACAAGGATTGAGAGATTTTTTTGAAGACGGACTAAAAGACATTTATTGGGCAGAACATGCCTTAACAAAAGCGCTACCAAAAATGGCTAAAAATGCTACTTCGTCAAAACTAATTCATGCCTTCGAACACCATTTAAAAGAAACAGAAGAACACGTAGTTCGCTTAGAAAAAGTATTTGAATCTTTAGGCATAAAAGCAGTAAGTAAAAAATGTGATGCTATGGCAGGATTACTAAAAGAGGCTGATGGTATTATGGAAGAAACAGAATTAGGTGTTGTGCGCGATGCAGCAATTATTGCGGCAGCGCAAAAAGTAGAGCATTATGAAATTGCTACCTATGGTACTTTGTGTGCCTATGCTGCAACTTTAGGCGAAAGTAAAGCGGTGACTTTATTAACTAAAACGCTTGAAGAAGAGAAAAAAGCTGATGCATCATTAACCGAAATTGCTTTTTCTGATATTAATATTGAAGCCGCACATAAAGATGACTAATTCCTTATCTCAAGTAATAAAACTATTTGCGGTCTATCGAACTCTAAAAAAAACCTACTCGGAATAAGTAGGTTTTTTTTTATGTAAAAGTTATTGAAATATTCTTTATTCCTTCAATTCCAAAGGTTTTCCTTCTTCAATTTGGATGGCTCCTGAAGACAATAAATGTTGATTGTCTATTTGATGTGATAATGAAGCTTGCTGGCGGATATAGGCCATTTTTATAGCCGCAATAGCCGCTTCAGTTCCTTTATTACCGTGAATCCCCCCACTTCTATCAATGGATTGTTGCATGGTATTATCCGTTAAAACGCAAAAAATAACTGGAATATCGGTTTGTACATTTAAATCCTTAATCCCTTGGATTACCCCTTCACACACAAAATCAAAATGCTTAGTCTGCCCCTGAATGACACATCCAATAGCGATAACGGCATCTACATTTTGTGTTTGTAACATTTTCTTTGAACCATATATGAGTTCGAAACTTCCCGGAACATTCCAGCGAATAATATGCTGGGCGGGCACTTGGTTTTCTAAAAGGGCGTCGATTGCGCCTTTAAAAAGTCCTTCTGTTATGGTATCATTCCATTCTGCAACAACGATCCCAAAGCGAAAATCTTTCGCATTTGGAACTGAATTTTTATCGTAATCCGATAAATTTTTATTTACGGTAGCCATTTGATTGTCGTTTTATGATTCTAGATTTATATTTTCAGATGATAAAGATAGAATTTTCAAATTAAAATCGACCGACTTAAATTAGCAATCTTAAATCTACTTTTACTATTGTGCTAATCCCATCAAAACATCAACGGATGCCGCTTCTGGAGCAGCTTCGTAATCTTCTTTGATCGTTGTAAAATATTTTAACGCATCTGCCTTATTTCCTAATTCCAAAGCTATTTTTCCTGCTTTCAACAAGAAACGAGGTGTTGTGAAATCATTTTTATTTGATTCTGCTGCTTTCACATAATTCTCTAAAGCTTCTTTTGGCTGCTTTTTTTCTGAATAAGCATCTCCTATTGCTCCCTTTGCCAAAGCTCCTAAAACAATATCGTCTGACTTAAATTTGTTCAAAAAGTCAATCGCTTCAGTATATTTTCCCGTATTCAAATACGCAATACCCGCGTAATAATTGGCTAAATTTCCCGCATCAGTTCCAGAATATTCATCTGCAATTTTCAAAAATCCAAATTTACCTTCGGATCCATTCAACGACAATTTATACAAGGAATCACTAGCTACCCCATCAGTTGCTTTTTGAAAATTTTGTTGTGCAACAAACATTTCATTAGCCGCTTCCTCTTGTTGTGGTGCAGCAATAAATCTTTGATACCCTAAATAACCAATAGTAAAAAGGGCAGCAGCGGCAACTAATCCAATAATAATTTTTTGATTTTTAGCAACCCAATCCTCCGTTATTGTAGCAGTTTGATCTAATTTTGAAAAAACTTCAGCGGTTGTGCTGTCTTTTTCATCAATAACCACTGCTTCAACTCCTTCTCCTTTTACTTCTTTTTCTTTTGGTGCTTTATATCCTCTTTTATTGTAAGTAGCCATTTATTTTTAATTTAGTGAATCGCAAAAATAAAATTTTTATTCAAACCCACATAAAAAATATGCTTTTATATTTAAAAAAAATATCTTATCCATTTCTTTCATTCCAAAGGCAAAATAAATACCATAGAAAAAAGAGAAAAGCCCTTTTTATCGATAATTTTCGATAATTTGCACCCTCTTTAAAACAGCTGTTGAAAAACAGCGAAGTTCTCTATACCAGCAAGCCTTACCATGTATTTAAAAAAGATTTCATTATTCAATTATAAGAACTTTTCAGAAGCAAATTTCGATTTTGACAGCAAAATAAATTGCTTTGTGGGGAAAAACGGTATTGGAAAAACAAATGTACTTGATGCAATCTACCATTTAGCGTACGGAAAAAGCTATTTTAATCCGTTAGCCGTCCAAAATATTAAACATGGCGAGGAATTTTTTGTGATTGATGCTGAATTTGAAAAAAAAGACAGAACGGAACAAATCGTATGCAGTTTAAAAAAAGGTCAGAAAAAAATATTGAAGCGCAATGGAAAAGCGTATGATAAATTTTCAGATCATATTGGTTTTATTCCTTTGGTTATTATCTCTCCAGCGGACAGGGATTTAATTGTAGAAGGTAGCGAAACTAGGCGAAAATTCATGGATAGCGTCATTTCACAATTGGATTCTGCTTATTTACAGCAACTCATTCAATACCAAAAGGTAATGAGCCAGCGCAATGCCTTGTTAAAATACTTTGCGTTAAATCATGTTTTTGATACCGATACGCTATCTATATATAATGAGCAACTCCATGGTTTTGCCAAATCCATTTTCGAAAAAAGAAAAGAATTTATCGAACAGTTCATTCCTATTTTCAATAGGCATCATCAGGCGATAACTGGTTCTCAGGAAACCGTACAATTGGGCTACGAAAGTCACTTATTTGAAAAGGATTTATTAACACTTTTGCAAGAAAACAGCAATAAAGACAGGGCTTTACAATACACAAGTGTAGGAATACATAAAGATGATTTAGCCTTTGAAATTGAGCACCATCCGATAAAGAAATTTGGATCACAAGGACAACAAAAATCATATCTAATCGCTTTGAAATTAGCCCAATTTGAATTTTTAAAGAAGCAAAGTGGTGTGAAACCTATCCTTCTTTTTGATGACATCTTTGATAAGCTAGATGAAAGTCGGGTATCTAAAATTATCGAAATGGTCAACAGTGCTACTTTTGGACAACTCTTTATTTCCGACACGCATCCAGAACGAACCGAAGCGATACTAAAATCAACACATCAGACGTATCGAATTTTCAACTTATAACTTTTATTTAATAGTTTATCGCGTTCTAAAACTGAAAAATTACCTAATTTAGCCTACTCGAATTTAAAAAAAATCACAATGAAATACAATCCAATACTAGTGCTACTCCTGTCTTTTTTAGTGCTATCGTGCAACAGTCAATCTTCAAAGTACAGTAAATCGATCGATGCAAAAGCTTTTTCTGAAAAAATTGCAGCAACCCCAAATCCACAAATTCTCGATGTAAGAACTCCAGAGGAATTTTCCTCAGATCATATCGACAAGGCTATAAATATAAATTGGCTAGGAGACAGTTTTGTCGTGGAAACTAAAAAACTAGATAAAACAAGACCCCTTTTTGTGTATTGTAAAAGTGGAGCAAGAAGTCAAAGCGCGGTTCAAAAACTAGAAGAACTTGGGTTTACAAACTTATACCAATTACAAGGAGGAATCCTAAAATGGGATGCTGCTGGGTTTTCCAAACCAAGTGACAAAATTACTGGAATGTCAATTCAGGACTACAAAAAACTAGTGAATTCAGACAAAAAAGTACTGATCAGTTTTTATGCAGAATGGTGCGCTCCCTGCAAAAAAATGTCGCCTTACATCAACCAAATGCAAAAAGAATTAGCGGATGATGTCACTATCATTAGATTAGATGCTGATAAAAATAAAACATTAATGACTGAAATGAAAATCAGTGAGCTTCCCACGCTACTACTGTATGATAATGCGGCAGTAACATGGAGACAATCTGGTTTTGTAAGTGAAGAGGAATTAAGAAAACAAATACAATAGCACAAAATGCTTTCAAAAGAAACCCTACTATTTCTAGATGATTTAAAAGCGAATAACAATCGGGATTGGTTTTTGGAAAACAAAAAAAGGTACGAAGCCTTCAAAATTGACTATCAACAGCTAGTCGCTGATTTTCTGGATGCCATGAAACCGCTTGATCCATCACTAGAAATGTTGGAGGTCAAAAATTGCACTTTTCGAATCAATCGTGACATTCGGTTTTCTAAAGACAAGACGCCATATAAAACTCATTTAGGAGTGTGGCTTTCCTCCGGTGCCAAAGGGCTGAATCGTTCCGGCTATTATATTCACTTAGAAAAAGGAGTTAGTTTTATTGCTGGTGGATTGTACTGTCCTGAAGCAGATGACCTAAAAAAAATGCGTAAAGAAATTGCCTATTTCCATGATGATTTACAAGCCATTCTTGACGAAGGAAATTTCAAAAAAGAGTTTCAGGATTTTGATAGGAATGAAAAGAACATGCTGAAAAATCCACCCAGAGGTTATGAAAAAGAACATCCGGCTATTGAATTATTAAAATTAAAAAGCTTTGAGTCTTCGCAAAAAATTGCGTTTTCAAGCGTTTCTAAAAAAGATTTTGTTGCTGTAATGAGTCAGAAATTAATTGCACTAAAACCATTGAATGACTTTATAAATCGGGCATTGACGTCGGAATAATTATAATGAAAAAAAAGAAAATACTTTTTCTTGGCGAATCCTACAGAGCCGATGCGATCACTTGGATGAGCGGACTCAAGGAATTTGGCGATTTCGAAATTATTACTTGGGAATTAAAAACACCCAGCAATTGCCTTCATAATCGAATTTTAAGGATTTTCGAATTTCTATTCGCTATTTTTAAAATTAGAGAACTAATCAAATTACATCAACCAGACATGGTGATTGCGGAGCGAACAACCAGTTACGGCTTTCTTGCCGCACTATCTGGAGTAAAACCAGTGGCAATTGCACAACAAGGTAGAACTGATTTATGGCCAGAAACATCCATTTTATTACCATTAAAAAAAATAATTCAACATTATGCGTTCCAAAAAGCAGATTTAATTCATGCTTGGGGGCCCATTATGACCCTGTCCATGATCAAGGCAAAGGTAAATATGACTCAAGTTTTAGTATTACCAAAGGGAATTGATTTGACAAAATTTGGAAATATAAACAAGGCAACCCCTGATAAAATTTGTGCTATTGTAACGCGGTCTTTGCTGCCAGAATACCGCCATGCCACTATTCTTCACTCTTTTGGAATTTTAAACAACAAAGGAATAGATTTTGCACTGACCATTGTAGGCGATGGAACTGAACTTGCTACTTTAAAAGATTTAGCAAAAAAACTGAAGATTGATAAGAAAGTGAATTTTATGGGACGAATTCCAAATACGGAATTGCCCACCTTATTACAAAAATCAAACATTTACATTAGTATGCCAATAACGGAAGGAGTTTCCGCCTCTTTATTTGAAGCTATGGCCTGCTATTGCTATCCTGTTGTAACAGACATACCGGGAAATCAAAGTTGGATTACCCATCGAGAAAACGGGGGACTCGTTGCCATTGACGATCATACACTACTAGCCGAAGAATTAATTTGGTCTTTTGAAAATACAGCGCTTCGCGAGCAAGCCGTTACTACAAACAGAGCATTTGTGGAAAAAAATGCCAATTACAAGATTAACATGAAGATTATTGCTCATAAATACCACGAATTAATCAACTCTAATCTTCCCAACTAAATATGTGTGGAATTAACGGAATCTTGCACTTACAATCCCAAAAAAAAGTAGAGGAACGCCTCCTCATCAAGATGCGTGATTCGCTAGAGCATCGTGGCCCTGATGACAAAGGTATATTTATTGAAAATAACATTGGTTTTGGACACAGACGATTGTCAATTTTAGATGTTTCTAGCGCCGGCCATCAGCCTTTTCTTTCGAATGACAGAAGATATGTGATGACCTATAATGGCGAAATCTATAACTATAAAGAATTTTATCCAGAGTTAAAGAGTAATGGATTTGACATTGAAACCACTTCGGATACGGAAATTCTAATGAAACTGTTTCAGTTGCACGGCTTAAAAATGCTGCACCGTCTCAATGGAATGTTTGCGCTTGCGATTTGGGATAAATTAGAAAAAAAGCTAATTGTTGTCCGGGATCGAATGGGCGTAAAACCCTTGTATTATTCTTTTTACAATGAAACTTTTTATTTTGCATCGGAGCAAAAAGCACTTTTTACCGCAGGAGTTCCGCTAAAAATAGCACAAGAAGGGCTAGAAGAATATATATTTAATCGATTTGTAGCCGGTGAAAACACACTTTACCATAACGTAAAAAAAGTATTGCCCGGACATATAATGACCATTCACGAAGGCGGAAAAGTTACGACCGAAAAATGGTGGGACTTAAAAAAGGAAATACAGAACCAGCCTAAAATTAAAAATCCTGTAGAATGGTTTCGAGAAACATTTGATGATTCTATAAAAATGAGAATGGTCAGTGACGTTCCTGTCGGTGTTTTATTGAGCGGAGGACTGGACTCCTCCTCTGTTTTAGCTTCACTACACCACCAAAATTACAAAGACATTCAAACCTTTAATATTGGTTTTAAAGAAAAGGAACATAACGAATCGCACTTAGCCAAAATGATGGCCGAGAAATTTGATTATGGCTTTCACACCATGCAATTAGAAGATAAAAATCTTTATGATCAATTGTTAAGTGCCACTTATTTCCAGGATGAACCTATTATGCATTTAAGCGAACCACATCTTTTAGCCCTTTCGAAAATGGCAAAACCATCGGTAAAAGTATTGCTTTCTGGTGAAGGTGCTGATGAATTAATGGGTGGATACGTGCGATACAAAGCATTAAAATATCCTTCTTTATTAAATTCAATTGCAACAATTGGTACTTTGGATCTTTTTACCAAACAACCTCGTTATGATAAGCTAACACGTTATGCGCAAATTAGTAAAAAATCGGAATTGGTCATTTTTAATGGTTCCAATATCTATCCAAAAGATATTGCGGAAATTTACGGAATTAATGCACTTCCAAAAAACGAATATAGGAAACAAATTTATAAAGATGCAAAATCGTTATACCCAGACAATCTGCGAAGACAGGCGCTTTATTTTGATCAACACACGTACTTGTGTTCATTATTAGATCGAAATGACCGCTGCACAATGGGCGCTTCTATTGAATGTAGAGAACCCTTTTTAGATCCGAGACTAGTAATTGGATTGGGCTCCTTTGATGACAAATGGTTATTTGCTGGAAAAAAATGGAAATTCATCCTCAAAAAGGCAATGCAAGAGCGTCTGCCTACTGAAATTCTTCAATTTAAAAAAGTAGGATTAAGTGCGCCTTGGGGAGATTATATTTCAAAAAGTGCCGCTTTTAAAGAAGAATTAGAATCATTTTCGAAAAGTGATCTTTTTCAAATGCCGTATTTTGAACACATCAACATCCAAAAACTTGTACTGAATTTACAAAAAGGAGACAACCGCATGACACCGTACATTATGCCATTATTTATGATGCATATCTGGATGAAATCCTATGCAGCTAAATTTTAATTCTTACTTTTGACCAAGATTAAACAATTCAAATACGCCCTTTCGTTTATGGAAATACACCCTAATTTCTCTTTAAGAAAACACAATACTTTTGGCATTGAAGCCAAGGCCAAACAGTTCGTTGCCGTGCATTCTGTGCAAGACTTGGAAACTATTTTAATTGAAAACAAATCACAGAAAAAATTTATTTTGGGTGGGGGCAGCAACATGCTTTTGACCAAGGATATCGACGCATTGGTCATTCATATCGATTTGAAAGGTAAAAAAATCATTGAGGAAAACGATGCTTTTGTTTGGGTCGAAAGTCAGGCCGGTGAAAGCTGGCATGAATTTGTGCTTTGGACCATTGATCAAAATTTTGGTGGCTTAGAGAACATGTCGCTGATTCCTGGCAACGTAGGCACCACTCCTGTACAAAATATTGGTGCTTATGGAACTGAAATCAAAGACACTTTTGTATCCTGCCAAGCCATGACCATTGCAACGCAGACGATAAAGACATTTACCAAAGAAGCCTGCCATTTTGGATACCGCGAAAGTGTTTTTAAAAAAGATGCAAAAGACCAATACATCATCACATCGGTTATTTTCAAATTGACTAAAAAAAACCATAAAATCAATACCTCTTATGGAGATATTACGGCTGAGTTAGCCAAAAAAAATATACAGATTCCAACTTTAAAAGAGGTTAGTGATGCTGTTATTGCCATCCGCCAAAGTAAGCTACCAGATCCTAAAGAATTGGGTAACAGTGGTAGTTTCTTTAAGAATCCTATTTTATTAAAATCAGATTTTGAAAAAATTCTTAAGCAATTTCCTGAAATGAAATATTTTGATATTTCTGAAACCGAAGTAAAAGTGCCTGCAGGTTGGCTTATTGAACAAGCTGGATTCAAAGGGAAACGTTTCCGTGACGCCGGAGTCCATAAAAATCAAGCATTGGTTTTGGTGAATTATGGCAATGCCACGGGACAAGAAATCTTGAATGTTTCAAAAGACATTCAAGACAGCATTTTCAAAAAATTTGGCATCCGTATTGAAGCCGAAGTAAATGTGATTTAAAGAAAAAGATACAAGGGGCAAATAAGAATACCACAAAACTCATCTTACTAATTGTCAGACAAAATTCGTCAAACTAAAATCACACCTAAACATGTACATTCCTGATATTTACAAAAACGAGAATCAACAAGAAATCAGAAAGTTTCTTCAAGAAAATAGCTTTGGCATTTTAATTAATCAAAGCAACGGAAAATTGTGCGCAACACATATTCCTTTGGAACTAGATAGTAACAATCAAGGGAAGGACATTTTACAGGGGCATATTTCTAAGGAGAATCCACAATGGAATGGTTTTGAAGCTAACGATCAAATCTTAGCCGTATTTTCTGGACCTCACAATTACATATCGTCGTCGTGGTACGATCATGAAAATGTACCTACATGGAACTATGTTGCCGTTCACATTTACGGAACAATCAAAATAATAGAGGGAGAAGCTGTCATTGAGTCCCTAAAAAAACTAGTAAACAAATACGAAAAAAATTCTGAAAACCCAGTTCGCATTGAAGCGCTATCAAAAAAAACGATGCTACAAACTCGTGGCATTGTAGCATTTGAAATTGAAATAACTGAAATCCAAGCCACGAGAAAAATGTCGCAAAATAGGGATAATAAGAATTATCAAAATATCATTGCCGAGTTAGAGAAAGTAAATACAAATCAATCTATCGCAACTGCAACTGAAATGAAGAAATGCCCAATATAAATTATTTCGAAATTCACAGATTGTATTTAACATTTCAAAATTCTATTCATACCTTTGCATCCTACCGAAATGTCGGGTATTAAAAACTCATTAAACTCAAAATGCTTATACTAATTCTTTACTTTTTTATTTTTATTGTTGCGGTTCAAATTTTGTATTATCTAGGCATTTTTGGGAAATTTGCTTTCGCCAAAGCACAAAAGATAACTCCTAAAAGAATCCCTATTTCAGTCATAGTGTGTGCAAAAAACGAAGAAGAAAATGTGACCAATTTCATTCCCTTGCTGGCTGAACAGAACTATCCAGATTTTGAAATTGTCTTGATTGACGATGCTTCAAGCGACAATACTTTGACTATTTTTGAAGGTTTTGAAAAGCAATATCCAAACATTCGCTTGGTAAAAGTACAGAACAACGAAGCCTTTTGGGGAAATAAAAAATACGCCTTAACATTAGGAATAAAAGCTGCCAAAAAAGACTACTTATTATTCACCGATGCAGATTGCTACCCCACTTCAAAAGAATGGATCACAGCCATGAGCTCCCAATTTACTATGCAAAAAACAATCGTTTTAGGCTATGGTAAATATGAGAAAATCGCAAACTCTTTCTTGAATAAAATAATACGTTTTGAAACTTTATTGACCGCTATTCAATATTTTTCTTGGGCAAAAATTGGGCATCCTTACATGGGCGTTGGAAGAAATTTAGCCTACAAAAAGGAAGAGTTTTTCAACGTAAATGGATTCATAGAACACATGCAAATTCGTTCTGGCGATGATGATTTGTTTGTAAACCAAGCTGCAAAAGCTAAAAACACGACAATTGCTTATATGCCAGAAAGTGTAACGCTTTCTAAGCCCAAAACCACCTATACAGAATGGCTGATTCAAAAAAGAAGACATGTTGCAACGGCTAATTATTACAAGTCCTTTGACAAATTCCAGTTGGGTCTTTTCTATTGTTCCCAATTATTATTTCTTATCCTTCCTATCGTCTTGCTGGCTTTTCAATTTCAATGGATTGTAGTGCTGTGTCTAATTGGGCTACGCTACCTCGTATCTTGGATTATCATCGGATTTTCGGCAGGTAAATTAAAAGAAAAAGATGTCGTATATTGGTATCCAATTATTGAATTAGTACTAATATTCACCCAAATTAATATCTTCATCACTAATACATTCTCAAAACCAGTACATTGGAAATAAACAAACAAATAGAAAAAGCAAAACAAGGCGATCAAGTTGCCTTCACTTTTCTATTGAATTATTATTGGAATGAAGTGTATGGTTTTATGCTTAAACGCACCGAAAATGAAACCAATGCAGAAGATATCACTATTGAAACGTTCTCAAAAGCGTTTGATAAAATAGCCTCGTACAACGCTGAATTCCAGTTTAACACTTGGCTGATTGCTATTGCAAAAAATGTCCACATCGATGTGTTGCGAAAAAAGAAATCAAGCCTTTTTGTCGAAATTACCGAAGAAGAAGACCATCAAGCCTACAATATTGCAGATACTACTCCCTCCGCAGAAGATGAATTAATAACAGAACAAAATCTTTCGCAATTACTGCAATTCATTAAAGAATTAAAACCACATTATCAAGAAGTTATTCAATTGCGCTATTTTCAGGAAATGAGTTATCAGGAAATTGCCAACAAAATCGAGGAACCGTTGAGTAATGTGAAGGTCAAATTGCTTCGCGCCAAGAAATTATTGGCAGAAATCATTCAAAGCAGACGATAATTTTATAAGTTTAAAGGTTATCTATTCCATCGTTAATCTGATTGAAAGCATATAAACAATACACTCCCTACGTTAAATTATTAAATATAAATTTTATTTAATCATAATTTATTATTAAATTTATATACTATTATTCTTGTTTCGCACGTTATCATTAAAAAAACCTTTTGCTTATGATTTAATTGTACTTAACCTCTAAATCCATATATTATGTCAAAATTAAGTATTTACGAAACCGGCTGGATTAATCTTGTTTTTCAAGATAGAAACAAAGAATATGGAGCGTATCAGTTGCGTCAGGACAGCACAAAAACGGCATTAACTTCTCTTTTTATGGGTGTCTTATTTCTATTTAGTGCTTTAAGTATTCCTATAATCATTACTTATTTTAATCCTGATAGAACAGCGCCGATAGCCATTCCCGATTTTACAAACACCATAGTGCAGCTTACTGACATAATTCCAAATCAGCTTGAGCCAAAAAAATCAGTGCCAGAAATCAAAACTAAAAATGCTGAGGCGCCCATTAAAAGCGCGCAACTGGTAAATCCTGTAATCGTTCAAGCTTCACAAGCCAATCAAGACATTGCAAAAAACAGCGACAATACTGTGGTCTCCAACACTACTGCGGAAGGAACAGGTATTATTGGCGTCAATCCCGCAACTCCGTCAGGAGCTGAAACAACAACAGCCATAGAGACAGGCAATGCTATAATCAACAGCGTTTCGCTAGATAAACTTCCTGAATTCCCTGGCGGAATTAAGAAGTTCTATACGTATGTAGGTACTAATTTTGAAAAAAAGGAATTAGAAGGCAGTGGATCGATTCGGGTTTATGTTTCTTTTGTAATCGAAAGAGATGGCAGCATGAGTGACATTCATGTCAAAAGAGATCCTGGCTATGGCTTGGGGAAAGAGGCCGTTCGAGTATTGAAATCGTTACGAACAAAGTGGTCACCTGGTATGATTGACGGTAAAGCCGTGCGAACCGCCTACAACCTTCCCATTACAGTACAGATGAATTAAAAAATAGAAAGAGCTCCAATTTAAATTGGAGCTCTTTTCACCTATTTATTTCATCTATAAAAACATTCCCTTATACCTACAAAAAGTTCTCACATAGCCCTGATAGAGCTGGTATCCTCGAAGCAGCGCGGAGAGATAAAGGCGAAAGCAGGACAACTATTTCTTAGGATTCCTAAATTTTCTGCTCCTAAGACTTCTGTTGTGATTCCTTCAAATAAACAACTAAACCAATACTAAAATAAACTACATTCCTTATCTTTGCAGCTTGAAAATATGATATATGGAAACTGTTTTAGAAAATACTTTACCTGTAGCAACTCGAAGCAAAGCCGAATTGAGCGGAGCTAAACCAAAATGGCTGAAGGTAAAACTGCCAATAGGCCAAAAATATACAGAACTTCGTAGCTTGGTTGATAAATATAGTTTGAACACGATTTGTACTTCAGGAAGTTGCCCAAATATGGGTGAATGCTGGGGCGAAGGAACGGCTACATTTATGATTTTAGGAAATGTGTGTACCCGCTCTTGTGGATTTTGTGGCGTAAAAACTGGAAGACCCGAAACCGTAGACTGGGATGAACCAGAAAAAGTGGCCCGTTCTATAAAAATTATGAACATTAAACATGCTGTAGTTACTAGTGTTGACAGAGATGATTTGAAAGACGGCGGATCTATTATTTGGATTGAAACCGTGAAAGCCATCCGCAGAATGAACCCAAACACAACCCTAGAAACATTAATTCCTGATTTTCAGGGTATCGAAAGAAACATTGACCGCATTGTGGAAGCAAATCCTGAGGTAGTGTCACACAATGTAGAAACGGTACGCAGACTGACTCGCGAAGTTCGTATCCAAGCAAAATATGACCGAAGTCTCGAAGTACTGCGTTACCTGAAAGAAAAAGGAATTAAAAGAACCAAATCTGGGATTATGCTGGGACTTGGAGAACAAGAAGAGGAAGTGTATCAAACGATGAGAGATTTACGTGCAGTACACGTTGATATCGTTACAATAGGACAATATTTGCAACCCAGTAAAAAACACTTGCCGGTAAAAGAATTCATAACTCCAGAACAATTTGCAAAATACGAGCAATATGGTTTGGAATTAGGTTTCCGACATGTTGAAAGCGGCCCATTAGTTCGTTCTTCTTACAAAGCTCAAAAACATATTTTATAAATAACCCCTTGGTTTATTTGTTTAATCGGTTAACCAAATAAGCTTTGCCCTACAAACCTAAAATCTTGAAAATAAGAATTGCCATAAATGGTTTTGGAAGAATTGGAAGAAATTTATTCCGCTTGCTTTTAAACCATCCCTCTATAGAAGTAGTTGCCATCAATGATATTGCTGATAAAAAAACAATGGCACATCTAGTAAAATACGATAGTATACACGGTGTTTTACCATTTGCTGTAAGCGCTGATGAAAAAGGGATTTTGCTAGACGGTAAACATTATTTATTTTTTCATGAAAAAAGAATTTCTAACCTCGATTGGAAGAGCTTAAACATTGATTATGTAATTGAATCTACCGGGAAATACAAAACTTTCGAAGAACTGAATTCCCATATTATAGCTGGCGCTAAAAAAGTAATACTCTCCGCACCTTCAGAGGTAGACACTATAAAAACAGTAGTTCTAGGTGTAAATGATTCCATTCTTGACGATTCTGAAACCATTATCTCCAATGCCAGTTGCACGACCAATAATGCGGCACCCATGATTAAGGTTATCAATGAACTTTGTGGTATAGAACAAGCGTATATTACCACTATACACTCCTATACAACAGACCAAAGCTTGCACGACCAACCTCACAAAGACTTGCGTCGAGCCCGAGGCGCTAGCCAATCTATTGTTCCTACAACAACCGGAGCAGCGAAAGCATTGACAAAAATATTTCCAGAGTTTGAAGGTAAGATTGGTGGTTGCGGTATTAGAGTGCCGGTTCCAGATGGTTCTTTAACAGACATCACGTTTAACGTGAAACGCGCTGTCACTATTGAAGAAATAAACGCTGCCTTTAAAATAGCCGCAAAAACTACTTTAAAAGGAATTTTAGATTACACCGAAGATCCTATTGTCTCTGTTGATGTAATTGGCAATAAAAATTCATGTATATTTGATGCTCAACTTACTTCAGTTATCGATAAAATGGTTAAAGTAGTTGGCTGGTATGACAATGAGATAGGGTATTCCTCTCGACTAATTGATTTAATACTTTTGACAAGTATGAAAAATAACCAATAAAAAAATAGGTAACAAATGAAATTGCTTTTCGTTTATATACTCTTTTTAAGTACACTCCTGTATTCTCAACCTAATGAAGATGCAGATAGCACAGCCTATTATAGCAGTTTGAGTCACTCTTATGTTCAAAACAACAATTACAAAGAGGCATTGTCAAATACCCAAAAAGCAATACAATACGCTATAAAAAACAACAATATTAAAGATCAAGCCGTTGAGAACTACAACCTAGGAAAACTGTATTACGACTTAAGAAAATATAACGACGCAATTGAATATTTTATAAAAAGTAGTTCGCTTATTGCGATGCAACAACCTGCAGTTATCCAAGCTGACACCTATTACAATCTTGGTTTGTGCTACATGGCAAAAGAAAATTTCGATAGAGCTGCCATGTACTTTCAGAAATCTAAATCCATTTATAAGTTATTAAAAATCCCAGATACCACTGAATTGTTTGAACTTCAAAAAGGATTAATTTATAAAGGCCAAAACAAATTAGATTTAGCTTTAACGGTTTTTAAGACTATAATTGCAATTCCCACTACTCCAGCTTTAACAGATACCAAAACAGAAGCCTTGTACCAAACCGGTAGTATTGAAGCACTAAAGAACAGAAATAATTTAGCTTTAAACTACCTTGATAAAGCGCTTGAACTAAATTCCAAATCGGAGAATCTTGAACAGAAAGCTAGTATATTGCTTGCCTTAAGTACTGTTCATGAAAAAATGTTAGATAAGAACAATGCCTACTCGTATTTAAAACAACATCTAAATCTAAAAGAGCGCCTTGCCATTATCAATAATGAAAGACTAGGAATAGATGATTATACAAAATTTAAGGAATCAGAACGGTTAAAAGAAATTGTTCGCACCAACAATGAAACTAAAGAACAGGAAAGAGTAAGTAAGTTTTCTAAACTCATTAGTATTCTTGCTATCGCGTTGATCTCTATTTTATCCTTATTAAGTTTGTCATTATACAAAAATAATATCATCCGAAATCAGTCCAATTTGCTGTTAAAGGAGAAAAATAAAGAGTTAGAAGTTGCAAAAGACAAAGCCGAAAAGGCGTCAAAAGCGAGATCTGAATTTCTATCGACAGTAAGTCACGAACTTCGTACGCCCTTGAATGCTATCAATGGAATCACGCATTTACTATTAGAAGAAAACCCCAAGAAAACACAAATGGACTATTTGTCTTCGCTAAAATTTTCAGGCGATTACTTGACCAAATTTATAAATGAGATTTTAGAAATCAATAAAATTGAATCCCACAGTGTTGAAATAGAGCACATCACCTTCAACCTAAAACAACTTTTAGTTGGCATTCAAAACTCATTAAAAGAATTAGCTTTGGTAAACAACAACAATTTTAGATTAGATGTCGATGCTGCCATTCCTGACTATTTGATAGGAGATCCAACAAAATTATCCCAAATTATATTAAATTTAATTAATAACGCCCTGAAATTTACTAAAAATGGTGACGTTACGGTGACCGCAAATCTCCATGTATTAGAAGATACAGCGGCAACATTATATTTTGAAATTAGGGATACTGGAATTGGAATACCTGAAGACAAACTGACAAGCGTGTTTGATAGTTTTTCACAAGGTTCGATTGAAGTCAATCGAAAATACGGCGGAACAGGCTTAGGATTGACCATCGTAAAGAAATTAATTAAAATCCTAGGTGGACGAATAGAATTAACAAGTATCGTTGGCCAAGGCTCTTCCTTTTCTTTTAAATTAGGCTTTAAAATAAGTGAACTTCCTGTAGAATTTAAAACAGCCAAAAAAATTGATTACGATTCTAAATTAGTAAACAAAAAAATATTACTGGTTGAGGATAATAAAATCAATCAAATGATCACAAAAAAAATGCTTCATAATAAGCAGATCATTTGCGAAGTAATAGATAACGGCGAAGATGCAATAGATTTAGTACGTAAAAATAAATTTGATTTGGTACTGATGGACGTTCATTTACCCGGGATTAACGGTACAATTGCTACAGAATTGATTCGGACTTTTGATGCTGCAACACCTATTATAGCGCTTACCGCAATCTCACTTCATGAAAATCGCGACATGCTATTATCATTTGGCATGAACGATGTTATTACTAAACCGTTCATACCAGAAGAATTTTACACTACAATAGCTGAATACATTTAGAAATTAATACTTTAAGATTAATTCTTTTATAAGACTTCTCACTTTTGGCTCTGCTGCTTTTGCAGCTTCTAATACTTCGTCGTGGGAAATCGTTCCAATACTTTCTTCGTTACCCATATCAGTAATGACAGAAATTCCAAATGTTTCCAGATCCATGTGACGAGCCACAATAACTTCTGGAACTGTTGACATCCCAACGCAGTCCGCACCCAATATCTTCACCATTTTATACTCCGCCAAAGTTTCAAAAGTGGGTCCTTGTAAGCCTAAATAAATCCCTTCATACACTTCAATGTTTAATTCATTTGCCAAAGCGGTTGCTTTCGCTATCATTTTTCTCGAATATGGTTCGCTCATATTTACAAATCGAGGTCCAAAACGATCGTCGTTTTTTCCACGTAAAGGATGCTCCGGCGTCATGTTGATATGATCCGTAATCATAACAATGGAACCCACCTGATAATTTGGATTTACTCCGCCTGAAGCATTTGACACTACTAGTTTTGTAACCCCTAAAAACTTCATCACTCGAACTGGAAACGTAACTTCTGTCATCGAGTACCCTTCATAGAAATGAAAACGGCCTTGCATGGCGACTACTTTCTTAGCACCAATAGTTCCAAAAACTAGTGCGCCCTTGTGCCCTTGCACTGTTGAAACTGGAAAATTTGGAATTTCATTGTAAGGCAATGTAAATGCTACCTCCATTTCATCCGTAAAACTTCCTAATCCCGAACCCAAAATCACACCATATTCTGGTGTAAAATTAATTTTTTCGGTAATAAAACTAACCGTTTCTTGTACTTGTTCCCACATATTTCATAATTGTTTTATCAAAATCGTCACTTCCCGAAAGAAAAGAACTTTGTATTGGTAAATAGAAAAGTTGTTCGCTTGGCAAACTCCCTTTCAACCGTACATAATCTTTTTCGGTAGTGATAATGATGTTGTTTTGAGCTGAATTTTTAATGTCTAAAATGTCTTTATCGGTAAAATGATGATGATCTGGAAAAGACAAACAGACATCAGTACTATCTTGCAAATAGGAAAAAAATGGTTTAGGTTTGGCAATTCCTGCTACCAATACCTTAGACGCCGTTCGAATTTCACTGACATTTTTCTTTCTATTTTCCCCATAAATAAAAGTATCATACGCGATAAAAGTAAAGTATAATTCTTGATTTTCCGCAAGATTTAACTTGTTCTTGATCGCATTCTGTTTTTCTGGAGAAAGAGCAGGCGGACATTTAGTGACAATAATAATGTCCGCTCTTTTAGCTCCATCCCTACTTTCACGTAAATTTCCGGTTGGTAACATACAATCATCCGAATATAAATCGCCGTACGAAGTGAGTAAAATATAAAATCCTGCTTTTATTTTTCGGTGTTGAAAAGCGTCGTCCAATAAGATAACTTCAGGCTTTTCAGAAAGAGATAGTAAGTGTTCAATTCCATTTTTTCTGTCAGCATCAACAGCTACTTGTATGGAAGGGAATTTCTGGAAAAACTGAAATGGTTCATCTCCAATAGTTGCGGCATTTGAAGTGGCTTGCGCCAAAATAAAACCTTTGGATTGTCTTTTATAACCCCTGCTTAATGTGGAAATTTTATATGTATCCGAAAGCAACCGAATCAAATATTCGATTTGTGGTGTTTTTCCGGTTCCGCCAACGCTGAGATTCCCAACAGCAATTACGGGCAAATCAAAAAAATAGGATTTTAAAATTCCTTTATCGAAAAGAAAATTCCGAATACTCGTGATGAGACCATATAAAATGGCAAAAGGAAAGAGTATTTTTCGGAGTAAATTCATAAATATTTATCAGAATAATGACCCATTGCTGAGATGACATCAACAACAACCAAATCATCATTTACTGTATAAATTAACCTATCCTTTGGGTTAATTTGTCTTGACCAAAAACCAGTTAAATTTTCCTTTAATGCTTCCGGTTTCCCAACGCCCGTATATGGCGTTTCTGAAAGTTCTTGTAATATTATTGCAATTTTTTTAATACTGGCCTGGTTTCCAAACTTAAAATGTTTCGCGATTTGCATTTTTGCATGATCTGTTATTTCAACCCTAAACTCCCCCATATATCATTTGGATCTACCACTGTTCTTTTTTTACTTTTTTGTGCTTTTTTTATCATTGCAACAAATTCAGGATTGTAGATTTCCGATTTTTTTTCAGTAGTCTTGTTTGGTCCAGTTGCTATTATTTCAATTCCTTTTGAATCCTTAACCAAAACATTTGTCATTTCCAGAAATGCTTTTCCTGCTTTGGTACGCTCGTTGATTTTTAAAGTTATAGTAGTCATAGCTATTGATATTGAATTACAAATATACAAAAATCGTTCTATTTTAATTTACTTAAAAACTAGCTCTTTAGAAACTGTATTTTTCACTGTAAATTCATTTTAGGAAAGGATGATGTTTTATTTTAAAGTTGATTTGTTTATTCGTTAATTTGTTTATTCAAAAAACCAAAATTAAGCAACAAAAATCTGATGTTTATGAAAATCAAAGAAATAATTTCCGTTTTAGAAGAAATGGCGCCACTCGCCTATGCTGAAGATTTTGACAATGTGGGTTTATTGGTTGGAGATCAAGATGTGGAAGCTACCGGAATATTGGTTTGTCATGATGCATTAGAAAACATAATTGACGAAGCAATCGCAAAAAATTGCAATCTGGTGGTTTGTTTTCATCCGATATTATTTTCTGGCTTGAAAAAAATTACCGGTAAAAACTATGTGGAACGCGCCATAATCAAGGCCATAAAAAATGATATTGCCATTTATGCTGTTCACACCGCTTTAGACAATCATCAAGAAGGCGTGAATAAAATATTCAGCGACGCATTAGGATTGGTAAATACTAAAATCCTGATTCCGAAACAAAATTTCATTCGCAAATTAGTGACTTTTACCATTCCTGAAAATGCAGAAGAATTGCGTAATGCTCTATTTGATGCTGGTGCAGGAAATATTGGCAACTATGAAAACTGCAGTTTTAATTCGAAAGGAATTGGAACCTACATGGGAAACGAGCACAGCAATCCGCAAATTGGAGAACGATTTGAGTTTGTTCAAGGCGACGAAATCAAAATCGAAGTCACTTTCGAAAAACATTTGGAAAACAAAATCCTGAAAGCATTATTCAAAAGCCACGCGTATGAGGAAGTAGCGTATGAGATTTATGAGTTGCAAAATCAGCATCAAAATGTTGGTTTAGGAATGATTGGTGAATTGAAAAATCCGATGACGCAGGAAGATTTTCTGCTTTTTGTAAAAGAGAAAATGCAGTGTGGCGGGATTCGGCATTCCAACTTTACTGGCGGAACTATTACAAAAGTAGCCGTTCTGGGTGGAGCTGGCAGTTTTGCTATAAAAAATGCCATTCAAGCGGGAGCTGATGTTTATTTGACCGCTGATTTGAAGTACCATCAATTTTATGAAGCCGAAAACAAGTTACTTTTGGCTGATATTGGACATTTTGAAAGCGAACGCTATACAAAAAATTATATTGTAGAGTATCTTCGGAAAAAAATCCTTAATTTTGCAGTTATTTTATCAGAAGAAAATTCAAATCCAGTTAAGTACTTATAGAATATGGCGAATACGAAAGAATTAAGTGTTGAGGACAAGTTAAGAGCAATTTACGATTTACAACTAATTGACTCTAGAATTGACGAAATCAGAAACGTAAGAGGTGAACTTCCTTTAGAAGTAGAAGATTTAGAAGATGAAGTGGCTGGTTTAAGCACACGTTCAGAAAAATTGAAAGGGGAACTTGAAGTTATCGAGGATCTTATCAAATCGAAAAAGAATGCAATTGATGAGCACAAAGAAGCTATCAAAAAATATACAAAGCAACAAGAAACTGTTCGCAACAACAGAGAATTTAATTCGTTGACAAAGGAGATTGAATTTCAAGAATTAGAAATTCAATTATCTGAAAAGCAAATTAAAGAAATGAAAGCTTCTATCGAACACAAGAAAGAAGTAATTTCAAGCTCTAAAGAAAGATTAGAAGCGAAATCGAATCACCTAAAGCATAAAAAATCAGAGTTAGATGCTATTATGGCTGAAACTGCTAAGGAAGAAGCATTCCTTTCAGAAAAATCAGCTGAATACCAAGCTTTAATTGAAGAAAGATTGTTGAAAGCGTACACTAGAATTAGAACAAGTGTTCGAAATGGCTTAGCAGTAGTTTCTATTGAAAGAGGTGCTTCGGCAGGATCATTTTTCACTATTCCACCACAAACACAAGTAGAAATAGCTTCTAGAAAGAAAATCATTACCGATGAACATTCCGGAAGAATATTAGTCGACAGCACCTTAGCTGATGAAGAAAAAGAGAAAATGGAACAATTGTTTTCTAAATTCTAATTACATTTAAGTCCCGATACACATCGGGACTTTTTTTTTATGAAAAAAATATTATTTTTTATTTTCACCAAGTCCATTGGATTGTACATAAACGTCTTGAGCTTTATCCTTCCAAAGAAAGCATCAAAACTGGCGTATTCTTTTTTTAGCCAACCTAGAGAAGGTAAACTATCTGGAACGAAACTTCCTAAAATCCTTTTAGAAGCACAATCTGAAACGTTCCAAGTGGAAGAAAATTCTTTTCATACCTATACTTGGAAAGGAAATGACACTGTTATTCTTTTGGTCCATGGATGGGAAAGCAATGCTTCCCGATGGAAAAAACTACTCCCGTATCTAAAAAAATCAGGCAGTACCATTATTGCCATTGACGGTCCAGCTCATGGATTATCCAGTGGAAAAGAATTCAATATACCACAGTACGCCGCTTTTATTCATGTCGCCGTTGAAAAATTCAAACCACAATATCTCATCGGTCATTCTATTGGCGGAAAGACCTGTCTTTATTACCAATCCACATATCAAAATGATAAGTTAAAAAAAATGGTAATTTTGGGATCTCCCAGCGATTTCAATATCATCTTAAACAATTACATCCGCTTATTGAGTTTGAATTCCAGAATTTTTAAATCTTTAGAAGCGCATTACTTGACTACTTTTCAACTGAATTTAGAGCAATTTTCTGGTAAAATATTTGCGTCAAAATTAAACATAAGAGGATTAATTGCGCACGATATTGATGACACGGTTGTTTTATTTGAGGAAGGAAAAAAAATAGCTAGCACCTGGAAAAATGCTATTTTTATAGAGACCAAAGGTTTAGGACACAGCATGCATGGGGAGGAGTTATACAAAAAAGTTTCCAAATTTTTATTTGAGTAACTTTAGAAAGAAACCTTTAATCCATTTCCATTTTCCCCCTTTGATTTTTAAAATTAAAAAAGGTTCAATACGCAACTGGTAACAAGGAATTTTGAACTATAAGTCCTTATGCCAAAATCAAATTGATTACTTTTGCAGTATGGAAGAAAATCTAAAACGCCTTAATAAATTCATAGGAGAAACAGGATATTGCTCTCGCCGTGAAGCTGATAAAATCATCGAAGAAGGTCGCGTGACCATCAATGGAGTCGTCCCAGTATTAGGCACTAAAGTTTCTCCTGATGATGAAGTGCGTATAGATGGCAAATTAATTCGAGAAAAAAGAGAGAAATCTATTTATTTAGCTTTTAATAAACCTGTTGGAATTGAATGCACAACCAATTTAGAAGTTCGTGGCAATATTGTAGATTATATTAATTATCCAACACGCATTTTCCCTATTGGCCGTTTAGACAAAGCATCAGAAGGGTTGATTTTTATGACGAATGACGGCGATATTGTCAACAAAATTCTTCGTGCCAGAAACAACCACGAAAAAGAATATACTGTAACGGTCAACAAATTGATCACAGATCGTTTTATTGAAAAAATGAGTAATGGCGTTCCAATTTTAGACACCGTTACCAGAAAATGTAAAGTAGAAAAAATAAGTTCTACGACATTTAAAATCATTCTAACACAAGGCTTAAACCGCCAAATTCGTAGAATGACAGAATATCTGGGTTATGACGTTACTGCCCTGAAGCGCATCCGAATCATCAATATTTCGCTGGATGTTCCCGTAGGACGTTACCGCGATTTGACCGATGCAGAAATCAAAGAACTGAATGAACTGATTGAACCGTCTAGTAAAACAGAAGAAGCCAGCCTGCCAAAAACGGAAGCTCCAAAAAGAAGAACGGAATTCATCAAAAGAGATGATCCCAGGTTTAAAGGACGAGGTGATTATTAAGAATAAAAGACACGTCCATAAATGTTAAAACCCAGCATTTACATGGTAGTGTTTCACTAACTGAGTAAGTTAAAAAGTTATTCTGTAAATTTCGTCGTAGAATTATTTATTAGAACTTTAGGTGTTTACCAAGATAAAAAAAGCCTTAAACAAAATTTAAGGCTTTCAATTCTAATTATTTTTTCTATTTATTTCTTTTCATTTCCCTCGCCAAAAGCGTATTTTTTAGCAACATGGCAATAGTCATCGGCCCTACTCCACCTGGAACCGGAGTTATAAACGATGCTTTCTTACTTACTTGATCAAAATCAACATCACCAGTGATGACATATCCTTTGTCCGTATTTTCATCAGGAACACGAGTAATACCCACGTCAATAACGACAACACCCTCTTTCACCATATTTGCTTTCAAATAATTAGGAACGCCCAAAGCTGTAATAATGATATCAGCCTGAATAGTAATCTCTTCAATATTCTTAGTATAACTGTGCGTTAGCGTAACGGTTGAATTTCCAGGAAATCCTTTTCTTCCCATCAAAATGCTCATCGGCCTGCCAACTATATGACTGCGCCCTATTACTACCGTATGTTTTCCTTTGGTTTCAACGCCGTAGCGCTCTAGTAACTCTAGAATACCAAACGGAGTGGCTGGAATAAAAGTGGTCATGTCTAACGCCATTTTTCCGAAGTTTTCAGGGTGAAAGCCATCGACATCTTTACTTGGATCCACGGCCATTAATACCTTTTGCTCATCGATTTGTTCGGGAAGTGGCAATTGGACGATAAAACCATCAATTTCATCATTCTCATTCAATTCCTTAATCTTTTTAAGCAATTCGATTTCTGTAGTTGTACTTGGCATTTTCACTAAAGTAGATTCAAAACCCACTCTTTCGCATGCTTTTACCTTGCTTCCTACATAGGTAAGACTTGCGCCATCATTTCCTACAATCAGGGCTGCTAAATGAGGTACTTTCTCCCCCTTATCTTTCATTTTTTGTACTTCTACAGCGATTTCACTTTTAATGTCCTCCGCTGTTTTTTTTCCGTCTAGTAGTTGCATTTCTAAAAATTGTTTAAAGTTTTAAAGCGTATGTTTTCAAATTCTCCTTAGAACCCTGAAACAAAACCTCATCACTGGTAATAGTAGTTGTAGTTGTAATTGTATTTAAAAAAAATAAGGTTTAAAGTTTCATTTTATTTGAAACATTAAACCTTAAATAAATATTATCTCATTCCTGGCATGCCGCCTTTCATTCCGCCCATCATTTTCATAAGGTTTTTACCTCCTGGCCCCTGCATCATTTTCATCATCTTACTCATTTGGTCAAACTGCTTCATCAACTGGTTCACTTGTTCGATTTTAGTTCCAGAACCTTTTGCAATTCTCGCTTTTCTTTTTACATCAATTAAAGCGGGTTTGCTTCTTTCAATTGGTGTCATCGAATGAATGATTGCTTCAATATGTTTGAATGCATCGTCTTCGATCTCCACATCTTTCATGGCTTTGGAAGCGCCTGGTATCATTCCAACCAAGTCTTTCATATTTCCCATCTTTTTTACTTGCTGGATTTGAGAAAGAAAATCATCAAAGCCGAATTCGTTTTTGGCAATTTTCTTTTGGATTTTTCTGGCTTCTTCTTCGTCAAATTGCTCTTGTGCTCTTTCAACCAAAGACACAACGTCACCCATTCCCAAAATTCTTTCGGCCATACGAATGGGATAGAACACATCAATCGCGTCCATCTTTTCTCCTGTACCTACAAATTTAATTGGTTTATTAACAACCGATTTAATCGAAATCGCAGCTCCACCACGCGTATCACCATCTAATTTGGTTAAGATAACCCCGTCAAAATTTAATCTTTCGTTAAAGGTTTTTGCTGTATTTACAGCATCTTGACCTGTCATTGCATCCACAACAAATAATGTTTCTTGCGGCTGTATGGCTTTGTGAACGCGTTCAATTTCATCCATCATTTCCGCATCAACTGCTAAACGACCGGCTGTATCGACAATTACAACATTAAACCCATTTGCTTTCGCATGTTTGATCGCATTTTGCGCAATTTCAACAGGATTTTTATTTTCTGGTTCAGAATATACCTCAACTCCTATCGAATCCCCAACTACATACAATTGTTGAATTGCTGCTGGTCTGTAGATATCACAAGCCACCAATAATGGTTTTTTATTCTTTTTTGTAAGAAGATAATTTGCCAATTTTCCAGAGAAAGTAGTTTTACCTGATCCTTGCAAACCTGCCATCAAAATAACCGTTGGATTTCCAGAAAGATTGATTCCAGCAACATCACCCCCCATTAATTCCGTAAGCTCGTCTTTGACTAACTTCACTAACAATTGTCCCGGTTGTAGGGTTGTCAATACATCTTGTCCAATTGCTTTTTCTTTTACTTTGGTAGTAAAATCTTTCGCAATTTTGAAGTTAACATCGGCGTCAAGTAAGGCTCTACGGACTTCTTTCAGCGTTTCGGCTACATTTACTTCGGTGATTTTTCCGTGACCTTTAAGTATGTGAAAGGCTTTGTCTAGTTTATCGCTTAAATTATCGAACATAGTAATGATTTATTTTGAAATGCAAATTTAAGCATTTGATTTTGAAGTTGTATTCATAATATTATAAAAAAAACAGTCTTTTTTCAGACTGTTTTGTAGTTGTATTTGGCGATAAAGCACAAATTAATCTACCCTTTTTCAAAAGTTAAATATTTAGTTTCTCCAGCGCTACTTCCTGTTATTCTCAATCGGAGCTGCGTGGGATTTATTTCAAAAACACTCCAATCCTCTGATAGCCCGGCTCCATTTGGACTTAAAAATGCAATTGTAAATTCAATATCGTTATGCGGATTATCATCCACTTTATTAGATTTGGCAACAGACCATTTTCCACTGTAATCTAAACCTGTAGATTGGGCGGTTAACAAATCATTTAGCCCAAAAGTAAAATTATATCCAGAAAAAGAATTTAATTTGTTGGTTTTGCTATCGAAAAAATAGGTGATTTTCCAAGTTCCTTGATTCAAAGTACTCCGTATTGCGTCGGGAATTTTATCAACTGTACTTGTAACAACGACCTCATCATCACAACAAGTTCCGGCAATATTCAATAAAAAGATAAAAAACAAGACTGGGAAAAACAATATTTTTTTCATAATATAGCAATAATTAGTCATAAAATTACTAAATATTGTATTGCTTTCACAACAAAACGAACTAAATTTTACATTCTTTCGGGAACATTGATTCCTAATAATTTAAAAGAGGATGCAATTACATCAGCTACTTTTTTTGATAATTGCACTCTGAAAATTTTCTTCTCTACATCCTGCTCTCCTAAAATAGGAACTGCCTGATAGAATGAATTGTACTCTCGAACTAAATCATACGTATAGTTAGCCAATAAGGCTGGACTGTGATGCTGTGCTCCGTTTTGTATTACTTCTGGAAATAACTCTAATTGTTTCACCAATTCTTTTTCTTTTTCATGAAGCGTTTCTATTTTTGATTTATTTGAAAAATCAAAATTAGCTTTCCGAATAATAGATTGAATTCTCGCGTAGGTGTATTGAATAAACGGCCCTGTATTTCCAGCGAAATCAACGGATTCCTCTGGATTAAAAAGAATTCGCTTTTTGGGATCCACTTTTAAAATGTAATATTTCAAAGCACCTAAACCAATTGTACGGTATAACTTTTCTTTTTCTTCAGCAGAATAGGCCTCTAGTTTCCCTAAGTCTTCCGCAATTTTTTGCGCTGTATCCGTCATTTCTTGCATCAAATCATCGGCGTCAACAACCGTTCCTTCGCGGCTTTTCATTTTTCCCGTAGGCAAATCTACCATTCCATAGGACAAGTGGTATAGGTTTTTAGACCAGTCAAAACCTAGTTTTTTCAAGATCAGAAACAGAACTTTAAAGTGATAATCCTGCTCGTTACCAACGGTGTAGACCATTCCGCCAACATCTGGATAATCCTTCACGCGTTGAATCGCAGTTCCAATATCTTGCGTCATGTAAACTGCAGTACCATCTGAACGCAATACAATTTTGCGGTCTAAACCTTCATCTGTTAAATCAATCCAAACGGAACCATCAGGATCTTTTTCGAAAACACCTCGGTCCAAACCAATTTGAACAACATCTTTCCCTAGTAAATAGGTATTACTTTCATAATAATACGCATTAAAATCGACCCCTAAATTTTTATAAGTTGTAGCAAAACCATCGTAAACCCATTGATTCATGGTTTTCCAAAGCGTGATCACTTCTTCATCTCCAGCCTCCCATTTCAATAGCATTTCTTGCGCTTCTAGAATTATTGGCGCTTGTTTTTTAGCTTCTTCCTCCGTTTTACCCGCGCTTACTAATTGCGCTATTTCTTCTTTGTACGCTTTATCAAAAGCTACGTAATAATTCCCGACTAATTTATCTCCTTTTAAACCGGTTGATTCTGGTGTTTGTCCGTTTCCAAATTTTTGCCAAGCCAACATTGATTTGCAAATATGGATTCCTCTATCATTAATGATTTGAGTTTTATATACTTTTTTGCCGGAAGCCTTGATAATTTCAGCTACTGAATATCCCAAAAGATTGTTACGTACGTGACCTAAGTGCAAGGGTTTGTTGGTATTTGGCGACGAATACTCTACCATAACCGCAGTGTCATCTTGACTAGGAGAAACGAACCCAAAGGCAAGATTATCTTTTATTTCTCCGAAGAAATCCAAATAATAGGCATCTGAAATAACAAGGTTCAAAAATCCAGACACAACATTAAACCGACTCACCTCCACCAAGTTTTCAACAAGGTAAGTTCCTATTTTATTTCCTAATTCTACAGGATTACTTTTTACAACTTTCAATAAGGGAAAAATTACCATGGTAATATCTCCTTCAAATTCCTTTCGTGTGGTTTGAAATTCAACTTTGTCAATAGCAACATCAAATAAAGCTTTTATAGCTTTTTCGATGGTAGGTGTAAGAATCTGTGGTAATGTCATGATATAAATTTAAAAATGCAAAGATAAATCTAATTCCGTAATATGATTATAAAAGTTGTTCAATTCCGTCTTAAAAACACTAATAATCTAAAAAAAACGTTCTAGTCTCACCTTTAAGATTGAGTTAACATAAATTTAGGAATTTTTTTTAATATTAGTTCAATTTTCACTATTTTTGATATGCAAAAATTAACAACCAAAGACATGAAAAAGATACTTATCTCTGTATGGTTACTATTTTTTTATAGTGGTTATTCGCAAGTAATAACTGTTAGCACAACAAAATACACAATTGACCAATTGGTGAATCAGGTACTGGTAAATTCACCATGTGTTTTAGGCACAAATGTATCTTCAAGAACTGGAACAACATTCGGGTCTTCGAACGGAATTGGCTATTTCGAAAATACAAATTCTAGTTTTCCATATTCAAATGGAGTAGTTTTAAGCACGGGAGATGTAACTAAAACACCTGGACCAAATACTAGTATTCTTAGCGACGGATCTTCTGCATGGCTAGGAGATTCAGATCTAGAAGCTAATTTACTTTCGCAATCTGGGATAACGATTAATTCCATAAATGCAAGTTTCATAGAATTTGATTTCCAACCAAAAACACCCAATTTTGATTTTTCTTTTCTTTTTGCTTCTGAAGAGTACGGAACTTCCCAATGTAACTTCTCCGATGCTTTTGCTTTTCTTTTAAAAGATGTAACCGCTGGAGGTCCAAATGTTAATTTAGCGGTCATTCCAAATACTACTATTCCGGTATCTGTTGAGACTATTAGAGATGGAGCCTATAATTCAGATTGTCCATCTGCTAATCCAAGCTATTTTGGTGCTTTTAACGGAAATGGATTTGGACCTGCCATCAATTTTAATGGACAAACAATTTCTATGCTCGCATCGGCTACTGGTTTAGATATCAACCATGTGTATCGCATCAAATTAGTCATTGCTGATGGAGGAAATAATTCAGGTTATGATTCTGCTATTTTTTTGGAAGCCAATAGTTTTAACATCGGACAAGATGTATTGGGTCTGGATTATACCTCAGCAAATAATGCCGCAATTTGTACGGGGAATACATTGCCAATTTTATCTGCCGCGGGTTTGAGTGCTGGAACTACATTTATATGGAAAAAACAGGGAATAGCATTTGTACCTGCACAAACTGGGCAAACCTTAAACCTAAACAACATCGTTCCATTAGTAAGCTCTGGGATTCATACCTATAGCGTCACTTACACAGAACCAGGATGCATTGCTGTCACGGATGAAATCACCATCGAAATTTACCCTAAGATTGCAGTACTAGCGACCATTCCAAATATTTATGCCTGTGAAACTGGCGCTTCGAACTACGATTTTGACTTAAGTAAAAATAGTACCATCATTCGAGCTGGAGTCAATCAATCTACAAATGCAGCTGGTATTTTAGACGATCTACCTGCGGACACTATCATCTCCTATCATGTAACGAATGCAGATGCTATGGGAAATACGGGCGCAATATCAATTCTCCAAACCCTTTCAACCGCTGAAAGTGGAAAACAAATATTTGTTAGAATTCAAAACCCTACTACATTATGCTATGAAATAAGATCTTTCCAATTATTCGTTGTTCCACCACCAAAAATTGTAAATACACCTGCTGACGTCACATTATGCTCTAGAAATCTATCAGAAAATCCTTTAAAAGCAAATTTCGACTTAAGTCCGCAAATCGCTTCTATACTAGGGACTCAAGACACTTCTTACAATATTTTATCCTTTCATACGTCTTCCGCTGGAGCAAATAACAACACCAATACTGTCTCCCTAAATTCGAGCAACCAAATACTATCGCCATCTACAACCTTATGGGTCCGATTACAAAACACCTCAAATAGTAACTGTTATGCGGTAACCAGCTTTCAATTAATTGTTAGTCCACTACCCGCAGTAGATATTTTGCAGGATGTATTTGTATGTACTTCGTACACCCTACCAGTTTTAACAAAAGCTGGCGCTCAGTATTGGACTGGAAGCAATGGAACGGGAACACAACTTTTTGCAGGAGACATTATCACTACCACAACAATTGGCTTGTATGTTTTCAATCAATCTGGAATTTGTACCAATCAAGATTCTTTTGATGTTACCATAGCCGATTTGGACAGCATTTCGCCTGCTTCTGAGACTTACTGCACGCGATACATCCTTCCCGCCTTACCTTATGCTAAATATTTTACACAAAGCGGAGGTGCTACCACTCCTGGAAACGTTCAGCTAGCAGCTGGATCTGTAATAAGCACTCCCGGAATAAACAGAATTTATGTTTGGTTTGAAGATACCACCGTTACACCCTCATGCACAAAAGAAAAGCCATTTGACATTACAATAATTCCGTTTACGGCATTACCGAACTATCCAAATCAATTTGGGTGTGTTTCTTACACACTTCCTGTCGAGCTTAACGGTGGCGTTTATTACAACGGCACAAATAAAAGCGGTTCTCTTTTACTCCCTGGAACAGTGCTAACTACGACCACTCCAATCTATGTTTTTAAAGAAACCAATACGGCTCCACTAAACTGTTCGTCAGAAAAAACATTTAAAGTTTTTATTGGCCTTGCAAGCATTACCCCTCCTACAGATGTTAATTCCTGTTCCGCTTACCGCCTGCCTACCTTGACGGTTGGAGAATATAGAACAGCCGCAGCAGGAGGAGGAAGTATTGTTGCAGCTGGGACCTTTATAAATGAAACTACAACACTTTGGTTTTATGTAACAGGAGAAAGTTGTACTGACAATTTAGACTTTACTATTACTGTAAACATTGCCCCTTTACCAGAGATACTAGATACCGAGCCACAATGCGACGTATATTATTTACCTCCAGTGGCACATGCAGGAAATTATTTCACAGGACCCTTAGGAACTGGAAATCTTCGTCCTGTGGGATATCCAGTAACTACCACACAACTAATGTACTTCTATGATAAAGCTCCAACTGGAACATGTTATGTAGAAAAAGAATTTGTGATTACCATTAATAGATCTCCTGTAATTGATGCAAAACCGGTAGAAGTTATTCGATGTGGTCAAAGTTATATATTAGATGATTTAAGAAACGGGGAATATTACGAATTTGCGGGAGGACCCTCACCTACAAATCCTGTTTTACCTGCAGGCACTGTTTTGACCACTTCAAAAACAATATATGTGTATGCCGCAGCTACAGCACCTAACACCTGCGTTTCTGAATATAGTATAGAGGTGTTAGTTACGTTTGTAAATGACATCGAGGATCAAAATGCATGCGACAGTTTTAACTTACCTGCTATTATAGGAATGGGAAGCTATTATACTGCTCCAAACGGTCCAAATGGAACGGGTGTACAATTACTGCCTCCCTATACTCCTATAACCACGACAACTACGCTTTATGTTTATGTGGAAAACAACAATAGAGTTGTTTGTATCGATGAAGATTCTTTTTCCATCACCGTTTATACTACTCCAACGATTACACCTATTGCTCCCGTAACCCGATGTGAGTCATACGAATTACCCGTTTTTACAGCTCCTGTAACCCGATACTTTACAAACCCAGGTGGCCCAAGAAGCAGCAACATCGAAAAATTCCCAGGTGATTTAATCACCGTTTCAAGTACTATCTACGCTTATGCTGAGGCTGGCACTACAGCAACGGTTATTTGTCCGTCAGAAAAACCAATGGTTATTACTATTACTCAGAAACCAAAACCAGACCTTACAGTTCCTACCATTTGTATTGATATTGATACCGGAATCACAACAAATGCTTTTATTGAAAGTGGGTTTGCAGCACCACAATATGCCTTTGAATGGAAAAGTGAGGATGGAACTTTAGTTAGTACAGCCGAGAATTTCTCAACAAACGAGCCCGGAAATTATACGCTTACGGTCACCAATTTAGCAATATTTGGATGTACCTCTGACATTGTACCTTTCACAATTACAGAGTCTTCAAAACCAGCTTCAGTAACATACACCACCAGCGGATGGTTTACGGATAACCAAACTATAACTGTAAACGCCGTTCCGTTTATAGGTGATGGAAGCAATTTCCTTTATTCGTTAGATGGAGGTTCACTTCAAATAAGTAACGTGTTTCGTAATGTCAGCCCTGGACTCCACGAAATTACAGTAAGCGATGCTAATTGTGGGACTTTTACTATTCCAGTTACGATCAAACTTATAAGCAGTCCAAAATTTTTCACTCCCAATGGAGATGGTTTTAACGATACTTGGAACATAACAGGAATTCCAAATAGTGAAAATTTAAAATTATATGTCTTTGATCGCTATGGAAAACTATTAAAACAATTGTTTCCTAACGGCTCGGGATGGGATGGAACCTTCAACGGATATCCACTTCCAGCCGATGATTATTGGTTTACCATTACCTATACTGAGGACAACATTGCTAAAGAATACAAATCACATTTTTCTCTGAAACGATAAATCGGAAGACAAAAATTAAGGAGGCTTTCCTAATCGAAAGCCTTTTTTTTGTTTTAAAAAAATTAAAATTAAAACATCTGTAACAAAATAAGGCTTTAGCAGTCTACTAGGTAGATTCAAGTAAAGACCATTTATATTTAATCAAATAGTATGGGTTGCGTTAGGTAATTACTTTTGCGTCACACCAAGTGGGTGGTTTAAATGTAATCCAATCTCCTGTTTATAAAGAAAGAAATATCGCTATAGCTATTTTACGGGAAATTTGATTTTGCTATAGAAAATCACTGCAAGTAAGAGGTTCCTTTAGTAGATGAAGCGTACTATTTTTTTTAGGTTTAAATTGTAGATGCGAAAAAAGTCCTGAATTCAAAAGTTTTTAATAAAAATTGGTTTTAATAGTTAGTTACAAAAAGAAAAACCCGGAGTATGCCAACTTCGGGTTTTTTGATGGAAAGCGCTACTTATTTGCAATCTAAATTTGCTTTAATAACGTAAATTCCTTCGCCATTTGCAATTTCTCCCGAATCGACAATTGCCGAGGAGTGTAAAACCTATTACCCATTTTCGCTTTCAAAAGCTTTAAATTAGTAGAGCGTAAACCGCCGCAAGGCATAATTGCAATGCGATTGGCTGCTTTTTTTGATTAACACGGCTAAAACTGCTATTCCGTCCACACAATTTTCTGCACGCCCTGATGTCAAACTAGTTTCAAATCCACATTTTAGAATTGATTTTAATGCTTCAGTTGTATTTTCAACCTCATCAAAAGCACGATGAAAAGTACAAGGCAATGGTTTTGCCAAAGCTACTAAATCACAATTCTGTTGTTGATTGACCAAACCACTTTCTTTTAAGATACCAAATACAAATCCGTTTGCTTTTGCTTCTTTGAACGTTTTTATTGAAGCTTTCATTTGTTCCAATTCAAAATCAGAGTAAACAAAATTCCCACTTCGAGACCGAATCATAACATATAGAACGATGGTTGTTTTATGACGTACAGTTTTAAAAAGTTCAAGATCTAGTGTAACACCACCTACATTTCTATTGGCACACAATTCAATTCGCTCAGCACCATTGGCTGGTGCCACGATAGCAGATTAAAGCAGGCGATTTCTAATTTCGATTTTTTCATTTAGTGCATAAAGTATTCAGCATCTATTAATCGGTTTCCTGTTGCATCATGAACGGCGTAATTAAAACCGCCTTGAATGCAATACGAACCAAATTCTCCTTTTTTATTTAAAGCGATAAAGCCCACTTGAATGTCTTTTACGTTTCTATTTCTTTTTTTAGTCAAATTTACAATCCGGGCAACCGCCTCTTCACAGGCCTTTTGTGGTGACTTGCCTTGACGCATTAATTCGACAACCAAATGACAACCCGAAATACGAATCACTTCCTCTCCATGACCAGTGGCCGTGGCGGCTCCAATTTCATTATCAACATACAAGCCTGCTCCAATAATTGGGGAATCACCCAAACGTCCCTGCATTTTAAAAGCCATTCCGCTTGTGGTGCATGCACCCGAAAGATTTCCAGCAGCGTCCAAAGCAATCATCCCAATAGTGTCGTGATTCTCAATATTAGCAATGGGTTTGTATTGACTGGTTTTCAACCATTCTTTCCATTCTTTTTCGGATTCTTCGACTAATAAATTTTCTTTTACGAAACCTTGAGATAAGGCAAACTGCAAGGCTCCGTCACCTACCAACATCACGTGAGGTGTTTTTTCCATCACGGCTCGAGCCACTGAGATAGGATGTTTTATAAATTCTAAACAACCAACGGAACCAATGTTTGCATTTTCATCCATGATGCACGCATCCAGTGTAACGCGACCCTCTCGATCCGGTCTTCCACCATACCCCACGCTGCGCTCCGATGCATCTCCCTCGGGAATTTTCACTCCAGCTTCAACGGCATCTAAGGCCCGTCCCTTGTTTTTTAAAATAGCCCAAGCCGCCACATTGGCTTTTAGCCCAAAGTTCCATGTCGAAAGTACAATGGGTTTGATACCTTTTACAAAGGAAAGATCATTTTCTTCCTCAGGTTTACCTTCAAAAGATTGCAAGGCCACAGCTGCAGAAGCAAGAGCCGCTGTTTTCAAAAAATTTCTACGGTTTGTCATTGGGTTAGGGTACTAGTGGTTGTTTCGGTTTTGAAGTATAAATATAAAGTATCCTATTTACATAAAAAAACCTGCACATTAATTTGTGCAGGTTTCGTATTTGTGTAACCAAAAAGTTTGTTTTAAAGTAAAATTTTTACCCCATTATTACCATTTGATAATTGCGCTTCCCCAAGTAAAACCACTTCCAAATGCTGCTAAAATAACAGTATCTCCTGATTTTATTTTTCCTTGTTCCCAAGCTTCGGTTAAAGCAATTGGAATAGAAGCTGCGGTCGTATTTCCGTATTTTTGAATATTATTAAACACTTGATCGTCTGTCAAGTTGAATTTCTTTTGGATAAACTGAGAAATTCTCAAGTTTGCTTGATGCGGAATCAACATGTCAATATCAGAAACCTCCAAATTATTGGCCTGCAATCCTTCATTAATCACTTCGCTGAAACGAACGACTGCATTTTTAAACACAAATTGACCGTTCATATATGGGAAATAACTTTCATCATCAGGATCATTATCAGCCAAAATATCGGTTATCCAACGGCCTCCCATTCCTGGAGCTTTTACAATTAATTCCTCTGCGTGCTGTCCTTCAGAATGCAAATGTGTGGATAAAATTCCTTTGGTCAAATCTTCCTCTCGGCTCAAAATAGCAGCTCCCGCCCCATCTCCAAAAATTACAGAAACGCCTCGTCCCCTAGATGTCATATCTAATCCTGTCGAATGAACCTCTGATCCAATAACTAAAATGTTTTTATACATTCCGGTTTTTATATATTGATCTGCCACTGACAAAGCGTATATAAATCCTGAACATTGATTTCTTACATCTAAAGCTCCTACTGTTCTTAGACCCAAATCACGCTGCACCAAAACTCCTGGACCAGGAAAATAGTAATCGGGACTCAATGTGGCAAAAACCACAAAATCAATATCCTCTTTCGCTACTCCTGAACGCTCAATCGCGATTTTAGCCGCTTTTACTCCCATGGAAGTGGTCGTGTCTTCGCCTTTTATAATGTGACGTCGTTCTTGTATCCCTGTTCGCTCCTGAATCCACTCATCATTGGTATCAATAATTTTTGATAAATCGTCATTTGTGACCACGTTTTCGGGAACGTAATAACCCAATCCTGCTATTTTTGAATGATACATACTATTGTTATTTTATTAAAATCAGATTTCAAATTTAAAATATCCTTAAAATAAGAGGACCAAATTACCACTTTTTTAGCAATTTACAAGTTTTATCCATTTATCAGCCTTTCAAAGCCTTCTTACTACAAAATAGATAAAAAACGCAATGCGAATGAAATAAGTCGCAACCAAGCAAGAACCAATGTAAAAGTTAAAAAATGATATTTAGGCTCAAATGTAACAACATTGACTTATTTTAGCCTCATAATACGTACTACTAACGCTAATTTAAAATCATTCAAATTATGAAATTAAAAATTCCATTATTTTTCTTTCTTGGACTGAGCTTAACCACCTTTGCACAAGAAAACCTATCGTATCAAAAACCATCTCAATCCATCTTAGCTTTAGCTGATTATGAGAGAGCCCCGGCGGTATCAATGGATACCAAAAAAGAATACCTGCTTTTGACGTATCGAAATACTTACAAATCACTAGACGATTTAAATCAGGAAGAACTGCGTTTGGGCGGATTGCGTATCAATCCTATTACGAATATTTCTAGTACAGTTACGTACGTAAACAACCTGAAATTACGCAAAATCAAAGATAAAAATGAAATACAAGTGACAGGATTGCCTACTAATCCTCGCATCAGTACAATCAGTTGGTCTCCAAATGACAAAAAAATCTCATTTTCCCACACGACGGCTACCGGAGTAGAACTTTGGGTTCTTGATGTAGCTTCGGCGAAAGCCAAAAAATTAACAGAAGCCACCGTCAATGCTAATATAGGAAGTCCATTCAGCTGGATGGATGATAACGAAACCATTTTGGTAAAAATGCTTCCAAAAAATAGAGCTGCGTTACTAGATGCCAAAAAAGATTTGCCAGCCGGTCCAATAATTTCAAATGCGGATGGAGCCAAGTCACAAAACAGAACCTATCCGGATATGTTAAAAAACAAGAATGATGAAATCAATTTTGAGAACATCATGACGTCTGAATTATACAAAGTAAACTTGGACGGAACCGCAACCTTGTTCAAAAAAGCGGACATGTATGCCGGAGAAAGCTTTTCCCCAGATGGAAATTATTTAATGGTAACCACGATTCAAAAGCCCTTTTCATACATCGTTCCCTTGAGTCGGTTTCCGTCAAAATCTGTAGTTTATGACAAAGCAGGAAACGAAGTTAAAGTAGTGAATGAAGTACCGCTAACTGAAATTATCCCAAAAGGATTTATGGCTGTGCGAAAAGGAAAAAGAAACATGAGCTGGAGGGCTGATAAGCCAGCAACCTTAGCTTATGCTGAAGCTTTAGATGGTGGAGATCCAGCCAATAAAGTGGAATTCAGAGATGAAGTTTTCCAATGGAACGCACCATTTGATTCCCCTGCCACTTCCTTAGTGAAAACACCGCAGCGCTACGACAGAATGATTTGGGGCGATGACAATACTGCTATAGTTTCAGATGAATGGTATGACACCCGAAATACCAAAACCTACTTAATCAACCCATCCAATCCAAGTCAAGCTCCAAAAGTAATTTTTGACCGAAACTCTCAGGATGTGTATTCCGATCCAGGGAATTTTGAAACAAGAAAAAACGAATACAACCGCTATGTTTTAGCCATCGAAGATGACAATGCTTACCTTATTGGTGCTGGTTTCACTAAAAACGGACAATTTCCATTTATTAGTTCCTTCAATTTAAAATCAGCACAAGCAAAACGTTTGTACACTTCGACTTACACCGATAAAAAAGAAGATATATTAGAGATTGAAGACTTCAAGAAAGGAACGGTTTTAGTTCAAATCCAGTCTAAGAATGAATATCCTAATTATTACTTGAGAAACATCTACCAAAAAAACAAGTTGACTCCGATTACTACATTCAAAAATCCATTTGAAAGTATTAAAAATGTAAGCAAAGAGGTAATTAAATACAAACGGAAGGATGGCGTTGAATTATCAGGAACGTTGTATTTGCCTGTTGGTTATGACAAGGTAAAAAAAGAGAAAATGCCCTTGTTAATTTGGGCGTATCCAGCAGAATATAAAGACAAAAATTCAGCTGGGCAAAGCACACAAAACCCAAATGAGTTCACATTTCCTAGTTATGGTTCTTTCGTATATTGGGTAACCAAAGGCTATGTTGTTCTGGATGATGCTGCTTTTCCAATTATTGGTGAAGGAACGACGGAACCAAATGATAATTTCATCACGCAATTAGTAGACAATGCAGAAGCGGCAATCAATGCGGTAGATGCTTTGGGGTACATCAACAGAAAAAAAGTAGCCGTTGGTGGTCACTCGTACGGTGCTTTTATGACAGCTAATTTACTGACACATTCCAATCTTTTTGCCTGTGGAATTGCCCGAAGTGGCGCGTATAACAGAACGTTGACCCCTTTTGGTTTTCAAAGTGAACAGCGCAACTACTGGGAAACTCCAGAAGTGTACAATGCGATGTCGCCTTTTATGAATGCGGATAAAATGAAAACGCCTATGTTGTTAGTTCACGGTGAAGCTGATAACAATCCGGGAACTTTTACTTTGCAAACCGAACGGTATTTTCAAGCTTTGAAAGGTTTAGGCGCTCCAGCACGAATGGTGATTCTTCCAAAAGAAGCGCATGGATATGTAGCCAAAGAGAACATCTTACACTTGCTATGGGAACAAGATCAGTTTTTAGAAAAGTATTTGAAGAATTAATTCAACTCGCAAATAATTTCAAAACCCCAAAATCGTTGATTTTGGGGTTTTGTGTTTTTAGGCTAACATTAAGTAGACTTCTTGATTGAGATCTAGTTTGGTATCGTGCTCGAAGAAAATGGCCCTTTTTTCAAAAGCCGCTTTGACTAAGTAATGACTTCCTTTAAAATAACATTGCTTCACCACTGCTTTCATCAGCGCGTTGTCTACTACTTTCAATTGATGTGGATACAGTAAAAGCAGGGCATCTTCATCTGCTTCAAGAGCTATCAGCTGAGACAGTCGCAGCTCATTTACCTCTCCAAACAGAGAAGCAATGTACTTACTACCTGGTTTTTCATATATTGTTTTTGAATCTCCTTTTGCTACTACTTTTCCATTTTGAACCACAATGGTTTCATCAGAGAAAGACAAGGCGTCCGTGCTGTCGTGCGTAGCAATAATACACATAACGCCTTTGTCTTTCAAGTAACGGAATAAGTTGCGACGCAAGGAGTTCTTCCGAAAAGAATCAATTTGACTGAACGGTTCATCTAACAATAATATTTCAGGCTCCAAAGCCAAAACCCTAGCTAACGCCACTCTTTGCTGCTGTCCTCCACTTAGAAATTTTGCTTTTACTTTTGCGAAAGCACTCATCTCGACCATATCTAATAACTCTTGAACGCGCGTTTTCTTTTGCTCAGGATACATATTCGACAGGAACTTGCCCACATTTTCTTCGACCGTGATGTACGGCATCAAATCAAAATCCTGGGCTAAATATTTAATAAAATCTTCCCCCGGAACGAGGTTGTTTTTGGGCCCTAAAATGGGCTTTTCGTTATACTTTATTGAACCGCTATCCAGATCATACAATCCATATATGAGTTTTAGCAAGGTGCTTTTCCCGCAACCGCTTTCGCCAATAATAGCTGCATTTTGACCTTTGGCAATCGTAAAACTAACCTGCTCGATAACGGGTGTATCACTGTACGTAAACGATATGTCTTTTATCTCTAGCATCATCTGTATTTAAGAGTGCAAATTTACAAAGATTAATTCAAATTTAGACACAAAAAAAGGCTGCTTCTTAACGAAACAGCCCTTGTATTTATGGTAATTTTTGCTTAATTTTTTACTTCCGCTTCCGCATCTTTAACCATTTTGGCATTTGCAGTAATAGCAAATTCAACACGACGGTTTTGACTTCTACCTTCAACCGTTTGATTAGAAGCAATTGGATCTGCAATTCCTAAACCAGTAACTTGGAATCTACTAGAAGAGACACCTTTACTGTTTAAATAATTTCTAACAGCAGCAGCTCTTTCTCCTGAAAGTTTTAAGTTATAATCTGCTGGACCAGTACTGTCTGTGTACCCATATATAGTAATGTCTGTATCTGGATACTCTGCAAAAACAGGAACTAATTTATCTAAGTTTGCTTTTGCACTTGCAGTCAAGGACGATTTGTTAGTATCAAAACGTACTGCATTTTCATTTAACACTAATTTGATTCCTTCACCCACACGAACTACTTCAGCTCCAGGAAGAACAGCATCAATTTCTCTAGCTTGCTTGTCCATTTTATTACCAATAACGCCACCGGCAACACCACCTACAACGCCACCTAATACAGCTCCCATTGCACCATTACCGCCTTTACCAAGGTTGTTCCCTAGAACACCACCTAATACAGCTCCTGCAACGGCACCTATTCCGGCTCCTCTTTGCGTTTTATTCGTATTCTTTAATGATTCACAACTTGTAAACAGGGAACCCATAATCATTATTGTTGCCATAGCAACTATTGAAATCTTTTTCATATCTCTATTTTTTTTAATTAATTAACTTTTTGAAATTGATACACTACATCAGTCATTTTACCTCCAACATCGATTTTATCAATCAATTGAAAAGAACTTGCTGTTTGATTTGCAACATATAAAATGTAACCATCTCTTACTTTTCTCGCTTTTTCCCCTGCATCAAGTACTTTTAAAACAAACTGACCGTCATTATTAACAAACCAAGTAATTGGAGAATTAAAAGATGCACAATTTGCTTTAGTCAAAGCCATATTTCCTTTGTTATTATTGGAAATAAATTTCCACGTACTTCCTACAAAACACTCTGAGTCTGCCAATTGAAAAGTATTTACTTTGATGTATTGCGAACCGGGATACGTTACCGAGCTGATTACCCAATTCCCTTTCATAGCTACTTGCGCTTTTCTATCTGTATTGGTACTTGTCACTGATGTTGACTTACATGCGAACATCAAAACAGCCAATGTGCACATTAAAATTACTTTTTTCATTTTCTTAAAATTTAATGAATTAATACTTACACAAATGTACGAAGCATTGAAACAAGTTTGTTTCAAAATTATAATATTTTATATCATAATTAACGCTTACGACAATTTGTCACTTCCTTTACAATTGGTATTCTATTTGAAAGAATTGTAATCGTAAAAATTAATTTAAAAATTCAAAATATGACAACAGGTAAAATTAATGTTTCGGTTGAAAACATCTTTCCTCTAATCAAGAAATTCTTATACAGCGATCACGAGATTTTCTTGAGAGAGTTAATTTCCAATGGCACTGATGCGACGTTAAAACTAAAGCACCTTACCAGTATTGGCGAAGCCAAAGTAGAATACGGAAACCCAATTATCGAAATCAAAATCGATAAAGAAGGTAAAAAACTCCACATCATTGACCAAGGTTTAGGAATGACTGCAGATGAAGTAGAAAAATACATCAACCAAGTGGCATTTTCAGGAGCTGAAGAATTTTTAGATAAATACAAAGATTCTGCTAAAGATTCTGGAATTATTGGTCATTTTGGTCTTGGCTTCTACTCGGCCTTTATGGTAGCAGAGAAAGTTGAAATCATCACGAAATCATACAAAGACGAACCAGCAGCACACTGGACTTGCGATGGTAGCCCAGAATTCACTTTAGAACCGGCTGACAAAACGACTCGCGGAACAGAAATTATCTTGCATATCGCTGAAGATTCTCTTGAATTTCTAGAAGATTCAAAAATCAATCAGCTGCTTAATAAGTACAATAAGTTCATGCCTATTCCAATTAAATTTGGAACTAAAACAGAGAAAATTGAACAAAAAAAGGGCGAAGAAGTGGCTGCCGAAGATGTAGAAAAAACGTTTACAGAAGTACAAGTAGACAACATCATCAACAACCCAAATCCAGCCTGGACAAAACAACCAACGGAATTATCTGCTGAGGATTACAAAAATTTCTACCATGAATTGTACCCAATGCAATTTGAAGAACCGTTATTCCACATTCACTTAAATGTAGATTACCCATTTAATTTAACGGGTATTTTGTATTTCCCAAAATTAGGTTCCGACTTACAAATTCAGAAAGACAAAATTCAGTTGTACCAAAATCAAGTGTACGTAACGGATAACGTTGAAGGAATTGTACCTGAGTTTTTGATGATGCTAAAAGGGGTCGTTGATTCTCCAGACATTCCGTTGAATGTATCGCGTTCTGGATTGCAAGCAGATGCTGCAGTAAAGAAAATCTCGAACTACATTACTCGTAAAGTTGCTGATAAATTAAAATCATTATTCACTGAAAACCGTGAAGATTTTGAGCAAAAATGGAATGATATTAAAATCGTTCTCGAATACGGGATGTTATCTGAAGATAAATTCTACGAAAAAGCAGGCGCCTTTGTTTTATACCCAACAGTAGAGGGAAAATTCCATACACTAGAGGAATTAAAAGAAAAACTTGCCGCTACGCAAACCGACAAAGATGGAAAACTAGTCGTTTTATACGCTGGAAATAAGGAAGCGCAACACTCGTATATCGAAATTGCAAAAGACAAAGGATACGAAGTTCTATTGCTAGACTCTCCTATTATCTCGCATTTGATTCAAAAAATAGAAGGTGACAACAGCAACCTGACTTTTGTGCGTGTCGATTCAGATCATATTGATAATTTAATCAAGAAAGAGGAAACGACGATTTCTAAATTATCTGAGGAAGAGCAAACCAACCTGAAAACAGTTCTAGAAACAATCGTCCCAAAACAAACCTACAGTGTACAGCTGGAAGCACTAGACAGCAACGCGGCACCATTTATCATCACGCAACCTGAATTTATGCGTAGAATGAAAGAAATGAGTCAATCCGGTGGTGGCGGAATGTTCGGGATGGGCAACATGCCAGAAATGTACAACTTGGTGGTAAACACTAATTCTGAGTTGGCAACAAGTATTTTAAACAATAAAGATGCAGCCGCTCAAGAAAGCTTAGTTAAACAGGCCCTTGACTTGGCTAAATTATCTCAAAACCTATTAAAAGGTGAAGCCTTAACTGCTTTTGTAAAAAGAAGTTTTGAGTTGATTAAATAGTTTAGTTTATTTATTTAATCGGTTCCTTTTTGAACCGTTTACGCGTAAACATATCAAGCCTGCTAGTGAAAACTGGTGGGCTTTTTTTTTGGAGCAGAACGATTGGTTTTTATAAGGCGTTTTGTCCCGCTATGCGCTGCAATCTTTGCTTTTGGCTCCCGCCACAGCAAAGGATTTTTGCTGCTATCGGGGCTACGGTAGCGTGTTTTTTTTTTATAAGTTCGTTTTAAAATAGATACAGATTTGTAAGAATATTTTAATACATTTGAGAAATGAATAATACGATACAAACCTTCGCATACACACCCAGTTTTGGGTAGATTGGCGAAGGTTTGTTTCGCCTATATACAAGTTTGCAGCAAGGCTAGAAAATGCGACGAACAATCAACAACTAGAATAGAATACAAATTTATATAAATGAAAATATTATATTTTATTGGAAACGGATTCGATATCAATCTTGGCATGAGAACTAGATACCCTGATTTTTACGAGCAATACAAAACAATGACCTCCAAATCTGAACTCATAAAAGAACTGAAAAGAGAAATAGGTGCAGGAATTGTTAATTGGTCAGATCTAGAACTTGCATTCGGTAAATACACAGTTAAACTTAAAAACATAGAAGAATTTGACGAAGTTTATGAAGATGTTGTTGACAATCTCGCTGACTACTTGCTTAGTGAAGAAGAAAAATTCGATTTTAAAAAGATTAAAAAAGACAGCTTCTTTAAAAATCTTAGCGCTCCAGAAAGTTTTTTAGCCGATGAGGATATTCTGGAATTTCGTGAATATAAAAATCAGTGGAAAAATACTGCATGGTATGTAAATATCATCACATTAAATTACACTACTTCTATTGAAAAAATACTGGGCGACAATCAGAGCAATTTTGAAATGGGAATTCACGATCAACATCAAATTATTTTTAGAAACATCCACCACATTCATGGTTACACAGACAAACGAACAGTATTGGGCGTTAATGATATATCCCAAATTGATAAAGTAGATTTTCATGAGAACGAAGAAATTTTAGAAGCGTTAATAAAAACTAAATGTAATCGAGTACAAAGACATAATATCGACAAAATTTGTGAAAGCAATATTAACGAAGCTAATTTAATTTGCATATTTGGATCGTCAATCGGAGATACAGATAATTATTGGTGGCAGTTAATTGGAGAGCAATTACGAAAAAAATCCAAAATAATTATTTTCAGTAAAGGAGAAGATATTAAAGAGAGATTTGCGCAGAAAGCAGTAAGAGAGAAGCGTCTAATAAAAAAATTGTTTTTGAATAAGACAAATTTATCTCAAGAAGAAAAAAATCAATTTCAAGACAATATTTATGTTGGCATAAATACTAGAATGTTTGATATTAAATCGTAATAAGCCCAGCTGCTAACAGCTGTTTTGATATAGCTGGAATTTAGTGGAATTATCGTCTCGCATCAAGTTTTCGTTAAGCCGAAAATTGAGCGGTTACGAATTTCCAGCCATCTCAAAGCAGCAAAACGTTGGCAGACATTTTGGGAGAACGCAACAAAAAAACTAATTAAAATATTAATTATGAGAAAGTTACTTATTATATTCTTTTTGACTTTACTTAATAATATTTTATATTCCCAACCAAAAGATACAATTTATGGTAAATTAAAATCCATAAGAGAGCAACTTATTTTTTTAGATGAAAATCGACAAAATTTAAAACTTTTCAGTACCGAAGGTGATTACGGCCACAATGGTTTCTTAAGTGAAGAATATACAAAAAGTAGGTTTAATATTTGGTGGTATCAAACTTATTGGGTTCACTATATAAATTACTACAAAGAATTTGACATCAACGACAAACTATTAAAAGTCGTTTGGCATTATAAAGACCAAAGTATAATGAGTTCTTGTGAAAATAAATATGATATTGATGGAAAATTAATCGTCCAAGAATTGTATTCATATAATAAATCAAAGACAATTAACACATATGATAAAAATAATAACTTAATATTATCAAAAAATGTTGATTCTGATAAAACTTATTCAACAACAAAAAAAGAGTTTAACGATAAAAATCAAATCATTAGAGAAGAATATTTTAATTCCGAATATGCTAAAGAAAAAAGAATCACAGAATATTATTATGATATTTCAGGGAACGTAGTCGAAGAAAAAAAGTTTGACGAACACGGAGACGATTATGGAACTAAATTTGAGTATGACTTAAAAAATAGAAAAACAAAAATAATTAATCATTCACCATTTATTTGGGTAAAAACTAAAACAGGAAGTAGTCAAAAAAGAACCAAAAATGGAAATGACCAAATTAGTAGAGAATTCAAATATGATGAAAAAGACAGAATAATTGAAACTAAATCATACAATTCAAATTTCAATGATGGTAATATTGCAGAATTATATCGAAAAGAAGTTACTATATATGAAGATGACTTGGTGAAAAATATTTATTCTTATGACAATAAAGATAGCTTAACTTTTTATAAAACATTTGAATATGATAAACTAAACAGGAAGACAAAAGAATTTAATGTTTCTCCAAAATACCCCGACAATAATATTTCATTAGAATATTTTTATAATGAAACTGAATATCCAATTAAACTATTATATTTAGAAAAAGGAATTACTGCACAAGTTGATTTTGATTATGTATTCGACGATAAAAAAAATTGGGTAGAACAAAGGAAATCCGTTAATGGAAAAAAATTATATATTTGGAAAAGAGAACTAAAATACTTTGAATAAAAACGTCTGCCAATCGAGTAGACGGCTCCGCCCCAAATGGAACGGAGTGCGCCTCTCACACCACCGAGCGTACGGGTCACGTACTCGGCGGTTCGCAAAGAGATGGATTAAGTTGAATGTAAACATCTGTCAATGAATGATACCCTTTTTGTTTTAAGCGTTTCAAGGTTATGGTAGACCCCAAAATCGGACTCTGGGCAATCGCCCAACCGCCTTTTCGAGTTCGACTCCATGCATAGGCATGGTCTTGGTCAATTCCTAGTCGAATGAGATTCTTTCTCTTTCTTTCAGGTTTCTTCCAGTCGTGCCAAATGCAGTATCGAAGTCGGTTGCGCAACCAGCCGTCTAAATCAAGTAATTTGCCCATAATGCTCGTTCCCCGAAAATAGTTTAACCATCCTCGTTGTACTTCTTTTATCTTAGCTAAACGCTCTTCTAGCTTGACTGGAGCGGTTTTTCTACTAATGCTTTTGAGCCGTTCTTTGAGTTTCTTCCACGCCTTTTCTGCCACCACCAATTGATAGTCGTTCTTGCTTCCTTTCTTGTACGTAGGCACAAAACCAAAACCCAAAATAGTGAAGTGAACGGGACGTTTTATCCCGCTTTTCTCCTC
>NZ_FRDK01000022.1 GCF_900143245.1 Flavobacterium fryxellicola
GAGGAGAAAAGCGGGATAAAACGTCCCGTTCACTTCACTATTTTGGGTTTTGGTTTTGTGCCTACGTACAAGAAAGGAAGCAAGAACGACTATCAGTTGGTAGTGGCAGAAAAGGCTTGGAAGAAACTAAAAGAAAAACTCAAAAGCATCACCCGAAAAACCGCACCTGTCAAGCTAGAAGAGCGTATTGCCAAGATAAACGAAATTCAGCGAGGATGGTTAAACTATTTTCGAGGAACGAGTATTATGGGCAAATTACGGGATTTAGATGGCTGGCTTCGCAACCGACTTCGATACTGCATTTGGCACGACTGGAAGAAACCCGAGCGTAAAAGGAAAAACCTGATTCGATTGGGAGTTGACCAAGACCACGCCTATGCATGGAGTCGAACTCGAAAAGGCGGTTGGGCGATTGCCCAGAGTCCTATTTTGAGCACCACCATTACCTTGAAACGCTTAAAACAACGTGGCTATCAATCCTTAACAGATGTTTACATCGAACTCAACCCATCTCTTTGCGAACCGCCGAGTACGTGACCCGTACGCTCGGTGGTGTGAGAGGCGCACTCCGTTCCATAAGGGGCGGAGCCGTCTACTCGATTGTGCGATCGGCTTTCTTGCCTCCAATTTTTCGGTTTAGTTTCCGCACCGATTTAAGCGGTTTCAATTTTAAATTAAATATTATGTCAAAACAATATGATAAATTTTTTCATAAAAACAAATATGGAATTTATTCAGAAAAGCCAAAACAGTTTATAACACAAATTATTTTAGGTAACAAACTTCACTATCAAAAAGCAACTGCATTAATTTTTCAGCGTATTCTTTTTCGTTTGGCCTATTTAATAACTGATGTGAAGAAATTTCTTTCGGTGCATTTTCTTGGAAATAAACTTGATAATTAATTAAAGCATTTTCAATGAATCTAATTATATCAATAGAATCTTTTTCTTTGTTCTCTAGTAGAGCAATTCCTCGAAATCCAAAAATGTATCCAATAACTTCTTTTTCGGATATTAATTCTTGGATATGTGTCGCAATTCTTATTCCTATCCATATATGTTTTTCTGGAACATTGTCTACACCAAATTCGTATCGTAATTCAATTTTAGTTTCATCACATTCAACTTGGTTTTTTATAGATTCTGAATTTATGTCGAATCTATATATTTTATATGGTAAATATTGTATTTGCATATTTTTTATTATTATCTTTTCGTTCGGTTCTACCAAGCTGTCGCACAACGTCCCCGCGCTAGGCGTCCGTTGCCAATAAAAGCGGACTGAGAACTTTCGGCAAGATAAAATATTTTCGTGAAAACAAGTGTTCCGGCTAGACAAAATTTGGCAATGGCGCTTAGCGTGTGTTACCAGCTGGGCATTATGGCATTATTCCTAATATTCTGCAAGTAACTTCAATTGCTTTTTCTTGATTATCTCGTTCCAAATATTCTTTTATCCACTTGCCGTTAGTTTTTAAAGTTTCAACTTTTTGTGTACCGACAAGAGTTAATCCCGATGTAGAAAGTTGATCTATCGCATAAAGAAATCCCTTTTGATGATTGTCTCCACTGAAATTCATCTCTGCAATTTTTCTCTCTAAATCGTAGGTTGTAAATGGGTAATTATTGTGTGCATTCCATCGTTTAAATAATCTAATCAATGGTTTGACTACAGAATTATATTTTGTATTTACTTCTGTAACTGCAGTGTTGAAACCGATTGGGTCAGTATCCATCCAATAGCCACTTTTATTAGGAATCTGATATGTATTTGAAAACCAAGAAAGAGATTTTCTACTTGGAACAAGGTCAAACTTTATTTTATTCATCTCTAAAACGATAGATGGATGGTCTTTCAAAACCTTCGAGGTAGGATATTTAGCATCCGCAAATTTTTTAAGTCTTGTCCTATATGTTTCTGGTGTTCTTTCTTGTTCAGCGTTGGTAAATACTACTAAAATATCTACATCTGAATAATCGTCAAATTTTCTAGGAAGTATTGTGTCTCTTTTGTACGAGCCAAAAACAAGAATTTCACTTATTGAGCTACCAAACCAAGCAATCAAATTTGCTTTAAGATTGGTTATTTTACTCTCAATATATGTACGTTCTGTAGAATTATATTTAATGAATAAATCTGATGAAACTGTTTGCAGTCGACTATTAATAGATGCCATTATGTAATATTATATTTTGTTTTTAAACTATTCCACTCAGCTGTAAGTTTTTCATTGTTTTTGTCAAATGTACTATCAGAAATATTTGCATTAATTTTACTATGTAATGTTTCATATTGAAGCCAATATCTCAAAATATGAGGTTGATGATTTAATATTTCTCGTTTTAGTTCTACGTTTTGAAATAATTGTAACCAAGAATCTTGAATACTAGCAAGTCTATTCATCAAGATTAGATGCTTCACAAGGTCTCCAAGAATATTCGCAGAGAAAAAAGCTTGTAAAATTGTAAGAGCAAAAGGAACTTGTGAAAAACCAAAATAAGCAATTATTGACATAATTATAAGCATTATTGTTGGAATCACAATCTTTGAAACTGTTGAAATTTTCACTAAAGAATAAGTGAAAAAGCAATTCTCGAATTGGTTCACGGCTGCTTTATATATTCCATTTTCAATTTCTTGATTATCATAATAATCTATTGAGTTTTTTATTGAAAATTTTGACCCGAAAGAATTATCAATAAAATCGTCTCGTCTTTTACTATCAGCAAGAGGAAGTAAAATATATTCATTTAAAATTTCAATTATGAAAAATAATGTGATAGCTATTATATTAAAAACATTTATCAAACTTATAAACTCGTATTCTTCACAAATTTTCACAAAAACAATTGGAAAAATTGATAAAAATAAAGTCAACCAAAAGATAAAAAAATTGATATTTTCCAGCCTATTTTTAATCTTATAAATGTCGGTGTGAGGTGAGAATTCTGCCATATTTTATCGGTCTGTTTTTTTTCCTTGCTGGTAACGGTTTGCCGCTTGGCGATGTGGCGGATTAAGGAAGCCTAAACTTACAGTTAAACACTAATTTTCCAAGCACAAAACTGACTTTATATTAAGCCTAAACCCGCCATATTGCCAAACGGCGGTTGCAAGAAGCCTTTCTTCTTTCAAAACCTATATTCCATTTTCAAAAGCACATATCTGGGCATTAATCTGTATTCTGTTTGTGAAATGTTGATGTCGGAAATACTGTAATTTCTAAAGGTTTCTATATTGAAAAGATTGTTTCCAGAAAGAAAAAATGTCAGTTTATTTTCTCTAACAACATAACGAGTTTCTAAATCTAAAAAATAATATTGATTGTTTTCGTTGTCTAAATTTCCAAAATAGTAGCGTTCCGATTGAACTTGAATATTAAATTTATCACTAAACATAAAAGATAAATCAAAAAAACTCATATTGTCTGTAAAGCTGTTTTTTATAGTGGTTTCAACCTCGTTGTAATTCCATTTTGAACCAATATGATAGTTGAAAAAACCTCTAAAACCTGAACGCAATTCAAAACCATAATCGGCATTGAAGTTTTTAACTTCTCTTAAATTTGAATTGTTTACAATGTTTTTAAAATTAGTTTTTGTTGCTCCAAGATTGATTTTTAAGTTGGATTTTATGGGTTTAAAATAGCGATCTATGCTTGATGATATGGATAAAAACTCACGGTCTTTGATAATTATTTTTTCAGATTGCGAATAGTTTTGAGCAATTATTGAATTAGTACTATAAAAATCATTGTTCTTAGAATACAAGATAAAAGTATTGGCGAAAAACTTGTCGCCCCAACTGCCATAAGTATAATTTAAAATTGCACTAGATGAATTGAGTTGATTAAATTCTTCTAAACCTTTTGAAAATGAACGAAATCCTGTTTGCACAAAACCAGAATACACGTCTAAAACTCCTGCATTTGTAGTATTGTAAGAATACGAAGTAAGTATTTTGTTTTTGTCGTTTATTTTCCAGTCTAAGCCAATTTTTGGCATAATGAAAAACGGATTTTGATTCGTTTTTATGTTAAAATTTTCTAATTGATTAAACAATTGATGAGCGTCTGCTTGAGTTAATAAAGTAAAATTCTTTAATTTAAAGCGATATTTAGCAGATAAATACAAATCATTTGTTGTATATATTAAATCGTTTTGATAGCCATTTGGAAAAGCAATATTGTTTTCATTTTGCAATAATTCAAATCGTGTGTTTAACTCATCTATTCGTAATTGATTACCAATTTTTATTTCAAACAAATCGCCGTTTTTCTTTTTATCTAACAAATGAGATTCTATACCTGCAAATTGCATTTTGTTTTCGCTGAATTGTTTAGTATTATTAGCACTTTCGGCAAATAAATCACTATATATAAATTGATTAACTGAATAATTTTGTGGTGTTTTCTCGTTGATGTACCTGCTTGAAAGTAAAAATACTTTGTTTTCTTTAAATTTATTGGTATAAACTACTTTTTGGTCAAAAAGTTGGTTGTTTGCGTATAAACGTTCGTTAAGTAAATCGTTGTTGAACAATAATTCACTACTGTTTTTTTCGTTTGTTTTGTTAAATTTTCCTGTGTATTCAAAAGTTTTAGTTTTTGAGATGTTGTAGGTTAAATCTATTTTTCCAAAACCTGTGATTTGTGTTTTTCTCCCTGTAAAATATTCAGTATTTGCAAAAGTTGAATTGCCAACAGAAAATTGTTGTAGACTATTTCTAAAAAAATCAACTTCATCTGTGTTTAAAAAGCCTAATGTTTTGAGTTTAACTTTTTCTGATAAAGTGAAGATACTATTTAATGATAACATTTCAGCATTGTTGAGATTGACTCTTCGCTTTTTTAAATTGGGTAATTCATAGTTTAGAGCTAATAATGAATTTGAAGACTGATTATCTCCTAAACTTGCTGGTTCATCATAGCGAAATGGTCGTATAAGATGATTAATGTCGCCGACAGCATCAATACCAATATTGTTTAAATTAGTTAAAAAATAATGTTTACTTTTTTTACCGAAATTCATTAAGTTGGCTCTAAATTCATACCTATTATCTGAAACTAAACCGTAACCACCAAAAGCATTACCAAACCATATTCGTTTTGCATCTTCTTTGAGGGTTAAGTTTAAAGCAACTTTTTCACTATTTTCAATACCTTTTAAATGTTTGTTGTTAGAGTAATTTTGGTAAACTTCTACTTTATCAATTGGACTTACAGGCATATTTTTAGTAACTAATTTATATCCTTTTTCAAAAAAATCATCGCCATCAATCATCACTTTTTCAACTTCTTGATTACCTATTTTTATAGTGCCATCAGTTAAAACATTTAGCCCTGGAATTTTTTTGAGTAAATCCTCTACCACTTGTTCGTTGCCTTGTAAAAAGGATTTTGCATCAAAAATAATTGTGTCTTTTTTTACAGTTATAGGTTGTCTTGATTGTATTACGACTTCCTTAAGTTCTGTTATTTTTGGTTTTAAATTAAAGTTTAGTTTAATTTTTGAACTAGTACCTATTTCAATTTTTTTACTTTGGGATTCATAAGACAAAGAGGAAACATTCAAATTGAAAACACCTTTTTCAGTTGTTTTTAATTCAAAGTACCCTTCGTTTTTAGTGTTTGTATAAGTTATTATTTTACCGTTTTCATCTTTTAATACAACACTCGCAAAAACTCCTTTTAAATTTTCTGCATCAATCACATAGCCCTCAATTATTGTTTGAGCAAAGCAAATAGCATTGACATTAAAAAAAACAATAAAAAGAGCAAATATTTTTATTTTTCCCATTCAAAAATCTTTTCAACTTTATAAGTTCTATTTGTATCTTTTTTACTTGGCATTTTTGTTAAACTTGAAGCCATTTCACGTGGCATTTTAGCCCTTAATTTTTCTAAAAGAAAGTCTTGATAATTATCCATTGCAAAAACATAATCTTTAAGAGTTTTTGCCTCTTTTTCAATTGGCTTATTTACTTCAAAAACTTGACTTGTTGGATATTCAATACTTTTAAACTTGACTGAAAACATTTTTTCCTTGTCTTCCGCTTGAAGAATAAGACCGGGTAAGCCATATAACTTCCAAGGACCGTAAGGCATGGGTATCTCTTCTGTGAACCAAACTATAAAAGTTCTATCTCTAAACTCACCAATTGCTTTTTTACAATTAAAATTACCTATTTTTGTTGTATCTTCTTGAATTTTCCAATCAATTTTTAACCAAGTATCTTCTACTGTAAATTCATCAAAAGCAGTTGTTTTAGGAAATCGTAAAGTAATATTTTCTTTTTTAAAATTTCTATGGATAATTTCACCTTTTTCGTCCCCATATTTAAAATTAACTCTTAAACCTTCTCCGTCTTGTTCTATTCCCTCTTTGGTATTTTTATAAAATTTTGTTGAGAATGCAATTGATGCACTAATGGTATCATTAAAATACATTCTTGTTTCTACTGTGTTTGCGTTTTTATTTTCATTAGGATATTTAATATCATAAATAATTAAACCTGTTTTGTTTTGTGAAAAACAAAAGGTGTTAAAAAGTATAGTAAATATTAAGATTAAAGATTTTTTCATTTTCAAATATATTAAAAGTTAAAATACCCCAAGCTTAAAGCTTGGGGTAAGAATTAAATTAGAAAAACAACGCAAGTAATGCATCTAAAATATCACCCATAGTTGCTCCTCCGCCACAATTGAACCAAAAGCTTCCAGAACCTCCCCAGCTTCCAGAACCTCCATCATTGAAGTAAACTGGAAAACCACAAACCGCTTTATTATTTAAAGCGTTTTCAGGTACTGAAATTGACAATTTACCCATAATTGGATTGTCAATTTCATAGGTAACTAGTTTTTCAGAAACAACTTCTATTATTTCTGCTTTTGGAGTTACAACTGCACTTGTGTTTGCAAAAGCAAACGAACCGATTAGCATAAATGCTAAAGAAAAAATTACTTTTTTCATTTTGATTAAATTATTTTGCACCATTATAATAAGGACTTGTGCGGTTAGGTTTTGTCCCCTTGCTTTTTTTTCGTGTCAGCATATTCCACTATTTCATTTTTTTCTTTGAGTAATGAACAAATCTCGCAATTCGTATCTACTGAATATTTTTAAGAACGTTGTTTTATGCGTAATTTTCGTCATAAGGTTTCTTGCAACGTGTCGCGGCTTTGCGAGGTTGCGAACTTCGTAACCGCATATTTTCTGTTACTACTAAATTTCTTGCGAAAGAAAATTGTGAATTTACCACATTTCTCGCCATTTCTTGAAACCGCTGTGTGTGCCCTGCATGAGCAGGAAGCAGATTGTAAATCGTTTGTTCTCGATTCGAAATTACACATTTTGAATCAGAAAACAAATCCTACAGTCTGATATTT